>CAWBAQ010000001.1:0-123058 GCA_963786795.1 uncultured Actinomycetota bacterium
TAACCTGCGAGGTGACTCCAAGCAGATGCCAGCTCGTGCCAAGGGCCGGTAGCGGCGACCTCGCCGCCGACGAGGACGACGACCCGGTCGGCCTGGGCGAGGGCGGCCCGTTTCGCGGTAGCTCCGATCACGGTTCTCCGCCGCTGGCGGAGGGCTTCCCACAGCTCGATTTCGGTAGCGGCGTCAAGTGCGCTGGAGACGTCGTCGGCCAGGAGCAGCTCGGCGTCGGCAGCCAGCGCTCGTGCGAGTGCAAGCCGCTGGACCTGTCCGCCGGAGAGCCGGACGCCACGGTGCCCAACGAGGGCGTCCTTCCCACCGGCTTCGTCGATGTCGCGTGCCAACCGGGCGTCGGAGACCGGGCGTCGAAGCCCGCCGGTGGCCCAGGAGAACGTTGTCGGAGAAGCTGCCGGACAGCACCCGCGGCACCTGGGCGACGTGCGCGACCTGCGCGGGCCGGAGGAACGCTTGAGGGTCGGTGACCTCCCGACCGTTCCAGAGCAGTACGCCGGAGTGCTCGATGAGGCCGGCGAGTGCGGCGAGCAGGCTTGACTTGCCGGAGCCGACCTGCCCGACCAGCAGCACCAGCTCGCCGGCCTCCACGGTGAGGTCGACGCTGCTGACGCCGATCGTGCCGTCGTCGTGTACCGCCGAGAAGCCGGAGAGCTCCACGCGCTCCAACGGCACGCGCTGGACCGGCTCGGGCTCCGGGGCGTCCCCGCTGACGAGGTCCACCCGGGACGGAAGGTCCATCAGGTCGGCGCCGCCCGCGAACCGGCTGGTCTCCTTCTGCCAGGCCCGCGTCCCCGGCGCCTCGGTGACGACCATCCCGGCGACCCGGCCGAACCAGTCGAAGCCACCGACCGCGTTGGCCACGAGCAGGGCGATCGCGAGGCTCCAGCCGCCCGAGAAGTAGATCGCCCAGGCCGTCACGACGCCGCACTGCACCATGACCGTGGGCACCCCGTCGAGGAAGGCCTGGACCCGGTGCTCCTTCACCGCCGCAGCGACGCGGCCGGAGTCCACGCGGCGCAGGTGAGCATGGAGCTCGGGGACGGCGGCCGCCAGCTTGATGGTGCGCGCGGAGTCCAGCGCCGAGACGAGGGCGCGGCCGAACCCCGCCCGGGCCGTGGACGCGGCGGCCGCCGAGCGGCCCGCGATCGGCCGGCCGAACGTCGAGGCCAGTGCCGAGGCGAGCATCACGGCGAGCAGTACAGCGCCGGCCATCCAGGTGCCGGCGAGCAGCGCGGTAACGGTGGCGATGATCAGGCCGTTGACGAAGTCGACCCAGCGGTCGGCGTACCTGGCGTAGCGGTCGGCGTCCATCGAGCGTGCGACGACCTCGCCCGGCGGAGTCCGCGCGAGGCGGCGCTGCCGCGTCTGGCCGTACAGCACCGCCATCCGCGCCCGGAGCATCACCTCGACCCACCACTGGGGGTAGCGCCAGAAGGCGTTGGCCAGCAGGACGGGCGCGGCGAGCAGGCTCACCACGACCGCGCCGGTCAGCCACGTGGGGCTCCCGCCACGCTGGAGTTCCTCGACGACGCGTCCCCAGAGCAGCCCGGTGACGGCCCCTTGCGCGCCGGCGAGCGAGGCGACCAGGAACAGGAGAGCTCCCAGGGCACCCCACGCCGGACGCACCGCCAGCGCGTGCGCGATGCCGCGCGCCAGGGAGGGACCCGTGCCGACGTCATCGATCTCGGGCGGCGGGCCGGAGCGACGGCGCGCCCCGACGCCGGTGCTCTCCGCCTCGGAGAGCTCGGCCGCGACCACTCCCTTGGCGTCGATGCCGTCCCCGGCGGGCAGGTCGTGGCCATGGTCCGTGCGGCTGGCCTCCAGCAGGTCGCGGAACGGCCCGGGCGCCACGGCGAGCTCTGTGCGGGCGCCCTGCTGGACGATGCGCCCGCGCTCGAGTACGGCGACCAGCGGGGCCCGCTCGATCGTGGACAGCCGGTGGGCGACGAGGATGCCCGTCCGGGACGCGAGCAGCCGGTCGGCGGCTGCCACCACACGGCGCTCCGTGAGCGGGTCCATGCGCGCGGTGGCCTCGTCGAGCACGACCACGCGCACGTCACGGACCAGCAGGCGGGCGAAGGCGACGAGCTGCTCCTCGCCCGCCGAGAGCGACGTGCCGCCGGGACCTAGCAGGGTGTCGAGGCCGTCGGGCAGACTGGCGACCCAGCCGTCCAGGCCCAGCTCCACCACCGCCGCCTCGACCGTGCTGCGCGGGAGCTCGGCGAAGAGCGTGATGTTCTCCGCGAGGGTGCCCGCGAGGATCTCCGTGCGCTGCGTGACCACCCCGACCGCACGCCGCAGGCGCTGCAGATCGAGGTCCCGGACGTCGGTGCCGCCGAGGAACACCGTGCCGCGTGGCGGCTCCATCGCGCGCGAGACGAGCGCAGCCAGCGTCGACTTGCCGGAGCCCGTGCGGCCGACCAGGGCGACGGTCTGGCCCGCAGGGACCTGCAGGTCGATACCCTGCAACGCGAACGTGCCCTCCGTGTAGGAGAAGTGGAGGCCGCGCAGCTCCAGGTCGAGAGGCCCCTCGGGGAGCGGGCTCCCGCCCTCCGGCTCGGGCGGGACGGCGAGCATCTGCCGCAGTCGGATGACGGCTCCGAGGCCGGCCTGCAGGTCCGGCAGGTGGTAGGCCACCATCGCGATCTGGCCGACGAACGTCGAGGTGACCAGGAACAGCGTCACCAGCTGGGCGACCGAGAGGCTGCCGCCGGACGCGAGCGCCACCCCGGCGACCGCGATGCCCGCCAGCAGCGCGTGGAGCAGGACGCCGGCACGTCGGACCAGGCGGCTCTCGACGTCGACGACAGCCTTGAACTTCGCGTGCACGTCGGCGGAGAGCCGCGCGACGCGCCGGACGACGTGCGCCTGGCCCAGGCTGGTGCGCAGGTCGTCGCGGCCGGCGATCCCCTCCTCGAGCACGGCCGCGTGGTCGGTCCACGCCATCTCCTCGACGACCTTGCGGCGCGAGATCTCACCGAGCAGCGACCGGATGGCGAGCCACGTGACACTCGCCGAGCACCGGGAAGAGGATGAAGGACGGCCACCAGGTGACGCCGGCGACCACCCACATCGGCAGGGTGGCGAAGAGGGTGCGGGCCACCATCCAGATCTGCCACCGCACGAGGTTGCCCACCTCGTGGGTGTCGTCGTCGATCCGATCGAGGACCTCGCCCACCGCCTGCTCGCTCAGCGCGGACAGCGGCTGGCGCAGCGCCGCCCGGAGCAGGTCCTCGCGCAGCCGGCCCTCCGCGCGGTCCGAGCAGCCGACCCAGGCGATCTTCCCGGAGGTGTCGACCACGGCCGCACCGACGAGGCAGATCGCGAGCAACCAGACCAGGCCCCGGGTCGGGTCCTCGGCGAGCTGCCCGGCCACGACGGTGCCGAGCGTCATCCCGATTGCTCCCACCGCGGACGCGGCCAGCGCGGCCATCGCCACCGGGCTCCTCATCCGCGACGCGTCGATCCTGCGGGACGGGTCGGTCCCCTCAGGCGCCGGGCGCGGCCGGTCCGGTGTGACGGTTTCGGTGGTGAGCGCGGTCATGATGCGACCACGCTATGCGGGATCGGCGACGGTTCTCTCCTGGTTTTCGCGCGTCGAGGGTCGCCCGACCGACGCCGGACATCCCTCCCGCGGACGGATACGACCTACACGCCCGGATCTGTCGAGACGGCTCACAGCGAGCCGGTGAGATGCCCAAGGGGGGAGGTGCGACGCCGCAAGTGCACGTCGTCAGCTGCCTCGCCTCGGGTTGCTAAGGAACCCATCAAGCGTTGTGTGCCTCCAGGTACGCGGCGATCACCTTGGCGGGCATCCGCCCCCTGGCACGCACCTGCATCCCTTGTTCCTGGGCCCAGGCGCGCACGGCCTCCGACTGTCCGCGCGGTGCAGTGTTGGCTGCGACGCCGGATGCGGACCGATTCCGTGGTGCCCCCGGTCGGCCGTGGGCAGGCGCACCGCGAGCGGCCTTCTTGCCGGCGGCTCTCTTGCCCGTGGACTTCGAGACCGGCGACTCGGCGGCGGCCCTGGTTGCAGAGGTCCGCTTGGCAGCCGACTTCCTGGTCCCCTTCGCCGAAGGCTTCCTCGACCCCGCGTCCTGCGACCGCTCCGGAAGCGGACCGGTTGTCCGATTCCTCCGCCACTGCGCCGCCGTCGCTCGAGTCGACCGCCTCGGGTACCGCGGCGACTCCTCCGCCTTGCGGGCCAAGCGGTGCCGCCCGTAGGCACGACGGAGGACGCCAAGGGCATCCTCGTAACTGTCTTCCCGTGTATCAATGGTGATGCGCATACGGACTCACTCCCAAACGCTGACCCCCGTGCCTGAGATCATCCCATCACGTCAGAGCGCCAAGGCGTAGGTGATCGAACACACCGAGACCGCTCCGCCAACATGGTTGCGTCGGTCAGCCGCGCAGCGAAGAGTCGCTGTTGGAAAGGCCACCGTCGGAGCGTTGCCGCATGCTCGCGCAACACTCAACCTCTTCACTCATCGACTGCGCCCTGGTGCGTTACCCCGTAGGCGCCGATCTCCGAGTGCTCACAGGACGGAGGCGACCGATGGAATCCATTCTCCTGAAGCCAGAAGAAGTCGCTACCGACCGGATGGAGGAGGCGCTGTGGCCGACCGAGTGCGGACATTGGCTTATCTATGGGCTTACCTTCGACCCACCACCCCTGGCACAGTTGACCACGGTCGTCCAAAAAGGGGCTCTGACCTGGGGTTTTGCTGGAGCCGCCTGTCGGAATCGAACCGACGACCTTCTCATTACGAGTGAGACGCTCTACCGACTGAGCTAAGGCGGCGCGGTGCCCGACCGGTCAGCCGGGCACGCCGGACGAGTATACGGAAACCGGTTGCCGCTGCCGAATCCGGTCGACGGACGCGCGGCTGAGCAGCGACCTGGGTCAGCGGCCCTCGAGCAGCGGGCCCGCGGGGTCGTGGGAGAGCCCCTGCCGGCGGGCGGCCATGCCGGAGAGTGCCTCGAGGGCGACCCGGTTGGCGAGGGCCGCGGTGATCTCGGCGTGGTCGTACGGCGGGGACACCTCGACGATGTCGATACCGACGACCGGCAGCTCCAGGCAGATCCGGCGGACGGAGTCGAGCAGCTGCCGGGCGGTGAGGCCGCCCGGTTCCGGCGTGCCCGTGCCCGGGGCGTGCCCGGGGTCGCAGACGTCCACGTCGACGGACAGGAACACCCCGTCGCAGTCGTCGGTCGCGATCGTGAACGCCTCGGTCAGGCAGGTCTCGAGGCCGCGCGCGCCGATCTCGGTCATCTCGTAGGACCGCATCTCCTGCTCGGCCATCCAGGACAGCGTGTCGGGCGGCGGCCAGTAGCCGCGCAGCCCGATCTGCAGGAAACGGTCGCCGCGCAGCGCACCGGACTCGATCAGGCGACGCATCGGCTGGCCGTGGCCGTAGAGCGAGCCGAACTCGATGTGCCCGGTGTCGGCGTGCGCGTCGAAGTGCAGCATCGAGACCCGGCCGAAGCCGAGGTGGCGGGCCACCCCGGTCGCGTCGGGCAGGGCGATGGTGTGGTCGCCGCCGAGGACGAGGGGTACGGCGCCCGCGGCCGCCACGGCGTGCACGGCCTCCTCGAGCGAGGCGATGGAGCGCTCGACGTCGCCGGAGTACATCTCCACGTCACCCGCGTCGACGACCCGCAGGTCACGCAGGGCGTCCACGCGCAGCGCCAGGTGCGGTCGCGAGCCGTCATGACCGAGGTAGTCGGTCTGCCGGATCGCCATGGGGCCGAAGCGGGTGCCCGGCCGGTGCGACGTACCCCCGTCGAAGGGCGCGCCGAGGATCACGACGTCGGCGTCGGCGTAGGTCTCCGGCTCGTCGAGCGTGCAGCGGTCGACGCCGAGGAACGTGATGTCCGGCCCGTACTGGGCGCCGTAGCGGGTCATGTCAGCAGTCCACCTCGGCCTGCGGCACCTTGCCCTGGACCAGGTACGCCTCGACGGCCTGGTCGACGCAGGGGTTGCCGGACTTGTAGCCGGTGTGCCCGTCGCCGTCGCGCTTGACGAGCACGCCCGAGTCGAGCTGGTCGGCGAGCGACTCGGCCCACACCAGGGGCGTGGCGGGGTCGCGCGTGGTGCCGACCACCATGATCGGCGCGGCGCCCTTCGCCTCGACCGGCTCACCCTTGCGGCTCGGAGTGCACCGGCCAGTTCTCGCATGCCGACAAGCCGTAGGCGAAGACCGCGCCGAAGGTCGGGGACGCCTTCTCGAAGCGCGGGAGGTACGTCTCGACCTCGGAGCTGGGGATGCCGTCGTCGTGGTCCAGGCAGTTCACCGCGTACAGCGCCTCGAGCGAGTTGTCCTGGTAGCCGTCCGGCCCGCGGGAGACGTAGGCGTCGGCGAGCGACAGCAGCAACGCGCCGTCGCCCCGAACGCGGCCTCGAGCGCCTGGTCGAGGATCGGCCAGTAGGACTTGCGGTACAGCGGGAGCCAGACGCCGAGCAGGGCGTTGCCCGCCTCGAGCCGGCGCGACCCGTTCCCGGGCAGCGGGTCCTTCTCCACGGTGTCGAGGAACTGGCGGATCCGCTGGGTCCCCGCGTCGACGGTGCTGCCCAGGAAGCAGCCGCCGCGGTCGACGCACGCCCCGACGTACGCGCGCAGGGCGACCTCGAAGCTCTTGGCCTGCACCAGGCTCAGATCGAGGGTCGACAGCGACGGGTCGAGCGCGCCGTCGAGGACCATCCGGCCCACCTGGTCCGGGAACATGTCGGCGTACGTCGCGCCGATGAACGTGCCGTACGACGCGCCGAAGTAGCTCAGCTTGTGGTCGCCGAGCGCCGCCCGGAGCACGTCGACGTCCTTGGCCACCTCGACCGTGGACATGTGGCGCACCAACGCGCCGCTGTCGCTCCAGGCAGTCCGCGCCGAGCTGCCTGAGCAGCCCGTCGGAGTACCTCGTCTCGGCCGGGGTGTCCGGGTCCGGGTCGGAGGCGATCAGGGTGTCGAGGGCCTGGGTGTCCTCGCACTCGAGCGGGGTGCTCTGGCCGACGCCGCGCGGGTCGAACCCGACGATGTCGAAGCCGGCGAGCAGCTCGGAACCGAAGGAGGCGTTGCCCGAGGCTGCGTACTCGACGCCGGAGCCGCCGGGACCGCCCGGGTTCACGATCAGGGAGCCGACGCGACGCTTGCGGTCCTGGGCCGGCACCCGGAGCAGGGCGAGCTTGATCGTGCGCCCGTCGGGCTTGGCGTAGTCGAGCGGCACGGTCAGGGTCGAGCACTCGTCGGTGTCGCGGCACTTCTTCCAGGTCAGCTTCTGGTCGTAGAAGCGGGCCAGCGACGGCTCGGCGCTCGCCGTGGCCTCCGGACCGGTCGAGTCGATCGGGCTCGGCGTCAGCGTGGGCTCCGACCCGGACTGCTTGCCGTCCGACGGCGCCCAGGAAGCCGCAGCCGGACAGCACCATCGCGAGCACGGCGAGCAGCAGCCACGGTGCGGCGGGAGGAGGTCACCCGGCCAACTGTAGGGGGCGGAGGTGAATCACCGTGCTCAGCGGATCCGGAGCTCGACCATCATCGACTCCAGGGCCAGGAGCGGGTGCGGTGTTGAACTCCATCATCTGTTCGCGGGCCGCGAAGATCGCGTCGATCCGGCGGAGGTTCTGCTCCGGGGTGGACCGTCGGGCCAGGTCGACGACCTGGTCGCGGACCTCCTCGTTGACGAGGTCGCTGCGCGCACCGGTCTGCAGGGCGATGGCGTCGCGGTAGACCGACATGATGTCCATCAGCCCCCGGTCGATCGACGTCCATCACCCGGCGCTTCTCCCGCTGCTTCTGGCTGTGCTGGAGCTCCCGCAGCCCGGCCCGGTAGGCCCGGGAGGCCTTGGACTTCCGGTCGTCGCCGTAGAGCGCCTCGAGCTCCGTCTGCTCTCGGGCGTTGCTGCGCTCGGTCAGCGCGGCAGTCTCGTCCTTGGCGATGTCCACCAGGTTGGCGGCGGCGTTCATGCAGGCACCGAGCGAGGTCAGACCACCCGGGAGGGCCACCACCTCACGGCGCCGGTTGCGGGTCTTCTCGTCCGTGGCGAGCGCCCGGGCCCGGCCGATGTGTCCCTGGCTGGCGCGGGCCGCGAACGCCGCGACCGACTCGCCGATGCCGTGCTGCTCGACCAGGAACCGGGCCACCTCCCGCGCGGTCGGAGTGGCGAGCGTGATGTTGCGGCAGCGGGACCGGATCGTCGGGAGCACGTCCTCGACGGTGGGCGCGCACAGCAGCCAGACGGTCTTGGGCGTCGGCTCCTCGATCGCCTTGAGCAGCGTGTTGCCGGTGCGCGCTGGTCACCGAGCCGGTCGGCGTCCTCGATGACCATGATCTGGTAGCGCCTCTCGACCGGGGACGAGCGCGGAGCGGTGCACCAGCTCGCGCATGTCGTCGATGTAGAGCATCGACGTCTCCGAACGGGTGATGCTCACGTCGGGGTGCGAACCGGCGAGCGCCGTGCGGCAGGCGTGGCACTCGCCGCAACCGGTGCCGCGCTCGCACTGGAGCGCCGCGGCGAAAGCCAGGGCGACGTTGGAGCGGCCGGATCCGGGCGGGCCGGTGAACAGCCAGGCGTGCGTCATCCCGTGACCCGCGACCGCGGCGCGGAGCGGGGCGACCGCGTGCTGCTGCCCGACGAGGGAGCCCCACACGCCTCCGGTGGCCGTCGAGGGGTCGGCCGCGTGGTCACGCGTCGGCTCCTCTGGTCTGCGCGTCCGCGTCGTCGGCCGCGTGGGGGTCGGGTCGACGGGCCGGCGGGTGGCCTGGTCGAGCAGGGGCGCAGCCGCGACCGGATCTCGGCGGTGATCTCCTCGACCGGCCGGCGGGCGTCCACCACGAGGTAGTGCTCCGGCGGCGCGCGCGGCCAGCTGGAGGAACATCTCACGGACCCGCTCGTGGAACTCCACCGACTCGGCCTCGATGCGGTCGCGCTCCTCGAACCGGGTCAGCCCCTGCTCCGGGGGCAGGTCGAGGAGCACGGTCAGGTGCGGCCGCAGGTCACCGGTCGCCCAGCGCGCGACCCGCTCCACCTCACGGTCGGCGAGGTCGCGGCCGGCGCCCTGGTAGGCCAGCGTCGAGTCGACGTAGCGGTCGGTCACGACGACGGCCCCGCGCGCGAGCGCCGGCGCGCACCACCCGGTCGACGTGCTCGGCCTTGTCGGCGGCGTAGAGCAGCGCCTCGGTGCGGTGCGAGATCTCCCCGGTCGCCGGGTCGAGCACGATCTGCCGCAGCTTCTGGCCGACCGCGGTGTCCCCCGGCTCGTGGGTCAGCACGACGTCGTACCCCTCCGCCTCGCAGCCAGGAGCGGAGAGCCTTGGCCTGGGTGGACTTCCCGGCGCCCTCGCCGCCCTCGAGCGCGACGAAGCAGCCGGTCGCGGCGTAGACGCCGGTCGACCCGGAGAAGGCGTGCCGCAGGTCGGTCATCAAGCGTGGTTCCCGTCCGGTCGTCCATCTGACGGTACGACGTGACGCCGACAGCGGTCATCAGCACCGCCGCGATCAGGAACGTGAACGCCGCACCGTTGTAGACCAGGTAGGGGTCGCCGTTCGTGTCGGTCGGGCCGATGTCGTGCGTGCCGATCAGCCCGGCCAGCAGTGGCGCCACGGCGAGGACGACCGAGAGCGCGAGCCGGATCATCGAGCCGACGAAGGCGAACGTCCGACCGCGGACCTCGTCGGGCACCTCCAGGCCGAGCATGGTGTTGCCGGTGATCCAGCCGACCCCGGCGAAGAAGCCGAGCAGCGCGGTCAGCCCGACGACGACCGGCAGCTGCTGGACCAGGGCGAGCGGGAACAGCAGCAGCCCGGTCAGCGTCAGCGCGATGCCGAAGAGCCGCCGGCGCGAGAGGCCGTGCAGCAGCCGGGGTCCGCGCCACATGCCGAGCCCGAGCCCGGCGAAGACCGTGCCGAACAGCAGGCCGTAGCCGGAGTCGCCGCCGCCGAGGTCGGACACGTAGGTGCGCGCCAGCCCGATCACGACGCCGCCGGCGGCGAACGCGCCGATGATGCCGATCACCAGGCCGCGTACGACGGGCGTGGTGCCGACGTACTTCCAGCCGTCGACGATCACCCGGAACGCGTTGCCGTCGCCCTCGACGGAGGCCGGGCCGCTGCGGGATGTGCTTGAGCCGGGAGATCACGACCCCGGAGACGATGAAGGAGAAAGCGTTGAAGTAGAGCGCGAGGTCGATCGGCCCGCCGACGAAGCCGTCGAAGACGTGCCGGTAGAACTTGTCGACGAGGGTCAGCCCCGCGAAGATCGCCGCCGCCGGCAGGGCCGAGCCGTAGGTGGTGGCGAGGCTGATCTGGTTGGCGGCCTCGAGCCGGTGCCGCGGCACCAGGTTGGGCACCGTCGCGTCCTTGGCCGGTCCCCACACCAGGCTGACCGCCTCGACCAGCACGGTGACCACGAAGATCCACCAGAGCGTGCCGACGATCGGGATGGTGAGGAACAGCGCGCCGCGGATGTAGTCGCCCCAGATCAGCGTGCGGCGGCGGTCGAGCCGGTCGGCGACGTACCCCGCGATCGGCCCCATCACCAGGGCCGGCAGCACCCGGAGGAACAGCACGGTCGCGATCGCGTAGTTCTTGCCGGCGTAGGAGTCGGCGCTGGCGTTCGCCATCGCGGTCAGCGCCAGCAGCCCCATCCAGTCGCCCAGGCTGGACAGCCCCAGCCCGATCCAGAGGTTGCGGAAGTCGCGGATCCGCAGCACCGCGGCGAGCGAGTGCGTGGGCGCGTGCCGCAGCTCCGCTCACGCCGTGCTCGGCCGTCCGCTCACTCACGGCCTCACCCTACGGGGACCGCGACCGCTCAGGCCTTCTTCGCGCTCGGCTTCTTCGCGCGCCTTCTTCGGCGGTCTTCTTGCGCGGTCTTCTTGGCCGTCGACTTCTTCGCGGTCTTCTTGGCGCCCTTCTTGGCCGCCTTCTTCGCCGGGCCCTTGGCGCGCCGCTCGGCGAGCAGCTCGGCGGCCCGCTCGATCGTGAGCGTGGACTCGTCGTCGCCCTGGCGCAGGGTCGCGTTGAACTCGCCGTCGGTGACGTAGGGGCCGAACCGGCCGCTCTTCAGCCGCGACCGTCTGGCCGCTGACCGGGTCCGTGCCGACCTCCTTGCCCGGGTCGGCCGCCGCCCGACCCCGCTGCTTGGGCTGCGCGTAGATCGCCTGCGCCTCCTCGAGCGTGATCGTCAGCAGCTGCTCCTCGGAGTCGATCGACCGCGAGTCGGTGCCCTTCTTCAGGTAGGGCCCGTAGCGACCGTTCTGGGCGGTGATCTCGTCACCGGTCTCCGGGTCGACGCCGACCACGCGCGGCAGCGTGAGCAGCGTCGAGCGCGTCCTCGAGGCGTGATCGTGTCGAGGTTCATCGACTTGAACAGCGAGCCGGTGCGCGGCTTGCGCGACTTCGGCGCGTCCTCGGGCAGCAGCTCGGTGACGTAGGGGCCGTAGCGGCCGTTCTTGGCCACGATCGACCAGCCCGGACTCCGGGTCCTCGCCGAGCCGCGTCTCCTCGCCGGCCGGGTTGGCCAGCAGCTCCTTGGCCTTCTCGAGCGTCAGCTCGTCGGGCGGCAGGTCCTCGGGCACGTTGGCCCGGACCGGCGCCGCGTCGCCGCCGTCGGGCGGGGAGGACTCGATGTAGGGGCCGTAGCGGCCGACCCGCAGGTCGATGCCGTCGGCGATCGGGAACGTCGCCAGCTCGCGGGCGTCGATCTCGCCGAGCTCGGTGACCAGCTTCTGGAGCCCCTCGACGTCGCCGCTGCCGAAGTAGAACGTCGGCCAGCTCGGTGTTCCGGTCCCGGCGCCCGCTCGGCGATCTCGTCGAGGACGTCCTCCATCCCGGCGGTGAACTCGTAGGACACCAGCCGGGTGAAGTGCTCCTCGAGCAGCCGGATCACCGAGAACGCCAGCCACGCCGGGACCAGCGCGGTGCCCTTCTTGTAGACGTAGCCGCGGTTGAGGATCGTGCCGATGATCGAGGCGTACGTCGACGGGCGGCCGATCTCGCGCTCCTCGAGCTCGCGGATCAGCGTGGCCTCGGTGTAGCGCGCCGGCGGCTTCGTCTCGTGGCCCGAGGCGTTGATGCTCGCGGCGCTGACGCTGTCGCCCTCGGAGACGTTCGGCAGCCGGGTCTCGCGGTCGTCGGACTCGGTGTCCGGGTCGTCGCGCCCTTCGACGTACGCCTTGAGGAAGCCGTGGAAGGTGATCACGCGACCCGAGGCGGAGAACACCACGTCCTCGCCGGAGGCGGCGGCCCCGCCGAGCCGGACCGTGACGCTGCGGCCCTCGGCGTCCTTCATCTGCGAGGCGACGGTGCGCATCCAGATCAGCTCGTAGAGCCGGAACTGCGTCGCCGGTCAGGCCGGTCTGCGCGGGCGTGCGGAAGTTCTCGCCCGCGGGACGGACCGCCTCGTGCGCCTCCTGCGCGTTCTTCACCTTGGAGGCGTAGGTGCGCGGCTTGTCGGGGACGTACTCCGGGCCGTACAGCTCGCGGGCCTGCGCCCGTGCCGCCGACGACCGCTGTCTCCGACAGCGTCGTCGAGTCGGTGCGCATGTAGGTGATGAAGCCGTTCTCGTAGAGCCGCTGCGCGATCGACATGGTCGTCGAGGCGCTGTAGCCGAGCTTGCGCGACGCCTCCTGCTGCAGCGTGGTCGTGCGGAACGGCGCGTAGGGCTGACGGCGGTAGGGCTTCGCCTCGACGGAGCGGATCTCGAAGGACGTGTTCTCGAGCCCGGTGACCAGCGCCTCGGCGCGGGCCCGGTCGAGGTGCACCACGCGCGGAGCCGGGCTTCAGCTCGCCGAGCGACGTGAAGTCGCTGCCGCGGGCGACGCGCTTGTCGTCGATCGAGTGCAGCTTGGCGGGGAACATCCGCTCGTCGTGCTTGGCACCGGCGTCGAAGGTGCCCTCGAGGTCCCAGTACGACGCGGTGCGGAACGCCATGCGGTCGCGCTCCTTGTCGACGACCAGGCGGGTCGCGACGGACTGGACCCGGCCGGCGGACAGGCCGGACATGATCTTCTTCCACAGCACCGGCGAGACCTCGTAGCCGTAGAGCCGGTCGAGGATGCGCCGGGCCTCCTGCGCCTCGACGAGGTCCATGTCGATGTCGCGCGGGCTGTCGACCGCGGCGTTGATGGCCTGCGGGGTGATCTCGTGGAACACCATCCGGCGCACCGGCACCTTGGGCTTGAGCTCGTCGAGGAGGTGCCAGGCGATGGCCTCGCCCTCGCGGTCCTCGTCGGTGGCGAGGAAGAGCTCGGAGGCGTCCTTGAGCAGGCCCTTGAGCTTGGTCATGTGGGCGCTGCTTGTCCCGCGACACCACGTAGTAGGGCGTGAAGTCGTTGTCGACGTCGACGCCGAGCCGCGCCCACGGCTCGCCCTTGATCTTGGCGGGGATGTCGGCGGCGCTCTGCGGGAGGTCGCGGACGTGCCCGATCGAGGACTCGACGACGTAGCCGTTCCCCAGGTAGCCGGCGATCGTCTTCGCCTTGGCAGGCGACTCGACGATGACCAGCTTGTGTCCGGCGCCGCTGGCGGCACCAGTCTTCTTCGCCAACTTGTTCTCAGGCTCCCTCGAATGCGTGTTCGCGTGGACACGGTAGCGCCTGAGGTCAACCGGACCGTGCCCCTGCCCCCTCGCGGGCACGGTGGCCGGCAGGTCGGTTACCCTGGCCGTCGAGCTCCGGGCTCAAGCGGTCAGGAAGCCGTCGGCGACGAGCTCGCGCACGGCGGCCGTCCGGTCACGGCGGAGCGCGCCCGCGTCCTCGCCCAGCAGGCTCGCCAGGGCGTCCAGGATCTGGCCGACGGTGAGGTCGCCGTCGCAGGCGCCGACCAGCCCGGCCTCCACCGTGTCGGCCTGCCGGGCGCGGCGCATCCCGCGCTGCTGGCGCAGCACGATCGTCTCCGGGTCGGCGGCGCCGACCTCGCCGACGGTCTCCTGGCGCACGTCGACCCGCACCTGCGAGCCGGCTGGCCAGCAACGCGTCGTCGTCGGCGCGCCAGGAAGTCCGTACGGCGCGCCCGGTCGGCCACCTCGCGGCCCAGCGGCTGCTCGACCTCGTAGGGCCACTCCTCCAGGTGCACGACGGGCGGCCGCCCCAGGTGCTCGGTGCGACGCAGGTGCAGCCACCCGAAGCCGACGGCCTCGATGTCCTGCTCGGCGAACCAGGCGAGCCACGCGTCGTACCGGCTGGGCGTAGTCGGGCCGGCCGTGCACGCCCGGCGTCCTTGAGCCACAGCTCGACGTACTCCGCGAGGTCGGCGACCTCCCGCTGCACCACCCAGGCGTCGCAGCCGCTGCCGTCGAGCCAGCCGCCGATCCGGTCCTGCCACGGCTCGCCGCGCCGGTGCACCCAGTTCGCCAGCACCTGCGCCCAGCCGCCGGGGTTCAGGTGCCGCGGCGCGCCCGTGACCACCCGGCGCACCACCTCGTCGCCCGGCAGGCCCGAGTCGCGGTAGACCAGGCGGGCGTCGGTGGCCGGCGAGACCACGAACGGCGGGTTGGTGACGACCAGGTCGAAACGCTCGCCGGCGACCGGCTCGAACAGGCTGCCCGCGCGGACGTCGACGGTGACCCGGTTGAGCGCGGCGTTCAGCCGGGTCATCGCCAGGGCCCGCTCGTTGACGTCGGTGGCGACGACCTCGCCGACGTGCTCGGCCAGGTGCAGCGCCTGGACGCCGCAGCCGGTGCCGAGGTCCAGGGCCCGGCCGACCGGCTCCCGGACGGTGAGCTGGGCCAGCGACGAGGAGGCCGAGCTGATGCCCAGCACGTGGTCGGCCGCCACGTCGATGGGGGCCCCGTCGAGCCCGGGCGTGAGGTCGCTGACCACCCACCAGCCGCGGTCCTCGTCGGCGTAGGGGCGTACGTCGACCAGGGCGCGGGCCTCACCCGCCGACACGTCGAGCAGGCCGGCCGCGCACCAGCGGCTCGACCAGCCCGGGCAGCGCCGGTCCGCCGCCTCGCGGGACACCGGCGCCTGCAGCGGCCAGAGCCGGACCAGGGTCTCCAGCGGCGAGCCGCCCCGCGTCGCGCGCAGGCCCGGGGTGGTCTCGTTGCGGCCCAGCGCGGCGTGGGCGGTCGGGCCGAGCAGGGCGGCGACCCCGTCGTACCCGAAGCCGGCGTCCTCGAGGGCCGAGCGGAGGCGGTCGACGAGGGCGGGGGCGAGGAGGTCCACGCAGGTCACCCTAGGAGACGACGAAGGGCCCACCGGACCGTGTCCGGTGGGCCCTGTCAGGCGCGTGCAGCGAGGTCAGGCCTTCGCGGCGACCTTCTCCTCGGCGTCGTCCGCGATCGCGATCGGGCGGCGCTTGGAGACGTAGACCGCGGCGGCGATGATCGCGGCGGCGACCAGCGCGATGCCGATGCGCAGGACGTCGTTCTCGCCGGTGCCCACGCTGAGGTCGACGATCGCAGCGGCGATCAGCAGCGAGACCAGGTTCATCACCTTGAGCAGCGGGTTGATGGCCGGGCCGGCGGTGTCCTTGAACGGGTCACCGACGGTGTCGCCGATGATCGTCGCCTCGTGGGCCAGGGAGCCCTTGCCGCCGTGGTGGCCGTCCTCGACGAGCTTCTTCGCGTTGTCCCAGGCGCCACCGGAGTTGGCCAGGAACACCGCCATCAGCGTGCCGGTGCCGATCGCGCCGGCGAGGTAGCCGGCCAGCGGGCCGACGCCGAGGCCGAAGCCGACCGCGATCGGCGCCAGGATCGCCAGCAGGCCGGGGGTGGCCAGCTCACGCAGCGAGTCGCGGGTGCAGATGTCGACGACCTTGCCGTACTCCGGGCGGCCGGTGCCCTCCATGATCCCGGGGATCTCCCGGAACTGGCGGCGCACCTCGTAGACCACCGCGCCGGCGGCGCGGCCGACGGCGTTGATCGCGAGGCCGGAGAACAGGAACACGACCGCGGCGCCGATGAGCAGGCCGACGAGCACGTTCGGGCTGTAGACCTGGGTGATGAACGAGTCGCCCGGGTTGACCGCGCCCGCAGCGTCACGCAGCGCGTCCGTGATCGCCCCGGTGTAGGAGCCGAACAGCGCCGTCGCGGCGAGCACCGCGGTGGCGATCGCGATGCCCTTGGTGATCGCCTTGGTGGTGTTGCCGACCGCGTCGAGCTCGGTGAGGATCTGCGCGCCCTCCTCGTCGACGTCGCCGGACATCTCCGCGATGCCCTGCGCGTTGTCGGAGACCGGGCCGAAGGTGTCCATCGCGACGATCACGCCGACGGTGGTGAGCAGGCCGCAGCCGGCCAGCGCGACCGCGAACAGGGCCACGGTGACGACACCGGAGCCGAGCAGGAACGCGCCGTACACGGCGGCGCGCGATCACCAGGCGGTGTAGACCGCCGACTCGAAGCCGACCGAGAGGCCGGAGAGGATGACCGTCGCCGCGCCGGTCAGCGAGGTCTTGCCGACGTCCTTGACCGGGCGGTGCTCGGTGCCGGTGTAGTAGCCGGTCAGCGCCAGGATCACGGCCGCGAGCACGATGCCGATCAGCACCGCGATCGGTGGCGATGACCCGCGGGTCGCCGTCGGCGTTGCCTGCGGCGGACGCCGACGAGCTCGCCGAACGAGCCCGGCAGGTAGAGGAACGCGGCGATCGTGCACAGCACCGCCGAGACGCCGGCGGAGATGTAGAACGCCCGGTTGATGGTGGTCAGACCGCCCTCGCCGCCGCGCGGCTTGCAGAGGAAGACGCCGAGGATCGCGGTGAGCGCGCCGATGGCCGGGACGATCAGCGGGAAGACGAGGCCCTCGTCGCCGAACGCGGCCTTGCCGAGGATCAGCGCGGCGACCAGCGTCACGGCGTAGGACTCGAACAGGTCGGCCGCCATGCCGGCGCAGTCGCCGACGTTGTCGCCCACGTTGTCGGCGATCGTCGCGGCGTTGCGCGGGTCGTCCTCGGGGATGTTGTTCTCGACCTTGCCGACCAGGTCGGCGCCGACGTCGGCGGCCTTGGTGAAGATGCCGCCGCCGACACGCATGAACATCGCGAGCAGCGCGGCGCCGAAGCCGAAGCCCTCGAGCACGGTCGGGGCGTCGCCCTTGTAGATCAGCACGACGACGGCGGCGCCGAGCAGGCCGAGGCCGACGGTCGCCATGCCGACGACGCCGCCGGTGCGGAACGCGACGCGCATGGCCGGGTCGCGGCCCTCGTCTGCGGCGGCCGCGGCCGCGACGCGGACGTTGGCGCGGACCGCCAGCGACATGCCCAGGTAGCCGATCGCCGCGGAGAAGCCCGCGCCGACCAGGAAGAAGACGGAGCGGCCGATCCGCGACGCCGGTCGCCGTCCGCGGGCAGCAGCGAAGAGCAGCAGGAACGCGATCACCGCGAAGACCGCCAGCGTCTTGAACTGCCGGGTCAGGTAGGCGCGGCGCCCTCCTGGACCGCCTGCGCGATGGTCTGCATGTTCTCGGTGCCCTCGCCGGCGGCGAGGACCTGCCGACGGAACACCACGGCCATCGCCAGCGCGACGAGCGCGATGACGCCGACGACGACGACGAGGGTCAGGTTGCCGCCGGACAGGTCCACGGTCGCAGCCTCGCCACCGGTCTCGCGGCGGCAAAGATGTGCCCGGACATACGTCCTCCTCCGGTGCGGGCCCGCGGCCCGTGACGTTGGTGATCTGAACGTCCGCGCGGTCTGTTCCACGCGGATGCGGGCAGGCTGTGACCTGCCTCTCACATACGAATGTGCCGGAGTCTACTGACGTGCGGCGGTCTCGTGCGGGCCGGGGCCTGTGGGATAGCCCACATTTCTCGTGCCGTCGCGACGCGGCCTCCAGGCCGACGAGCGGGTCAGGCTGCAGCGGCCAGGACATCGAGAGCACCGTGCGTGCCGGCGTCCTGGGTGATCTCGAAGTCGTCGATCAGGCCGCGCAGCAGGGCCCACGGCTCGACGCCGTCGATGTCGCTGGTGGGCGGCGTCCTGCGCGGCGATGGTGCCGGCGGCGAGGACCGCGACCCGGAGCCGGTCCTCGAGGCGCATCCGGACCTCGACCGGGCCGAGGCGCCGGGTCGGGCGAGACGTCCTGGCCGACCAGCAGCGCGCAGGCCTCACCGACGGCGAGCCGGACCTCCTCGACGAACTCCTCGTCCTGGGAGGTGCGGCGGGCGACGGCGGCCGCGACCAGCCGCACGGTGCGGACCAGGGCCGGGTCCCGAGCGATGGCGACGGTGATCCCGGTAGTGGTCCGAGCCGATCCGGCCGGCACCGCTCTACCGCTCGGCGAGCGCGTCGGCCTGCGACCCGTGGATGGCGAACACCTTCGCCAGACCGGTGATGCGGAAGATCTTGAGCAGGCGCTCCTGGTTGCAGATCAGGCGCATCGAGCCGTCGTGGGCGCGCACCTTCTTCAGCCCGCCGACCAGCACGCCGAGACCGGTGGAGTCGAGGAAGTCGACCTTCTCCATGTCGATGACGAGGTTGTAGTTGCCGTTGCCGACCAGCTCGGTGATCTTGTCGCGCAGCTTGGGCGCGGTGTACACGTCGATCTCGCCGCCCACCTCGATGATCGTGTGACCATCCTCGTGGCGGGTCTCGAGTGACAGATCCACGTGTGACTCCTCACCGATGTCGTGCTGCACGCGAGGCAACGGTGCCTCGCGACGTGCTCTGGCTACCTGCTCATTCAACCATGCACCGCCGACGGCGCACCGGGCACTCCCGAGAAATGCCGGTCCGGCGGCGGGTGCCGCGCACCCGGCGGGGGGTGCGTCTTGGGAGACTTCCGGAGTGGACCTCGACGTGTCAACCTCACCGCCGCGACCTGGTGCACCGGCTGACCCTCGCCGGCCGGGCGCGAGGAGCGGCTCACCCACCTCGAGGTGCTGCCGGCCCGGCGCGCGGGCGTCCGGGCGCCTGGCCGGCCTGGGTCGCCCCGGACGCTGGTCGACGCCCTGGCCGGCGCGCGGCGATCGAGCGAGCCCTGGCAGCACCAGGTCGAGGCGGCCGAGGCGGCCACGCCGCGGCGAGCACGTGGTGCTCGTCGACCGGCACGGCGTCCGGCAAGTCGCTGGGCTACCTGCTGCCGGCGCTCACCGAGATCCAGGAGTCCCGCGGCCGCGCACGGGCCAGCGCGGCGCCACGGCGCTCTACCTCTCCCCCACCAAGGCGCTCGCCCAGGACCAGCTGGAGTCGGTGCTCGAGCCTCGGGCTGCCCGGTCTGCGCGGCGACCACGCACGACGGCGACTCGTCCCGCGAGCAGCGGGACTGGGCCCGCGACCACGCGGAGTACGTCCTGACCAACCCCGACATGCTGCACCACTCGCTGCTGCCCGGGCACCAGCGCTGGTCGCGGTTCTTCGGCCTGCTGCGCTACGTCGTCATCGACGAGTGCCACCACTACCGCGGCGTCTTCGGCGCGCACGTCGCGCAGATCGTCCGCCGGCTGCGGCGGGTGTGCGCGTCGTACGGCGCGTCGCCCGACGTTCGTGCTCGCCTCGGCCACCGTCGCGGAGCCGGAGGTGTCCGCGGCGCGGCTGACCGGCCTCGGGGTGCGCGCGGTGACCGAGGACGCGCTCGGCGCGCGGCGAGGTGTCGCTGGCGCTGTGGGAGCCGCCGTTCACCGCGCTGCTCGGGCGAGAACGGCGCGCCGGTCCGGCGGTCCGCGACCGCCGAGACCGCCGACCTGCTGACCGACCTGGTCGTCGAGGGCGTGCGCACGCTGGCGTTCGTCCGGTCCCGGCGCGGCGCCGAGTCGGTCGCGCTGACCGCCCGCCGGCTGCTCGCGCGAGGTGGCGCCCGAGCTGCGCCGACCGGGTCGCGGCCTACCGCGGCGGCTACCTGCCCGAGGACCGGCGCGCGCTCGAGCAGGCGCTGCGGTCCGGGCGAGCTGATCGGGCTCGCGGCCACCAACGCCCTCGAGCTCGGCATCGACGTCGCCGGCCTCGACGCGGTGCTGATGGCCGGCTTCCCCGGCACCCGGGCGGCGCTGTGGCAGCAGGTCGGCCGCGCCGGGCGCGGCGGCCAGGACGCGCTGGGCGTGCTGGTCGCCCGCGACGACCCGCTGGACACCTACCTGGTGCACCACCCCGAGGCGCTGTTCGGGGCGCCGGTCGAGGCCAACGTGTTCGACCCCGACAACCCCTACGTCCTCGGCCCGCACCTGTGCGCGGCCGCCGCGGAGCTGCCGCTGACCGAGGACGACCTGCCGCTGTTCGGTCCGCGGGCCCGCGACGGCGTCGACGCGCTGACCGAGGCCGGGCTGCTGCGCCGCCGGCGCGCACGGCTGGTACTGGACCGACCGGCGCCGCGCCAGCGACCTGGCCGACATCCGCTCCAGCGGCGGCCCCCCGGTGCGGCTGGTCGAGGACGGCACCGGCCGGCTGCTCGGCACCGTCGACGCCGGGCTCCGCGCACGGCACCGTGCACGACGGGCGCGGTCTACCTGCACCAGGGCGAGACCTACCTCGTGCGCTCCCTCGACCTCGAGCGAGCGGCGTCGCCCGGTGGTCGCCGACGACCCGGGCTACTCGCACCTCGGCCCGCGACATCACCGACATCGCGATCACCGCCGAGCGCGAGCACGTCGCCTGGGGCTCGGCCCGGGTCAGCCTCGGCGACGTACGCGTCACCCACCAGGTCGTGTCCTTCCTGCGCCGCCGGCTGCCGTCGGGCGAGGTGCTCGGCGAGGAGCCGCTCGACCTGCCCGAGCGGACCCTCGACGACCACGGCGGTCTGGTGGACCCTGCCCGCCGGCGCTGCTCGAGGACGGCGGGCTCGCCGCCCGCGACCTGCCCGGGTGCCGCGCACGCCGCCGAGCACGCGTCGATCGGGCTGCTGCCGCTGTTCGCGACCTGCGACCGCTGGGACATCGGCGGCGTCTCGACGGCGCTGCACCCGGACACCGGGCAGCTCACCGTCTTCGTGTACGACGGGCACCCGGGCGGCGCAGGCTTCGCCGAGCGCGGGTTCCACGCCGCCCGGGCCTGGCTCACCGCGACGCGGGAGGCGATCGCCGCCTGCCGGTGCGAGGAGGGCTGCCCGTCGTGCGTGCAGTCGCCCAAGTGCGGCAACCAGAACAACCCGCTCGACAAGCGCGGCGCCGTCGCCCTGCTCGACGTGCTGCTCGGCGCCGTCTGACCGCACCGGGTTTGCCGGTCACCCCGCGGGAAGAACCTCGACTGACCGACCCGGAAGGAACTCCTCATGCTCGTGCTCGGCCTCATCCTGATCCTGCTCTCCGCCGGCATCGCTCGTCGCGGTGCTCGCCAGCGGCACCGACGACAAGGCGGCGCTCTTCGGCGGCAGCGTCGACGATGCCGACGCTGGTGGTGTTCCTGGCCGGCGCGGCCGCCCTGCTGGTCTTCATCATGGGCCTCGAGCTGGTCCGCTCCGGGATCCGCCGGGCCAACGCAGAACCGCAAGACCAAGAAGAAGCTGCGCAAGCTCGAGAAGCGCGAGGAGCAGCGCGCCGAGGCGAGACACCCGGCGGCCGGACCACGACCGGCACCGACCGCCACCGAGCCCCGGCCGCGGACCGACCGCACGACCGGCCACGGCCGCACCCGGACCGACACCGACCGGCACGCAGCCGGTCCGCACGGCCGACCCGACCGAGCCGACCACGGCGACGCACGCGGCGACGAGCCCTACCAGACGCCGCCGCCGCCCAGCCGCTGACACGACGCCGCTGACCCGGCCGCTGGCACCGCCGGCCGCTGAGCCGCACTCGACTCCGGGCCACGGCCCGGGCCGCGCGGCGTGACCTCGAGCCGTCCGGCCCGAGCACCACCCGGCTGCGGGTCACCCGACCGTGACCACCTCCTCCCCGTCGACTGAGCACCCGGCCAGCCGGCCGCCGTTGCGGCCGGCCGACGGTCGGGCGGCCGCGCGCAGGCGTCCGCACCCGCCTGCACCGCACCGGCGCCGGCCAGCGCCGCCAGGTCGGCCGCGGACTCGACCCGGCGCTGGTCCGCGACGACGCCGCCGAGCGCCGACACGAGCAGCGCGGCGACGGCCAGCACCGCCGACCAGCACCGACGGCCAGCACGCGTGGCGCTGCCGCCGCTCGGCCGCCCGGCCGACGGTCCCCGGCGCCCGGCTCATCCGCGGCTCCTGGGCGGCGACCGCCTCGGCGTCGCACGTCGACGCCGGGCAGGAAGCCGAACAGCCCGCGCGGGCCGCCGCACCGTCGGCCCGCACCCGGACGACGACGGTGTCGCCGTCGTCGCTGCACGGTGATCCGTCGCGCCGTCCGGTGCGACCCGGCGGCCCGAGGGCCACGGCCGAGGCCCGGCCGTCGTCGCGGGCCGCGGCCCGGGCGGTCTCCCGCGCGGCGTCGACGACGCGCACCTGGGTCGCGGCCAGCGCCAGCACCCAGACCAGCCCGAGCGCCAGCGACGACGAGCACCGGCAGCACCATCACGGTCTCCGCGGTCACCGAGCCGCGCTGGCCGGTCCGGACGCGCCGGACGGCGGCGGGGGCGCGCAGCACGTCGCGCGCCCCCGCCGCCGTCCGCAGATCGCGGCCGGGCACGGTCAGAGCCCGACGACCTTCATCAGGATCTCGAACAGGGTCTTGAGCAGCTGCTGCCCGAAGTCGCTGGTGAGCAGCTTGATCAGCACGGTGGCGAAGCCGCAGCCGGCGGCCGTGACGACGGCGTACTCGGCGCTGGTGACTCCTCGCTCGGTGCGCAGCCGGGCGACGGGGGACTTGGTCATGGACGACCTCCTTGACGGGCCCACCGGGACGTGGGCGGTTGGTTGACGTCCCGGACTCTCGTCCGGTCGGGCCGCCGTCACGAGGGCCACTTCCGGATCTGGGGAACGGCGCGCGGAGGCCGGCCCGGTGTGGAGGGGAACTGGCCCCGGCGGCCGGGACATCCGCGGCGGCACGTCAGCGGCCGAGCAGCACGCCCAACGAGCCGGCGACCAGCGGCACCACGCCGACGAGGACGAAGGCCGGGAGCAGGCAGACCCCGAGCGGGACCGCGGCCTTCACCCCGACCGCCCGGGCCCGGCTCTCCACGTCGGCGCGGGCGGCACGGCGCAGGTCGTCGGCCAGCCGCGGCATCGCGTCCGAGACCGACGCGCCGCTCTCCACCGCCCGGGCGACGGCTGCGGCCGAGCCCGCCGAGCTGGGGATGCCGGGCGAGGTCGCGCCAGACCGTCGCCGGGTCGACCCCGAGCCGGAGCCGGCGCCGACAGGGCCGCGAGCTCGTCGCGCGGCGGGACCCTCCGACCGCCTCGCCGATCTGCTCGACCGCGCCCGGCGGGGACAGGCCGGCGGCCAGGCAGGCGGCCATCAGGTCGACGACGTGCGGCACGGCGGCGGCCAGCCGCTCGCGGCGTCGGCGCACGGCGGGCGGCTCCAGCCGCCCGGTGACCCGCCAGCAGACGCCGCCGGCCACGGACGCCGGCGACGAGGCCGACGGCGCCGCCGACCAGCACCAGCATCGCCGACGCGCCACCGCCGACGCGTGCTCAGCAGCTGCAGCGGCGGAGGCCGGCGGGCCACCCGCCGGCGACGGCGCGGCGGCGCGGCCGTCCGGCGCGACCAGGGCCGGAGCGGGCGGCAGGCACCACGGCCGCCGCGGCCGCCGCGCGGCAAGCGATCGCGGCGACCAGGACGCAGACGCCCGGCCGTCATGACCGGAGCACCCTGCGGGCGATCCGGTCGATCCACAGCAGCCCGGCGAACGCGAACAGGGCACCGCCGCCCAGGCAGGCCACCCCGACCGGGGTGCCGAGCAGGAAGTGCCACGGGTCGCCGCCGATCCCGGCCGACATCGCGAGCGAGACGACGGGCAGCCCGGCGACGAGGCGGGCGGTGGCCTGGGCGGACGCGAGCTCGCCCTGGACGAGCCGCCGGGTGCCCTGCCGTCCGCGGGCGGTGCGCCGCCACCTGGGCGAGCGCGGTGGCCAGGCCCGCGCCGGACCGCTCCGACACCTGCCAGGCGGAGGCGACCTCGCGCAGGCCCTCGGCGCCCCGGCGACCGGCCAGCCGCCGCAGCGCGGCCGGCACGTCGGCGCCGAGCCGGGCCGCGGCCACGACCGGCTCGAAGTCGGGCCAGACGTCGAGGCAGTGCTCGAGGCCGGCGACGAGCGGCTGCCCGGCCCGGAGCTCGCCGACCAGCGCCTCGCACACCTCGACGACGAGCGCCTGACGGGCCGCCGCGGCCTTCGCCGCGCGGCCCCGCCGGACCAGCACGCCGGCCGCCGAGCGCGCAGCCCAGGAGGACCAGGGCCGAGGGCCAGCCGGGTGCCGTCGACGCAGCGACGAGAAGGGCGGCCGAGCACGACGGGCACGGCGCCCGCGAGCGCCGGCACCGGGCTGCGCCCGGCGCGCGGACCAGCCGACGGGCAGGCGGGTCGTCCGCGCGCGGCGGCCGGGGCGGCGGCAGCCAGCGAGCGAGCACCGACAGCGCCGGCGAGCACCACGGCGACCGAGCCTCATCGCCGCAGCCGCTCGACCGAGCAGCACCGGCCGCCGGGGTGCTCCCGGGTGCGTGCCGTCGGCGGCGAAGCGTCACCGCCGGCTCGGCCACCACCCGACCCGTCCGGCGCCGCGGCGCAGCACCGCGACCTCGGCGACCCGGCGGCGGCCGTCCGGGCCGCGGGCCAGGTGCACGACCGCGTCGACCGCGGAGGCCAGCTGGCTGTGCGCCGCCGCCTGCGGCATCCCCGCCGCCATCGCGAGCGCCTCGATGCGGGCCGGCACGTCGGCCGCGGAGTTGGCGTGCACGGTGCCGCAGCCGCCCTCGTGGCCGGTGTTCATCGCGGCGAGCAGGTCGGTGACCTCGTCGCCGCGCACCTCGCCGACGACCAGCCGGTCGGGCCGCATCCGCAGCGCCTGCCGGACCAGCACCCGCATCGGCACCTCGCCCGGCGCCCTCGACGTTGGCGGGCCGGGACTCGAGGCCGACGACGTGCGGGTGGTCGGGCCGCAGCTCGCTGGCGTCCTCGACGATCACCATCCGGTGGCCCGGGTCGACCAGCGACAGCAGCGCGGAGAGCAGGGTCGTCTTGCCCGAGCCGGTGCCGCCGCTGACCAGGAAGGCGAGCCGGGCGCTCGACCAGCCGGCGCAGCAGGGAGGCGGCGTCGGCGTTGACGGTGCCGCGCTCGACGCAGCTCCTCGACGCGTGAACACCCGGGCCCGCGGCACCCGCAGCGAGATCACCGTGCCCGGCCGCGCCAGCGGGGCGAGCACGGCGTGGAACCGGGTGCCGTCGGGCAGCCGGAGGTCGACGTACGGCGTCGCGTCGTCGAGCCGCCGCCCGACCGAGCCCGGCGAGCCGCTGCGCGAGCCGGCGCACGGCGGCGTCGTCGGGGAACCGGGTCGACGGTCAGCTCCAGCCCCTCGCCGCGGTCGACGTAGACCGCGTCGGCGCCGTTGACCAGCACGTCGGTGACGCCCGGCAGCCGGAGCAGCGGCTCGAGCGGGCCCGGCGCCGAGGACGTCCTGGCGGAGCAGGTCGTGGACGGCCAGCACGGTGGCGTCCCCGACCGGCCGGCCCTGGTCGCGCAGCGCGCGGGCGACCACGTCGGGGGTGAGCGGCGGCGCCGCTGCGGGCCAGCTGCTCGCGGACCCCGTCGAGCACGTCCGGCGGGCAGCGCCTTCCAGGGCGCTGGCGGAGCTCACGCGACCGACCTGGTCGCGGTCGGCGCGGCCAGCGTCGAGGGCGGCCCGGGCGGCCCGGGCCAGCGGCGAGCGGCGCGCGTGCACCGGCCCGAGGCCCGAGGTCGACGTGCTCGGCGAGCCGGCGCTGGGTGCGGCACCTCGGCGAGCAGCGGCAGCTCCAGGATGTCGGCGACGTGCTCGGCCGGGACCGCCGCCCCGGCCGCCGCGCACGACCACGGCCAGCGTCCTCGTTGAGCGGGCGCAGCGACGGCCGCGACCTTGCCGGCGGACGCGACCCCGGCGACCGTCGGCTCGGCCACCAGCAGCACCCGGTCGCACCGCGAGACGACCTCGGCGCTGACGTCGTCGACCGGTAGCGGGGCAGGTCGACGACCACCAGCGTCGTGGCCGCGCTGGGCGGCCGAGAGCACCTCGCGGACCGACGCGGCGTCGAGCGGCACCGGCGGCCCCGGCGCCCAGGTGAGCACCGCCAGGCCGTCCTTGGCCGGCAGCGCGGCGCGCAGCGACCGGGAGCCGAGCCGGCCGTGCGAGCCGACCAGCGCGTCCCAGCGGGCTCCCCTCGACGGGTCGACCGCCGCGTCGAGGCCGACGACCCGGTCGACCCCGGGCCCGAGCGGGTCGAGGTCGACGAGGACGGCCGGCCCGTCCGCGGCGGCGCAGTCAGCGCCAGGGCGCACGCGAAGGTGGTCGCGCCGACGCCGCCGGACCCGCCGACCACCCCGACGGTGCGGGCCCGACGGGCGCCGCCGTCGGCCGCGTCGGTGAGCAGCTCGACCAGCCAGGCGTCGGCCTGCCGGCAGCTCGACGACGTCGGCGGCACCGGCGGCCAGCGCGCTGCGGAAGAGCCCGTCGCGCGACGGGTCCGTGCGCGACGACGTGCACCTGGTCGCGCCGGGGCGGGCGGTGCGCGGCGAGCGGCGTCGGCCAGGTCCGCCCCGAGGAGCACGACGGACGCGGCACCCCAGCGCACGCAGCGCGCGCCGTGCTGTCGTGGGCGACGTCGAGCGTGGTGCCGGCGGCCGCGGCGAGCCGGAGCAGGTCGTCGAGCAGCAGCTCGTCGCGGGTGATCAGCAGCGACCGGGGACGTCATGGCTCAGACCCTGGCGCGCCGCGCCGGCCCAGCGGCGCCGGGCGCTGCCGGCTGGGGACGAGCAGCCGGCCCGGCGGCTGTGGACGGGTCTGGCCGGTCGCGACCGCAGACGAGGCCCCGGAAAGGGTGCGGCCCCTGGCCGGGGGGTGACCAGGGGCCGCGGGGTCCGGCTCCTGGGGGGATGAGCCGCGACCGGGCCGGCGGCTTGGGGGGAGTGCCGCCGGACGTTCGGGGATGTGATCAGCTGCTGCATCAGGACAGTCGAGCACGACCTGCTCCTACGATGGTAGCGCGTTCTTTACCCACTGTCGCTCACCACTATGCTCGAGTCGTACGGCCGTGCCCGGGGACCACCCGGAGCTACTCGAGCGGACCCGGGAGGCTCGTACCGTGGGGCGACCCGCCGCGTTCTTCGACCTGGACAAGACGATCATCGCGAAGTCCAGCACGCTGGCCTTCAGCAAGCCGTTCCAGGCCGGCGGGCTGATCTCGCGGCGCGCGGTGCTGCGCAGCGCCTACGCCCAGTTCGTCTACCTCGTCGGCGGCGCGGACCACGACCAGATGGAGAAGATGCGCGAGTTCCTCTCCGACGCTCTGCGCCGGGCTGGGACGTGCAGACCGTGCGCGACATCGTCGCCGACACCCTGCACAACGTCGTCGACCCGCTGGTCTACGACGAGGCCGTCTCGCTCATCGAGGAGCACCACCTCGCCGGCCGCGACGTCATCATCGTGTCCGCGTCCGGCACCGAGGTCGTCGAGCCGATCGGCGAGATGCTCGGCGCCGACGGTGTCGTCGCCACCCAGATGCGCGTCGTCGACGGCCGCTACACCGGCGAGATCGACTACTACGCCTACGGCGAGAACAAGGCCGCGGCGCTGCGCCGGCTGGCCGAGGAGCACGAGCTACGACCTGTCCCGCAGCTACGCCTACAGCGACTCGATCACCGACCTGCACATGCTCGAGGCGGTCGGCCACCCGTACGCCGTGAACCCCGACCGCGAGCTGCGCCGGCAGGCCAACGCCCGCGGCTGGCCGGTGCTGGTGTTCACCAAGCCGGTCGCGCTGCGCAGCCGGATGCGGCTGCCGCAGGGCACGCCCACGCTGGCCGCGCTGGCCCTCGGCACGGCGGCCGCGGTCGGCGGCGCGGTCTACGTCGCCGCGCGGCGCAAGGTCGGCCGCGGCGAGGCCTGAACGACGCCGCGACACGCCCGACGACATGCTCCGAGCCCTAGACAACCGCCGACAGCCCTTGTGACCCCTAGGCGAGGGGCGTACAAAGGGACAACCACAACTCAAGACCCGCACATGAGCCAGGTACCCACGCGGCGAACTACCCTTCCTATTGGGCGTTGTCCTTCGGGTTCACACCGGAGCAACAGTTAGTGATGCACGCTTGGTAGCCATCGGTCTCATGTGTCAGCGGCGGCACCTCGATCCGTCGACTCCGGGCAGGGGTGCCGCTTGCATGTCGGCCGGCGGTGTCAGCCGGCGTTGAGCGGGCTCGCCTCGGCGCCCTTCGGCGTAGGCCTCGGCGGCGTACAGCAGCCAGGCGTGCACCCCGGCGGCGCCGCCGTCGCGGTAGCCGCGCAGGTTGGACTCGTACTCCCGGCGCAGCGCGAGGTGGCCGGCCTCGGGCACGATCAGCGACTTGGCGTCGACGCCGCGGGCGACCAGCACCAGCCGCTCGGCGGCCCGGGCGACCAGGCCGTTGTGGGAGACGAACGGCGCCGCGGTCGGCGAGCTCGGCGTGCACGACCGCGGCGACGACCAGGGCCGGGCGCGGTCGTGGGCTCGGACAGCGTGCCGGCCGAGGTCGCGCAGCCGCGCCGCGCTGTCGGCGTCGCGCGGCCGGCCGAGGTCGGCGTCGTCGGCGACGCCCTTGGCGGCCAGCGTGTGCATCCGGGCGAAGGCCTGCAGCGGCGAGGTGGACAGCGTCGGCAGCAGGCCGAGCAGCTCGCGTGCTGAGGCGTACGGCGGCCTGCGCCATCGGATCGCCGCCGCCCGTCGCGCACCGCGTCGAGCGACGACGTCCGACCCCTCGAGCACGGCGCTCGCGTGCGCGCCGCGCAGCAGCGACTCGGCGGTCAGGTCGGGCGTCGTACGACGCAGGCCGCGGTCCCGCAGCAGGGCGTCGATGCCGTCGCGGGTGGCGGCCATCGCCGGAGGCGACCCCCTCGAGACTCGTCAGCCGGGCCAGGGGATCGGGGTCGTCAGGCACGGCCGCACGCTAGCGGAGGCCGCTCGACGGCACCGCTCAGGCCGCCGGGCCCTTCGCCCGCACGTCGGCCACCGTGGCCATCGCCTCGCGCAGCTCGCCGAGCCAGTCGTCCTCGTGCTGCCCGACCAGCCGCACGCACCAGGCCAGCGCCTCGGACCGGGACCGGGCGACGCCGGCGTCGACGAGGGTGTCGAGCACCTGCCGCTGCGGCTGCCGCAGCCGGGTCATCACCGGCGCGGCGACGTGCGTGAACAGCTCGGTCGCGGTCGCCGACCCGGACCTGCCAGGACACCTTGCGCTCGAACCGGCGCTCGGCCTCGCTGGGCGATCGCGATCCGCTTGCCGCGGGTGTCCTCCCGGAACGCCTTGGCGCGTCCGGCCCGGGCCTCGTCGGCCTCGGCCGCCGCGGTCGCCCTCGGGCAGGTCGACGTCGGCGAGGGTCAGCCGGACGATGATCTCCTCGCGGTCGACGGACACCTCGACCGGCTGCGTCCTGCCACTCCTCGGGGACCCGGCCGGTGAACCAGCCGCGCACCCGCTCCTGCGCTTCGTTTGTAATCATGTAATCAACATTACACCGCGTGCGCAAGAGCGGGCCGGCCGCGTTGATAGCCTCACCGCGATGGACGGTCAGCAGCCCCCGGCACGGCGAGCGGCCCGTCCCCGCCCTGTCGTTCGGCGGGGTCGCGGACGCCTACGACCGCGCCCGCCCGACGTACCCCGCCGAGGCGGCGGCCTGGCTCGCCGGACTGGACCACGCCCACGTCCTCGAGCTCGGCGCCGGCACCGGCAAGCTCACCGAGCGAGCTGCGTCGCGCCAGGGCCACCGGGTGCTCGCCACCGACCCGCTCGACGCGATGCTGCGGCACCTGGTCCGCCGGCTGCCCGGCACACCCCGCCGCGGTCGCCGCCGCCGAGCGGATCCCGCTGCGGGCCCGGTCGGTCGACACCGTCGTCGGCGCGCAGTGCTTCCACTGGTGGGACGTCGACCGCGCGCTGCCGGAGATCGCCCGCGTGCTGCGGCCCGGCGGCCACCTGGCGCTGGCCTGGAACCTGCGCGACGAGCGGATCCCGTGGGTGCGGCGGCTCGGTGCGCTGATCGGCACGCCAGGAGCAGCAGACAACGACCCGACGCACGCGCTGCTGTCCTCGAACCTGTTCGGCTTCGTGGAGACCACGACCTTCCGGTTCTGGCAGCCGCTGGACCGCGCGCCGGCTGCGCGACCTGGTGCTGTCGCGCTCGAACATCGCGATGATGAGCGAGCCCGAGCGGGAGCGGGTGCTGCGCAAGGTCGACGAGCTGTACGACGACTACGGCCGCGGCGCCGACGGGATGCTGCTGCCCTACGTCACGCACTGCTACCGGGCCGTCGTGCGCGCCGCCGGCGCGTGGACAGCGACGACCCGGCCACCGACGGTCCGACCGCGCAGCGACGACGGCGGCGACGCCGACGCGCTGCTGATCGACTTCCAGTAGGCCGCCGGTGGCGTCCTGGGGCTGGCTCGGCCGGCGACATCTCGGCACCGGCGCCGACCGGACCACGTTCCGCACCCTGCACACCGCCTCGCTGACCACGCCCGGCGCTGCGGGCCGGGCTGACCACCGCGTCGGCGGAGAAGGCGGTCCGGCACCTGCGCAGCCTGCTCGGGGCCCCGGCGATCGCGCTGACCGACACCACGCGACCTGCTCGCCTGGGACGGCGGCTTCGCCCACCACGCGCGAGCAGACCGGCCGACCTGGCCCGGCACGTGGTCGCGGACGGCGGCCGCACGACCGTGCGCAGCCGCCGCGACATCCCGTGCGCCGACCCGGGCTGCGGGCTGCGGCAGGTGGTGCGTCACGCCCGCTGACCGTCGAGGAGCGGGTGGTCGGCACGCTGCAGGTGTTCGCCGGCTCGGCGTCGGCCGGCCTGGTGCGGGCCGCCGACGAGGTGGCCCGCTGGGTGTCCGGCCAGCTCGAGCTCGCCGAGCTCGACGCGTCCCGCACCCGGCTGATGGAGGCCGAGGTGCGGGCGCTGCGCGCCCAGATCAGCCCGCACTTCGTCTACAACTCGCTGACCGCCATCGCGTCGTTCGTGCGCACCGACCCCGAGCGGGCCCGCGAGCTGCTGCTGGAGTTCGCCGACTTCACCCGCTACTCGTTCCGGCGGCACGGCGAGTTCACCACGCTGGCCGAGGAGCTCGGCTCGATCGAGCAGTACCTCGTGCTGGAGAAGGCCCGGTTCGGCGACCGGCTCCACGTCACGCTGCGCATCGCCCCGGAGGTGCTGCCGGTCGTCGTACCCTTCCTGTCCCTGCAGCCCCTGGTCGAGAACGCCGTCCGGCACGGCCTCGAGGGCAAGGAGGGCGCGGGCCGCATCGCGATCACCGCGCGAGGACAGCGACTACGAGGCGGTGATCTCGGTCGAGGACGACGGCGTGGGCGAGGACCCCGAGCGGGTACGACGCGCGCTGGCCGGCGACGCCTCGACGGACTCGGTCGGCCTCGGCAACGTCGACGAGCGGCTCCGCTCCACGTTCGGTGACGACTACGGCCTGGTGGTGGAGACTGCTCCCGGGGCGGGCACCAAGGTGACCGTCCGCGTGCCGAAGTACGCCCCGGGAGTGCACACATGAGCCTGACCGTGCTGGTCATCGACGACGAGCGGCCGGCGCTCGACGAGCTCGCGTTCCTGCTCGGCCGCGACCCGCGGGTCGACGCCGGTGCTCACCGCCGACTCGGCCACCGAGGCGCTGCGGGTGCTCCAGGAGCAGCCGGTCGACGCGGTGTTCACCGACATCCGGATGCCCGGGCTGACCGGCCTCGACCTGGCCCGGGTGCTGTCCCGCTTCCGGGTGCCGCCGCCGGTCGTGTTCGTCACCGCGCACGACGAGCACGCCGTCGACGCCTTCGAGCTCGACGCCGTCGACTACGTCCTCAAGCCGGTGCGCGACGACCGGCTGGCCGAGGCGGTCCGCCGGGTCGTGCGACGGCGTCGGCGGCCGCCGCGGCGGCGACGAGGACGAACATCCCGGTCGAGCTCGGCGGCGTGACCCGGTTCGTGGCCCGCAGCGAGGTGCTGCTACGCCGAGGCGCAGGGCGACTACGCCCGGCTGCACACGGCCGACGGCAGCCACCTGATCCGCACGCCGCTCGACCACGCTGGAGGAGGACTGGCGCGACGCCGGCTTCGTGCGCATCCACCGCTCGCTGCTGGTGGCGCTGGCGCACGTCGACGAGGTGCGCGTCGACGGCCGGCCGGTGCAGCGTCCTGGTCGGCGGCGACCGAGCTGACCGTCAGCCGCCGGCACACCCGCGAGCTGCGCGACGTGCTCGTGCGGCGGGCCCGGCCGGGCGGGACGGCCGCGCGTGACCGAGCCGCCGCCGCCGGGTCCGGGTCACCAGCCCGCGCACGGCCGCGACCCGGCAGCGCCGCGTCACCGGGCGCCTCGGAGATCGACGCGCAGACCGACCTCGGCGAGGTCTACATGACCTCGCTGCTGCGGTCCCAGCTCCGGCTCGCGCTGCTCGGTGCTCGCCGCCCTCGGGCGTGCTGGTCGCCGGGCTGCCGCTGCTGTTCACGCTGGTCGCCGGGCCTGGCCGACGTGCACGTGCTCGGCATGCCGCTGCCCTGGGTGCTGCTCGCCTTCGGCGTCTACCCGTTCCTGCTGCTGCTCGGCTGGCTCTACGTGCGCGCCGCCGAGCGCAACGAGCGGGACTTCACCGAGGTGGTGGAGCGGCCGTGAGCCCGACGTACGGCGTCGTCGCGGTGCTGCTCGTCGTCGGTCGCGACCCTGTCGATCGGCGCCTACGGCTGGCGGTTCTCGCGCACCACCAGCGACTTCTTCGTGGCCTCCCGCTCGGTGCGGCCGGCGCTGAACGCCTCGGCCATCGGCGGGGAGTACCTCTCGGCCGCGTCGTTCCTCGGCGTCGCCGGCCTCGTGCTCGCGTTCGGCACCGACATGCTGTGGTACCCGGTCGGCTGGACCGCCGGCTACCTCGTGCTGCTGGTGCTCGTCGCCGCGCCGCTGCGCCGCTCGGGCGCCTACACGCTGCCCGACTTCGCCGAGGCCCGGCTCGAGTCGCGGTCGGTGCGCGGCATCTCCTCGCGTGCTCGTCGTCGGCGTCGGCTGGCTCTACCTGATGCCGCAGTTCCAGGGCGCCGGCCTGTCCCTGCGGCACGGTCGCCGGCACGCCGCCGTGGGTCGGCGGCGTGCTGGTCGGCGCGGTGGTGCTGGTCAACGTGTTCTTCGGCGGCATGCGCAGCATCACGTTCGTGCAGGCCTTCCAGTACTGGCTGAAGCTCACCGCGCTGCTCGTCCCGGTGATGTTCCTGCTGCTGGTCTGGGCCGGCGACGGCGCCGCCGTCGCCCGGCTCGGCGGCGCGTGGGCGTCGCCGCTGGTCTCCGCCGACGCGCACCCGCTGTACACGACGTACTCGCTCATCGTCGCGACCTTCCTCGGCACCATGGGCCTGCCGCACGTCGTCGTGCGCTTCTACACCAACCCCGACGGCCGCACCGCCCGGCGCACGACGCTGGTGGTGCTCGCCCTGCTCGGCCTGTTCTACCTGCTGCCGCCCGTGTACGGCGCCCTGGGCCGGCTCTACGCACCCGACCTGGTCGCAGCGGGCGCGACCGACACCGTCGTGCTCGAGCTGCCCGCCCGGATGGTCGGCGGGCTCGGCGGCGAGCTGCTCGTCGGCGCTGACCGCGGCCGGCGCGTTCGCGGCGTTCCTGTCGACGTCGTCGGGGCTGACCATCGCGGTCGCCGGGGTGATCAGCCAGGACGTGCTGGGCCGACGCTTCCGCGGCGTGCGCGCGTTCCAGGCGGCGGCGGTCGTCGCGGTCGTCGTACCCCTCGTGCTCGCGGTCTCCGCCGAGGGCGTCGGCGTCGCGCGGGCGGTCGGGCTGGCGTTCGCGGTGGCCGCCTCGACGTTCTGCCCGCTGCTGGTGCTCGGCATCTGGTGGCGGCGGCTGACCGACGTCGGCGCGGTCGCCGGGATGCTGGTCGGCGGCGGCCTGTCCGGCGGCGGCCGTCGTGCTCACCCTGCTCGACGCCGCCGCGACCCGGCTGGCCCGGCGCGCTGCTCTCCCAGCCGGCCGCGTGGACCGTGCCGGTGGCGTTCGCGACGATGGTCGTCGTCTCGCTGCTCACGCCAGTCCCGGCTGCCGCGCGCACGTCGTCCCGGACGATGGTCCGGCTGCACACCCCGGAGGCCGTCGCGCTCGACCGCGGCCCGCAGCCGCTCTGACGCGGCGACCGTTCGTCGTTCGTTTCGCGCCGTCCGGCCGACACCGGCTCGCCGCTGGCCGCACTCGCCCGGTGCGCCGACTCCCGACCTGACGGTCCGCTCCCTACCGTGACGGTCATCACAGCCCGGCGCCTCCGGTGCGCGCCGGACCCGGACGCGCGAGGTGGACGACCGTGACACGATCATCGAGCCGACGAGGCCCCCGGTGGACCAGTCGACCCACGAGACGCTCGGGCCATGCGGTCTACGAGGAGCTGCACGCCTCCGAGGAGTTCCGCGAGCTGCGCCGGCAGGTACCGCGCGCTTCGTGGTGCCCGTGGACGATCGCGTTCCTGGCCTGGTACCTGCTGTACGTCGTGATGTCGAGCTGGGCCACGGACTTCATGGACACCAAGGTCGTCGGCAACATCAACGTCGCCCTGGTCTTCGGGCTGCTGCAGTTCGTGTCCACGTTCGTGATCGCCGTCCTCTACTCCCGGCTACGCCAACCGCAAGCTCGACCCGCTGGCCCGCGACCTCGAGACAGCGCTACGACGAGGAGGTGCGGCCGATGAGCTCGCAGACCCTCACCACGATCCTGTTCCTCGCGCGTCGTCGCTGCTCACCGTCGGCATCACCTTCTGGGCCAGCCGGCAGACCTCCGGCGCCACCGACTACTACGCCGGCGGCCGGTCGTTCAGCGGCTTCCAGAACGGCCTGGCGATCTCCGGCGACTACATGTCCGCCGCGTCGTTCCTCGGCATCTCCGGCGCCATCGCGCTGTCCGGCTACGACGGCTTCCTCTACTCGATCGGCTTCCTGGTGGCCTGGCTCGTCGCGCTGCTGCTGGTCGCCGAGCTGCTGCGCAACTCCGGCCGCTACACGATGGCCGACCAGCTGGCCTACCGGATGAGGCAGCGCCCGGTGCGCACCGCGGCGGCCACCTCGACCGTCGTCGTGTCGATCTTCTACCTGCTCGCCCAGATGGTCGGCGCGGGCGCGCTGGTCGCGCTGCTGCTCGGCGTCGACAGCCAGGCGCTGAAGAACCTCGACGATCGTCGGCGTCGGCGCTGCTGATGATCTTCTACGTCACCGTCGGCGGCATGAAGGGCACCACCTGGGTGCAGATCGTCAAGGCCGTGCTGCTGATGGCCGGCACGATCCTGATCACCGTGCTGGTGCTGGCGAAGTTCGGCTTCAACCTCTCCGAGCTGCTCGGCGCCGCCGCCGAGAACACCGGCAAGGGCGAGGCGTTCCTCGACCCGGGCCTGAAGTACGGCGTCAGCCTGACCAGCAAGATCGACTTCGTCAGCCTCGGCATCGCGCTGGTGCTCGGCACCGCCGGCCTGCCGCACATCCTGATCCGCTTCTACACGGTGCCGACCGCCGCGCGACGCCCGGAAGTCGGTGCAGTGGGCGATCGGCCTGATCGGCGCGTTCTACCTGATGACGCTGGTGCTCGGCTTCGGCGCCGCGGCGCTGCTCGACACCGGCCCGGAGAGCGAGGTCGCCGCCAGCGGCGGCAACCTCGCCTCCCCGCTGCTGGCCGAGGCGGTCGGCGGCGGTGCCGGATCGACCGGCGGCGCCGTCCTGCTGGCGCTGATCTCGGCGGTCGCGTTCGCGACGATCCTCGCGGTGGTCGCCGGGCTGACGCTGACCTCGGCGTCGTCGGTGGCGCACGACCTGTACGCCAACGTGTTCAAGAAGGGCCAGGCCACCGAGAAGGACGAGATCAAGGTCGCCCGGATCGCGGCGTTCGTGATCGGCGGCATCGCCATCGCGCTGGCCATCCCGGCGCAGAAGCTGAACATCGCGTTCCTGGTCGCGCTGGCCTTCGCGGTCGCGGCGTCGGCGAACCTGCCGTCGATCATCTACAACCTGTTCTGGCAGCGGTTCAACACCCGCGGCGCGACGTGGAGCATCTACGGCGGGCTGGTCTCCTGCCTGCGTGCCTGGTGTTCTTCTCGCCGGTCGTCTCCGGCAAGGTCGACGACGGCGGCAACCTGCGCTGTTCCGCCGAGCATCGACTTCTCGCTGGTTCCCGCTGGAGCAACCCGGGCATCGTCTCGATCCCGCTCGGCTTCCTGTTCGGCTACCTCGGCGTCGATCACCTCGCGCGAGCCGGAGGCCGAGGCGGCGTACGACGAGCTGGAGGTCCGCTCGCTGACCGGCGCCGGGCGCGAGAAGGCGACCGTCGCCACTGACGGCGCCTGTCGGGGCAGGGGCTGCCCGCTCGGAGGGTTCTGCCCCTCCCCGACGCATGACTAGGGTGCAGCGAAGGGTGCAAGCACAGACCGTGATGCGAACCATGAAGGAGCCGACGTGAGCGAGCAGGGCCTGTCCAACCTGATGCACGAGGAGCGCCACTTCGACCCGCCGGAGGAGCTCGCGGCGAACGCCAACGTCAAGGCCGACGCCTACGACGAGGCCGACCAGGACCGGCTCGCGTTCTGGGGCAAGCAGGCCGAGCGGATCACCTGGGCCGAGCCGTTCACCGAGGTGCTCGACTGGAGCAACCCGCCGTTCGCGAAGTGGTTCGTCGGCGGCAAGCTCAACGCGTCGTACAACTGCGTCGACCGGCACGTCGAGGCCGGCAACGGCGACAGGGTCGCCTTCCACTGGGTCGGCGAGCCCGAGGGCGACACCCGCGACATCACCTACGCCGACCTCAAGGACGAGGTCTGCCAGGCCGCCAACGCGCTGACCGAGCTCGGCGTCGAAGGCCGGCGACCGGGTCGCGATCTACATGCCGATGATCCCCGAGACCGTCGTCGCGATGCTGGCCTGCGCCCGGATCGGCGCCCCGCACACCGTGGTGTTCGGCGGCTTCTCCTCCGAGGCGCTGCGTCGACCGGATCCAGGACTGCGACGCCCGCGTCGTGATCACCGCCGACGGCGGCTACCGGCGCGGCGTCGGCCGCCGGCGCTCAAGCCCGCCGTCGACGAGGCGCTCGACGAAGTGCCCCGACGTCCGCAACGTGCTCGTCGTCAAGCGCACCGGCCAGGACGTCGACTGGACCGAGGGCCGCGACCTGTGGTGGGACGACGTCGGTCGGCAGGCAGAGCACCGAGCACACCCCCGAGGCGTTCGACGCCGAGCACCCGCTCTACGTCATGTACACCTCCGGCACGACCGGCAAGCCCAAGGGCATCCTGCACACCACCGGCGGCTACCTGGTCGGCACGTCGTACACGCACTGGGCGGTCTTCGACCTCAAGCCGACGACGACGTCTTCTGGACCGCCGCCGACATCGGCTGGGTCACCGGCCACTCCTACATCGTCTACGGCCCGCTCGCGAACGGCACCACGTCGGTGATGTACGAAGGCACGCCGGACACCCCGCACAAGGGCCGCTGGTGGGAGATCATCGAGAAGTACAAGGTGACGATCCTCTACTGCGCGCCGACCGCGATCCGCACGTTCATGAAGTGGGGCAAGGAGATCCCGGAGAAGGCCGACCTGTCCTCGCTGCGGCTGCTCGGCTCGGTGGGTGAGCCGATCAACCCCGAGGCCTACATGTGGTACCGCGAGGTCATCGGCGGCGGCCGCTGCCCGATCGTCGACACCTGGTGGCAGACCGAGACCGGCCAGCTGATGATCAGCCCGCTGCCCGGGCGTCACCTCCGGCAAGCCCGGCTCGGCGATGAAGGCGCTGCCCGGGCATCTCGGCGGTCGTCGTCGACGACGCCGGCAAGCCGGTCGAGCAAGGGCGAGGGCGGCTACCTGGTGCTCACCGAGCCGTGGCCGGCGATGCTGCGCACGATCTGGGGCGACGACCAGCGCTTCAAGGACACCTACTGGTCGCGCTTCGAGAACATGTACTTCGCCGGCGACGGCGCGAAGCTCGACGAGGACGGCGACATCTGGCTGCTCGGCCGGGTCGACGACGTGATGAACGTGTCCGGCCACCGGCTCTCGACCACCGAGATCGAGTCGGCGCTGGTCTCGCACCCGAAGGTCGCCGAGGCCGCGGTCGTCGGCGCCAAGGACGAGGACACCGGCCAGGCGGTCTGCGCGTTCGTGATCCTGCGCGAGTCCGCCGGCGACGGCGGCGACGGACATCGTCGAGGAGCTGCGCGACCACGTGGCCAAGGAGATCGGCAAGATCGCCCGGCCGCGGCAGATCATGGTCGTCCCCGAGCTGCCGAAGACCCGCTCCGGCAAGATCATGCGGCGGCTGCTGCGCGACGTCGCCGAGGACCGCGAGGTCGGCGACGTGACCACGCTGGCCGACTCCACCGTGATGGACCTGATCTCCGACAACCTCAAGGACGGCTCGGCCGACGAGGACTGACCGACGTACGGCGTCGCGGTTTGGCCCCGGTAGTCTCTGGGCACCAAGGAGGCACCATGACGCACGTGAGCAACGCACCCGCGCCCCGCCCGCAACCCGACGTCCCGAGCAAGGACGACCCGACACTCGGCAAGCTCGTCGTCGGACGCGAGCCGGGACATCTCCGCTCTGGTGCGCGGCGAGATCGCGCTCGCCAAGTCCGAGCTGAAGGTCTAGCGTCAAGGCCGGCGGGCTGGGCATCGGCCTGTTCGCGGCAGCGGCGTTCCTCGTCCTGCTCGCGGTCATCATGCTGTCGGTGGCGATCGCCTACTTCCTGCACATGACCGGGCTCGACCTGGCCTGGTGCTTCCTCATCGTCTTCGTGCTCTACGTGCTGATCGCCGGCGCTGCTCGCCTTCATCGGCATCAAGAAGGTCAAGCAGGTCAAGCGCGCCGGAGCGGGCCATCCACCAGGCCCAGGAGACCAAGAACATCCTCAAGCGTGGCTGAGCGGGACCCCCGCCGCAGCCCCGACGCCGTCGAGATACCGGGCCCCTGGCAGCACCGTCACGTCGCTGCCAACGGGGCCCGGTTCCATGTCGCGGAGGCGGGACCCGCCGACGGCCCGCTGGTGCTGCTGCTGCACGGCTTCCCCGAGTTCTGGTGGACCTGGCGCGACGCAGCTGCCGGCGCTCGCCGAGGCCGGCTACCGCGCCGTCGCGATGGACCTGCGCGGCTACGGCGGCTCCGACAAGACCCCCGACGGCTACGACCCGCTGACCCTCGCGCAGGACGTCGTCCGGCGTGGTCAAGGCGCTCGGCGGCCGCAGCGCGGTCGCTGGTCGGGCACGGCTGGGGCGGGTACGTCGCCTGGGCGACCGCCGTGCTGCACGCGCGGGAGGTCTCGGCGCTGTGCGCGGTCTCCGCGCCGCACCCGGCGGCGATGCTGCGCGCGCCTGCGGCCCGGCGGCGTCGCCGCTGCGGCACGTGCTCGCGATGCAGGTGCCGTGGCGCCCCGAGCGCCGGCTGGCCGACCCGTCGACGGCGGCTTCCTCGCGCGACCACCTGCGGACCTGGAGCGCTCCCGGCTCCGCGTTCCCGGACGAGCACGCCGTCGCGACGTACCAGCGGGCGATCGCGCTGTGGCCGGCCTCGCACTGCGCGCTGGAGTACCACCGCTGGCTGTTCCGCTCCCGGCTGCGCGCCGACGGGCGCCGCGTTCGGCCGGCTGATGCGGCCGCCCGTCGGCCAGCCGGTGCTGCCGCGTCACCGGCGCCGACGACCCCGCGCTGCCCGCGCGCCGGCGTGCGACCGGTCCCGCGCGCCACGTCGTCGGCGAGCTCACCGAGCACGTGCTGCCCGGGCGTCGGCCACTTCCCGCACGAGGAGGACCCGGCGGCGTTCACGCGCGCTGCTGCTGCGACTGGCTCGCCGGGCGTCGTCCCCGTGCGACGCGCGTGACCGGCTCAGGCGCAGTCGCCGGTGTCGACGCCGCGCGGTCGCGGGTCAGCCCGCGCGGCGGCGGCGTCGGCGACCTGGTCGGCGGTCAGCGCGTAGCCGGTGTCGCCGTCGGTGACCGACGCCGCGAAGATCACGCCGAGCACCCGGCCGGCCGAGGACACCAGCGGGCCGCCGGAGTTGCCGGGCCGCACCAGCGCCCGCAGCGAGTAGACCTCGCGCACGACGGTGCCGTTGCCGTAGATGTCGGGGCTGCGCAGCCGCTGCTCGCCGCGGATCCGGGCGGCCTGCACGTTGTAGGGGCCGTCCTGCGGGTAGCCGAGCACCGCCGCCGGCCTGCGCTGGGCTCGCCGTCGCGGTCGAAGCGCAGGAACGGGCCCGCGGAGCCCGTCGACGGCGAGCACCGCGATGTCGATGTCGGGGTCGTAGTAGACGACGGTCGCCGGGCTTCTCGGTCTCGCCGACCAGCACGACCGGCTTGTCGACGCCGGCCACGACGTGCGCGTTGGTCATCACCCGGTCGGGGCCGTAGAGGAAGCCGCTGCCCTCGACGCCCGCGGCTGCAGGCGTTCTCGCCGCGGATCTTGAAGACGCTGCGCTGCGGCCCGCTGCACGTCGGGGTCGCGGGCGACGCGGCCCGGCGGCGGGCCGACGCTCGACGATCCGCTCCGGCGCGAACGGCTCGAGGTAGCGCGGGAAGAAGCTCGACCCGACCACGTCGTTGAAGGAGTTCAGCGCCTCGACGGCGTCGGCGGGCATCACGCCGTTGACCCGTTCGAGCACCGCCGAGCTGCGCACCTCGCGGCTGGCCCACGGCAGCTTGGCCCCGCTGACCGCGACGCCGAGCGCCCAGGCGACCACCAGCACGGCGGCCATGCTCAGCGCCGCTCCGCCGACCGCGTCGAGGGCACGGACCGGCTGCCACGTGATCCGCGACGCGGATCTTGGCGCCGGCGTACTGCAGGACGGCCTGCCCGAACGACGCGCAGACCAGCACCACGAACAGCGCGGCGAGCGACACCCAGAGGGCCGGGCTCGGCGTCGCCGAGCAGCCGCGGGGCCAGCCAGATGCCGAGCAGGCCGCCGAGCAGCAGCCCGCCGGTCGCGAACGCGCCGGCGATGAAGCCCTGCCAGTAGCCGGAGACGGCGTAGGCGAGCACGAGCACCACCAGGAACCAGTCGAGGACGTTCACGTCGTGGACCTCACCGCTCGCGGAAGTTCGTGTTCGGCTCCGGCGGCTGGGCGTCCGACCTCGCGCCGAGCGGTCAGCATATGGTCGGGCAGGTCGCGCAGGACCGTCGACGTCCCAGGGCCGGGTCCAGCCGAGGAAGTCGAAGAGCCGGGCGATGATGCCGGCGGTGAAGCCCCACAGCATCAGGTCCTTGTCGTCGCCGATCAGGAACGCCGGGCCGGTCCAGCCCGACGGGTGCCGCACCGAGACCCGGTGCTCGGGGTCGAGCAGCTCCTCGATCGGCACCCGGTAGACCGCGTGCACCTCGCGCGGGGTCGACGACGCCGACCGGGCTCTCCTCGCGCCACCAGCCCAGCACCGGGGTGACCGCGAAGTTGCTCGGCGGCAGCCACAGCTGCGGGCAGCGTCGCGAAGACCTGGACGCCGGCCGGGTCGAGGCCGGTCTCCTCCTCGGCCTCGCGCAGCGCGGTGGCCTCCGGCGAGGCGTCCTCGGGGTCGGTCGAGCCGCCGGGGAACGACACCTGGCCGGGGTGCGAGCGCATGTCGTGGGCCCGCTCGGTGAGCAGCAGGTCGGGGCCGTCCGGCGCCCTCGCCGAACAGCATCAGCACGGCACCCTCGCGGGTCGTCGGCGTCGTCGGGCGGCACGAAGCGGGTCAGCTCGTCGACGGTGATCGTCCGCGCGCGCCGCGGCGTACCGGCTCCAGCCACGCCGGGAGGTCCGGCTCGGCGGAGGTCGAGGGGCGGTCGGGCACGAGGGGAGCCTACCGAGCGGTCACGACCCGCCCTCAGAGGACGCAGAACTCGTTGCCCTCGGGATCGGCCATCACGACGTGGTCCGGCTCGCCGTCGTTCGCGTGCTCGGCGACGGACCGTTCCGCCGGCCGCGACGAGGCGCTCGACGATAGCCGTGACGCGGGGCCAGCGGACGTCGAAGGGCGACGTGCCGCCCTCCGCCCGCCTGGAGGTCGAGGTGCAGCCGGTTCTTGGCCGCCTTGGCCTCGGGCACCTTGAGGAACGACAGCCGCGGCAGCACCCCGTCGGGGTCGACCAGGCGAGGCGCCGTCGTCCCACTCGTCCTCGGGCACGTCGGAAGTGCCGCAACCAGTCCTGCCAGGTGTCGAAGCCCTGCGGGCGGGGGCGCGTCGACGTACCCGAGCGCCGTGCGCCAGAACGCGGCGAGCACCGCGCGGCTCGGCGCAGTCGAACGTCATCGTCCAGGGCTCGCTCATGCGGGCAGCCGGACGCCGAGCTGGTCCTCGGACGAGGCCGCGGAGCTCGGCGTAGGAGCGGACGACGCGGAACTCCGTCGCGACGGTCCCGTCGGCCGTCACGAACACGATGCCGGGCAGCCCGCGGACCTTGCAGGTCGGCGCGCAGCTCGCCGCCGGGGTCGGCGAGCAGCGGGTAGGTGACCCCGGTGTCCTTGACCAGCTCGAGCGCCTGGTCCGGCTGGGTGTCGAGGTAGTCGACGCCGACGACCTCGACCTCGCCCCGGCGCCTTGCGGTGCAGCTCCTGGTAGTACGGCATCTCGCTCGCGGCAGGGGCCGCACCACTGGGCGAACAGGTTGACCACCAGCGGGCCCGCGCAGCGTGCTGAGGTCGACGGCGCGGCCGCCGCCGAGGCAGGGCAGCGTGACGTCCGGCAGCTGGTCGGCTGCCGCGTCGCCGGGCCGGCAGGGCCTCGACGCCCGCGTCGCGCCTTGAGCGCCCGCAGCGCGGGGGTGTCCACGTCGACGCCGGGACTGCTCGACGCCGGCGTCGCCGAGCCCGGACGCCGCGGACGAGCCGGCGCGAGCACGAGGCCAGCAGCAGGCACGGCCAGCGAGCGCGAGCGACCAGGCGCCTCACGCCCGCCCCTCGGTCTTCACGAGCTTGGCCGCCGCGACCGGGTCGGTCGGCCCCTCGCCGTACGCCGGGCACCACTTCGCGACCGGGCAGGCGCCGCAGGCGGGGTTGCGGGCGTGGCAGACCCGGCGGCCGTGCCAGATCAGGTGGTGGGACAGCATCGTCCAGTCCTTCTTGGGGAACAGCGCGCCGACCTCGTGCTCGGCCTTGACCGGGTCGGTCTCCTCGGTGAAGCCGAACCGGCGGGCCAGCCGGCCGAAGTGCGTGTCGACGGTGATGCCGGGGATGCCGAACGCGTTGCCGAGCACCACGTTGGCGGTCTTGCGGCCCACGCCGGGCAGCTCGACCAGGTCCTCCAGCCGCGGCGGCACCTCGCCGTCGTGCCGCTCGACGAGCGCCTGCGGACAGCTTGAGCAGCGACTCGGTCTTGGCCCGGAAGAAGCCGGTCGGCTGGATGATCTGCTCGAGCTTCTCCCGGTCGGCGCCGGCCATCGCGTGCGCGTCGGGGTAGGCCGCGAACAGCGTCGGGCGGACGGCGTTCACCCGCCGGTCGGTGGTCTGGGCGGACAGCACCGTCACGACGAGCAGCTCGAAGGGGTTGTCGAAGTCGAGCTCGCAGCGGGCGTCGGGGTAGGTCTCGGCGAGCACCCGGTCGATCTTGCGGGCACGGCGGACGAGCGAGGTGTCGGGCACGCGAGCCAGCGTAATCCCCGCCTGAGCGGGGTGTTCTTGGCGCATCCGTGCGGGGTCATACGACAGACTGTGACCTGAAGCACCGACGGCGAGCCCCGACCGGCGGGCCGATGAGGAGGACAACTCGTGGACAACGACGTACTTCGCCAGGCACCGCTGTTCAGCGCCCTCGACGACGAGGCGGCCACCGCGCTGCGTGCGTCGATGGCCGAGACGCGGCTGCGGCGCGGCGAGGTGCTGTTCCACGAGGGCGACGAGGGCGACAAGCTCTACATCGTCACCGAGGGCAAGGTGAAGCTCGGCCGGACCTCCTCCGACGGCCGCGAGAACCTGCTCGCGATCCTGGGCCCCGGCCAGATGTTCGGCGAGCTGTCGCTGTTCGACCCGGGCCCGCGCTCGGCCACCGTCACCGCCGTCACCGACGCGGTGTTCTCGTCGCTGTCCCACGAGGACCTGCTGCGCTGGCTCGACGGCCGCCCGGCCGTCGCCCGCGGCCTGCTCGCCCAGCTCGCCGGCCGGCTGCGCCGGGCCAACGACGTGGTCGCCGACCTGGTGTTCTCCGACGTCCCCGGCCGGGTCGCCAAGGCGCTGCTCGACCTCGCCGACCGCTTCGGCCGCACCGCCGACGACGGCGTGCACGTGCACCACGACCTCACCCAGGAGGAGCTCGCCCAGCTGGTCGGCGCCTCCCGCGAGACGGTCAACAAGGCGCTCGCCGACTTCGTGTCCCGCGGCTGGCTGCGCCTCGAGCCGCGCTCCGTGGTGATCATGGACATCGAGCGGCTCTCCCGCCGCGCCCGCTGACGCCCACCCGTCACCTGTGCAGCGCTTTTCGCGGCGTGTCGCCGCTGATGTGACGGGTCAGCCCCGCAGGTAGTCGATCTGCGCGCGGACGCTGAGCTCGGCCGCGCCCCAGAGCACCGGGTCGACGTCGGCGTAGACGGTCTCCACGACCTGACGGGCGTACGTCGTCCGGTGCGCGTCCGGACCGAGGGCGCGCAGCGCCTCGCGCACCTGCTCGAGCCGCTCCCGGCGGTGCGCGAGGTAGAAGTCGAGCGCCGCCGAGCGCGTCGTCGATCACCGGGCCGTGACCGGGCCACACGGCGGTGACGTCCTGCGCCTCGGCGAGCGCGTGCAGCCGGTGCAGCGAGTCGAGGTAGGCGCCGAGCTGGCCGTCGGGGTGCGCCACCACCGTCGTACCCCGGCCGAGCACGGTGTCGCCGGTCAGCACCGCCCGCTCCGGCGGGCAGCACGAACGACAGCGAGTCGGAGGTGTGCCCGGGCGTGCCGACGACGTGCACCTCGAGCCCGTCGACCGCGACCACGTCGCCGTCGCCGAGGCCCTCGTCGCCGAGCCGGTGCTGCGGGTCGAGCGCGCGTACGCCGCAGCCGACCCGCTCGGCGAACGACCGGGCGCGCCTCGGAGTGGTCGAGGTGGCCGTGGGTGAGCAGCACGACGGCCACGTCGCCGGCGTGCGCCGCGACCGCGTCGAGGTGCGCGTCGATCTCGGGCCCCGGGTCGACGACCACGGAGCGCGCGGCGCCCGGCTCGCGGAGCACCCAGGTGTTGGTGCCGTCGAGCGTCATCATGTTCGGGTTCGGCGCGAGCACGCAGCGGGCCCGCTCGCCGAACGCCCCGCCGGCCCAGGGCTCGGTCATCGGCGCAGCCGCGCCGCGACGTCCTCGCCGAGCGCGGACCAGCCGGTCGGGGATGGAGAGGTAGGCGCCCTCGTCGTCGACGCACGGCCTGCGGCTCGACCGACGTCAGGTCGCGGCCCGCCGGCGGCGGCCAGCACGTCGGCGGGGTGCGCGAGGTCGTACATCTCCAGGCAGCGTGCAGTACGTCGGCGGCAGCATCAGCATCTCGTGCGGCGTCGACCGCCCGGATCGCCTCGCGCAGCGGCAGCCACACCACCTGGTCGGACTCGGTCGACACGTCGCGGGTGACCTGGCCGGCGGGCAGCTCGGCGACGAAGAACCGGGCGTTGAAGCGGCGCGGCTCGAACACCGGCGTGACCCAGGAGCCCCACAGCCGCAGCAGGTCCGTGCGCAGCTTGAGCCCGCGCCGCTCCAGGAACGACGGTGAAGGAGACCTCGCGGCGCCTCGAGCGCGCGCCGGTCCTCCTCCCAGTCGTCGCCGGTGGTGTCCCCGACGACCGAGTCCTCGGTCGGCCCGGCCAGCAGCACGCCGGACTCCTCGAACGTCTCGCGCACCGCGGCGCACACCAGCGCCCGCGCGAACGCCTCGTCGCAGCCGAGCAGCGCCGCCCACTCCGCCGGCGGTCGGTCCGACCCAGCCGATGTCGGCGTCGAAGTCGCGCTTGTCGACGCCGCCGCCGGGGAACACGCACATGCCCGCGGCGAACGCCATGTCGACGTGCCGGCGCAGCAGGTAGACCTCGAGCCCGCCCGGCTGCGCCGTCGCCGTCGCGCAGCAGCACGACGGTCGAGGCGTGCCTGGGCTCGACCGGCTCGCTGGCTGCCGTCGGTGAAGGCGCGGGCGTGCTCGACGAGGTCGGCGGGCAGCCGGCGGGTCGGGTCCACGCGGCCTCAGACCTCGACGACCAGCTCGACCTCGACGGGGGCGTCGAGGGGCAGCACCGGGACGCCGACGGCGCTGCGGGCGTGCTGGCCGACGTCGCCGAACACCTCGCCGAACAGCTCGGAGGCGCCGTTGGCGACGCCGGGCTGGCCGGTGAAGTCGGGGGTCGACGCCACGAACGCGACGACCTTGACGATCCGCTTGATGTTCGACGAGCTCGCCGATCTCCGCGCGGACCGCGGCGAGCGCGTTGAGGGCGCACTGCCGGGCGCACTCGACGGCCTCCTCCGCGGTGACCTCGCCGCCGACCTTGCCGGTGGTGATCAGCTGGCCCGTCGCGCATCGGCAGCTGGCCGGAGGTGAAGACGTGGTTGCCGCTGCGGACCGCCGGGACGTAGGCCGCGACCGGCTTGGCGACCTCCGGGACCGCCAGGCCCAGCTCCGTCGAGCCGCTCCTCGGGGGTGCTCATGCGACCGGCCGCTTGAAGTAGGCGACGAGGTTCTCCGGGTTCATCCCCGGCACGACCTGCACGAGCTCCCAGCCGTCCTGGCCGAAGTTGTCGAGGATCTGCTTGGTGGCGTGCACCAGCACCGGCGCCGTCAGGTATTCCCATTTCGTCATGCCCGCGACTCTACGCGCCGGCCACGGGGTGGCTACGCGTGGGCGCCCGTGCACGCCCGACGACGTGATGACCCGCGCCCTCCGAGCCCCCCGACGCCGTGCTCCGCTACGCCGCGCACGACGACGGCCTGGTCGACGTACACCTGCCGGCGGAGCCGTCACGCCGGCCGCGGCCGCTGGTGGTCTACGTGCACGGCGGGTTCTGGCGGCAGGAGTACGACCGGACCCACGCCCGGCCGCTGGCGAACGCGCTGGTCGCCGACGGGGTTCGTGGTCGCGTCGCTGGAGTACCGCCGCGGGCCCGGCGCCTGGCCGCGACCGTCGGCCGACCTCGACGCCGCGCTGGCCGCGCTGCCCGGGCTGCTCGACGGGCTCGGCGGTGCGCACCACGACGACCACCCTCGTCGGCCACTCGGCCGGCGGGCACCTCGTGCTGTGGCTGGCCAACCGAGCCGCACCCCGTCGACCGGGTGGTCGCGCTGGCGCCGGTCGGCGACCTCCGCGACGGCCGCCGAGCACGGCATGGGCTCGGGCGCGGCGGTCGACTTCCTCGGCGGCACGCCCGACGCAGGTCCCCGAGGTGTACGACGCCGCCGACCCGGCGACCCGGATGCGCGACCCGGCCCGGCGGCGACGTCGTCGTCGTGCACGGCGACCGCGACGAGGCGGTCCCGGTCGAGAGCAGCCGCGGGCTCGCGGCGCCGGTTCGCCTGGCTCGACTACCGCGAGCTCGCCCGGCGCCGACCACTTCGACGTGATCGACCCGCTGTCGCCGGCGTGGCCGTCGGTGCTCGACGCCGTCCGCGGGTGAGACGCTGGCGGGCATGACCTCCCCGCGTCGGATCGCGGTCGTCGGCGCCGGCCCCGCGGGCACGGCGCTGGCGCTCGGGCCTGGTGCGGCAGGGCTACGACGTCACGCTGGTCTCGGACCGGACGCGCCGAGGAGATCCGCGCCGGCTCGGTGATGTCGAGCCAGATCACCTTCGAGTCGCGCGCTCGAGGCGAGAGCGCCCTGGGCATCGCCGACGCTGCTGCCGCCCGCGCCGCCGATCGAGCGGATGTCCTACGCCACCGACGCGCGTCGACGGCTCCACCGCCGCGTTCGACACCCGGCTGACGACCGCCGGCCCGCTCGCTCGACCAGCGGGTGCGGGTGCCGCTGCTGATGGAGGAGATCGAGCGGCTCGGCGGCAAGGTCGTGCATCCGCGCTGGCGACCGTCGACGACCTCGAGGACCTGGCCCGTGACCACGACCTGGTCGTCGTCTCGACCGGCCGCGGCGGGCTCGACCTCGCTGTTCGCGGTCGACGCCGACGCGGTCGCCGTACACGCGCCGCAGCGGGTCGCGGCGCTGACCTACCTGCGCGGCGTCACGCCCGACCCGGCGGGACCCGGGCTGCGCTACCACTCGCGTCGAGGGCGTCGGCGAGTGCTTCACCTGCCCGGCGCTGACCGTCGACGGGCCCGTGCGACATCGTCGTCGTCGAGGGCGTGCCCGGCGGGCCGCTCGACTGCCTGGGACGACGTCGCCACCCCGGCCGAGCACCTGGCCGGCTGCGCGCAGCTGCTCGCCGAGCACTTCCCCGCCGAGGCGGCCCGGCTCGCCGACGCGACGCTGGTCGACGACCGGTCGGTGCTGCGCGGCCGGATCACCCCCGTCGTACGCCGTCCGGTCGGCACGCTGCCCGAGCGGCGCGCCGGTGCTCGGGATGGCCGACGTCGTGGTGCTCAACGACCCGCTGACCAGCCAGGGCTCGAACAACGCGATCAAGTCGGCGTCGTTCTACCTCGAGGCGATCACCGCGCACGAGGGCGCGTTCGACGCGGGCTGGATGCAGCGCACCTTCGACAACTTCTGGCGCGGCTGGGCGCAGTGGGCCACCGAGTGGACGAACTCCTGGCTGCAGCCGGCCGCCGCCGCACCAGCGCGCGGTCGTCGACGCCGCGGCGCCGGCACCCGTCGATCGCGGAGCAGATCGCCGCCGGCTTCGACGACGCCCGGCTGTTCAGCCCGTGGTGGTTCGACGCCGACGACGGCCGCGGCGTTCGTCGCGTCGGCAGGTCCGCGCCGAGGCGTCGCGCTTCGACACCCGCGACCTGCGCCGGGCCCTGGGCCAGTACGCCACCGGCGTCACGGTCGTGACCACCACCGACGCGACCGGCGAGCCGTTCGGGATGACCGCGAACTCGTTCACCTCGGTCTCCCTCAACCCGCCCCTCGTGCTGTGGGCCGCCGCGCAGGTCGTCGCCGTCGCTGGCGGCGTTCGAGGCGTCCGACCGGTTCGCGGTCAACGTGCTGGCCTCCGACCAGCACCACCTGTCGCGGCAGTTCGCCACCTCCGGCGCCGACAAGTTCGACGGCGTCCGCCTGCTGCCGGCGCCGGCGACCTGCCGCTGCTCGAGGGCACGGTCGCGCGCTTCGTGTGCCGCCGCCTGCCCGGCGAGCACGGCCGCCTCGACGCCGGCGACCACGTGCTGTTCCTCGGCGAGATCGAGTCCTACGACGCCCCCGGCGGCGAGCCCCTCGTCTTCCACTCCGGCTTCTACCGGCTCGCCACCAAGCACCCCGACCTCTGACCCCCCTTTCGCCGACCCGTCACTTGTGCAGCAGTTTTCGCGGCGTGTCGTCGCAGACCTGACGGGTCGGCGCCACGACCTCTGTGGACAACCGCTGCGCGCCCGGCAGCCCGGACGCATCCTGCTGGCATGTACGACGACCTCTCGCCCCTCTCCGCGCACCCCGAGCTGCCGCACCGACCGACCGTTCACCCACCAGCAGGCGGTCGACCTCGGCATCAGCCGCGAGGTGCTCCGCCGGATGGTCCGGGTCGGCCTGCTCCGCCGCGTCCTCAAGGGCGTGTACGTCGACGCGGCGGCCGACGACGGCCTGCTGATGCGGACCCGGGCGCGTCTCGCTCGTCGTACCCGAGACGGCCGTCGTCACCGACCGCACCGCCGCCTGGCTGCACGGCATCGACGTGCTCCGCCCCGGCGACCACCTCGTGCCCACCGCCGGTCGAGGTCTTCCAGCTCCCCGGCAACACCCGGGTGCGCACCACCGCGACCTCCGGCGGCGAGCGCACCCTGCTCGCCCCGCGACGTCGAGATCGTGCACGGCGTCCGCGTGACGACGCCGCTGCGCACGGCCCTCGACCTCGGCCGGCTCACCCGTCGCGACCACGCGATCGCCGCCCTCGACGCCCTGCTCCGCTCGGCCGTTTCGAGCTCGTCGACCTGCTCCGCGAGGTCGAACGGTTCCGCGGCCAGCGCGGCGTCGTACAGCTGCGCGAGCTCGCGCCCGCTCGCCGACGGCCGCGCCGAGTCACCCGGCGAGTCGGTGCTCCGCCTGCGCTGGCTCGACAGCTCCCTGCCGCGGCCCGAGCTCCAGGTCGAGGTCCGCGAGAACGGCCTGCTGCGGGCCACGGCTCGACCTGGCGATCCCCGACCTCCGCTTCGCCGTGGAGTACGACGGCTGGGACTGGCACTCGTCGCCGGCCCAACGTGCTCACGACCGGCAGCGCCGCGACTGGCTGCGAGCGCACGGCTGGACCGTCGTGGTGCTCACCCGGCGCGAGGTCTTCGACCAGCCGTACCTCGCCGCCCAGCGGATCCGCGACGCGCTGACGCCGCTGCTCCACCGCCGCGCCGGCTGACCCGTCACCTCTGCGACGACACGCCGCGAAAGATGCTGCAGAGGTGACGGGTCGGCGGGGGGGTCAGGCGAGGGGAGGCTCGGTCTTCTCGCGGACCTCGTCCTCGGTGACACCGGGGGCGAGCTCGACGAGGCGCAGGCCGCCGCCCTCGCCGGTCACCGGGTCCTTGGGGTCGATGTCGATGACGGCGAGGTCGGTGATGATCCGCTGCACGACGCCCTTGCCGGTGTAGGGCAGCGAGCACTCGTCGACGATCTTGTAGGACCCGTCCTTGGCGACGTGCTCCATCAGCACGATCACCCGCTTGGCGCCGTGCACGAGGTCCATCGCGCCGCCCATGCCCTTGACCATCTTGCCGGGGATCATCCAGTTCGCGATGTCGCCGGCGGCCGAGACCTGCATGGCGCCCGAGGATCGCGGCGTCGATCTTGCCGCCGCGGATCATCCCGAACGACGTCGCGGAGTCGAAGAACGACGCACCCTTGCGCAGCGTCACGGTCTCCTTGCCGGCGTTGATCAGGTCGGCGTCCTCCTCGCCCTCGAAGGGGTACGCGCCCACGCCGAGGATGCCGTTCTCCGACTGCAGCACCAGCTCGACGTCGTCGTCGACGTAGTTCGGCACCAGCGTCGGCAGCCCGATCCCGAGGTTGACGTAGGAGCCGTCCTCAGCTCCGAGGCCGCCCGCGCGGCCATCTCCTCACGGGTCCAGCTCACGTCAGACCTCCTGCGACGACGGGCGCGGACGGGTGGTCCGCTTCTCGATCTGCTTGTCGTCGACCTGCTCGGGCGTGAGCTCGACGACCCGCTGCACGAAGACACCCGGGCGTGTGTACGTCGTCCGGGCCGATCTCGCCGGGCTCGACGAGGTGCTCGACCTCCGCGATGGTGACCCGGCCGCACATCGCGGCGAGCGGGTTGAAGTTGCGGGCGGACTGGCGGAACACCAGGTTGCCGTGCCGGTCGCCCTTCCAGGCCCGCACCAGGCCGAAGTCGGCGACGATCGCGTCCTCCAGCACGAACTCCTTCGGACCCGTCGTGGGTCTCGAAGGTGCGGACCTCCTTGGCCGGCGACGCGACCGTGACGTTGCCCTCGGTCGTCGTACTTCCAGGGCAGGCCGCCCTCGGCGACCTGCGTGCCGACACCGGTCGCGGTGAAGAAGGCCGGGATGCCCGAGCCGCCGGCCCGCATCCGCTCGGCCAGCGTGCCCTGCGGGGTCAGCTCGACCTCGAGCTCGCCGTGCAGGTACTGCCGCGCGAACTCCTTGTTCTCCCCCACGTAGGAGGAGATCATCCGCCGGATCCGGTGCGCGAACAGCAGCCGCCCGAGGCCCCACTCGTCGACACCGCAGTTGTTCGACACCGCCTCCAGCTCGTCGGCGCCCTGCTCGAGCAGCGCGTCGATGAGCACCGACGGGATGCCGCACAGCCCGAAGCCGCCGACCGCGATCGTCGAGCCGCTCGCGATGTCGGCCACCGCCTCGGCGGCACTCGCCACCACCTTGTCCACGGGGAACCTCCCTCTCCACGCGGGCCTCGGCGGGCCCGTCCCGGCCACCCTAGCCAGCACCGTGTGCGCGCGGTCACGGGCCGTCGGCACACACACGCGTCGCCGACCACTGGAGCCGGCCACATGAGAGCCGTCACACCGCCGTTTACGCGTACGACGCCGGGCTACTGTGCGAGGCATGAGCACGGACGCCTGGGACGACGTACGCCTGCACGTCGTGACCGGCAAGGGCGGCACCGGCAAGTCCACGGTCGCCGCGGCCCTCGCGCTGGCCCTCGCGTCGCGCGGCAAGACCGTGCTGCTGTGCGAGGTCGAGGGCCGGCAGGGGATCGCCCAGCTGTTCGACGTGCTCGCCGCTGCCCTACGAGGAGCGCCGCATCGTGCAGGGCCCGCAACGACGGGGGCGACCTCTACGCGCTGGCCATCGACCCGGAGTCGGCGCTGCTGGAGTACCTCTCGATGTACTACCGCCTCGGCCGCGCCGGCAAGGCGCTCGACCGGTTCGGGGTCATCGACTTCGCCACCACCATCGCCCCCGGGGTCCGCGACGTGCTGCTGACCGGCAAGGTCTACGAGGCCGTGCAGCGCAACCGGCGCACCAAGAACGCCCGCCACTACGACGCGGTGGTGCTCGACGCGCCACCGACCGGCCGGATCTCGCAGTTCCTCAACGTCAACAACGAGCTCGCCGGGCTCGCCAAGGTCGGCCCGATCCGCAGCCAGGCCGACACCGTGATGACGCTGCTCCGGTCCAAGCGCACCGCCGTGCACCTGGTGACCGTGCTCGAGGACATGCCGGTGCAGGAGGCCGCCGACGGCATCGACGAGCTGCGCGCCCAGCAGCTGCCGGTCGGCGGCGTGATCGTGAACCTCGCCCGCCGCAACGAGCTCGACGACCGGGAGCGCGACCTGGCGATCTCCGGCGAGCTCGACCGCGACGCCGTGGCCGCCGACCTCGCGCGGGTCGGGCGTGAAGCCGACGGACACCCTGGTCTACGGCCTGCTCGCACGAGGCCCGCGAGCACGCCGAGCGCCGCGAGCTCGAGGACGAGCAGCGCAAGCGGATCAACGCGCTCGACGTACCCGACCTACGAGCTGCCCCGGCTGCCCGACGGCATCGACCTCGGCGCGCTCTACGAGCTCGCCGCCGACCTCTGCAAGCAGGGGCTGGCCTGATGACGCCCACCTCCCACGGCCGGGTCGGCCCGCTGGTCGCCCGCGACGACGGCTCCCCCGCGCTCGACGTCGACGCGCTGCTCGCCGACCGGTCCACCAACATCATCGTGTGCTGCGGCTCGGGCGGCGTCGGCAAGACCACCACCTCGGCCGCGCTGGCGCTGCGGGCCGCCGAGCAGGGCCGCAAGGTCGTCGTGCTCACGATCGACCCGGCCCGGCGGCTGGCCCAGTCGATGGGCATCGAGAAGCTCGACAACGTCCCGCGGCCCGGTGCCGGGCGTCGGCGGCGGACGGCGCCGGGTCCCTCGACGCGATGATGCTGGACATGAAGCGCACCTTCGACGAGGTGGTCGAGAGCCAGGCCAGCCCCGAGAAGGCCGCGCAGATCCTGGCGAACCCGTTCTACGTCGCGCTGTCGAGCTCGTTCGCGGGCACGCAGGAGTACATGGCGATGGAGAAGCTCGGCCAGCTCCACGCCGACGCCCGCCGCACCGGCAGCTGGGACCTGATCGTCGTGGACACGCCCCCGTCGCGGTCCGCGCTGGACTTCCTGGACGCCCCGGAGCGGTTGTCCTCGTTCCTCGACGGCCGGTTCATCCGGCTGCTGCTGGCCCCGGCCCGCGGCCCGGCCAAGCTGATGACGGCCGGCCTCAGCGTGATCACCAACGCGCTGACCAAGATCCTGGGGGCGCAGGTGCTGCGGGACATGCAGACGTTCGTCGCGGCGTTCGACACGCTGTTCGGCGGGTTCCGGCAGCGCGCCAGAAGACCTACGCAGCTGCTCCAGGCCGACGGTACGGCGTTCCTGGTGGTCGCCGCGCCGGAGCCGGACGCGCTGCGCGAGGCGGCGTACTTCGTGGAGCGGCTCAACGAGGAGCGGATGCCGCTCGCGGGGCTGGTCGTGAACCGGGCCAGCCGGACTCCGGGCGGGCGGGTGTCCGCGGAGCGGGCGCTCGCGGCCGCCGAGCGGCTCGAGGAGGACGGCACCGACGGTCCGACGGCCGGGTCTGCTGCGGCTGCACGCCGACCGGACCCGCGATCGTGGCGCGCGAGTCACGGCTGCGGGCACGGTTCGCCACCGCACACCCGGACGTGCCGACGGCCGTCGTGCCGGCACTGTCCACGGACGTGCACGACCTCGACGGCCTTCGGGTGGTCGGTGATCTTCTCTCCCAGAGATCCTGACCAGGTCCGGGTCGGGTGACCCGGGCCCAGAGACGGACGGCTGAGCGCAGCTGCGAGAGCTCAGGCCGGCACGAGCTCCGGGGTTGCAGTGGCCGACACCGCGGCCACGTGGTCGAGCATCGCCGTCTCGAGCAGACGACGCCATGACGTGACGTTCGGGCGACGACGCAGGAGCGCACGACGCTCGCGCTCGGTCATGCCGCCCCAGACGCCCCACTCGATCTCGTTGTCGAGCGCCTCGGCGAGGCACTCGGTGCGCACCGGGCATCCGGCACACATCTGCTTGGCGCGGTTCTGCGCGGCACCTCGCACGAACAGCTCATCCGGTCGTGTCTGGTTGCACAGAGCCTTGACTGCCCAGTCTTCGTTCCACATCGGCCTTGTCCCTTCCGAGAAGGGCCCACCTCCCAGCGGGCCGTCCGAGTCAATCCCCACGTAAAAGGTAAAGACCCGGAACTGCGCGAAACAGACACAGAGTGACGAACTTGTGATAGTCCGATGTGACTACCGGTGACAGCCGAACGTCCCTCTAGTCCGCACCGAACGCTCTTTCTGAGCGGTGGATGATGCGCATGGGACTGATGGGTTTCCAGATGTGAGCGGGCACGTAGTCCGTTCGGGCTATCCGGTCATGACCCGACCCGCCACGCCCGGTAGTCGCCGGGTCCGTGACAGACCCACCCCGTTGCGCTACTCGGGGCGTCACGTCCCGGTCCCGTACCCTGGAGCGCATGACCTCGCGCCGTACCGACCGTCTCCGGCCTGCCAGCGTCGTCTCCCACCTGGGCGTGATGGTCGCCGTGGCTGCCGTGATGGGCGTGCTCGTCGCCGGCCTCGCGATCCCCTTCGCGGCGGTCACCGGCCTGTCGACCCGCACGGTCGCGGACGGCATGGACAAGATCCCCGCCGACCTGACCGCCGAGCCGCTCGCGCAGCGCACCCGGCTCCTCGGCCGCGACGGCGCGGTGCTCGCGACGCTCTACGACCAGAACCGCGTGAACGTCCCGCTCGCCAAGGTCGCACCGATCATGCGCAAGGCGATCATCGCGATCGAGGACTACCGCTTCTACCAGCACGGCGCGCTCGACCTGCGCGGCACGCTGCGCGCCTTCGTGACCAACCAGGCCAGCGGGGGCGCGACCCAGGGTGGCTCGTCGATCACCCAGCAGATGGTCAAGATGACCCTGGTCAACCAGGCGAAGACCAAGGCCGAGCAGCAGGCCGCGACCGCGGACACCTACCAGCGCAAGATCAACGAGCTGCGCTACGCCATCGCGTTCGAGGAGAAGTACTCCAAGGACTGGATCCTGGAGCGCTACCTCAACATCGCCTACTTCGGTGACGGCGCCTACGGCATCGAGGCCGCCTCCCGGCACTACTTCTCCAGGCCCGCCGCCGACCTGACGCTGCGCCAGGCCGCCCTGCTCGCCGGCCTGGTGAAGAACCCCACCGGCTACGACCCGACGAACAACCCGGACCGGGCCAGGGAGCGGCGCGACATCGTGCTGGCCCGGATGGCCCAGCTCAACGTGGTGTCCCAGACCGAGGCGCAGCAGGCCGAGTCGGCCCGGCTCGGGCCTCAAGGTCACCGCGACCCGCAACGGCTGCGTCTCGTCGGCCGCCGCGTTCTTCTGCGACTACGCCGTGCAGTACCTCCTCGCCGACCCGAGCCTCGGCAAGACCGTCGACGACCGCCGCCGGCTGCTGTTCAGCGGCGGCCTGACGATCAAGACCACGATCGACCTGCGCTACCAGCGCGCCGCGGACGACCGCGGTCCGGCGCCACGTCAACCCCACCGACCAGGCCATCGGCGGCCTGGCGATGGTCGAGCCCGGCACCGGCGAGGTCCGCGCGCCTCGCCCAGTCGCGGCCGATGGGCAGCAACAAGAAGAAGGGCGAGACCTACCTCAACTACGTCGTCCCGAAGCAGTACGGCGACGCCAACGGCTTCCAGGCGGGGTCGACCTTCAAGGCGTTCGTGCTCTCGGCGGCGATCACCCAGGGCATCCCGCTCTCGACCCAGATCAGCTCGCCCCAGACCATCTCGATCCCGGAGAACCGCTACCGGGTCTGCAACGGCAAGTACCTGCTGAGCACCGACGTGTGGAGCCCCGAGAACTCGACGGGTGCCGGCACCTTCGACCTCTACAGCGGCACGCAGCTGTCCGTGAACACCTTCTTCGCCCAGCTCGAGGAGCGCACCGGGCTGTGCGCGCCCACGACCCTGGCCAAGAAGATGGGCGTCACGGTCCCGGACCGCGACGTCGTCGGGCCGTTCACGCTCGGTGTCACCGACGTCGACCCGCTCACCATGGCCGGGGTCTACGCGACCTTCGCCGCCCGGGGCCAGTTCTGCGAGCCCCGGCCGGTCATGAGCGTCCAGAACAGCGCGGGCAAGACCATCGAGGACTACCCGCCGAAGTGCTCGCAGCTGCTGCGCACCGACGTCGCCGACGCCGTCAACGACATCCTCAAGGGTGTCCAGGAGCCCGGCGGCTTCGGCTACGACGCCGGGCTCGCGCTCGAGCCAGCAGTCGGCCGGCAAGACCGGCACGACCAGCGACAACAAGGCGGTCTGGTTCGACGGCTACACCCCGAACCTCGCCACCGTGGCGATGATCGCCGGCGCCAACTCCAAGGGGCACCCGCTGTCCCTGAACGGCCAGACCGTCGGCGGCGTCTTCATCGAGGGCGCGCACGGCTCGACCACCGCGGGCCCGATGTGGGGCGACGCGATGAAGGTCGTCCAGGGCTACCTGCCCGACGACACCTTCTCGTCGCCGAACCCGCAGACCATCGCCGGACAGTCGGTGACCGTGCCGTCCCTCGGCGGACTGAGCACCGACCAGGCGGCGGCCGACGCTGCGCAGGGCCGGCTTCACCCCGGTCGTGGGTCCGAGCGTGAACAGCAGCTACGCCGCGGGCACGGTCGCCTACCTGAGCCCCGGTTCGGGTGCGACGGTCTCGACGGGCAGCACCATCACGATCTACGTCTCCAACGGCACGCCGTACGTCGCGCCGCAGCCCGCAGCCCCAGCCCCAGGCGCAGCCCCAGAACAACGGGAACGGCAACGGGCGGCGGCAACGGCGGCGGCGGCAACGGCGGCGGCAACGGCGGCCGCGGGCGACGCTGAGTCGTCGGCACCTAGCCGAGCTGGCGCCGCACCTCCGCGGCGACCGCACCGCCGTCGGCCCGGCCCTTGGTCTGCGGCTGCAGCGCACCCATGACCTTGCCCATGGCGCGCATGCCGTCGTCGGCCACGCCGAGCGAGGCGATCGTCGCGCTGACCAGCTCCCCGATCTCGGCGTCGCTCAGCTGGGCCGGGAGGTACTCGGTGATCACGTCGGCCTCGGCCCGCTCCTTGGCGGCGCTCTCCGTCGCGCCCGGCGTCGTCGAAGGCCTCGGCGGCCTCGCGCCGCTTCTTCGCCTCGGTGCTGAGCACGCCGACGACGTCGTCGTCGGTGAGCTCGCGCTGCTCCTTGCCGGCCACCTCGGCATTGGTGATCGCGGACAGCAGCATCCGCAGCGTCGACGAGCGGAGCGCGTCGCGCGCCTTGATCGAGGCGGTCAGGTCGGTCCGGAGGCGGTCCTTGAGGTCACTCACAGCGACATTGTGGCAGCCGACCGCGACGTCCTGGCCGGTGTGGCCGGTGTGACAACCTGGGTCTCATGCCCAGCCGCCGCCACCCCGCCCTGCGCACGACCGCCCGGCTGGCCGGCCTGGCCGCCCTGGGGGGCGCCGCGACCCTGGCGTACGCCGCGGGCGTGGAGGTCCGCTGGTTCGCGCTCCGCCGGGTCACCGTGCCGGTGCTGCCTCCCGGCCGCGAGCCCTTGCGGGTGCTGCACGTCTCCGACCTGCACCTGACCCCCGCGCAGGGCCGCAAGCGCGACTGGGTGCGGGGGCTGGCCGACCTCGAGCCGGACCTGGTCGTGAACACCGGCGACAACCTGTCCCACCGGGACGCGGTGCCGGCCGTCCTCGAGGCCTTCGACGGCCTGCTCGACGTCCCCGGCGTGTTCGTCTTCGGCTCCAACGACTACTTCGCACCGTCGCTGCGCAACCCGGTGCGCTACCTGCTGCCCGACGACGGCCAGCGCAACACCCACACGCCGCGGCTGCCGTACGGCGACCTCCGCGACGGGTTCCGGCGTCGCGGCTGGGTCGACCTCACCAACCGTCGCGACACCCTGACCGTCAAGGGCACGACCTTCGCCTTCGCCGGGGTCGACGACCCGCACCTGGAGTACGACGACCTGGCCGCCGTCGCCGGTCCCGCCGACCCGACGGCCGACGTGCGCATGGGCGTCACGCACGCGCCGTACCTCCGGGTGCTCGACCAGTACGCCGCCGACGGCTACGAGACCGTGCTCGCCGGCCACACGCACGGCGGGCAGCTCTGCCTGCCGGGCCGGGGCGCCCTGGTGACCAACTGCGACCTCGACACCGGCCGCGCGAAGGGCCTGCACCACCACCCGGCGGACGCCTCCCCCGACGCCCCCGGGTCGTCGTGGCTGCACGTCTCGGCGGGACTCGGGACGTCTCCGTTCGCACCCGTCCGGTTCTGCTGCCGACCCGAGGCGACCCTGCTGACGCTCACCGCCCGTGCCGGTTTCGTGGGCGCGCGAGACGTCGGTTAGAGTGACTCCGCCCTCGGGCTGTGGCGCAGCTTGGTAGCGCGCCTCGTTCGGGACGAGGAGGCCGCAGGTTCAAATCCTGTCAGCCCGACCGAGTGGCACCAGAGCAGGCCCTCGCACTTTCGCGTGCGAGGGCCTGCTCTGCTTCTGCGGGACTCTGACGGTCCGCTCGAGGGTGCTGTCAGGGTCCGGTAAGAGCGTTGTAAGAGCGTCCGCGAGGATCGCCGACGGCGGGTTTCGAGCCGTCTCCGACCCACCCGGCGGTCTAGACAGGTTCTCCGGCCGCGGACGCGGGCTCCGAAGCCCGTCGAAGGACCCCGCCCCGGGGTCGAAAGCGTCGTCGCTCGGCCGCTTCCGGGCTTGGTCACGATTCAGACTTTGTGCCCATTCGAGTGATTCTTTACCTGAATCCACATCCACCGAACGGTCAGAGTCCTTACACTCATTCTTACTATTTTGTAAGAATTTCCACCCTGGGAGTAAAAATGCGCACTGCCAAGCGTCTCGCCGTCGCCGGAGTCATCAGCATCCTGACCCTGGGCGTTGCCCCCGGTCCTCCGCTGGCGCGGTCGTCGGCTCGGTCACGACGAACGTCGCATGCCCTGCTGCCGCTGAGCTGCCGCACATCTCACAAATACGGACATTTCGCCTAAAGGGTTCTTACTGAGTCGGTAAGGCTCCTACCATTGCTGCATGAGCAGCGACATCGGCATCCGCATCCGCGACCTCCGCGTCGCCAAGGGCATGACCCAGACCGCGCTGTCCGGCAACGGCATCAGCTCGGGCTACATGTCCTTGATCGAGTCCGGCAAGCGCACCCCCTCGGCCAAGATGGTCAGAGAGATCGCGCGCCGGCTCGGCGTGCCCGCCGAGGAGCTGCTGAACGCGTCGGAGTCCGTCGACTCGCGCCAGAGCGACCAGGCACGCGTCGACGTCAACTTCGCGCGCATGTCCCTGGCGAACGGCAACCCCGCCGAGGCCGTGCGGATCATCGGGCGCCTCGACCTCGACGACCTGGACAACCTGACGGCCAACGAGGCCGCCACCGTCCACGCGGACGCTCTGATGCAGACCGGCGACATCGTCGGCGCGGTCGGTGTGCTGCGGGCCCTCGTCGACCGCAACCGGCGCGGAGAGCCGCCTGGGTGGCCCTGGCGCGCGCCGCGACCAGCCTCGCCGTGATGCTCTACGAGGCCGGAGACATCAACGCGGCCGTCGACGCTCGGCGAGCGCTGCCTGGCCGATATCGACCAGGCCGGCCTCGCGGGCACGGACGAGCACATCCGCCTCGGCGCCACCTACATGTTCGCGCTGTTCGCCCGCGGCGACATCATCAGCGCCACCGAGGTCGTGCAGCGCCTGATCAAGGTCGCCGACCGGGTCGGCACCTCCCGCGCCCGCGGCTCGATCTACTGGAACGCCGCCATCGTGGCCCACGGAGCGCGGCGCGCTCGACGAGGCGATCCGGCTCACCGACCGCGCTGCAGCGCTGCTCAGCGAGGAGGAGGAGAGCAGCGACCTCCCCCGGCTGCGCCTCCACTACGCCTGGCTGCTGCTGCACCACGCCTACCCCGACGCCGTCGCGGCGCTCGCCCAGCTCGACCGGGCCGACGCCGCACTCCTCCGTGCGCGGCTCGAAGCTGGACCAGGGCATCATCGCCACGCTGCGCGGTCGCGCCTACCTGGTGCTGGGCGCAGCTCGACGACGCCGCCGAGCAGGCGGCCAACGCCCTGCAGCTCCTCGGCCCCTCCGAGCACATCGACCGCACCGAGGCCCTGATCCTGCTCGGGGACGTGGGCGCCGCCCGGTTCGAGGAGGACCTGGCCGACGAGTCCTACCGTGAGGCCCGCACCGTGCTCGCCGGGATGACGATCGTCCCGCGACGTCGCGCGGCTCTGGCGCCAGCTCGGCGACAGCCTGCGCCGCATCGGCGACCAGCCGGGCGCGCTGCACGCCTACGACGCGTCGCTGACGATTGCCGGCATGCCGCAGACGCCGCACACGAGTCGCGTTCGCGTCGCTGCCGCCTGACCCGGTGACGCGGGCTCGCCTGCGCCGTACGCCGTCCGCCTTCTGGCACACTGCGCGACATGGGTGACAAGCCGCGTCCGGACGGCTCCACGAGCCCGGACGACGACGAGACCGCCAAGCTCGAGCTGCCGTCGCTGACCCTTCCCGGTTTCGGTCGCAAGCGCCGACGCAAGGACGAGGCCACGCCCGAGCCCGAGGCCGAGCCCGAGGCCGAGCTTGAACCCGAGGTCGGGGCCGAGCCCGAACGGGTCGTGCACGAGCAGCCGACGACTGCGCTGCCGGCACCCGCACCGGAGCCTCTGCCGGAGCCGGAGCTGCGCCCCGAGCCCGTGCACGCGTCCGAGCCGGAGCCGGCTCAGCCGCGGCGGCGGGCCCGCTCCCGGCCGAGCCTGCCGCGGCTGCCCGGCTGGGTGGCCGCGCTGGTCACCGGGATCGTGGTCGGCCTGTTCGGCGTCGCGCTGACCGCGCTCTCCCTGCGCGGCTGCGAGGCGGTCCGCGGCACCCAGTCGTGCGGGGGCCCTGGTGCGTTCCTGCTGGTGGTCATCCTGGTGCTGATGGTGCTGCTCGGCGGCGTGGTGCTCGCGGCCCTGGGTGTGTCCGAGAGCGGCTCGACGAGCTTCCTGGCGGTGGGCGTGCTGTGCGTGGTGGTGCTGCTGGTCCTGGCGGACCGGCTGTTCACCGCCTGGATGTTCGTGGTGGTCCCCCTGGTCGACTGCGGGCGGCGTACGTCCTGGCCCACTGGGTGACGACGACGTTCGTCGAACCCAGACCCGAGAAGGGTCCCGAGGTCGACGTCCGCTGACCGCGTCTGCGGTCAGCGCGAGGCGAGGCGAGCGGCGACCAGCTCGGCGATCTGCACCGTGTTGAGGGCGGCGCCCTTGCGGAGGTTGTCGTTGCTGATGAACAGCGCGAGACCCGCGCTCGCCGTCCACGCCCGGGTCCTGACGGATCCGGCCCACGAAGCTGGGATCCTGGCCGGCTGCCTGGAGCGGAGTGGGTACGTCGGACAGCTCGACCCCCGGCGCCTCGGCGAGGATCTCGGCCGCGCGCTTGGCCGGGAGGGCCGAGGCGAACTCCACGTTCAGCGACAGCGAGTGCCCGGTGAACACCGGGACCCGCACGCACGTGCCCGGAGACCCGCAGGTCGGGGATGTCGAGGATCTTGCGGCTCTCGTTGCGGAGCTTCTGCTCCTCGTCGGTCTCGTCGCTGCCGTCGTCGACGACCGAGCCGGCCATCGGGAGCACGTTGAACGCGATCGGACGGACGTACTTCTCGGGCGCCGGCATCTCGAACGCCGCGCCGTCGTGGGTGAGCAGCGGGCCGCGGTCGCCCACGGCCGCGACCTGCCCGGCGAGCTCGTCGACGCCGGCCAGCCCGCTGCCGGAGACCGCCTGGTAGGTGCTCGCGACCAGCCGGACCAGGCCGGCCTCGTCGTGCAGCGGCTTGAGCACCGGCATGGCGGCCATGGTGGTGCAGTTCGGGTTGGCGATGATGCCCTTGCGGGCCAGGCAGCACGGCGTCCGGGTTGACCTCGCTGACGACCAGCGGGACGTCGGGGTCCATCCGCCAGGCCGAGGAGTTGTCGACGACGACGGCGCCGGCGGCCGCGAACCTCGGTGCGAGCGCCTTGGACGTCGCGCCTCCCGCCGAGAACAGCGCGATGTCCAGGCCCGAGGGGTCAGCGGTCTCGGCGTCCTCGACCAGCACCTCGCGGTCGCCCCACACGATCGACGTGCCGGCCGACCGCGCCGAGGCGAAGAACCGGACCTCGCCGACGGGGAACTCGCGCTCGAGCAGGATCGCGTCGCATCACCGCGCCGACCTGACCGGTGGCGCCGACGATGCCGATGTTGACCGGGACGGCGTCGTGCGCCTGTCGGAGGGTCATCGTCCGCTCCCTCCGTAGACCACGGCCTCGACCTCGTCCGAGTCCAGGTCGAAGGCGGTGTGCGTGGCGGCCACGGCGTCGTCGACCTGGGCCTCGTCCACGATCACGGAGATCCGGATCTCCGAGGTGGAGATCATCTCGATGTTCACGCCCGCAGCGGCCAGCGCGGCGAAGAACCGCGCGGTGACGCCCGGGTGCGACCGCATGCCTGCGCCGATCAGCGAGATCTTGCCGATCTGGTCGTCGTAGAGCAGCGAGTCGTAGCCGACCTCGTCCTTGATCCGGGCCAGCGCGGCCACCGCGGCCTGGCCGTCGTCGCGGGGCAGCGTGAAGGAGATGTCGGTGAGGTTGGTCGCGGCCGCCGAGACGTTCTGGACGACCATGTCGAGGTTGACCTGGGCGTCGGCGAGCGCCTCGAAGATCCGGGCGGCCTCGCCCACCTTGTCGGGCACCCCGACGACGGTGATCTTGGCCTCGCTGCGGTCGTGCGCGACGCCCGCGATGATCGCCTGCTCCATCTCGTCATCTCCTTGGTCGGTGATCCAGGTGCCGGTCTTCTGGCTGAACGAGGAACGCACGTGGATCGGCATCCCGTAGCGGCGGGCGTACTCCACGCAGCGGAGGTGCAGGATCTTGGCGCCGCACGCCGCCATCTCCAGCATCTCCTCGTAGGAGATCCGGTCGCGCTTGCGGGCGTTGGGGACGATCCGCGGGTCGGCGGTGAACACCCCGTCGACGTCGCTGTAGATCTCGCACACGTCGGCCTTCAGCGCCGCCGCCAGGGCCACCGCGGTCGTGTCGGACCCGCCGCGGCCGAGCGTGGTGATGTCCTTGGTGTCCTGGCTGACGCCCTGGAAGCCGGCGACGATCGCGACGGCCCCCATCTCGAGCGCCTTCTCGATGCGGCCCGGGGTCACGTCGATGATCTTGGCCTTGCCGTGCGAGCTGTCGGTGATCACGCCGGCCTGGCTGCCGGTGAACGACCGGGCCTCCTGGCCCAGGTTGCCGATGGCCATCGCCAGCAGCGCCATCGAGATGCGCTCGCCCGCCGTGAGCAGCATGTCCAGCTCGCGGCCGGCCGGCAGCGGGGAGACCTGCTCGGCCAGGTCGATCAGCTCGTCGGTGGTGTCGCCCATCGCGGAGACCACCACGACCACGTCGTGGCCGGCGCGCTTGGCGTCGACGATCCGCTGGGCGACGCGCTTGATGCCGTCGGCGTCGGCGACGGACGAACCGCCGTACTTCTGCACGACAACGCCCACGGGACTTCCTCGCTCATCGGGTCCGGACTGACCACGTGATCCTACCGGCGGGCGCGCGGCGGCCCCGGTCGACGATCTACGGGGGTGAGAAGCTCGTCCGCCGCAGCGACCTGGTCCTGCTCGCTCTCGAACTCGGCGTCGAGCCGGTCGTGCGCCACCACGGACTGCAGGGCGCGCAGGACCCCGCTGGCCTCGTTGCCCCAGGTCGACACGTAGGAGAACTGCCACCACCAGAGCGCCTCGCTGACCCGCCCGGCGCGGTAGTGCTGCAGGCCGTGGGCCAGCGCCGTGGCGATGCTGGTCAGGTCGTCGGACAGCAGCGACGACACGATCTCCGGCGGGTCGACGTAGGGGTCGAACACCTCGCTGTAGGCGTCGACGCTCTCGAGCAGCACCGCCAGCCGCAGCCGGAGAGCATCGAGGTCGGGGTCGGGCCCGGCGTCGGGTTCGTACTCGTCGGCCGGCGTGAAGTCGGAGTGCACCCCGAGCCGTCCGCCGGCCAGCAGGATCTGGCTGACCTCGAGCAGCAGCAGGGAGATGGCGCTGCCGCTGTCCCCGGCCTCGCCGCGGGAGATCGCGCGCAGGGCGAGCAGGAAGCTGCCGACCTGGTCGGCGATCTGCTGCGCGAAGTCCTCGAAGTCGCTCTGCGGCCCGCGGGCGGTGCCTCGGCGTCGTACGTCGTCTCGCTCATTCGACCGATCGTCTCCCTTCGAAGGCCCGTCCGAGGGTGACCTCATCGGCGTACTCCAGGTCCCCACCTACGGGCAGTCCACTCGCAAGTCGCGTCACACGCAACCCCATCGGCCGCAGCAGCCGCGTGAGATACGTCGCGGTGGCCTCGCCCTCGAGGTTCGGGTCGGTGGCCAGGATGACCTCGGTGACCACCCCGTCGGCCAGCCGGGTCATCAGCTCGCGGATCCGCAGGTCGTCGGGACCGATGCCGTCGATCGGCGAGATCGCGCCGCCGAGCACGTGGTAGCGGCCCCGGAACTCCCGGGTGCGCTCGACCGCGACGACGTCCTTGGACTCCTCGACGACGCAGATCACCGTCGGGTCGCGGCGCGGGTCACGGCAGATGCGGCAGGTCTCCTCCTCCGCGACGTTGCCGCAGACCGCGCAGAACCTGACGCGCTCCTTGACCTCCACGAGCACCTGCGCCAGCCGGCGTACGTCGACCGGGTCGGCCTGGAGCAGGTGGAAGGCGATCCGCTGCGCGCTCTTGGGACCGACGCCGGGCAGCCGACCGAGCTCGTCGATCAGGTCCTGGACGACACCTTCGTACACGGTCAGAAGCCGAGCGAGAGCCCGGAGCCACCCTCGGGGCCCGGCTCACCGCCCAGCCCACCCGCGAGCGGGCCCATCTTCTCCGCGGCGAGGGCCTGGGCCCGGCCGGCGGCGTCGCGGTAGGCGGCGATGATCAGGTCCTCGAGGTCCTCGGGCTCGGCCGGGTCGAACGAGTCCTTGCGGATCTTCACGCCGACGAGCTCGCCGGCGCCGTTCAGGGTGACCGTCACGAGCCCGTCGGCGACCGTGCCGTCGACGGTCGTCTCCGTCAGCTCCTGCTGCGCGGCGGCCATCTGCTCCTGCATCTGCTGCGCCTGCTGGAGCAGGGCGTTGATGTCGAACCCGCCGTCGCCGAAGGGGTTCTGGTTCTCAGTCATCGCGTCTCTCTCGATCGGTCGTGCGTTCAGTCGTGCTTGATCTCTTCGATGATGCTCGCACCGAGCTCGCGTTCGAGGAGCTGCGCACCGCCGAGGGAGTGGTCGTCGGCGTCGGGGTCGTCGCGGTCCGCGTCCGCGTCGGACACGTCCGAGCCCCGCTGCCGCGACTCACCCGCAGGCCGGGTGTCCTGGATCGCGCCCCGCGCGGCCGCCATCGACTCGGGGTCGACGGGCCGCCTGGCCGGCGCCTCGGGCTGCGGCGTGGCGCCGGCTGCGCGGGCTGGGCTGCGGCGCGACGGCTCGGGTCGCCGGCCGACTGCTCCGGGACCGCGGGCCGGGTGACGGCGATGGGCGACTCGGCCCCCGGCTGGGCGGAGGGGTCGACGATCGCCTCGATGCGCCAGTCGTGCCCGATCACGTCGATCGCGGCCTGACGCAGGATCTCCTCGCTGCCGCCGCTGCTGAACGAGTTGCGCGCCCCCGCGTTGAGCAGCGCGATCGTCAGGGTCTTGTCGTCGACCGCGGCGACCTGGGCGTTCTGGCTGAGCAGGATCCAGGTGTAGCGGCGCTTGAGCTTCACCGCGTCGAGCAGGTCCGGCCACAGCCGGCGTACGTCGACCAGGCTCAGCCCGGTCGACGTACCGGTGCCCGGCTCGGGAGCGGCGGCCGCCGCGGGAGCCGGCTCGGCCTCCTGCTCCGGGGCGGAGGGGGCGCTCGGCGTCGGCTCGGCGGCGGGCTCGGGCCGGGGGCGGCTCGGACGCAGCGGCTCCGGCGTGGGCTCGGCGCGGGCGTCGGCCGGGCGTCGGCTGCGGGCTCGGCGGCGCGCGTGGGCGTCGGCGCCGGTCGCGACGGGGCGGCCGCGGGCGGCGCGGCGGCGCTCGGCGTGCCCTCGATGGCACATCCGCTTCTCGATGCGGTCGAGGCGCGCCATGATGCCCTCGGTGCCGTGGTCGGCGCCGGGCAGCAGCACCCGGGCGCAGATCAGCTCGAGCAGCAGCCGCGGCGCCGTCGCGCCCTTGAGCTCGGTCAGGCCGTCGGCCACCAGCTCGGCCGACCGGCTCAGGTCCGCGCGGCCGAACCGGGCCGCCTGGGCGGTGAGCCGCTCCCCCTGGTCCTGGGGCACGTCGATCAGGCCGGTCGCCGGCGCGTCGGGGACCGCCGAGATGATCACCAGGTCACGGAGCCGCCGGAGCAGGTCCTCGGTGAAGCGGCGCGGGTCCTGGCCGGTCTCGATGACCTTGTCGACCACGCCGAACACGGTGGCTCCGTCCCCCGCCGCGAAGGCGTCGACGACCTCGTCGAGGAGGGTGTCGGGGGTGAAGCCGAGCAGCCCGATGGCCAGGTCGTAGGTGACGCCCTCGGAGCCGGCGCCGCCCATCAGCTGGTCGAGCACGGAGAGCGTGTCGCGCGCCGAGCCGCCGCCGGCCCGGACCACGAGCGGCAGGGCCGCGGGGTCGACCGTGACGCCCTCCTGCTCGCACAGCTCCGAAGGTAGTCCGACAGCGTGCGCGGCGGGATCAGCCGGAACGGGTAGTGGTGGGTGCGGGACCGGATCGTGCCGATCACCTTCTCGGGCTCCGTCGTCGCGAACACGAACTTGAGGTGCTCGGGCGGCTCCTCGACGAGCTTGAGCAAGGCGTTGAAGCCCTGCGGCGTCACCATGTGCGCCTCGTCGATGATGTAGACCTTGTAGCGGCTGTTGACCGGGGCGAAGAAGGCCCGCTCGCGCAGGTCGCGGGCGTCGTCCACGCCGCCGTGGCTCGCGGCGTCGATCTCGATCACGTCGATGGAGCCGGGGCCGCCCCGGGCCAGGTCGACGCACGAGCGGCAGACGCCGCAGGGGGTGTCGGTCGGGCCCTGCTCACAGTTGAGGCAGCGGGCCAGGATCCGGGCGCTGGTGGTCTTGCCGCAGCCGCGCGGCCCGGAGAAGAGGTAGGCGTGGTTCACCCGGTTGTTGTTGAGCGCCGCCCGGAGCGGGGTGGTGACGTGGTCCTGGCCGATGACCTCGACGAACGTCTCCGGCCGGTAGCGGCGGTAGAGGGCGAGCGGTGCTTCCACGCCTGAACCCTAACGAGCGGGTCCGACAGCCGGTAGGGCGGTGCCCGCGGGTGCCGGCCACCGCGCCCGGGCAGAAGAAGGCCCCCCGCGCACCCGACAGAGCTCACTTGCCCTTGCTGCCTTCCGGCCCTGGGGGAGTTGGGCGAGATGTCGCCGCACGGGGGGTTGCCAGGAGTCTAGGTGAACCGCCGCTCCGGCACCCAAGTCGGGTGGATTTCATCAACGCGGAGCCGACCGGTAGCCTCTCCGGCGGAGGATTCGCCTAGTGGCCTATGGCGCTCGCTTGGAAAGCGGGTTGGGTTAACGCCCTCAGGGGTTCGAATCCCCTATCCTCCGCCACCCCTCGAGAACGCCGGTCCGGCTCTGCCCGGGCCGGCGTTCCGCGTCCGGAGCCTCAGTCGAGGCCGCTCAGCCGGGGTCGGTCGCGCGACGGCGGCCGCGCGCCCGCGCGGGCACTGCCTCGAGCGGCCCGCAGGACCGCCTCGGCCTCCGCCATCGACGGGCGCAGCGCGGGGTCCGAGTGCGTCATCTGCGTCAGCAGCGCCGGCCAACCCGTCGGCAGGCTCGTGGGGATCAGGGGGGCGGCGTGCAGCCGGGCCAGCGCGGCCTCCATCGGGCCGCCGGTGTAGGCGCGGGTCCCGGTCAGCGCCTCCAGGAGGACCAGCCCGAGGGAGTAGACGTCGCTCGCGGCGGTCCCCCCTCCCCGCGCACCTGCTCGGGTGCGATGTAGGCGGCGGTGCCGATCGTCGTACCCGTCACCGTGTGCCCGGTCGGGTCGGCGAGCACCCGGGCGATGCCGAAGTCGGCGAGCCGGACGACCCCGTCGTGGCCGACCAGGATGTTGCTGGGCTTCACGTCGCGGTGGACGATGCCGTTCGCGTGCACGTAGGAGAGCACCGCAGGCGAGCTCGGCCCCGACGTAGGCCGCCCGGTGCGCGGCGACGCGCTTGCCGCGGCAGAAGGCCGCGAAGCTGGCGCCCTCGACGAAGTCCATCACCAGGTAGGGCACGTCGTCGTCGACGCCGGCGTCGAGCACGCTGACCAGGCCGGGGTGGTCGAGGGCGGCCACGATCTGCGCCTCCTCGCGGAACCTGGCACGGTCCGCATCGTCCGGCCGCGTGCTCGCGCAGCACCTTCACGGCGACCTCCCGCTCGAGCACCTGGTCGGTGGCGCGGTAGACGTCAGCCATCCCGCCCCGGCCGATCAGCTCGTCGAGCACGTACCGATCCGCTACCACCCCGGTGCCGTGGGTCAGCATGCTGGTCAGGTTCCTCTCGCTCCGCGGCGCCCGTGACGCGTCGGTACTCTGGTACCCACGCCCGTCGATGGGGATGCACCCACCCGAGCCGACGCGGCCCGCACGACGCCGCCGGCCGAAGATGTGTCTAGACCGGTACGTCGAAACGCCGGGCCCACCCATCCGCGCGCGGCCGCAGCGCACGAACCGCCCGTGGCGCAGGTCACACGGTCTGCCAGACCACGATTCGCTCGAAGGGACAGACATGAGCGAGACCTCCCGACGCCGCTTCATCGGCGTCACCGGGGCAGGTGCCGCGGCCGTGGGTGCCGCTGCCCTCGCACCCGGATCCGCCTTCGCCAGCCAGACCCACCGCCACAGTGACAGCGCCACGTCACCGGTGGTCGCCTACGTCAGGGACGTCGACTCCGACGAGGTGACCCTCATGGTCGACGAGCGAGAGGTCGTGGTCCACGACCGCGACCTCGTCCACCGTCTTCTCAACGCAGCGAGGGGCTGACCATGTCCTCTCACCGCGAAGCACCGGAGATCTCCAAGGACCCGGTCGCCGACAACACCGACGTCTACGCGTTCGTCAGCCCGAAGCACCCGTCCTACGTCACCCTGATCGCGAACTTCATCCCGCTGCAGAAGCCCGACGGCGGCCCGAACTTCTACGAGTTCGGCGACGACGTCCTCTACGAGATCAAGATCTCGAACAAGGGCACCGGCAAGGCCGACGTGGTCTACCAGTTCCGCTTCCACACCAGGATCCGGAACAAGAAGACGTTCCTCTACAACACCGGGCGGATCAGCAGCCTCAGGGACAGCGAGTGGAACCGCCCGCAGTTCTACTCGGTGACCCGGGTCAAGAACGGCCGCTCCAAGGTGCTCGGCACCGACCTGCGCTGCCCGCCCGTCAACATCGGGCCGCGCAGCACGCCGGACTACGAGGCCAACCTCGGCAGGCCCGCCGTGCACCGGCTCGGGCTGCGGTCCGTGTTCGCCGGCCAGCGCTCGGACGCGCTTCCACGTCGACCTGGGCAGCATCTTCGACCTGGGCACGCTGCGTCCGTTCCAGGGCCTCCACGCGATCCTGCCCTCGGCCGGTGCGATGGACGGGGTCGACTCGACCAAGACCTACAACGTGCACAGCATCGCGATCCAGGTGCCGATCCGCGAGGTCACCCGCAACGGCGACAAGCCCACGGACGTCGCTTCCCCCGGCTCCGTCATCGGCGTCTGGGCGACCGCCAGCCGTCGCAAGTCGCGCATCCTCGACCGGAGGACCGGCCGGACCGAGGGCCACGGCCCCTGGCAGCAGGTCTCGCGGCTCGGCAGCCCGCTGTTCAACGAGGTCATCGTGCCGATGGCCGAGAAGGACAAGTGGAACGTGAGCTACCCGGCAGGCGACAAGGCGTACGCGAAGTACGTCAACCGCCCGGAGCTGGCCAAGCTGCTGCCGGTGCTCTACCCGGGAGTGTTCCCGAACCTCGCGAAGTACACCAAGCCGCGGGCCGACCTGAACGCGATCCTGCTGACGGGCATCCCGACGGGCGTGGTGGCCGGGTTCCAGAACTACACCGGCCCGGTCGAGTCGGACATGCTGCGGCTGAACGTCGCGGTTCCGCCGACGTCGATGGACAAGGCCAACCCGCTGGGCCTGGTGGCGGGCGACGCTGCCGGCTACCCCAACGGTCGCCGGGTCCTCGACGACACGACGACGGTCCAGCTGCGGGCCATCGCCGGCCTCACGATCCCGCTGGTCGACCCGTCGTACACGCCGGACGGTGCCGCCAGCAAGGTCACGGACGGTACGACGAACGAGAACCCGCCCTACGGCGACTCGTTCCCGTTCCTCGCCGCGCCCAACGGTGGGTACCAGACCACGCCGGGCACATCGTCGCCGGCCGGCTGATGAGCGGCGAGCACGGCCACGGGCACGCCGAGAACCCGTTCGCCGGACAGGGTGCGGTCCTGCTCGACATCGGCGACGACATCGGGGCGCTCGTCGTCGCGATGCCGGCCGCGATGCTGGACGTCGAGATCGAGATCCGTCCGGTCGGCGCGGACGTGCCAGGGCACCACCCGCACGTGGCGGTGGTGGAGCGGCCCACGGCAGAGCGGACGCTGCCGTCGCTCGTCTTCGGCGACCTGGTCGAAGGGCTCCTACGAGCTCTACGAGAAGGGCGGGGGGGCCGTGCGCCTCACGGTCCCGGTCAGGGGCGGCACCGTCACCGAGGTGTGCTGGGAGTAGCCCGGACCGACCTGGCCGACGGCCAGAATTCTTCTGGGCGTCACACGAGGTAACGCAGCCGTCGCACGGCTCGGACACGCTGGGCTGGTCAGCACACCGACCGAGTCCCTGGGGGGAACACCATGACTGCCGCCATCGCCGAGCCCGCCTCGACGCAAGCGCACCGCCGTCGACGACCGCTGCGCAGCACCGACGGCGCCACCACTCGGGCCGTCCGCCTGGTCGACGAGGACTACGACGCCGAGAAGGCGAGGAGCGAGCGGCTCGCCGCGGCCGCCCAGCGGCGCGCCGCGGCCCGGACGCGCGACCTGACCGCCCTGCTCCGCGAGCGGCCCGACCTCGCCGGCGTGCACGCGCCCGCCGACTTCGCCGTCGAGGCGGTGCGCTGGTGCGCCTGAGCGTCGGGTAGCCGCCCGGCCTGTCAGAGTGGCCGGGTGGACCAACGACCCTCCGGACCGATGGGCGTGCTGCTCGTGCTCCGGTTCGTCTCCGAGCTCGCCCTGCTGGCCGCCCTGGCCTGGGGCGGTTGGCACCTGACCGGGAGCACGCCGCTGTCCCTCGTGCTGGCCGACGCTGCTGCCGCTGGTGCGCGGCCCTCGTGTGGGGACGCTGGGTCGCGCCCCGGGCGTCGCGCCGGCTCGCCGACCCGGCGCGGGCGGTCGTCGAGGTCGCCCTGTTCATGGTGGCGTTCGTGCTGCTCACCCGGTCCGAGCCGCAGCCCGACACGATCGGGTGGGGGCTGGCCATGCTCGCGGCCTACCTGGTCAGCATGCCGGCGCGCCGGGTCGAGCTCTGATCAGCGCCTGCGCCCGACCCCGAAGACCCCGCGGACGATCTCGCGGGCCGCGGTGCGCATCAGGTCACGCGCGGCCGGCGACTTCATGATGTCCTGCACGACGCTGCCGTCCTGCTTGCTGGGTGCGGGTGCCTTCCTCCCCGTCGTACGCCCGGTGCCGGTCGGGTAGCCGATGTGGTCGTCCGCAGTGCCGGCCGGCGGCCTTCTCCTGCCCGCGCGGCGGCTGCTCCGGCCTCGAGTCGAGCGGCGAGCTTCTCGCGGGCCGACTCGCGGTCGATGGCCGCGGCGTACTTCGGCTTCAGCGGCGAGGAGTCGACGGCCGCGGTCATGGCCGCGGCGTCCGCCGGACCCATCCGCGACTCCGGCGCGCGCAGCCGGGTCCAGGCCACCGGTGTCGGCGCACCCCGCTCGTTCATCACCGTGACGACGGCCTCGCCGATGCCGAGGGACAGGATCACCTTGCCGAGGTCGTCGTACGACGACGTCGGGTAGGTGTTGACGGTCGCCTTCAGCGCCTTGGCGTCGTTGGGGGTCGCGGCCCGCAGCTGGTGCTGAACGCGGGACCCGAGCTGCGCCAGGATGTCGTCGGGTACGTCGGTCGGGCTCTGCGTCACGAAGAAGACGCCCACACCCTTCGACCGGATCAGCCGCACCGTCTGGGTGATGGCCCGGAGGAAGTCCTTCGACGCGTCCGAGAACAGCAGGTGCGCCTCGTCGAAGAAGAACACCAGGCTCGGCTTCTCCGGGTCGCCCAGCTCGGGCAGGTCGTGGAACAGGTCGGCGAGCAGCCACATCAGGAAGGTGGAGAAGACCGCCGGCCGGTCCTGGAGGTTGGGCAGCTCGACCAGGGAGATGACGCCCTTGCCGTCCGGCGTGGTGCGGAGCAGGTCGCGGGTGTCGAACTCGGGCTCGCCGAAGAACGCGTCGGCGCCCTGGTCCTCGAAGGCGATCAGCTCGCGCAGGATCACACCGGCCGTCGCTGACGACAGGCCGCCGAGCGTCTTCAGGTCGCCCTTGCCCTCGTCGGAGGTCAGGAAGGACACCACGGCGCGCAGGTCGGCGAGGTCGAGCAGCGGCAGGCCGGCGGCGTCGGCGTAGTGGAACACCAGGCCCAGGGACGACTCCTGGGTGTCGTTGAGGTCGAGCACCCTCGACAGCAGCGTCGGGCCGAAGGACGTCATCGTGGCGCGCAGCGGGATGCCGGTGCCCTCGCCGCCCAGGGCGTAGTACTCCACGGGGAAGCCGGTCGCGGTCCACTGCTGGCCGACCGACGCCGCACGGGAGGTGATCTTCGGGCTCTCCTCGCCCGGCGTGGAGATCCCGGACAGGTCGCCCTTGATGTCCGCCGCGAAGACCGGGACGCCCTGCGCCGAGAGCTGTTCCGCGAGCAGCTGCAGCGTCTTGGTCTTGCCGGTGCCGGTGGCACCGGCGACGAGACCGTGCCGGTTGAGCATCCCGAGCGGGATCCGGACCCGGGCGTCGGAGAGACGCTCGGCGTCGAGCATCAGCCCACCGAGCTCCAGGGCCGGGCCGTCGAAGGCGTAGCCGGCGGCGACGGCCGCCTCGATCGGGTCCGGCCCGGCGGATGCGTCGGTCATGCTCGCACCCTACCGAGCGGGCTCCGGGCGGCACCCTATGCTTGCCACCGTGATCTTCAAGCGCGTCGGTGACGGAAGGCCGTACCCCGACCACGACCTGGGGCCGCGGGACTGGGCCGCGCTGCCACCCCGGCAGGTGCGGCTCGACGAGCTGATCACGACCAAGGACACCCTGCAGCTGGCCGCGCTGCTCGACGAGGACTCGACGTTCTTCGGCGACCTGTTCGCGCACGTCGTGGAGTGGCGGGGCGACCTCTACCTCGAGGACGGCCTGCACCGCGCCCTGCGCGCCGCCCTCCAGCAGCGCCAGGTGCTGCACGCGCGCGTGCACGTGGTCGAGGGCTGAGCCGACGATGGCGCCGACGACACGTGACGACCGCGGTGACCCTGCTCGTGCTGGTCTCCATCCTGGTGGTCGGCGTGCTGCTCGGCGCGAAGGCCCTGTTCGCCCCGCTCCCCGGCGACGACGCCGGCGCCTCGGCGTCGCCGTCGCCGACCTGCTCGCCCAAGGACGTCCGGAAGGGCCAGCGGATCCGTTCGACGCAGGTGCAGGTGAGCGTCTTCAACGGCGGCACCCGGTCCGGGCTCGCGGACAGCACGATGGCCAAGCTCCGTGCGCGTGGGTTCACCCCGGGGGCCGTGGGCAACGCGCCGTCGGACCTGACCGCCGAAGCGGGTCCGGGTGTTCACCACCGAGGCGAACGACATGGCCGCACGGCTCGTGGCGCGCCAGTTCGGTCGCAAGACCAAGGTGGTGGTCTCCACCACCGACCTCGGGCCGGGCATCGACGTGGTCGTGGGCAACGGCTTCGACAAGCTGTCCAAGGCCCGTCGGGTGATCGTCGCGAGGCAGTCGTCGTCGGTCTGCGTCCCGCTCCCCAGCGCCAGCACCGACGCCTTGTAGACCGGGTCAGGCCTGCTGCTCGCCGAGCCAGTCGGCCAGCCGTCCCCGCCTCGACACGGACCGGAGCCGCTGCTCGGTCTCCTCGCGGCACTTGCGCGGGGTGACGACGAGCATGTCGTCGCCGCGCCGCAGCACGGTCCGCTGGTCCGGCACCAGCGTGTGCCCGTCGCGCACGAGCAGCGACACCGACGCACCCACGGGCAGCCGCAGCTCGCCGACCTCGACACCGTGCAGCCGCGACCTGCGGTTGATGTTGACCTGGAGCAGGTCGGCCGCGATCCGCTCCAGCGGCGCGGCCTCCACCTCGATGTCGCGCGGCTCGTCGCGCACGGTGACCCCCAGCCGCGAGGCCACCCACGGCAGGGTGGGCCCGGTGACCAGCGTGTAGATCACGACCATGACGAAGACGATGTCGAAGAGCTCCTCACCCCCCGGCACGTTCTCGGCGAGCGGGATGGTGGTCAGCACGATGGGTACGGCGCCCCGCAGCCCGGCCCACGACACGAACACCTGCTCCCGCACGGACATCCGGTGCGCCCACGAGCACGCCAGCACCGACAGCGGCCGGGCGACGAACGTGAGCAGCAGACCGGCCAGCACGGCGGTCACCACGTGCGCCATCGAGATGCGGCCCGGGGAGACGAGCAGCCCGAGCATCACGAACAGCCCGATCTGCGCCAGCCACGCGACCCCCTCGGAGAAGGACCGGGTCGCGGCGCGGTGCGGCAGCTCGCTGTTGCCGAGCACGAGCGCTGCCGTGTAGACGGCGGCGAACCCCGACGCGTGCAGGGCGGCGGTCCCGGCGTACGCGAGGACCGTCAGCGTCAGCACCGCGATCGGGTACAGACCCGAGGACGGCAGCGCGATGCGACGCATCACCCAGGCGCCGCCGAAGCCGACGGCGAGCCCGGCCGCGACGCCCATGACGAGCTCGTAGACGCACGATGCCCGCGAAGCCGAGCACGCCGTGGTCGAGGGCCGCGCCCGTGCTCACCAGCGAGACGAGCAGCACCGTCGGCGCGTCGTTGAGGCCGGACTCGGCCTCGAGCGCACCCGTGACGCGTGCGTGGCAGCGGCACCCGACGCAGCACCGAGAACACCGCGGCCGCGTCGGTCGGGGAGGTGACCGCGCCGAGCAGCACCGCAAGCTGCCAGTCGAGGCCGAACAGGTAGTGGGCCCCCACCGCCATCACCGCCACGCTGACCGCCGACGCCCACGGTGGCGAGCGACACCCCGAAGCGCATCGCCGGCCGGATCTCGGACCAGTTCGTGGTGAGACCACCCTCGGCCAGGATCAGCACCAGCGCGGCGAAGCCCAGGGCGTGCGCGACGTTGGCGTCCTCGAACCGGATGCCGACCCCGGCCTCGCCGAGCAGCACGCCCATCAGCAGGTAGACCAGCAGGCTGGGGAGACCCGCGCGGACCGAGACACGCACGGCCAGGATCGCCACGAGCATCACGACGGCGCCGATCAGCAGGACGGTGTCCATCTGATGCGCGTCGAAGCTCACGTTCACCTCGGCGTCGTCAGGGGGCGGGTGCTCATCCTATTGGTAGCGATGAGGGCGCAGGCACCAAGCGGCCGCCCTCGCCGGGGGATGGACAAGGACGGCCGCGCCCGTGGGCGGTGCTCAGGCCGCTCGGCACTACGGTCCCTCTCGCCCGAGCGAGACGCCATAGTCCGATGGGGCGGTCTACAGGGGCGGGAGATCCAGGCACGCCCGCACGGCGTTGTCGACGCGGGTGGCCCGGTCGTGGTCGGCGATCCGCCGGTGACGAAGCCGATCGCGTAGTCGCCCTCCGTGCTCCACCAGCCGAAGCTGCCGCCGACCCCGCCCATCCCGAAGCCGTCCACGTCGAGCGCGACGCCGAGGCCCCACTCGGCGGGCTCGCCGAGCACCTGGTCGACACCGCTGGCCGCCACCGAGGTCATCTCCTCCGTCAGTCCGGCCGAGAGCAGCCGACCCTCACGGAGCGCGACGTAGAGGCCGGCCACCGAGCGCGCCGTACCGTGCCCGTTGACCGCGGGGACCTCGGCCCGCCGCCAGCGGTCGGAGTTCACGACGCCCGGATCGAGGGCGCCGGGCGGGTTGCTCAGCGCCTGCCGCATCACCGGACGCTCGTCACCGCGGCCGAGGAACTCGTCGTCGAAGCCGGTGAGGTCGGCGACCCGGGCGAGGTCGTGAGGTGGGGACGCCGACGTGGAAGTCCAGACCGTGCGGTGCGCAGATCTCGTCGCGCAGGAAGGTGCCGAGCGTGCGGCCGTCGACCCGACGCACCACCTCGCCGATCTGGTGTCCGTAGAGCAGCGCGGACTCCCCGCACGCCGTACCGGGCTCCCACAGCGGTGGTTGCTCGGCCACCAGCCGGCACATCAGGTCCCAGTCGTAGAACGCCTCCTCGGGTGCCGGGCGCTCCAGGAGGGCGAGACCGGACTGGTGGCTGAGCACCTGCCGCAGGGTGGTCGGCGCGAGCAGCTCGGGCCAGTACGTCGAGAGGGGCGCGTCCAGGTCGACCAGTCCCCGGTCGGCCAGCACCAGGCCGCAGAGCGCCGCGAACGGCTTGGTGACGGAGTAGGGCATGACGAGCGTGTCCTCGGCCCACTCGCGGGTGCGGGCCAGGTCGGCCCACCCTCCCCAGAGGTCGACCACCCACCGGCCGTCGCGCCACACCGCGACGGACGCTCCCGTGCCCCCGGCCGCGTCCTGCTCCTCCAGCACCTCGGCGAACGCGTCGCCCACCGGCCCGAACGCCTCGTCCACCGTCCCCGTGCATGCGGTTAGCGTAGGGGCGATGCCGTCGACCGAGATGTTCCCGCAGCGGTTGTCCGTGGCCAGCCGCGCCAACGTGCCGCCGTTCCACGTCATGGACCTGCTCGCGGCGGCCGCCGGTCGCGGCACGCACCCACGGCGACCTGCTGGACCTGGTGGCCGGGCAGCCCTCCACCCCCGCGCCCGGCCCGGTCCGCGAGGCGGCGAAGCGGGCGCTCGACGAGCAGGTGCTCGGCTACACCGTCTCCCTGGGCATCCCCGAGCTGCGCGAGGCCATCGCCGGCCACCACCGCCGGATGCACGGCCTCGAGGTCGACCCGGCCGAGGTGGTCGTCACGACCGGCTCTTCGGGCGGGTTCCTGCTGGCGTTCCTGGCCGCGTTCGAGGCCGGCGACCGGGTGGCGATCGCCCGGCCGGGGTACCCCTGCTACCGCAACGTGCTGGCCGCCCTCGGGTGCGAGGTGGTCGAGCTGCCGGCCGGCCCGGAGTCGCGCTTCCAGCCCACCGTGGAGATGCTCGAGGCGCTGGACGAGCCGGTGCAGGGGCTGGTGGTCGCGAGCCCCGCGAACCCCACCGGGACCATGCTGTTCCCCGCGGAGCTCGCCGCCCTGGCGACCGTGGTGCGACGAGCACGGCGTGCAGCTGATCAGCGACGAGATCTACCACGGCATCGAGTACGCCACCCCGATGCAGCACGCCTCCGCCCGGGCGACGTCCCGCGAGGCGGTGGTCTTCAACTCGTTCTCGAAGTACTTCTCGATGACCGGGTGGCGGATCGGGTGGATGCTCGTGCCGCCGAGGCTGCGTCGCGCGGTCGACGTGCTCACGGGGAACTTCACGATCTGCCCGCCCGTGCTGTCCCAGCACGCGGCTGTCGCGGCGTTCACCGAGGCGTCGTACGCCGAGTGTGACGGGCACGTCGCGCGCTACGCCGACAACCGCCGGCTGCTGCTGGACGGGCTGCCGCGGCTGGGCATCGACCGGCTCGCGCCGGCGGACGGCGCGTTCTACGTGTACGCCGACATCGGGCACCTCACCGACGACTCCATGGCGTGGTGCCGCCGGCTGCTCGCGGAGACCGGCGTCGCCACCGCCCCGGGCATCGACTTCGACACCGCGGTCGGCAACCGCTTCGTGCGGCTGTCCTTCGCCGGCGCCACCGACGACGTCGCCGAGGCGCTGGTGCGGCTGGAGCGCTGGCTCTAGCGACGAGCCGGCAGCGCGTCAGCGGTGGGTCATGCGGACGGTCTCGCGCCACAGGTCGACGCGAACGGCGGCCGTCTCGTGCGCGAACCAACCGCGGCACAGCACGATGGTCCGCTCGAGCAGGTCGACGAGGATGTCGTCCGAGCCGGACACCGCGGCCGCGGCGATCCCGGACACCGCCGAGTGCACGATCGCCGGGGCGCTGCGCTTGGAGAAGCTGGAGCCGCTCCCCCAGCCGAGCGCGGAGAAGCCGCGCGCCCAGTCGCGGGCGTGCGGGACCTCGTCGAGGCGGGCCTCGGTGCGGGGGTCGAGGTAGTGCTTCGAGCGGCCCTCGAGGTGGTTGAGCATCCGCTCGCAGCGCAGCAGCCCGACCGCTGCGACGCCCTGCCGCTCCGACGCGGTCACGGGCAACGCGGCGAGCGCGGCCTCGCGCGCGATCCAGGCGTCCACGCGCGGGTCGTCGCCGTTGAGGCCGATCACCGACGGGATCATCGGCGCCAGCCGGGAGCGGGCGTAGTCGTCCACGTGGTCGTTGATGTCACGGGCGAGCGACGCCAGCAGCGGGTGCGTGCAGGACGGGTGGTCCGACCACTGCTCGCCGGCCAGGAACGACGCCAGCTCCATGAAGCAGGCGCCCTTCTTCGGCGACCGGTGCTTGCCCCGCGAGAGGACGGGCATCAGGTCGGGCGTGGAAACGCGCGGTGTGGGGTGGGTCCTCTGGATCATGGTGACCAGCTCCGGTGGGTGCAGACATCGACCTTCCAGCCAGTTTGCTCCCGATCACAGCCGGGCCACAAGACCCCGGACATGACCGTGGGATCAAATCCGTGCTGCCGGCCGCGGCGGAGTCGAGGTGCGTCCGGGCGCCCTGGGCCTAGAGTCGCCGCATGGCCTTCCAGCTCTTCGTCGCCGCCGACGCCCCGCCGATCGACTTCGGCGACCGGGCGTCGTACGGCTTCAACACCCACGGTCTGCTCGTCATCGTCGCCGACAACGGCGCGCGGCTGACCTACTCACCGAACGGCTGGCTGCGCATCGAGGACCCGGCCAAGGGCTCGGGCCGCTAGGGACGGAGCCCGCGGCCGCGGCCGTCCGGCTGTCCGGCTCAGAGCACCTTGGACAGGAACGACTGGGTGCGCTCGTGCTGCGGGTCGGCGAGCACGTCGGCGGGGGGCCCTCCTCGACGATGACCCCGCCGTCCATGAAGACGAGGTTGTCGCCCACCTCGCGGGCGAAGCCCATCTCGTGGGTGACGACCATCATCGTCATGCCCTCGGCGGCGAGGTCCTTCATCACCGCGAGCACGTCGCCGACCAGCTCCGGGTCGAGCGCGCTGGTGGGCTCGTCGAAGAGCATCATGTCCGGGTCCATCGACAGCGCCCGGGCGATCGCGACCCGCTGCTGCTGCCCGCCGGACAGGTGGGCCGGGTAGGCGTCGACCTTCTCGGACAGCCCGACCTTCTCGAGGTTGCGCCGGGCGACCGCGACCGCCTCGTCCTTGCTCGCGGCCCTTGACCCGCTGCTGCGCGATGGTGAGGTTGCGCAGCACCGGTCAGGTGCGGGAACAGGTTGAACTACTGGAACACCATGCCGATGCGGGAGCGCACCTTGTCGACGTCGACGTCGGGGTCGGTGATCTCCACGCCCTCGACGAAGATCTTGCCCGAGGTGGGCGTCTCCAGCAGGTTGACGCAGCGCAGCAGCGTGGACTTGCCGGAGCCCGACGGCCCGATGACGCAGACCACCTGGCCGTTGTCGACGTGGAAGTCGATGCCCTTGAGCACCTCGTTGTCGCCGAAGTACTTGTGCAGGTCCTGCACGTCGATCGCGGGCGCGGACCGGTCGATCTGTGGCTCGGTCATCAGCGGGCCCTCTCCGGCGCGGGCTTCCATGCGTCGTACGACGATGGACAGCGGGACGGTGATCAGCAGGTAGCACAGCGCGATGGCGACCAGCGGGGTCAGGTTCTTCTCCTGGTTGAGCACGTCGCGGCCGAACTTGGTGAGCTCGTACTCGTCGAGCGACAGCCCGAGGATGTAGACCAGCGACGAGTCCTTGGTGAGCAGGATCAGCTCGTTGGTCAGCGGCGGCAGCACGATCCGGAACGCCTGCGGGATGACGATCGAGATCATCGCCCGGCTGTGCGACATGCCCAGCGAGCGGGCCGCCTCCAGCTGTCCCTTCGGGCACCGCCTGGATGCCGGCCCGGATGGTCTCGGCCATGTAGGCCGCGCCGACCAGGCCGAGCGCGACGGTGACCGTCGCCGAGGATGCCGCCGGGCAGCTCGCGGCCGGGGAAGGCGAGCGGGATGCCGAAGACGAAGGCGATGAAGACGACCAGGGCGGGCACGCCCCGGAAGAACTCGATGACCGCCGTCGCGATCCACCGGTAGGGCCCGACCGGCGACAGCCGCATCAGCGCCAGCACCAGGCCGAGGACCAGGCCGAAGGTGAACGCGCACGACGGTGTAGATCAGCGTGTTCTTCAGCGCGATCGTGATGATCGTCCGGGCACATCGATCGCCAGCACGTCCGGGTCCAGGAAGACCGCTGCCGAGCTGCTCCCAGTCGGCGGCTGAGCGCGACAGCCAGCACGACGACCACCAGCACGGCGTACTGGACGCCGCGCGAGACCGTGGCGCGCTTGCGCGGGCTCATCGCCATGAGCGTCACCCCGTCGGCGGCAGGATCGGGGCGGCCGGTCACTGCTGGGCGCCTCGCCGAAGTACTTCTTGTAGATCTTGTCGTAGGTGCCGTCGCTTCTTGGCCTCGGCGATGACGTCGTTGACGGTCTTCAGCAGCTCGTCGTTCTGGCCCTTGGCGACCGCGAAGCCGTACTGCTCGCCGGTGTCGAACTCGGTGGCGACCTGCGGTGTCCGGGTTCGTCTTGACGTAGTCGAAGAGCACGCCGTTGTCGTTGACGCCGGCGTCGGTCTGGCCGGTCTTGACCGCGGTGGTCAGCAGCGCGAGGTCCTCGAACTCCTTGATCTCGGCGCCCTTCGGGGCGTTCCGCGGACGTAGTCGGCGCCGGTGGTGCCGAGCTGGACGCCGACGGTCTTGCCGTCGAGGTCGTCGAGGCCTTGATCGGCGAGCCCTTCTTGACCAGCAGCGCCTGCGTGGCGTCGAAGTACGGCTCGGAGAAGTCCAGCACCTTCTTGCGGTCGTCGGTGATCGTCATGCCGGCGGCGGCGACGTCGCACTTGCCCGGTGTTGAGGGACTGGCCCGACTCGATGCCCTCGAACGGGGTGTCGAAGATCGACTGCTTGAGGTCCAGCTTCTTCGCGACCAGGTCCATCATGTCGACGTCGAAGCCGACGACCTTGCCGCCCTCGTTGTACTGGAACGGCTTGTAGGGCAGGTGGGTGCAGACGGTCAGCGTGCCCTCCTTGACGATCTTGGCGCCACCGGCGACCTCGGTCTTGTCACCGCCGGCGGCGCACCCGCCGAGGGTCAGCGTGAGGGCGGCCGCGGCAGCCAGGGTCCGGGCGAGGCGAGGAGTCATGCAGGTCAGCCTAGACAACACATCGGGGTTGTGCACGGGACCCGGCCTCCGCACGGAGCGGGCTGCAGCCTGGTTCGCGACGGCTCCGGATGATGTCGCGGGACAGGTGCTGCACCATGTCCCGCGACATCAGCGCTGGCGGTGGCGGAGGGATTTGAACCCTCGGTTGACTTGCGCCAACAAACGCTTTCGAGGCGTTCTCCTTAGGCCGCTCGGACACGCCACCGCGGAAGAGGCTACCGGAGAGGGTCGGCGCCGCCGAAATCGGCTGGCGACGCGCAGACGGGCGGGCACAACCGCGGTGGAGCAGCGGCCTCGGGCGATGCGTGGCGGGTTGTGCCCGTCGGTCTACGAGGGTGTGCGGTGGCTGGCGAAGAAGTCGAGCAGGAGCGTGGACGCCTCCTCGGCGAGCACGCCGCTGACCACCTCCGGGCGGTGGTTGAGCCGCCGGTCGCGTACGACGTCCCACAGCGACCCCACGGCGCCGGCCTTCTCGTCGTACGCCGCGAACACCAGCCGGTCGACGCGGGACAGCACGACCGCGCCGGCGCACATGGTGCAGGGCTCGAGCGTGACGACCAGGGTGCAGCCGTCGAGGCGCCACTCGCCGCGCGCGGCGGCCGCCTCGCGCAGGGCGACCACCTCGGCGTGCGCGGTCGGGTCGGCGTCGGCCTCGCGGCGGTTGCGGCCCCGGCCGACGACGGCGCCGGAGGCGTCGAGCACCACCGCCCCGATGGGTACGTCGTCCGTGGCCAGCGCCGCGCGCGCCTCGTCGAGGGCCTCGCGCATCGCGGGGTCCCACCGGCTCGACGCCGGTCACGACGCGGCGACGCCGACGAGGTCGTCGTACAACCGGCCGAACCCGAGGCGGGAGGCGATGTCGCCGAGCATCTCGTCGGGGTAGAGCTCGTAGTCGTCGAGCAGCGCACCCATGTCCATCGGCCCCATGCCGAGGTCGGTGACGATGCCGAGGTCGCCGGCGGGCTCCTGGTCCTCCTCGTCGTCGGGGATCGGGAGCTCGAGGTGGTCCACGACCGAGCGCGCGAGCGGCCAGTCCGTGGCGGCGGTCACGTCGGAGAGCAGCAGCCGCGTCTCGGCGCCGAGCACCCGCACCAGCAGGAAGAAGTCCTCGTCGACGGACACCAGGCCGAGCGAGCCGCCGTCGCCGGGGTAGCGGCGCAGCTCGACCGCGAAGTCGTCGAGGTCCGCCGCCTTCGCGGCCTCGAGCTCCTGCAGCTGCCAGACGCCCTCCTCGCGGTAGGCGACCAGTACGAAGTCCACACCCTCGGTGTTGGCTTCGGTCTCCTGCGACATGTCGCCTCCTCCTGCATCGGCCCCGCCTTCGATGGTGACAGGTTGCCGGTTCGCGCACCACGCACTCGCACCCGCCGAGGCGGACGCACTAGGTTTGCCGCCATGCGCACCCATGTCGCCGACCACCCGCTGATCGCCCACAAGCTGACCACCCTGCGGGACGAGCGGACCGACTCCCCGACCTTCCGCCAGCTCGCCGACGAGCTGGTCACGCTGCTGGCCTACGAGGCGACCCGCGACGTGCGCGTCGAGACGGTGACGGTGCAGACCCCCGTCGCGGACGGCGCAGGGCGTGAAGCTGGCGACCCCGAAGCCGCTGGTCGTGCCGATCCTGCGCGCCGGGCTCGGGCATGCTCGACGGGATGATGCGGCTGCTGCCGACGGCGGAGGTCGGCTTCCTCGGCATGGTCCGCAACGAGGAGACGCTCGAGGCGTCGACGTACGCCGAGCGGCTGCCCGACGACCTGTCCGGCCGGCAGTGCTACGTGCTCGACCCGATGCTCGCGACCGGCGGCACGCTGGCGGCGGCGATCCACTTCCTGGTCGACCGCGGCGCCGACCACATCACCGCGATCTGCCTGCTCTCCGCGCCCGAGGGCTGCGCCCGGCTGGAGAAGGAGCTCGAGGGCCTCGACATCCCGGTCACGGTGGTGACCGCGGGCATGGACGAGCGGCTCAACGAGAAGGGCTACATCGTGCCCGGGCTCGGCGACGCCGGCGACCGGCTGTACGGCGTGGTCGGGCTGAGCGGCTCAGAAGCTGAAGATGGGTACGACGCCCGTGGCGATCAGCACCATCAGCACGAGGACCACGATGCCCGAGGACCAGGTAGTCCCAGCTCTTCGACCTGCGGTCGTCGTCGGACTCGGGGGCGTCGTAGCGGTGGCCGTCGGGACGGCTGTAGGGGTTGTTCTCATCATCAGGCATGTCGGGTGACCTCCTCGGTCACGGCGAGAATCAGGGTTCCCTCCCCGTCCTACCCACTCTAACGGTGAGCTACCCGGAGTGTAACTCCGTGTTACGCAGATCTCGTCAGAGGTTCTTCACGGAGCTGAGCACCTTGCCGAGCGTGTCCTTCGCGTCGCCGAACAGCAGCGTCGTCTTGGGGTCGAAGAGCAGCTCGTTCTCGATGCCCGCGAACCCGGGCCGCATCGACCGCTTGAGGAACACGATCTGCTGCGCCTCGTCGGCGTTCAGGATCGGCATGCCGTAGATCGGCGCGCCGGGCGTGGTCTTGGCCGCGGGGTTCACCACGTCGTTGGCGCCGACCACCAGGACGACGTCGGTCTGCTTGAACTCGGAGTTGATCTCGTCCATCTCCTGGAGCTGCTCGTAGGGCACCTGCGCCTCGGCGAGCAGCACGTTCATGTGACCCGGCATCCGGCCGGCGACCGGGTGGATCGCGTAGTCGACCTTGATGCCGCGCTCGACGAGCACGTCGACGAGCTCGCGCAGCGTGTGCTGGGCCTGCGCGACCGCGAGGCCGTAGCCCGGCACGATGATCACGCGGTGCGCGTAGCCGAGCAGGATCGCGACGTCCTCGGGGCCGGCGGACCGGACCGGCCGGTCGGAGGCCTCGCCGGCGCCCAGCGTCGAGCCGCCCTTGAGCGCCCCGAAGAGGATGTTCGCCACCGAGCGGCCCATGGCGGCGGCCATCAGCTTGGTCAGGAAGGTGCCGCTCGCGCCGACCAGGGTGCCCGCGACGAGCAGCACGGTGTTGTCGAGCACGTAGCCGCCGGCCGCGACGGTCAGGCCGGTGAACGCGTTGAGCAGCGAGATGACGATGGGTACGTCGGCCCCGCCGACCGGCAGCACGAGCAGGACGCCGAGCAGCAGCCCGACGAGGGCGAGCACCACGCCGATCCCGGTGCTCGGGCCGGTGACCGTCACGACGGAGAGTCCGACCGCGGCCACCAACGAGAGCGCGAACACGACGGGCAGCCCCGGGAAGACCACGGGCCGGGAGGTCATCAGCTCCTGGAGCTTGGCGAAGGTGACCAGCGACCCGGCGAACGACACGGACCCGACCAGGATGGTGAACGCCGTCGCGGCCAGCGTGAAGCCCGGCGTCGCGGGGCCGACGTCGGAGAGCTCCAGCAGGGCGACGAGGGCGGCTGCGCCACCGCCGACCCCGTTGAACAGCGCGACCAGCTGCGGCATCTGGGTCATCTGCACGCGGCGTGCGCCGACCAGCCCGACCGCCGTACCCACCGCGATCGCGACGAGGATCGGGACGACGTGGTCCAGCTCGGCGTAGAAGAACACCACCACGCAGGCCAGCACCGCCCCGAAGGCGCCGACCAGGTTGCCGGCGCGGGCGGTGCGCGGGGACGAGAGACCCTTGAGGGCCAGGATGAAGCAGACGGCCGCGAGCAGGTAGGCGAGCTGCGCCCAGACGGGGGTGGCGGTCACTTGGCCGGCCTCTTCCGCGTGAACATCTGCAGCATCCGGTCGGTCACCACGAAGCCGCCGACCATGTTCACGGTGGCGAGCACGACCGCGACCAGCCCGACCACGAGCTGGAGGGTGTTGTGCGCGTAGCCGGTGACCAGGATCGCCCCGAGCAGGATGATCCCGTGGATGGCGTTGGCGCCGGACATCAGCGGGGTGTGCAGGGTCGAGGAGACCTTGGCGATCACCTCGACCCCGACGAACACGCTGAGGATGAAGATCGTCAGCCAGACGATGGGCTCGCTCACGCGGAAGTGCCTCCTTCGGAGGGGGTCTCGACGGGCAGGACCTCCGGCTGCGCCGGGCCCTCGATCGCTGCGCGGGTGGGCTCGTGCCAGATCGTGCCGTCGTGCGTGACGCAGGAGCCGGCGACGATCTCGTCGTCGAAGTCGGGGGCGAAGGCCGCCGCCCCCTCGTCGCCCGTGCGGGTCATCAGCGTGACCAGGTTGACGACGTTCTGCGCGTAGAGCCGCGACGCCGGCCCCGGCATCTGCGCCGGCACGTTGGCGCCTCCCCAGACCTGGGCGTTCCCGATCCGGACGACCTGGCCCGGCTGCGCGCCCTCCACGTTGCCGCCTGACTCGGCGGCGAGGTCGACCACGACGGAGCCGGGCTTCATCTGCTCGACCATCTCCGCGGTGACGAGCAGCGGCGCCTGCCGGCCGGGAACGGCGGCGGTCGTGATCAGCGCGTCGGCGGCGGCGATGTACGGCGCGAGCAGGTCACGCTGCCGCTGCGCCCGGTCCTCGGTCATCTCCCGGGCGTAGCCGCCGGTCCCTTCGAGCGTCTCCAGCTCCAGCTCGATCGCGACGGCGCCCACCGAGCGGATCTCCTCCGCGGCGGCCGCCCGCACGTCGTACGCCTTGACCACGGCACCGAGGCGCTTGGAGGTGGCGATGGCCTGCAGGCCGGCGACGCCGGCGCCGAGCACGACCACCTCGGCGGGCGGGACGGTGCCCGCGGCGGTCATGTTCAGGGGGAAGAAGCGGCGCAGCAGGCCGGCCGCGACGATCGCGCAGCGGTAGCCGGACACCAGCGACTGCGAGGACAGCGCGTCCATCGACTGCGCTCGCGAGATGCGCGGCACCAGCTCCATCGCGAAGGACGTGACCCCGCAGTCACGCAGGTCGGCGACCAGCTCGTGCGCGGAGCTCACCGGCAGGAACGAGACCGTCGCGGTGCCCGCCCGCAACCGGCGTACGACGGCGGCGTCGAGCGGGTTCACCGAGACGACGACGTCGGCGTCCTGCCACGGCTCGTCCACGATCTCGGCGCCGGCCGCGACGTACTCGTCGTCGTGGTGCAACGCACCTGCAGCCGGCTCCCGGCTCGACGGCGACGGTGTACCCCAGCCCGGTCAGCTTTCCGACCAGCTCGGGGACGACGGCGACGCGCGCCTCGCCCTCCCGGGTCTCTGCAGCAACGGCGATCCTCACCTTGCGCAACCTAGGGCACCCCTGCGGGACCGGCCACCATTTGAGAGCCCCGTCTCACTCGTGTCGGTCACGCCCGCCGCCTCCTCGCCTCTCGACAGTCCCGTCGGTGAGGGACACCCTGAGCACATGGACGTGCGTTTCGTGGACGCGGCGGGGGCGCACCCCCACGAGAGTGACGACGTGGTGGTCCTGCTCGAGCGCGACGACGGGTTCGTGTGGGTCGACGTGCCCGCCTGGGACGACGAGGTCGACGGGTTCCTCCAGGGCCTGGGCTGCCACCCGCTGGTGATCGAGGCGTGCCGGCGCCGCAACCACGTGCCGACGGTGCACAGCTACGCCGACCACTACTTCGTCACCGTGCACTCCCCGCTGCTCGGCCGCGGCCGGCCACGTCCACCTGCTCGAGCTCGACCAGGTCGTCGGCTCGAACTTCCTGGTCACCGTGCACGGCCCGCTGAACCCGGTCGTCGACCCGGCCGAGGCCCTGGTCGAGACCCGGGCGGTGCTCCAGCGCATCGAGGCCGGCCGGTTCTGTCCCGCGACGCCCGCCGAGCTGTCGTACGCCGTGACGTCGGCCGTCGCGCGCAGGCAGCGCGCGCTGGTCGGCGACGTGGCGGAGAAGCTGCCCGGTCTCGAGCAGCACGTGATGGCCTCGCAGCTCAAGGACCCCGAGGAGCTGCTGGAGCGGATGTTCCTGATCCGGCACGAGCTGATCACCGCGCGCACGATGGCCGCCCAGTCCCACGACGTCCAGGCCCGGATCGGCACCCTGGACCGGTTCGTCCCGGAGCCGTCCCGGGCGCTGGCCCGCGACCTCGCCGAGCAGTTCGACCGGGTCCGCTCGGTCGCGGACGGGGAGGCCCAGTTCCTGTTCGGCGTCATCGAGCTCTACCAGACCAAGGTCAACACCAAGATGACCGTCGCGATGGAGCGGCTCGCGGTGATCGCTGCGGTGACCCTGCCGGTGACCGCGATCGCGTCGATCTACGGCATGAACGTCATCGTCAACGAGCGGACGCACGTCTCGCAGCTGGCCGTCGTGCTCGTCGCGATGCTGCTGATCTCCGGGCTGCTGCTGCGGTGGGCCCGCCGCCAGGGCTGGTGGTGACCGCGACCGGCTCGACGGCCCGGGCCCGGAACGGCCGAGCACCCCGGGCCTGCGGCGCCGGGGTGCACGGTGTCTCGGGAGGTCGCTCGGGCGGCTAGGTCCTGGCCTCGGTGCCCGGGGCCTCGGCGAGCTGGATCTCCTCGACGAGCTCGTCCGGTGGGGCGGCGGTCGCGGCCGTGTCCTCGGCCCCGGCACCACCTCCGACCGAGGTGCGCTTCTTGTTCCACACGTCGAAGGCGACCGCGGCGAGCAGCACCAGGCCCTTGACCGTCTGCTGCCAGTCGATCGAGATGCCCATCAGCGACATGCCGTTGTTCAGGACACCCATGACGAAGCCACCGATGATCGCGCCGACGACCGTGCCGACACCGCCGGTGACGGCGGCGCCGCCGATGAAGGCCGCGGCGATCGCGTCGAGCTCGAAGTTGGTGCCGGCCTTGGGGTTGGCGGCGGTGAGCCGGGCGGCGGTGACCATGCCGGCCAGCGCGGCCAGCAGGCCCATGTTGGTCATCACCAGGAAGTCGATGCGCCTGGTGCGTGACGCCGGACATGGTGGCGGCGTCGCACGTTGCCGCCGATGGCGTAGACGTGGCGGCCGGTCACGGTGCGCTGGGTGATGAAGCCGTAGATGCCGATCAGCGCGAACAGGATCAGGCCGACGATCGGGAGGCCGCGGTACTGCGCGAGCAGGTAGGCGAAGGTCATCACGACCGCGACGATCGACGACCAGCTTGGCGTAGAACAGCCCGACCGGGACGACGTCGAAGTTGTAGCGGATGGCCGAGGCGCGCTTGCGGAACTCCAGCACGACCAGGAACACGGCGAGCAGCGCGGCGAGGACCAGGGTCAGGTTGGACAGGCCGGTGTCCGGGCCGACGTCCGGGCAGGAAGCCGTTGCCCATGGCCTCGAAGCCGTCGGGCAGGCCGCCGACCGTCGCGCCCTTGAGCACGACGAGCGTCAGGCCGCGGAAGATCAGCATGCTGGCCAGGGTCACGATGAACGCCGGGATCCCGACGTACGCGACCCAGAAGCCGTGCCAGGCGCCGATCGCCGCTCCGAGCGACGAGGCAGAGGACCACCGCGAGCGGCCACGGCACGTCCCACTTCGTCATCATGATCGCCGCGACCGGCACCGATGAACGCGGCGACCGAGCCGACCGACAGGTCGATGTGCCGGGCGATGATGACGATCACCATGCCGATCGCCAGGATCAGGATCTAGGCGTTCTGGGTGAGCAGGTTGGTGACGTTCAGCGGCCGCAGCAGGATGCCGTCGGTCGTGATCTGGAACAGCACCACGATGGCCACCAGCGCGATGACCATGCCGTACTGCCGGACGTTGCCGCGCAGCATGTTCTTCAACGAGTTCATCGGGCTACCTCTTGCTCCTGGTGTCGACTTGGTCATGTAGCGCATGAGCGACTCCTGCGTCGCCTCGGCGCGACTGAACTCATGGGTGATGCGACCCTCCGCGAGGGTGTAGATGCGGTCGCAGAGCCCGAGCAGCTCGGGCAGCTCGGAGGAGATCACGATGACGCCGCGGCCCTGCTTGGCCAGCCGCTGGATGACGCCGTAGATCTCGTACTTGGCGCCGACGTCGATGCCGCGCGTCGGCTCGTCGAGGATCAGCAGCTGCGGGTCGGTGAACATCCACTTGCTCAGCACGACCTTCTGCTGGTTGCCGCCGGAGAGCTTGGCGACGCCCTCGTTGACGGTGGGGGTCTTGATGTTCATGCTCGTGCGGTACTTCTCCGCGACCACGACCTCCTCGCGCTGGTCGACCGTCAGGCCCTTGCTGATCTTGTCCAGGCCGGCCGAGCGTGATGGAGCGCTTGATGTCGTCGAGGAGGTTCAGGCCGAGGACCTTGCGGTCCTCGGTGAGGTAGGCGATGCCCGCGTCGATCGCGGCGTGCACGGAGTTGAGGTGCAGCTCCTTGCCGTCGAGCGTCATGCCGTCCCTCGACACGGCTGCCGTAGGACCGTCCGAAGATGCTGCGGGCCAGCTCGGTGCGTCCGGCGCCCATCAGCCCGGCGATGCCGACGATCTCGCCGCGGCGCACGGTGAGGTTGGCGTCCCGGATGACCGCGCGGGTGTGGTCGAGCGGGTGCATCACGGACCAGTCGCGAGATCTCGAAGAGCACCTCGCCGATCTCGGGCTCGTGCTCCGGGAAGCGGTGCTCGAGGTCGCGGCCGACCATCCCGCGGATGATCCGGTCCTCGTCGACGGCGTCGGCCGCGACGGCGAGCGTCTCGATGGTCCGGCCGTCGCGGATGATCGTGATCTCGTCGGCGATCTGCTCGATCTCGTTGAGCTTGTGGGAGATCATGATCGAGGTGATGCCCTTGCCCTGCAGGCCCTTGAGCAGGTCGAGCAGGTGCTGGGAGTCGTCGTCGTTGAGGGCGGCGGTCGGCTCGTCGAGGATCAGCAGCTTGACCTCCTTGGACAGCGCCTTGGCGATCTCGACCAGCTGCTGCTTGCCGACGCCGAGGTGCTTGACCTGGGTCAGCGGGTTCTCGGCGAGGCCGACCCGGGCGAGCAGCTCGATGGCCTGCCGGTTGGCGCGGTCCCAGCTGATGACGCCGCCGGCGGCCGTCTCGTTGCCGAGGAAGATGTTCTCGGCGATCGACAGCTCGGGGATCAGCGCGAGCTCCTGGTGGATGATCACGATGCCGGCGGCCTCGCTCTGCCGGATGTTCTTGAACTCGACGACCTCGTCCCTCGAAGACGATGTCGCCGTCGTAGGTGCCGTGCGGGTAGACCCCGGTGAGCACCTTCATCAGCGTGGACTTGCCGGCGCCGTTCTCCCCGCAGATCGCGTGGATGTCGCCGCGGTTGACGGTGAGGTTGACGTCGCTGAGCGCCTTGACGCCAGGGAACTCCTTGGTGATGGAGCGCATCTCCAGGATCGGCTGGCTCATGTGCACGGTTCCTTGTGTCGGGATGGTGGTGCCGGGCTGGTGCCGTGGGTGCTCCGGCGGACCTGCCCGGAGCACCCACGGCGGGGATCACTTGAGCTCGTCCTCGGTGTAGTAGCCCGCGTCGACCAGGACCTGCTGGACGTTGTCCTTGGTCGACCGGGACCGGGTCCAGCAGGTAGGACGGGACGACCTTGTTGCCGTTGTCGTAGGTCTTGGTGTCGTTGACCTCCGGCTTCTTGCCCGCACCGATCGCCTTGATCATCGCGACGGTGACCTTGGCGAGCTCGCGGGTGTCCTTGAAGATCGTGGAGTACTGCTCGCCGGCGAGGATCGACTTGACCGACTGGACCTCGGCGTCCTGGCCGGTGACGACGGGGAGCGGCTTGCCGCCGCCGCCGTAGCCGTTGGACTTGAGCGCCGCGATGATGCCGAGCGAGAGGCCGTCGTAGGGCGAGAGCACGCCGTTGACGGTCTCCTGGGTGTAGCTCTTGGTGAGGATGTCCTCCATGCGCTTCTTGGCCGTGGCCGGGTCCCAGCGCAGGATGGCGACCTGCTCGAACTTGGTCTGGCCCGGACACGACCTTGATGTCGCCGGAGTCGATCATCGGCTTGAGGACGCTCATCGCGCCGTTCCAGAAGAACGTCGCGTTGTTGTCGTCCGGCGAGCCGGCGAACAGCTCGACGTTGCACGGGCGCCTTGCGCCGCTGGCCTTGAGGCCGTCGACGAGGGACTGCGCCTGCAGCTCGCCGACCTTCTCGTTGTCGAAGGTGGTGTAGTAGTCGACGGCGTCGGTGTCGCGGATCAGCCGGTCGTAGGAGATGACCGGGATGCCGCTGTCCTTGGCCGTCTGCAGCACGTCGCCGAGCGCCGTGCCGTCGATGGCGGCGACGACGAGGATCTTCTCGCCCTTGGTGACCATGTTCTCGACCTGGGTGACCTGGGTCGGGATGTCGTCCTCGGCGTACTGGAGGTCGACCTTGTAGCCGGCAGCCTCGAGCTGCTTCTTGATGTTGTTGCCGTCGGCGATCCAGCGCTCCGACGACTTCGTGGGCATCGCGACACCGATGGTGCCCTTGTCTCCGCCGCTGGCGGAGTCACCGCCGCCCCCGCAAGCCGCAAGGCTCAGGGCCAGAGCGGTGCCGGCGACTGTTGCGATCAACCTGCGCACTGACTTCTCCATATCGTTGGTCGTCCTTGCTCGACACTGCAGGGGCTGTCCCTGACCGTCTTTCCTCTTGCCTGCGCAGGCATCAGAACCCCTGCGCGAGTCGGTGGTAGGCCTGGTTCCAGCGCAGCTCCTGGCGGAACCGGCGGACCGTGGTGTCGCCGTCGATGAGCACCAGCTCGGTGCCCACCATGTCGGCGAGGTCGACGAGGTGCTCGGCGTCAGCGCGGTCGAGAGCACCGTGTGGTGCGGCCCGCCGGCGGTCAGCCAGGACTCGGTCGAGGTCTGGAGGTCGGGCGCCGGGCCGCCACACGGCCCGGGCGACCGGCAGCTTCGGCAGCGGCGCGCTCGGCGCCACGACCTCGGCCTCGTTGGCGACGAACCGGAAGCGGTCGCCGAGGTCGGAGGTGCCGAGGATGACCGCGTCGCCCGGGGCGGCGTCGAAGACCAGCCGGACCGGGTCCTCGCGGCCGCCGATGCCGAGCGGGTGGATCTCCAGCGACGGCCTCCCGGCCGCGATCGAGGGGCAGACCTCGAGCATGTGCGCGCCGAGGATCAGCTCCTCGCCGGGGACCAGGTGGTAGGTGTAGTCCTCCATGAAGGACGTGCCGCCGGGCAGCCCGTCGGCGACCACCTTGAGCGTGCGCAGCATGACCGAGGTCTTCCAGTCGCCCTCGCCGCCGAAGCCGTAGCCGTCGGCCATCAGCCGCTGCACGGCGAGACCGGGCAGCTGGCGCAGCCCGCCGAGGTCCTCGAAGTTGGTGGTGAAGGCCGTGAACCCGCCGTCGACGAGGAACGCCCGCAGGCCCAGCTCGATGCGCGCGCCGTAGCGCAGCGAGTCGTGCCGCTCGCCGCCGGGCAGCAGCTCCGCCGCCACGTCGTAGGCGTCGGCGTACTCCTCGACGAGGACGTCGATCTCCTTGTCGGCGCACCGCGTCGACGACCGCGACGAGGTCGTTGACGCCGTAGGTGTTGACCGACACCCCCCACCGCAGCTCGGCCTCGACCTTGTCGCCCTCGGTCACCGCGACGTTGCGCATGTTGTCGCCGAAGCGGGCCAGCCGCATCGTCGACAGCTCCGCACGCCCGAGCGCCGCGCGCGCCCACGTCCCGACACGAGCCGTGGTCCGCGGGTCGCTCACGTGACCGGCGACGGTCTTGCGGTCGAGGCCGAGCCGGGTCTGCACGAACCCGAACTCGCGGTCGCCGTGGGCGGCCTGGTTCAGGTTCATGAAGTCCATGTCGATGGTCGACCAGGGCAGCTCGACGTTGGCCTGCGTGTGCAGGTGCAGCAGCGGCTTGCGCAGCTGGTCGAGCCCGCTGATCCACATCTTGGCCGGGCTGAAGGTGTGCATCCAGGCGATGACGCCGACGCACGCGTCGTCCGCGTTGGCGTCGAGCATCACCCGCGCGGATCGCGCCGGCGTCGGTGAGCACCGGCTTGGCGACGACCCGGGCGGGGATGTCGGCGGACGCGTCGAGCGCGTCCGAGACCTGGCGGGACTGGTCCGCGACCTGGCGGAGCACGTCGTCGCCGTACAGGCCCTGGCTCCCGGTGAGGAACCAGATCTCGCGCTGCGGGTTGGGGCGGGTCACGAGAGGTGCTCCTCTGGCCGTAGACGTTCTGGTAGCGGTCGAACAGCGAGTCGATGTGCGCGCTGCTCGATCGGGATGGGGCTGCCGAGCTGCCGGGCGACGTGCACGGTGCGGGCGACGTCCTCGAGCAGGACGGCCGCCTTCACGGCGCTCCGGGCGTCGGTGCCGACGGTGAACGGTCCGTGGTTCTGCATCAGCACGGCCTTGGAGCGGCTGGCCCGCAGGGTGGCGACGATGCCCTCGCCGATCGACTCGTCGCCGATCAGGGCGAACGGCCCGACCGGGATGTCGCCGCCGAACTCGTCGGCGACCATCGTCAGCACGCAGGGGATGGCCTCGCCGCGGGCCGCCCAGGCGGTGGCGTACGTCGAGTGCGTGTGCACGACCCCGCCGACCTCGGGCATGTGCCGGTAGACGTAGGCGTGGGCGGCGGTGTCGGAGGACGGGGCGCGGTCCCCCTCGACGAGGACGCCGTCCAGGTCGGTGACGACCATCGTGTCGGCGTCGAGCTCGTCGTAGGAGACGCCGGACGGCTTGATCACCATCAGGTCGTGGCCGGGGACGCGGGCCGAGACGTTGCCGGCGGTCCAGGCGACCAGGCCGTTGCGGGTCAGCTCGCGCGTGCAGGTCGGCGACCTGGGCGCGCAGCTCGCGCAGCGTCGAGGGTGACGTCGGTGCCGATGCTCATGACGCGACCTCCTGCCGGCGGGCTGACGGCCCGAGCCTGGCGACGACGGGCCTTGAGCCGGTGCATCACCTCGTTGGCGCCGCGGCCGAAGTAGTCGTGCAGCGTGCGGTACTCGGCGTACAGCGCGTCGTAGGCCGCGACGTTCTCCGGGATCGGGGACGTAGCGGCCGCGGTCGAGTCGGCCCATCACCTCGGCGGCGGCGTGCACGTCGGGGTACTCCCCGGCGGCGACCGCGGCGTGGATCGCCGAGCCGAGCGCCGGGCCCTGGGTCGGAGCCGATCGTGGAGAGCGGCAGGTTGGTGCACGTCGGCGTAGATCTGCATGAGCAGCGGGTTCTTCAGCAGCCCGCCGGCCACGACGAGCTCCTTGACCGGGACGCCGGCGCCCTCGAAGGCCTCGACGATCGTGCGGGTGCCGAACGCGGTGGACTCCAGCAGGGCGCGGTAGACGTCCTCGGGCCGGGTCGCCAGGGTGAGCCCGACGACCAGGCCGGACAGGTCGTGGTCGACCAGCACCGAGCGGTTGCCGCTGTGCCAGTCGAGCGCCAGCAGGCCGTGCTCGCCGACGGCCTGCTGGGCGGCCAGCTCGGTGAGGAGCTCGTGCACGTCCAGGCCGGCGCGCGGCCGCCTCCTCGCGGACCGCGGCGGGGACCTGGTGGGTGACGAACCAGTTGAAGATGTCGCCGACGCCGCTCTGGCCGGCCTCGTAGCCCCAGAGCCCCTGGGTGATGCCGCCCTCGACGACGCCGCACATGCCGGGGACCTCGCGCAGCACGTCGCCGTTCATCACGTGGCAGGTCGAGGTGCCCATGATCGCGACCATCTGGCCGGCCTCGACGGCGCGGGCCGCCGGGGCGGTGACGTGCGCGTCGACGTTGCCGGTGGCGACCGCGATGCCCTCGGGCAGCCCGGTCAGCGCGGCGGCCTCGGCGGTCAGCGAGCCGACCCGGTCGCCGAGCGGGCCATCGGCCGGTCGATCTTGTCGGCGACGAAGTCGGCGAAGTCGGGGTTGAGCTCGGCGAGGAAGTCGCGGCTCGGGTAGGTGCCGTCCTGGTAGATGCCCTTGTAGCCGGCGGTGCAGGCGTTGCGCGAGAGCGTCCCGCACAGCTGCCAGACGATCCAGTCGGCGGCCTCGACGAAGTGCGCCATCTCGGCGTACACCTCGGGGGCCTCCTCGAGCATCTGCAGGCCCTTGGCGAACTCCCACTCCGAGGAGATCAGGCCGCCGTAGCGGGCCAGCCAGACCTCGGAGCGCTTGCGGGCCAGCTCGTTGAGCCGGTCGGCCTGGCCCTGGGCGGCGTGGTGGCGCCAGAGCTTGACGTAGGCGTGCGGCTCGCCGGCGCAGCCGCGGCAGCTCGGACAGCGGGGTGCCGTCGGCGGTGGTCGGGACCATCGTGCAGGCGGTGAAGTCGGTGGCGATGCCGACGACCTGCGGCGGGGTCGACGCCGGCCTGCGCGAGGGCGGCGGGTACGGCGACGCGCAGCACGTCGACGTAGTCGCGCGGCGACCTGCAGCGCCCACTCCGGGCGCCAGCGGCGTGCCGTCGGGCAGCGTCCCGGTCGAGGACGGCGTGCGGGTAGTCGTGGGTCGCGGAGCCGAGCTCGTCGCCGTCGGAGACCCGGACCACGAGGGCCCGGCCGGACAGGGTGCCGAAGTCGACGCCGATGACGACGCGGTCGGTGTCGGGCGACTGGCTCACGGACTCTCCTCGAGTGTGATGTGAACGCTCATGTGAGCGTTCACATTGAAGGAGTGTGTCCGCCGACACACGTCCGCGGTCAAGGACCTCGGGCGAAAAAACTTGCGTCGAGACCGGATTTCGTGCCCGCCGTGGGCGTTTAGTCCCGCGCGGCGCGGGCAGGCGGGGCCGTCGACTCGCGGACCACCAGGGTGGTCGGCACCAGGTCGACCGTCGGCTGCTCCTCGCCGTCGAGCACCCGCTCGAGGATGTCCATCACCCGGCGGCCGAGCTCCCCGAAGTCCTGCCGGACCGTGGTGAGCGGCGGCAGGAAGTACGCGCGCCTCGGGCAGGTCGTCGAAGCCCACCACGCTGACGTCCTCGGGCACCCGGCGGCCGGCCTCGTGCAGCGCCCGGATCAGGCCGAGCGCCATCTGGTCGTTGGCCACGAACACCGCGGTGACGTCGGCCTCCCGCGCCAGCGACGCGGCCGGTGAGGTAGCCGCTGCGCGGCGCTCCAGTCGCCGCCCCAGCGCAGCGGCGGGACCCGCCGGCCCTGCGCCTCCAGCTCGGCGCGCCACCCGTCGCGCCGGGCGTGCGACTCCGCCCACCCCATCGGGCCGGACAGGTGCACGACGGTCTCGTGGCCGAGCGAGAGCAGGTGCTCGGTGGCGAGGCGGGCGCCCTGGGCGTTGTCGACACCGGCGGTCAGCGGCGTCTCGGACAGGTCGCCCTCGACCACCACGACCGGGATGTCGAGGTCCGAGCGAGTGCGCCTCCCGCAGCACGCTCTCGTGCGGGACGATCACGACGAGCGCCTCGACGACGCTGCTCGAGCAGCTGGTCGACGGCCGAGCGCAGCGCCTCGCTGCGACATCGACAGCGATGTTGACCGTGGCGAGCCGGTACTCCGGTCTCGCGGGCCGCGGCCTCCAGCGCGAGCAGCACGTTGGCCGGCCCGAACTGGCTGGTGCCCCAGGTGACCACGCCGAGCGTGCGGGAGCGGCGCCGAGGCCAGCTGCTTGGCCGCGAAGTTGCGGCGGTACCTCAGCTCCTCGACGGCGGCCATCACCCGGTCGTGGGTCTCCGGCCGGACCCCCGGCATGCCGTTGAGCACCCGGGAGACGGTCTGGTGCGAGACGCCCGGCCCGCGCGGCCACGTCCGCCATCCGCGGCATCCGCGGGCGCTCGTGCGACGTGGGGCTCATGGCGGGAACACTAGGCCACGTGGGGGTGTCGGACCCCTAGTAGTACCAGGGGAACGGCGACCAGTCGGGCTCGCGCTTCTCGAGGAACGAGTCGCGGCCCTCGACGGCCTCGTCGGTCATGTAGGCCAGCCGGGTGGTCTCGCCGGCGAACAGCTGCTGGCCGACGAGCCCGTCGTCGATCAGGTTGAAGGAGTACTTCAGCATCCGCTGCGCCGTCGGCGACTTGCCGTTGATCTTGCGGCCCCACTCGAGCGCCTCGCGCTCGAGGTCGGCGTGGTCGACGACCCGGTTGACCATGCCCATCCGGTGCGCGTCCTCGGCGGTGTACTCGTCGCCGAGGAAGAAGATCTCGCGGGCGAACTTCTGGCCGACCTGGCGGGCGAGGTACGCCGACCCGAAGCCGCCGTCGAACGAGCCGACGTCGGCGTCGGTCTGCTTGAACCGGGCGTGCTCGCGGCTGGCGAGCGTCAGGTCGGACACGACGTGCAGGCTGTGCCCGCCGCCGGCCGCCCAGCCGGGGACCACGCAGATGACGACCTTGGGCATGAAGCGGATCAGCCGCTGGCACTCGAGGATGTGCAGCCGCCCGAGCCTGGCCTTGTCGACGGTCGTCGGCGGTGTCGCCCTCGGCGTACTGGTAGCCGGCCCGGCCGCGGATCCGCTGGTCGCCGCCGGAGCAGAACGCCCAGCCGCCGTCCTTGGGGCTCGGCCCGTTGCCGGTCAGGATCACGCAGCCGACGTCGCTGGACATGCGCGCGTGCTCGAGGACGCGGAGCAGCTCGTCGACGGTGCCCGGACGGAACGCGTTGCGCACCTCGGGCCGGTCGAACGCGATGCGCACCGTGCCGTGCTCCACGGCCCGGTGGTAGGTCAGGTCCTCGAGGTCCTCGAAGCCGGGCACCTCCCGCCATGCCTCGGCGTCGAACAGCTCGGACACGACGTACTCGCTCATGGCCGGAGGCTATGCCACCCGAGTTGTCAGAGGCTCACTCGGTCAGGGCCGATTGAGGCTCTGACAACTCGGGAAGGAGGGGGGCATGACACTGAACGGTGAGTACGAGCCCAGCCCGGAGAAGTGGGTGCGTGACCAGGTCGAGAAGATCGAGTCCTCCGGCGGCACGACGGGTACGACGATGCGGGGCGTCCCGGTCGTGGTCGTGACCTCGGTCGGCGCGAAGAGCGGCAAGCTGCGCAAGAACCCGCTGATGCGCGTCGAGCACGAAGGCAGGTACGCCCTGGTCGCCTCGAAGGGCGGAGCGCCCGAGCACCCCACGTGGTTCCACAACCTGATGTCCCACCCGACCATCGAGCTCCAGGACGGCCCCGACCGGCGGGACTACACCGTGCGTGTCGCGGACGGCGAGGAGCGGGCTGCCTGGTGGGAACGGGCCGTCGCGGTCTGGCCGGACTATGCGTCGTACCAGACGAAGACCGACCGCGAGATCCCCGTGTTCGTCGCCGAGCCCGCCTGAGGCACGGCGTGGTCTAGCGAGTGACCGCGCGACGACTCCTGCCGGCGTACGGCGTTCGTCCGGAGCAGCACGTAGCCGGCGAAGCCGACCAGCAGCGCCACCGGGACACCGAGGTTCGCGTAGGCCCAGCCGCCGTCGCGGCCACCGAGCCCGAGCGGCCCGAGCAGGAAGCCCAGCCAGGACAGGCCCTTGCCGGCACCGGTGGTGTCGATGACCAGCCCCCAGCCGATGGCCGTGGCCACGATCATCAGGAGCACCGGGACCACGTTGACCGAGCCGTAGCCGGCGGCGCTGTCGTCGAACAGCTTGGCCTCGTCGTAGTCGTCGCCGGCGCAGCAGCAGGTCGGCCAGGAAGATGCCGCACCAGGCGGCCATCGGCACGCCGAGGATGATCAGGAAGGCCATGAAGACGCCGAGGAAGCTGTCCGCGACCCACACGATGTAGATGGTGCCGAGGATCATCAGCACGCCGTCGATCGCCGCGGCCACCCAGCGCGGCGTCCGCAGGCCGAGGGTGAGCAGGGTCAGGCCGGACGAGTAGATGTCGAGCACCGCGCCGCTGACCAGCCCGCCGATGGCGACGAGCGCGAACGGCACCAGGAACCACGTCGGCAGGATCGTGGTCAGCGCGCCGATCGGGTCGAGCGCGACGGCCTGCGACAGCTCGGCGTCGGACGCGCAGAGCAGCACGCCGTACGCCACCAGGATCACCACCGGCAGGCTGCCGCCGAACGTGGGCCAGAAGACGACCCCGCGCGTGGAGGCGGTGCGCGGCAGGTAGCGGGAGTAGTCGGCCGCGGAGTTGACCCAGCCGACGCCGAAGCCCGGTCATCACCAGGATCGTGGCGCCGATCACGGCGCTGAACGAGCCGGCCGGGCAGGGCGCCGGCCGCGCCGAGGTCGACGTGGTCGAAGGTGAGCACGATGTAGAGCAAGGTGACCGCGATCATCGCGACCGTCAGCCACTTCTGGAGCTTCATGATCGCGTCGAAGCCGAGGATGCCGGCCGCCACGATCACCCCGGCGACGACGAGGAACGCGACCACCTTGGTGAGGTTGCCGTCGCCCCAGCCGAGCCGGCCGAACACGGTCGCGGTGGCGAAGCGTCGCCAGCGAGACCAGCACGGTCTCCCAGCCGACGAGCAGCAGGTAGGACACCGGCACCGGGCAGCATGTTGCCGACGCCGGCCGAAGGCCGCACGCGAGAGCACCAGCGTCGGCGCCGAGCCGCGCTTGCCGGCGATCGAGACCAGCCCGACCAGCAGGAAGCGACAGCACCGCGCCGACCACGGCGGCGACCAGCGCCTGCGACAGGCCGAGCCCGAAGCCGAGCACGAACGAGCCGTAGGAGACGGCCAGCACCGAGACGTTGGACGCGCACCACGGCCAGAACAGCTGGGCGGGCGTGCCCTTGCGCTCCGACTCGTCGATGACGTTGATGCCGTTGGCCTCGATGCCGAGCCCGCCCGCCTTCGCGGGGACCTCGTGACGTCCGTCTGCGCGCTCATCCGCCCGCCCCTTCGTGACGGGTCCATCCTGCCCGAGTTCGGTGGTCGACGCCGGTCCCCCTCGGCGTACGCCTGCGCGACCAGCTCGGCCAGGAGGGGACCGCACCGGGACGCCGTCCGCTCCGCGATCGCGACCACCTCGCGCCGGGTCGATGCCCGCGCGGTGCCCCTCGATCGCGGTGACCGTGGAGATCCCGACCAGCTCCACGTCCTCCTCGCGCGCCGCGATCGCCTCGGGCACCGTCGACATGCCGAGCAGGTCGGCGCCCACCGAGCGCAGCCACCCGGCCTCCGCCCAGGTCTCGTAGTGCGGCCCGCGCAGCCAGGCGTAGACCCCCTCGGCGAGCGACGGGTCGACCGACCGGGCCAGCTGCCCGCAGCCGCGGCGACCAGGCGTCGGTCAGGTCGACGAACCGCGCGCCCTCGAGCGGTGACGTCGCGGTGAGGTTGAGGTGGTCGCTGACCAGCACCGGCCGACCGAGCTCCCAGTCGTCGCGCAGCGAGCCGTTCGCGTTGGTGAGCACGGCCAGGCGTACGCCGCAGGCCCGGGCGGCCCGGATCCCGTGCACGACGGGCCGCAGACCGTGCCCCTCGTAGAGATGGGTCCGGCCGAGGTAGACCAGCGTCGCCACCCCGGCGATGTCGTAGGACCGGATCTCGCCCGCGTGCCCCTCGGCGACCGGCGCGAGGAAGCCCGGGACGTCGCGTCATCGTCGAACGCGGCGACCGGATCGCCGAACGCCTCGGCGGCCGGCCCCCAGCCGGACCCGAGCACGACCAGGGCGTCGTGGGAGGCGCGGCCGGTCAGCTCCGCGATCCGGTCGGCGGCCTGCCGGGCCAGGTCGTAGGGGTCAGGCACGGCCGGCGAGGAGGTCCTCGAGCGAGGTCGCCGGACGTCCGGTGAGCAGCTCGACGTCGCCGCTCACCCCGGCCATCTCACCCGCAGCGATGGCGGTGTACGTGCTGACCCAGGCGTCGACCTGCCACCCCGGCGCGCCGTACCCCGCCCGCGACGCGTAGGCCTCGTCGACCGTCTCGTCCTGGAACGTGAGCTCCCGGCCGAGCAGCCGGCTCATCGTCCCGGCCGCCTCCGCCAGCGTGATCGCCTCGGGCCCGGTCAGGTGATAGGTCCGGCCCTCGTGCTCCGCGGGAGCGAGCAGCACGGCAGTCGCCGCGGCGGCGATGTCGTCCTGGGCCACCGCCGCCACGCGGCCGTCGTCAGCAGGACCCCGGATCACCCCGTCGTCACCGGCGAGCATCGGGAAGAAGTCGAGGTAGAGGTTGTCGCGGAGGAAGGTCCACGCCATCCCCGAGTGCTCGATGTGCTGCTCGGTGGCGTAGTGGTCGCGCGCGAGCGTGAAGGTCGCGTCCGGCGCCGCGCCGTAGAACGAGACGTAGACGAGGCGGCGCACGCCTGCGGCGGCCGCGGCGTCCACGAACGCCCGGTGCTCGTCGAGCCGGTTGGCCGACTCCGCGGCCGAGACCATCAGCACCGTGTCGAGACCGTCGAGGGCCCGTCGTACGGCGTCCCCGTCGAGGTACGACGCCTGAGCCACCGTCGCGCCGGGCAGGGAGGGTGCGCGGCCCGGGTCCCGGACGACCAGCCGCTGCTCGACGCCCGCGGCGGCGAGCAGCCGGGCGACCCGACCCCCGAGCCGGCCCGTCGCGCCGGTCGATCCCGAGCGGCACGCTCAGCCGGCCTTCGCGATCGACACGGCCAGGGCCGCGAGGTGCCCCAGCCGGGCCAGCTCGGAGTCGAGCACCTCCGGGCCGCCACGCCGTCCGAACAGCACCAGGTCGTGCTCGCCGCCGATCGGCGCGCCGGCCACCAGCGTGCCCTCGGCCGACGCGACCCAGTCGGGCGGCAGCTCGAGGCGCAGCGGTCGCTTCGCGGGGAACCAGTCGGGGTGGCCGGTGGTCGACTCGGGGGCGGCCGAGGTGCGGTGCAGCACCTTGACGCTGGTCGCCCTTGTGCCGCAGCCGCATGCCCCAGTCGGCGCGGAAGGTGATCGGCAGCAGGTCGACGATCTCGTCGCGCGCGGTCGTGGGGTTCTGGGTCAGCGCCTCGACGGCCTCGAGGTCGAGGAACAGGTTGCCGCCCGCGCCGTAGCGCGAGACCCAGAGCACCTGGACGCCGTCGAGGCGGTTGCACGCGGAGACCAGGGAGTCGGGCATCACCCCGGGCGCGGTCTCGAGCAGCACGTCGTCGACCGCGGTGCCGTCGGGACGGTGCTCGACGATCTCGATGGCCTCGATGTCGCCACCGGCCTCGCCGATGGCCGCCGCTACGGCACCCAGGGAGCCCGGCACGTCCGGCAGCTCGACTCGCAGGAGGTACGGCACGGCTCAGCCCCTCTCGCAGGGTGCGCCGACGTCGACCCCACCGGACGACGTGACGACGGCGTCGACCCCGAAGACGACCTCCCCCGTCGTGCTGACGATAGCCCCCGAGGGCACGGAGGACGCGGCTGCGGCGGGAACCCGTCACCGGGTCGAGGTCCACGACGGCGCAGCGGGGGATGACACTGCGCACCTCGACCTCGGCGTCCCCGAGGCGCAGGCGGCGGCCGACCCAGCTCGTCCTCGACGTGCGGCGGCTGGCCCGCGGTGTCGAGGGTGAACGTGGCCCGGAACTGCGCGTCGTCGACGGGAGCGCCCGTGCGTTCGGCGAGCAGGTCGAGCGAGGACGTGGTCACGAGGGAGACGGACGCGCCGTACACGACCTCGCCGGGACGGCTCGACCCGCGCCAGCACGACGTCGCGCCCGAGGTGCTCGGAGTAGGCAGCGGCCCACGGCCCCTCGACGACCTCGAGCGCGGCGACCCGGCCCCAGTAGTCGGCCTTGAGGGTCTCACCGGTCGGGGACGGTTCGCCCTCGACCGAACCGGAGGGCAGGGACACGGAGAGCACGCCGCCGCGCCAGCGGGCGGAGGTCTGCACGAGGGTCGGGTTCTCGACGGTGCGGAGCACCCGGGCCCGCCTCCGGTCGACGAGGCAGAAGACCCGGTCGCCGACGGGACCCTCGGGGGTCAGCTCGACCGACGCCTGCCCGGTGTGCCGTCCGCCCTTGACGGGGGTGAGGCCGATCCGCGTGATGCGCACAGCCGCCACCCTGCCACGACGCGGTTTCTCGCGTGTTTCCGCCATCGGCGGCGAAAGCGCGACCCGGGTCACTTCCCGACCGATGTCGGGGTCACCGCGAGCGGGAAGGTCTCGACGGGCTCGTAGCGCGGCCGGCGACGGGGACCCTCCCCGAGGTGGGAGGCGACCAGGGTGATCTCGCGGGCCGTCCAGGTCGGCCCCCGGTAGGCGTCGAGCACCCGCAGCCACCGGGTCGCCTGCACCGGGCGTCGCGTGCGGGCGAGCGTCACGTGCGGGTGGAACCGGCCCCGTCGACCTCGCAGCCGGCCTTCGTCGCGGCGGCACGCGCCCCGGTCGCGAGCCGGCGGAGCTCCTCGCCGTCGGTCTCGACCCCCGCGAACAGCACCTTCGCGCGGGCCGGGTCGGGGAACGCCCCGCCGCTCGCGAAGCGTGACCGGGAACGGCGTACGACGGGCGGCGGCCCGCGTCAGCCGGGCGACGAGGTCGTCGAGGTGCCGGTCGGCGACGTCGGCGACGAAGGCCAGCGTGACGTGCCACTGCTCCGGAAGGGTCCACCGGAACCCGGGCTCGGCCTCCTGCCGCGGGGCCGACGAACTCGGCGAGGTCGTCGAGCGCGTGCTCGGGCGGCAGCAGGGCGACGAACATCCGCATGCGACTACCGTGACATCCGTGGACGGACCGGTCGACTACCGCTACCTGCTGGCCAACGAGCGGACGTTCCTTGCCTACCTGCGCACCGCGCTTGTCCCTCCAGGTCGCGGGGCTGGGCGTGCTGCAGTTCCTCACCCACGGCAGCGACGCCGTGCGCTACCTGCTCGGGATCGTCCTGGTGCTGGCCGGTTCGTTGGCCGGGCTGGCCGGCTACCGGCGGTTCCGGAGCAACGAGCACGCGATCCGCACGGGCGCCGAGATGCACTCGCCCCGGTCCACCGGGACGCTGACGGCCGCCGTGGTCGTCGTCCCTCTCGTCGCCGCCGTGGTGCTCGCCCTGACCGCCGCCCTGTGACCAGCGCGGTAGCCGTCGGCTACATCGTGGCGGCCCCGGCCCTCACGGCCGCTCGGATGCGGTCGTAGGCGCCTGGCCGCGTCGCACAGTCCGGGCCGGGCCGAGCACCCGGTGCGCCCGCAGCGCCAGGACCAGCTCGACCGGGGTCGTGCCGGTGGTGAGGTCGTGGCCGGTCGCCTCGGACAGGCGACGCAGCCGGTTGAGCACCGTGTTCCGGTGGCAGTGCACGAGCTCCGCGGTGCGGCCGGCCGACCCGGAGGTCTCGACCCAGGCGTCGAGGGTGTCCATGAGCGGGGTCCGCTCCGCCTCCGGGAGGTCGATCAGCGAGCCCAGCCAGGTGTGCACCAGCTGCTGCGCGAGCTCGGGCGACTGCACCAGGATGGCCTCGGGCAGCCGTTCGTCGAGGGCGGCGAAGCCGGTCACCCGGGCGTAGCGTGCGCAGCGCGAGGGCAGCCTGCCGGAACCCGACGTGCACCTGCCCGAGCCCGTGCACCGGCGACGAGGCGCCGCCTCGCACCTCCAGCACGTCGCGCAGCGCGTCGAGCTCCCGCGTCCGCCCGGACAGCACGACGAGCCCGACGAGGGATGCACCGCGCGCCTGCCACGTCGAGCGGACCCGCAGCACGGCGAGGCGGTCCCGGATCCGGCGTACGGCGTCGGAGTCCGGCGCGGAGGGCTCGGCGACCACGACGAGGTAGGAGCGCGTCCACCGGCACCTCGAGCATCCGGGCCGCCTCGAACGCGAAGCCGGGATCCTCCGCGACCCCCGTGAGCAGGCCCTCCCAGATCGCCGTACGTCGCTGCTCGTCCGCGCGCACCGCGTTGCGCACGGCGTCGTGGTAGGCGGCGGCGACCTGCGCGGAGCTGCGGTCCACGACCTCCCAGACGCGGGTGCCCACGTCGAGCATCCCGTCGTCGACGTCGAGCGACCGGGCCTCGGCGACCAGCGCCTCCCACACGAGGCGACCGCCGATCCGGAAGGAGCGGAGCACGTCGTCGAGCGGCAGCCCCTGCTCGGCACGGCGCCGTCCGGTGGCACGGGCCGCGTCGTAGTACACGTGGTCGAAGCGGGCCTCGACACTGCCGACGAGCTGCAGGAGCCGGATGAGGTTGTCGTGGCAGGAGCGCCACAGGTCGTCCTCGGGCACCACCTTGGTGGTGCGGTAGCCGGGGTTGCCCTGCTGGATGGTGTCGACGAGCCGGTCGGTGAGGCTCGCCACCCGGGTGATCACCCGCTGGGAGAGAAACGTGGCCACCGGGACCGCGCGCGCCGACGAGGACGGCGAACGCTGCGCTCCCACTCCCATGCCGGACTAACGGGCGAAAGACGTAAAGGACACGCGTGCATTCCGGGCAAGGGTGACGGCATCGCTCCGCGAGATCGTGTGAGACCAAGTTGCCCGTTCGGGCATAGCGTCGGGCTCGAACGGGCGCGTCCTCCGTCACGGAAGCACGCCCCTCCACGCCTGGAAAAGGGGCCGATCATGCCGAAACGTCACCACGAACCTCACATGAACCGGGCAAGTTGGCATGCCCATCCGGGCTCGGCGATGCCCGTTCCCTCATGCAGACTGGCGACGTGGCCCACGTCACACCGAGACCGGTCAGGAGGTGTCGCGATGAAGGCGGACGAGCGTCAGCGGCAGATCCTGGTCCGTGCCCGCGCCGACGGCCGGGTGGAGGTCGGCGCTCTGGCCGCGGACCTCGCGGTGGCCGAGGAGACCGTCCGCCGGGACCTGCGCGAGCTGGTCGAGCGTGGCGTCCTCCAGCGGGTGCACGGCGGCGCCTACCCGGTGGAGAGCGCCGGCTTCGAGAGCAACATCAAGCACCGCTCGACGTCCCTGGTCGCGCGAGAAGCGCCGGATCGCGGCCGCGGCGGCCGAGCGGCTGCACGGCGCGGAGACGGTCTACATCGACGAGGGCGTGACCCCGCAGTTCGTCGCCGAGGCGATCGCGCCGGAGAGCCCGATCACGGTGGTGACCTCGTCGCTGCTCGCGGCCGGCGCGCTGGCCGAGTCGCCGCTCGTGACCGTGCTCCTGCTCGGCGGCCGGATGCGCGGGCGCACGCTGGCGACCGTCGACCACTGGGCGCTGCGGATGCTCGGCGACCTGGTCATCGACCTGGCGTTCCTCGGCGCCAACGGCATCTCCCGCGAGCACGGCCTCACCACGCCGGACCCGGCGGTCGCCGCGGTCAAGGGCGCCGTGGTCGCAGCGGTCCCGCCGCCGCGTCTTCGTCGGGCTGCACACCAAGTTCGGCGCGTCGAGCTTCTGCCGGTTCGCCGAGATCTCGGACTTCGAGGTCCTGGTCACCGACACGGGGCTGAGTCCCGGCGAGGCCCGCCGGTCTCCGTCCTCGGCCCGCAGGTGGTCCGGGCCTGAGCCAGCCGCAGCACCCAGCACGACCCAGCACGGCAACCGAGAACACACAGGACACCGGGCCACCAGGCCCGGTCATCAACCGGAGGTAACAGTGGTGACCAGATCCACGAGAAGGATCGCGATGGCGCTGGCGCTGCCAGCAGTGGCCGGGCTGGCGTTGTCCGGTTGCGCCGGCGCCGGCGGCGGCGGCGGCGGGGGCGGCGGCGGCTCGAAGTCCATCAACGTCCTGATGGTCGGCAACCCGCAGATGGTGGACATCCAGAAGCTCACCGCCGACAGCTTCACCAAGGACACCGGCATCAAGGTGAACTACACCGTGCTGCCCGAGAACGAGCTGCGCGACAAGGTCACCCAGGACGTCGCCACCGGCGCCGGCCAGTACGACGTCGCCACCGTCGGCGCCTACGAGGTGCCGATCTGGGCCAAGAACGACTGGCTGCACGAGCTGGACTCCTACGCCGACGACGACTCGGCGTTCGACAAGGCCGACCTGCTCCCGCCGATGGTGCAAGTCGCTGTCCGGCGAGGACGGCAAGCTCTACGGCCTGCCGTTCTACGGCGAGTCCTCGTTCCTGATGTACCGCAAGGACGTGCTGGAGAAGAAGGGCATCACGATGCCCGAGCGGCCCACCTGGCAGCAGGTCGCCGACATCGCCGCCAAGGTCGACGGCGCCGAGCCCGGCATGAAGGGCATCTGCCTGCGCGGCCTGCCCGGCTGGGGCGAGATGTTCGCGCCGCTGACCACGCGTGGTGAACACCTTCGGCGGCACCTGGTTCGAGAAGGACTGGACGCCGAAGGTGAACGCCCCGGAGTTCAAGCAGGCCGTCAACTTCTACGTCGACCTGGTCAAGGCGCACGGCGAGCCCGGCGCCTCGCAGGCCGGCTTCACCGAGTGCCTGAACGCGATGAGCCAGGGCAAGGTCGCGATGTGGTACGACGCGACGTCGGCCGCCGGCTCGCTCGAGGACCCGAAGGTCAGCAAGGTCGCCGGCAAGATCGGCTACGTGCACGCGCCGGTCGAGAAGACCAAGGCCTCCGGCTGGCTGTGGACCTGGGCGTGGGTGATGCCGAAGACCACCAAGAAGGCCGACAACGGCCGTCGAAGTTCATGCTCTGGGCCACGAGCAAGGACTACGAGAAGCTGGTCGGCGAGAAGCTCGGCTGGTCCCGTGTGCCGGCCGGCAAGCGCGCGCGCACCTACGAGATCCCGGAGTACAAGAAGGCGTCCGCCGCCTTCGGTCGACAGACGCTGCAGGCGATCGAGGAGGCCGACCCGGAGAACCCGGGCGTGCAGCCGCGGCCGACCGTCGGCGTGCAGTTCGTCGACATCCCGGAGTTCCAGGACCTCGGCACCAAGGTGTCCCAGGACATCGCCGCGGCCATCGCCGGACAGGGCACCGTCGACGAGGCGCTCGACCAAGGGCCAGAGCCTCGCCGAGGACGTCGCCGAAGAAGTACCAGAACGTAGCACCACGCCCGGTGCGGGGCGGCCGGCGCATCGCCCGCCCGCCCCGGCACCGGTACCCGACCATCGCGCCCGTCAGTCCACTCCGGAGGAACCCATGAGCGCCCAGGTAGCAGAGGCACCACCGGCCAGCGGACGTGCCGGCCACGCACGATGTCCCGCGGCGAGCGTGGCGACGACGCGGCCCGCTGCTGCCGGCCCTGATCTTCACGATCTTCATCACGCAGATCCCGTTCCTGCTGACCATCGCGATCTCCACCCTGAACTGGAACGTCCTCCAGCCCGGGCGACAAGAACTTCCTCGGCATGGGCAACTACACCTCGTTCGCCGGGCTCGACAACTACGTCACGGTCTTCACCGACACCCGGCTGCGGAACGCGGTGGTCAACACCGTCGTGCTGACCGTCTCGGTCGTGGTGATCAGCTCGCTGCTCGGGCTGGCCCTGGCCGTGCTGCTCGACCGGAAGTTCCCCGGCCGCGGCCTCGCCCGCACCCTGCTGATCGCGCCGTTCCTGGTGATGCCGGTGGCCTCCGCGCTGGTCTGGAAGCACGCGCTCTACAACCCCGACTACGGCCTGTTCAACGGCGTCCTCAACTGGGTCTGGCAGCTGTTCGGGGCCGAGCAGGGCCCGGTCATCGACTACGTGTCGCAATTCCCGATGCCGGCGGTCGATCGCCGCGCTGGTCTGGCAGTGGACGCCGTTCATGATGCTGATCCTGCTGGCCGGGCTGCAGGCCCAGCCCGGTGACGTGCTCGAGGCGGCGAAGATCGACCGCGCCGACGGCGTGCCAGACCTTCCGCTTCATCACGCTCCCGCACCTGCGGCAGTACATCGAGCTGTCGGCGCTGCTCGGCTCGATCTACGTCGCTGCAGACCTTCGACGCGATCTTCACGATCACCCAGGGCGGTCCCGGGTCGGCGACCACGAACCTGCCCTACGAGATCTACCTGACCATGTTCCGCAAGTACGAGTACGGCGAGGCCGCAGCCGCCGGCGTCGTGGTGGTGATCGGCACGATCATCGTCGCCACCTTCGCCCTGCGCACGATCTCGTCGCTGTTCACCGAGGAGGCCTCACGATGAGCGTCAGCGCCGACACCGCCCGGAACCCGTTCGCCCCCGAGGACGCCGTCGCGCCCAGAAGCGCCGGCGCGAGCGCAAGGTCAAGGACGACGACGCCGCGAGCGCGGGCCCCTGGTGGGCCTTCCTCGCCTGGCTGCTGACCCTGCTCTTCTTCGCGCCGGTCGCCTGGATGGTGCTGACCTCGCTGCACCAGGAGTCGGACGCCGCGACCAACCCGCCGTCGATCTTCGCGCCGCTGACGCTCGAGAACTACGCGGCCGTCTTCGACCGCGGGGTCGTCCTCGTTCCTGATCAACTCGGCGACGGCCAGCATCGTCTCCACGCTCTCGTGCTGCTGCTCGCGGTGCCCGCGGCGTACGCGCTGTCGATCAAGCCGGTGGAGAAGTGGACGGACGTGATGTTCTTCTTCCTGTCCACCAAGTTCCTGCCGCCGATCGCCGCGCTGCTGCCGATCTACCTGATCGTCAAGCAGATCGGGATGCTCGACAACGTCTACACGCTGGTCATCCTCTACACCTCGATGAACCTGCCGATCGCGATCTGGATGATGCAGTCGTTCCTCGCCGAGGTGCCCAAGGAGATCCTCGAGGCCGCCCAGGTCGACGGCGCCGGGCTGATCCGCACGCTGGCAGCATCGTCGCGCCGATCGCGGCCCCCGGCCTGGCCGCGACCAGCCTGATCTGCTTCATCTTCAGCTGGAACGAGTTCATGTTCGCGGTGAACCTCACCGCGACCAGGGCCTCGACGGCGCCGATCTTCCTGGTCGGCTTCATCTCCAGCCAGGGACTGTTCCTCGGCCAAGCTGTGCGCCGCCGCGACGCTGGTGTCGCTGCCGGTGCTGATCGCCGGGTTCGCCGCCCAGGACAAGCTGGTGCGCGGCCTCTCCCTCGGCGCGGTGAAGTGACCCGGGACGACAGGACACCTCGATGCGTGTGAGCGTGCTGCGCGGTGCCGGCGACCTCGTCGTCGAGGAGCGCCCCGACCCGGTGCCCGGACCGCACGACGTCCTGGTCCGGGTCGCGTCGGTCGGGGTCTGCGGCTCGGACGTGCACTACTTCGAGCACGGGCGGATCGGCAGCTACGTCGTCGACTCCCCGCTCGTGCTCGGGCACGAGGCCTCGGGCGAGGTGGTCGCGACCGGCTCGTCGGTCACCCGCCTCGCGGTCGGGCAGCGGGTGTCGGTCGAGCCGGGCGTCCCCGACTTCACCTGCGCCCAGTGCCTGGCCGGCCGGTACAACCTGTGCGAGGACATGCGGTTCTTCGCGACCCCGCCCATCGACGGCGCGTTCGCGGAGCTGGTCACGGTGCACGAGCAGTTCGCGCACCCGGTCCCCGACGCCCTCGGCGACGACGCCGCCGCCCTGCTCGAGCCGCTGTCCGTCGGGCTGTGGGCCTGCCGCAAGGGCGGCGTCGGCGCCGGCTCCCGGGTGCTCGTCACCGGGGCCGGTCCGGTCGGGCTGGTCGCGATGCAGGCGGCCCTCGCGCTCGGCGCGGCCTCGGTCGTGGTCACCGACGTCAACCAGCACCGCCTGGCCCTGGCCCGGGAGCTCGGCGCCACCGAGGTGCTGGACACCAGCTCGACGACCCTGGCCTCGTCGGGCCTCGCGGTCGACGTGCTCCTGGAGTGCTCCGGCCATCCCGCCGCCACGGCCGACGCGATCCGCGCGGTGGCGCCGGCCGGCAGCGTCGTGCTCGTCGGCATGGGAGGCGACGAGATGCCGCTCCCGGTCAGCCGGATCCAGGAGCGCGAGCTGACCGTGACCGGCACCTTCCGCTACGCGCACACCTGGCCGGCCGCGATCGCGCTCGCCGCGTCCGGCCGGGTGCAGCTCGACCGGCTGGTCACCGGTCACTACGGCCTCGACCAGGTCCGCGAGGCCCTCACCGTCGGGCGCAGCGACCCGCACGCCGTGAAGCCCGTCGTCAGGCCGGCGTCGTGAGCGCCGTGCCGGACCTCGTCGCCCCGCTGGACCAGTCGCTGGTCGAGCGGGCGCGCGTCCTGGCCGCGGACGGCCGCGCGGTGCTCGGCATCTGCGGCGCACCCGGCGCCGGGAAGTCCACGCTCGCCGCCCGGCTGGTCGCGGCGGTCGGACCGTCGGCCGTGATCGTGCCGATGGACGGCTTCCACCTGCACGACACCGAGCTCGGGCGGCTCGGGCTCGGCGACCGCAAGGGGGCACCGGAGACCTTCGACGTGGCCGGGTACGTCGCGCTGCTGCGACGGGTCCGCGCCGAGACCGACCACGTCGTCTACGCCCCCGAGTTCGACCGGACCCGCGAGGAGTCGGTCGCCGGCGCCATCGCCGTACGACCGGAGCACCGGCTGGTCGTGACCGAGGGCAACTACCTGCTGTACGACGGACCCGGCTGGAGCGACGTGCTGCCGCTGCTCGACGAGTCGTGGTTCGTCGAGGGCGACGAGGGGGTCCGGACGGCCCGGCTGGTGCAGCGGCACATCGCGCACGGCAGGCCACCCGACCAGGCCGAACGGTGGGCGACGGTGTCCGACCAGGCGAACGCCGACCTGGTGGCACGCACGCGGCCCGCCGCCGACCTGCTCGTGGACATCGACTGACGCGCCGGCCCCGCCGGTCCGATGGAGGGAACATGCACCAGCTCAACGCCAAGACCGTCGACGACCTCGGTGACCGGGTGGCCGTACCGACGTACGACCGCTCGCGGGTGCGCACCGGCATCGTGCACTTCGGGGTCGGCGGCTTCCACCGCGCGCACCAGGCGATGTACGTCGACGCGCTGATGAACCAGGGCAAGGCGCTCGACTGGGGGATCACCGGCGTCGGCGTGCTGCCCGGCGACGCGGGGATGCGGGACGCCCTGGCCGCGCAGGACCACCTCTACACCCTGGTCGTCAAGGACTCCGACGGCACGATGCACCCGCGGGTGATCGGCTCGATCGTGGACTTCCTGTTCGCGCCGGACGACCCCGAGGCGGTGCTGAACCGGATGGCCGACCCGGACGTGCGGATCGTGTCGCTCACCGTCACCGAGGGCGGCTACCACGTCAACCAGGCGACCGGTGAGTTCGACGCCGACGACCCGGCGATCCAGGCGGACCTCGCCGCGGGCGCCGTGCCGACGACGATGTTCGGCTTCGTCACCGAGGCGCTCGCGCGTCGCCGGGCCGCCGGCGTCGCGCCGTTCACGGTGATGTCCTGCGACAACATCCAGGGCAACGGGGAGGTGGCGCACAAGATGATCGGCGCGTTCGCCCGGCTCAAGGATCCCGACCTCGCGGCCTGGGTGGAGGAGCACGTCACGTTCCCCAACTCGATGGTCGACCGGATCACGCCGGTCACCACCGACGAGGACCGCGCCCAGCTCGCCGAGGAGTTCGGCGTCCAGGACGGCTGGCCGGTCGTCTGCGAGCCGTTCACGCAGTGGGCTCTCGAGGAGCGCTTCCCGACCGGTCGGCCCGCGTTCGAGGAGGTCGGCGTGCAGCTGGTGCCGGACGTCATGCCGTACGAGCTGATGAAGCTGCGGCTGCTCAACGCCAGCCACCAGGCGTTGTGCTACCTCGGCTACCTGGCGGGCTACCGCTACGCGCACGAGGTGTGCAGCGACCCGCTCTTCACCGGCTTCCTGCTCGGCTACATGGACGACGAGGCGACGCCGACGCTCGAGCCGGTCCCGGGCGTCGACCTGGACGCCTACAAGCACCAGCTCATCGAGCGGTTCGCGAACCCGGAGATCAAGGACACCCTGGCCCGGCTCTGCGCGGAGAGCTCCGACCGGATCCCGAAGTGGCTCGTGCCGGTCGTGCGCCACGAGCTCGCCCGCGGCGGACCGGTCCGGCGCTCGGCGCTGGTCGTCGCGAGCTGGGCCCGCTACGCGGAGGGGGTCGACGAGGACGGCAACGCCGATCGACGATCGTCGACCGCCGCAAGGAGGCGGTGATGCGGCGCGCGGCCGCAGCAGTCGGACGACCGCCTGGCGTTCCTCCGCGACCCCGACCTGTTCGGCGACCTGGTCGACGACGAGCGCTTCACCAAGGAGTACGTCGCAGCGCTGGACTCGCTGCACGAGCCACGGCGCGCGCGCGACCCTCGAGGCCTGGGAGAGCAACGGGTGACCACCACCATGCGCGGTGTCGTGCTGCCGGGTAACAGCACGGTCGTGCCGGTCACCCGGGACGTGCCCACCCCCGGGCACGGACAGGTCCTGCTCGCGATGAAGGCGTCCTCGATCTGCGGCAGCGACATCCGCGCGATCTACCGCGAGCACCTCGGCCACGGACCCGAGGCCTACCAGGGCGTGGTGGCCGGTCACGAGCCGTGCGGCCGGGTGGTCGCGGTCGGCCCCGGGTGCAAGCGGCTGGCCGACGGGGACCGCGTCGTGGTCTACCACATCAGCGGGTGCGGGGTCTGCGAGCAGTGCCGTCGGGGCTACCTCATCGGGTGCACCGACCCGTCCCGGGCGGCGTACGGCTGGCAGCGCGACGGCGGCCACGCCGAGTACCTCCTCGCCGAGGAGAGCACCTGCCTGCTGATGCCGGACTCGCTGTCGTACGTCGACGGGGCACTCGTCTCGTGCGGCTTCGGCACCGCCTACGAGGCGCTGCTCCGGCTCGACGTCTCGGGCCGGGACACCTTGCTGGTCACGGGCCTGGGTCCCGTCGGGCTGGCGGCCGCGATGCTCGCGCGGGCGATGGGCGCCGGACCGGTCGTGGGCACCGACGTCTCACCCGAACGACGCGGCCTGGCCCTGTCGCCTCGGCCTGGTCGACGAGGCGTACGCCGGCCGACGACGAGGACGCGGTGCGCGGCGCCGTGCCGCGGGGGCTACTCCGCGACGCTCGACGCCTCGGGGCACCCGGCCGCCCGGCACCTCGCGCTGTCCAGCACCGCGACGTGGGGCCGGTGCGCATTCGTGGGCGAGGGCGGCGACGTCGGGTTCGACGTCTCGCCGCTGCTGATCCACAAGCAGGTCACGCTGCACGGGTCGTGGGTCACCTCGATCGGTCACATGGAGGACCTCCTCGGCCCACCTGGACCGGTGGGGCCTGCACCCCGAGGTGATCGTCACCGACACCTTCTCGCTCGACGACGCCGACGCGGCGTACCGGCTGGCCGACTCCGGCACCGCCGGAAAGGTGGCGATCACCTTCCCGTGACGTCCGCGCCGCCCGCGCTACCGGGAGAAGAGGGGCCGGCGCTCGCGGCGACGACGACGCCGGCGCGACCGACGGGCCGCCGACCGGGCCATGTCCGCGGCGCCGACGAAGCCGGCGTCCGGTCCGAGGGCCGCCGCCATGATCAGCGGCTCCTGCCGGTGCCCGCGCCCGACCAGCGTGCGCGAGAACGCCTGACGGGTCGGCCCGAGGAGCAGCTCGCCGGCAGCCGAGACTCCCCCACCGACGACGATGGCGCCCGGGTCGAACGCCGCGGTCATCCCGGCCAGGCCGACGCCGAGCCAGGTGCCGATGTCGGCGAGCAGCTCGACCGCGAGCGGGTCACCGGCGCGGGCGGCCTCGGTGACGAGCGGGCCGGTCAGCAGGTCCACGTCGCCGCCGACCCGTTCGCGGAGGTCGTGGGCCACCGGCGACCCGGCGAGCACCAGCTCGCGCGCGTCGCGCACCAGCGCGTTGCCCGAGGCGTACTGCTCCCAGCAGCCCCGGTTGCCGCACTCGCACCGGTGGCCGTCGGGCACCACCTGCATGTGCCCGAACTCGCCGGCCATGCCGTTCTGCCCGCGGAACACCCGGTTGTCGATGACCAGCGCACCGCCGATGCCGGTGCCGAGCGTGATGCACAGGACGTAGCGGTGGCCGACCGCCGCACCGAACCGGCACTCCGCCAGCGCGGCCGTGTTCGCGTCGTTGTCGACCACGACGGGCACCTTGATCCGCTTCATCAGGGCCTCGCGCAGCGGCTCGTCGCGCCACGCCAGGTGCGGCGAGAACAGCACCGTGGACCGTGAGGCGTCGACGAACCCGGCGGCGCCGATGCCGACCGCCGCGACGTCGTACTCCGCGCCCAAGGTGTCCACCAGCTCGACGATGGTGTCCTCGACGGCGCGGACGCTGCGGCCGGGCGTGGGCCTGCGACGGCTGGTCAGCACGGTGCCGAACGAGTCGACCACGCCGCCGAGCACCTTCGTGCCGCCGATGTCGATGCCGATCGTGAGCGGCCCCGGCCGCCCGATCATCGCGCGGCGGGCGACCGTGTCGGTCGGTCTCGGGCATGGTCGCGAGACTACTGCTCGGCGGTCATACTCCTCCCATGCTCGCGCTCCGGCGGACCGCCGTCGTCGTCCTTCTCGTGGTGGCCACCGTCCTCGTCGGCTCCCCGGGGCAGGCCGCCGGCGACCTGCGGGCCGACCAGCGGCGGCTGAACGCGCTCGGCTGCTCGGCCGGACCGGTCGACGGCCGACTCGGCACCTGGACGCGCAGCGCGCTGCTCCGCTTCCAGGCCGCGAACGGGCTCGCCCGGAGCGGCTCGCCGACGCCCGCCACCCGGAGCCGGATGTACGCCGCCCAGCAGGTCCGCTGCGACCGCCGACCCGTCCCGGGCGGTACGCCGGGCCGGCGGATCGTGATCAGCCAGGGCCAGAACTACGTGTGGCTGGTCCGGGCCGACGGGGGCGTCGTGGCCCAGGGCGGGATCGTCGACAACCCGCGCTACCTCCGCGCCGGCACCTACGTCGCGGGCGCCAAGTGCGGCCGGGCAGGGAAGATCCGCAACAACAGCGACGCGAGCCGGACCCTGCGGCTCCAGAACTTCACCCGGTTCGCGCCGTGCGGCGTCGGGTTCCACCGGATCCCGCAGTACCGCTCCACCGGCGCCCAGATCCACCCGGACTTCCTGCTGGGCACCGACTACAAGGAGTCGCACGGCTGCATCCGGGTCAGCCGTGCGATGTCCTACCGCATCTGGAGCTTCGCGACGCCCGGCACGCGGGTGGTCGTCCTCGCCCGCTGACCGCTCCCCAGCAGCGTTGCGCCGGTCAGCTCGGGACGTAGTCGAACGTGTCCGGGTCGGGGCCGGTCCGCTCGCCGCGGTCCAGGGCGGTGATGTCGGTCATGTCGGTGCCGGAGAGCTCGAAGTCGAAGAGGTCGAAGTTCTCCTCGACGCGCGAGCGGGTCACCGACTTCGGGAACACGATGTCCCCGCGCTGGAGGTGCCAGCGCAGCGTGACCTGGGCCGGCGTCTTGCCGACGTTCTCCGCGATGCGCACGATCGTCGGGTCGTCGAGCACCTTGCCCTGCGCGATCGGCGACCAGGCCTCGGTGGCGATCCCGTGCTCGGCGTCGAAGGCGCGCACCTCGTCGTTGGCGAGGTAGGGGTGGATCTCGATCTGGTTCACGGCCGGCGTCACGCTGGTCTCGCCGTGGATGCGGCGCAGGTGCGTGGGCTGGAAGTTCGAGACGCCGATGGCCCGGACCTTGCCGCCCGCGTAGATCTTCTCCATGGCCTTCCACGTCTCGACGAAGTCGCCGACCGTCGGCAACGGCCAGTGCACGAGGAACAGGTCGAGGTAGTCGATGTCGAGGGCCTTCAGCGTCCCCTCGAAGGCGTCCAGCGCGTCGTCGTACGCGTGGAAGCTGTTGTTGAGCTTGCTGGTGACGAAGATCTCGCCGCGGTCGATCCCGGACGCGCGGACGGCCTCGCCGACCTCCTTCTCGTTGCCGTACATCTCGGCGGTGTCGATGTGCCGGTAGCCGACCTCGAGGGCCGCGAGCGTCGCGTCCTTGGTCTGCTCGGGCTCGATCTGGAAGACCCCGAAGCCGAGCTGGGGGATCTCGACACCGTTGTTCAGCGTGATGTTCGGTACGACGGACATGCAGGCTCCTTCTCGTTGCGGACTCGCCCTGACCTGTGCCCAACTCGTCGTACCCAACACGCCCCCGATGACGCGGCATTCCGGATGTGACCTGTCGAATACTGGGCACATGCACACGATCCGGGTCGCCGGCACAGCCCTGCTCGCCCTCGCCGGCCTCGCCCTCGGCGGCTGCGGTGGTCCGCGTCGGACTCATCGGACGCCGGCTCGGGCGCGGCCGTGTCCGGACCGGGTCGCTGCACCGTCGCGGACCTGAAGGTCGACCTGTCCGACGGCGAGGGCGCCGCCGGGTCGACGTACTACCTGGTCCGGCTGACCAACACGTCCAAGGCCACCTGCCGCACCGGCGGCTTCGGCGGCGTCTCGCTGGTCGGCGGAGGGGACGGCCGGCAGATCGGCGCACCGGCCGACCGGGTCGAGAGGACCAAGCTGCGGCCGGTCACGCTGAAGACGGGCGCCTCCGCCGAGGCCAGGCTCCAGGTCACCACGGCGGAGAACTTCCCGGCCAAGCGGTGCCGTCCCGTGCAGGCCGAGGGGTTCCGGGTCTACCCGCCCAACGAGACGCACTCGGCCTTCGTGCGTGCGGCCACCACGGCCTGCCGCACCGACTCCGTGCACCTGCTCAAGCTCTCGCCCTACCAGCCCGCGGGATGAGGCCCGGGCCGACGGGGTAGTAGGCAGCCATGACCTTCCCCCTCAGCCGGCTGATGTCCACCGCCACCGCGTCGTACGGCGTCTACGCCCTCGCCGAGCCGCGGCACCTCGGTCGGGCCGTCGACCCGAAGCACGCGGCCGACTACGACCTGCTCGCCCAGTCCTACGGCGCCCGCGACCTGGCGATCAGCAGCCTCGGGATGTTCGGCAAGGGCCGCAAGACCGTCACCACCGCGATGCTGATCCGGATCGCGTGCGACGTCTCCGACGGGCTGATCCTCTCGCGAAGGCGGCCGACGAGCAGGCTCGTCAGAAGGTCCTCGGCGTCACGCTCGGCTGGGCGACGCTGAACGCCCTGGCGCTGCTCACCGACCGGCGTCGCGCTCGGCGCTGAGCCAGCTGCGGACGGCGTCGCCGTGCTCGTCGAGCGCGGGCGGCGGACGGTGCGCGTCGCGGGTCACCTCGTCGCCGGACCGGTCGAAGAACCGCAGCGGCGGACCGGGCAGCGTGAGCCGGCCCAGGGTCCCGTGCTCGACGTCGACCTTCAGGCCCTGGCTGGCCACCTGGTCCCAGCCGTAGACGTCGTCCATCGTGCGCACCTTCCCCGCGGGGACGCCGACCTCCGCCAGCCGCGCCAGCAGCGGCTCGGCCTCCCACGACGCGAACGCCTCCTCGACGAACGCGATCGTCCGGTCCCGGTCGCCGACCCGGTCCGTGTTCGTCTCCAGCCCCGGCGTGGCCGGGTCGAGGTCGAAGCCGGCACAGAACCGGCGCCAGAGGTTCTCGCTGCCCAGCGCGATCTGCACGGTGCCGTCGGCGCAGTGGAAGAGGCCGTAGGGCGCGATGGCGGCGTGGTGGTTGCCCTGCGCCTGGCCCACCTGGCCCCCGACGGTCCAGCGGGTGCCCTGGAAGGCGTGCACGCCGACGGTCGCGGCGAGCAGCGACGTCCGGACGACCGTGCCCTCGCCGGTCCGCTCCCGCTCGAGCAGGGCCGCGAGCACGCCGTACGCGCCGTACATCCCGGCGAGCAGGTCCGAGATCGGCACGCCGACCTTCTGCGGGTCCTCGGGGCCCGAACCGGTCAGCGACATCAGCCCGGCCTCGCCCTGCGCGATCTGGTCGTACCCCGCGCGGCCGCCCTCGGGGCCGTCGTGCCCGAACCCGGTGATGGACAGCACCACGAGCCGCGGGTTGAGCTCGTGCAGGCGCTCGAAGCCGAGGCCGAGCCGGTCGAGGACGCCGGTGCGGAAGTTCTCGACGAGCACGTCGGCGTGCCGGACCAGGTCGAGCAGGACGGCCTTGTCGTCGTCCGCCTTGAGGTCGAGGGTGATCGACTCCTTGTTGCGGTTGGCGGACAGGAAGTACGTCGACTCGCGACCCCCGCCGTCCGGCGGGTCGACGAACGGCGGACCCCAGCCGCGCGCGTCGTCACCGGTCCCCGGCGCCTCGACCTTGATGACCCGGGCGCCGAGGTCGCCGAGCATCATCGCGGCGTGCGGCCCGGCCAGCGCGCGGGACAGGTCGACGACGAGGATCGCCGTCGAGCGGAGCCTGCCCCCATCAGATCCACCCGGGCAGCACGACGGCGGCCCAGACGAGCAGCGGTCCGACCACGACGACGATGCTGCTGTAGACGAGGATCTGCCGGTAGTACCTCTCCTCGCTGATCGTGTCCGGCCGGTTGGCGAGCATCAGTGCACCGTTGGTGGAGAACGGGCTGACGTCGACGATCGTGGAGGACACCGCGAGCGCCGCGACCAGCCCGACGGCGCTGACGCCGCCGGTGGTGATCAGCGGGATCGCGATCGGGATGATGATCGGCAGCAGGGCGGTCGACGACGCGAACGCCGAGACCACGCCGCCGACGTAGCAGAGGATCAGCGCTCCGAGCACGGCCGCACCGAAGCCGGCGGCCCACTTCCCGACGTACTCCGGGGCACCGGCGGCCTCCAGGATCGCGGCGAAGGTGCTGACCCCGGCGACCAGGAGCACGGTGGCCCAGGCGATCTGGTTGACCGCGCCCTTCTGCTGCTGGGGGAACAGCGCGGTGAGGATGACGGCTGCGGTGATCGCGGTGAACCCGATGTTCTTGTCGAAGACCAGGGCGACGACCGCGACGGCCGCGAAGGCGATCAGCGTGATCACCTGGTCGACGACGACCTTCGGGGCCTGGGTGACCGGCTCCTTGGTGCTGACGGGCCGGCCGGCGGCGGAATCCTCGCCGGTGCCCATCGTGGTGCGGTCGCGGTGGTGGCTGCCAGCCGCGCGCCGCGCCGCCGGCCGCCGACGCCGCCGCCGCGCGGCCGCGCACCGCTCCCGTGGCGGGTCGGTCGGGCTCGTGCATCTCGTCCGGGTCGATGCGGCGCGACGCGAGATCGCGACCGCCGAGCACGACGAACAGCACGACCGCGATCAGCAGGTTGACGATCAGGCTGGTGAGGAAGACCGCGACCTCGTTGACCGGGAGGTCGTTGTCCCGCATCACCGAGTTGGTGATCGTGCCGTAGATGCTGATCGGCGAGAAGCCGCCGGCCTGCGCACCGTGCACCACGAACATGCCCATCAGCAGCGGGTTGATCCGGTAGCGGCCGGCGAACCCGAGCGCGATCGGGCCGATGATCGCGCAGGCCGCGGGGCTGGCGGCACCGATCGCGGTGAGCAGCGCGGTCACGAAGAACATCACCCACGGGATCAGCACCACCCGGCCGCCGACGCGCCTGGACCGCCTTTCTGACGATCAGGTCGACGGTGCCGTTGTTCCTGGCGATCGCGAACAGGTAGGTGACCCCGACGAGCGTGAGCACCAGGTCGCCGCTGATGCCGGCGATGATCTCCTTCTCGTCGAGGCCGAGGGAGTACATCCCCACCAGCCACGCGGCCACGAAGGCCAGCGCCCCCATGTTGATCGGCAGCACCGTGCCGAGCACGAAGAGCGCGACCAGCGCCAGGATGGATACCCATTCAGGGGACATGCGACTTTCCTCGCTTCGGGGAGTGAACCGGGTCACACGGTCCAGTGGCCTAGCCAATAGGCCATTTGCCCGGCTGTCAATACACTCGCCCCATGTCCGAGACGAAACCGCTGCGGCCGTTCAGCCGGCCGCGCCTCTACGAGCAGGTCGCGCAGCAGATCCTGGGCTGGGTCCGCGAGAGCGGGCTCCAGGCCGGGGACCGGCTGCCGCCCGAGCGCGAGCTGGCCAGCCGGCTGGGCGTCAGCCGGGCCACGATCAGCCAGGCCCTCGTGGCGATGGAGGTGATCGGCGTCGTGGCCGTCCGGCACGGTGACGGCGCGGTGCTGGTGGACGCGTCGGGTACGTCGAAGGTGGTCGAGGCGCTGCGCCGGCACGCCCAGCAGCTGCCCGACATCATCGAGGCCCGGGAGGCGCTGGAGTCCAAGCTGGCCGGACTGGCCGCGGTCCGCCGCACCGACGCCGACCTCGCGCGGATCGACGAGGCGCTCGCCGTGATGGCCCGCGACCTCGACGCCGGGGGGCGGGGGGTCGAGGGCGACGAGCTCTTCCACGCGGCGGTGACCACGGCCGGCCACTCTGCGCTGCTCCAGCGGCTGATGGCCGAGATCAGCGACCTCATCAAGGAGACCCGCATCGAGTCGCTCTCGCAGCCCGGCCGGCCCGCCGAGTCGTTGGAAGGACACCGCCGGATCGCGGAGGCGATCCGCGCCGGGGACGCCGCTGCCGCCGCGACCGCCATGAGCGACCACGTCGAACGGGTCAGCGACGTCGCGCTGCTACGGGACTGAGAGCCGGCTGGATGGACTGGTCGTTCGTGCTGGCGGTGCTGGTCGCCGGGTTCGGGGCCGGCTTCGTGCTGACCGCGGTCGGTGCCGGGTCACTGGTCAGCTTCCCGATCCTCATCGGCGCGGGACTCTCGCCCCTGGTCGCCAACGTCTGCAACAACGTCGGCCTCGTTCCGGGCGGCGTGATGGGCGCGTTCGGCTTCCGCCGCGAGCTGGCGGGCCACCACACGCTGGTCGTCCGGGTCGCCACGACGAGCGCGGTCGGCGCCCTGCTCGGCGCGGTGCTGCTTCTCGCGCTGCCCCCCGGAGCGTTCAGCGAGGTCGTCCCCTACCTGGTGCTGGGCTCCGCCACGCTGGTCGGGCTCGGGCCGATGATCTCGTCGGCGGTGCGCAGCCGGGCCGCCCGACGAGGCGTGCCGATGGCCACCGACCGGGAGCACATGGGACCGCGGCTGACCGGGCTGTCGGCGCTGATCGGCGTCTACGGCGGCTACTTCGGCGCGGCGCAGGGCGTGATGCTCGTCGCGGTGCTCGCGCTCGGTCTCGACGTACCCCTCTCGGCCGTCAACGGGCTGAAGAACGTGGCGGTCGCGTCGGCGAACGTCGCGGCGACGCTGGTGTTCGTCTTCTTCGCGCCGCTCGACTGGGCCGTCGTCGGGTTGATCGCCATCGGCTCGGTCGTCGGCGGATGGCTCGGCGCACACCTCGGCCGCCGCCTCCCCCCGACCGTCTTCCGGATCCTCGTCGTCGTGTTCGGATACATCGTCGGGATCCGGCTCCTGCTCGCCTGACCCCTCTGCTGTAACGCGGGGTTATCGACGCTCCACCCGTGGCACACCTCGTGCGAACCGTCCACAAAGCTGACGAAGCAGGCTGCCGCGGAGGCGATTTCGCCCGCGCGAGCCGGTCAGGCTAAACTCTGCGAGGTTCCGGCGCCTGTAGCTCAACGGATAGAGCATCTGACTACGGATCAGAAGGTTAGGGGTTCGAATCCCTTCAGGCGCGCTCATGGAAGTCCAGGCCACTCTCGCCAGTGACCTGGGCTTTTGTGCGTTCCGAGACCTAGGTCGACACCACGATCAGGCCGGAGAGGAGCAGTGAGCCCGCGACCGCCGTTGCCGTGATCGTCAGCGGCCACCGGGGTCGTGGTCGCTCTTCGTCACGTACGAGGGTTTTGCCCACGCCTACGT
>CAWBAQ010000002.1:0-97034 GCA_963786795.1 uncultured Actinomycetota bacterium
GGCGCGACGGGGTACCTTCGAGTTCGACGAATTGAAGCCGAAAACAGCCGGCGGGAGCGGTCCGAGCGGGGCCGCTGCAAGGTGAACCAGGGTTCTCCTGGGGATCCTCCGGCCTGAGTCGTGAGGAGTCGTGCCTGTGGCACGCATCGGTGACGGAGGCGACCTGCTGAAGTGCTCTTTCTGCGGGAAGAGCCAGAAGCAGGTCAAGAAGCTGATCGCGGGGCCAGGTGTCTACATCTGCGACGAGTGCATCGACCTCTGCAACGAGATCATCGAGGAGGAGCTCAGCGAGGGCACCGAGGTGGGCCTCGAGGAGCTGCCCAAGCCCCGCGAGATCTTCGAGTTCCTCAACTCCTACGTGATCGGCCAGGAGAACGCCAAGAAGGCGCTCGCCGTGGCGGTCTACAACCACTACAAGCGGGTGCAGGCCGGCGTCGCCTCCGGGACCCAGCGGCACAAGGCCGACGAGACCGTCGAGCTGGCCAAGTCCAACATCCTGGTGATCGGCCCGACCGGGTGCGGCAAGACCTACCTCGCGCAGACGCTGGCCCGGATGCTCAACGTGCCGTTCGCGATCGCCGACGCCACCGCGCTGACCGAGGCGGGCTACGTCGGCGAGGACGTCGAGAACATCCTGCTCAAGCTGATCCAGGCCGCCGACTACGACGTCAAGAAGGCCGAGACCGGGATCATCTACATCGACGAGATCGACAAGGTGGCCCGCAAGGCGGAGAACCCCTCGATCACGCGCGACGTCTCCGGCGAGGGCGTGCAGCAGGCGCTGCTGAAGATCCTCGAGGGCACCACCGCCTCGGTCCCGCCGCAGGGCGGTCGCAAGCACCCGCACCAGGAGTTCATCCAGATCGACACGACGAACATCCTGTTCATCGTCGGCGGCGCGTTCTCCGGCCTCGAGCACATCGTCGAGCAGCGGATCGGCAAGAAGACCCTCGGCTTCGGCGCCAAGCTCCCCACCAAGGAGGAGCGCGACATGACCAAGATCTTCTCCGAGGTCATGCCCGAGGACCTGCTCAAGTTCGGCCTGATCCCCGAGTTCGTCGGCCGGCTCCCGGTGATCGCCACGGTCGACAAGCTCAACCGTGAGGCGCTCGTCCAGATCCTCACCGAGCCCCGCAACGCGCTGGTCAAGCAGTACCAGAAGCTCTTCGACCTCGACGGGGTCGAGCTGGAGTTCACCGCCGACGCCATCGACGCGGTCGCCGACCTCGCGATGGTCCGGGGCACCGGCGCCCGCGGCCTGCGCGCGATCATCGAGGAGGTGCTCCTCCACGTGATGTACGACGTCCCGTCCCGCGAGGACGTCGCCAAGGTGGTCGTGACCGGCGAGGTCGTCAGCGACAACGTCAACCCGACGCTGGTGCCGCGCGAGCCCGAGGCCAAGAAGAAGAAGTCCGCCTGACGGCGCCCGGGCGGCACCCTGCCGGTGCCTGTTTCGCCGGTGCGCGGCCCTTGGATAGGGTCGCGACGTGACGACCGTTCCCGCACCGCTGTCCCTGCCCATCGCCGGCTGGGAGGGCTGGCTGGCCGCACGCTGCGACGGCCAGCTCGACGAGGCCCGGCGCCTGGTCGAGGTGCTCAAGCAGGGGCCGCACGACTCCGCCGCCGCGATGGCGGTCTGGAACGACCTCAACCTCGCCCTGCACAACGCCTTCGCGAGCGCGTCGCTGCTGTCCAACGTGCACCCGGACGAGTCGGTCCGGACCCGGGGTGAGCAGGCCGAGCAGGACGCCCACAAGCTGCTGACCGAGATCGGCCTCGACCGGGAGCTGTACGACGCGCTGGTCGCCGTGGACCCGCAGGAGCTCGACGAGGGCGGCCGGCGGGTGCACACCCTGGCGATCCGCGACTTCCACCGGGCCGGCGTCGACCAGGACGAGCAGGTGCGCGCCCGGCTGCGTGAGCTCGCCGAGCGGGAGACCGCCGTCGCCCAGGAGTTCTCGAAGAACATCCGCGACGGGGTCCGGTCGGTCTCGGTCGACCCGGCCGCCCTCGACGGGCTGCCCGCCGACTTCGTCGAGAGCCACCCGGCCGGCGACGGACGGGAAGGTCGTGATCACCACCGACTACCCCGACTACCTGCCGTTCTCGACGTTCTCCCGTGACCGGGACGCCCGGGCGGCGCTGATGCAGGAGTTCCTCAACCGGGCCTGGCCCGAGAACGACGCCCTGCTCCACGAGCTGCTCGAGCTGCGCCGCGAGCACGCCCTGCTGCTCGGCTACGACGGCTGGCCGTCGTACGACGCCGAGGTCAAGATGATCGGCAAGGGCGCGGCGATCCCCGAGTTCATCGAGCGGATCACCGAGGTCTCCACGACCGCCGCCCGTCGCGACATCGACGTCCTGCTCGCGCGCGTCCAGCAGGACCACCCCGAGGTGACGGCCGTCGACAACGTCGACAAGGCGTTCTACTCCGAGGTGCTGCGCCGCGAGCGCTTCGACGTCGACGCCCAGCAGGTGCGCGGCCTACTTCGACTTCGACAAGGTGCGGGCCGGGCTGCTCGACGTGACCGGCCGGCTCTTCGACGTCGAGTACGTCGAGGTCACCGATGCGCCGCGGTGGCACGAGGACGTCACGACCTACGACGTGCTGCGCGGACGGCGAGCGGCTCGGCCGGATCCGGCTCGACCTGCACCCACGGGCGGGGAAGTACGGTCACGCCGCCCAGTTCGACCTCGCTCCGGGCATCGCCGGCCGGCAGGTCGCGGAAGGGGTGCTGGTCTGCAACTTCTCCAAGCACCTGATGGAGCACGACCACGTCGTCACGCTGTTCCACGAGTTCGGCCACCTGCTGCACCACGTGCTGGCCGGCGGCCACGAGTGGACCCGGTTCTCCGGCGTGGCGACCGAGTGGGACTTCGTCGAGGCCCCGTCGCAGATGCTCGAGGAGTGGGCGTGGGACGCCGACGTGCTGCGCTCCTTCGCGACCGACGCCGACGGCGAGCCGATCCCGCGCGAGCTGGTCGCGAAGATGCGGGCCGCCAAGGACTTCGGCAAGGGCCTCTACGCCCGGACGCAGATGTTCTACGCGGCGCTGTCCTACCGGCTGCACCAGGACGTGCCCGACGACATCACCGCGACGATGCGCGAGCTCCAGGCGAGGTACGACGTCTTCGGCTACGTGCCGGACACCCACTTCTTCGCGGCGTTCGGCCACCTGGAGGGCTACGGCTCGGGCTACTACACGTACATGTGGAGCCTGGTGATCGCCAAGGACCTGTTCTCGGCCTTCGACCGCGACGACCTCTTCGACACGACGGTCGCCCACCGCTACCGCGACCGGGTCCTCGCCCGGGCGGGTCCCGCGACGCCGCGGACCTGGTCGCTGACTTCCTCGGCCGTCCCTACTCGTTCGACGCGTTCGAGCGCTGGCTGGACCAGGTGTGAGCACGGTGCGGCGTCGCGTGGCAGGACTGGTCGCCGTGGCGGCGACGCTGCTGGCCTGCGTGACCGCGTCGCCGGCACCCGCCGAGGCCGGTGGCGGCGACGCCCTCACCGGCGGTCAGTGGCACCGCCTCCACCCCGCGCTGTGCCACACCGCAGGCGAGCACCACCGGGACTACTGACCCCGGGCCCGGAGGCGGTCAGGCGGGCTGTGGCGCGATCTCGGCGGCGACGGTGATGTCGGGTGCGTCGGTCGGGGAGAAGGTGAGCTCGCCGGTGATCTTGCCCGGCGGCTGCAGGTCGGCGGCGGCCCGTTCGGCCAGGGCCAGCGCCGCGGCGGGACCCCGGACCTCGACGCGGGACAGCTCGGCGCGCATCGACACCTTGGCCTTGGACTTCGCGCCCCGGATGCCGACCAGCGCGGCCGCGACCGCGGCCAGCATGGCGGGGTCGGCCGCGGCCGCGGACCCGAGCTCGGCCACGGTCGGCCACGGCTGCCGGTGGATCGAGCCCTCCTGCCACCAGGACCAGACCTCCTCGGTGACGTAGGGCAGGAACGGCGCGAGCAGCCGCAGCTGCACGTGCAGCGCGACCGCCAGCGCGGCCTTCGCCGAGGCGGCCGCGTCGTCGCCCCGCTCGCCGTACGCCCGCTCCTTGACCAGCTCGAGGTAGTCGTCGCAGAACTCCCAGAAGAACTTCTCGCGTCACCTCGAGCGCGGTGGTGTAGTCGTAGGCCTCGAACGCGTCGGTCGCCCGCGTCACGGTCCCGGCGAGCCCGGCGAGCAGCGCGCAGTCGACCGGCTCGGTGACCAGCGCCGGCGTCGAGCGTGGTGGCGCCGACCCAGCCGAGCACGAACTTCGAGGCGTTGAGCACCTTCATCGCCAGCCGGCGGCCGACCTTCATCTGGGTCTCGTCGAACGGCGAGTCCAGGCCCGGGCCGGGCCATCGGCGGCGCGCCAGCGCACGGCGTCGGCGCCGTACTTCTCCAGGATGTCGGTCGGGCACGACCGCGTTGCCCTTGGACTTCGACATCTTCTTGCGGTCCGGGTCGACGATGAAGCCCGGAGATCAGCGCGTGCGACCACGGGCGCCACGTGGTTCTCGTAGTGGGCGCGGACCACCCGGGAGAACAGCCAGGTGCGGATGATGTCGTGCGCGTGCGTGCACAGGTCCATCGGGAAGACCCGCTCGAACAGGTCGTCGTCGGTCTCCCAGCCGCCGGCGATCTGCGGGGTCAGCGACGAGGTCGCCCAGGTGTCCATCACGTCGGGGTCGCCGACGAAGCCGCCGGGCTTGCCGCGCTGCGCCTCGTCGTACCCGCCGGGGACCGTCGTGGACGGGTCCAGCGGCAGGTCCGCCTCGCTGGGCAGCAGCGGGTGGTCGTAGTCGGGCTCGCCGTCGTCGTCGAGCGGGTACCAGACCGGGAACGGGATGCCGAAGAACCGCTGGCGGGAGATCAGCCAGTCGCCGTTGAGGCCGCCGACCCAGTTGTCGTAGCGGTGCTTCATGTGGCGCCGGGACCCACTCGATCTCGGCGCCGCGCGCGAGCATCTCGTCGCGCAGCTCGGCGTCGCGGCCGCCGTTGCGTGATGTACCACTGGCGGGTCGGCGACGATCTCGAGCGGCTTGTCGCCCTTCTCGTAGAAGTTCGTCATCCGCTGGGTGGGCTTCGGGCTCGCCGTCGAGGTCGCCGGACTCGCGCAGCAGCGCGACCATCGCCTCGCGGGCGCTGAACGTGGTCTTGCCGGCCAGCTCGGCGTACGCCGTGGCGGCCGGCTCGTGCGCGAGCCACTCCGGCGTCTCGCGGTGCAGCCGGCCGTCGCGGCCGATCACCGTGCGCACCGGCAGCTGCAGCTCGCGCCACCAGGTCACGTCGGTCAGGTCGCCGAACGTGCAGCACATCGCGATGCCGGCGCCCTTGTCCATCTCGGCGAGCGCGGTGCGCGCAGCACCGGGATCTCGACGCCGAAGACCGGCGAGGTGACGGTGCGTGCCGAACAGCGCCTGGTAGCGCTCGTCGTCGGGGTGCGCGATCAGCGCGACGACCGCCGGGATCAGCTCGGGGCGGGTGGTCTCGATGTAGACCGGGCTGCCGTCCGGCGCCGGTGGAAGGCGACCCGGTGGTAGGCGCCGGCGTACTCGCGGGCCTCGAGCTCGGCCTGCGCGACGGCGGTCTGGAAGGTGACGTCCCACAGGGTCGGCGCCTCCTGGAGGTAGGCCTCGCCGCGGGCGAAGTTGCGCAGGAAGGCGCGCTGGCTGACCGGTCTGCGACTTCGGGCCGATCGTCGTGTAGTGCTGCTTCCAGTCGACCGAGAGGCCGAGCGTGCGCCACAGCGACTCGAAGACCTCCTCGTCCTCCTCGACGAGCCGCTCGCACAGCTCGACGAAGTTCGGCCGGCTGATCGGGACCTGCCGCTTCGCGTCCGGCTTCTCCGGCGGCGTGAAGTCGGCGTCGTAGGGCAGCGACGGGTCGCAGCGCACGCCGAAGTAGTTCTGCACCCGGCGCTCGGTCGGCAGGCCGTTGTCGTCCCAGCCCATCGGGTAGAAGACCTCGATGCCCGCGCATCCGCTGGTAGCGCGCGATCAGGTCGGTGTGCGTGTAGGAGAAGACGTGCCCGACGTGCAGCGGCCCCGAGACCGTCGGGGGCGGGGTGTCGATCGAGTAGACCTGCTCGCGGGTCTTGGGTGCGGTCGAAGCGCGTAGGTGTCGTCGTCCTTCCACCGCTGCGACCAGGTCGCCTCGAGCCCCTCCAGCGCAGGCTTGTCCGGTACGACGACGGCGCGGCTCGGCCGGCGCGTCGTCTCGGACAGGTCTGGGGTGAGTGGCTCGGGGTCATGGGCGGAATCCTACGGGCGCGCCGCCGGACAGCCGGAAAACGACTTCCGCCGCACCGGCGGCTGCTCCTAGCCTGCGCCGATGACCACGACTGTCGAGCTGCATCGACGACCCGGCCGCGTTCCTGGACGCGCGGCCGACGCACCTCGCCCTCGACCCGGTGCTCACCACCGTCGTCGCGACGGTGACGCCGCGCGCGAGGCACGTCGCGGGCGCACGACGGCACGCCGGACTGCCGCACTGGTACGCCGTCGCGCGGGCGCCGGACGGCCGCGTCGCGGGCGTGGCCATGCGGACGGCGCCGTTCGCGCCGTACCCGCTGTTCGTGCTGCCGATGCCGGAGGAGGCCGCGCTGCGGCTGGCCCGGCTGCTGCACGACCGCGGCGAGGCGGTCGGCGGCGTCGAACGGGGCGCTGCCGGCCGTGCGCACGTTCGCCGAGGAGACTGCCCGGCTGGCCGGCGGGGAGGTCGTCGGTGCGGAGCACACCCGGCTCTTCGAGCTCGGCGACCGCGTGCGGACGCCGCGCCGGCGCCCGGGGCCGCTGCGCGTCGGCCACGGAGGCGGACGCCGGACCTGGCGCTGGCGTGGTTCGGGGCGTTCCACGCCGACGCCGACGAGCAGGCCGGCCGCAGCTCCGGGCACGAGACGCGAGGCGGTGACCCGCGAGGACGTGCTGCGGCGGCTGCGAGCCGGGCGGCTGTTCGTCTGGGAGGTCGACGGCGCGCCGGTGCACCTGACCGGGCGGAACGACCCGTCGTACGGCGCGGCCCGGCTCGGGCCCGGTCTACACCCCGCGTGCGCACCGGGGCCGCGGCTACGCGAGCGCCGCCGTCGCGGAGCTGTCCCGGCGGATCCTCGACGCCGGCGCACCGTCCCTGCCTGTTCACCGACCAGGCCAACCCGGCGTCCAACGGGGTCTACGAGGCGGTCGGCTACGAGCCGGTGGTGGACATGGTCAACCTGCTGGTCGGTGGTCCGGCGGCCCGACCGTAGACTCGGCGGACGATGTCCGAGACCCCCACGCCCGCCCGCGTCACCGACCTACGCCGAGGCCGAACGAGCCCTGCTCGCCCGCTGGCCGGAGACCCGGCTCGAGCCGTCGCTGGACCGGATCGAGGCGTTCGTCGAGCTGCTCGGCGAGCCGCAGCGCACCTACCCGGTCATCCACCTGACCGGCACCAACGGCAAGACCAGCACGTCGCGGATGATCGACACGCTGGTCACGCGCGACCGGGCTGCGCACGGGCCGGTTCACCAGCCCGCACGTGGAGTCGATGACCGAGCGGATCTCCCTCGACGGCGAGCCGCTGACCGAGGAGCAGTTCGTCGAGGCGTTCCACGACGTCGCGCCGTACTCGCGGACCTCGTCGGACCAGGACGCCGCACACCCGCTGTCGTTCTTCGAGACCGTCGTCGGGCATGGCGTACGCCGCCTTCGCCAACGCCCCGGTCGACGTGGCCGTCGTCGAGGTCGGCATGGGCGGCTCGTGGGACGCCACCAACGTCGCCGACGCGACCGTCGCGGTGATCACGCCGATCGCCGTCGACCACGCGCAGCTACCTCGGCTCCCGGCCCGGTCGACATCGCCCGGGAGAAGGCCGGGATCATCAAGCCCGGCTCGACCGTCGATCTGCGCCGAGCAGCCCGACGACGTGGCGGAGGTGATCGCCGAGCGGGCCGCGGAGGTCGGCGCCACCGTGCTCTGGGAGGGCCGGGACTTCGGCGTCGAGCACCGCGTCGCCGCCGTCGGCGGCCAGATGATGCGCGCTGCGCGGGCTCCGCGGCGAGTACGACGAGATCTTCCTCCCGCTGCACGGCGCGCACCAGGCGCAGAACGCCGTGCTCGCGCTGGCCGCCGTCGAGGCGTTCATCGGCGAGGAGCCGCTCGACGCCGAGCTGGTCCGCGACGCGTTCGCCGAGGTCACCTCGCCCGGCCGGCTCGAGGTGATCCGGCGCAGCCCGACGATCCTGCTGGACGCCGCGCACAACCCGCACGGCGCGCGAGGCCACCGCCGACGCCATCGAGGACTCGTTCCTGCTCAACCCGCTGATCGGCGTCGTCGGGGTGATGGCCGACAAGGACTACGAGGGCGTGCTCGCGGCCTTCGAGCCGGTGATGGCCGCGATCGTCTGCACCGAGAACACCACCACCCGCACGATGCGCGCCGAGGACCTCGCCGAGGTCGCCCGCGGCATCTTCGGCATCGACCGGGTGTACGTCGCCCCGCGGATCCAGGACGCGATCGAGCAGGCCGCGACCCTCGCGGAGGAGGGCGGCGTGTTCGGCGAGGCGATCGGCTCGGGCGGCGTGCTCGTCACCGGGTCGGTGGTGACCGTGGGCGAGGCCCGGCACCTGCTCAGGCCCCGAGGGCGGCGCGGATGAACCGCTCGATCCGCCGCGCGATGTGCGCCGGGATGCTCGTGCTCCAGGCGGTCGTGCTGTTCCTCACCGGGATCGTCACGATCGGGATGACCGACATCGGGGCCCTCGCGTCGTTGGGCCTCGGCCTGGGCCTGGCGGTGCTGTGCGTGCTCGCGGCCGGGATGCTCGGCCGGCCGGGTGGCTACGCCCTCGGCTGGGTCGTGCAGGTCGTGTCGATCGGGCTGGGGTTCGTGATCCCCGCGATGTTCTTCCTGGGCGTGGTGTTCGCGGCGCTGTGGGCGACGGCGTACTTCCTGGGCATCAGGATCGACCGGGAGCGGGCGGAGCGTCAGGTGCTGGAGCAGGAGTGGGAAGCGGAGCACGGGACACCTCCCGGATCGACGGGCTGACCAGCAGCAGGCCGTGCACCACGACGGTGACGCCGACGGCCGCGATCAGCACCGGGCCGACCCCGAGGCCGCCGGCTGCTGCTCCGATGAGCGCGAAGCCGAGCGGGTTGATCATCATCGACCCGAACCAGTCGTAGGAGCTGACCCGCGAGAGGACGTCCGCGGGGACCCGGGCCTGGAGCGTCGACTCCCAGATGGTGTCGGCCGCCATCACCCCCGCCGAGGAGAGGGCCGCGGTCGCCACGACCAGGCCGAGCGGCAACCCGGCCGCCAGGGCGAGCAGGAACGGCAGGTCGAGCAGGATCAACGCCGTCGACGCGACCAGGGGCCGCCGCGGCCGCCACCGGAGCAGCAGCCCCCCGGCGACGAGCGCGCCCGCCGCCCGGCCGGACAGCACCAGGGCCCAGGACGTGGCGCCGTCGAGGTTCCGCTCGGCCAGGATCGGACCGAGCACGAAGATCGCCGGCAGCACCGAGGCCTGGTAGCTCGCGAAGCCCAGCACCATCAGCCAGACCCAGCGGCGGGAGGTGAACTCCCGCCAGCCGTGGCGGATGTCCTCCCACATGTTCGAGGCGGCCTCGGCCACCACCCGCGAGCGGGGGAGCCGGAGCATCAGCGCCGCGCTGACGACGTACGACAGGGCGTCGGCGGCCAGCGCCCAGCCCGGCGACGAGGTGGCGACCAGGATGCCCGCGATCGGCGGCCCGACGATGGACGAGACGTTCCAGGCGCTCACCCGCAGCGAGTTCGCGGACTGCAGGTGCTCCTCGTCGACCAGGGTGGGCATCAGGCCGACCGAGGCGGGGCCCTTGAAGGCCATCGAGGCGCCCCCGACCAGCTGGCCGACCAGGAAGTGCCAGATCTCGGCCTCGCCGAGCCAGGACCAGGACGGCCAGCGCGCCCATGGTGACCGCCAGCACCAGGTCCGAGACCGCGAGGATCTGACGACGCTCCCAGCGGTCGCCGGCGACGCCGCCGACGAGCATCAGGAGGAGCGCCGGGACGGTGCCGGCCGCGAGCACGACGCCCAGCTCGGTGGCGCTGCCGCCCAGGCCGAGGATCGCGAAGGTGACCGCGAGAGTGGACATCGCGCTGCCGAGCGCGCTGACGGTCTGGGCGGTGAAGTAGGTGCGGAACGCCGGCTGGGCCAGCACCGCGGGTGCGCGCACGGTTCCCCGATCCGTCGACAGCACGATCCCGGGCAGGCTAGCCGTCGTCCCGCTCGTTGGCACGCTTTTCCTCAGGTCGCCGTCGGTCGGGCGCGTCCCGCTCTCTAGGCTGTGCGCCATGTCGACCCAGCGCACCCTCGTCCTGCTCAAGCCCGACACCGTCCGCCGTGGACTCGTCGGCAACGTCCTGTCCCGCTTCGAGGCGAAGGGGCTCAGCCTCGTCGCGCTCGACCTGCGCACGATCGACGCGGCCCAGGCCGACCGGCACTACGCCGAGCACGTGGACAGGGACTTCTACCCGCCGCTGCGTGAGTTCGTGACCTCGGGCCCGATGCTGGCCGCGGTCCTCGAGGGTGACGAGGCCGTCGAGGTCGTCCGGGCCCTGAACGGCGCCACCGACGGTCGCAAGGCCGCCCCCGGCACGATCCGCGGCGACCTGTCCCTGTCCAACCGCGAGAACCTCGTGCACGGCTCCGACTCGCCGGAGTCCGCCAAGCGCGAGATCGCCCTCTGGTTCCCCTCGCTCTGATGACCGTGGGTGCGATGAGCACACCCCTCTCGCCGACCCCGCGCAGCACGCCCCGCCGCGAGAAGGAGCGGGCCCAGTCCGACCGGGCCGCCCTGTACGACGTGCTCGCGGCCTCCCTGATCTGCCACCTCGGTGTCGTCGTGGACGGGGTGCCCCTCGCCCTGCCGACGGTGTTCGGGGTCGACCCGGACGGGCCCGACCAGGGCGGCACGCTCTACGTGCACGGGTCGGTCGCCTCGCGCAGCCTGCTCCAGGGCCCCGGCCAGGACGTCAGCGTGACGATGACCGTGCTCGACGGGATCGTGCTGGCGCGGTCGGGCTTCAACCACTCGATGAACTACCGCTCGGCCGTGGTCATCGGCCGGCCGCGCGTGGTGACGGACGAGGCCGAGCGGTCCCGCGCCCTCGACCTGCTCGTCGACCACGTCACCCCCGGACGGTCCGCCCACCTGCGCCGTCCGACCCGCAAGGAGCTCGCGTCCACGACGGTCCTGGCCCTCCCGCTGCACGAGGCCTCGGTGAAGCGCCGGGCCGGCGACCCCTCCGACGAGGACTTCGACGTGGAGGCCGGGGGAGTGTGGGCGGGGGTCGTGCCGCTGCGCCTCGCGGCCGGCGACCCGGTGACGGGTGGGGACGTCGACGGGGTCGACGTACCGGCGCACGTGCTGGACCGCGTGGGGTTCCTGCGTCAGGAGTGACACGGCCGCGTGTCCTACCGGGGAAACCCTCGCGTCGCTCCTAGGCTCTCCGGTGGGTCGGTGTGCCATGCTCGCCGACCCTTCCACGAGCCCGGGAAAGGGCCTGGTCGCGAGGGGCAGCAACGCATGGCGAACAGCATCATCGGCCGGGACATGGCCGTTGACCTCGGCACCGCGAACACGCTCGTCTACGTGCGTGGCAAGGGCGTGCTGCTCGACGAGCCGTCCGTGGTCGCCCTGAACTCCTCGACGAACGAGATCCTCGCCGTCGGCCACGAGGCGAAGCGGATGATCGGCCGCACGCCCGACAACATCACCGCGATCCGCCCGCTCAAGGACGGCGTCATCGCCGACTTCGAGTCGACCGAGCAGATGCTGCGCTACTTCATCCAGCAGGTGCACCGCCGCCGCTACTTCGCCAAGCCCCGCCTGGTGATCTGCGTGCCGAGCGGGATCACCGCCGTCGAGCAGCGCGCGGTCAAGGAGGCCGGCTACCAGGCCGGCGCCCGCCGCGTCTACATCGTCGAGGAGCCGATGGCCGCCGCGATCGGCGCCGGGCTGCCCGTCCACGAGGCCACCGGCAACATGGTCGTCGACGTCGGCGGGGGTACGACGGAGGTCGCGGTCATCTCGCTGGGCGGCATCGTCACCAGCCTCTCGATCCGGACCGCCGGCGACGACCTCGACCAGGCGATCATCGCGTGGATGAAGAAGGAGTACTCCCTGATGCTGGGGGAGCGCACCGCCGAGGAGATCAAGATGACCCTCGGCTCGGCGTTCCCGCTGCCGCAGGAGCCGGAGGCCGAGGTCCGCGGCCGCGACATGATCTCCGGGCTGCCCAAGACCGTCGTGGTGTCCTCCGCCGAGGTCCGGATGGCCCTCGAGGAGCCGCTGCACGCGATCGTCGACGCGGTGCGCACCACGCTCGACCAGACGCCGCCCGAGCTGGCCGGCGACATCATGGACCGCGGACTGGTGCTGACCGGCGGCGGCGCCCTGCTGCGCGGCCTCGACGAGCGGCTCCGCCACGAGACCGGCATGCCGGTGCACATCGCCGAGGAGCCGCTGCGCTCGGTCGCGATGGGTGCGGGCAAGTGCGTCGAGGAGTTCGAGGCCCTCCAGCAGGTGCTCGTCTCGGAGCCCCGGCGATGAGGGCGAGGTAGGCACCGAGATGCGACCGACCTCCCCGGGCCAGCGCCCCTCGCGAGCCGTGCTCGTCCTGCTGCTCCTCGCGTCGTTCACGATCATCACCCTCGACGCGCGCGGCGGCTCGAGCTCCCCGCTCGACCCCGTCCGCGCCGGGGTCGGCGCGGTCCTCGGGCCGGTCGAGAACGGCACCGCGGCCGCCGTACGCCCCTTCAGGTCCGTGCCCGGCTTCTTCCGCACCACGGGCGGGCTGCGCGACGACGTCGCCCGGCTCGAGGCCGAGAACTCCCAGCTCAAGGGCCGGCTCGCCGGTGCCGGCGTCGACCGCAACCGGGCCGCGGAGCTCGACGGGCTGCTCGCCTCGTCGAGGTCCACGGGCTACGCGCTGGTCCCGGCCCGCGTGGTCGCGATGGGGCCCGCGCAGTCGTTCGGCCGCACCGTGACGATCGACGCCGGCACCACCGCCGGCGTCACTCGCCGACATGACCGTGCTCAACAACGACGGTCTCGTCGGCCGTGTGCGTCCGCGCCGACCGCTCGACCGCGACCGTGCTGCTGCTCGTCGACCAGGACTCCGTCGTCGGCGGCCGGCTCGGGTCCAGCATGGAGGTCGGCTTCCTGCGCGGCCGCGGCTCCGTCGGCGGCAACGCCCGCCTCGACCTCGACCTGGTCGACGCCTCCGCGACCGTCGAGCGCGACGACTCGCTGGTCACCTGGGGCAGCAGGAACGGCACGCCGTACGTCGCCGGCGTGCCGATCGGGCGGGTCGTCGGCGTCTCCAGCACGCCGCGCCAGCAGTCCACCCAGGCGGTCATCGAGCCCTACGTCGACTTCTCCTCGCTCGACCTCGTCGGCGTCGTCGTCGACCGCGACACCAAGAGCGACCGCGCCGTGATCCGCGCCGGCACGACCGAGGGGAGCCGCTGATGTCCGCCGTCCGCGCGCTGGTGCTCACCGGCGTCGTGCTGCTCGCCGTGGTGCTGCAGGTGACCGTCTTCGCCGGCCTCTCCTTCGACGGGGTGGTGCCCAACCTCGCCCTGCTCGTCGTCGTCGCCGCGGCCCTGGTGCGCGGCCCGGAGTTCGCCGCCGTGCTCGGCTTCCTCGGCGGCCTCGCGATCGACCTCGCCCCGCCGACCCACCACGTCGCCGGCCGCTGGGCGCTGGCCCTGGTCGTGGTCGGCTACCTCGCCGGCCGGGTCCGCCAGGACGCCGGCAGCTCCGCCCTCTCCGCGGTCCTGACCGTCGCCGCCTGCTCGTTCGTCGGCACCTCGGTCTTCGCGCTGAGCGGCATGCTGCTCCACGACCCCGCCATCCCCGTCGGTGAGGCGCTGCGGGTGATCCCCGTCGCCGTCCTGTACGACGTCCTGGTCACCCCGTTCGTGCTGCCGCTCGTGATGCGGCTGTTCCGCCGGATGCAGCCCCACCAGGTCGCGTACTGATGGTCTCGACAGGCTCGAGCAGCCGGAAGCCGCGGCTGCGGACGCCCAGCGCCGCCAAGGGACGGCTGCGGCTGGTCGTCGTGCAGGCGCTGGTGCTCTCGCTGTTCGTCACGCTGTTCGCGCGGCTCTGGTACATGCAGGTGCTCGGCGGCGAGGCCTACCAGGCCCAGGCCGCGGAGCAGTCGATCCGCGAGCTGGTCGTGCAGCCCGCCCGCGGCCTGATCGTCGACGACATGGGCCGCCCGCTGGTCGCCAACCGGACGTCGTGGGTGGTCAGCCTCGACCGCACGATGCTGCACAAGATGGCCGACGACCAGCAGGCCACGCTGCTGGGCCGGCTCTCGCGCGCGGTCGACGTACCCGTGAAGTCGATCGAGGCGCGGACGCTGCTGTGCGGCGAGGCGGGCTCGGTCGCGGGCACCTGCTGGAACGGGTCGCCCTACCAGCCGGTCCCGGTCGCCGAGGACGTCAGGCAGCAGGTCGCGGTCTCGATCATGGAGCAGGGCGAGGACTTCCCGGCCGTGCTCGTCGAGTCGCAGAACGTCCGGTCCTACCCGTCGCCCTACGGCATCAACGCCGCGCACGTGCTCGGCTACCTCAGCCCGATCACCTCCGAGGAGCTCGACGAGGCCAAGGCCGAGAACGACACGTCCGTGCACGGCGCCTCCGTGGTCGGCCGGGCCGGCCTGGAGAAGCAGTACGACAAGTACCTCCGTGGGCTGCCCGGCTACAAGCGCGTCGCGGTCGACTCGATGGGCCGCGTGCTCGGCGACTCCGGCGAGGTCCAGGGTCGTCCCGGCGACACGCTGGTGACCTCCATCGACGCCCGCGTGCAGGGCGTCGTGGAGCAACAGCTCGAGCAGACCATCAAGACCGCCCGCAAGACCTTCGACAAGGTCACGCACAAGAACTACGTCGCCGACTCCGGCGCCGTCGTGGTGATGGACGCCAAGAACGGCCGCGTGGTCGCGATGGCCGGCGCCCCGACCTACGACCCGAAGGTGTGGGTCGGCGGCATCACGTCCAAGCAGCTCGGCCGGCTCTACTCGGCCAAGGCCGACAACCCGCTGCTGTTCCGGGCGACCCAGGGCCAGTTCGCGCCCGGGTCGACGTGGAAGCCGATCATGACGACCGGCGCGCTGAACAACGGCTTCAGCCCGAGCACCCGGCTCGACTGCTCGTCGGGCTTCCAGGTCGGCAACCGGTGGTTCAAGAACTACGAGTCGGCGTCCTACGGGTCGATCGGCTTCGACCGTGCGCTGCAGATCTCCTGCGACACGTTCTTCTACCGGGTCGGCTACAAGTTCTGGCAGAGGTACGGCACCGACGAGGGTGACGTGAACGCCAAGGACCCGCTGGTGAAGACCGCGAAGCTCTACGGCTTCGGCAAGCCCACCGGCATCGACCTCCCCGGCGAGGCCAGCGGCCGGATCGCCGACCGGCACTGGAAGAAGGCCTACTGGGAGGCCAACAAGGGCTACTACTGCAAGCTCGGCAAGAAGCCCGGCAACGACTTCCTCCACGTGTTCGCGCGCGAGTTCTGCGTGGACGGCTACGCCTACCGGGCCGGCGACGCCGTCAACTACGTGATCGGTCAGGGCGACACGCTCGTCACGCCGCTGCAGTCCGCCCGGGCGTACGCCGCGCTGGCCAACGGCGGCACGCTCTACGAGCCCCGCGTCGCCAAGGCGGTCATCGGCCCGGACGGCAAGACGATCCGCGAGATCAAGCCGTCGGTCGTCGGCAAGGTCAAGCTGTCGGAGAAGTCGCTGAAGTACGTCGACCAGGCGCTGCTCGGCACCGCCAAGACCGGCACCACGGCGTGGAAGTTCATCGACTTCCCGCTCGACAAGGTCAAGATCCGCTCCAAGACCGGGTCGGCCGAGGTGCACGGCAAGCAGAGCACGTCCTGGGTCGCGTCGTACGACAAGAACTACGTCGTCCTGATGATGGTCACCCAGGCCGGCACCGGCTCCGGCACGTCCGGTCCCGCGGTCCGCAAGATCTGGGAGGCGCTCTACGGCGTCAACGGCATGAAGGTGAACACCGACAAGGCCGCTCTGCCGGGCGCGAAGCCGCCGCTCGGTCTGCCGGTGTTCGCGAAGGACGGCGAGATCCTGCCGCCGATCGCCAAGCCCGCGAAGGGGAAGCAGTAGATGAGCGTCGTCGCCGTCCGCCCACGGACCCAGCGCCCGCAGCGCCAGTCGCTGTCCGGGACGACCACCCGCGTCAAGGCCGCGCGTCTCGACTGGGTGCTGACCCTGTCGGCCGCCGCCCTGCTCGCGGTCGGCGCGCTGCTGGTGTGGTCGGCGACCTCCGCCCGCGGTGACCTGACCGACGGCGACCCCAACAGCTACCTCAAGCGGCACCTGGTCAACATCGCGATCGGCGTGGTGCTCGGCGTGATGGTCGCCGCCACCGACCACCGCTGGGTGCGGATCCTCGCGCCGCTGGTGTACGTCGCGTCGGTGGTCGGCCTGGTCCTGGTGCTCGTCATGGGCACGACGATCAACGGCTCGCGCTCCTGGATCCAGCTCGGCGGGATGTCCGTGCAGCCGGCCGAGTTCGCCAAGCTGGCCGTGGTGATCGGCATGGCCCTGCTGGTCGCGGAGCGCACCGAGGGCTCGCTGCGCACGATGTCCCGCGGCGAGATCGGCTCGCTCGACGTGGTCGGGATGCTGGCCATCGCCGGCCTGCCCGCGGCGCTGATCCTGCTGCAGCCCGACCTCGGCACGATGCTGGTGCTCTCGGCCACCGTGTTCGGCGTGCTCGCGGTCTCCGGCGCGCGCCGCACCTGGCTGCTCGGGCTGTTCGCTCGGCGCGATCGTCGCCGCGACGCTGGCGGTCAAGCTGCACGTGCTCAAGGCCTACCAGCTCGACCGGTTCATGGCGTTCACCAACCCCGACCTCGACCCGCGCGGCGCCGGCTACAACACCACCCAGGCACGCATCGCGATCGGCAACGGCGGCATCTTCGGCCAGGGGCTCTTCGGCGGCTCGCAGACCAAGTCCGGCTTCGTGCCCGAGCAGCACACCGACTTCATCTTCACCGTGGCGGGGGAGGAGCTCGGCCTGGTCGGCTCCGCGCTGCTGATCGCCCTGCTCGGCGTGGTGCTGTGGCGCGCCCTGCGCATCGCGATGCGCGCCGACGACCTGTTCGGCCGGGTCGCCGCCGCGGGCATCGCCTGCTGGTTCGGCTTCCAGGCGTTCCAGAACATCGGCATGTGCCTCGGGATCATGCCGGTGACCGGCGTACCCCTCCCGCTCGTGTCGTACGGCGGCAGCTCGATGTTCGCCGAGCCTGATGGCGATCGGGCTGCTGCAGAACATCCACCTGCGCAGCGGCGAGGGCATCGGCGTGGCCCGCTCCCGGATGCACCGCTCCCGCTTCTGACGCCAGTGGTCCCGACGACGCTCCCGCGGGACCGGGCTGGCCCGGATGCGCCATGGACGTCGAGGCGGACCGCGGAGCACGCTGGCGGCATGGACGCCGCCGAGCTGCACCGCCGCACCGTCGAGACCTGGACCGCGCGGGTGCGATGCCGTCGGACCGGACCAGTGGGACCGGCCGACCCCGTGCACCGAGTGGAACGTCCGTGAGCTGGTGAACCACGTCGTCGGCGAGGACGCCTGGACCATGCCCCTGATGCGCGGCGCGACGATCGCCGAGGTCGGCGACTCGCTCGACGGCGACCTGCTGGGCGAGGACCCGGTCGCGACCGCCGTACGCCTGGCCGACGAGGCGGTCGCCGTGGTGGCCGAGAGGCTGCCCGCGGGGGAGAAGGTGCACCTGTCCTACGGCGACGAGGACCCGGCCGAGTACGTCCGGCAGCTGGCCGCCGACCACCTCGTCCACGCCTGGGACCTGGCGGCGGCGACCGGTCAGGACCGGTCGCTGGACGCCGAGCTGGTGGCGGAGGTGGCCGCCTGGTTCGCCGAGCGGGAGGAGCTCTACCGCGGGGCCGGAGCGGTCGGCGCCCGGGTCGAGACCGTCCGACGACGACCCCCAGGCCCAGCTGCTGGCGGCGGCCGGACGGGACGCCGGATGGACACCGCCGCAGCCCTGAGCGCCTTCTCCGCCGCGTTCGGGTCCGGTGACGTCGACGCGATCATGGCGCTGATGACCGAGGACTGCGTGTTCGAGTCGACGGGCCCGGCGCCGGACGGCGTACGGCGCGCCGGGGCCGACGACGTGCGCGCCGGTGTGGGTGGAGCTGTTCGGCGGGACCCCGGACGCGTCGTTCGTCGAGGAGGAGTCGTTCGTCGCCGGCGACCGCGGCGTGCTGCGCTGGCGGTTCGCGTGGACCAACGAGCGACGGCACGCCCGGGCACGTGCGCGGGGTCGACGTGCTGACGCTTCCGGGACGGGCTGGTCGCGGAGAAGCTCTCCTACGTCAAGGGCTGAGCCCTTCGGTTTCGGGCCGTGCGCCCGGCCGTCGTACCCTGGAGCGTCCCCCCATCCCCTCCGGAAGGTCGTCCATCGTGCCCACAGTGCAGTCGTCCCCGCGATCCGCGGAGAGCGTCTTCCCGCTGCTCGAGCCGCTGCTGCCGTCGGTGCAGAAGCCGATCCAGTACGTCGGCGGCGAGCTGAACTCCACCCAGAAGGAGTGGGAGAGCGCCGACGCGGCGAGATGGTCCGCTGGGCGCTGATGTACCCCGACGCCTACGAGGTCGGGCTGCCCAACCAGGGCGTGCAGATCCTCTACGAGGTGCTCAACGAGCGCGACTGGATCCTGGCCGAGCGCACCTACTCGGTGTGGCCGGACATGGAGGCGATGATGCGCGAGCACGGCATCCCGCAGTTCACGGTCGACAACCACCGGCCGGTCGGCGCCTTCGACGTGTTCGGCCTGTCGTTCTCGACCGAGCTCGGCTACACCAACATGCTCACCGCCCTCGACCTCGCCGGCATCCCGCTGCACGCCGTCGACCGCGGCGAGGACGACCCGATCGTGCTCGCCGGCGGACACGCCGCCTTCAACCCGGAGCCGGTGGCCGACTTCCTCGACGCCGCCGTCCTCGGGGACGGCGAGGAGATCGTGCTCGCGATCTCCGACGTGATCCGCGAGTGGAAGTCCGAGGGCCGCCCCGGGCTGGCCGGCCGCACGCCGCGCGACGAGCTGCTCTACCGCCTCGCGGTCTCCGGCGTCGGTCTACGTGCCGAAGTTCTACGACGTCGACTACCTCCCCGACGGCCGCATCAAGCGCGTCGTGCCCAACACCTCCGGGCGTCCCGTGGCGGGTGCACAAGCACACGCTGATGGACCTCGACGCGTGGCCCTACCCGAAGAAGCCGCTGGTCCCGCTCGCCGAGACCGTGCACGAGCGCTTCTCGGTCGAGATCTTCCGCGGCTGCACGCGCGGCTGCCGGTTCTGCCAGGCCGGGCATGATCACCCGCCCGGTGCGCGAGCGGTCGATCACCACGATCGGCGACATGGTCGAGAACGGCATCCGCACGTCCGGCTTCGAGGAGGTCGGGCTGCTCTCGCTGTCCAGCGCCGACCACACCGAGATCGGCGAGGTGGCCAAGGGGCTCGCCGACCGCTACGAGGGCACCAACGTCTCGCTCTCGCTGCCGTCGACCCGCGTCGACGCCTTCAACATCACGCTGGCCAACGAGTTCTCGCGCAACGGCCGCCGGTCCGGGCTGACGTTCGCCCCCGAGGGCGGCTCGGAGCGGATGCGCAAGGTGATCAACAAGATGGTCACCGAGGAGGACCTGATCCGCACCGTCGCCACGGCGTACTCCCACGGCTGGCGGCAGGTGAAGCTCTACTTCATGTGCGGGCTGCCCACCGAGACCGACGAGGACGTCCTGGAGATCGCCGACCTGGCGAAGAAGGTGATCGCCAAGGGCCGCGAGGTCTCCGGCCAGAACGACATCCGCTGCACGGTGTCCATCGGCGGGTTCGTGCCCAAGCCGCACACCCCGTTCCAGTGGGCCGCGCAGCTCGACCACGAGACCACCGACGAGCGGCTCAAGAAGCTGCGCGACAGCGTGCGTGCGGACAAGAAGTTCGCCCGGGCGATCGGCTTCCGCTACCACGACGGCCGCCCCGGCATCATCGAGGGACTGCTGTCCCGCGGCGACCGTCGCGTCGGGGCCGTCATCGAGCAGGTGTGGCGCGACGGCGGCGCGCTTCGACGGCTGGAGCGAGCACTTCTCCTACGACCGCTGGGAGGCGGCCGCCGGCACGGCGCTCGACGGGACTGCCCGTCGACCTCGACTGGTTCACCACCCGCGAGCGCGAGCACGCCGAGGTGCTGCCCTGGGACCACCTGGACTCCGGGCTCGACAAGGACTGGCTCTGGGAGGACTGGCAGGACGCCATCGACCCCGACCTCGGACGTCGAGGTCGAGGACTGCCGCTGGACCCCGTGCTACGACTGCGGCGTGTGCCCGCAGATGGACACCGAGATCCAGATCGGCCCCACCGGCGCGAAGCTGCTCCCGCTCTCCGTCGTCTGACGGTCGTCGGACCGGCAGGCGCACGCGCACCGGAGCGCCGCCGCGGCGGCGCCGGCCCTGGCGACCGCCCGCGACGTGCCGGTCGCGAGGGGCGCGATCAGCAGGCGGGCGCGTCGACCGATCGCGTCCTCGATGTACGACGGGCGCGCGACCGCCAGACCCGGCGACCAGCTGCGGGATCACGAGCACGATCAGCCCGATCAGCGGGCACCGTCCAGCCGCCGGTGAGGTCGTAGAGCAGACCCATCCCGAACGGCCCGATCGCCGCGATCAGGTAGCCCACCGACTGGGTGAACCCGGACAGCGCCGCGGTGCCCTCGCTGGTGCGCGCCCGCAGCCCGATCAGGGTCAGCACGACCGGGAACACGGACGCCGCGACGCCGACGAGCACGGCCCACAGCCAGGCCCCGGCGACCGGCGCGAGGATCAGGCCGACGTAGCCGATCGGGTAGCAGGCGACGAGACCGACGATCAGCCAGGTCTGGTGCTCCATCCTCGCCGCCCACGCGGGCAGCCAGAACGACAGCGGGATGCTCATCGCGGTGATCACGCCGAGCAGCAGGCCCGCCGTGCCGGGGGAGAACCCGGCGTCGCGGTAGACCTGCGCGAACCAGCCGAACACCGAGTAGGCCTGCAGCGACTGGAAGCCGAAGAACAGCGCCATGCCCCAGCCCAGCCGGGTGCGGGCGACGTCGCCGAGCGAGATGCCGTGGGCCACGGCCTCGGGCGCCCGGTCGTGCCGGATCAGCCCGAACCAGGGGAGGGCGGCGACCACGCGCGGTCAGCGCCCACGCGAGCAGGCCCCAGCGCCACGACCCGAGCTGGTCGGAGAGCGGCACGGTCAGCACGGAGGCGAGGGTCAGGCCGACCGCCAGCGACGTCGTGTAGATCGACGTCATCAGCCCGACCCGGTGCGGGAAGTGCAGCTTGACCAGGGACGGCAGCAGCACGTTGGCGGTCGCCATGCCGGCCAGCGCGAGCAGCGACAGCAGCAGGAAGACCGGCACGTTCGAGAGCTGGGAGCGCAGCGCCAGCCCGACGACCACGCAGACCAGCGCGAGCAGCGTCACCCGGTGCAGGCCGAGCACCCGGGCGAGCCAGGGGGCCAGCGCGCCGAACCCGGCGAACGCGAGCACCGGCAGCGTGGTCAGCACGCCGGCGGTGGTGCTGCTCATCGACAGGGCGCGTCGGTGATCTCGTCGAGCACCGGGCCCGACGCTCACGGCGGCGGGCCGCAGGTTGAACGCCAGCACCACGATCCCGACGACCACGAGGATCCGCTGGGCCCGGGTGTCGGTCGTGGCTCCGCGTCCGCGGTCGTTGCCTGCTGCTCGATCACCGCGACATCCTCGCGCATCGGGCGACCCGGCCCTGCGCCGGTAGGGTGCGCCCCGTGCGTGAACAACCCGAGCAGCAGGCCCCGCCGGTCCAGCGGCTGCGGGTCCGCTACGCCAAGCGCGGCCGGCTGCGGTTCACCAGCCACCGCGACTTCTCCCGGGCGTTCGAGCGGGCCATCGTCCGGGCCCGGGTCCCGATGGCCTACTCCTCGGGGTTCAACCCGCACCCGCGGATCTCCTACGCCGGCGCCTCGCCGACCGGCGCGGCCAGCGAGGCGGAGTACCTCGAGATCGGCCTGGCCACCCGGGTCGAGCCCGCCGAGGTGCTGGCCGCGCTCGACGAGGCGCTGCCCGACGGCCTCGACGTGCTGGAGGTCGTGGAGTCGCCCGGCGGGTCGCTCGTCGGACCTGCTCGAGGCCAGCCTGTGGCGTACGACGGTCCCGGGGCTCGGCCCCGCGGAGGCGGCGCAGGCGGTCGCCGACGTTCCTGGCCGCCGAGGAGGTGCTCGTCGAGCGGATGACCAAGAAGGGGATGCGCACCTTCGACTGCCGCGCGGCGGTCGTGTCGATGACGTCTCGCGTCCCGGGCCGGATCCGACGGCGAGTGTGCGATACTCGAGATGGTCTTGCGACACGGAACTCCGTCCGTGAGACCCGACGACGTCCTCGCCGGACTCCGCTCGCTGGCGGGGCTCGAGGCAGGGTCCGCTCCTTTGCACGAGCGGCTCGCCCAGGGTCCCCTGGAGGCGCAGCCCGGCACGGTGGGCGATCCGTTGGCACTCAACCGCGACACGGCGTGAGGCGTTGGTGACAGGAACGCCTCGTACGACGTCGGTGACCGCGGACAGGGCCGGTGGCCGCCCGTCGACGCTCACCCGGTGGATGTCGCCGATGCTCGGCACGGTGCTCCCGCGCCTGTGACGGGCCCCATCCGCAGGCTTCGCGCCCGACCGGCTCGCCCGGCCCGGCGACTGACATCGCTCCCGCGCGGACGCTGAGAGACCGGCGTCCCGGGAGCCGAGGAGAGCACATGCTCGACGACAACGACACCACCACGCCGGACACCTCAGCCGCACCGGCAGACTCCGGCGAGACCGCCGGGTCCGCGGAGCCGGGACCGGCCGCCCCGGTCGCGAAGAAGGTCACCCGCAAGCGGGCGGTCAAGAAGACCGGACCACCAAGAAGGCCGCCGCGGCCCCCGCCGACGAGCAGCTCGCGATGCCCGACGGCACCGGCGCCGAGGCGCTCCGGCCGAGGCGAGCACCGGTGAGGCCGGCGAGCACCCCGCCGACGCCCCCGTGAAGAAGGCCGCGCCAAGAAGGCCGCCGGCGAAGAAGGCGGCGGCCAAGAAGACCGCGAAGAAGGCTCCCGCGAAGAAGACGGCAGCCAAGAAGACCGCGGTCGAGGACCCGGCTGCCCCGGCGCCCGAGGACGAGGCCGACGAGGTCGCCCAGCCGGCGCCCGAGGCGAGCCCCGCCGCGCCTGCGGACTCCGGCCGCCGACTCCGCCGCCGGACCGCGCACGCCGGCGGCGCGTGACCGTGCCGCTGTTCAAGGCGCCGGACCCGATCAAGCCCCGCCTCCCGCAAGAAGAAGGCCCAGCCCGCCCCGGCCGACGAGCGCCGACGAGACGCCCGTCGAGGGCGGCCCGAGACACCGACGACGAGCAGGCGCCCGCCGAGAAGCGACCCGCCCGGTCCGCGCTCCCGCTCCGGGCGACCCGCCGGTGGCGCTGCCGCCGACGACAAGCCCGACACCGGCGACGACCGCTCCGCCTCCGACGAGGCGACGACGGACGACGCCGACGAGTCCGACGACGAGCAGGGCGGGAACCGCCGTCGCCGTCGCCGCGGCGGCCGCCGTCGCCGCAGGAGCGGCGGCGACAACGGCCCCGACAACGGCTCCGACGACGCCGACGACGTCGGACTCCGGTGACGCCGCCGACGACGTCCGCGGACCGCCAGGACGACTCCGCAGGGCGGTGGCCGCGGTCGCGGCGCCGGCAACCAGGGCAACAACCAGCGGCAACGGCAGCGCGGCAGCGGCCAGAACCGCGGGGGCGGCGAGGCCAAGGACGACGACCAGGGCGACGGCAACGGCACCCGGCGTCGCCGCCGTCGCCGCCGCGCCGGCGAGGAGGGCGACGGCGGGCGGCGACGACCCGGAGAACACCGTCACCCGGGTCCGCAAGGCCGCGCAGCGCCGAGGACGAGATCACCAGCCTGCAGGGCTCCACCCGGCTCGAGGCCAAGAAGCAGCGTCGCCGCGAGGGCCGCGAGGCCGGCCGCCGTCGCGCGCCGATCGTGAGCGAGGCCGAGTTCCTGGCCCGCCGCGAGGCCGTCGACCGCGTGATGGTGATCCGCCAGCGCAAGGACCTCACCCAGATCGCCGTGCTCGAGGACAAGGTGCTCGTCGAGCACTACGTCGCCCGCGAGTCGCAGACCTCCCTGATCGGCAACGTCTACCTCGGCCGCGTGCAGAACGTCCTGCCGTCCATGGAGGCCGCGTTCGTCGACATCGGCAAGGGCCGCAACGCCGTGCTGTACGCCGGCGAGGTCAACTGGGACGCGCTGGGCGCCGGCAACGGCCCCCGCAAGATCGAGCAGGTCCTCAAGTCCGGCCAGCCGATCCTGGTGCAGGTCACCAAGGACCCGATCGGCCACAAGGGCGCCCGGCTGACCAGCCAGATCAGCCTGCCGGGCCGCTTCCTGGTCTACGTGCCCGGACGGCACCACCAGCGGCATCTCCCGCAAGCTGCCCGACACCGAGCGCAACCGCCTCAAGACGCTGCTCAAGGAGATCGTCCCCGACTCGGCCGGCGTGATCGTGCGGACCGCCGCGGAGGGCGCCTCCGAGGACGAGCTCACCCGCGACGTCGAGCGGCTCACCGCCCGCTGGGCCGACATCGAGGGCAAGATCGAGAAGGGCAACGCGCCCCCAGCTGCTGTACGGCGAGCCCGACCTGACGCTCAAGGTCGTCCGCGACCTGTTCACCGAGGACTTCGCCAGGCTCGTCGTCTCCGGCGACGACGCCTGGGACATGGTCGACTCGTACGTCGAGCACGTCGCCCCCGACCTCGCCGACCGCCTCGAGCGCTACTCCGGCGACGACGTGTTCGGCGACTACCGGATCGACGAGCAGATCGCCAAGGGCCTCGACCGCAAGGTGTGGCTGCCCTCGGGTGGCTCGCTGATCATCGACCGCACCGAGGCGATGACCGTCGTCGACGTGAACACCGGCAAGTTCACCGGCTCCGGGGGCAACCTCGAGGAGACGGTCACCAAGAACAACCTCGAGGCCGCCGAGGAGATGGTCCGCCAGCTCCGGCTGCGCGACATCGGCGGCATCATCGTCGTCGACTTCATCGACATGGTGCTCGAGAGCAACCGCGACCTGGTGCTCCGGCGCCTGGTCGAGTGCCTCGGTCGCGACCGCACCCGTCACCAGGTCGCGGAGGTCACCTCCCTGGGGCTGGTCCAGATGACCCGCAAGCGGATCGGCACCGGTCTGCTCGAGGCGTTCAGCGAGACCTGCGACCACTGCCAGGGCCGCGGCCTCATGGTCCAGCACGAGCCGGTCGAGCCCAGGAAGCAGCAGGACGACGAGCCGCGTCGCGGTCGCCGCGGCCGCGGCCGGGGCGCCGGCGACACGGGTGACGACAGCAACGGCAACGGTGGGGCCGCCGGCCCCGAAGGCCTCGCCGTCGCCCAAGGACATCGCCGCGATCGCCCGGCACGAGCACAAGCCCGTCGAGGACGCGTCGCGCGTCGGAGCAGAGCCCGCGGACGAGTCACCGCAGCCGCCGCTGCCGAGGCTCCCGCGGCCGAGCCGTCGCAGCCGAGCCGCAGCCGACGCCCGAGCCGTCACCCGAGCCCGCGATGGCAGCCGAGCCGGAGCCGGAGCCGAGTCGCGCCGAGCCGGCGACGGCGACGGCCGAGCCGACGCCGCAGCCGACGCCTGAGCCCGCGATGGCAGCCGAGCCGAGCCGGAGCCCGAGCGGCTCCGACGCCCGAGCCCGAGCCCGTGCCCGCCGGCCCGCGCCTGGTCACCTCGTCGCGTCGCCGGGTCGCCCGGCGCCCGGCGGGCCCCCGGCCGAGAGCACGACGCCCGCAACCACGGTCTCGGTGGACGGCGCCTCCGCGTCCGTGGGCCACGCCGGCGAGCAGGACGGCCAGCCGGGTGCTGACGACGGCGCCCGAGAGCGGTGGCGAGACCGTTCACGTCCCGGTCAAGAAGAAGGGGTCGCGCAAGCGCTGACCCCGGTCCCGGTCGTCGAAGGGCGGCCCGGTCGACGTACCAGCGTCGTTTTGACCCGCCGGGCTGCCATCCGTAGACTTGATCCTCGGCGCCTCCGTGCGCCGTCGTGCGTGTACGGCGCCACATCCTCCTCATCCGCGAGCGGTGAGACCTGTGAGCGTGCCGAGCCGCGCAACCTGACGAGTAGTCCGACGAAGAGAGTGAGTCCGTGGTGTACGCGATCGTGCGCAGTGGCGGCCAGCAGCAGAAGGTGGCTGTCGGCGACGTCATCGAGATCGACAAGGTGGCCCACCAGGTAGGTGACTCGGTCACCCTGCCCGTCCTCATGCTCGTCGACGGCGAGAAGGTGACCGCCGGCGCCGACGCGCTGGCCAAGGCCGCCGTGACGGTCGAGGTCCTCGGTGCCACCAAGGGCCCGAAGATCACGATCCTCAAGTACAAGAACAAGACCGGCTACCGCAAGCGCCAGGGTCACCGTCAGAAGTACACCCAGGTCAAGGTCACCGAGATCAGCGCCTGACCTCCGGGTCATCCCTGCCCCGACAACGCTGAGCACGAAGGACTGAACTCATGGCACACAAGAAGGGCGCAGCCTCGACCAAGAACGGTCGGGACTCGAACTCCCAGCGGCTCGGCGTGAAGCGCTACGGCGGTCAGCTCGTCAACGCCGGCGAGATCATCGTCCGCCAGCGCGGCACGCACTTCCACCCCGGCAGCCGGCGTCGGCCGCGGCGGCGACGACACGCTGTTCGCCCTGGTCGGCGGCAACGTCGAGTTCGGCACCAAGCGCGGTCGCCGCGTGATCAACATCGTCCCGACCGCCGACTGACCTCGGCCGGGACCTAGTACACACAGCGCGAAGGGGCGCCCTGCTGAGACGGCAGGGCGCCCCTTCGCCGTTCCACCAGCCACGAGAGGAGACACCGATGGCCGTTCCGACGTTCGTCGACCGGGTGACGCTCAACGTCGCCGCCGGTCGCGGCGGCAACGGGGTCGCCTCCGTGCACCGCGAGAAGTTCAAGCCGCTCGGCGGCCCCGACGGCGGCAACGGCGGTCCGGGCGGCAGCGTGATCCTGCGCGTCGACCCCGACGTCACCACCCTGGTCGACTTCCACCACAGCCCGCACCGCAAGGCCGAGCACGGCGGCCACGGCGCGGGCAGCAACCGCAACGGCGCGCACGGCCAGGACCTGGTGCTCTCGGTCCCCGACGGCACGGTCGTCAGCGACGAGAACGGCACCGTCCTCGCCGACCTGGTCGGCCCCGGCACCGAGATGGTGGTCGCCGAGGGCGGCCGCGGCGGTCTCGGCAACGCCGCGCTGGCCTCCTCCAAGCGCAAGGCGCCCGGGTTCGCGCTGCTCGGCGAGCCCGGCGACGAGCTGACCGTGACGCTCGAGCTCAAGGTCGTCGCCGACATCGGCCTCGTGGGCTTCCCGAGCGCCGGCAAGTCCAGCCTCATCGCGGCGCTGTCGCGGGCCCGTCCGAAGATCGCGGACTACCCGTTCACGACGCTGGTCCCGAACCTCGGGGTGGTCACCGCCGGCGACACGACGTTCACCGTCGCCGACGTACCCGGCCTCATCGAGGGCGCCAGCGAGGGACGCGGCCTCGGCCACGACTTCCTGCGGCACGTCGAGCGGTGCGCCGCGCTGGTGCACGTCATCGACACCGCCACCATGGAGCCCGGCCGCGACCCGCTCTCCGACCTCGACGTCATCGAGCACGAGCTGGCGTCGTACGGCGGGCTCGAGGACCGTCCCCGCCTGGTGGTGCTCAACAAGGTCGACGTGCCCGGACGGCCGCGACCTCGCCGACATCGTCCAGGAGGACTTCGACGCCCGCGGGCTGAAGGTCATGACGGTCTCCGCCGCCAGCCACGAGGGACTGCGCGAGCTGTCCTTCGCGATGGCCGAGCTGGTGGCCCGCAGCCGCGCGGAGAAGCCGGTCGCCGAGGCCACCCGCATCGTGATCCGGCCCCGGGGCAGCGAGGGCGGCCCGGAGTTCACCGTGCGGCAGACCGGCGAGGGCTGGCGGGTGCGCGGCACCAAGCCCGAGCGCTGGGTGCGGCAGACCGACTTCACCAACGACGAGGCCGTCGGCTTCCTCGCCGACCGGCTCAACCGGCTCGGCGTCGAGGACAAGCTGCTCGCGCTCGGTGCCGAGGAGGGCGACACGGTGCTGATCGGCGAGGCCGACAACGCCGTGGTCTTCGACTTCCGGCCGATGGTCACCACCGGCGCCGAGCTGCTCGGCCGCCGCGGCGAGGACGCCCGTCTCGAGGAGAGCCGTCCGGCCGCCGTGCGCCGCCGCGAGATCGACGCCGCGATGCCGAGCCGGGCGCCGAACGAGACCCGCGCCGACGTGGCCCGCCGCCTGGGCGTGATCGACCCCGACGACACCGTCGTGCAGCGCAACGACCCCGACTGGGGCTGGACGGAGGACGACCCGGGCAACGCCGCACCGGACGAGACGCAGGACGAGGAGTGACCGGGCGCGAGCGGGTCGCCTCGGCCGCGCGGGTCGTGGTCAAGGTCGGCTCGACCTCGCTCACCACGGCCGCGGGGGGCATCGACCCGGACCGGGTGCGCGCCCTGGTCGACGCGCTCGCCGGCCTGCGCGCCCGCGGCGCCGAGGTGGTGCTGGTCTCCTCCGGTGCGATCGCCGCCGGGCTGAGCCCGCTCGGCCTGCCGCGCCGGCCGGGCGACCTCGCCACCCAGCAGGCCGCCGCCTCGGTGGGCCAGGGGCTGCTGGTGCACCGCTACAACGAGGAGTTCGCCCGGCACGGCATCGTCGTCGGCCAGGTGCTGCTCACCGTCGACGACGTGACCCGGCGCAGCCACTACCGCAACGCCTACCGCACCTTCGCCAGGCTGCTCGAGCTCGGCGTGCTGCCGGTCGTCAACGAGAACGACACCGTGGCCACCTCGGAGATCCGGTTCGGCGACAACGACCGGCTGGCCGCGCTCGTCGCGCACCTCGTGCACGCCGACCTGCTGCTGCTGCTCAGCGACGTCGACGGGCTGTACGACGGGAACCCCGCCCGGGCCGGCGCGACGATGCTCACCGACGTGGTGTCCGAGGCCGACCTGGACGCCGTACACGATCGGTCGGACCGGCGCCGCCGGCATCGGCACCGGCGGCATGCAGACCAAGGTCGAGGCGGCCCGGATCGCCACCGGGGCGGGCATCCCCGTCGTGCTCACGTCGGCCGGGCACGCGGCCGAGGCGCTCGCCGGGGACCCGGTCGGCACGATGTTCCACCCCACCGGTCGCCGGCGCCCCACCCGGCTGCTGTGGCTCGCGCACGCCACCGAGCCGCAGGGCCGGATCTTCCTCGACGCCGGGCGCCGTGCGGGCGGTGACCGAGCGGCGGGCCTCCCTGCTGCCCGCCGGCATCACCCGGGTCAGCGGCGCGTTCGTCGGCGGGGACCCCGTCGACCTGGTCGACCCGGACGGCGTGTCGGTCGCGCGGGGGCTGGTCAACTACGACGCCGACGAGCTGCCCGGCGCTGCTCGGCCGCTCCACCCGCGACCTGGCCCGCGAGCTGGGCGCGTCCTACGAGCGGGAGGTCGTGCACCGCGACGACCTGGTCCTGCTGCCGCGCGCGTGACTGCCCGCTCCGGCGATCAATTCGGTGAATCGGACGACACGGGGGCTCGAACCGCGCGACACTGAACGCGGCTCCCGTGGCTGTGCACGATGCACAAGCACCCGGGTCGGTCAGTGGATGACGGGGATCTTGGGACCTGCAAGGAGTGACGTCGTTGAGCGAGCTGTGTCGGCTGTGGCACGTGACGGTGACCGTCGCGGGGGACGACGTCGAGCCCCTCATCGTGCGCAACGCGCTGCGGCGCCTCAGCGACCAGCGGCCGTTCCTGCACTCGCTGAAGTACGCCGGCGGGCGCGCCGAGATCCAGTACTGGGAGGAGGCCGAGACGCTGCTCGACGCCTCGTCGCTCGCGCTGCGGGTGTGGAACGAGCACCGCGAGTCGGCCGGCCTGCCCCGCTGGGAGGTCGTCGGCCTCGAGGTGCTCGAGCGGTCGGTCTTCCTGTCGCGCGGCATGGAGTACGCCGTCATCGTCGACCTCCACGACGTGACACCGCTGCCCTTCTGAGGGACCCCCGTCCTACCCTGGCTCCATGAGCTTCGAGGCGGTGGCGGCCCGCGCACGTGAGGCCGCCCACGAGCTGGCCCTGGCGACCCGGGCGACCAAGGACGCGGCCCTGCACGCGATGGCCGACGCCCTGGTGGCCGCCACCGACGACGTGCTGGCCGCCAACGCCGAGGACGTCGCGGCGGCCCGCGCCGGCGGCACGCCCGACGCGATGGTCGACCGGCTGCGGCTCGACGCCGGGCGGGTCGCCGCGATGGCCGACGGGCTGCGCGACGTCGCCGGGCTGCCCGACCCGGTGGGCGAGGTCGTCCGCGGGTCCACGCTCGCCAACGGGCTCGAGCTGCGCCAGGTGCGGGTGCCGTTCGGCGTCGTCGGGATCATCTACGAGGCCCGCCCCAACGTCACCGCCGACGCCGCCGGCATCTGCCTGAAGAGCGGCAACGCGGTGCTGCTGCGCGGCTCGTCGAGCGCCCGCCGCTCCAACGAGGCGATCGTCGCCGTGCTGCGCGACGCGGCCGCCTCCGGCGGGCTGCCCGGCCGACGTGGTCCAGCTGGTGCCGGGGGAGGGGCACGAGTCCGCCAAGGCGCTGATGCGGGCCCGCGGGCTGGTCGACGTGCTGATCCCGCGCGGCGGCGCCGGCCTGATCCGGTCGGTCGTCGAGGAGTCCACGGTGCCGGTGATCGAGACCGGGGTCGGCAACTGCCACGTGTACGTCGACCGGGACGCCGACCTCGACAAGGCGCTGGCGATCGTGCTCAACGCCAAGACCCACCGGCCGTCGGTGTGCAACGCCGCCGAGTCGCTGCTCGTGCACGCCGACGTCGCGGACGCGTTCGTGCCGCGGGTCGTCGCCGCGCTGCAGGACGCGGGCGTCACCGTGCACGGCGACGAGACGTTCGCGGCCCAGCGACGGGGTCGTCGCCGGCGACCGAGGAGGACTACGGCCGCGAGTACCTCTCCCTCGACATCTCCGCGTCCGTCGTACCCGACCTCGACGCGGCGGTCCGGCACATCCGCACCTACTCCTCGGGGCACACCGAGGCGATCGTCACCGACTCGGTCAGAGGCGGCCCGGCGGTTCACGGCGGCGGTCGACGCCGCGGCGGTCATGGTCAACGCCTCGACCCGGTTCACCGACGGCGGCGAGTTCGGCTTCGGCGCCGAGATCGGCATCTCCACCCAGAAGCTGCACGCCCGCGGCCCGATGGGGCTGCCCGAGATGACCTCGACGAAGTACGTCGTCACCGGCGACGGCCAGATCCGCTAGCCCGTGCCCCGCACGATCGGCGTCGCAGGAGCGCCGCGCCCGGCTCGCCCGGCGGCACCGGCTGCTGCCCGAGCTGCGCACCGACGACGTCGCGGTCGATCGCCGACGACGTGGTCGCGCTGCACTCGACCGACCCGGTCACCGTCTACCTCTCGGCGATGCTGCGGATGCGGCACCCGTCCGTCGCGGCGGTCGAGCGGGCGCTGTACGACGACCGCGTCGGTCGTGCGCCACCACGCGATGCGCCGCACGCTGTGGGTCGGCCACGCCGGACGTCGTACGCCTGATGCACGCCGCCGCCACCCGCAAGCTGGTCGGGCCGGAGCACCGCCGCACCGCGAAGCTGCTGGCCGAGAACGGCATCGACGACCCGGACGCCTGGCTCGCCGACGCCCGCGACCAGGTGCTCGCCGCCCTGCACGAGCACGGCCCGATGACCGCCCGCTCGCTGGGACCAAGGTGCCCGCGCTCACGCACAAGATCGTGATGGCGCCCGGGAAGAAGTGGTCCGCCACGGTCTCCGCGCACACCCGGGTGCTGCTCAGCCTCGGCTTCGAGGGCGCAGATCGTGCGCACCCGGCCGACCGGCACCTGGATCAACGGCGCCTACACCTACGCCGCGATGGACTCCTGGCTCGCCGGGCGGGCTCGGCGACCTCACCGAGCGGGAGGCGGCCGCGGGACCTGGCGCTGCGCTGGCTGCGCGCGTTCGGCCCGGCGACGACGACCGACCTGCAGTGGTGGACGGGCTGGACCGTCGGCGACCACCCGGCGCGCCCTGGCCGACGCCGGTGCCGTCGAGGTGACCGTCGACGACGGGCCCGGCGTGGGTGGCGCCCGGACGACGTCGAGCCGGTCGAGCCGGCGGAGCCGTGGGTGGCGCTGCTGCCGGGGCTCGACCCGACCACGATGGGCTGGAAGGAGCGGGGCTGGTACCTCCCCGATGCCTGCGCCGAGACCTTCGACCGGATGGGCAACGCCGGCCCGACGATCTGGGTCGACGGGCAGGTGGTCGGCGGCTGGGTCCAGGCCCCGGACGGCGAGATCCGGACCCGCTACTTCCTCGACGTCCGGCCCGGCGGCGCGCCGAGGTCGGACCGGCGGCGGCGGAGGTCGCCGAGCTGCTCGGGGAGACCCGGTTCACGGTGCGGTTCCCGAGCCTCGTGTCGGCCGCGCTGTTCAGGGCCGAGCCCGCCGACCCAGCCTAGGGCTGACGCGCATGACCACCGCTGCGCCGGTGCGGACGCCGACGCCCTCGACGTCTGGACCGACCCCGCGCAGGAGCGGGTCGGCACCTCGGCCACCGTCATCACCTCCGTCCGGACGGTCGTCTCCGTCGTGCTCGCCGGCCTGGCGGCGCAGCAGGAGAGCCTGCACGCTGCTGGTCGCGGCGCTGGTCGTCTACTGGGTCGGCGACAGCCTCGACGGGTTCGTGGCCCGGATCCGCGGCTGCGAGACCCGGATCGGCGCGGTGCTCGACATCCTGTGCGACCGGTTCTGCGCCGCGGCGTTCTACCTCGGCCTGGTCTGGCTGCAGCCGCGAGTTCGCGGTCCCGGTGTTCATCTACCTCGCCGAGTTCATGGTCGTCGACTGCTTCCTGTCGCTGGCCTTCCTGGCCTGGCCGGTGCGCAGCCCGAACTACTTCTACGTCGTCGACCGGCCGCTGTGGCTGTGGAACTGGTCCAAGCCCGGCAAGGCGGTCAACTCCTCGCTGTTCGCGGTGCTGCTGCTGGTCACCGGCTGGGTGTGGCTCGGCGCCGCGATCGCGACCGCGCTGCTGGTGATGAAGACGCGTCTCGCTGGTCCGGCTGGGCCGCATCGGGCTGCCGGTCCCGCCGCGCCAGCTGCGCTGACGGGCACGGTAGAGTTCTGCGCATGTCGCTCACCCCTCTCGTCACCCTCGCCGCAGCCGAAGCCGCGCTCGGGCGTCAACCCCTGGCTCGTCGGCGGCGGCATCTTCGCTGCTGCTGCTGATCCTGCTCGGCGGCCTGCTGGCCTTCGGCGGCGGCCGCGACCACTCCTGACCGTCGATCCGATGACGATGACGCGTGACTGACGGCCGAGCACCCCGGCGATCCGCGGCGCCCGCTCGCCGCGTGGGCGTCATGGGCGGCACCTTCGACCCCATCCACCACGGGCACCTGGTCGCGGCCAGCGAGGTGCAGTCCTGGTTCGACCTCGACGAGGTCGTCTTCGTGCCCACCGGCCAGCCGTGGCAGAAGCAGTCCCGCGAGGTGTCGCCGGCCGAGGACCGCTACCTGATGACGGTCATCGCCACCGCCTCGAACCCGCGCTTCTGGGTCTCCCGCGTGGACATCGACCGGCGAGGGTCCGACGTACACCATCGACACGCTGCGCGACCTGCGCAAGGAGCTGCCGGACGCCGACCTCTACTTCATCACCGGCGCCGACGCGCTCAGCGACATCTTCACCTGGCGCGACGCGGACGAGCTGTTCGACCTCGCGCACTTCGTCGGCTGCACCCGGCCCGGCTTCACGATGGACCAGCTCGACGCTGAAGGGGATGCCGGAGGACAAGGTCACCATCCTGGAGATCCCGGCGCTGGCGATCTCGTCCACCGACTGCCGCACAGCGCCGCATGAACGGCGACCCGGTCTGGTACCTCGTCCCCGACGGGGTCGTGCAGTACATCACCAAGTACGCCCTCTACGCCCCCGACCAACCCACCTCGAAGCTAGGACCATCAGCATGACCGCCACCGACCGGGCCCTCGAGCTCGTCCGCACCGCCGCCCAGGCCGCCTCGGACAAGCAGGCCGAGAACATCATGGCCTTCGACGTCTCCGAGCAGCTCGTCATCACCGACGCCTTCCTGCTCGCCTCCGCCTCCAACGACCGGCAGGTCAAGGCGATCGTCGACGCGATCGAGGACGGGCTGCGCGAGATCGGCGCCAAGCCGGTGCGCCGCGAGGGCGAGCGGGACGGCCGCTGGGTGCTCATCGACTACGCCGACATCGTCGTGCACGTCCAGCACGAGGAGGAGCGGTCCTTCTACGCCCTCGAGCGGCTCTGGCGCGACTGCCCGCTGATCGCGCTGCCCGACACCGTCACCTCCGGTCGGGGCCGGTGAAGCCGGGCCGCACGCCTGGTCCTGCTCCGGCACGGCCGCACCTCCTGGAACGAGTCGGGCCGGGCCCAGGGGCACGCCGACGTCGAGCTCGACGAGGTCGGGCACGCCCAGGCGGCGGCCGTCGCGCCGTACCTCGCCGCGCTGGGGCCGGCGGCGCTGTGGACCTCGGACCTGGCCCGGGCCCGGCAGACCTGCGCGTACGTCGAGCGGGCGACCGGGCTCGGTGCCAAGGCCGACGAGCGGCTGCGCGAGTTCGACGTCGGCGCCCGCCAGGGCATGACCATGCGCCGAGTTCGTGGAGGCCTTCCCGGCGGAGGCGCGACCTGGGTCGGCGGGCGACGGGCTGCCCCAGGTCGAGGGCGCCGAGAGCACGCCCGACGTCGCGGCCCGGATGGTGCCCGCCCTGCGCGAGTGCCTCGACGTCGCTGGCGCCGGGGGAGACCGGCGTGGTCGTCACGCACGGTGCCGCCTCAAGGTCGGGCTCGCCGGGCTGCTGGGCTGGCCGCACGTCGCTGGGCACCACGCTGCAGGGCGTGGACAACTGCGGCTGGGCCGTCGCTCGCCGAGCCGCACGACGGCGGCCGGCTGCGGCTGGTGGCCTACAACCGGCGGGTGGGACCCGCCGCCGAGGGCCTGACCGACCTGTGAGCCCGGAGCCCGGGCCGATTTCGCATCCGCCAGGCAGGTTGGCTAAGATTCCCGAGTTGCCCTGGCAGTCATCGGGGCGGCGGGGCTGTGGCGCAGCTGGTAGCGCACCTCCATGGCATGGAGGGGGTCAGGGGTTCGAATCCCCTCAGCTCCACCGACACGACGAGAGACCGTCCAGGCTCAGGCCGAGGCGGTCTTTCTGCTTCGTCGGCTCACCGACGACGGGTGCCTGGCTGAGCGCCCGCTTCCCCTCCTGCACGACGAGGTCGCCGGCCCGGTCGTACATCGCCCGAGCCGCTTCGGCACTGTCGGCCACCGCGGTGAGCCCGAGTCGGCCCGCCTCGGTGAGGGCGCTGAACATGTGGAAGACCACACCGGTCGCCCGGGCGTGGTCGAAGTGCAGGCTGCGGGTGGCGACCAGGTCGAACAGGTCGTCGGCGGTCAGCGCGCGCAGCGCCGGATCCTCCAGGTGGTCGGTGGCCACGAGGTACTTCGGCGTCCCGGTCGGCGTCAGGAACTGACCCTGCTCCCCGTCGTACCTGCCGTCGGTGAGGAACTGGAGCGTGAGGAACGGGTGCGTGGTGCCGCCCTTGCGCAGGTTGAGCTCGATGGCGTACGGCGTCCAGGCGCCCGTCTCGTCGCGGACGACGACGAAGTCCACCGCGAACCGCCCGAGGACACCGAGCTCGGCCAGGTGACGGCCGATCGCCATGGCGGGCGGCACGATCAGCCGCGAGTAGGCGGGGTCGGCGGGGAAGACGCAGCCGAGGTAGCTCTGCCCGCTCGGTCCACCCAGCAGCTGGTCGTGCGTGGAGAGCAGCTCCACCGTGCGGTTCGGGAGCACCCGCATCTGCACGCTCGGGCTGGTGATCTCCTCGCCCGGTGATCCGTTCCTCGACGATCCCGCCGTCCGTCGAGAACCCGGCCAGGTAGTCCTCCGGCGTCAGGTGCGGGTCCTCCGGGCTGAGCGTGCGCAGCCGCTCCTCGACGGCCGCGGCCTCCTGCGGCGTGGCCGGGGTCCGGCAGGCCGGTGAGGTCGACGTTCGCGTTGCCGGCCCCGGAGACACCGTCGTTGAGCTTCACGATGGCCTGCGCGCATCGCGGGGCGACGGGCGCGCATGGCACACAGGGCCTGCACCAGGTCGGGGACGGTGTGCAGGTCCTCGGCCCCGAGGGGGCAGGGGACGCCGAGCTCGTCGAACATGCGCCGGCAGCCGGTCTTGGTCCCCAGCGGCTCGAAGCGCGGGTCGGCGCCGTACATCGGGATGCCGAGGCTCACGGCCACGTCCCGCTCGAGCTCGGTGGTGTTGTAGGCGATCAGGTGCGCGTGCTCGGGGTTGGGCACCATGCGAGCGGATCTGCCGCAGCAGCCGGGGTCGGGCGAGCAGCTTGGCGCTGAGCGGCTGCGACCGAGCCGTCGCCGACCGAGACCAGCTGCAGCCGGGCGCGGGCGTGCCGGGGGATGACGCCGGGCAGCAGGCTCGAGGTAGTACTCCACGACCGCCTCCGAGATCGGCAGCGAGGTCACGAAGACCATCCGCAGGTGCGGCTGCCGCAGCAGCAGCAGGAGGAACAGGGCGCGCTCCTCCGTCGCCTGCACCAGCGCGCTGGTCGACGCCGTGGACCGCGCCAGGCTGACGGACGGTACGACGACGGCGCACTCGTCGTCGAGGTCGAGCCGCATGCTCTCCCAGACGCGCGGCATCGTCGACTGGAGCTCGTCGAACCGGCGGTACCGGTCGGCGTCGTCCAGCTCGGACAGGGTCCTGCCCTGCGTCGGCACCGCGGCCGTGGCGTGGGTCTGCGTGCTCATCCGGTCACCTCTTCGATCTGGAGCTGTCTGACGTCGTACACGCGCACGGGCTTGCTGAAGCCGCGCGGCTGCAGGTCGCCGACCAGGGCAGCGACCACCTGGTCCTCGACCGCGGCGTGCACCCGACGGCTGACCAGGACCTGCCAGGGCGCGGCCTCGGCGCAGAGCCGGGCCGCCAGGTTCGTGACGCTGCCGATGGCGGCGTAGTCGAACCTGCCCTCGAAGCCGATCCGGCCGAGCGTGGCGAACCCCTGCGCGATGCCGGTGCCCAGCGCGAGGTCGTGGCCGAGGACCGCCCAGCGGTCCGCGGCGGCCCGCACCTGCTCGCGCACCTCGAGGGCCAGGCGTACGGCGCGCTCGGCCGGGTCGTCGCACGGGCAGCGGGTCGTTGAAGAACACCATCACGCCGTCGCCGGTGAACCGTTCCAGCGTCCCGTCGTAGGCGTGCACGAGGCGGCCGAGCACGGCTGTGGAACTCGCGCAGCACGGACATCACCTCCTCGGGCTCGCTGGTCTCGGCGAAGTGGGTGAAGCCGCGCAGGTCGAAGAACAGCACGACGATCTCGCGGCGGTGGCTCTCGAGCAGGGCCTCGCCGTCGTCGTCGGAGGCCACGACGAGGTCGGCGAGCTGGGGCGACAGGAAGCGCCGCAGCCGGCCGAGCCGCTCGAGCTCGCCGACCTGCGCGTTCACCCGGTCCTCCAGCTCGACGGTTCCACCGGGCCAGCTCGTCGGCCTGGCGGCGGATCGTGTCCTGGTAGCGCTTGACCCGCGACAGGGACGTGACCCGGGCGAGCAGCTCGGCCTGGTCGAACGGCTTCTGGACGAAGTCGTCGGCGCCGGCCTCCAGGGCGACCAGCCGCTCCTGCGACCCGCTGGCCGTGATCATCACGACCGGGCAGGAACGCGGTCCGCTCGTCCTGCGCGGATCCGCCGGCACACCTCGTAGCCGTCCATGCCGGGCATCACGATGTCGAGCAGGACCACGTCGACGTCCCGCTCGGCCAGGATCTCCAGCGCCTCGCTCGCCACCGGCGCGCGGTCAGCACGGTGCAGCCGCGCGGGCTCAGCACGGCGTCGAGCAGCCGGAGGTTCTGCGGGCTGGTCGTCGACCGCGAGGACCGTGACGTCAGGGTCGGCATCGGGCTGCTCCCCGGCGAGCAGCCGCGCCACCTGGTGGGGAAGGGCCCGCACCCGCAGCGGCTTCTCGAGGTAGCCGTCGAAGCCGTCGCGCATCGCGCGGTCCCGGTCCCCGGGCATCGCGAACGCGGTGACCGCCACGACGGGGACGGGCGGGTCGTCCGGACGCGCGGATCCGGCGCAGGGCCTCGGCGCCGTCGATGCCCGGGCAGCTGGAGGTCCATCAGCACCAGGTCCGGGCTGCTCCTCGTGGGCGAGCCGGATGCCGTCCTCCCCGGTGGTCGCCTCGAGGACGCGGTAACCGGCGTAGCTCAGCACGTCGCGCACCAGCTTGAGGTTCAGGGCGTTGTCCTCGACGACGAGGATCGTCGGACGGTCACGGAGCCGACCCACCCGTCGGCGGCCGGCGGCCGGCTGGTCCTCGGGGCTCAGCGGCAGGCCGATCTTGCGGAGCGCGGCGAGCAGGCTCTCGCGGCGGACCGGCTTGGTCAGCTAGCCGGCCGCTCCGAGGGCGAGCCCGCGCGAGGGCTCGTCGACGATCGAGACCACCACCACCGGGATCGCCGCCGTGACCGGCGTCGGACCTCAGCGCGCGTCAGCACCTCCCAGCCGTCGAGCTTGGGCAGCCGGATGTCGAGGACGACCGCCGCCGGCGACCAGTCGCCGGACCTGCTCGAGCGCCTCGAGCCCGTCGCGGGCGCGCACGATGTCGACGCCGGAGCCGTCCAGGTAGGCGGTGACCAGGTCCAGCGACGCCCGGTCGTCGTCGACGAGCAGCAGCTGCGGCCGGCGCGTCGCCGGCCCGGGTCGGCCCGGTCGCCGGCGCCCCGGGCCATCGGGACCGAGAACCCGAAGGTGCTGCCGACCCCGACCGCGGTGTCGAGCCAGAGCCGCCCGCCGAACAGCTCCACGATCCGCTTGGTGAGGGTGAGCCCGAGCCCGGTGCCCTCCTCGCGGGTGGTGCCGCGGCCGCCCTGCTGGAACGACTCGAAGATGCGCTCGCGGTCCTCCGGGGGTACGCCGACGCCGGTGTCGGTCACCGTCACGTGCAGGTCGTCGCCCGACCACCGAGGCCGCCAGCGTCACCGCGCCGTGGTCCGGGGTGAACTTCACGGCGTTGCTGAGCAGGTTCAGCACCACCTGCTTGAACCGGAGCGGGTCCGCCAGCATCTCGCCCACGTCGGGGGCGACGTCGAGCTCCAGGGTGATGTCGTGCTGGCCGGCCCGCTCGCGGACCAGCGACAGCGTGTACTCCAGCGCGTCCCGCACCCGGAAGACGGCGGGCTCGAGCTCCATGCGTCCGGCCTCCACCTTGGAGAGGTCGAGGATCTCGTTGAGCAGCTCGAGCAGGTGCAGGCCGGAGCTGCGGATGTCCTGGAGGTACTCCTCCTGCCGCTCGTTGATCTCGCCGAACATCCGGTCGAGCAGCACCTCGGAGAAGCCGATCACCGCGTTGAGCGGGGTGCGCAGCTCGTGCGACATGCTGGCCAGGAACTCCGACTTGTGCCGGCTGACCACCGCGAGCTCGGAGGACCGCACCTCCAGCTCGCGGAACAGCCGGGCGTTGAGGATCGTCAGCGCCGACTGGCTGGCGAACGTCTCGAGCAGCTCGAGGGTCTCGGGGGAGAAGCTGCCGGGCGTCTTGCGGCGGATCACCAGGGCGCCGACCATCTGGTCCTGGCGCGACATCGGCACGGCCAGCACCGAGCGCCACCCGTCGTCGTACAGGATCTGGAGGTGCGGGTCGAGGCGGGCCTCGGACGAGGTCGGCCACCTCGAGGGGCCGCCGGTCCAGGGCGGCCCGGCCCACCAGCGTGGACTCCCGGCGGATCTTGATGCCGCGGAGCCGTTCGAGGAGACGGTCGCTGCTGCCGTAGGCGGACCGGACCTCGAAGCAGTCGTCGTCGCTCGACGTACTCCATGATCGACCCGCCGTCGGTGCCGGTGAGGCGGACCGCGTTGGCGACGATCTGCTCGAGCACCTCCTGGAGGTTGAGGCTCGAGCTGACCGCCTCGCCCACCTCGCGCAGGGCCTCGAGCTGCTCGACCTTGGTGGCCAGCTCGGCGCTGCGCGACTCCAGCGCCCGCACCAGCCCGACGTTCTCGACCACGATCGCGGCCTGCGCGGCGAAGACGCCCAGCAGCTCGAAGGCGCGTTCGTCGAACGGCGACACCGTCGTCCGCCACACGCCGAGCACGCCGACCACCTCGTCGTCGACGATCATCGGTGCGTAGAGCATGGTGCGGAAGCCGACCAGCCGCTGCAGGTCCTGACGGCCGTAGTCCGGGTCGTCCAGCACGTCCTCGATCTGCTGGCTCCGACGGTCCAGGGCGACGCGCGCCACCAGGGAGGCCCGCCCCGTGCGCATCGTGGAGGGGTGGTCCTCCCAGTAGCGGACGTACTCCTCCATCCCCGAGCCGGACACCCGGGAGATGCGGAAGACCCCGTCCTCCAGCAGGTAGAGCTGCGACGCGTCGGCTCCGCACAGCGAGGCCGCCCGCTCGACGATCGTGTCGAGGATCGCGCTGGGGTCGGCCCCGGCCCGGCCGAGGGCGGTCAGGATCTCGCTGGTGGCGGCGAACTGCTCGCGCACGTCCTCCAGGTCACGCGTCAGACGCCGCACGGTGGCGGCGTCGTCGTGGTCCGGCCCCTGCGCGTGCTCGTTCGCCACGCGTGCCACCTCCTCCGCCGGGCGGTCAGGTCGAGTCTGCTCCGGCCGGTGGAGGGTGGCAATGGCCCGGACGCGGCATCCGGGGGTCGCGCCCGAAGGCGGCGAGGAGTCGCTCAGAAGGTCTGCTGGGAGGCCGTGTGTCCGGGCAGCTGCGTGAGCAGCTCGCGGCCGGCGGCGGCGTGCTTGTGCTCGACGAGCACCTCGTAGCGGGTCGCGACGATCCGGCTGACCGAGCTGAAGTCGCGCTGGCCGCGCGTCGCGGCGTACCCGACCAGGGCCCAGATGACGCCGAACAGGGCGCCGAACGCGACCGTCGACAAGATGATCGCCAGGGCGCCGCCCGTGCCGAAGAACGAGAAGATCAGGCCGATGAACAGGCCCATCCAGACGCCGGACAGCAGGCCGCCGAGCGCCACCCGTCCGGTGGTGAGCCGGCCGGTCACCCGCTCGACCTGCTTGAGCTCGGTGCCGACGATCATGCAGTTCTCGACCGGGAACTCGTGGTCGGAGAGGAAGTCGACGGCCTTCTGGGCCTGCTCGTACTTGTCGTAGACCCCCAGGGACTGCGGGAACTCGAGGGTGAGTCCCGACTTCAGGGTGCGCATGTTCTGCTGGCTGCTCATGCCGCCCATTCTCCCACCGGGGCCAAGCACGGCCCGGACGCGGCCGTCGGCTGCCGTCAGGTGATCGTCATCCCGCCGTCGACCGCGAGCGTCTGGCCGGTGACGTAGCCGCCGGCGTCGCTGGCCAGGAACACCAGGGCGGCCGCGAGCTCCTCGCCGTCGCCCTTGCGGCCGGCGGGCACCCGCTGCATCGCCTGGTCGAGGTAGCCGTCGGGGTAGGTGTCGGTCATCTCCGAGGCGAAGAAGCCCGGTGCGAGCGCGTTGACGCGGATGCCCTTGCGGCCGGTCCACTGCTGGGCCAGGTCGCGGGTCAGCCCGATGAGCCCGGCCTTCGTGGCGGAGTACGCCGCCTGGGGCAGACCGCCGGTGGTGAGCCCGAGCACGCTGCTGATGTTGACGATGCTGCTGCCCGGCTGCATCACCCGGCCGCACGCCTGCGCCATCCAGTAGCAGCCGTTGAGGTTCACGTCGACGACCTGGCGGAACTGCTCGGGCGTCTCGCGGGTGGCGGGCACGGCGGTGCCGATGCCGGCGTTGTTGACGAGCACGTCGACCCGGCCGAACGCCTCCATCGCGGCGTCGACGAGGGCCTGGCAGGCGTCGGGGTCGGCGACGTCGGTCTGCACGGCGAGGGCGCGCCGGCCCGCGGCCTCCACGAGCGCCTCGGTGTCCTCGAGCCGGTCGACGCGCCGGGCGCCGAGCACCACGTCGGCGCCGGCCTCGGCGAGGGCCTGCGCGAACGCGACGCCGAGGCCGGAGGAGGCGCCGGTCACGATGGCGACCTTGCCGTCGAGGCGGAACAGGTCGAGAACGGTCATGCGGTCGTGCCTTCGCTGGCCTGCCAGGCGCTGGCGACCATGTCGTCGACGGTGTGCCGCATCTGCCAGTCGAGGTCGCGTGCGGCGAGCTCGCCGGACGCGACGATCCGGGCCGGGTCGCCCGGGCGGCGCGGGTGGATCTCGGGCTCGAAGTCGATGCCGGTGACCCGGGCCATGGCGTCCATGATCTGGCGCACCGAGAGCCCGTCGCCGCTGCCGAGGTTGTAGACCGGCTCCAGCGGCCGTCCGTCGCGCAGAGCCTCGGCCGCCGCGACGTGGGAGACCGCGAGGTCGGCGACGTGCACGTAGTCGCGGACGCAGGTGCCGTCCGGGGTGGCGTAGTCGTCGCCGTTGATCCGCGGGGTCCGGCCCTCGACAGCGCCTCGATGACCAGCGGGAACAGGTTGTGCGGGCTGGTGTCGTAGACGTCGTCGGTCCCGGAGCCGACGACGTTGAAGTAGCGCAGCGACGTGTGCCGCAGCCCGGTGGCCGTGGCCTGGTCGCGCAGCAGCCACTCGCCGATCAGCTTGGTCTCGCCGTACGGCGACTCCGGGCGGGTCGGCGGTCTCCTCGGTGACGGTGTCCACGTCGGGCGTGCCGAACGTCGCGGCGCTGGAGGAGAACACCACCTTGTCGACGCCGGCGTCGGCCATCGCCCGCAGCACGCTGACCGTGCCGGTGACGTTCTGCGTCGTAGGTGTGCAGCGGACGCTGGACGGAGACGCCGGCGTACTTGAAGCCGGCGACGTGCACGACGCCCTCGACCTCGTGCTCGCGCAGGGTCGCGGCCACCAGCTCGGTGTCGAGGATGCTGCCCTCGACGAACGGCGACGCCGTCCGGCACGAACTCGCGGTGCCCGCTGGACAGGTCGTCGAGCACCACCGCGCGCAGGCCCGCGCTCCGCGAACGCCCGCACCACGTGGGCGCCGATGTAGCCGGCGCCGCCGGTCACCAGCCAGGTCATCCCGTTCCACCTTTCCGCCGCGCTGCTCCGGTCCGTGCCGACCCTAGCCGACCCGATCGGCCGTCCGCGGGCGACGCCGGGCCTCGAAGTGACCGGAGTGCATGCATGGCTTGTGCATCACGGGGGAGTAACCTGCAGGACGGTTCGTTCCGGACATGGAGGAGACGATGATTCTCGCGGCGGATACCCAGCTCCGGCTCGACGCCAACTGGGTCGACTACCTGCTGATCGCGACCTACTTCGTCTTCGTGCTCGGCATCGGCATCCTGGCCAAGCGGTCGGTCTCGAGCAGCATCGACTTCTTCCTCTCCGGGCGCTCGCTGCCCGCCTGGGTCACCGGTCTGGCCTTCATCTCCGCGAACCTCGGCGCCGTCGAGATCATCGGCATGTCCGCCAACGGCGCGAACTTCGGCATCCCGACCGTGCACTACTTCTGGGTCGGCGCCGTGCCGGCGATGCTGTTCCTCGGCGTCGTGATGATGCCGTTCTACTACGGCTCGAAGGTGCGCTCGGTCCCCGAGTTCATGAACCGGCGGTTCGGCCCGGGCGCCCACCTGGTCAACGCGCATCAGCTTCGCGATCGCCCAGCTGCTGATCGCCGGCATCAACCTCTACCTGCTGGCCAAGATCGTCGAGGTGCTGCTCGGCTGGCCGCTGTGGGTCTCGCTGCTCGTCGCCGCCGCCGTCGTGCTCACCTACACCGCGCTCGGCGGCCTGTCGGCGGCGATCTACAACGAGGTCCTGCAGTTCTTCGTGATCGTCGCGGCGCTGCTGCCGCTGACGCTGGTCGGTCTGCACAAGGTCGGCGGCTACGGCGGCCTCAAGGCCGAGATCGGCGAGCTGCCGGACGCCGCCGACCGCGCTCAACTCGTGGCCGGGCACCAACCTGACCGGCATCGACAGCCCGCTGCTCTCGGTGATCGGCATCGTGTTCGGCCTCGGCTTCGTGCTGTCCTTCGGCTACTGGACGACGAACTTCGTCGAGGTGCAGCGGGCGATGGCGTCGAGCTCGATCTCGGCCGCGCAGCGGGCGCCGATCATCGGCTCGTTCCCGAAGATGTTCATCCCGTTCATCGTGATCTTCCCCGGCATGATCGCCGGGGTGCTGGTCGCCGAGCTCGCGAACCCGCCCTCGGGCACGGCGCCGGACTACAACAACTCGATCCTCTACCTGATGCGCGACCTGCTGCCCAACGGCATGCTGGGCGTCGCGATCGCCGGTCTGCTGGCGTCGTTCATGGCCGGCATGGCCGCGAACATCTCGGCCTTCAACACGGTCTTCTCCTACGACCTGTGGCAGACCTACGTCAAGAAGGACGAGCCCGACGACTACTACACCCGGGTCGGCCGGCATCGCGACGGTCGCGGCGACGCTGATCGCGATCGGCACGGCGTTCTTCGCCTCGAACTACACGAACATCATGGACTACCTCCAGACGCTGTTCGGGTTCTTCAACGCCCCGCTGTTCGCGACGTTCATCCTCGGCATGTTCTGGAAGCGGATGACGCCGACGGCCGGCTGGACTGGGCCTGGTCAGCGGCACCCTGGCCGCCGTCCTCGTCGGGGTGCTCAGCAAGGACGCGCTCGGACCGATGTCCGTCGGGGCTGGTCGGCCTGTCGGGCCAGGGCGCCAGCTTCGTCGCGGCCGGCGCCGCGTTCTTCGTGGACATCATCGTCAGCGTGCTGGTCAGCATGGTCACCCGCCCGAAGCCGGAGTCGGAGCTGCGGGGGCTGGTCTACTCGCTGACGCCCAAGGCGGACTTCCACGACGCGGACGAGGGCACCCTGCCGTGGTACCAGAAGCCGAACCGAGCTCGCAGCCGTCTCGCTCGTCATGGTCATCGTCCTCAACATCGTGTTCTGGTAAGGAGCCCGTCCATGTCCAGCACCGCGAAGAACACCGGGGCTCCGCACAAGGCGGGCGCCTTCGACATCCGGAACTTCATCGCCATGCTGATCGGCATCTACGGCATCGTGCTGGTGATCGCCGGGCTCATCGGCCCCAGCGAGGCCGAGCTCGAGAAGGCCGACGGGCTCAACATCAACCTGTACGCCGGCATCGGGATGGTCGTGGTCGCGGCCGGCGTTCCTGCTCTGGGCCCGGCTGCGTCCGGTCGTCGTGCCCGAGGACCCCGAGGGGTCGGGGTCCGACGCTGAGCAGGGGCGGCGCGCCGGGCACTGAGCGCGCCGTACAGTAAATTATGTAAACGACATTTAGTAAAATGTTCGATCAAATGCGGGTTTAGGGGCACACTCGTCTCGAGGCCGGGGGGCCTGCCTTCAAGTCTGTGTCCGGGGGGACAAATGTCGATCGACTACGACGTCTGCGCTGCCACCGGTGGGTGCGCTGCTGCGGCGACCCGCCGTGCTGGTGCGCCACGAGGTGATGGCGAGCCTGCGCGCAGCGGGCTTCGACGACGTGCTGCCCGCGCACCTCGGGGTGTTCCAGCACCCGGGCCCGGACGGCCAGCGGCCCGGCGTGCTCGCGCTGCGGACCGCGGCGTCCAAGCAGGCGATGAACCACCTGCTCCACCAGCTCGAGACCGGCGGCTACATCCTCCGCGAGGCGCACCCCGACGACCGGCGCACCCGCGTCGTCCGGCTCACCGACCGCGGCTGGGCCGCCTTCGGCGTGATCCGGCAGACCATGGCCCGCCTCGAGCGGGAGTGGTCGCGGGCCCTCGGCGCAGGACGTGTACGCCGGCCTGGCCCGCGCGCTGCTGCGGCTCGAGGAGGTGCTCGACGAGGACGTCGCGCCCGGTCGCTGATGCGCGCAAACCCAGGCGCGGCGCGCGCGGGCCGGTGCGCTAGTCTCGGAGCATGCAGAAGCGCCTTCTTCTTAGCAGGCCGCGTTGACCGGTGCCCCTCACGGGCAGGACGACGCGGCTACCCCTCGTTCCCGAGGGGTTTTTTTGTGCCCCGAGGCCGGGCCGACGGGCCGGCTGACGCACCACCAGGAAGACCACGAGGAAGACAGGGACGATGAGCGAGCAGGAGCAGGTCGACCACTACGACGTCGCCGCGACGCAGGACAAGTGGCGCAAGGTCTGGGACGAGCTGAACCCGTTCCAGGCCGCCGACGACGGCGTCCAAGGAGCGCCGCTACGCGCTGACGATGTTCCCCTACCCGAGCGGTGACCTGCACATGGGTCACGCCGAGGTGATGGCGCTGCACGACGTGATCGCGCGCTACTGGTGGCAGCGCGGGTACGACGTGCTGAACCCGATCGGCTGGGACTCCTTCGGGCTGCCCGCCGAGAACGCCGCGATCAAGCGCAACGAGCACCCGGCGACGTACACCTACGCCAACATCGAGACCCAGGCCGAGTCGTTCCGGCGCTACGGCATCTCCTTCGACTGGTCGCGCCGGCTGCACACCTCCGACCCGGAGTACTACCGCTGGACGCAGTGGCTGTTCCTGCGCTTCCGCGAGCGGGGGCTGGCCTACCGCAAGTTCTCGCCGGTCAACTGGTGCCCCAACGACCAGACCGTGCTGGCCAACGAGCAGGTCGTCGACGGCATGTGCGAGCGCTGCGGCGCCGAGGTCACCAAGCGCGAGCTGTCGCAGTGGTACTTCAAGGTCACCGAGTACGCCCAGCGGCTGCTGGACGACATGGAGCCGCTGGAGGACACCTGGCCGGAGCGGGTGCTGGCCATGCAGCGCAACTGGATCGGCCGCTCCGAGGGCGCCCACGTCGACTTCGAGCTGCGCCTGTCCGACGGCGACGACGCGTCCGCTGACGGTGTTCACGACCCGCCCGGACACGCTGTACGGCGCGACGTTCATGGTGGTCGCCGCCGACGCGAAGCTGGCCGGCGAGATCGTCGCGCCCGAGCAGCGCGAGGCCTTCGAGGCCTACCTGGCCGAGGTCCGCAAGGAGACCGACATCGACCGGCTGTCGACCGACCGGCCGAAGACCGGCGTCGACCTGGGCGTCACGGCGATCAACCCGGTCACCGGCGAGGAGATCGCCGGTCTGGGCCGCCGACTACGTGCTGGCCGACTACGGCACCGGCGCGATCATGGCGGTGCCCGGCGCACGACCAGCGCGACCTGGACTTCGCGAAGAAGTTCGGCCTGCCCGTACGCCGGGTCGTGGACACCGGCGAGCCCAACCCCGAGGAGACCTACGTCGCGACGACCGGCGACGGCGTCTACGTCAACTCGGGCGAGCTGGACGGCCTGACCGACAAGGCGGCCGGCATCGCCCGCGATCATCGAGCGGCTGGAGGCCGACGGACGCGGCGCCGGCGCCGTGAACTTCCGGCTGCGCGACTGGCTGCTGTCGCGGCAGCGCTTCTGGGGCGCCCCGATCCCGATCATCCACTGCCCCGCCTGCGGCGAGGTGCCGGTCCCCGACGACCAGCTGCCCGTCGTGCTGCCGGACCTGCGCGGCGCCGACCTGAAGCCGAAGGGCACGTCCCCGCTGGCGGCGGCCGAGGAGTGGGTCAACGTCGACCTGCCCGGACTGCGGCGGACCGGCGAAGCGGGACACCGACACGATGGACACGTTCGTCGACTCGTCGTGGTACTTCCTGCGCTACTGCTCGCCGCACTACACGGACGGACCGTTCGACCCCGAGGCGGTGCGCAGCTGGATGCCGGCCGACCAGTACGTCGGCGGCGTCGAGCACGCGATCCTGCACCTGCTGTACAGCCGGTTCTTCACCAAGGTCCTGCACGACATGGGCATGGTCGACTTCGTCGAGCCGTTCACGGCGCTGCTGAACCAGGGCAAGGTCATCAACCAGGGCAAGGAGATGAGCAAGTCGCTGGGCAACGGCGTCAACCTGGGGGAGCAACTCGACGCCTTCGGCGTGGACGCGGTCCGGCTGACCCTGGTGTTCGCGGGACCGCCCGAGGACGACATCGACTGGGCGGACCTGTCGCCCGGCGGCTCGCTGAAGTTCCTGCAGCGGGCCTGGCGGCTGAGCGGCGACGTCACCTCGGCGCCCGGCACGCCGCCCGAGGGCGGCGACCTGGCGCTGCGCAAGGCGACCCACAAGACCGTGCACGAGGCCGAGCAGCTGATCGAGTCCCACCGCTTCAACGTGCTGGTCGCCCGGATCATGGAGCTGGTCAACGTGACCCGCAAGGCGATCGACTCCGGGTGCGGGCCCGGCGACCCGGCGGTGCGCGAGGCGGTCGAGACGGTCGCGATCCTGCTGAGCCTGGTCGCGCCGTACACCGCCGAGGAGATGTGGGAGCGGCTGGGCCACCAGCCGACCGTCGCCCGCGTCGGCTGGCCGACGGTCGACCCGGCGCTGCTGGTCGAGGACTCGGTCACCGCGGTCGTCCAGATCCAGGGCAAGCTGCGCGCCAGGCTGGAGGTCAGCCCGGACATCACCGCGGAGGACCTGGAGGCACTGGCCCTGGGCGACCCCCACGTCCAGCGGGCCCTGGACGGCAAGACGGTCCGCAAGGTGATCGTCCGCGCGCCCAAGCTGGTCAACATCGTCACCGGCTGAGCCGGGCGTCGGCTACAGGCCGGCGAGGGCCGCCTCGACCGTCTGGTGCCCGGCCAGCAGGTCGAACGTCGTGCGGACGGTCGCGTCGGTGTCCAGCACCGCGGCGAGCACGGCGGCCACGTCGGCACGCGGGATCTCGCCGCGCGGCAGCACGCCACCTGGACCCGGCCGGTGCCCGGCGTCGTCGGTGAGCCGGCCGGGGCGTACGACGGTCCAGTCGAGGTCGCGGCCACGCAGGTCGTCGTCGGCGGCCTTCTTGGCCCGCAGGTAGACCTGGAACACGTCGTCGCTGGTCGGGTCGGCCTTGTCCGTGCCCATCGACGACACCATCACGTAGCGGCGTACGCCGGCCTGCTCGGCGGCGTCGGCGAGCAGCACCGCTGCGCCCTTGTCGACGGTCTCCTTGCGCGCGGCGCCGCTGTTGGGGCCGCCCCCGGCGGCGAACACCACGGCGTCGGCGCCCTTCACGACCTCGGCCAGCGCGCTGACGTCGGCCGACTCCAGGTCCAGGACGACCGCCTCGGCGCCGGTCGGCCTCGACGTCGCTCGACGTGGTCGGGGTTGCGGACGATGCCGACCGGCGTGTCGCCGCGCTCGGCGAGCGCCTTCTCCAGCAGCAGGGCGATCTGGCCGTGGCCTCCGGCGATGACGACGCGCATGGGCATCCTTTCGATGGCAGTGCGGTGCCAGGGGAACCGCGCGAGCGCCGGACTGATTCCCGTGCGCCGGCCGATAACCTGTCCGCATGTCTCGGACCGTCGCGCTCGTCACCGACTCCACGGCCATGCTCCCGCGTGAGGCCGTCGAGCGCCATGGCATCGAGGTCGTTCCGCTCCAGGTGGTGATCGGGGCCACGTCGTACGACGAGGGCGTCGATCCCGACGGGACCCCGGAGACCATCGCCGCGGCGCTGCGCGAGTGGACGCCGGTGAGCACGTCGCGACCGACCCCGGCGGTGTTCCTCGAGGCGTACGAGCGGGCGCACGCCGCGGGTGCCGACGAGGTGCTCTCGGTGCACCTGTCGGGGGAGATGAGCGGCACCTTCGAGTCGGCCCAGCTCGCCGCCCGGGAGGCGCCGCTGCCGGTGCGGGCGGTCGACACCCGTCAGCTGGGGATGGCGACCGGGTTCGCCGTCCTGGCGGCCGCCGAGGTGCTCGACCGGGGCGGATCGGCCGAGGAGGCCGCCGGTGCCGCGCTCGCCCGGGCCGACGGCACGACGTCGCTGTTCTACGTCGACACCCTGGAGTACCTCCGCCGCGGCGGCCGGATCGGCGCCGCGGCCGCGCTGCTCGGCTCGGCGCTCGCGGTGAAGCCGCTGCTCGAGATCGTGGACGGCCGGATCGCGACCCGCGAGAAGGTGCGTACGGCGGCGCGGGCCCTCAGCCGCCTGGAGGAGCTCGCCGTCGCGGCGGCCGCGCGACCAGCAGGTCGACGTCGCCGTTGCGCACCTGGCCAACCGGGACCGGGCCGACGTGCTCGCCGAGCACCTGGGCCGGCGGCTGGGTGCGAACCTGTCCGACCGGGAGGTGCTCGTCGGCGAGGTGGGGGCCGTGATCGGCGCCCACGTCGGGCCCGGCATGGTCGCCGTGGTCGTCTCGCCCCGCTGACTCCCCGCTGACTGTCCCTGGTGCTCGCCGGTCGCCGGGACCGCGAACCGTCCACAGCCGGCCCGCGTCACGGGTTGTCCACAGGGCGTCCAGGCTCGGCTTCCCGGGTGGCCCCGGCGTTCCTAGGTTCGTGGCATGCGCTCACGGAAGTCCGCCCACGAAGAGGTCGCCGAGGTGGCACGGCGACGGCTGGAGCTGTTGAGCGCCGAGCTCGCCGAGATCCGTCCGGTCCCGGCGGACACCCCGAGCCTCCGGGCTCCGGGCGGGTCCGGCGAGCCGCTCGAGCCCGAGGACCCGCCTCCTCCACCGGCCGGCGTGGGGCGGCACGCCCATCGCTCGGTCGGCGTGGCGGCCTCGGTCGGCGGCTGGACGCACGACCGGCTCCCGCCCACCCTGCAGGGGCGGGTCCGGCTGACGGCGGGGCACCTCACGGTCGTGGCGCTGCTGGTCGCGGGCGCGCTCGGCCTCACGGCCTGGTGGGTGGTGCGCGCCGACGGGGGGAGCACGACGCTGCCACCGGTCTCGGCCGGACCGTCGGGCCTGGTGTCCGTGTCCGCTGCCCCGCCCGGCTCGTCCCCGGGCTCGTCCCCGGGTTCGTCCCGGGCTCGACCCCCGCCGCCATCGCCGCGACGCCGACCGGCAGCATCGTGGTGGACGTCGCCGGCAAGGTGCGCCGTCCCGGGATCGCGACCCTGCCGCTCGGGTCGCGGGTGGTCGACGCGCTCGAGGCGGCCGGTGGCGCCCGCCGCGGTGTCCGGCTCGGCACCCTCAACCTGGCCCGGGTCCTGACCGACGGCGAGCAGGTCGTGGTCGGGCAGCAGGGCGTCCCCGGGGTCGCCGCCTCGGCCGCGGCGGCCCCGGGGCGGGCGGCGGGGCAGCGGGCTCCACGCCGATGGTCAACCTGAACAGCGCGACGCAGGCCGAGCTCGAGGAGCTGCCGGGCGTCGGCCCGGTGACGGCGCAGGCGATCCTGACGTTCCGCGAGCGAGCAGGGTGCGTTCACCGCGGTCGACGAGCTGCTCGAGGTCTCGGGCATCGGTGACGCGACGCTCGCCGAGATCGCACCCTTCGTCACGCTCTGATGCCGGCGCTGCCGCCGCTGGCACCCGGCACGACGGGGGACGCGGGGCTGCCCGGTCGCCGCCGGACCTGCGCGCCGTGGTGCTCGGGGTCTCGGCGTGGGCCGGCGGGCTGGTGGTGCTGGGCCTGCCGGCCTGGACGTGGTGGGTGCTCGTCGCCCTCGCCGCCGTCCTGCTGGTGTCCCGGCGCCGCCGCCGGCGGACCGTGGTGACGTTGGCCGCCTGCCTGGTGGCGGCCGCGGCGGTGGGCGGTGTGACCGCCCTGCGCGTGGAGGCCAACCGCAACAGCCCGGTCGCGCGGCTCGCCGCCGAGGGCGCCGCCGTGACGGTGACCGCCCGGGTCGTCTCGGACCCGGTGCTGCGGACGGGACGGTTCGGTTCCTTCACGCTGACCCGGGTCACCGTCGCCGAGGTCGCGGGTCGCGGCCTGCGGCGCGGCGACCCGGGTGCCGGTGCTCGTGATCGGTGACGCGAGCTGGAAGGCGGCCGAGCTCGGGTCGCGCGTCCGGGCGACCGGCCGGCTGGCGCCCTCCGACGGCGCCGACCTGGCCGGCGTCCTCTCCACGGGACGCCCTCCCGACGTGCTGGCCCGGCCGGGGGAGGTGTTCGCCGCCGCGGCCCGGGTCCGGGCCGGGATCCGCGCGTCGGTCGCCGGTGCGCCCCCCGACGCGCGAGCGCTGGTGCCGGCGCTCGTCGTCGGGGACGACCGGTCGATGTCGGACCGCGTCGTGGAGGACTTCCGGACCTGCGGGCTCACCCACCTCGCCGCGGTGTCCGGGACCAACCTCACGCTGGTCGTCGGGTTCCTGCTGGTCGTGGCGCGGTGGGCCGGGGTCCGGGCTCGCGGGCTCGTCGTCGTCGGAGCGCTGGGGGTCGCCGGCTTCGTGCTGCTCGCGCGTCCGGAGCCGAGCGTCCTGCGTGCCGCCGCGATGGGGTCGGTGGCGCTGGTCGGGCTGGGGTCCCGCGGCCGGGACCACGGCATCCGGGCCCTCGGCGTGGCCGTGCTGGTGCTGCTCCTGCTCGACCCGTGGCTGGCGGTGTCGGTGGGGTTCGCGCTCTCCACCCTCGCGACCGCGGGGATCCTGTTCCTCGGGCCGCCCTTCCGCGACGCCCTGGCCACCTGGCTGCCCCGCTGGGCGGCGGAGGCGCTCGCCGTCCCGTTCGCGGCCCAGCTCGCCTGCACGCCCGTCGTGGCGGCGCTGTCCGGCCAGGTCAGCCTGGTGGCGGTGCTGGCCAACCTCGCCGTGGCGGCGGTCGTCGGTCCGGCGACGGTGCTCGGGCTCGCGGGCGGTGTGCTGATGCTGGTGGCGGCGCCGGTCGGCCTGGCGTGCGGGTGGCTGGCGGGGCTGTGCGCCGGGTGGGTGATCCTGGTGGCGACGCGGCTCGCGCGACTGCCCAGCGCCGCCGTCGACTGGGCGCCGGGCCTGGTCCCGGTGGTGGTGCTCGGTCTGCTCTGCGTGGCCGTCGGTCTCACCGGCGACCCGGGTGCTGCGGCGGGCCCGCTGGTCGGTGGCGATGAGCGTCGTCCTCGTGGTCGTGATGGTGCGTCCGCTGCCCAGCCCCGGGCTGGCCGCCGAGGGGCTGGGTGATGGTGGCCTGCGACGTCGGGCAGGGCGACGGCCTGGTCCTCAACGCTGGTCACGGAGCAGCCGTGGTCGTCGACACCGGGCCGGACCCGCCGGCGATGGAGGCGTGTCTCGACCGTCTTCACGTGCGGGCGCTGCCGGTGGTGGTGCTGACGCACTTCCACGCCGACCACGTCGACGGGCTTCCCGCGGTGCTGCGCGGTCACCGGGTCGGCGAGCTGGACGTGACGGCGACCGAGGAACCGGCGTACGGCGCGCTGGAGGTACGTCGAGGAGCGGGCACCGCCGGAGTGCCGGTGCGGGTGCCGGCGTACGGCGAGACGCGACGGGTCGGCGACCTGACGTGGCAGGTGGTCGGACCGGTGTCACCGGTGCTCGACGGCGGTCACGGCGAGGAGGGCTCCGTCGCCAACAACGCCAGCCTCGTGCTGCTCGTCGAGGTCCGAGGCGTCCGGCTGCTCCTCGGCGGCGACATGGAGCCCGAGGCGCAGCAGCGTCTCGACGCGTCGCTGCCCGGCCTGCGCGTCGACGTGCGTGAAGGTGCCGCACCACGGCAGCCGCTACCAGGACCCCGACCTGCTCGACGGGCTCGGCGCCCGGCTGGCGGTGGTCTCGGTCGGCCGGGAGAACGACTACGGCCACCCGGCCGCGGCGACCCTGGCGCTGCTGCGGAGGGCCGGGATGCGGGTCGAGCGCACCGACGAGGCCGGCGACGTCGCGGTCACGGAGCGGGACGGGAGGCTGGGCGTCCAGCACCGGGGAGCCCGGTGAGGAGGTCAGGCCCGGGTGTCACCGTCGATGAGGTAGCCGTCACCCGAGGGGACCAGCTCGATCCGGTGGCGCTCGGTGGTCGTGCCACCCGAGCCCTTCGTGTACGCCAGCGTGGCCTCGACGGCATCCCCGCCCGCGTCGGTCACGTTGCTGACGGACACCGACGAGATCGTCCTCCAGAACCCGTCGTAGGAGCTCCGGCCGACCTGGGCCTGGTAGGACGGGGTGAGCAGCGCCCAGCCCTCGTCCGTCCCGCCGGGCGCCTTGGAGAAGTAGTCGTCGAGGAACGCGCGCTGGGCCGCGAGACCCGTCCCCGACGCGGCGGACGGGCTCGACGAGGGGCTGCTGCTCGGCTCCGTCGAGGACGGCGAACGCGTGGGGGACGACTCCGCGGAGCTGCTCTGCTTCGGGCTCTTCTTCGGCGACGGAGTGGTGGAGCCGCTCGCGTCGCCCGGCACCGGCCGTGTCGCTGGGGCCGGGGTCGTCGCCGCGCAGCGACGCGGCGTACGCGACGCCGCCGAGCACCAGGAGCAACGCCACGGCGGCCAGGACGGCGTAGACCGGGCCCCGGCGTCGGCGGGGGGCGGCGTACGCGGGGCGTGAGTAGTCGTGGTCGTCGTACGACGGCTCGGGGTCCCGCTCCGGGGCCGGCGAGGGCTCCCGCTGCGGTGTCGGCGCCGCCACGACGGCGGTCTTCGGGCCGGAGCCGACCGTGTTCTCACGGGTGCGGTCCGTCGGCGTGGGTGTCGGCCAGGCGGTGCAGGCCGTGGGCGGCGTCGCGCATCGACCACCGGGAGTCCGGGTTGCGGTCCATCATCCGGAGCAGAGCGGGCTCCAGGAAGTCCGCGCGGTCGGGCTTGGGGGGCTGGTTCGAGGTGATGTCGTGCAGCACCGCGACCGGGTTGGGGCGCAGCTCGTAGGGCGGCCGCCCCTCGACGGCGGCGTACAGCGTGGCGCCGAGCGCCCACACGTCGGTGCCCGGTCCGGGATCACCGCCGCGGGCGAGCTCGGGGGAGAAGTAGCTGGGTGTCCCGGTGAGGAACCCGGACTGGGTGAGTGCCGGGTCACCGGCCGACCGGGCGATGCCGAAGTCGCTGATCTTGGCCACGCCGTCGTCGCGGATGAGGACGTTGCCCGGCTTGACGTCGCGGTGCATGGTGCCGGCCTCGTGGGCAGCGGCGAGACCGTCGGCAACCTGGGCGCCGATGTCGGCGACGGTGGCCGGCGCGAGGGGGCCGTCCTCCTTGATGATCTCCGAGAGCGACCGGCCGGGCACGTGCTCCATCACCAGCCAGATCGCGCCCGAGTCCTCGACGACGTCGAAGACGGTCACGACGTTGCGGTGGCTCAGGGCGGCGGACGACCTGGCCTCGCGGAACGCGCGGGCGGAGTCGGTCACCGACTCGCCGGGCAGCAGGCCCACCTGCTTGACCGCCACCTCGCGGTGCAACGTCTCGTCGCGGCAGAGCCAGACGGTTCCCATCCCGCCCTGGCCGATGGCCTGCTCCACGCGGTAGCGGCCGCCGATCAGCTCGGGCTGCATCGTGTCCTCTCGTCCTGTGCGGTCGGGCTCCGGTTCGGTGCGCCGGGACCGTACCCAGCCGGCGTCGACGATACTCGTGTCCCCGGCCTGTGGCAGGCTGGCTCCACCATGGCGACCCCGCGAGCTTCCGACGTCCTGGGGCACGTCACGCTGGTGACCGGGCCCGAGGAGTTCCTCAACCAGCGTGCGGTCTCGGCGGCCGTGGCGGCGGTCCGGGCCGCCGACCCGGAGTCCGAGGTCAGCGAGACCACCGCGGAGCAGGTGAGCATGGCCTCCCTCGGCGAGCTCGCCGCGCCGTCTCTCTTCTCGTCGATCCGCTGCGTCGTGCTGCGGGGGCTCGAGGACCTGCCGGACGACACCCACGACGGCCTCCTGGAGTACGCCACGGCCCCGTCCGAGGACATCGGGCTGATCCTCGTGCACTCGGGCGGTCAGAAGGGCTCGGGGCTGCTGACCAGGCTCCGCAAGCTCCCCGCCGTGACCGAGGTCAAGTCGGCGTCCCTGAAGCCGTCGGAGTTCTCGCGGTTCGTGTCCGCCGAGGTGCGGGGCCACGGCGGCCGGATCGCCGAGGACGCCGCCGACCTGCTCGTCCAGGCCGTCGGGCAGGACCTGCGCGCGCTGTCGGCCGCGGCCGGCCAGCTGGCCAGCGACTTCCCCGGTGAGCCGCTGACGGAGGCGGTGGTGCGGCAGTACTTCGGAGGCCGGGCGGAGGTGAAGTCGTTCGCGATCGCCGACGCCGCCATCGCCGGCCGGACGGCCGCCGCCCTGGAGGAGCTGCGCTGGGCGCTCGACAACGGCACGGCCCCGATCCTGGTGACCAGCGCCTTCGCGACCGGGCTGCGTGGGCTGGCGCGGTTCAAGTCCGCACCCCGGGGCCTGCGCGAGGCCGACCTGGCGCGGGAGGCGGGCGTGCCGCCGTGGAAGATCCGGGTGCTGCGCGAGCAGGCCCGGGGGTGGGACGACCTCGGGCTGGCCACGGCCATCACCGCGGTCGCGCGGGCCGACGCCGACGTCAAGGGGGCGGCCGGCGACGCGGCGTACTCCCTGGAGCGCATGGTGCTGACCATCACCGGCGCGCACGGCCGCTGACCGCGGGTCCCGCAAGTCTCTGGAACGCAGAAGAGGCGCCGACTCCCCGGGGGAGTGGCGCCTCGTGCGAGGTCCTACGTCAGAGCGACGCGGCCTTCTTGTTGATCGCGGACTTCTTGTTCGCCGCCTGGTTCTTGTGGATGACGCCCTTGGAGGCGGCCTTGTCGAGCTTGCGGCTCGCGGCGGCGGCGAGGGTGCGCGCCTGGTCGGCGTCACCTGCGTCGGCGGCCTCGCGGAAGCGGCGCACGGCAGACTTCAGCGCCGACTTCACGGACTTGTTGCGCTCGTGCGCAGCGTCGTTCTGTCGGTTGCGCTTGATCTGGGACTTGATGTTCGCCACGGGGCAGGCCTCGATCGTCGTTCTCGTCGGTTGGGTCAGGTGCTGGGTCTTGTCGCGGTGTCCGCTCCCGGAAGCCGGGGGCCGGAGGGCGCAGAGGCACCCGAACACGCAAGCCGCAACGTTACCAGCGGCCCTGCTGAGCGCCCAAATCGTAGGTCATCGCCAGCCCCGGCGCTGGGCGAGCCAGGACCAGGTGACCTCCGCGCACCAGTCCTGGTGCACGCGGAGGTACGGCGACGAGTGCGGCGCCGGCTCGTCGCGCCGGGCGAGGAAGTAGCCGCAGAACAGGGCCAGGACGCTGTCGATCGCGTCCGGGTCGACGCTGCGGGTGAGCCGGCGCTCGGCGAGCACCGCGTCGGCGTCGATGCCGTCGCCGTGCGCGGTCATCAACAGGCAGACGGTGTCGATCCAGGCCGCGCCGAGGACCGGCCAGTTCCAGTCGCAGAGGTAGACCCGCCGGTCGGTGACGATCAGGTTGTCGTCGCGGGCGTCGGTGTGCACCAGCGTGTTGCCCGCGGCGGCGGTGGCGTAGCGCGAGGCCAGCTCGACCGCCTCGTCGAGGTGCGGCCAGTCCGGGTACGTCGCCCGGACGTGGTCCCACCCGGCGAGGAAGTCCGCGAACTCCTCGGCGAAGGACGGCGAGCTGCATGGGCGGGGGCGTGAGGGTCTGCGCGACCAGCTCGAGGGTGTCCAGGCTTGCGTCCAGCTCGTCGCGCCGCCAGGGCCGGACCGGGTTGTGCCCGTCGACGTGCTCCAGGGCCAGGAGCACCCACAGGTCGTCCTCGTGGCTCCAGAGCATCCCGGGGACGGGCAGCCCCGACGGCAGGCTCCGGAGCTTGCGGATCTCCTCGCGGTAGGCGTCCGCGAACGGTCGCTGGGCCTTCTTGCTGGCCGCCTTGAGGAAGATCTTCCGCCCGTCCGCGCCGGTGAGGACCGACGCGAGCCCCGGGGTGTAGCCGGCCCCGGCCGAGGCCGCGTCGACCACCTTGGTGCCGAACCGGTCCTCGACGAGACGTCGGGTCATCGGCGGCAGCAGCATCCAGTCGAGGCGGCGCGCGGTGTGGCCGTGCGGGACGGGTTCCAGGTCGGACACGTCCCGGGGTCCGCGTGCGGTGAGGGGCATGGCGGTCATTGTGTCCGTCGGTCCGCACCAGGTCACGCACATGCCGCCGCGCCTGTCCACCCCAGGGACGGGACCCGACGCGTGGGTGCGGCCCCACGTCGCCCCTGTGGGAGAATGGCGGGGATCCCCGCAAGCTACCGAGAGACCCCTGTGCCCATCTCGCAGTCCGCGCCCGTCCCGGGCCAGACCGATCCCGCGGTCATCCGCAACTTCTGCATCATCGCGCACATCGACCACGGCAAGTCGACGCTGGCCGACCGGATGCTGCAGCTGACCGGCGTGGTCGACGAGCGCAGCGCGCGTGCGCAGTACCTCGACCGGATGGACATCGAGCGCGAGCGCGGCATCACGATCAAGAGCCAGGCCGTCCGGATGCCCTGGACCGTGCCCTCGCCGCAACGAGGCCGGCGCCACGCCGGGCGGCTACGTGCTGAACATGATCGACACCCCGGGGCACGTCGACTTCACCTACGAGGTGTCGCGGTCGCTGGAGGCCTGCGAGGCCGCGGTCCTCCTCGTCGACGCGGCCCAGGGGATCGAGGCGCAGACTCTCGCGAACCTCTACCTGGCGCTGGGCGCCGACCTCCACGTCATCCCGGTCCTGAACAAGATCGACCTGCCGTCCGCCCAGCCCGAGAAGTACGCCGCGGAGCTCGCGCACATCATCGGCTGCGACCCGTCCGACGTGCTGCAGGTGTCGGCCAAGACCGGCTTCGGGGTGGAGCGCCTGCTCAACGAGATCGTGGCGCAGACCCCCGCGCCGGTGGGCGACCCCGACGCCCCGCCGCGCGCGCTGATCTTCGACTCGGTCTACGACACCTACCGCGGCGTGGTCACCTACGTCCGGGTGTTCGACGGCAAGCTCACGCACCGCGACAAGATCAAGATGATGAGCACCGGGGTGACCCACGAGATGCTCGAGGTCGGGGTGATCTCTCCGGAGCCGGTCAAGGCCAACGAGCTCGGTGTCGGTGAGGTCGGCTACCTGATCACCGGCGTGAAGGACGTCCGCCAGTCCCGGGTCGGTGACACGGTCACCTCCCAGCACCACGGCGCCACCGAGCCCCTGGGCGGCTACAAGCACCCCAACCCGATGGTGTTCGCGGGGCTCTACCCGATCGACGGCGACGACTACCCGACCCTGCGTGACGCGCTCGAGCGGCTGCAGCTCAACGACGCGGCCCTCGCCTACGAGCCCGAGACGTCCGGCGCCCTGGGCTTCGGGTTCCGCTGCGGCTTCCTGGGCCTGCTGCACATGGAGATCGTCCGCGAGCGCCTCGAGCGCGAGTTCAACCTCGACCTGATCTCGACGGCACCCAACGTCGTCTACTCGGTGCTCATGGAGGACGGCAGCGAGATCGTCGTCACGAACCCGAGCGAGTACCCCGGCGGCGGCAAGATCGCCGAGGTCCGCGAGCCGGTGGTCAAGGCCACGATCCTGAGCCCCAGCGACTACATCGGCGTGATCATGGAGCTCTGCCAGTCCAAGCGCGGACAGCTCGAGGGCATGGACTACCTGTCGGCCGACCGGGTCGAGATGCGCTACACGCTCCCGCTCGCCGAGATCGTCTACGACTTCTTCGACCAGCTGAAGTCGCGCACCAAGGGCTACGCCTCGCTCGACTACGAACCCATCGGCGAGCAGGCCGCCGACCTCGTCAAGGTGGACATCCTGCTGCAGGGCGAGACCGTCGACGCGTTCAGCGCGATCGTGCACCGCGACCAGGCCTACGCCTACGGCGTCTCGCTGGCGGGCAAGCTGCGGGAGCTCATCCCGCGCCAGCAGTTCGAGGTGCCGATCCAGGCTGCCATCGGCGCCCGGGTGATCGCCCGCGAGACCATCCGCGCCATCCGCAAGGACGTGCTCGCCAAGTGCTACGGCGGGGACATCACCCGCAAGCGCAAGCTGCTCGAGAAGCAGAAGGAGGGCAAGAAGCGCATGAAGATGGTGGGTCGCGTCGAGGTCCCCCAGGAGGCGTTCATCGCCGCCCTCTCCTCGGACGGCGCAGGCGGGGAGAAGACCAGGAAGTAGCCTCCGCCACACGAGGTGCTCCACCGGGTGCCGGCGGTGCTAGATTCCTCTCGCCGCGAGGGGATGGTCCCCTTGCGTCCCGCACGTCATCAGGGAAAGCCGGTCGAATCCCGGCGCTGACCCGCAACCGTAGGCCGTCCCCGGACGGCGAGCCGGAAAACCTGGTGCAGGACAAGGCATCCACGCTGTCGAGGAAAGCAGCTGGGGCTCTCACGGTCCTCGGCTGCCCGCAGCGGGAAGGACTACACATGCGTACACCCGCGCGACGGCTGGGTGCCGTCGCTCTCTCCGCCGCCCTGGTCGCCGGACCGGCGCTCGTCCCCACCCCGGCCCAGGCCGCCACCAACTACTACTCGCACTCCGCCGCCGGGTGGCTCTCGAGTCAGCTCTCCGGCGGCCTGGTGCACAACGACCAGTTCGACTTCGACGACTACGGGCTCAGCCTCGACCTCTTCTTCGCGCTCGACGCACTCCGCACCCGGCCCGCAGCGGCCGCGTCGGTGCTCAACGCCATCGACGACGCCCCGGGCAGCTACATCGGGTCGGGCACCGAGAGCTTCGCGGGCGCGACGGGAAAGCTCGCCACCGCCGCGGAGCTCGCCGGCCGGAACCCGCGCAGCTTCGGCGGCGTCGACCTCGTGGCGCGGTTGCAGGAGCGCATCCACACCGCCGCCGACGCCCAGCACGGCCGCGGTGTCGACCAGAGCGAGTTCGGCGACTTCTCCAACACGATCGGCCAGTCGTTCGTCGTGCGTGGTCTCTCCGGCGCCAGGAGCGGCCTGGCCGACGACGCCGTCGCCTTCCTGCTCAAGCAGCAGTGCACGGCGGGCTACTTCCGTGAGGGCCTGACCTCAGCGGACTTCACGCTGCAACGGTGGCACGGCGGCCGAGCGCGCGCCGAGCGTCGACGCGACCGGCTTCGCGGTCCAGGCTCTCGTCGCGGCCCGGCTCGAACGGCGTGCGGGGAGTCGACGGCCCGATCCGGAGGGCCGCCGCCTGGCTGGTGCGCACCCAGCGCTCCAACGGCTCCTTCGCCGGGAACGGCGTGGCCAACACGAACACGACCGGTCTCGCCGCGACCGCCCTGGCCCTGGCCGGGCGCAGCGTGGCGGCCGAGCGCGCCGCGGCCTGGGTGTCGCGTCGACAGGTCACCGACGTGGTGGCGTCCGGCAGCCGCCGGCTCGCCCGCGAGGTGGGTGCGATCGCCTACACCTCCAAGGAGCTGGCGGCCGCCCGCAAGGCCGGCATCCCGACGGACCTGCGCGACCAGTGGCGTCGGGCCACGGCGCAGGCGGCGATCGGCGTGAACGCGGTGCGCAGGCTCCGCGTCGTCGCGCCGGCGGGTGCCCGCCACCGCGGCAGCCGCGCGACCGTCCGCGTCTCCGGCCTCGCCCCCCGCGAGCGCTGGACCGTGCGCCTCGGCACGGACGTGGTCGACCGGGGCAGGGCCACCCGGCGCGGCCTCGCGACCGCCACGTTCACGCTGCCCCGGCGGGTGCGCACCTACGACGTCCGCGCGTTCGGCGCCTCGTCGGCTCGGGCCGGCCGCGACACCGTCCGCGTGGTGCGATGACCGCTCGACGCCTCGCGTCGGTCCTCGCTGCGGTGCTGACCAGCACCGCAGCGGGGGCGGTCCTCGCCGCCGCCCGCCGTCGCGGCGTCCGGGTACTGCCCCCGGGGCGCCGGCGCCACCGTCGTCGTGGACCGCGGCAGCCTCGGTGGGGGTACGTCGATCGGTTGCGACCCGGCCGGTGCGAACACGTCGGCCTCCACCGTCGTACCCCGCGCCGGCTTCCCGCTCACGTACGTCGCCCGCCAGCCGGGCTTCGTGTGCCGGGTCGCGGGACTGCCGGACGCGTCACGGGAGACCTGCGGCAGCACGCCGCCGGCCGACGCGTACTGGGGGCTGTTCTGGTCCGACGGCCGGTCCGGCACCTGGACCTACGCCAGCGTCGGGGTCGGCTCCCTCAGGGTGCCGGCCGGCGGGTTCATCGGCTGGCGCTTCCAGGACGGAGGCGCCCGGTCCGCCCCGGGCGCGGCCCCCGTGTCTCCGCGCGCAGCCGCGCCGTCGCCGCGGCCCAAGCCGTCGCCGTCGCCCCGGCCCGAGCCGTCGCCGTCGCCGACGCGCCGGGCCAGCGCCGCGCCGAAGCCCACGAGCACGCCTCCGGCCAGCCGGAAGCCACCCGCCGCGACCAGCTCCCCGAAGCCGCCCGAGTCCACGTCCGCGCTCGCCGCGCGCGGCTGCGTCGAAGCGCCCGGCGTCACCCCGGCCGACCGCCGCCCGGTCGAAGAAGCCGGCCGCGCGGACGACTCGCCTCGGCCACGCCCCTCCGCCGCAGCTGTCGACACCGCGAGCGCGGACCCGACGGCCCAGCCCGCATCGGCGAGCCCGGCACCCACGGCTGGCGACCTCTCCGCGGGAGAGCGTGCGCAGGGCTCGTCCGGGCCGGGTCTCCCGTTGGTCGCCGGCGGCCTGCTGGTCGCGCTGCTGACGGCAGCCGGGCGTCCTGGCCTGGCGCCGACGAGGGGTCTGACCATCCGCACCCCGCTCCCACGCAACGTGCACCCGGCGGCCTGGTGGACCTGGGCCCTCGGGTTGGCGGCGGCCGCCTCGCGGACCACGAACCCGTGGCTGCTGGTGCTGATCGTGCTGGTGGCGTCGGTGACCGTGCTCGCGCGGCGCACCGACGCCCCGTGGGCGATGTCGTTCCGGCTGTACCTCTGGCTGGGGCTGATGATCGTGGTGCTCCGGGTGTTCTTCCGGGTGCTGTTCGGTGGCGGCTACGGCACCACCGTCCTGTTCGAGCTGCCCACGGTGCCGCTGCCGACCTGGGCGGCCGGCATCACGCTGCTCGGCCCGGTGACGCGGGAGGCGGTGCTGTCCGGCCTGTACGACGGGATGCGGCTGGCCGCGATCCTGATCTGCGTCGGGGCGGCGAACGCGCTGGCCAACCCGCGTCGGCTGCTCGCGGCGCTGCCGGCGGCGCTCTACGAGGTCGGCACCGCCCTGGTGGTCGCGCTCGCGGTCTTCCCGCAGCTGGCGGAGAGCATCGGACGGGTGCGACGCGCCCGGCGGCTGCGCGGCGAGCCCGGGAAGGGCACCCGTGGCCTGCGCAGCCTGGTCGTGCCGGTGCTCGAGGACGCGCTGGAGCGCTCGCTGAAGCTCGCGGCGAGCATGGACGCGCGGGGCTACGGACGGTCCGGCTCCGCGACGCCGGGGGAGCGGCGGCTGACCGGCACGCTGCTCGTCGGCGGGCTGGTGGGGCTGTGCGTCGGGACCTACGCGTTCCTCGACTCGACCGCGCCCCGCGGTGCTCGCGACGCCCGCTGCTCGTGCGTCGGCGTGCTGCTCGCCGGGGCCGGGTTCGTGGCCGCCGGGCGCCGGGTGCGGCGGACGACGTACCGTCCCGATCCCTGGCGGCTGGCGGAGTGGCTCACCGCCGGCTCCGGGGTCGCCTGCGCCGTGCTGATGACGGTGGTCGCCGCTCGCGACCCGCTGGTGCTCGTCCCGGACGTCGCCTTCGCGCCGCCGCTGTCCGGGCTGTCCCTGCTGGCGGTGACGGTCGGCCTGGTGCCCGCCGGGCTCACCCCGCCGCCGGCCCTGCAGGCCCAGGAGGCGATGGCGTGATCGAGTGGCGCGACGTGCGCTTCAGCTACGACGGGCAGCAGGCGCCGGCCCTGACCGTCGAGCACCTGCGCGTCGAGGAGGCCGAGCTGGTGCTGGTCGCGGGCCGCACCGGCTCGGGCAAGTCGACGCTGCTCGCGACGGTCAACGGGCTCGTCCCGCGCTTCACCGGCGGGCACCTCGCACGGCGACGTGCTGCTGGCGGGCGGAGAGCATCCGCGGCCGGTCGCCGCGCGAGCTCGCCCACCTCGTCGGGTACGTCGGGCAGGACCCGCTCGCCGGCTTCGTCACCGAGGCCGTCGAGGACGAGCTGGCCTACGGCATGGAGCAGCTCGGCCTGGACCGCCAGACCATGCGGCGGCGGGTCGAGGAGACCCTCGACGTGCTGGGCATCGCCGACCTGCGCTCCCGGTCGCTGTCGACGCTCTCGGGCGGTCAGCAGCAGCGGGTGGCGATCGGGGCCGTGCTGACGATGCACCCCCGGCTGCTGGTGCTCGACGAGCCGACCTCGGCCCTCGACCCGACCGCCGCCGAGGACGTGCTCGGCGTGCTGGCCCGGCTGGTGGACGACCTGGGGCTGACCGTGCTGGTCGCCGAGCACCGGATGGAGCGGGTGGTCCCGTTCGCGGACCGGCTGCGTGGTCGTGGAGGACGGCGGGGTGCGCGGCGGCGCGCCGGCGGAGATGCTCGAGCACTCGCCGGTCGCGCCGCCCGTCGTCGAGCTCGGGCCGGCTCGCCGGGTGGCGGCCCGCTGCCGCTCTCGGTGCGCGAGGCCCGACGCCACGCACCGGCCCTGCTGACCGCGCTGGCGGAACCTCCGCCGGCCGCGGCCCCGGAGCCTGGCGGACCCCGGCTGAGCGCGACGGGGCGTCGGGGTCCGCTACGGCCGCGCGGTCGCGCTCGCGGGACGTCGACCTCGCGGTCGGTGCCGGCCAGGTGGTCGCGCTCATGGGTCGCAACGGCTCCGGCAAGTCCTCGCTGCTGTGGGCGCTCCAGGGCAGCGGCCGCCGCGACACCGGGCGCGTGGTCGTCGACGGCGTCGACCCGGCCGACGTACCCCCGGCCCGGGCCCGCGCCCTGGTCGGCCTGGTGCCCGCAGACCGCGGCCGACCTGCTCTACCTCGAGACCGTGGACGACGAGTGCGCCGCCGCGGACGCACAGGCCCCGGAGGGCACCGGCCCGACCTGCCGCGAGCTGCTCGACCGCGATGGTGCCGGGCATCGACGGGAGCGCCCACCCGCGCGACCTCTCGGAGGGCCAGCGGCTCGCGCTGGTGCTGGCCATCGTGCTGACCCCGCGCCCGCGGCTGGTCGCCCTCGACGAGCCGACGCGCGGGCTGGACTACGCCGCCAAGCACGCCCTCGCCGGGATCGTCGCCGCGCTCTGCGCCGAGGGCAGGTCGGTGCTCGTCGCCACCCACGACGTGGAGTTCGTCGCCCAGGTCGCCGACGAGGTGGTCGTGCTGGCGGCCGGGGAGGTCGTCTCCGCGGGGCCGACCGCGCGGGTGCTGGCCGAGTCGCCGGCGTTCGCGCCGCAGACGTCGAAGATCCTCGGCGCCGGGCTGGCTGACCGTCGACCAGGTCCGGACGGCGCTCGCATGAGGGCCGCGCTGCCGGCGGGTCGCCGCTCGGCCGTCGTCCTCGCCGCTCGCCAGCCTCGCCGGACTGATGATGTTCGTCTGGCCACTGCTGCTCGTGCCCGAGCGCGCGGCGGCGCGCGGTTCAGCCCGCCGTTCGTGTTCCTCGCGCTGCTGCCCGTGCTGGTGCTCGTCGTGGTCGCCGAGCTCACCGAGGGCGGCATGGACGCCAAGGCGCTGGCGATGCTCGGCGTGCTGACCGCGGTGAACGCCGCGATGCGCAGCCTCGGTGCGGGTCTCGCCGGGGTGGAGCTGGTGTTCTTCCTGCTGGTGCTGGGCGGTCGCGTCTTCGGACCCGGCTTCGGGTTCGTGCTCGGGTGCACGTCGCTGTTCGCGTCGGCGCTGCTCACCTCGGGTGTGGGGCCCTGGCTGCCCTACCAGATGCTCTGCGCCGCGTGGATCGGCCTGGGCGCGGGGCTGCTGCCCGGCCGCCGGTCGGACCGCCTCTCGGGCCGGAAGGAGATCGCCGTGCTCGTGGTCTACGGCATCGTGTGCGCCTACGGCTTCGGGATCCTGATGAACCTCTCGTCCTGGCCGTACGTGCTCGGCGTCGCGGTGCCCGGCCACACCGGGTCGCTGTCCTACGTCCCCGGCGCACCGCTGGCGGAGAACCTGCACCGCTTCGCCGTCTACACGCTGCTCACCTCGACGGGCGGCTGGGACACCGGCCGGGCCGTCACCAACTCGGTCGCCCTCGTCGTGCTCGGCCCGGCCGTGCTGGCGACCCTGCGCCGGGCGTCGCGCCGGGCGTCGTACGGCGGCACGACCACCGCCCCGGCAGGATGGTCCGGTGAGCCTGCCGTTCGAGATCCCGCCGACGTTCCGGGCGTTCGCCGCACGGGGTGAGGGGTTCGCGGCCTTCCTCGACCGGCTGCCGCGGCTGGTGGCCGAGCTGGTCGACGACTGGGAGCTGACCCACGACGGCGACCCGTGGCACGGCATGGGCGCGCTCGTCGTACCGGTGCGGACGTCCGGCGGCCGCCCCGCCGTGCTCAAGGTGACCTTCCCGCACGACGAGGCGGAGCACGAGCACCTCGGGCTGCAGGCCTGGCACGGCGACGGCGCGGTCCTGCTGCTGCGCGCCGACCCGCGCCGGTGGGCGCTGCTGCTCGAGCGGCTGCACGCCGACGAGGACCTCGACGCCGCTGTGGGACGTCGAGGCCTGCGAGATCGTCGCCGGCCTCTACCCGCGGCTGCACGTGCCCGCTCTGCCGCAGCTGCGCCGCCTCTCGTCGTACGTCGACCGGTGGACCGACCCGGCTCGGCGGACCTGCCCACCGACGCGCCCGTCCCGCGCCGGCTCGTCGAGCAGGCGGTGTCGCTCGGCCGTGACTTCGTCAGCCGACGAGGCCACCGACGCGCGGATGATCCACGGCGACCTCCACTACGAGAACGTGCTCGCCGGCGGACCGCGAGCCCTGGCTGGTCATCGACCCCAAGCCGATGGCCGGCGACCCGCACTACGAGCCCGCGCCGATGCTGTGGAACCGCTGGGAGGAGGTGGTCGCCTCCGGCAACGTGCGCGACGCGGTCCGTCGACGGTTCTTCACGCTGGTCGACACCGCAGGGCTCGACGAGCAGCGGGCCCGCGACTGGGTCGTCGTCCGCGAGGTGCACAACGCGCTGTGGACCGTCGAGGACGCGATCGCCGACGGGCGAGGGCTCGACGCTGAGGACCGCGCCTGGCTGACGACCGCCGTCACCATCGCCAAGGCCGTGCAGGACTGACACGCGGCCCGCTAACCTACCCTTCGGTAGCCGCCGTCATCTACCTTGTGCAGCACACCCGGAACCCCAGGAGAGCGATGTCCGCCAGCACCGCCGTCACCTACGACATGTCCGCGATCGACGACCGTGCGCCGAACGTCGGTCGCCAGTTCTTCGACCGGGTCCAGGCGACCCCCGACCGGGAGGCCTACCGCTACCCCGAGGGGGAGCGGTGGGAGTCGCAGACCTGGCAGGAGACCGGTGACCACGTCACCAAGCTCGCCGCCGGCCTGGTCGCGCTCGGCCTCGAGCCCGAGCAGCGCGTCGGCATCGCCTCGAGCACCCGCTACGAGTGGATCCTCGCCGACCTGGCGATCATGTGCGCCGGCGGTGCCACGACCACGGTCTACCCCTCGACCATGGCCGACGACGTCGGCTACATCCTCGCCGACTCCGAGTGCCGCGTCGTGTTCGCCGAGGACGACGCCCAGATCGCCAAGCTGCGTCGAGCGCGAAGTCCGAGCTGCCTCACCTCGACAAGGTCATCACGTTCGACGGGCAGGAGCCGACGGCGACTGGGTGATCGGCATGGCCGACCTCGAGCGCCTCGGTGAGGAGCTGCTCGCGAAGAACCCCGACGTCGTCGAGGAGCGCATCGACGCGACCCGCCCCGACTCGCTGGCCACGCTGATCTACACCTCCGGCACGACCGGCCGGCCCAAGGGCGTCCGGCTCCAGCACAAGTCCTGGACCTACGAGGGCGCCGCCATCCAGGCCCAGGGCATCCTCGACGAGGACCGACCTGCAGTTCCTGTGGCTGCCGATGGCGCACTCGTTCGGCAAGGTGCTGCTGTCGACCCAGCTCGCGTGCGGCTTCGCGACCGCGGTCGACGGTCGCGTCGACAAGATCATCGACAACCTGGCCGTCGTACGCCCGACCTTCATGGGCGCCGCCCCGCGCATCTTCGAGAAGGCGCACGGCCGGATCGTGACGATGCAGGCCGCCGAGGGCGGCGTCAAGGAGAAGATCTTCAACCAGGCGTTCAAGGTCGGCCTCCAGGTCGACCAGCTCGAGCGCGAGGGCAAGCCCGTCCCGTTCCTGCTCGCCAAGCAGCACGCGCTGTTCGACAAGCTGGTCTTCAGCAAGATCCGGGACCGCTTCGGCGGCCGCGTCCGGTTCTTCATCTCCGGCGCCGCCGCGCTCAACCGCGAGATCGCCGAGTGGTTCCACGCCGCCGGCATCCTGATCCTCGAGGGCTACGGCCTGACCGAGTCGTCGGCCGGCTCGTGCGTGAACCACCCCGACGACTACAAGTTCGGCACCGTCGGCCTGGTCGTTCCCGGGCAGCGAGCTCAAGATCGCCGAGGACGGCGAGATCCTGATCAAGGGCCCCGGCGTCATGGAGGGCTACCACAACCTCCCCGAGCAGACCGCCGAGGCGCTGACCGACGACGGCTGGCTGCACACCGGCGACATCGGCGAGGTCGACGAGGAGGGCTTCCTGCGGATCACCGACCGCAAGAAGGACCTGTTCAAGACCTCCGGCGGCAAGTACATCGCCCCGTCGGTGATCGAGTCGCAGTTCAAGGCGGTCTGCCCCTACGCCAGCCAGTTCCTGGTGCACGGCGACGAGCGCAACTTCGTGCGTCGCGCTGATCACCCTCGACCCCGACGCGATGGAGGGCTGGGCCGCCGAGAACGGCATGGCGGGCAGGTCCTACGCCGAGATCGTCGCGTCGCGACCGGTCCAGGAGATGGTCGGCGGGTACGTCGACGAGCTGAACGCGCGGCTGAACCGCTGGGAGACGATCAAGAAGTGGATCCTGCTCGACCACGACCTGACCGTCGAGTCCGGCGAGCTCACCCCGTCGCATGAAGGTCAAGCGCAAGGTCGTCGAGGACAACTACCAGGCCCAGATCGACGGCCTCTACTCCTGAGCCGGCTCGCCTGCTGTGCCGACGGCACGACCGCCGGTGACCGACGGCTCGCAGCGCCGGCGACGCGCGTGACAGCATGACGCCATGCCCTCCGCCCTGCCCGACGGTGACCCCGCGCCCGCGGACGGGTCCGCTCCCGGCATCCGCCCGCGACGGGCTCGGGACGCGGCCGTTCGGGTTCTACGTGCACGTGCCGTTCTGCACGGTGCGCTGCGGCTACTGCGACTTCAACACCTACACCGCCGACCGAGCTCGGGACGCCGACGTCCCCGGCGCCTCGCGGACGACGTACGCCGACGCGGCGATCGCCGAGGTCCGGTTCGCGCGGCGCGGTGCTCGGGGACGTCGACCTGCCGGTCGAGACGGTGTTCTTCGGCGGCGGCACGCCGACCCTGCTGCCGCCCGGGGACCTGACCCGCGATCGTCGCGGCGATCGGCGAGGAGTTCGGGCTCGCGCCCGGCGCCGAGGTCACCACCGAGTCCAACCCGGACAGCGTCGACGCCGGCGACCTCGCCCGGCTGCGCGAGGGCGGGGTCAACCGGGTCTCGTTCGGCATGCAGTCGGCGGTGCCGCACGTGCTGCGCGGTGCTCGACCGCACCCACGACCCGCTCCGGGTGCCCGCAGGTCGTCGGCTGGGCCCGCGAGGCCGGCTTCGAGCAGGTCAGCCTGGACCTGATCTACGGCACGCCGGGGGAGTCGCTCGACGACTGGCGGACCTCGGTCGACGCGGCGCTCGCGTGCGCGCCCGACCACGTCTCGGCGTACGCGCTGATCGTCGAGGAGGGCACCGCGCTGGCGCGGCAGATCCGTCGCGGCGAGGTGCCGATGACCGACGACGACGACCTCGCCGACAAGTACCTCCTGGCCGACGAGGCGCTCGAGCGCGCCGGGCTGCGGCTGGTACGAGGTGTCCAACTGGGCGCGCACGCGAGGCCGCGGCTGCCGGCACAACCTGGGCTACTGGACCGGCGGCGACTGGTGGGGCGTCGGGCCCGGCGCGCACTCGCACGTCGGCGGCGTGCGCTGGTGGAACGTCAAGCACCCGGCGCCGTACGCCGTGCGGATCGGCCGACGGGGTCAGCCCCGGCCACGGCCGCGAGGTGCTCGACGCGGAGACCCGTCGGGTCGAGCGGGTGCTGCTCGAGACCCGGCTGCGCGCGGGCTGCCGGTCGACGTGCTCGACGTGGCGGGACGCGCCGCGCTGCCCGAGCAGGTGGCCCGCGGCCTGGTGGAGGAGGCGGGGCTGGCTCAGGGGCGGGTCGTGCTGACCACCCGCGGCCGGCTGCTGGCCGACGCGGTCGTGCGCGACCTGCTCAGCTGATGAAGCGGATGATCGCCGGGTAGCGGTAGTCCTCGAAGTTCGCCACCTTGACGGTGGCCACGATCATCAGCACCAGCCAGGCGATGCCGACGACCGGCAGCAGGACCAGCCCGACCAGCAGGATGAGGCTGAAGCCGGCGACCAGGAAGTAGATCAGGTAGGACAGCTGCATGTTCAGCGCCTCCTTGGCCGGTCCGGTCGAGGAACGCGCTGCGCTCCCGGAACACCAGCCAGACGATCAGCGGCGCGATGAAGCCGAGCAGCAGCGGTCCCAGGTGGGCGCCGATCGCCCAGAGCTTCTCGTCGTCCGGGCGCATCGGGGGAGGCCCGGGCGCGTACGGCTGCGGAGGAGGCGGAGGTACGTCGGAACCGGTGCTCATGCCCCGATCGAACCACCGCGGCGCGCGACGCGGCAGACCCGAACGGGTGGCAGTCAGGGCGCGGTCGGGCTGGTCACGAAGTCGATCAGCTCCTCGACCCGGCCGAGCAGGCTCGGCTCGAGGTCGGCGAAGGACCGCACGCCGCCGAGGATGTGCTTCCAGGCGCGGGCGATGTCGGCCTGGTCGCGGTGCGGCCAGCCGAGCTGCTGGCAGACGCCGTGCTTCCACTCGATGTTGCGCGGCACGGTCGGCCACGCCTCGATGCCGAGGCGGGCGGGCTTGACGGCGGCCCAGATGTCGATGAACGGGTGGCCGACGATCAGCACGTGCTTGCCGACCGGGCTCCTGGCCACCGACGCGGCGATCCGGCTCTCCTTGGAGCCGGCGACCAGGTGGTCGACCAGCACGCCGACGCGCCGCTCGGGCCCGGGGCGGAAGTCGCGCAGGTGCTCGGCGAGGTCGTCGACGCCCTCGAGGTACTCCACGACCACGCCCTCGACGCGCAGGTCGTCGCCCCACACCTTCTCGACGAGCTCGGCGTCGTGCCGGCCCTCGACGAAGATCCGGCTGGCGCGGGCGACGCGGGCCTGCGTGCCCGGCACGGCGACCGACCCGGACGCCGTACGCGTGGGCGCCGCGGGGCCGGAGCGGACCGGCGGGACCAGGATGACCGGGACGCCCTCGAGCAGGAAGCCGGTGCCGATCGGGAAGGTGCGTCGCTTGCCGCGCCGGTCCTCGAGCGTCACCGTGCCGAGGTCACGCTCGACGGCGACGATCTCGCCGCACCAGTCGGTGGTGACCTCCTCGACGACCAGCCCCTTGTCGGCCGAGATCTCGACGGCGCGGCCCCGTCGGGGTGCACGCCAGTCGGTGTTCAGGACGTCGGAGCCGTAGCGGTCGTGGGTGGGCACCCGAGCACGGTAGTGGCCCGGCTCGCACCCGGTCGCGGCGGACGCGCCGCGGCAAGAAAACCCTTGCGCGCCGACCGATCGCGATATATCGTCAACGTATCGAGAACAGTCGTGATGTTCACCGACTGGAAGGGAGAACCACCATGAGTCACAACAGTCCGTGGGACCAGCCGTGGGGCGGGCCGCGCCGCGGCCACCGGGGCGGGTCGTGGAGCGGCGGTCCGCCGCCGTGGGTGCAGGGCCTGATCAACCTGGCGCGCTCCGGAGGGCCCGGCGAGTTCGGGTCGCGCGGCGGGATGGGCCACCGGGGCCCGAAGGTGCGCCGGGGGGACGTCCGTGCGGCGATCCTCGACGTGCTCGCCGTGGAGCCGATGAACGGCTACCAGATCATCCAGCAGATCGCGGAGCGCAGCGGCGGCGCGTGGAAGCCGAGCCCCGGCTCGGTGTACCCGACCGTGCAGCAGCTCGAGGACGAGGGCCTCGTCGAGGGTGTCGACGGAGAGGGCCGCCGGCTCCTCCAGCTCACCGCCGAGGGACGGACCTACGTCGAGGAGCACCCCGAGGAGCTCGCGCGGACCTGGCAGGCGTTCGACGCCTCGTCCGAGTCGCAGCAGGACCGTCCCGGCGACCTCAAGCCGGTCATCGGTCAGGTGATGGGCGCCGTGTGGCAGGTCGTCGTGTCCGGCACGAAGCAGCAGCAGGCCGAGGCGGCCGAGATCCTGGCCGACACCCGTCGCAAGCTCTACGGTCTGCTGGCCGAGGGGGACGAGGTCAGCGACGAGTCCGACGAGGAGAGCGACGGAGAAGCGTCGTGAACGGCCCGGAGCTGAGGATCGGTGACGACGAGCGCGAGGCCGCCGTCACCGCTCTCGGTGAGCACTACGCCGCCGGGCGGCTGACCAAGGAGGAGTTCGACGAGCGCGCCGAGCGTGCGTGGGAGGCCCGGACGATGTCCGTGCTGACGCCGCTGTTCGCCGACCTGCCCCGACCGCAGGCTGCGCGCTCCACGGGCCCGGCCCGGCCGGTCCGCCCGGCTCTCGACGGGCGGGGCCACCCCGGCTGGTGGGCCGGCGCCCGGTTCCTGCCGGTGCTCGTCGTGCTCGGGGCGCTCGTCGTGCTCACGCACCTGCCCCTGTTCCTGCTGTTCCTGATCGGCTGGATCCTCTTCGCGAAGATGGGCCGGCACTGGGCACACCGAGGCGCCGCGCACCGCTCCGGCCCCCACGGCCAGGGCGGCTGGGTCAGATGAGCGGGAGCTGGCGGGTCGACCGCGGCAGGTGCTCGTAGCCGCGCCGCACGGCCATGGCCAGCTCCTCGGTCGGGTAGGGCCACTCGGCCGCGGCCAGGGCCTGGTCGACCGGCACGCCCCGCGAGGCGAGGTCGCGGATCGTCTCCGCGACGACGCCGATCGCGCTGCGCTGCTCGTCGACGAAGTCCTTGTCGACCGGCATCCCGTGCCCCGGCACGACCACGCTGTCCGGGCTCAGCAGGCCGATCAGCGAGGTCGAGGGTGGCCGGCCACTCCATCGGGAAGCAGTCGTCGCCGAACCCCGGCACCGCCGAGCCGCTCAGTGCCCCGCGCCGACTCCTCCACGAGGTCGCCGGCGAACACCAGGTCGGCGTCGGGCACGCGCACGCACCAGGTCGCCGGCGGTGTGGCCGCGTCCGGGGTGCACCAGCTCGACCATCCGGTCCCCGAGGTCGACCGCGCGGGCCGAGGAGAACGTCTCGGTCGGCAGCACGATCCGGGTCGCGGCGATCTCGGCGTGCCTGCGGGTCGGAGTCGTCGGCCGCGCGCCTCCCGCTGCAGCGCGGGCCCGCTGCTGGCCAGGGCCTCGGCGGCCGCTTCGTGGGCGATCACCGGCAGGCCGTCGTACGCCTCGGTGAAGACGGCGTTGCCGAAGGTGTGGTCGAAGTGCTGGTGGGTGTTGACGACCGCGACCACGTCGCCGGCGCCGAGCCGGCGCACGAGCTCGAGGGCGCGACGGCCCTCGGCCTCGGAGGCGCGGGTGTCGACGACCAGCAGGCCCCGGTCGCCGGCGACCACGCCGACGTTGACGTCGAAGGACTCGAAGCGGCGCCACCCAGCAGCGGTCGGCGATCTCGACGAAGCCGGTGTCGTGTGCGATGTCAGGCATGCGCGGCGACCCTAGTACGCTTGGCACTCGGGACCGGGGAGTGCCAGGCAGTGACGGACGAGCGAGACGAGGAGGCCGGACCATGGTCGAGGACCGCAAGCTCGCCGTCCTCCGCGCGATCGTGGAGGACTACGTGTCCACCCAGGAGCCGGTGGGCTCCAAGTCGCTGGTCGACCGGCACCGGCTCGGCGTCTCGCCGGCCACGGTGCGCAACGACATGGCCGCGCTGGAGGAGGAGGGCTTCATCACCCAGCCGCACACCAGCGCCGGCCGGATCCCGACCGACAAGGGCTACCGGCTGTTCGTCGACCGGCTGAGCCAGGTCAAGCCCCTCACCGGCGCCGAGAAGCGGGCGATCGCCACCCTGCTGCGAGGGGGCCATCGACCTCGACGACGTGGTGCAGCGCAGCGTCCGGCTGCTCGCCCAGCTGACCCGGCAGGTCGCGATCGTGCAGTACCCCACGCTCTCCCGCTCCACGGTCCGCCACGTCGAGGTGGTGCCGCTGACCGCCGCCCGCGCGCTGGTGGTGCTGATCCTCTCGACCGGCCGTGTCGAGCAGCGCGTGGTCGAGCTGCCCGCTGCGATCGAGGAGGACCGGATCGCCGACCTGCGCAGCCGGCTCAACCGCATGATCGTGGGGGAGCGGCTCGCCGACGCCTCCGCGAGCCTCGTCGCGCTGCCCGAGGAGTACGAACCCGGCCAGCGGGGCTCGATCGCGGTGCTCGTCGCCGCGCTGGTCGAGGCGATGTCGGACCACCGCTCCGACGAGCGGGTCGTGGTCGGCGGCACCGCCAACCTTGCCCGCTTCGGCGACGGTTTCGACCTCGCCATCCGCCCGATGCTCGAGGCGCTCGAGGAGCACGTCGTGCTGCTCAAGCTCCTCGGCGAGGCGTCCTCGCCCTCCCAGGTGACGGTGCGCATCGGGCACGAAGGGCCCTACCAGGAGCTCGCCGCCACCTCCGTCGTGTCCACCGGCTACGGCCCGGGCGACGAGGCGCTGGCGACGCTGGGCATCGTGGGGCCGACCCGCATGGACTACCCAGGATCGATGGCGGCGGTGCGCGCGGTGGCGCGCTACGTCTCCCAGATCCTCGACGAAGGATGACGAGGCAGCACCTGTGAGCCAGGACCTGTACGAGACGCTCGGCGTGTCTCGGGACGCCGACAACGACGCGATCAAGAAGGCCTACCGCCGTCTTGCGCGCCAGCTCCACCCGGACGTCAACCCGGACCCCTCGACGCAGGAGAGGTTCAAGGACGTCTCCCGCGCCTACGAGGTGCTCTCGGACCCCGAGAAGCGCCGGATGTACGACCTCGGCGGTGACCCGTTCAACGGCGGCGGCTTCGCCGGCGCCGGCGCCGGGCAGGGCTTCTCGTTCACCGACATCATGGACGCCTTCTTCGGCGGCCAGACGGGTGGCGCGGGCGGCGGGGGACGCGGTCCGCGGCCGCGCGTACGCCGCGGGCAGGACGCCCTGATCCGCCTCGACGTCGACCTCGCGGAGGCCGCCTTCGGGACGACCCACGAGCTCAAGGTCGACACGGCCGTGCTCTGCACGGTCTGCAACGGCGAGGGCGCGGCGCCGGGCTCGCACCCCGTGCCGTGCGAGACCTGCGGCGGCCGCGGGGAGACCGTGCACCTGCAGCGGTCCTTCCTCGGCGAGATCCGCACCATGCGCCCGTGCGCGGCCTGCCGCGGCTTCGGCACGATCATCCCCGAGCCGTGCCGCGAGTGCTCCGGCGACGGCCGGGTCCGCTCCCGTCGCACGCTGACCGTGAAGATCCCCGCCGGCGTCGACACCGGGACGCGGGTGCAGCTCGCCGGCCAGGGCGAGGTCGGTCCCGGCGGAGGACCCGCCGGCGACCTGTACGTCGAGATGCACGTCGACCCGCACCCGGTCTTCACCCGCCACAACGCCGACCTGCTGTGCACCGTGACGATCCCGATGACCGCCGCGGCCCTCGGCACCACCATCGAGATGCCCACCCTCGAGGCGGACGTCGCGTCGGCCGAGTCCGAGGTCGAGACGTCCGTGCCGTTGACGATCCCGGCCGGCACCCAGTCCGGCACCGAGACCACCCTCGGCGGGCGCGGCGTGCCGTCCCTGCGCGGCACCGGCCGCGGCGACCTGATCGTCAAGATCGTGGTGGAGACCCCGTCGCGTCTCGACGACCGTCAGGAGGAGCTGCTCCGCGAGCTCGCCGCCCTGCGCGAGGAGGAGTCGCCCGACGGCCGGATGCACGCGCCGCACAAGTCGGTCTTCGACAAGCTCCGCGACGCCTTCGGGCCCCGATGAGCCTGCCGGTCTTCGTGCACCCGTCGCTGGCAGGCGGGTCCGTCGGCGACGAGGTCGAGATCGACGGCGACGAGGCCCGGCACGCCGTCGTGGTCAAGCGGATCCGGGTGGGCGAGCAGGTCACGCTCACCGACGGCGCCGGCACGTCCGCCACCTGCACCGTCACCGCGACTCCAAGACGCTCGCTGTCCGCGCGGGTCGACGCGGTCGCCACCACCGAGCCCGAGACGCCCCGGGTGGTCGTGGTCCAGGCGATCCCCAAGGGCGACCGCGGCGAGCTGGCCGTCGAGATGCTCACCGAGGTCGGCGTCGACGTCATCGTCCCGTGGGCCGCCTCCCGCTCGGTGTCCGTGTGGCGAGGGGACAAGCAGACCAAGGCGCTGGCGAAGTGGCGTGCGACGGCGCGCGAGGCGGCCAAGCAGTCCCGCCGCTCGTGGTTCCCCGAGGTCACCGACATGGTTGCCACGTCCGACGTGGCCACCCTGCTGCGCGACGCCTCCGTGCCCGTCGTGCTCCACGAGGCCGCGTCCGGTCCGCTCGCCGACCTGCCCGTCCCCGGCCGCGGCGAGATCGTGATCGTCGTCGGACCCGAGGGAGGCATCAGCGACGAGGAGCTGGCGGCCTTCGCGACGGTCGGCGCCGAGCCGGTGCGGATGGGCACGTCGGTGCTGCGCACCTCGACGGCCGGTGTCGCCGCCACCGCAGCGCTGCTCGCCCGCACCCGCTGGCGCTGAGCTCCTCGACGGCTAGGCGTTCCGGCCCAGCGCGTCGATCGCGGCCAGGTCGTCGGGGGACAGCTCGAACCCGCCCACGTCGGCGTTCGACCGGATCCGGTCGGCCTGCCGTGACTTGGGGATCACGATGACGCCGTGCTGCAGGTGCCAGCGGATGATCACCTGCGCCGGGGTGCGCCCGAGCCGCTTGGCGATCCCACCGATCACGGGGTTCTCGAGGGTGCCGCCACGCAGGGCGCTGTACCCCTCGAGCGCGATCCCGCGGGCACGGTGCTCCTCCAGCACGGTCCGGTCGAACAGCAGCGGACTCCACTCGATCTGGTTCACCGCAGGCGTCACGCCGGTCGCCGACGCGAGACCGTCGATCATGGCGGTGTCGAAGTTGCTCACCCCGATGTCGCGAGCGAGACCGGCGTCCCGGGCCTCGACGAAGGACTTCCACAGGTCGACGTTGTCGCCGTCGCCCGGCCAGTGGATCAGCCACAGGTCGACGCGGTCGGTGCCCAGGGCCTCCAGGCTCTGACGCAGGGTGTCCAGCTCCTCGCCCCTCCGGTTGGGCGGGCACTTGGTGGTCACGAACACGTCGTCGCGGGCGACGCCGCTGTCGCGCAGCGCCTGCCCGACCTCGGCCTCGTTGCCGTAGACGGTGGCGGTGTCGAGGTGGCGGTAGGCAACCTCCAGGGCGGCCGCCGTCGCCTCGGTGGCCGCCGGTCCCTTGATCTGCCAGGTGCCGAAGCCCAGCAGCGGCATCGCCGCCCCGCTGGGCAGGGTCACGGAGTCGTCGGGCAGGGACGGGGAGGAGTTCGCGCTCATGTGGCGACCCTAGCGAGAAGCACCCCGTCGTCTCAGCGGGCGAGGAAGGCCTCGGTGCGGGACACCTCGGCGTCGAGGTCGGCCCGCTCGGCGCGGGTGATGTCGCGGAACAGCTCCAGCTCCACGCGACCGTCCCGGTTCCACCAGAGGCCGGCCATGAACCCGTCCACGAACACGGTGTTGCCGACGCCGCCGTTGGCGCCCGCCCACCGGGACCGTGCCGCGTCGGGGACGATGTGCAGCCGGTCCGCGTGCGAGAGCCAGACGTTGTCGTAGCCGCCGAGCAGCCGCACGGGAGCGGGGGTGTCCCCGTCGGCGTACGGCGCGCCGGGTACGTCGTACCGCGTCCGGCCGTCCTCGCACTCGACGGGCACCAGCTCGTCGCGCATCGCGGTGAAGACCGGGCCGAGCCTGGTGACGCGCGACCAGGTCGTCATGTCTGCGGCCGTCGCGGGCCCGAACGCGCGGAGGTAGCGCCGGACCAGGCCCGGGACGTCGACCTCTGTCATCGGGTGGCCGAGGTGGTTCTCGACGGTCTGGTAGACCACGCCGCCCGAACGCTTCCACAGGCCGCGGGGCGGCACCTGCACCAGCGGCGCACGCTCCCGTGCCTTGTGGGCCAGGGCGCCCGCCGGCACCTCCGGGAACCGCTCGGCGAGCAGCTCGCCGAGCCGTTTCACGGGCAGCGGACCGTCCACGAGCAGTCGCCGGCACGCCGCCACCAGGTCGTCGACGGGGACGTCGCGCGCGGGCCGGCTCATCTGGTTGCTGCTGCTCTGCTGGTCGAGCGCGGGCTGCACCCACGGGCGGAGGGCCAGTGCGTCGTCCGGCGTGAGCACGTGGATGGTGCCGCGCATCGTCAGGAACCGGACCGCCGCGGCGCCCTCGATCGCGTCCGAGAGCTCCAGCGGGTCGAAGGAGTCGAGCCGGGCCGCCAGCGAGAGGTACGGCGGAAGGTTGTCCTGGGCCTGCAGACCGACCAGGTGCTCGACCATCGCCGAGGCGGGCATCGTGGTGCGCTCCAGCAGGTGCTGCCGGAGCAGCAGGGTGCGGTTGAGGTCCCTGCTGCTCAGCACCCGGCCGGCCCTGCTCAACGGACGGTGATCGCCTTCGTGTCCTGCCACGGCGCCGGGCCCTCTCCGCCGGAGGGGTCCTCGTCGTGCACGACCAGCGTGTAGGCGCCGGGCGGCGGCGCGGGGATCGGGAACGAGAACGGCGACAGCGTGCAGCACTCCTCGGCCGTCGTGAACCCCTGCTTGACGACGGTGTCGCCCTGCTTCAGCTCCCACTGCACGTTGGCCTCGAACGCCGCGGCCCGGCCCTCGACGGTGATCGGGTCCGAGACCGTGGCCCCGTCGACGGGGGTGGTGACCTGCACCTGCGCGAGCACGTCGTCCGCCGAGCCGCCGACCACGGGGGACGTCACCGGGACGCCGAGCAGCCTGCTCACCGGCCGGCCGTCGACGTGGATGTCGACCGGGCTCTGTTCGTAGGCGAACGTGCGCACGGTCCACACGACCTGCTGGATCGAGCGCTCGGCCTGGACGGTGGTCACGCCGGCGGGGCGGTCCGTCAGGCCGGGGCCGGTGAGGTCGACGACCACCGGCGCCTCGGGGCTGTTCTCGTCCGCCCGGACGGACTCGACCTTCGTCCCGTCCGGCCAGTAGCCGACGTAGTCGGGGTCGTCGGCGGCCCCGTCGAGCGCGAGCTGGAGCACGCCCACCTGGTCGCCGTCGTCGAACGCATGCGGCTCGACGAACAGGCGCGGTCCGTGGCTGGTGTCGCCGACGAAGTACACGTCGTACGTGCTCCGTTCGTCGAACACCCCGCTGCCGGTGCTGTCTCCGGTCGCCGGGCCGGGTCCCGCGTCCGTCGTACCGGGGCCGGAGGAGAGCGCGGCGATCGCGGCGATCGTCGCGGCGGTGGCGAGGACCGCGCCACCCGCCCCCCACACCCAGGGGCGGCGGGACCGCGAGGAGGTGGTGCGCGACCGGATCTCGTCGAGGGAGCGACGGGGCTCGACGTCCGAGACCGCCTCGTCGAGCAGGGCGCGGAGCTGGTCGTCGTCGGTGTTCATGACACGTCCTCCATCAGGGAGCGCAGGGCGGCGACGCCGCGCGAGGCATGGCTCTTCACGGCACCGCGGCTGATGCCGAGGGTCGAGGCGATGTCCGCCTCGGAGAGGTCGAGGTAGTAGCGCAGCGCGAGCACCTCGCGCTGCCGGTCGGGCAGGGCGCGCAGGGCGTCGAGCACCGCGGCACGCCGTTCCGAGGCGATCACGTCCTCGTCGGCGCCGGCCCGGTCGCGGCACCACCGGCGGGACGTAGCGCGCCTGCACCCCGCGGTGCCGCAGCACCGAACGCGACCGGTTCACCACGGTCTGCCGCAGGTACGCCAGCGCCTTCTCGGGCTCCCGCAGCGTCCGCCAGGCACCGTGCATCGCGACGAACGAGTCCTGCACGACCTCCTCGGCGGTCTCGAGGTCGCGCAGCAGCAGCACCGAGAGCCGCACGAGCCGGCGGTAGTGCGTCGCGTAGAGCTGCTCGACGGCGGTGTCGGCGTCCCATCGGGCGTCGGTCATCGCACCCCCTCGGGCGGCTGGACGGAGCAGTTCGGTCATCACGCTAGTTCCACGCGCAGCTCGTCCCCGGGGTTTACACGCCGCCGCTCCGAGTTGTCAGAGCCTGAGCCGGTCAGGACCGGCTCACGCTCTGACAAGTCGGCCTAGAGTGGCGACATGGCCGACTGCTTGTTCTGCGGGATCGTCGCGGGGGACATTCCCGCCGACGTGGTGCACGAGACCGGGACCACGGTCGCCTTCCGGGACATCGAGCCGCAGGCTCCCACCCACGTGCTGGTCATCCCGCGCCGCCACGAGCCGGACGCCGGTGCGCTCGCCACCGCGGCGCCGACCGAGCTGGTCGACCTCGTGCAGGCCGCCGCGGCGGTCGCGGACCAGGAGGGCCTCGGCGAGGGCTACCGGATGGTCTTCAACACCGGCCCTGCCGCGCACCAGACCGTGTTCCACGCCCACCTGCACGTCCTGGGCGGGCGTTCGATGGGCTGGCCACCGGGATGACCCGCCGGACGCGTACGGCGCTGGGGGCGGTCGCGCTGGTGCTGGCCGTCGCCGGCTGCAGCACGCCGACCGAGAGCACGTCCGCCCCGGCGAAGGCGAAGGCGTCCCAGAGCACCGGCGACCACGGTGGTCACGCCTCGGCCGGGGACGCGGCTGCTGTGAAGAACCGGCCGCTGCGTCCCGGCGAGCGTCGCGTGAAGGTGTCGATGCCCACGGCCTACACGCCCTCGGCGCCCTACGGTGCCGGCACCGACGACTACCGCTGCTTCGTTCTCGACCCGCATCTGGACCAGGACGCGTTCATCACCGGGCTGAACATCCTCCCCGGGCAGCCGTCCGTCGTGCACCACGTGATCCTCTTCCGGGTCCCGCCGCAGTCCGTCGAGGCGGCGGAGGCCAAGGACGCCGCCGAGGAGGGCGAGGGCTGGACGTGCTTCGGGGACACCGGCCTCGAGAGCCCCGAGGAGGCACTCGACAACGCGCCCTGGCTGGGGGCCTGGGCGCCGGGCGGTTCCGAGCAGGTGATGGCCAAGGACGTCGGCGTGCCTCTGGAGAAGGGGTCGCGGGTGGTCATGCAGGTGCACTACAACCTGCTCGCCGGCCCGGAGCCCGACATCTCCTCGGCACAGCTCCGGCTGGCGCCGGGGGACGCGGACCTCTCCTCGCTCGAGACGATGCTCCTGCCCGTCCCGGTCGAGCTGCCCTGCCGCGCAGGACACCGGCAGTCGCCGCTGTGCGACCGGTCGACCGCCGTGTCCGACGTGGAGCGGCGCTTCGGCGCCGACGTGGGCCAGACCGCCAACTACCTGCACCTGCTGTGCGGTCAGATCGACGCCGGTCCGGTGCAGACGTGCGACCGTCGGGTGCAGCGTCCGGCCACGATCCGCGCGGCCGCCGGGCACATGCACCTGCTGGGACGGTCGATCAAGATCGAGGTGGACCCGGGCACCCCGAAGGCGCGGACGATCCTCGACGTGCCCGGTCTGGGACTTCGACAACCAGGGCGCCACGCCGGTCAAGCCGTTGCGGATCGACCAGGGTGACACGGTGCGCGTCACCTGCCGTCACGACCAGTCGCTGCGCGACCTGCTGCCGTCGTTCAAGGGTCAGCCGGAGCGGTACGTCGTGTGGGGCGAGGGCACCACCGACGAGATGTGCCTCGGCATCCTGCTCGTCACGCGGTCCTGAAGGCGATCCGCCCGCTCAGGTCATCTGCCACACGAGCTGCGCCACGAGCCAGGCGGTGATCGCGACCAGCATCACCCAGGCGACGATGCGGTGGGACAGCTTGCGGGAGTCCAGCGAGGACGCGACCGCGATCATGCCGGCGTTGTCGCTCCACCGGTCGATGCCCATCCGCTGCGCGTCCGGCGGGAACGGGTTGCGGGGCAGGAAGTCCTCGGGCTCGATGAGCTCGACCCCGGCGTCGTCGGGGTGCTCAGGCTCGTCGTACTCCTGCATGCTGGCACTGTATAGCGCGACCCGGAACAGCCCCGGGGAAACGCACTGGCGCGGGACGGGGACGACTCCCGTAAACTGGACACACCAGCCCCCCGGGCGCATCCAGCACAGAGCGGGAGGTCGGCCCCAGCGCCGCCCATGACACAGTCTGACACCGAACGTCGGGACCTACCGGCCCACACGGTCGTGGTGCCGAACAGCATCCCGATGGTGGCCCTCCTCGGCCCGCGCGACGAGCACCTCACGCTGATCGAGAAGGCCTTCGAGGCCGACGTGCACGTGCGCGGCAACCTGGTCACGCTGCGCGGCGAGCCCGCCGAGGTCGCCCTCGTGGAGCGGCTCCTCGACGAGCTGGTCACGATCATCCGCACCGGCCAGGGCGTGACGGGCGAGACCGTGGAGCGGGCCATCAGCATCCTGCGCACGGAGACCCACGAGCGTCCCGCGGACGTCCTGTCGCTGAACATCCTGAGCAACCGCGGCCGCACGATCCGGCCCAAGACGCTCAACCAGAAGAAGTACGTCGAGTCGATCGACAAGCACACGATCACGTTCGGCATCGGCCCGGCCGGCACCGGCAAGACCTACCTCGCGATGGCCAAGGCCGTGCAGGCCCTCCAGTCCAAGAACGTCAACCGGATCATCCTGACCCGTCCGGCTGTGGAGGCGGGGGAGCGGCTCGGGTTCCTGCCGGGCACGCTCAGCGAGAAGATCGACCCCTACCTGCGCCCGCTGTACGACGCGCTCCACGACATGCTCGACCCGGAGACCGTGCCCAAGCTGCTCGCGGCCAACACGATCGAGGTCGCACCGCTGGCCTACATGCGTGGCCGCACCCTCAACGACGCGTTCATCATCCTCGACGAGGCGCAGAACACCTCGCCCGAGCAGATGAAGATGTTCCTGACCCGGCTCGGCTTCGGCTCCAAGATGGTCGTCACCGGCGACGTCACCCAGGTCGACCTGCCCAACGGCACGCGCAGCGGGCTGCGGATCGTCGAGGGGATCCTGACCGGCATCGAGGACGTCTCGTTCAACCGGCTGACGTCCCACGACGTGGTGCGCCACCGGCTCGTCGGTCACATCGTCGCGGCGTACGACGAGTACGAAGCCCGTTCCGACGCGGAGGACCCGCGTTCCGACGTGCGGCACCGCGAACCACGACCCAGACGAACGCAGGCGTGATCCGCAGATGAGTATCGAGGTCCTCAACGAGTCCGGGACCGACGTCGACGCCCACGAGCTGTCTCGGCTCTCCCGCTTCGTGATGGACCGGATGCGCGTGCACCCGATGGCCGAGCTCTGCATCAAGGTCGTCGACGAGGCGACCATCGCCGAGCTCAACGAGCAGTGGATGGAGAAGGAGGGGCCGACCGACGTGCTCGCCTTCCCGATGGACGAGCTGCGGCCCGGCCTGGTCACAGAGGAGCCCGAGGAGGGCGTCCTCGGCGACCTGGTGCTGTGCCCGGCGGTGGCGCAGCGCCAGGCCAAGGACGCCGGTCATTCCCTGCGCGACGAGGTCGACCTGCTGACGGTGCACGGGATCCTGCACCTGCTCGGCTACGACCACGCCGAGCCCGAGGAGCACGCCGAGATGTTCGGCCTGCAGGCCCGGCTGCTCACCGACTGGCAGGACTCCCGGTCATGAGCGTCGTCGACATCTGGCTGCTGGTCATCGCCGCGCTGTCCGTGCTCGTCGCCGGCCTGTTCAGCAGTGCCGACGCGGCGCTCTCGTCGTTCTCGAAGGCCCGGGCCGTGGAGATCGCCGCCGAGGGCAAGTCCGGTTCGGTCAGGCTCCTGGTGATCCTCGAGGACCCGCCGCGCTACCTGAACACCGCGCTGTTCCTGCGCATGCTCACCGAGATCGCCGCGATCATCCTGGTCACGGTCGTGATGCTCGACCTGATCGTGCCCGGTGGCGGGTCGGAGTCGGGGCCCGAGACCGACGGCAGCCGCTGGTGGGCGGTGGTCGCGTCGCTGGCGATCATGCTCGTGGTCTCGTTCGTCGTGATCGGGGTCGCCCCGCGCACCCTCGGCCGCCAGCACTCCGAGCGGGTCGCGCTGCTCTCCGCGGGCCCGCTCATCGCCGCCACGAAGGTGCTCGGGCCGCTGCCCCGGCTGCTGATCCTGGTCGGCAACGCGATCACCCCGGGCCGTGGCTTCAGCGAGGGCCCGTTCGCCTCCGAGGCCGAGCTGCGCGAGCTCGTCGACCTCGCCGAGGCCAGCAGCGTCATCGAGTCCGGCGAGCGGCAGATGATCCACTCCGTCTTCGAGCTCGGCGACACGCTGGTGCGCGAGGTGATGGTGCCCCGCACCGACGTCGTGTTCATCGAGCGCACCAAGACGCTGCGGCAGGCCGTGTCGCTCGCGCTGCGCAGCGGCTACTCGCGGATCCCGGTGGTGGGGGAGAACCTCGACGACATCGTCGGCATCGCCTACCTCAAGGACCTCGTCAAGCGCGTCTTCGACCGGCACGAGGCCGAGTCCACCGAGCGCGTCGAGTCCGTCATGCGGCCGGTCCTCTTCGTGCCCGACTCCAAGCCGATCGACGCGCTGCTCCGCGAGATGCAGGCGGAGCGCAAGCACGTCGCCATCGTCGTCGACGAGTACGGCGGCACCGCCGGCCTGGTCACGATCGAGGACGTGCTGGAGGAGATCGTCGGCGAGATCACCGACGAGTACGACGTGGCCCGGGTCGACGTCGAGCACCTGGAGGACGGTGCGACACGGGTCAGCTCGCGCTACCCGGTCGACGACCTCGAGGACATCACCGGCATCTCCGTCGACGACGACGACGTCGACAGCGTCGGTGGGCTGATGGCCAAGCACCTCGGTCGTGTCCCGATCGCGGGCTCCGTCGTGGAGGTCAACGGGCTGCGCTTCGAGGCCGAGGCGCCCGCCGGGCGGCGCAACCGGATCGGCGCCGTGCGCGTCACTCGGCTCGACGGCGTCTCCGACGGGCCGACCCCGGAGCCCTACGCTGAGCACCATGCCGGCTGAGCTCTCCGACCCCGAGGACGTCAAGCTCGTCACGCTGGCCCGGTCCACCCGCGCCCGCACCCATGCGGCAGAGGGCGCGTGCGTCCGCGACCAGGACGGCCGCACCTACGCCGGTGCGACGGTCGACCTCCCGACACTGCAGCTCACCGCGGTGCAGGTGGCGGTCGCGATGGCGGTGACGAGCGGAGCGCGCAGCCTCGAGGCGGTCGTCGTCCTGGGTGACGCGGCCGCACCCGGCGAGGCCGACCTGTCCGTCGTACGCGACCTCTCCGGTGCCGGGGTGCCGGTGCACCTCGCGACCCCCGACGGGGCGGTCGTCGCCTCCGTCGAGTCCTGACCGTCAGGGCCGTCCGCCGCGTCGTTCCACGGACGCAACAATTATGCAACGTACAAGCGACGAGCACCGCTAGGTTGTTCTCGTGAGTGATGTCGTGGGGTGGGCCACACACGCACAGGCGGTGGCCCGGTTGCGCGCGTCGTACGACGCGATCCCGCCCGGTGCGCCCGTCCGCCTGGCGAAGCGCACGTCGAACCTGTTCCGCGCCCGGTCCCGGGTGGACGCCCCCGGTCTCGACGTCTCCGGCCTGGCCGGAGTCGTCTCGCTCGACGTGCACCCCGACGGCACGGCCACCGCCGACGTCCAGGGCATGTGCACCTACGAGCACCTCGTCGACGTCACCCTGCCGCGCGGGTTCGTCCCGTACGTCGTGCCGCAGCTGCGCAGCATCACCCTCGGCGGCGCGGTCACGGGCCTCGGCATCGAGTCGACGTCGTTCCGCAACGGCCTGCCCCACGAGTCTGTGCTCGAGATGGACGTGCTGACCGGCGCCGGCGACGTGGTGACGACCAGACCCGGCGAGGACCTGTTCGACGCGTTCCCGAACTCCTACGGCTCGCTGGGCTACGCGACCCGGATCCGGATACGTCTCGAGAAGGCGCCCGCGTACGTCGACCTGCGGCACCTGCGCTTCGACGACCTGGACGCCCTGGCCAAGACGGTCGAGGTGATCGTCGAGCAGGGAGAGCACGACGGCATCCGGGTCGACGGGATCGACGGCGTGGTGTTCGAGCCGGGTGAGGCCTACCTGACGCTGGCCACCTGGGTTTCGACAAGCTCAACCAACGAGCACGGCTCGACCGGCGCGACGTCGGACTACACGGGGATGGACCTGTACTTCCGGTCCCTCCAGCAGCGCGAGACCGACACCCTGACGATGCACGACTACCTCTGGCGCTGGGACACCGACTGGTTCTGGTGCTCGGGGGCGTTCGGCCTGCAGAACCCGCGCATCCGCCGGCTGTGGCCGCGCCGGTGGCGACGCAGCGACGTCTACAGCCGGATCATCGCCCTCGAGAGCCGGTTCCACGTGGCCGCACGCATCGACCGCTGGCGCGGCAAGCCGGAGCGCGAACGGGTGATCCAGGACATCGAGGTGCCGGTAGGCCGCATGCCGGAGTTCGTGCGCTGGTTCGACGAGCACGTGGGCATGCGCCCCGTCTGGCTCTGCCCGCTGCGCGCTACGCGCGCCTGGCCGTCGTACCCGCTTGCACCGGGCGAGACCTACGTCAACGTCGGCTTCTGGGGCACCGTCGCGATCGCCCCGGGCGCGTCCGACGGGGACCGGAACCGCGCCGTCGAGGCCGAGGTGACCCGGCTCGGCGGGCACAAGTCGCTCTACTCCGACGCCTACTACGACCGGGAGACGTTCGACCGGCTCTACGGCGTCGCCAACCAACGCCGGGTCAAGCAGGAGACCGACCCGGACAACAGGCTCACGGGCCTCTACGAGAAGGCGGTGAATCGTCGATGACGAGCACTCTGGACCGTCCCGACGCGCAGATCACCATCGGTGAGGCGATCACGCGGTTGATGCCGGACGGCGTGCCGTTCCGGTTCACGGCGTACGACGGCAGCACAGCCGGCCCCGCCGACTCACCGATCCACCTGCACCTGCGCAACGAGCGCGGGCTGTCCTACCTGCTCACGGCACCCGGCGACCTGGGCATGGCCCGGGCGTACGTGTCCGGCGACCTCCTCCTCGAGGGCGTGCACCCGGGCGACCCCTACGAGGCGCTGCTGCTGCTCCAGCACGAGGCGGGGATGAAGATCCCGTCGCCCACCGAGGCGTTCCAGATCGTCCGGGGGCTGGGCTGGAGCTACCTCAAGCCGCCGCCACCTCCGCCCCAGGAAGCGCTGCCCAAGTGGCGCCGGCTGCTCGAGGGCTTCCGGCACTCCAAGACCCGCGACGCCGGGGCGATCCACCACCACTACGACGTGTCCAACCGGTTCTACGAGATGGTGCTCGGGCCGTCCATGACGTACACCTGCGCGGTGTTCGCCAGCGAGGACACCAGCCTCGAGGACGCCCAGTTCGCGAAGTACGACCTGGTCGCCCGCAAGCTCGGCCTCCAGCCCGGCATGAGGCTGCTCGACATCGGGTCGGGCTGGGGCGGCATGGTCCGGCACGCTGCGAGGCACTACGGCGTCGAGGTGGTCGGCGTCACGCTGTCCCGCGAGCAGGCGGCGTGGGCCCAGGACGCCATCAAGCGCGAGGGTCTCGACGACCTGGCGGAGGTGCGCTTCGGCGACTACCGCGACGTCCGGGACACCGGGTTCGACGCGGTGAGCTCGATCGGTCTGACCGAGCACATCGGCATCCGGAACTACCCGTCGTACTTCGCGTTCATGCAGGCCAAGCTCGTCCCGGGTGGGCGGTTGCTGAACCACTGCATCACGCGGCCGGACAACTCCACCACCGACACGGGTGCGTTCATCGACCGCTACGTGTTCCCCGACGGGGAGCTCACCGGCTCGGGGCGGATCATCACCGAGATCCAGAACCTCGGCCTGGAGGTGCGTCACGAGGAGAACCTTCGCGAGCACTACGCGCTGACCCTCAAGGGCTGGAGCGAGAACCTCGAGGCGAACTGGGACGAGTGCGTCCGCGAGGTCGGTGAGGGCACCGCCAGGGTGTGGGGGCTCTACATGGCGGGCTCCCGGCTGTCGTTCGAGCGCAACGAGATCCAGCTGCACCAGGTGCTGGCCGTCAAGCCCGACCCGACCGGCAACGCCCGCTTCCCGCTCCGGCCGACCTGGCTCGGCTGACCGCGCAGGAACCCTTTACCCGGAGGGTGACGTGAGTGCGCGAAAAAAGGATCAGCGCCTGCGTAACCTGCGAAGGGTCCCCGACGATTACCTGGCCGAGGACTCGTCCACTTCCTGGGAGGGTGCATGAGTCCTGTGTCAGGTCGAGGTCTGGCACGGCGGAGGAGACCCCTTGCCCTCCACCGATGCGTGACCCTGGGCGCCGACCCGGTGGGACCACCGTCCACCGGGTCGGCGCGCCACCTCGGGAGCGGGTGCGGTGAGAGCAGGTGAGCGGGCTTCCCGAGCTCACCGACGACCTCGTCGCCGACGCGGTCGACGGGGACGGTGACGCGCTCGGCGCCGTCTACGCGCTGCTGTCCCCGAAGGTGCTGGGTTATCTCACGGCCCACGGTGCCGACGATCCCGAGGGGCTGACCAACGACGTGTTCGTGCACGTGCTGCGGAGGCTGGGAGGACTGGCCGGCGGGGCAGCGGGTCTGCGGACCTTCGTGTTCTCGGTGGCGCACGCCCGTCTCGTCGACGACGTACGCCGTCGAGCCCGCCGGCCCGCTCAGCACCCCTACGTGCCCGACCTGGACGACCGGCGGGAGCAGTCGGCCGAGCATGCCGCGCTCGCCGGCAAGGACGGCGAGCACCTGAACCAGCTGCTCGAGCGCCTCGGCGAGGACCAGCGCTCGGTGATCATGCTGCGCATCCTCGGTGACCTGACCATCGAGCAGACGGCCGAGATCCTCGGCAAGACCAACGGGGCCGTCAAGCAGCTCCAACGGCGCGGGCTGCTGACCCTCCGCAGCATGGTGGACCGCGGGGAGGTGGCCCGGTGAGCGCCTCGTCCGTGGTGAGCGAGATGGTCGACGACGCAGCCGAGTTCCTCGACGGCCGGGTCGACGACCTGCGGGCGCTCCTCGAGGACGTCCGGGCCCTGGGCAACGAGGCGGCGCCTCCTCCCGGTCCCGACCTGGCCGTGCTCCTGGCAGGCACTCCCGCGGCGGTCCGTTCCCGCCCGGCCGGGCGGCTCGGCGCGTCCCGTCCGGTGCGCGTCCGCCGTCGCGTCACCGGTGTGGCTGCCTTCGCGGTCGCGGGGCTGGGTCTCACCTGCGCCGCTGCCGTCGCCAACGAGCTGCCCGCACCCCTGCAGCGGGCGGTGGCGCACCTCTCCGAGGACTACCTGCCGTTCGACTTCCCACGCCCGGTCGGCGACCCGCCGGTCGAGAGCCGACCCGCCCCACCGGCCTCCGGGGCCCGCGGTGACGCCGAGGACCCGGCCACGCGCGACCTCGACGTCAACGGGCCGGTGCAAGCCGGGCCGCCCGGGCAGGCAGGACGGTCGCCCCGGTGTGCGAGCGTGCCGAGGGTCCGGGTCTCCGACGGCCGCGCTGCCGTCGGGGGCGGTGTGACCGGCCACCACCGACCCCGCCGACCCGGACGACCGACGGTCGGCGTCCGAGAGGGTTCCGGGTCGCAGGCTGCCCCGCTTCCGGCAGCGCCGAGGGTCGACCCGCTCAGCCAGGCTCGCAGACCGGCCAAGCCGATCAAGCCGGCCAAGCCGGCCAAGCCGGCCAAGGCGATCGACCCGGCCCGAGCCGAGCCGACACAAAGACGGCCAAGCCCGGGCACACCCCCCCGAGGCGGCCACACCGACGGGCCGGCCGGCCCTGACCCAGCGAGCGACACGGGCGCGACGACCGGCACGCCGACGTCGGCAGACGGACGCCCCGGCGCCAGGCCGGGCCGGCCACCTGCCGCGAGCCCCCCGAGCGGAGAGCAGCCCTTCGCGCGGTGCCGGACCCGACGCCGGGGAATGACACAATCCCCGGGTGCCTGAGTTCCGCAGCGGTTTCGCGTCCTTCGTCGGTCGGCCCAACGCCGGCAAGTCGACCCTGACCAACGCGCTGGTGGGGACCAAGGTCGCGATCACCTCGTCACGGCCGCAGACCACCCGCACCGTCGTGCGCGGCATCGTGCACCGCCCCGACGCCCAGCTCGTGCTCGTCGACACCCCCGGCCTGCACCGCCCGCGCACCCTGCTCGGCGAGCGGCTCAACGACCTGGTGACGACCACCTGGGCGGAGGTGGACGTCGTCGCGGTGTGCTTCCCCGCCAACGAGAAGATCGGCCCCGGTGACCGGTTCATCGTCAAGGAGCTCGGCAAGGTCCGTCGTACGACGAAGTTCGCGGTCGTGACCAAGACCGACCTGGCGACGCCCGACCAGCTCGGCCAGCACCTGCTCGACGTGGCCCGCCTCGGCGCGGAGACCGACACCGTGTGGGAGGAGATCGTCCCGGTCTCCGCGAAGTCGGGGGACCAGGTCAAGCTGCTCGAGGAGCTGCTGGTCGCGCAGCTGCCCGAGGGGCCGGAGCTCTACCCCGACGGCGAGCTCACCGACGCACCCGAGGAAACCATCGTCGCGGAGCTGATCCGCGAGGCCGCCCTCGAGGGCGTGCGCGACGAGCTGCCGCACTCCATCGCGGTGCTGGTGGAGGAGATGGGGCTGCGCGAGGACCGGCCCGCGGACCGGCCGCTGCTCGACATCCACGCGAACCTCTACGTGGAGCGGTCGTCGCAGAAGGGCATCATCATCGGCCACCAGGGCTCCCGCCTGAAGGCGGTGGGCACCGCGGCGCGCGCCCAGATCGAGGCGCTGCTCGGCACGCCGGTCTACCTCGACCTGCACGTCAAGATCGCCAAGGACTGGCAGCGCGACCCCAAGCAGCTGCGCAAGCTCGGTTTCTGAGCCTGCGCTCAGCCCGGGACCCAGCAGTAGCCGAAGTGCTGCCCGCGTTGCTCCCACTGCTGCCGCGTCGGCCACTCCCAGCCGTACCTGAACTTCAGGGTGTTGCTCGACCGTGCCTGCGCCAGGTCCTTGCAGTCGGCGTCGCCGGCCCGGCGGACCCGGCTCGTGCCGGGGTACTTCCGACCGCCCGCGAGGGCGATGGTGTCGATGGCCCGCCACGAGTGCCCTCGCCCGCAGATCACGCGCTCGAACCCGCGCGCGCCGGGCGCGGACGTCCCGCAGAGCCCGTAGTCGGCCAGCGCTCCCCGCTTGTCCAGGACCCCGCGCAGCCGGCGGGTGCCCGGGAGCGAGGTGAGCTGGTCCTCGCCGGCGAACGCGATCAGGTCGCAGCGGAACCAGTCGGCGCCCTGGTCGGACTGCTCGAGGGTGGGGCTGTACCAGACCACGTTGAACCGGCTCAGGTCGCGCGCGGTGGCCGACCCTCCGACGTACGCCGCGAGCTTCCGGGGGCACGTCGTGGACAGCTGCCGCTGCACGGTGGCCGAGTCGACCGCGACTGCGTGCCCGTCCACGACCGTGTCGAGCATCCCGACGTAGATGGTCTGTGCGGTGTGCCGGCGTCGTGCAGGGCACCGGGGTCGACGCGTTGGTGGGCTGGGTGAGCTGGCGGGTCGAGAGCCGGTAGCAGGCGGACTGCTTCGGCGCCGGCGGTACGACGGCGGGGGTCGGCGCTGCCGCCTCGGCGGAGGGTGCCCCGGACGACGTACCGGGCGTGCTGGGGGAGGGCCGGGCGGGTCGCGGACTCGCCGCTGCACCCGGCGAGGAGTGAGGACCGTCGCCAGGGCCGTGAGCAGGGAGCGTGCGTGCATCACTGGGCGGTCTTGGCCCAGCAGATCGAACGACGGTTGCCCGCCTTCCACTCCGCCGCGTGGAACCACGTGTAGCCGTAGTCGTAGTCGATGGGGTAGTTCAGCCACGCGGCCACCGACCGGGAGCAGAAGTCCCGGGTGCGCACCTCGACGACGCGGTCGCCCGGGTAGTCGTCGGCGCCCTTGCCCACGCTGATCGTGGTGACCGCCCGCCAGGTGTGCCGCGAGCTGCAGGGGATCTTGACCGAACCGCTGACGCTCGGGCCGTCGACGCAGACCAGCCAGCGGTCATCGGGCTTGCCGAGCAGCAGCCCCTTGGCGGTCTTCGGCAGGGTGGTGAACGACTTGGACTGCTCGCCGCCGCCGACCACGTCGCAGCGGAACCAGTGCGCGCCCTCGGCCCAGGCCTCCTTGGTGGGACGGAACCACGCCCAGGTCATCGTGGAACGGAGCACCAGGCTCTCGTCCCCGCCGAGGAACCGTTGGAACCTGCTCTGGCAGCGGTCGTAGACGTAGGCCCCGAGGGCCTTGTCGTCCGGGTCGTCGCCCGCGAGGTCCGAGGGGAACGTGCCGACCGAGAACGTCTCGGCGGTGTGCTCGGCGGTGCACGCCACCGGCGCGGTCGCGTTGCTGGCCTGGGCGATGTCGTCGGGCACCAGCGACCGGCAGGCGCCGAGCTTCGGGGCCGCGATGTCCGCCTCGTCACCCCCGCCGTCGGCCTTGCCCTGGGTGCATCCGCTCAGTGCGAGCAGGAGCAGGGCGATGCAGGCGGTGCGGAGCACTGACGAAGACCTCGCGATGGGGTGGGGGGTGCGGTGCAGCGATGGTACCGCCGGGCAGCGGAGGCCTTCGGGGCGCCGTCGGGAGCTCAGCGGTCGGCGCGGAAGCCCTGGCGGCGGGCGACGACCGTCGCTCCGAGCCGCTCGTTGATCGCGATCATGTGGTGGTTCGTCGAGTCGTTCCAGGTGTCGATCTGGGCCAGCTCGGGACGCTCGTCGGTGATCCAGGTCAGCATCGCCGTCTTCATCAGCAGGCCGAGCCGGTGGCCGCGGTGGGTGCGTACGACGGAGGTGTCCTCCTGGAACGCGGCCGCGGGCGTGAACTCGTTGAACGCCAGCATCGACTGGCCGGCCCACGCGCCGGTCTCGCGGTGCCGGGCCATCACGCGGTAGAGGGTCTGCCGGCGGCCGGCCATCGCGCCCTCGTAGTCCGCGAGGCGCTGCGCGTCCCAGGCGTCGGGCTCGTCGTCGGGGTCGTCCAACGGGGCGTCGTTGATCGCCTCGTGCAACGCACCAGCGCCTCGGTCCGGTCGGCGGGGGTGCTGCCGACCTGGCGCACCAGCTCGTAGTCCCCGGCCCGGGACGCCGCCTCGTCGTACAGGCTCTGCCAGGTCGAGCGCGGGGTGGCGTGCACGTCGATGCGTCGGATGACGCCGACGCTGGTCCGGGTCGAGGCCCCAGTGGTCGAGGACGTCGATGCCGACGCCGCCCTGCCAGCCGCCGGTGTGCACCCGCTTGCGTCCGCGCTCGTCGACGACCTCCAGGGCCAGCCGCCAGAGGGCGCCGCCCAGTCCCAGGCGGCGGACGTCGGGGTGCACCCGGACCTGCACCGAGGCACTGTCGGTGTTGGCGCGCCAGGGCAGGTCGACGGTGGCCTCGCCGACGACCCGGTCGCCGTCCCGGGCCACGAACATCGCATCGATCGGCCGCGAGTCGGTGCCGAGCTGCCGGGAGGTGAGCAGGTCCGGGCCGGCCTTGGCCGGGAAGCTCAGGCCGTCGGCCACCTCGCTGGCGGTCACCACGTCGGCCAGGCCGTCGGCGGTGTCCAGGTCGAGGTCCAGCGGGTCGGTCCGGTCGATGCGCATCGGGCTATTCAACGACACCCGCCGCACGGCGGTTCACCAGGTAGACACCCAGGATCACCAGCGCGGCGCCCGCCAGCAGCGACGGACCCAGCGTCTCGTGCAGGAACACGGCGCCGATGACCAACGAGATGAGCGGGACGAAGAAGATGTACGACGCGGCGCGGCCCGCCTCGCCCGCCGACACCAGGCCGAACCACAGCGACCACGACAGGGCGGTGCCGATCAGGGCGGCGAAGAGGAACGCCGCGACGAACTCGCCGGACCACTCGATCGCGGTGCCCTCGACGGCGGCACCCCCGGCGGTCAGCACGAGGCCACCCACCAGGAACGGGATCGCCACCGCCCACCAGGCGTCGACGCGATCGGCGTACTTCTTGAACGCGATCGTGCCGAGCGCCCAGATCAGAGCGCCCACGACGGCGTACCCGACGCCGAGCAGGGACACGTGCCCGCTGAACGCCCCGACACTGACCACGACGATCCCGGCGAACCCGAGCAGCAGGCCGGCGATCTTCGACCCGGTCAGGGACTCGCCGAGCAGCGGCGCGGCCAGGACGCCGACGAGCACGGGCTGGAGGTAGATCAGCACCGCCGCCAGGCCGGACGGCAGCTCCAGGATCGCCAGCGTCTGCAGCGTGAAGAACAGCACCACGTTGAGCAGGGTCAGCACGGTGTACGCCGGCCACGTCTCGCGCAGCGCCGGCCGCCCGGACCGGGCGAAGGCGAGCACGACCATCACGGCCCCGCCCAGCACCGACCGGAGACCGCCGAAGAGCACGGGCGGGGCGCTGTCGAGACCGATCTTCACCGCGGCGAACGTCGAGCCCCACGCGAGGACCAGCAGGACGACGGCCGCGACCTGGGTCTTCGAGCGCCGAGCCGTCATGTCCCCATGGTCTCAGGCACGGACCAGCCGTCGCCCTAGGGTCGTGGCATGGCCAACGTCGACGAGCTCCGCACGGACCGGCTGCTGATGCGGCGCTGGCGGCGCTCGGACCTGGAGCCGTTCGCGGCGCTGAACGCCGACCCGGAGGTGATGCGGCACTTCCCGAGGCCGCTCGACCGGGTGGAGAGCGACGCCGCGGTGGACCGCTACGAGGAGTACTTCGAGACCAACGGGTTCGGGCTGTGGGTGCTCGAACGACTCGACGACGGGAAGTTCCTCGGCTTCACCGGGCTGAACGCGATGCCCGAGGGGGTGCCGGGGGAGGGGGACCAGGAGGTCGGCTGGCGGCTGGCCCGGTCCGCGTGGCACCAGGGCTACGCCACCGAGGCGGCCCGGGCCGCGGTCGCCGCGGCCTTCGGTCCGTTGCGGCTGCCCCGGGTCTGGTCGATGACCGCCGTCTCGAACGCCCCCTCCCAGGCCGTCATGCGCCGGATCGGGATGGTCGAGCAGGGCACCTTCGACCATCCGCGCGTCCCGCGGGGGCACGCCCTGAGACCGCACGTCGTCTACCGCCTGGACGCCCGGCCGACGCCGAGTTGTCAGAGGGTGAGACGGCTATAGCCGACTGAGGATCTGACAACTCGGAGGTTCGGCTATGGTGGGGGGGTCATGACGCGCCGCAGCCTCCTCCTTCGCTGCCGCAGCGAGGTTCACTGACCCGGACCTCCTCGCTGCGGGGTTCGGTGTTGCGCCGGGACAGGCCCTCCCACAGACAGCGAGAGACTCCATGACGCTCCACCGCGACACCCACACCCAGCAGTCCAGCCCGATGCCGTTCCACCGGTACCGCGCATTTCAGCCGGTCGACCTGCCGGACCGGACCTGGCCGAACGCGACGATCACGCAGGCTCCCCGCTGGCTGTCCACCGACCTCCGCGACGGCAACCAGGCCCTGATCGACCCGATGTCGCCGACGCGCAAGATGGCGATGTTCGACCTGCTGGTGCGGATGGGCTACAAGGAGATCGAGGTCGGCTTCCCCTCGGCGAGCGAGACCGACTTCAACTTCGTCCGGCAGCTGATCGAGGGCGACCGGGTGCCCGACGACGTGACGATCTCCGTGCTGACCCAGGCCCGTGAGGACCTGATCGAGCGCAGCGTCCAGTCGCTGGTCGGCATCCCGCGCGCCAACATCCACCTGTACAACGCGCTGGCGCCGCTGTTCCGCCGGGTCGTGTTCCACGCCGGCAAGGACGAGATCCGCTCCATCGCCGTACGGGGCACCGAGATGGTGATGAAGTTCGCGGAGTCCTACCTCGACAAGACCGTGATCGGCTACGAGTACTCCCCGGAGATCTTCACCGGCACCGAGCTGCCGTTCTCCGTCGACGTGTGCGAGGCCGTCTCCGACGTCTGGCAGCCCGAGGACGGCCGCGAGATCATCCTCAACCTGCCGGCGACGGTCGAGATGGCCACGCCGAACGTGTACGCCGACCAGATCGAGTGGTTCTCCCGGCAGCTGACCCGTCGCGAGAACACCACGATCTCCCTGCACCCGCACAACGACCGGGGTACGGCGGTCGCGGCGACCGAGCTCGCGATGATGGCCGGCGCCGACCGGGTCGAGGGCTGCCTGTTCGGCCACGGCGAGCGCACCGGCAACGTCGACCTGGTCACGCTCGGCATGAACCTGTTCAGCCAGGGCATCGACCCGCAGATCGACTTCTCCGACATCGACGAGATCCGTCGCACGGTGGAGTACTGCACGCAGCTGCCGGTCCACCCGCGCCACCCCTACGCGGGCGACCTGGTCTACACCGCGTTCAGCGGCTCCCACCAGGACGCGATCAAGAAGGGCCTCGAGGCACTCGACGAGATCGCCGGCGAGGTCGGCCGGCCCGTCAGCGAGATCCCCTGGGAGGCTCCGTACCTCCCCATCGACCCGCACGACGTCGGCCGCACCTACGAGGCCGTGATCCGGGTGAACAGCCAGTCCGGCAAGGGCGGCGTCGCCTACATCCTCAAGTCCGAGCACAAGCTCGACCTGCCGCGCCGGCTGCAGATCGAGTTCAGCCGGGCCGTGCAGCGGCACACCGACGACGAGGGCGGCGAGATGTCGCCGGCCGAGATCTGGGACGCGTTCCGCGCCGAGTACCTCGACCGCGAGACCCCGCTCAAGCTCAACTCCGTGCACACGTCGAGCGCGGCGGGGGAGAAGGACGCGCTCGACGGTCAACGTCTACGTCGACGGCGAGATGCGGAGCCTGTGCGGCACCGGCAACGGCCCGATCGCGGCGTTCGTCAACGCCGTCGGCGAGCTGGCCGACGACGAGGTCTCGAAGGGCAGCGTGCTGTTCGAGAACCGCAACGACATCCGGGTCCTCGACTACCACGAGCACGCGCTGTCCTCCGGGGCGACGCCCTCGCCGCGGCGTACGTCGAGTGCGCGGTCGGCGACCAGATCCTCTGGGGTGTCGGCGTCGACGCCAACATCGTCACCGCGTCCCTCAAGGCCGTCATCTCCGCCGTCAACCGGGCCTAGCCGCCGACCCGTCACTCCTGGTGGGTTTTTCGCGGCGTGTCGTTGCGGGAGTGACGGGTCGGGCGAGCCCTCGCGCCGTGGGTGCGTCAGCGGCTTCTGCGCGTGCCGACACGGTGCGGGGTCGCCGAGCCG
>CAWBAQ010000003.1:0-146721 GCA_963786795.1 uncultured Actinomycetota bacterium
GACTCCGCCGGGCTCGCGGGGTTCAGGACGTGTGGTGCACCTCCTGGATGCCGTAGACCGGGGTGTCGATGCCCACGGCCCGTGCCTTGAGCTGCAGCGCGAGGTAGAGCGAGTAGTGGCGGGACTGGTGCAGGTTGCCGCCGTGGAACCAGAGGGCCTCCTGCTGGGTGGGCTTCCACATGTTGCGCTGCTCGCCCTCCCACGGTCCGGGGTCCTTCGTGGTGTCCGAGCCGAGACCCCAGACCTTGCCGACCGTGTCGGCGACCTCCTGGGAGATCAGGTCCGCGGCCCAGCCGTTCATGGAGCCGTAGCCGGTCGCGTAGACCACCAGGTCGGCCGGCAGCTCGGTGCCGTCCTCGAGCACGACGGAGTCCTCGGTGAGCTCGGCGACCTGTCCGTGCGCGAGCTTGACGTCGCCGTTCGCCACCAGGTCGGCCGCGCCCACGTCGATGTAGTAGCCCGAGCCGCGCCGGAGGTACTTCATGAACAGCCCCGACCCGTCGTCGCCCCAGTCGTGCAGGAAGCCGGACTTCTCGAGACGGTCGTAGAAGTCCGCGTCACGTTCGCGCATCGCGTCGTACAGCGGGATCTGGAACTCGTGCATGATCCGGTAGGGGAGCGAGGCGAAGATGAGGTCGGCCTTCTCGGTCGTGACGCCGGCTGCGAGGGCCTCCTCGCTGTAGAGCGCGCCGAGCCCGATGTCCATCAGCGAGTCCGAGCGGACGATGTGCGTCGACGTGCGCTGCACCATCGTCACGTCCGCGCCCTTCTCCCACAGGGCTCCGCAGATGTCGAACGCCGAGTTGTTCGAGCCGATCACGACGGCCCGCTTGCCGGTGTACGCGTCCGGACCGGGGTGGGCCGAGGAGTGGTGCTGGTCGCCGCGGAACTTCTCCATGCCTGGGTACGACGGCAGGTTCGGCTTGCCGGACATCCCGGTGGCGAGCACCAGCTGCTTCGGCTTGAGGACCACGGGCTGGCCCTCGCGCTCGACCTCGACGGTCCACTCACCGGTCGTCTCGTCGTACGACGCGCTCTTGGCCTCGGTGCTGGACCAGTAGTTGAGCTCCATCACCTTCGTGTAGGACTCGAGCCAGTCGGCGATCTTGTCCTTGGGGGCGAACACCGGCCAGTTCTCGGGGAACTTGATGTAGGGCAGGTGGTCGTACCAGACCGGGTCGTGCAGGCACAGGGACTTGTAGCGGCTGCGCCACTGGTCGCCCGGCCGGGCCCGCTTGTCGATCACGATCGTCGGCACGCCGAGCTGTCGCAGCCGCGCGGACAGCGCGATGCCGCCCTGGCCGCCGCCGACGACGAGGACGTAGGGCTGCGTCTCGTAGCCGAGCTCACGGGCCTCGCGCTCGCGCTGCTCCGCCCAGGTCTCACGGTTCCGGTTCGCGCCGTGCTCGGCACCCTTGGGGCGCGCGCCGCCCTTCGGCTCCTCGTGGCCGGTGAGCTCGTAGAGCGTCGTGAGCAGCGTCCAGGCCTTGCCCTCGGCGTCGAGCCGCAGCAGGCCGCGGCCCCGCCCGACCGCGGTCTCGAACTCGATCCACGCCGTGGTGATGCCGTCCGCCTCGTCCGGTGGCTCGGCGGTCCGGAAGCCGTGGGGGCCGGTCCGCTCGAGGGTCTCGCGCAACAGGTCGGCGACCCCGTCGGGGTTCTCGACGGTCTTGAGGTTCCAGGTGAACGCGACCAGGTCGCGCCAGAAGCTGGTCGCGGCGAACATCCCCGCGGCGCGCTCCACGTCGCCGGCGGTGAGCGCGTCCTCGAAGTCGTGCAGCCAGGTGTCCACGCGCTCCTGCACGGGGTCGCTCGTGGTCGGGGGCGTCGAGGGTCTGGGTCATCGGTGGTCCTTCCTGTCGGCGTGTGACCCAGCGCACACCCCGGCGTACGGCGGGGCAAGGGTTGCACCGCGTTGCAGTCCCCCTCGAACGGACGGTGCCGACGGCCGGAAGCGACCTAGGCTCGCGGCGTGGGCGACTTCAGCGCGATCCGGCCGGGCACGAACCTCCCGGCGTACGCCCGCGAGCTGGTCCGGATGCACGACGCGGTCATCGGGGGAGGGCGCTCACCCCTCCAGCCGCGGGCCCTGGTCGCGCGGTCCTGGTCGCGCGTGCTCGAGGCCGGCCTCGACCCGGACGGTCGCAACCCGCGCGACCCGCTGCCGATGGACCAGGTGCTCGCACGGCGCCGTGCGTCGCCCATCTCCCTGGTCATCGACGAGCTCCGGGCCATCATCTCCTCGGTGGCCGACGCGTCCCAGTTCCTGATGGTGGTCACCGACGCGGACGGGATCATCCTGTGGCGGGAGGGCGCCGCCCGGGTGCGCGTCCGGGCCGACGGGCTCGGGTTCGCCGAGGGTGCGGAGTGGACCGAGGAGCTGGTCGGCACCAACGCCATCGGCACCGCCCTGGCCGAGGCGAGCCCGGTGCAGCTGTTCTCCGCCGAGCACTTCGAGGCCGACCAGCACCCGTGGTACTGCACGGCGGCCCCGATCCACGACCCGCGGACGGGAGGGCTGCTGGGCATCGTCGACGTCAGCGGACCGGCGATGACCCTGCACCCGGCGATCATCGCGCTGGTCGAGACGGCGGTGCGGCTCGCCGAGTCGCAGCTGTGGCGGCACCACGAGCTCCGGCTGGAGCGGCTCCGTCAGGCAGCCGCGCCGCTCCTCGCGTCGGCGGCGGGCCCGCTGCTGCTGGTCGACGACAACGGATGGGTCGCGCACACGTCCGGGATCGCGGCTCAGGCCCGGATCGCGGTGCCGCACGGTGAGCGGCCCCTCACGGTCCCCGGCCTCGGGCTGTGCCTGCCGGAGCCGGTCGCGGACGGCTGGCTGGTGCGTCCGGTCGGGAAGGAGACCCGGATCCGGATGACGCTCGACCTGACCGGTGCACCCGCCGTCGAGGTCCACGGCGAGCGACCGTGGCGCACCGGGCTGACCGCCCGCCATGCGCAGATCCTGCGACTGCTGCACCGGGCGGGCCGGTCCGGGCTGACCGCCGCGGCGCTGAGCCACGAGCTGTACGGCGACACCGAGCACGTCGTGGCGGTGCGCGCCGAGGTGTCCCGGCTCCGGCGGGTGCTCGGCAACGTCGTGGAGAGCCAGCCCTACCGGGTCGCCGCCACGGTGCAGCTGGACGTCGCGGCGCTCGCTCGGGGCGAGGGTCAGCCGAGCTGGAGGGCGACGCAGGTCCACCGGTCCTTGCGCCGCTCGAGCCGGGCCGCGATCGCGCGTGACCGGTGGCCGTGCTGGACGTGCACGCTGACCTCGGCGGCGCCGGGTCGCGGCTGGCACACGTGCACGCTGCGCACCTGCGGCCGGATCGTGCGCCGCCGCTGCGGGGCCGGCGCGGTGCGGCCGAGGATCCGGACGCGCCGGTCCAGGTCCTGGTAGACCCGGGCCGTGGTCCAGCGCAGCAGCTGGGCCAGCGGCCGGTCGCCGCCGAGCACCTCGACGGTCGCCTGCGCGAAGCGTGCGGCCCAGGCCTGCACCTCGCGGTGCTCGCGGGAGCCGGTGCCGTCGATCACGCGCAGCTCGGGTGCGGGGGCACTGCGCCGCTCGGCATGCACGGCCAGCGCCAGGCTGCCCTGCACCTCCGCGACGGGCACGGTCTCGCGCTCGTCGCCGGGTGGCACCAGCCGGGTGACGGTGGCGAGGTCGCGGCTGGGTGCCGGCGGGCGTCGTACGGGCACGGGCGTGGTCGCCGAGGCGGGTCGGGGCGTGGTCATGGGTGTTCCTTCCGGTCGGGTGCGAGGAGGTCGGGGACCACGAGACGGGTCCCGGGGAGGATCAGGTCCGGGTCGTCCCCGATCCGGGAGTGGTTGGCGCGGTGCAGGCGGTGCCAGGCCCCGGCGATGCGGGCGTCGTCCGAGCCGGCCGGGAGCAGCTCCCGTGAGATCGACCAGAGGGAGTCGCCCGGCCTGACGCGTGGCACGGCAGCGGGCGGGCGCGGCGCGGTGCGCGCCCCGACGGCGCGGTCGGGTACGACGAGGCCGTCGAGCGCCGTGGTCCGGGAGCCGGGGGTCGCGGTGGTGTCGGCGTGGGCCGGTCCGGTGACCCCGGAGCCGAGACCCAGGCCGAGCAGGCCGACCACGACGCCGCGGGCGATCCGCGGGCAGGCGCGCTCGGCCAGTCGGCAGCAGGTCGCCACGGCCGGGCTGCCGGGGGCCAGGGCGGCGGCGAGGCCGGTCACGCTCAGCAGCGCCGCGGTGACCAGCAGCCAGCCGGCGCAGGCCAGCAGGACGGCGGCGCAACCGCCGGCGACCGCGTCGGCGAAGGGGAGCCGGGCGAGGGCCGACGGACCGTCGGCGACCAGGGGACCGAGCGGCGGCCAGGAACGGGTCCCGGGCGAGCAGCCAGGCGCCCGTCTCCAGCGCGCCACAGCCCGCGAGCACGAGGCAGGTCCGGGCCACGCGGAGGGGGACGGGTGCTCTGGCCATCGACTGATCCTCATGTTTGATGTCGTTTGATCTATTTAGACAAAGTCAGATGCATGAGTCAATCGTTTGTCCACAGACGATTGACACGGCTGCCGTGCAGCGGTCAGCGTTCGGGGATGCGGTGGGAAGAACGGCTGCTCGACCTCTTCGACGACCTGGAGCAGCAGGCGGCGGGGCTGGCCCTGAGCGAGCGCGACGCCCTGGTGGCCGAGCAGAGCCGGGCGGAGTACGCCACGCTCGACCTGGCCGCCCGGCTGCACGCGTCGGCCGGCTCGCGGCTCCAGGTCGACGTCACGGGTCTCGGCACCCTCGACGCGTCGCTCGCGCGTGTGGGGGACGGGTGGTGCCTGCTCGACGCCGCGGGCCCGGACCTGGGTCGTGCCGCTGCGGGCTGTCACGGCGTTCCGGGGGCTGGCGAGCGGGGCAGTCGCCGTCCCGGCGCGGTCCGTCGTGTCGCGGCTCGGTCTCGGTTCGGCGCTGCGCGAGATGGCGGAGGACCGCGCCGACGTCGTGCTGCACCGCCTCGACGGTCAGCTCGTCCGGGGCGTCCTGGGGCGCGTCGGCCTGGACTTCGTCGAGGTGGGCGACCGGGAGCGCGTCGACGTCGTGCCGTTCACGGCGATCGCCGCGCTGCGGGGCGATCGAGCGCCCTAGCGGTCCGCGTTGCTGCGGTCCTTCTTGGCGTCCGACTCGGCGTACAGGCGGGCGATGTACTTCTCGAGCTCGACGGCCTCGATGCGGTACTGCTGGCGGCCGCCGATCTGGATGTAGCGCAGCTCGCCGGACTGGACGAGCGCGCGCACCTGGGCCACCGAGGTCGCGAGGATCTCCGCGACGTCGGGGAGCGTCAGGAACCGGGGACCGGCAGCGCCACCCTGCGTGCTGGACATGAGACCACTATGCCAGCGTTTGCCGACGTTTCGGGGACCAGGTGGCCGTTTGCCTGTGGATGAGCAGGTGTCGAACCGGGAGGAATCGAGCAATGATGTCCCCATGCCAGCTCGGGGACCCAGCACCGACCTCCGCGCCACGCGCGGCACGCCGTCCGGCTCACCACCGGCCCTCCGCGCGAGCCGGTCCCGCTGGCGCGACCCCAGGCTTCTCGTCGGCGTCGTCCTGGTCGCGGCCTGCGCCCTCCTCGGGGCCCGCTTCCTCGGCGGTGCCGACGACACGGTCGGCGTGTGGGCGGCCCGCGACGCCCTCGACGCCGGGCAGTCCGTCGGTCCCGGCCGACCTCGTGCGCCGGGAGGTGCGCTTCGCCGGGCAGGGGGATGCCGACGCCTACCTGTCCGCAGACGTCTCGCTGCCCGAGGGGGCCACGCTGGCCCGGGCCGTGGGTGCGGGGAGCTGCTGCCCCGGGCGGCGCTCGGGGACGCGGGCACCGGTTCCCTGACCGAGGTGCCGCTCTCGGTGGACAGCGAGTCCGTCCCGGCGAGCCTGCGGGTCGGCGCCGTCGTGGACGTCTGGGTCACTCCCGACGCCGCGGTGACCGACGCGGACCCGTCCGGTGACGCCGGCTCGGCGCCCCGGTCGGTGCTGGTCTTCGACGACGTCCCGGTGCTCTCCGTGCCCCGCACGAGCACGTCACTCGGCCCGACCGCGACCCGCCAGGTGATCGTCGGTGTCGACGAGGACCAGCAGCCGCGGCTGCCGACGTCGCTGGCCGCCCTCGCCGGCGGGACCGTCGTCCTCACCGCTCAGCGATGACCGCGTCCGGATCGGCGCGGGTGGCGGTCCTCGTCGCCGCGGCCGGCGCCCCCTGGGAGGCCGAGGCGCTCGACCGGCTCGAACGCGGCGGTCCCGGGGTCGTGCTCGCGAAGCGCTGTGTCGACCTGGCCGACCTGCTCGCCACCGCGAGCACCGGGATGGCCTCCGTCGCCGTGGTGGCCCCTGCTCTTCCGGGTCTCGACGCGGACAGCGTCGACGCCCTGCGCCGGTCGGGGCTCGGCGTCGTCCTGGTCGGCAGCCCGGACGACCTGCGGGACGGGGAGGCCGACCGGCTCCGCCGGCTCGGCATCGACCACCTGCTGGGCTCCGGAGACCTCGAGGCGCTGCCCGACACGGTCACGTCGGCCGGCGGGGACGCCGGGCCGCCCGCCGAGGAGGCGGACGACCCCGCGCCGCGACGGGTCGGCCACCAGCGAGGACGCGTCGTCGCCGTGTGGGGACCGGCCGGTGCACCCGGTCGGACGACCGTCGCCGTCGGGCTCGCCACCGAGCTCGCCCTGGCGGGTCGGGACACCTTCCTGCTCGACGTCGATCCGTACGGCGGGGCGGTGGCGCAGCACCTCGGCGTGCTGGACGAGGTCTCCGGTCTGCTCGCCGCGGCCCGGTCGGCCAACTCCGGTCTCCTCGACGCGGACCGGCTCGGGGCGTTCGCCCGGCAGGTCGCCGAGCGGCTCCGGGTGCTGACCGGCCTGCCCCGCGCCGACCGGTGGCAGGAGGTGCGTCCCGCGGCCTTCGAGCGTCTGCTCGACGAGGCGTCGCGGCTCGCGGCGCACGTCGTCCTGGACACCGGGTTCAGCCTCGAGACGGACCTCGCGGACCCGTTCGGCGCCGCGCCACAGCGCAACCGGATGACCCTGGACGCCGTGCACGCGGCGGACGAGGTCGTCGTGGTCGGAGCCGCCGACCCGGTCGGGCTGGCCCGCCTCGCGCGCGGCCTGGTCGAGCTGCGTGACGTGCTGCCGGGTGTGCGTCCGCGCGTCGTGGTCAACCGCACGCGGCCGTCGTTGGGCTGGAGCGACCGCGAGATCCGCGGGATGGTCGAGGGCTTCGTCACCCCGCTCGACGTGCACTTCCTGCCCGACGACCGGGCCGCGGCCGACCGCGCCCTGATGGCCGGTCAGAGCCTCGCCGAGTCGGGCGAGTCCCCGCTGCGGACGGCGATGACCGGCGTGGCGCGCAGCATCGTCGGCGAACCGGTCGTCCCGACGGGCCGCGGTCTCAGGCGCCGAAGAGCAGGTAGAGCCCGGTGACGGTGTAGAACACCATCACGAACAGCAGCGGCAGCTGGCCGGTGAGCTGGTGCCGCCGCGGGAGCAGCTTGATCGCGCGGTCGTGGGCGGCGATCACGCCGAGGACGTGCCCGGTCACGACCGACAGCACCTTGAGGACCGCCAGGAAGGTCGGGTGCGTGGAGAGCCAGTAGTTGACCTTCCAGTCCGCCGTCCCGAGCAGGTTCCAGCCCCTGCCGAGCGGGTCGGACAGCTGGACGACCGTCTGCTGACCGACCTCGACGAAGTAGCTCAGGTAGTGCGCCACGATGTAGCCGACGATGATCGGCACCACCGAGTGGGCGAACTGGTCCGGCAGCGTACGGCGGGCGACACCATGCTCCACGCCGGTGGCCATGGTGGCCGCCGCGAAGGTCAGCCCCACCACGGCGCAGAACACCAGCAGGGCCAGGAAGTCGAGCCACGTCGAGCTCACGGTCACCGACTGCGTGAACTTCAGCCACTCGTTGGAGTCCTTGAAGCTGTCGAAGGCCGTGCTTCCGAACAGCACCGCGACCACGCCCACCAGGCCGGGCTCCGGGCGGATCCCGTCGAGGTTGCCGAGCGGGCTGCGGAGCACGAGCCGGCCGTCCCCCTGAAGGCCCGTGCGACCGAAGACCGAGAGGTGGCCGACGAGCGTGGAGAACACCTCGAACGGGTCGGCCTTCTCGAGCCACTCGCTGCCGAACAGCGCGGCGCCGACGACGACGATCGCGATGTAGGCCGCGAACCACAGCCGCACCGGGGAGAGGTACGTCGAGCCGGGGTAGACGAGCTCGAGCCACACGAACGCGAGCAGCCCGAGGGCCGCGGGCCAGTAGCCGACCCACCTCGGCAGCGTGAAGATCCCTTCCTCGGGGTCGCCGCCGGTCAGCTTCGTGAACGCGAGGTGGATCGTGCGCACCGGGCTGACCGCCTTGTAGAACGGCCCGAACAGCAGGGAGAACGGCACGATGCCGACCCAGAGCAGCACGTAGACCACGCCGAACGTCGGGTTCATCAGCAGGTCCGGTCCGACGACGGCCGCCCAGACGACGTACACGAAGAACGCGAAGCCGAGCACCCGCAGCGTGAGCGCGAAGCCGGTGCTGTCGACCAGCGACGCCAGCCACGCCGGCGCGGGCCGCCCCTTGTGCGCGGCGTCGAAGCGGGGGGTGCGCCACGCGAGGGCGAGCACGATGAAGGAGACGGCGAGCGCCGCGCCGGCCCCGGCGATGGCGTACTCGGCGGGGATCGGAAGGTCCTTCGCGCCCCCGATGCCGTGCGCGAAGACCATCAGTTCTCCTTGACTGGCTTGGGCGGACGCCGACCGGGACAGGTGCTCTGTCAGAATCGCATGACGCGCTGAGGATGTCCTGAGAGGGGTCACGATGAGCGAGCGGCTCCGACCGGACGACATGGCCTTCCTGGTCACGGAGTCCGCGAGCACGCCCATGCACAACGCGACGCTGGAGATCTTCGAGCAGCCGCCCGCGGGCGGGTTCGACTACGACCGGCTGGTCGCGCTGATCGGCGACCGGATCGCGTTCGTGCCCGCGCTACCGGCAGCGGCTCCGGTCGGTCCCGGGCCGGCTGGCCAACCCGGTGTGGGTCGACGACGAGGACTTCGACCTGACCTACCACGTGCGCCGCTCCGCGCTGCCGCGCCCGGGCTCGATCGACCAGCTGCGCGACCTGACCGCCCGGATCATGTCGCGCCGGCTCGACCGCAACCGGCCGCTGTGGGAGATGTACTTCATCGAGGGCGTCGAGGGCGGCCGGTTCGCGATCCTGTCGAAGTCGCACCAGATCCTCGTCGACGGCGTCGCGACCATCGACCTCGGCCAGGTGATCCTCGACGTCGACCCGCAGCCGAAGGAGACCGTGCACGTCGACTGGCACCCCGCACCACGTGCCCGAGCGCGCCGTCGCTGGTCGCCGGCGCCGTGCGCGACTCGGTGCGCGACCCGCGGCAGGCGCTCGCGACCCTGTCCGGCAACGCGGGCAGCGTGTTCCGCACCGTCGGCGCCGTGGGCGGCCGGGTCGTCGACGTCGCGGGCGCGCTGTCGAACCGGCGCGCCACCGCGGAGTCGCCGATCAACGCCACGCTGTCCGAGCAGCGCCGGTTCGTGACCGTGAAGACGTCGCTGCAGGACTACCGCGACGTGCGGCGCTTCCACGGCGGCACCGTCAACGACGTCATCCTCGCCACCATCACCGGCGCGATGCGCAACTGGCTGATGACCCGCGCCGAGTCGGTGCACGGCAGCCGCTCGCTGCGGGCGCTGGTGCCGATGGGCGTCATCGACAGCGAGCTCGAGCCGACCTCGCTCGGCAGCCAGGTCGCCGGCCACTTGCTCAGCCTGCCGATCGGCGAGTCCAGCCCGGTGGTGCGGCTGCACCAGGTGTCCTACGCGCTCAAGGCGCACAAGGAGACCGGTCGCGCGGTCGCCGCGGACCGGCTCGCCGGGGTCGCCGGCTTCGCGCCGACGACGTTCCACGCGCTCGGCTCCCGGGTCGCCGCGGCCCAGTCGCGGCGCGGCTTCAACCTCGTCATCACCAACGTGCCCGGGCCGCAGTTCCCGCTGTACGCCGCGGGCGCGCAGATGACCGAGAGCTACCCCGTGCAGCCGCTGCTGCCCGGGCACGCGCTGTCGATCGGCGTGACGTCGTACGACGGCGGGGTGTACTTCGGCCTCAACGGCGACCGGGACGCCCTGCCCGACCTCGACGTGCTCGGCCAGTGCGTCGCCGAGGCGCTCGAGGAGCTCGTCGACAGCATCTCGCCGAGCCGGCAGCGCGCGCCCGCGCGGGCCGCAAGAAGGCGCGCCCCGACAGACGAAGCCGGTGACCCCGTGAGCACGCGCGTCTACGTCCCCACGCACGCTGAGCCGGCTGCGGGCGGTCGTGACCGCCGACGGCATCGGGCCGGCGCCGTTCGTCGGGCACGCGGTCACCGCCGCGGTGCGCGAGGCGCTGCCCGACGTCGGCGAGGAGGAGTGGGAGTACGCCGCGTCGACGGCCGCCGCCCAGTCGTCGCTCGGCGATGCTCCACGAGGACGAGCCCGCCCGCCGGGTCGTGATCGCGGTCGACGTACCGTCCGCGCGGCCGGCGGGCACCGAGGACCCCACCGTCGTGGAGGTCGACGACGTCGTGCCGTTCCGGCTGGTCGGCGCGGTGCTGGCCGACTCGGCCGACGCGGAGGGCGACGTCGCGGCGGCCCGCGACGCCCTGGCGGCCGGCCGCGGGGACGCCGAGGACGCTCGCCGAGCGCTGCCTCGACCACGAGCTCGGCTGGTGGGCGGCGCAGGAGATCGGCGACCTGCTGGGCGAGACCGGAGTGGTCTGAGGTGACTTGGGCGTAACCCGGGCCGTCTGACACGATCGGCCCATGGACGCCATCACCCACCCGCCGGCTCCGGTCAACGAGCCCAACCTGACCTACGCCCCCGGCAGCCCCGAGCGGGCCGCGCTGGAGCTGGAGCTGAAGCGCCCAGGAGGACCGGCAGCTCGACCTGACCGCCACCATCGGCGGGCAGAAGAAGATGGGCGGCGGCGCCGAGACGCCGGTCGTCCAGCCGCACGACCACCAGCACGTGCTCGGCGTCCTGAAGAACTCCACGCAGGCCGACGCCCGGGCGGCGATCGCAGGCCGCGCAGCGACGCCGCGCCGGGCTGGCGCGCGCTGTCCGTTCGACGACCGCGCCGCGATCCTGCTCAAGGCCGCCGACCTGCTCGCCGGCCCGTGGCGCCAGCGGATCAACGCCGCCACGATGCTCGGCCAGTCCAAGACCGCGTTCCAGGCCGAGATCGACTCGGCCTGCGAGCTGATCGACTTCTGGCGCTTCAACGTGCACTTCGCCCAGCGGATCCTCGCCGACCAGCCGATCGCGAACAGCCGCGGCATCTGGAACCGCACCGACCACCGCCCGCTCGAGGGCTTCGTCTACGCGATCACGCCGTTCAACTTCACCGCGATCGCCGGCAACCTGCCGACCGCGCCGGCGCTGATGGGCAACACCGTGATCTGGAAGCCGTCGCCGACCCAGCAGGTCGCCGCGCACCTGACGATGGAGCTGCTCGAGGAGGCCGGCATGCCGCCCGGCGTCATCAACATGCTGCCCGGCGACGGCCTCGACGTCTCGCAGGTCGCGCTCGGACCACCCCGACCTCGCCGGCATCCACTTCACCGGCTCCACGCCGACCTTCCAGCACCTGTGGGGCGACGGTCGGCGCGAACATCGCGAAGTACCGCTCCTACCCGCGCATCGTCGGCGAGACCGGCGGCAAGGACTTCGTCGTCGCGCACCCGTCGGCCGACCCCGACGTGCTCCGGGTCGCGCTGCTCCGCGGCGCGTTCGAGTTCCAGGGCCAGAAGTGCTCCGCCGCGTCGCGGGCCTACGTCGTCGCGCTCGGTGTGGAAGAAGATGAAGGACGCGTTCGTCGCCGAGGTCGAGTCGATCACGATGGGCGACGTCACCGACTTCTCGAACTTCATGGGCGCCGTCATCGACGACCGGGCGTTCGCCAAGCACAAGAAGGCGATCGCGCGGGCGAAGCGGTCCAAGAACCTCGAGATCCTGGCCGGCGGCGCAGGTCGACGACTCGGTCGGCTACTTCGTCCGGCCGACCGTCATCGAGAGCAGCGACCCGACCGACCAGATGTTCTCCGACCGAGTACTTCGGCCCGATCCTCGCCGTGCACGTCTTCGAGGACCGCGACTTCGAGAAGGTCGTCGCGCAGATGGAGTCGTTCGCGCCGTACGCCCTGACCGGCGCGGTCATCGCCCAGGACCGCAACGTCGATCGCCTGGGCCCGCGAGACGCTGCGCTTCGCGGCCGGCAACTTCTACATCAACGACAAGCCGACCGGTGCGGTCGTGGGCCAGCAGCCGTTCGGCGGCGCCCGCGCCTCGGGCACCAACGACAAGGCCGGCGCCGCCGCAGAACCTGCTGCGCTGGACGTCCCCGCGCTCCATCAAGGAGACGTTCGACCCGCCGAAGGACTACCGCTACCCGTACATGGACCTCGGCTGACCGGGCGATCCCGGGGCCCGGAATGGCACACCCCAGCGTTGCAACGCTGGGGGTGTCACGTTCCGGGCCCCAGGGATCTGCGGGGTCAGCCGGCGAGCGACGGGTAGTCGGTGTAGCCCTCGGCGCCGCCGCCGTAGAACGTGTCCGGGTCGGCTCGTTGAGCTCGGCGCCGGTCTGCCAGCGCGGCGGCAGGTCGGGGTTGGCGAGGAACAGCCGGCCCACGGCCACCGCGTCGGCGAGGTCGTCGTCGAGGACGGCCTGGGCCGTCTCGCGCGTGGTGAGCTCGCCGAAGCCGTCGTTGGCGATCAGCACGCCGCCGAACTCCTTGCGCAGCCGCTGCACCAGGTCGAGGCTCGGGTCGGCGAGGACGCTGAGGTAGGCGAGGCCGAGCGGGGCGATGCCCTGCGACCAGCGCGGTGTACGTCGCCTCGACGTCGGCCGGGTCCTCCTCGGTCGCGCCCTGGATGTTGTGCGCGGGCGAGATGCGGATGCCGACACGCTCGGGGCCGATCGCCTCGGCGACCGCACGGGTCACCTCGATGGTCAGCCGGGCCCGGTTCTCGGGGCTGCCGCCGTAGGAGTCGGTGCGCTCGTTGGAGCCCGGCGCCAGGAACTGGTGCAGCAGGTAGCCGTTGGCGGCGTGGATCTCGACGCCGTCCAGCCCGGCCTCGATCGCCGACTTCGCGGCGTGCACGAAGTCCTCGACGACGCCCGGGATCTCGTCGGTCTCCAGCGCCCGGGGGACCGGGTGCGGCTTGGGGCCGTCGGCGGTGAACATCTCGTTCGGCGCGGCCAGCGGCGCTCGGCGCGATGGTCTCGCAGGCCGCCCTTGTTGTCGGGGTGGGCGATGCGGCCCGCGTGCATCAGCTGGACGACGATCCGGCCGCCGTTCGCGTGCACGGCGTCGGCGACCCGGCGCCAGCCCGCGACCTGCTCGGGGGTGTGGATGCCGGGGGTGTCCAGGTAGCCCTGGCCGACGGCGCTGGGCTGCGTGCCCTCGGTGATGATCAGGCCGGCCGACGGCGCGCTGGGAGTAGTACTCCACGGCGAGGTCGCCGGGGACCATGCCCGCGGTCGCGCGGTTGCGGGTCAGCGGCGCCATCACCAGGCGGTTCGGCAGGTCCCACGCCTTGATGCGGAGCGGGTCGAAGAGGTCAGGCATCGGTGCGAGTCCTTGTCGTAGACAACGGTTGAACGTCGTAACAACGAGGCCACGCGCCGAGACATTCCGTCCGGACGGCACAATGGGGTGTGATGAATGACGTGTTCGAGGCGACGGCGCTGCCGCTGCACATGGGGTCGCTGCACCCCTACGAGCAGCTGCTGGTCGCGCTGCGTCGCGTTCGGCCCGTTCGTGGTGCTCTTCGTCGTCGTGTACGTCGTCCGCCGGCGCGACGTCGCCGAGGAGGAGCGGGACGCGCCCTAGGTCCTGTGCCTAGCGGTCGCCGGCGAGCCAGGCCCGGCCGACCCGCTGCTCGGACTGCAGCGCCTTCTTGAGCAGGTCCCCGATCAGGCCCTCGAGCTTGGCGCCGAGCATCGGGATCTTCACCTTGATCTCGCCGGCCACCGTCTCGATGGTCCCGTCCTCGTCACCGGCGACGTCGATGCGGCCCTTGAAGTCGCCGGGCTTGCCGGGGATCTCCACGACCAGCGCCGCGGACGAGGCGTCCGTCCAGGTCTCGCGCTGCACGATCTGGATCTCGTCGCCGACGATCCTCTTGGCGAACGACGGGATGCCGTCGGCGGGCTGGGTCTGGTCGACGACCACGGCCATGCCCGGTCCGGCACCGGTGACGTCGACGTCGTGACGCTTGGACCGTCATCGCGACGCACACCTTCTCGCGGAACGCCGGGTCGGCGAGCATCGCCTGCACGTCGGCGGGCGGGGCGTCGTACGTCATCTGGTGCGAGAACTTCATCGGCGGGTGCGCTCCTGTGCGGTCGGACGGTTCGGGTCGGCGGTCATCATGACGTACCCCCCTCCCGCGTCGCTACGCTCCGGGTGTGACGACACGTGACGAGACACGCCAGTGGCGACGACCCGGCCGGCCGGTGGGGCGGCACCCCGGACCAGGCCGTCCAGTTCGGGGAGCAGGGCGCCCGGCTGACCTACGGCAGCTACCTCCAGCTGGAGCGGCTGCTCTCGGCCCAGCGGCTCGAGTCCGAGCCGCCGGCCCACGACGAGCTGCTGTTCATCACCATCCACCAGGTCTACGAGCTGTGGTTCCAGCAGCTGCTGCACGAGGCGAGCGCGGCGCGGGACGCCATGCTGGACGCTGGTCGCGCGGGCGAGGGAGCGCGGACCTGGTGGGCCCAGCACCTGCTCCAGCGCATGCACGTGATCGAGCGGGTGCTCGTGCAGCAGGTCGACGTGCTCGAGACGATGACGCCGCAGGACTTCCTCCAGTTCCGGCAGACGCTGGCCCCGGCGAGCGGCTTCCAGTCGGTGCAGTTCCGCGAGCTGGAGTTCCTCTCCGGCGCCAAGGACCCGTCGTTCGTGCAGCGGTTCAAGGGCCTGACGGAGGACGAGAGGCGCGGCTCGCACCGTCGGCTCGACGAGCCGACCCTGTGGGACGCGTTCGTGCGGTGTGCTGGCCGCACGGGGGCTTCCGGTCGGCAACGACGACGAGGTCACCGCCTCCGTCCGTCGGGCCGCCCACGACCGTTCGTCGTACGCCGACGTGTGGGCCCTGGCCGAGGCGCTGCTCCAGCACGACGAGCTCGCCGCGGCCTGGCGGGCCCGGCACGTCGTGATGGTCGAGCGGATGATCGGGACGAAGACGGGGACCGGTGGTTCGTCGGGCGCCGAGTACCTCCGCAGCCGCCTGGAGCTGCGCTACTTCCCGCTGCTCTGGGAGCTCCGCTCGGTGCTCTGACACGCCCGCGTGCGCCCGGGGTTGGTGGGGTCCCCGTGGACGCACTAGTGTCGGGTCGACGGCACAACGACGTGACGTCGACTCAGAGCATTGAGAAGGCTGATGCTGCGTGCGTACGACGCTGGACGGGACCGCGAACGCCGAACGGGACGACCTGATCGAGAAGGTCGCTGCCTTCGCCGCAAGCCGCAAGGGCACGGGCGGCCCGCCGGGTGAGACCTCCGCCGAGCTGCTGCGCTACTTCTACCGGCACGTCGCCACCGAGGACATCGCCGAGCGCACGCGAGATGGACCTCTACGGCGCTGCGATGAGCCAGTACAGGACCGCGGCGTACCGCCCGCAGGGCACCGCGAACATCCGCGTCTTCACCCCGACCGTCGTCCGAGCACGGCTGGTCCGCCGGCGGCCACACGGTCGTCGAGGTGGTCACCGACGACATGCCGTTCCTCGTGGACTCCGTGACCATGGAGCTCAACGAGCAGAACCGCGAGGTGCACATGGTCGTGCACCCGCAGATCCTGGTACGCCGCGACATCACCGGCCAGCTCCAGGAGATCCTCACCGGCGACGACGCGCCGGCTCGACCGGGCCGCGCTGCCGCACGACGTCTCCCGCGAGTCGTGGATGCACATCGAGATCGGCCGCGAGTCGAGCCGACGAGCAGCGCGAGGAGATCGAGCGCGCGCTGGCCAAGGTGCTGCAGGACGTCCGCGAGGCGGTCGAGGACTGGCCGAAGATGCACCAGCAGGCGCTCGACATCATCGAGGACCTCGACGCCAACCCGCCGCCGCTGCCGGCCGAGGAGATCGCCGAGGGCCAGGCGCTGCTGCGCTGGCTCGCGGACACGCACTTCACGTTCCTCGGCTACCGCGAGTACCGCCTCGAGGACCTCGACGACGACGACGCGACGACGTGGCCCTGCGCGCGGTGCCCGGCACCGGGTTCGGCATCCTGCGCTCCGACCAGGACATGTCCACGTCGTTCGGCAAGCTGCCGCCGCTGGTGCGGGCCAAGGCCCGCGAGAAGACCCTGCTGGTGCTGGCCAAGGCCAACTCCAAGGCCACCGTGCACCGGCCGGTCTACCTCGACTACGTCGGCGTCAAGACGTTCGACGAGAACGGCGAGGTCGTCGGCGAGCGGCGCTTCCTCGGGCTGTTCTCCTCGGCGGCCTACACCGAGTCGCTGACCCGCATCCCGGTGATCCGGGTCAAGGCCAAGCAGGTCATCGACCGGGCCGGCTTCGAGCCGCTGAGCCACACCGGCAAGGCGCTGATGGACGTGCTGGAGACCTACCCGCGCGACGAGCTGTTCCAGACCCCGATCGAGGAGCTGGTGCCGATCGCGGAGTCGGTGCTCAACACCCGCGAGCGCCGGCAGGTGCGGCTGTTCGTGCGCCGCGACACCTACGGCCGCTACCTGTCGTGCCTGGTCTACCTGCCGCGCGACCGCTACACGACCGCCGTGCGCGAGCGGATCGCCGGCATCCTCAAGACGCGGCTCGGCGGCGCGTCGCTGGAGTACACCGCCCGGGTCAGCGAGTCGATGCTCGCCCGGCTGCACTTCGTGATCCGCCCCGAGCCCGGCGGGACGATCGGCGACTTCGACCAGGCCGACCTCGAGCGCCGGCTGGCCGAGGCGGCGCGCTCCTGGCGCGACGACTTCGTGGCCGCCGCGCACGCCGAGTACGGCGAGGAGGACGGGCTCGCTGCTGGCCCGGAAGTACGCCGACTCGTTCCCCGAGGCCTACAAGGAGGACTACCCGCCGCGGACGGGGGCGGTCGACCTCGGCCGGCTCGAGGGGATCTCCGTCGACGGCGGCCTCGACCTGTCCTTCTACCAGCTGCCCGAGACCGGGCCGTCCGAGGCGCGGCTGAAGATCTTCCGGACCGGCTCGCCGATGTCGCTGTCCGAGGTGCTGCCGACGTTGTCCTCGATGGGCGTCGAGGTCGTCGACGAGCGGCCCTACAGCCTCGACGGGCTCGAGCGGCGAGTCCTACATCTACGACTTCGGGCTGCGCTACCACCGTCCGCTGCCCTCACGGTGCGCGCGAGCTCTTCCAGGACGCGGTGACCGCGGTCTGGGAGGGCGTCAACGAGGTCGACGGCTTCAACGCGCTGGTGCTCGCCGTCGGGCTCACCTGGCGCCAGGCCACCGTGCTGCGGGCCTACGCGAAGTACATGCGCCAGGGCGGCACGCCCTTCGCCCAGGACTACATCGAGGACGCCCTCCAGCAGAACGTCGACATCACCCGCGCTCTCGTCGCGCTCTTCGAGGCCCGCTTCGACCCCGGCCGCAACGGTGACCTCGCGGCCGACGGCGAGACCCGCCGCGCCCGGACCGGCGAGCTCGAGGACCGCATCCACCGCGCCCTCGACGACGTCGCGAGCCTGGACCACGACCGGATCCTGCGGTCCTACCTGACCTTCATCAAGGCCACCCTGCGCACGAACTACTACCAGCTCGACGACGAGGGGCGGACGAAGGCCTACATCTCGCTCAAGCTCCAGCCGGACGCGATCCCGGACCTGCCCGAGCCGCGGCCCAAGTTCGAGATCTTCGTCTACTCGCCACGCGTCGAGGGCGTGCACCTGCGCTTCGGCGCCGTCGCCCGCGGTGGCCTGCGCTGGTCCGACCGGCGCGACGACTTCCGGACCGAGGTCCTCGGCCTGGTCAAGGCGCAGATGGTCAAGAACACCGTGATCGTGCCGGTCGGCGCGAAGGGCGGCTTCTTCTGCAAGCAGCTGCCCGACCCGGGCCAGCGCGACCAGTGGATGGCCGAGGGGATCGCCTGCTACAAGACCTTCATCTCCGGCCTGCTCGACATCACCGACAACCTGGTCGGGGGGAGGACACGGTCCCGCCGCAGCGCGTCGTGCGGCACGACGGCGACGACTCCTACCTCGTCGTGGCCGCGGACAAGGGCACCGCGACGTTCTCCGACATCGCCAACGGTGTCGCCAAGGACTACGGCTTCTGGCTCGGCGACGCGTTCGCGTCGCGGTGGGTCGGTCGGCTACGACCACAAGGCGATGGGCATCACCGCCCGCGGCGCGTGGGAGTCGGTGCGCCGGCACTTCCGCGAGATGGGCGTCGACTGCCAGGCCGAGGACTTCACCGCCGTCGGCATCGGCGACATGTCGGGAGACGTGTTCGGCAACGGCATGCTGCTGTCCGAGCACATCCGGCTGGTGGCCGCCTTCGACCACCGCGACATCTTCCTCGACCCGTCGCCGGTCGCCGACACGTCGTACGCCGAGAGGAAGCGGCTGTTCGAGCTGCCCCGGTCGAGCTGGCAGGACTACGACAAGACCCTCATCTCCGAGGGCGGCGGGGTCTACTCCCGCTCGCTGAAGTCGATCCCGATCACCGCGCAGGTGCGCCAGGCCCTCTCCCTCGGGGACGACGTGCGCGCGATGACTCCGGCCGAGCTGATGCGCGCGATCCTGCTCGCGCCGACGTCGACCTGCTCTGGAACGGCGGCATCGGCACCTACGTGAAGAGCGCCGGCGGAGACCGACACCGAGGTCGGCGACAAGGCCAACGACGCGATCCGCGTGAACGGCGGCGACCTGCGCGCCAGTGCCGTCGGCGAGGGCGGCAACCTCGGGCTGACCCAGCGCGGGCGCATCGAGTACGCCCTGTCCGGCGGCCGGATCAACACCGACTTCATCGACAACTCCGCCGGCGTGGACACCTCCGACCACGAGGTGAACATCAAGATCCTGCTCGACCGGGTCGTCGCCAACGGCGACCTGACCGAGAAGCAGCGCAACGACCTGCTCGCCTCGATGACCGAGGAGGTCGGCACGCTGGTGCTCGTCGACAACTACGAGCAGAACCACGCGCTGGCGAACGCCGCGATCCAGGCGCCGCAGCTGCTGCACGTGCACGAGGACTGGATCCGCCGGCTGGAGCGGCAAGGCCTGCTCGACCGGGAGCTCGAGGCGCTGCCCACCCGCAAGACGGTCGCGGCCCGGCTCGACCAGAAGCAGGGGCTCACGACTCCCGAGCTGTCCGTGCTGCTGGCCTACACGAAGATCGTGCTGGCCGACGAGCTGATCAAGACGGGGATCGCGGACGACCCGTTCCTGCGCAACGACCTGTTCAGCTACTTCCCGACGCAAGATGCGCCAGACCTACCGCGAGTGGATGAGGAGCCACCCGCTGCGGCGCGAGATCATCGTCACCCAGGTGGTCAACGACCTCGTCAACGGCGCGGGCATCACGTTCTTCCACCGGCTGTCGGAGGAGACCGCGGCCACCGCGGACGAGCTGGTCCGGGCGAACTTCGTGGCCCGGGAGATCTTCGGGTCGCGCGCGCTGATCGACGAGATCGACTCCTACGACAACAAGATCGACGCGCGCGCGCAGACCAGGATGCGGCTCGAGATGCGCACCCTGGTGGAGCGCGCGTCGCGCTGGCTGATCAACAACCGCCGTCCGCCGATGGACAGCGAGGGCACCGTCGACTTCTTCGGGGTGCTCGTCCAGCAGGTCGTGACCGCCCTGCCCGAGCTGCTCGGCGGTCGGGAGGCGGAGGCGTTCCAGGCACGACGCGACGGGCTCGTCCACGCAGGGCGTGCCCGAGGACCTCGCCGTGCGGGTGGCGATCCTGCCGCCGGCGTACCAAGCCCTCAACATCGTCGAGACGGCCAAGCGCGAGAACCTCGACCCGATCGAGGTCGCCCGCGTGCACTTCGCGCTGGGCGAGCGGCTCGGGCTGTCCACGCTGGTCGCGCGGATACTCGCGCTGCCCCGCGACGACCGGTGGCAGACGATGGCCCGCGCAGCCCTGCGTGACGACCTGCACGCCGTGCACGCGCAGCTCACCGCCCAGGTGCTCGCCAAGACCTCGTCCGACCAGCCGGTGCCCGTGCGGGTCGCCGACTGGGAGGAGGACGACACGGTCGTGGTGAGCCGCGCCGTCGGGACGCTCAACGAGATCTGCTCCGACGACCACGCCGACCTGGCCCGCCTGTCGGTCGGGCTCCGGGTCGTCAGGACGCTGCTGTCCACCCCGTGAGGCCCGGGGGCCGTCAGACGCGGACCTCGTCGAGGTCCTCGTCCGAGTCGTGGCGTTGCTCGGAGGGCTTGACCTGGTCGATCTTGGTGACGGCCAGGAACACGACCAGCGCCAGGATCACCCCGAGGAAGATCACGCTCGTGCCGTCGTACCCAGCCCGAGGCCGCCGTCCTTGTGCGGCTGCGACATGCCGTCGCCGATGGACGCGCCGAGCGGCCTGGTCAGGATGTAGGCCAGCCAGAACGCGAGCACCGCGTTGAGCCCCAGGAAGTAGTGCGCGGCCGTGATGAGCGCGATGACCGCCGCGACGAGGGCGACGGTGGGCCAGTAGCCGACGCCCATCTGCTCCGCGAACAGGTCGCCGGCCGACGGTGCCGAGCGCGAAGGTGAACAGGATCGCGAGCCAGTAGAAGGCCTCGCGTCGCGTCGTGACGATCGAGTGGATCGACAGGGTGCGCTCGCTGGCGTACCAGGCCGCGAAGGTGGTCGCGAGCAGCGACGCGAAGCGATCGTCGAGGTCTGGAGCGGCACGCCGAGGTCGTCGACGAGCTTGTCGCTGAGCAGGGTGCCGACGACGCTGATCAGCACGACGGCGAGCCAGTAGATGCCGGGGACGTACCGGCGGGCCCGGAACTGGAACACCAGCACCACGACGAGCGCGGCGGTCATCAGCGAGCGAGGTGTTGTCGAGGCCGAGGCCGAGGGTGTCGTTGAGGTAGTCGGCGAAGGTCTCGCCGACCGTGGTGCACAGGATCTTGATCACCCAGAAGTACAGCGTGACCTCGGGGACCTTGTTCAGCATGGTGCGAGCGGGCGACGGCTGCCGCGGAGGCATCTCGTGGTCATGGTCCCGACGGTGGCACCGCGGACCTGCACGCAACCTGACCGCTGACGTCGACGTCAGCCGCGGGGAACGACAGCACGAAGTGGCCGTGCCCGCCGTCGCGCTGGTCGACCTCGCCGCCGACCGAGTGGGCGAGCCGACGGGCCAGCGCGAGCCCGAGGCCGGACCCGTCGGGCTCGGTCGTGTGTCCGGGCTCGAAGATCCGGTCCCGGTGCTCGGCGGCCACCCCGTCCCCGTCGTCCTCCACGTGCAGCAGCACCCGCGCGGGCCTCGACGGTGACCCGCAGCGGACACCGGGTGCGCGGCGTGCCGCACGGCGTTGTCCAGCACGGGTGCGACGGCCGCGGCGACGACCCGCATCGGGGCGGCGACCAGCAGGTCGTCGGTCGGCGTCGACCGCGGTGACCTCGACGTCCTCGCGCGCCGTGGCGTGGGCCCGCAGCTGCGCGAGCACGTCCCGTCACCGAGCAGGCGGCGTCGTCGGAGTGGGCCGAGCGGGCGACCGAGAGCATCGTCTCGATCGAGGCCGTCATCCGGTCGGTCGCGGCGACGATGGCGTCCAGGGAGGCCGAGGTGACGTCGTCCGGACCGGCGTGGAGCAGCGCCAGCTGCGCCTCGGACCGGATCACCGTCAGGGGGGTGCGCAGCTCGTGGGCGACCTCGTCGGTCAGCCGGCGCTCGGCCAGGATGGCCTGCGCGATCCGGTCGAGCATCCGGTCGAGGGTGTCGGCGAGCTCGGTCAGCTCGTCGCGCGGGGCGCCGAGCTCGAAGCGTCCCGCCAGGTCGTGCTCGCGCCACTCGTCGGCCCGTCGGGCCATCCGTCGTACCTGGCGCAGGGCGTAGCCGCGACGCGGCCCACGCGGCGACCCCGGCGCCCACGACGGTGAGCAGCCCGAGGCCGAGGCTGAGCACGAGCCCGCGGCGCTCGGCCGACTCGTACGGCGCGAGGTCGAGGGCCGCGACCACGACGGCGCCGGACCTCTCCGTGCCGGGTCGGTCCACGGGCCGGGCGAGCAGCCGGAATCCGTCGTCGACGATGACGGACCGGACGTGTCCGAGCCGCTGAGCCGCTCGACCGTCCCGCGCACCCGCCGCGGCGGCACGCCGCCGTCGATCCGCCGTCCGTCGGCGTCGTAGATCCAGATGTTCTGGTCGAGCGAGTCCTCTGGGGTCTCGAGCACGAGCGTCCGGCCGCCGCGGAAGCGCACGGTCGTCGCGGCGGCGTCGGCCCGGCCCCGGAGCGCGGTCAGCGAGTCGCTGCGGGACTGGCGCGCGAGGAGCAGCTGCAGGCCGACGACGAGGACGGCGACGGCGGCGAGCGCCGCGACCACCGTGGTGGCGACCAGCCGGCCGCGCAGGCCGAGGCGGCTCACGGGTGGCTCACCGCCACACGTAGCCGACGCCGCGCACGGTGTCGATGGACCGGTCCACGCCGTCCAGGGCGTCGAGCTTGCGCCGCAGCCGGGCCATGTAGGAGTCGAGGGTGTTGTCGTGCACGGCCGCGCCCATCGGCCAGCCCGCGGCGATCAGGGCGTGCCGGCGTACGACGTGCTCGGGGCTCGCCAGCAGCTTGGCCAGCAGCCGGAACTCGGTCGGCGTGAGCGGGACGGTCGTGCCGTCGGCGGTGACCGCGTGCCGTGCGGGGTCGAGGTGCAGGCCCTCCGGCGGGGCGGCGGAGGCACCGGGCCGGCGCGCCAGCGCGGCGATCCGGACCAGCAGCTCGGGCAGCTCGAACGGCTTGGTGAGGTAGTCGTCGGCGCCCGACTCGAAGCCGGCGACCTTGTCGTGCACGCCGTCGCGGGCGGTCAGGAACAGCACGGACGCGGTCATGCCGCCGGCCCGCAGGGCCAGGCAGACGTCCCGCCCGTCGCTGTCGGGGAGGCCGATGTCGAGGATCACCACGTCCGGGGCCGCCGGCGGGAACGAGACGCAGCGCCTCGGCCGCCCGTGCGGGCCACCACGACGTCGTGCCCGGCCGCCTTGACCGACCGGGCCAGCACGGACCGCAGGGCGGCGTCGTCCTCACACACCGCAACGGTCACCACCCAGCGAACGATAGCCGGGTGCGTACGGCACACTCGGGCACATGAGCACCCCCGAGGAGCTGACCGCCGCCGAACGAGCCGTGCTGGACCACCTCGACGAGGCCGTGCTGGTCGAGTCGCTGATGGAGCTGGTGCGGATCCCGAGCATGGGCGGGACGGACGCGGAGATCGAGGTGCAGGAGCACGCGGCCGCCATGCTGCGCGACCTGGACACCGAGGTCGACCGGTGGGACATCGACCTCGCCGAGCTGGCCGAGGACCCCTGGTTCCCGGGGGTCGAGGTGACGCGGGAGCAGGCCGTGGGCGTGGTCGGCGTGACGGCCGGGGAGGGGATGCCCGGCCTGGTGCTCCAGGGCCACCTGGACGTCGTACCCCCGGGTGACCACGACAACTGGCTCGGGGCCGACCCGTTCTCGGCCGAGATCCGCGAGGGCATGATGTTCGGCCGCGGCACCTGCGACATGAAGGCCGGGGCGGCCGCGAACCTCGCCGTGGCGCGCACGCTGCAGGCCGCCGGGGTGCGGCTCGAGCGGCCGCTGGCCCTGCACTTCGTCGTGGGCGAGGAGGACGGCGGGCTCGGGGCGTTCGCCACCCTGCGCCGCGGGCACATCGGCGAGGCCGCCGTCATCACCGAGCCGACCAGCGCCAAGATCCTCACCGCGACCGCCGGCGCGCTGACGTTCCGCATCGAGGTGGCCGGCCGCTCCGCGCACGGCAGCATGCGCAAGGAGGGCGTCAGCGCGTTCGAGGCGTTCCTGCCGATCCACGCCGCCCTGCTCGACTTCGAGGCCGAGCGCAACCGCGACCCCGACCCGCTGTTCGTCGGCGAGATGCCCTACGCGCTGTCGGTCGGCATGGTCACCGCCGGCGAGTGGTCGAGCAACGTCCCCGACCGGCTGGTCGCCGAGGGCCGCTTCGGCGTGCAGATCGGCGAGGACCCCCGGCTGGCCCGGGCCCGCTTCGAGGACGTCGTCCACGAGGTCGCCGTCAAGGACCCGTGGCTGCGCGAGAACCGCCCGATCGTCACCTGGCCCGGCGGCCAGTTCGCCAGCGGCAGCACCGACGCCGACCACCCGCTGATCGGCGAGATGTCCACGGCCGTCGCGGCGACCGGTGGGCGAGCACCCGCCGCTCGCGGCCGGCGTCTACGGCAGCGACCTGCGGCTCTACACCGGCATCGGCGGCATCCCGACCCTGCACTACGGGCCGGGCGACATCGCCGACGCGCACGCGCCGCTGGAGAAGGTCGACCTCGACCAGCTCGTCCAGGTGACCCGGGCGCTGACCGTGCTGACCCTGCGGCGGTGCGGCGTCGCGTCCTGAGGCGTCCCTCGGCTAGCTGGCCTTCTTGCTCGCCGCCTTCTTCGCGGCGTCTTCTTGGCGGGGCCTTCTTCGCCGCGGTCTTCTTGGCGGCGGCCTTCTTGGCCGGCTTGTCCTCCGACTTCTTCTCCGCTGCTCTCGGCTTCTCGGCGGCGGGCTCCGCGGGCGACTCGCCGCGCGCGGTCTTGGCCGCGTCGACGGAGCGCTGCAGCGCCGCGAGCAGGTCGACGACCTCGCCGGTGGACTTCTTCGGCTGCTCGGGCGCCTTGACCTCGCCGCCCTCGAGCTTGGCCTTCACCAGCGCCTCGACGGCCTTGGCGTAGTCGTCCTCGAACTCGGCGGCGTCGTAGTCGCCGGCCAGCGTGTCGACGAGCAGCTTGGCCATCTTGAGCTCGTTGGCGGCTTGGCGGCGTGCTCGGTCGCGTCGAGGCCCGCGAAGTCGGGCTTGCGGACCTCGTCGGGCCACAGCATCGTCTGCATCACGATCACGTCGTCGCGCACCCGGAGCACCGCGGTGGTCATCCGGGTCCGGAGCGAGACGGTCACCACGGCCATCCGGTCGGCCTCCTTGAGCGCCTCGCGCAGCAGGGCGTAGGGCTTGGCGGCGGCCTTGTCGGGCTCGAGGTAGTAGGACTTCTCGAGCCACATCGGGTCGATCTGGTCGCTCGGCACGAACTTCTCGACCGAGATCTCGCGGCTGCTGCTCGCGGGCAGCTCGGCGAGGTCGTCGTCGTCGAGGACGACCATCTCGCCGTCCTCGGTCTCGTAGCCCTTGGCGATGTCGGCGTAGGCGACCTCCTCGCCGTCGATGCTGCAGACCCGTTGGTACTTGATCCGGCCGCCGTCCTTGGCGTGCACCTGCCGGAACGAGATGTCGTGGCTCTCGGTCGCGGCGTACAGCTTCACCGGCACGCTGACCAGCCCGAAGGACACCGCGCCTTTCCAGATGGCACGCATGGGCTGCTCCGTTCATCGGGTCGCGGCGGACGCCGTCGGTACCATCATGGCGCAGGTCCCCGACCACCGCAGTCGCGACCGGTCACTCGGTCTGCGACAGGATGGGGGCATGCGCCCGATGCTCGCCACCAAGGGCACCCACGTGCCCCGCGGCGGCGAGTGGCTGCACGAGGTGAAGTGGGACGGCATGCGGGTGCTGGTCGACGTCGCCGGCCGACGGCCGGGAGCTGCACGTCCGGTCCCGCAACGAGAACGACGTCACGGTCTCCTTCCCCGAGCTGCACGGCCTGGCGGACCTGGGCCGCGACGTGCTGCTCGACGGCGAGGTGGTCGCGTTCCTCGACGGCATCCCGACCTTCGGCGCGCTCGCCGACCGGATGCACGTCGGCAGCGCGCGGCGGGCGGCCCTGCTCGCGGAGTCCAACCCGGTCACCCTGCTGGTCTTCGACCTGCTCCGCCTCGACGGCGAGGACCTCACCGGCCGGCCGTTGACCGAGCGGCGCGAGCTGCTCGAGGGCCTCGGCCTGGACGGCGTGCACTGGCAGGTGCCGGCGGCGTACGACGACGGCGCGATGCTGCTCGAGGCCACCGCGCAGCAGGGGCTCGAGGGGATCGTCAGCAAGAGGCGCGCGCTCGCTCTACCACCCCGGACGGCGGTCGCCGGACTGGCTGAAGTTCCCGCACCGCGACGATCGGGTCGTACGTCGTGGGCGGCTGGCGCCACGAGACCGACAGCAGCGTCGCGGCTCGGCGCCGTGCTGGTGGGGGAGCCCACCGCGGACGGGCTGGTCTACCGGGGCCGGGTCGGCAGCGGCATCGCCGGCAAGGAGGGCCAGCGGCTGCTCGAGGTGCTCGAGCCGCTGCCCGCGGACGCGAGTCGCCGTTCGCCGACGAGGTACCCACGGTCGACGCCGCCGGCACCGACTGGGTCCGGCCCGAGGTCGTCGTCGACGTCGAGGCGCTCGGCCTCACGCCCGGCGAAGCGGCTGCGCCAGCCGGCCTACCGCGGCGTCCGCACCGACCTCGACGCCGGCGGACCTGGAGGTCGAGCGATGGCTGAGAAGCAGGCCGACGAGGTGCTGGTCGACGTCGACGGCCGGACGCTGAGGATCAGCAACCTCGGCAAGGTGATGTACCCGACGACCGGCACCACCAAGGGCGAGGTGCTCAACTACTACGCGCGGGTCTCCGCCGGTGCTGCTGCCGCACCTGGCACACCGCGCGGTGACCCGGATCCGCTGGCCGCACGGCACCGGCGACATGCAGTTCTTCGAGAAGAACCTGCCCTCGGGCGCCCCGACCTGGCTGCGCTCGGTGGCGGTCCCCTCGACCGGCTCGCGCGGCGGACGGCGACACGATCAGCTACCCGATCGTCGACGGGCTGGCGGACCTCACCTACTTCGCCAACCTGGCCTCTCTCGAGCTGCACGTGCACCAGTGGACGGTCGGGCAGGAACGGCCAGCCGAAGAACCCCAACCGGCATGGTCATCGACCTCGACCCCGGGCACCCGGCGGGCCTGCAGGAGTGCTGCCAGGTGGCGCTGCTGGTGCGCGACAAGCTCGCCGAGCGCGGGCTGTCCGCGGCGCCGGTGACCATCGGGCAGCAAGGGCCTGCACCTGTACGCCGCGCTGCCCGGCAGGCTCAACTCCGACGAGGTGCGCGACCAGGCCCAGGAGATCGCCCAGGAGCTCACCGGCGGAGCACCCGGACCTGGTGGTCTGGAAGATGACCAAGTCGCTGCGCGGCGGCAAGGTGTTCCTCGACTGGAGCCAGAACACCGGCGCCAAGACCACCATCTCGCCGTACTCCCTGCGCGGCCGCGACCGGCCGTACGTCGCCGCGCCGCGCACCTGGGAGGAGATCGAGGACGGCGCCGAGCGAGGGGCTCGGCCAGCTCGAGATGGACGACGTGCTGGCCCGCGTCGACGAGGACGGGGACGTCTTCGGGGACCTGCTCGGCGGCCCTGACGGCCCGTCGAGACACGAAACCCGCCGCTCCCGAGAGACGGCGGAGAATCGCACTGTGCTGGGGTGCCCGTGGAGCAAGGATTCCCCGTCCCCGACGGACGAAACACCCACGGCAGGACAACGAGCGAGGCCGGCCTGGCTCGCGTGTGCGCCGGGTCATGGCCCGATGGGGCTACTCGGCAGCCCCGAGACCGGTTCGGAAACCGTCATGGGTAGCGGCGAATTTCACCCAGATCCGTTGAAACCACGGTCCATGACCATGGAATCCGTTGCCATCGCTGCTGCCATACTGCGGACATGTCGGTGGCCATCTCCCTCCGCGGGCTGCGCAAGTCCTTCGGTCCGGTCACCGCCGTGGACGGGGTCGACCTCGACATCCTCGACGGCGAGTTCTTCTCGATGCTCGGCCCCTCCGGCTCCGGCAAGACGACGGTGCTGCGGATGATCGCCGGCTTCGAGAGCCCCACCGAGGGGCAGATCCTGCTCGGTGGCGACGACGTGACCGGGCGTCCGCCCTTCGCCCGCGACGTGAACACGGTCTTCCAGGACTACGCCCTGTTCCCGCACATGAACGTGCTGCAGAACGTGGAGTACGGCCTGCGCGTGAAGAAGGTGCCCCGCCAGGAGTGCCGGACCCGGGCCCTCGAGGCGCTGGAGACGGTGCGGCTCGTCCGGCTTCGGCGACCGCAGCCCGCACCAGCTCTCCGGTGGGCAGCGGCAGCGGGTCGCGCTGGCGCGGGCGCTGGTCAACCGTCCCAAGGTGCTGCTGCTCGACGAGCCGCTGGGCGCGCTCGACCTCAAGCTGCGCCGCGAGATGCAGATCGAGCTGAAGCAGATGCAGCGCGAGCTCGGCATCACCTTCGTCTTCGTGACCCACGACCAGGAGGAGGCGCTGACGATGAGCGACCGCATCGCGGTCTTCCGCGAAGGCCTGGTCGAGCAGGTCGCCACCCCCGTCGCGCTCTACGAGGAGCCGTCGACCCCGTTCGTCGCCGGCTTCGTCGGCACCTCGAACCTGCTGGAGGGCGAGGCGGCGCAGGCGCTCGTCGGCGGCCCGGGCCGGTCAGCATCCGGCCGGAGAAGATCACGCTGCCGTCGCGGCCGGCGCCGACGTCGCGGACGACGAGGACCGCTGCGTCGCCACCGGTGTGGTCGCGCGAGGTCGTCTACCTCGGTGCCGCGACGCACTCCGTGGTGGACCTCGACGTCGGCGGGCGGCTCACCGTCCTGCAGCAGAACCTCGGCAGCCCGTCCACCGATCCGGTCGGCAGGCGCGGCGAGCAGGTCACTCTCTCCTGGCAGCGCGTGCACGTCGTTCGTCTCGGACCCCCCAGACCGTCCCTCGCGGCAGCGACGGGCCGGCATCCCCACGAGGAGACCCCATGAAGAAGACGACGACGATCGCGGTGTCGCTGGTGCTGGCCTTCGGGGCCGCGGCGTGCGGAACCTCGAGCGGAGGCTCGGACGGCTCGGGCAGCTCGGGCAGCCGGCGCGGGCACGTTCACCGCTCCCGACGTACCCATGAAGGAGTCGCTCGGCACCATGGAGGGCCAGGTCAACATCCTCGCCTGGCCCGGGCTACGCCGAGGACGGCACCAACGACAAGACGATCGACTGGGTCACGCCGTTCGAGAAGAAGACCGGCTGCCAGGCCAACGTGAAGTACTTCGGCACCTCCGACGAGGCCCTCAACCTCATGAAGACCGGGGAGTACGACGTCGTGTCCGCCTCCGGCGACGCGTCGCTGCGGCTGATCGCCTCTGGCGACGCCGCCCCGGTGAACACCGACCTGCTCGAGAGCTACGCCGACATCCAGCCGTTCCTCAAGGACCGGGCGTGGAACTCCGTCGACGGGCAGATGTACGGCATCCCCCAGGGCTGGGGCGCCAACCTGCTGATGTGGCGGACCGACAAGGTGAAGCCCGCCCCGACCGGCTGGGACGCGGTGTTCGACGACAGCTCGCCGTACGCCGGGAAGATCACCGCCTACGACTCGCCGATCTACATCGCCGACGCGGCGCTGCACCTGATGAACACCCAGCCCGACCTCGGCATCAAGAACCCCTACGCGCTCGACCAGAAGCAGCTCGACGCGGCGGTGGAGGTGCTCAAGCAGCAGCGTCCGCAGATCTCGGAGTACTGGTCGGACTACCTCAAGGAGCAGCAGGCGTTCACGAGCGGTGACACGGTGCTCGGCACGACCTGGCAGTTCATCGCGAACCTCGCCGAGGGCGACAAGGTGCCGGTCAAGACGCTCTTCCCGGACGACGGGTCCACCGGCTGGTCGGACACCTGGATGATCAGCGCGCAGTCGAAGAACTCCAACTGCGCCTACGCCTGGATGGACTACATCGCCGGTCCGGAGGCCAACGCGCAGTCGGCGGAGTACTTCGGGGAGGCGCCGGCCAACGCGAAGGCCTGCGACCACACCGCGGACAAGTCGTTCTGCGACACGTTCCACGCCGCGGACAAGGCGTACGCCGACAAGATCTGGTACTGGACCACGCCGATCAAGCAGTGCCTCGACGGCCGCAAGGACGCCACGTGCACCGACTACGGCCAGTGGACCCAGGCCTGGACCGAGATCAAGGGCTGAGGGTTGGCATCGACGTCCGGCCTGCTGCACCGACGACCGGGGCTCCGGGTCGGGCTGCTGCTCACGCCACCGATGCTGTGGCTGGGCGTGGCCTACCTCGGCGCGCTGGCGGCGCTGTTCGTGACCGCGTTCTGGGGCCAGAACAGCTTCACCGGGGAGGTGGAGCGGACGTGGACGCTGGACAACTTCCACGACCTGGTCACGATCGGCGTCTACCGCACCGTCACCTTTCGCACGCTGGGCATCGCGGTCCTGGTGACCGTCCTCGACGCGGCCATCGCGTTCCCCGTCGCGCTCTACATGGCGAAGGTCGCGTCGCGCCGTGCCCAGCGGCTGCTGGTCATCGCGGTGCTGATGCCGCTGTGGGCGTCGTACCTCGTCAAGGCCTACGCCTGGCGCGGGATGCTCGGGACCGGGGGGCTGGTGTCGTGGGTGGCGAAGCCCTTCGGGCTCGACACGCCTGGCTACGGGCTGACGGCGCTGATCGTCACGCTGGCCTACCTGTGGCTGCCGTTCATGATCCTGCCCATCTACGCCGGCCTGGAGCGGCTGCCGGGCTCGCTGCTGGAGGCGTCCGCGGACCTCGGTGCGCGCAGCTCGACGACGTTGCGCCGGGTCGTCCTGCCGACCGTCTTCCCGGCGATCGTGGCCGGCTCGATCTTCACGTTCTCGCTGACGATGGGTGACTACATCGCGGTGAAGATCGTGGGCGGCGCCAACCAGATGCTCGGCAACGTGGTCTACGACAACGTGGGTGCCGCCAACAACCTCCCCTTCGCGGCCGCCGTCGCGACGATCCCGGTGGTCGTGATGCTGGTCTACCTGGCCGCCGTACGCCGGACGGGGGCGCTGGAGAACCTATGACGCTCTCGAGAGGGCTCCGCGCGACGCTGCTCGGCGTCACGACGGCGGCGCTCGTCTTCGTGTACACGCCGCTGGCGCTGGTCGTGCTCAACTCGTTCAACACCAACAGGTCCTTCGCCTGGCCGCCCACCGGTCTCACGCTGCGGTGGTGGAAGGCGGCGGCGGGCTCCGACGGCGCCCGGTCCGCCCTGCTGGTCAGCGTCGAGGTGGCCCTGCTCGCGACGCTCATCTCCCTGGTGCTGGGCACGATGGCGGCGCTCGCCCTCCAGCGCTACCGGTTCTTCGGGCGCAGCGGCGTCTCCCTGCTGATCCTGCTGCCGATCGCGCTGCCCGGCATCGTCACCGGCATCGCCCTGAACAACGCGTTCCGGACGGTCTTCGGGCTGCAGCTGGGGTTCATCACGATCGTCATCGCGCACGCGACCTTCTGCATCGTGACGGTGTTCAACAACGTGCAGGCCCGGGTGCGGCGGCTCGGCGGGAACCTGGAGGAGGCGTCGATGGACCTCGGTGCGGGCACCTTCGCGACGTTCCGGCTGGTCACCTTCCCCCTGCTGCGCTCGGCCCTGCTCGCGGGCGGCCTGCTCGCGTTCGCGCTCTCGTTCGACGAGATCATCGTGACCACGTTCACGGCCGGCGCACGCGAGGAGACGCTGCCGCTGTGGATCTTCAACAACCTGTTCCGGCCGAACCAGGCCCCGGTGGTGAACGTCGTCGCGGCGGTGCTGATCGTGGCGTCGATCATCCCGATCTGGCTCGCCCAGCGGCTCTCCGGCTCGCAGAACGAGGGTCTCACCGGCGCACGCTGACGCCCCACGGGTCACAGCCGTGCTCTGCCGTCGCAGGTTGTGCACAGATCCGTTGACGCGGGGTTCCGTGGTGGGTTGTCCGAAATGCATACTCCCGGAACGAACCTGTTCCGGCTGCGGAGCAGGCCCCTCTCGGGACCTCGGGGGACCCATGAGCCTGACGTACGCCGATGCGCACGGTGACCTGATCGAGTCGCTCGACGCGCAGCTGCGCGCGGCCGTCCGGGCCGAGGCGGTCGACCCGCAGCGGGACACCGGCCTCGTGCGGCGGCTCGCGGAACGGGTCGTCGGGGACCACGACCAGCGCAGCCTGACCGGTGCCGTGCTCCCGGTCGGTGACCAGGACGCGGTGGTCGAGGAGCTGGTGGCCCGGGTCTCGGGCTTCGGGGCGCTGCAGCGCTACCTCGACGACCCGACGGTCGAGGAGATCTGGATCAACGACCCGAGCCGCGTGTTCGTGGCGCGTGCCGGCCGGCACGAGCTGACCTCGACGATCCTCAGCTCCGCGCAGGTCCAGGAGCTGGTCGAGCGGATGCTCAAGTCGAGCGGCCGACGGGTCGACCTGTCCCAGCCGTTCGTCGACGCGATGCTGCCCGAAGGGCACCGGCTGCACGTCGTGCTCGAAGGCATCTCGCGCGGCTTCTCGGCCGTCAACATCCGCAAGTTCGTCGTACGCGCGGCCCGGCTGCACGACCTGGTCGGCCTCGGCAGCATGACCGAGCAGGCGGCCACGTTCCTGGACGCCTCGGTGCGGGCCGGGCTCAACATCGTCGTCGCGGGCTCGACCCAGGCGGGCAAGACCACGCTGCTGAACTGTCTCGGCCGCCAGCATCCCCGGGCGCGACCGGGTCGTCTCGGTCGAGGAGGTCTTCGAGCTCCGGTTCAGCCACCCGGACTGGGTCGCGCTGCAGACGCGGCAGCGCGGCCTCGAGGGCACCGGCGAGATCAGGCTGCGCGACCTGGTCAAGGAGAGCCTGCGGATGCGGCCGTCGCGGGTCATCGTGGGGGAGGTCCGCGCCGAGGAGTGCCTCGACCTGCTGCTCGCGCTGAACGCCGGACTGCCCGGGATGGCGTCCCTGCACGCCAACAGCGCGCGGGAGGCCCTGGTCAAGATGTGCACGCTGCCGCTGCTCGCCGGCGAGAACATCTCCGCCCGGTTCGTCGTGCCGACCGTCGCGTCGTCGGTGGACCTCGTCGTCCACCTGGGCATCGGAGCCGACGGCGTACGCCGGGTCGAGGAGATCGTCGCGGTGCCGGGCCGGGTCGAGAACGACGTGATCGAGACCGAGCCGATCTTCGTCCGGCAGCACGACCGGCTGGTCCGCACCCAGGGCATGCCGCCCCGTCCCGAGCGCTACGAGCGGATCGGCATCGACGTGCGCACCCTGCTGAACGGCGAGGCCTGAGATGGGAGCCGTGCTCGGGCTCGGCATCGGCGTGGGACTGGTGCTGGTCTGGCTGGCCCTGACCTCGCCGCGTGCCCGCAGGTCGAGCGGCCGACGCGGACGGGGCGCACCCGTGACCTGCTCGACCGGGCGGGACTCGCGGGCACGAGCGTCGGCGGCGTGTGGACCGTCTGCGTGGTCAGCGCCGTCGTGGCGTTCGCCGCGATCCAGGTGGTGTCGCACACCGCGTCGGTGGCGCTGGCCTTCGGGCTGATGGCGGGGTACCTCCCGATGGCCACCCTGGCCGGCCGGGCCCGCCGGCGTCAGCGGGAGCTCGCCGAGGTCTGGCCGGAGGCCGTCGACAACCTGGCCAGCGCGGTGCGGGCGGGACTCTCGCTCCCCGAGGCACTGACCCAGCTCGGGCACCGGGGACCCGAGCCGCTGCGCGAGCCGTTCCTCGCGTTCGGCGCCGACTACCAGGTGACCGGCCGCTTCACCGACAGCCTCGACCGGCTCAAGGTGCGGCTCTCGGACCCGGTGGGGGACCGGGTCGTCGAGGGGCTGCGCATCGCCCGCGAGGTCGGTGGCGGCGAGCTCGGCAGCCTGCTCCGCAACCTGTCCGGCTTCCTGCGCGAGGACGCCCGCACCCGGTCCGAGCTGGAGGCGCGGCAGGCGTGGACGGTCAACGGTGCGCGGCTCGCGGTCGCCGCGCCCTGGCTGGTGCTGCTGATGCTCTGCTTCCAGCGCGAGGTGATCGCCCGCTACGCCTCCCCGGCGGGCGTGGTGGTGCTCGCGATCGGTGGCGGGCCTCTGCTTCGTGGCCTACCGCGCGATGGTGCGGATCGGCCGGCTGCCGACGGAACGGCGGGTGCTCTCGTGACGCCCGCGGTGTGGGGAGCCCTCCTGGGTGCCGGCGCCGGGTTCGGCCTGCTCCTCGTCGTCAGCCGGGTGCTGGTCCTGCGCCGGCCCCAGCTCGACGTACGCGTGCTGCCCTACGTCCGCGACCTGCCGCAGGCCGACCGGCCCGTCGTCGCACCGACAGCGCGAGACCGGAGCGTTCGTGGCGCTGTTCGGCCCCGTGCTCGGCGTCGGCCGCGCAGACCCTGGAGCGGGTGCTCGGCGGCAACGCGTCGATCCGGCGGCGGCTCGAGCGCGCCGGGCTGCCGATGACCGTGCACGACTTCCGGGTCGAGCAGGTGCTCTGGGGGCTGGTCGGCTTCGGCGCCACCGCCGCGCTGTCCGTGCTCGTCGCCCTGCGGTCGCCGGGCCGCACCGTGCCGCTGCTGGTGCTGTGCGCCGTCGCGTTCGCCTCCGGCGTGCTGCTGCGCGAGAACCGGCTGACCGCCCAGGTGGCCGAGCGGGAGCGCCGCATCCTGGCCGAGTTCCCGACCGTCGCGGAGCTGCTCGCGCTGTCCGTCGGCGCGGGGGAGGGTCCGGTCGCCGCGATCGACCGGGTCGTGTCTCGTTCCCGCGGAGAGCTGTCCGCCGAGCTCGGAGCCGTGCTGGCCGACATCCGCACCGGTACGCCGGTCGGGGCGGCCCTCGACGCGCTGGCCCGGCGGTCCGGGCTGCCGGTCGTGGCCCGCTTCGCCGAGGGCATGGCGGTCGCCGTCGAGCGCGGCACCCCGCTCGCCGGCGTCCTGCACGCGCAGGCCGCCGACGTCCGCGAGGCGGGCCGCCGCGCGCTGATCGAGTCCGGCGCGCGCAAGGAGGTCCTGATGATGGTCCCCGTCGTGTTCCTCGTGCTCCCGGTGACCGTGGTCTTCGCGTTCTGGCCGGGCGTCGTCGGACTGCACATGGTGACCCCCTGATGACCCGCAAACAGATAGGACCGACATGAGACAGCTGTTGCTGCTGATCCTGACCTGCGCGCTCCGGCTCCGTGAGCGGGCCCGGCGCGACGAGCGGGGCGACGTACCGGGGTGGGTGCTGATCACGGTGATGACCGCCGGGCTGGTGGCTGCGCTGTGGGCCATCGCCGGACCCGAGCTCAGCCAGATGCTGCGCGACGCCCTGCGGTCCGTGCGCGGCTGACCGATGCCTGCTCGCCCTCGACGCGAGCGCGGTGCGGCGGTGGTCGACTTCGTGCTCGTCCTGGTGGTGGTCGTGCCGCTGTTCCTCGGCATCTTCCAGGTGGCGCTGGTGCTGCACGTGCGCAACACCCTGACGTCCGCGGCCTCCGAGGGAGCCAGGTACGCCGCGACGGTCGACCGTCCCGTGGACGCGGGCGCAGCCAAGGCGAGGGAGCAGATCTCGGGCGCTCTCGCGGCCAGGTACGCCCGGGCCGTGACCGCGCGACCGACCACGGTCGACGGTGCGCCCGGCGTCGAGGTCGAGGTCACCGCCGACGTGCCGCCCCTCGGCATCTGGGGCCCGGGGATCCGTCTCGACGTGACCGGCCACGCGATCGAGGAGGTGGCTCCGTGACGCGCCGGCGCCGCACCGAGCGGGGCACGGCCCTGGTCGAGGTGACCTGGCTGTCGATCCTGCTGCTGGTGCCGCTGGTCTACATCGTGCTCGCGGTCTTCGACGTGCAGCGGTCCGCGTTCGCCGTCAACGCCGCCACGCGCGCCGCAGGGCGGGCCTACACCCTCGCCGCCGTCCGACGAGCAGGGGTCCGCCCGCGCCCGGGCGGCCGCCGAGGTCGCGCTGCGGGACCAGGGGCTCGACCTCTCGGACGGGTCGCTGGCGCTGTCCTGCGAGCCGGACCCGCGGGACTGCCTGTCGCCCGGCTCGGTGGTGCACGTCCGGATGGTCGTGCCCGTGGTGCTGCCGCTGATGCCGGACGCGCTCGGCGGGGAGGCGCCCAGCATCCGGGTCGAGGCCGAGCACCTGGTGCCCTACGGCAGCTTCCGGGAGCACCGGTGAGGCGCGACGAGCGCGGCACGGCGTCGCTGATGATCGTCGGCTTCGCGGTCGTCGCGATCATGATGGTCGGCGTGGTCGTGGACGCCTCGGCGGCCTACCTCCGACGGTCCGGTCTCGACTCGCTCGCGGACGGCGCCGCCCTCGCGGCGGCCGACGGCATCCAGGGCCGGCAGGTCTACGAGGGAGGTCTGGGTGAGCGGGCGCAGATCGACCCGGAGGCCGCCCGCGGGTACGTCGAGGAGTACCTCCGGGCGACGGGGGCGGCCCGGCGGTATCCCGGTCTGTCGTACGACGTCGACGCCGGGACCGACCGGGTCGTCGTGCACGTGGCGGCGCCGCTGGACCTGCCGATCACGCCCGCCGGGGTGGGAACGCCGGCCCGTCATCTCCGGCACCGCGGCGTCGTTCGTCGTCGTCAGCGACTGAATCCGGGCCTGACCTGCGGCGATGTTTGTGCACGTTGCACAGGCCGACGGCCCGGCGTCGGGCGGCCGCGTTCCCGCAGGTGGGAGCGCCAGAAACGGACATTTCGTCGTTGGCGCAAACCCCTCAAACCGGACAGCGTGACCGAAGGGGCAGTTGTGGTGTGCGCCCCGGAGTGCTTGACTCATGAGAGCAAGCTCGTAGTGGTCAAGCAGACGCCCCTACCCCGTGAGCGTGACGGAAGTAGGCGCTTCGCATATGACGATCACCGACGTTCAGGGTGTGCCCGAGCAGACACGAGATCCCCGGACCACCACCCAGGCCTACCCCGAGCCCGACCGTGGCACCACCACCGCCCGGCTGCTCGACGAGCTGCACCACACCGACGACGAGAACGAGAAGAAGGCGCTGCGCGCCGAGGTCGTCGTCCTGAACATGGGCGTGGCCCGCGCCATCGCCCACCGCTACCGCCAGCGCGGGCTCGCCGAGGACGACCTCGTCCAGGCCGCGTACGTCGGGCTGGTCAAGGCCGTGAACGGCTTCGACCCGAGCCACGAGCGGGACTTCCTGTCCTACGCCGTGCCCACGGTGAGCGGCGAGGTCAAGCGCTACTTCCGCGACTTCGGCTGGGCCGTCCGGCCGCCGCGCCGCGTCCAGGAGCTCCAGGGCCAGATCGCCAAGCTGTCCAGCGAGCTCACCCAGAAGCTCGGCCGCTCCCCGAAGCCCAGCGAGGTCGCCCACCACGTGCGGGCTCGACGTCGAGTCGGTCATCGAGGCGCTCGCCGCCGACGGCGCGTTCACGCCGGCCTCGCTCGACGTACCGGTGGGGGAGGACGGCGCCGCCACCCTCGGCGACCTGATGCCCGACGAGGACCTGGACTTCCAGCAGCGCCGAGGCCCGCGTCATGCTCGGCCCGGCCGTCCGCGAGCTGGCTCCGCGGGACCGGCGGATCCTCGAGCTGCGGTTCTTCGAGGGCTGGACCCAGGAGCAGATCGCCCAGGACATCGGCGTCACCCAGATGCAGGTCTCCCGGCTGCTGTCGCGGATCCTCAAGGACCTGCGCGCCGAGCTGACCTGAGCCCGGCCGTCAGCCGATCGGCTGCTCGGACCGCGGCGCCCGCAGCGGTACGACGGCCCACAGCGTCGTGAAGAACAGCAGCGGACAGGACCCCCGCCACGGTGGCGGCGGTCCTGTTCGTCACCAGGTCGAAGACCAGCCACACCACCCCCGAGGTGGTCAGCGCCAGGAAGAACAGCCCGGCCCGGGCGGCACGGTTCGCGTTGGTCACCAGCCAGGGGCGCTGGCCGTGCCGGAACAGCACCCGGTGGAACGCGACCGGCGCCGATGATCAGCCCGGTCGCGACGACCGAGCCCGTCAGGATCGCGAGGAACGCGCCCTGCTGGACCGAGTCGAGGTCGTTGAACCGGTCGCTGAACGGCAGGGTCAGCAGGAAGCCGGTGAGGATCTGGATGCCCGGTCTGGGTGACCCGCAGCTCCTGGAGCAGCTCGTTGAGGTTGCGGGTGAGCTGCTCGGACTCGTCCTCGTCCTTCTCACCATGGGTGCGCGTGTCGTCCGCCATGACCACGGAACCTAGTCGCCCGACGGCCTTCTCGAGCTGGGCCTTGGTCATCTTCGACCGGCCCTTGACGCCCTTGTCCTTCGCCTCGTTGTAGAGCTGCGTCCTTGGTGCGGCCGCCCGAGCCCCGGTGCGACCGGAGGCCGCCCCGCCGTCCCGAGGAGATGTCGTCGGTCGACGTACGGCTGGCCTGCTCGGACTCGCCCGAGCGGGCCCGTTCCTTGTTGACGGTGCGGGCCGCGATCTCCTCGGCGGTGTCCTCGCTGCGGCCCCGCTCCTCGAGGCCCTCCTTGATGTGCTCGTACTGGCGCTCACGCTTCTTGCTCCAGGCCTGCTGCGGCATCGGGTGCTCCTCTCGTCAGGCGGACACCGCGGAGTACCCGTCGGCCCGCCGGCCGCATGCGGGCGAGCCTGCGCCCGGTCGCGTAGGGTGGACTGTTGTGGCAGGCCCAGATTTCGAGACCCAGATCAAGCAGCTCCAGGCGACGATGCACACCATCGAGCAGGTGCTGGACCTCGACGCGATGCGGCGCTGAGATCGCCGACCTCGGCGAGCAGGTCGCCGCGCCCGACCTGTGGGACGACCAGGCCAACGCCACGCGGGTGACCGGCCGGCTCTCGCTGCTCCAGGGCGACCTGGACCGGTTCACGAACCTCCAGGACCGCCTCGACGACCTCAGCGTGCTCCTCGAGCTCGCCCAGGAGGAGAGCGACGCGGACACCATGAAGGAGGCCGAGTCGGACCTGCGCAAGATCCGCAAGGCCGTCGAGGCGCTCGAGGTCCGCACCCTGCTGTCCGGCGAGTACGACGTCCGCGACGCCCTCATCACGATCCGGTCCGGGGCCGGCGGCGTGGACGCGGCCGACTTCGCCGAGATGCTGATGCGGATGTACACGCGCTGGTCCGAGCAGCACAAGTACCCCGTCGAGGTGTTCGACACCTCCTACGCCGAGGAGGCCGGGCTCAAGAGCGCCACCTTCGCGGTGCACGCGCCCTACGCCTACGGCACGCTGTCGGTCGAGGCGGGCACCCACCGGCTGGTCCGGATCAGCCCCTTCGACAACCAGGGCCGCCGCCAGACCTCGTTCGCCGCCGTCGAGGTCGTGCCGCTGCTCGAGCAGACCGACGAGATCGAGATCCCCGACGACGAGATCCGGGTCGACGTCTACCGGTCGTCCGGGCCCGGCGGCCAGTCCGTGAACACCACCGACTCCGCCGTACGCCTCACGCACATCCCCACCGGCACCGTGGTCTCCTGCCAGAACGAGAAGAGCCAGCTCCAGAACAAGGCCAGCGCGATGATCATCCTCAAGGCCAAGCTGCTGGCGCTCAAGCACGCCGAGGAGCGCGCGCACCTCGACGAGCTGCGCGGCGACGTGCAGGGCTCGTGGGGCGACCAGATGCGCAACTACGTGCTGCACCCCTACCAGCTGGTCAAGGACCTCCGCACGGAGTACGAGACCGGCAACCCGCAGGCCGTCTTCGACGGCGAGATCGACCCGTTCCTCGAGGCCGGCATCCGCTGGCGCCGCGGGGCGGACGCGGTCGCCGGCGCGTAGCCCTCAGGGGCGTGCGCCCAGGGTGGTGGCCACCCGCACGCACCACTGGTCCGCCCGCTGGACGCCGTCTCGGTGGCGCTCGATGCCCCGGGGGTGCTCAGCCGGCAGCTCAGCCAGGCGTCACCGAACAGCCCGCGCAGCGTGACCGCGCGCGAGTGCCGGGCTGCTGGTCCGGCACAGGCGTGCCGACCGACGGGGTGCCGAAGGTCGGCGCGTCGGGTCGCACGGCACAGCCCGGCTCGCGGCGGGCCTCCTGCACGATCGAGCGGCCGACCGCGGTCGTGACCGGCTCCGCGAAGACCCAGACCCGGGCCTGGGCCCCGGTGCTCGCGTCGAACGTGCAGTTGAACTCGTGGGACGACGTCCGTCACGCCCGGGGCCAGCGCCACGCGGTCGCCGCTCCCGTAGTGCGCCGTGTCGCTGACCGGCGCCCCCAGGGCGGCCTCGACGTCCGCCGTCGTCGAGCCGGTCGCAGAACTCCTCCCGCTCGATCGGCAGCTGGCTCAGGTCCACGGTGCTCGACGGCGTCGGGGTCGACGGGGCGCTGGGGGAGGGGCTGGAGGCGGCCGGCTCGTCGCCGGCGCGGTCCCGGACCCCGGCGTACACGACCCCGACGGTGACCAGCGAGGACCAGGACCACGAGCAGCGAGCCTCCGGGTGGCCTGCCCCCTCTGGGCACGACGGCGCGTGCTGCTGCTCCCGGACATGCCGCCCAGCCTAGGACGTGCCCGCGCCCGGATGTGCGCCCGAACACGTCCCCGCGTGGTGATTCGGCGGTCTCAGGAACGTCGCCTAGACTCCGGAGTTGGTCGGATGCCGCCACGGCTCAGGACGGATGAGGGTGGCTCGGCATGCTCGTCTCTGTCCCCCAGCCCGGCCGAGAGCCCCCTCGTGATCCGATTCGAAAGTGTCACCAAGCAGTACGGCGGCCTGAACCGCCCTGCCCTCGACGACGTGAACGTCGAGGTCGAGAAGGGGGAGTTCGTCTTCCTCGTCGGCGCGTCCGGCTCGGGCAAGTCGACGTTCCTCCGGCTGGTGCTGCGCGAGGCGCGGCCCTCGCACGGCAAGGTGTACGTCGCCGGCAAGGAGATCAACCGGCTCGCCGGGTGGAAGGTCCCCGGCCTGCGCCGCCAGATCGGCACCGTCTTCCAGGACTTCCGGCTGCTGCCGAACAAGACGGTCTCGGAGAACGTCGCGTTCGCGCTCCAGGTCATCGGGAAGCCGCGGGCCCAGATCAACAAGGTGGTCCCCGAGACGCTCGAGCTGGTCGGCCTGGAGGGCAAGGGCGGGCGGATGCCCGACGAGCTCTCCGGCGGTGAGCAGCAGCGGGTCGCCATCGCGCGCGCGTTCGTCAACCGGCCGATGATCCTGATCGCCGACGAGCCCACCGGCAACCTGGACCCCAACACGTCGGTCGGCATCATGAAGCTCCTCGACCGGATCAACCGGACGGGTACGACGGTCCTGATGGCCACCCACGACGCAGGCATCGTCGACCAGATGCGCAAGCGCGTCATCGAACTGTCCAACGGCACCGTCGTGCGCGACCAGTCGCGCGGCGTCTACGGCTACCAGCACTGAGCGACGACAGGGATTCTCGATAACTGATGCAGCTCACCTACGTCTTCTCCGAGCTCGGCAACGGGCTCAAGCGCAACGTCTCCATGACGATCGCCGTCATCGTCACGATCTTCGTGTCGCTCACGCTGGTCGGCATGGGCCTGCTCCTCAACGCCCAGGCCCACAAGGCCGAGGACTACTGGGGCAGCAAGCTCCAGATCACGGTCTTCCTCTGCAACCAGAACTCCGTCGGCGCCAACTGCGTCAACGGTGAGGTGACCGGCGCCCAGAAGTCGCAGATCCAGCAGGTCCTCCAGACCAACAACGAGGTCTCCTCGGTGCGCCTGGAGAGCAAGCAGGAGGCCTACGACAAGTGGAAGGCCGCCTACGTGTCGAACGACGACACCGAGCGGCGCGTCTACCAGTCGATCAAGCCCTCCGACATGCAGGAGGCCTACTGGGTCCAGCTCAAGGACCCGGAGAAGTTCCAGGGCGTCAAGAGCGCGGTGCAGGGTCTGCAGGGCGTCAACACCGTGCGCGACCTGCGGTCGGTGCTCAAGCCGATCTACTTCTGGATGAACGTGATGCGCGCCGGCGCGATCTCGGTCGCGGCGTTCCTGATGGTCGCCGCGGTGCTCCAGGTCGGCAACACGATCCGGCTGGCGGCGTTCGCCCGGCGACGGGAGATCGGCATCATGCGGCTGGTGGGCGCGTCGAGCCTCTACATCCAGCTGCCGTTCCTGATGGAGGCGCTGGTCGCAGCACTGATCGGCGTCGGGCTCGCGGCGGGCACGATCATGCTGTTCATGTGGGTGGTGATCTACCAGACGCTGAGACCCACCTCGAACATCGTCGCCTGGATCGACTGGGGCGACAGCGTCCAGGCCGTTCTCTTCATCGCGTCTGATCGGTCTCGGGCTCACCCTGATCCCGACCCTCCTAATGACACGGAAATACCTCAAAGTGTGACTCCGCTGGGTTACCGTCGAGTTGCCTCTTCCCCCGAGACAACAAGGCAGTATCCGGTGGCTCGCACCCTTCCCCGCTCTACCCCAGCGCGCGCATTCGCGGCCCTGCTGGCGGGCAGCATGCTGCTCGGCGTGGCGACGGTGCCGGTTGCGTCCGCCGACAACCACAAGCAGCACAAGCAGGCCAAGCACGCGAAGAAGGCCTCGGGCGACCTGAAGGGCAAGAAGAGGAAGGTCGAGCGGAAGATCGCCGGCGCCCACGAGGACCTCGACGAGTCCAGTGCCCAGCTCCGGGAGGCGTCGGCCAAGCTGGCCGCGGCCAAGGACCAGCTCGACTCCGCGCAGGCACACCTCGCGCAGACACGCGGCGAGCTCGCGGCGGCCGAGGTGCTGGACAGGCAGATGCAGGCCAAGCTCGAGGCCGCGATCGCCCGGCTCAAGGGTGCCCGTGCGGACCTCGCCGCCGGCCGGGAGAAGATCGTCGACGAGCAGAAGACGCTCGGCCAGATCGTCGTGCAGAACTACCAGACCGGCGACCCGTCGCTGATGGGCCTCTCGATGGTGCTGACCTCGCAGGACCCGGCCCAGCTGACCGGCCAGCTCAACTCCGTCCAGAACGTGCTCGACAAGGAGTCGGTCGTCCTCGACCGGCTCGAGGCATCACGTGCGCTGCTCACCGTGCAGGAGCAGGAGGTCGAGAAGGCCAAGGCCGAGGTCGCGACCGAACGCAAGGCGGCTGCCGAGAACCTGAGGAAGAAGCAGGGTCTCGAGGCGCAGGCCACGGCCGCCGAGCAGCAGGTGTCGACCCTGGTGGACCTCCGCTCCGAGGCGCAGCAGGAGGCCGACAAGGCCCGGCGGGCGGACATGGCCCAGCTCGAGGGCCTGGAGCAGGAGCGCAACCGGATCGAGGAGGTCCTCCGCAAGCGCGCGGAGGAGGCGCGTCGCCGCGCCCTCGCCGCCGCGCGCCGCGCCGGTCAGGCCACCGGCCACCTCCTCGGCGACAACGGCCCGGTCCGGTCCAACGGCTTCCTCGACTACCCCGTGCAGGGCCCGGTCACCTCGCCGTTCGGCTGGCGCACGCACCCGATCTACGGGTACCGCTCGCTGCACGACGGAGTCGACTTCGCGGCGGCCTGCGGCACGCCGCTCCGTGCCGCGTCGTCCGGCACGGTGATCGAGAAGTACTTCCAGACCGCCTGGGGCAACCGGGTCATCATCGACCACGGCTTCCACCACGGCGTGGGTCTGGCGACCATCACCAACCACATGATCGGCCCCGCGGTCGTCAACGTCGGCCAGCACGTCGACCGCGGCCAGATCATCGGGTACGTCGGGACCACCGGCTGGTCGACGGGCTGCCACCTCCACTACACGGTCCTGCAGAACGGGTCCCCCGTGAACCCGTTCAACTGGTTCTGACGGGGCTGCCCCGGCTGCGTCGAGCCTGTCGGGATCTCGGTTGAGCAGACCTGAGAGACTTGAGCCATGGTCAAGCAGGAGGGGCACAAGCTCGTCGCGCAGAACAAGAAGGCGCGGCACGACTACCTCATCGAGGACACCTACGAGGCCGGCATGGTCCTCCAGGGCACCGAGGTGAAGTCGTTGCGGGCCGGTCGCGCGTCCCTCGTCGACGGCTTCGTGGAGATCGACGACCACGAGGCGTGGCTGCACGGCGTGCACATCCCGGAGTACACCCAGGGCACGTGGACGAACCACCCCGCCCGGCGCAAGCGCAAGCTGCTGCTCAACCGGGCGGAGATCGACAAGATCGAGCGCCGGGTCAACGAGCGCGGGCTGACGATCGTGCCGCTGTCGCTGTACTTCAAGGACGGCCGCGCCAAGATCGAGATCGCGCTGGCCAAGGGCAAGAAGACCTACGACAAGCGGCACGCGCTGGCCGAGCGCCAGGCGAACCGTGAGGCGGAGCAGGCGATCGGCCGCCGGCTCAAGGGCCGCAGCGTTGGCTGATCCCGTCCGGGACGTCGACGTCCCCGCCTGGTGGGCCGGGCTCGGCCTGCCGGGGCTGTTCGACGTGCACGTGCACTTCCTCCCGCCGCCGATCCTGCGCAAGGTCCGCGAGCAGTTCGACGCCGCCGGGCCTCTGATCGGCCGGGAGTGGCCGCTGGTCTACCGCGGCGACGACGACGAGCGCGTGGGCCAGCTGCGGGCTCTCGGCGTACGCCGGTTCAGCTCGTTGCCCTACGCCCACCGGCCGGGCATCGCGGAGTACCTCAACAGCTGGTCCGCCGACTTCGCCGCCGCCGTCCCGGAGTGCCTGTCGTCCGCGACGTTCTTCCCGGAGGAGGGCGTCGGCGCCTACGTCAAGGACCTGGTCGACGCCGGCACGGAGATCTTCAAGGTGCACGTGCAGGTCGGCGACTTCGACCTCGTCGACCCGCTGCTCGACGAGGCCTGGGGCGTGATCGCCGACGCCGGCACGCCCGTGGTGATCCACGCCGGTGGCGGACCCGTCGGCAACGAGCACACCGGCCCCGGACCGATGCGGGAGCTGATGGAACGGCACCCGGCCCTGACCGCCGTGATCGCGCACCTGGGGGCACCGGAGTACGCCGAGTTCCTGGCGATCGCCGAGGACTTCGAGCGGGTGCACCTGGACACCACGATGGCGTTCACGGACTTCTTCGAGGAGATGGCGGCGTTCCCGACCGACCTGGTGCCGCGGCTGGTCGACCTGGGGGACAAGGTGCTGCTCGGCTCGGACTTCCCGAACATCCCCTACGCCTACGCCCACCAGCTCGAGGCCCTGGAGCGGCTCGACCTGGGCGACGACTGGCTGCGTGCCGTCTGCTGGCACAACGGCGTCCGCCTCTTCGGTGAGCCGCACTGAGGCTGCTGCTCGGAATAGCAGGAGCGACCTGTCCGTTGGAGCGGTTAGACTGCTCAGGCAGCACAGATCGACAACTCAAGAGGGGCTGATCGGTTTCGACTTGGGACGTTAGTTCCAGGGGAAGCGGGTCGAGGATCCAGGGTTATCTCGTTAACGCTCCCTGGAAACCAATAACTGCCAATTCACAGCGCAGTTCGTTCGCCCTCGCCGCCTGACGGCGGGGCAACGGGTCAGACTAGAGGCGCCTCCGCTCTAGAACCTGGCCTCATCTAGGAGGCTTGCTGGCGAGTCGGGGCCACGACGACTCGCCGGGACTTCTTTGTGGCTGAGTCTGTCGGCGACGTGTCAGTGAGAGCGCCGGGACTGAGAAAACGACACCACTGACTGCACCCGGAGAAGCCCTGGAACGGCGCCGAAGGACGCGGGTTCGATTCCCGCCAGCTCCACTGGTTCGCCCTCTTGAGACTGAGCCGCACCACGCAAGTCGGTGCGGCTCAGTTGCGTTGTGCCTCCGTGAACGGACACCGGGTCACAGGTTGCCGATTCCGGCGCCCAGGACGACGGCTCCGATGACGATCATGATGACCGCGGTGACGACCGCCCCGTTCGCGGCGATCCAGTCGCGGGCCGACAGGAGCCGGGGCTCCATGCGGTCGGGGGACACCAGGGTGCCCAGGATCGGCGCGACGACGGTCGACGTCGCGATCGCCGTGTAGGCGACGATCAGCAACAAGGTGTCTTCCGGTCCGAGCGCTGCGCTGTGGATCGTGAGGCCTGCCGCTGCACTCAGCAGCAGACCTTTGGGTCGGAGGTTGAGGGCCAGCCCTATCCCGAACGACGACGCGGCGCCGAACGAACCTGCCGCTTGCACCCACTTCGACAGCTGGCCGTTCCCGTGCTGGTCTCGTCGGAGGATGGCGCGCGCACCGAGGAGAACGAGGGCCGCGCCGATGAGGATCTCGAGCACACCGATCGCGGTCTGCGGCTGCCGCGCCCGGGAGTCGGGCAGGAGCTGCGCCGCGACCGCGGCCAGGGTGAGCACGGCCGCGGTGCCGAGCACCATCCCGATCAGGAAGGGGAGGGCCACCTTCTTTCGCTCCGGGGAGAGCAGGACCAGGATCGTGATCGAGATCGGCACCGTGCTCAAGGCGGCGGCAACCGCGATGGGCAGCAACTGACCGAATGCCGCTCCCATGCGTGCCTCCCGTTCACCCTCGGGTCCTGCGCTGCCCGCTGATGCCTGCCGAACCGCAGCCACGAGCAGCATGACAGTTGTGGCTTCCTCTCCGCAGCAGACATGGTCCTCGCCTCGCTACGGTGGGCCCTCGTGACGGTTCGAACCGGAGGTCTGCCGATGAAGGTCGCGGTGCTGGACGACTGGCAGCGGTGCGCCTCGGCGTACGCCGACTGGGGCGGGCTCGGCTGCGACGTCGACTTCGTGCACGAGCACCTGCTCGGCGACCCGCTCGTCGGGCGGATCGGCGACGCCGACGTCGTCGTGGTGATGCGCGAGCGGACGCCGTTCGACGCCGAGCTGCTGGGCCGGCTGCCGCACCTGCGGCTGCTCGTCACGACCGGGGCGGCCAACGCGTCGATCGACGTCGCCGCGGCGGAGCGTCGGGGCGTCACGGTCTGCGGCACCCGCAGCCTCCCCGGCCCGGCGGCCGAGCTGACGTGGGCGCTGATCCTCGCCCTGCTGCGCAAGGTGCCGCACTCCGACGCGACGGTCCGGGCCGGCGGCTGGCAGGACACGGTCGGCTCGGACCTCGAGGGCGCCACCCTCGGTGTCATCGGGCTGGGACGCCTCGGCAGCCGCGTCGCACGGGTCGGCCTCGCCTTCGGGATGGACGTGCTGGCCTGGTCCCAGAACCTCGACCCCGCCGCCGCCCGGGACCTGGGGGTGGCCCCCGTCGCCAAGGGCGAGCTGCTCGCCCGCTCGGACGTGGTCTCCCTCCACCTCAAGCTCAGCGAACGGTCGCGCGGCATCATCGGCGCCGCCGAGCTGCGAGCCATGAAGCGGTCGGCCTACCTCGTCAACACCTCCCGCGGCCCGCTCGTCGACGAGGCCGCGCTGCTCGACGCGTTGCACGCTGGGGAGATCGCGGGCGCGGGCCTGGACGTGTACGACGAGGAGCCGCTGCCCGCCGACCATCCGTTGCGCAGCGCACCGCGGACGGTGCTCACGCCGCACGTCGGCTACGTCACCGACGGTGGCTACCGGTTGTTCTACGGCGACGCCGTCGAGGACATCGCCGCCTGGCGCGACGGGTCGCCGGTGCGGGTGGTCACAGCCGGGTGAAGTACTCGGCCAGCACCTGCTGGGCCGGGCGACCGGGGCAGAGCACGTCGAAGTCCTCCCGGGTGGAGTACCACTGCGCGATCACCGCGCGGCCGCCCTGGAACTGCGGTCCGCGACAGCGTGAGAGCGCCGCGCGCCGGGTCGACAACCCGGCGGTGCGCCACTCGGGGAACCGGTAGCGGACCGGCCCGACGATGCCGCGCCACATCGAGGGAGTCGAGTAGAACCCCACCCGCAACCCGGCGTCGCGGTAGGCAGCGACGGCCCCCGCGAGGACGGCCCGGTTGTCCGCGACCCGTCCCGACCAGGGTGCCGGCGGGCTGACCGGCTCGACGTCGACCCAGACGATCGGTGACGTGAGCCCGGTCGCCTCCATGGCGTCGAGGTTCTGCCGGGCCTGGGCCCAGCCGGTGTTGCGCAGCCGGCCGCCGCGGTCCGTCGCCGGGTGCGGCCCGGACGCGCCGTACGCCGCGAGCTGTCGACGGGTCGGGTGGGTCACCACGGCGTACGCCGCGACCCACAGGTGCTGCAGCCGCGCGAAGGCGACCTGCTCGTCCAGGCACGGGTTCGGGTGGAAGGCCGGGCCGTTCGTCAGCCCGATCACCACGAACCGCGCGGACGCCGGCGGCATCGGGTTGCCCATCGTCCGCCGGGAGGGGATGCCCAGACCCTTGGGACAGTTCGGCCAGCTCACGTCGCGACCGACCACCAGACCGTCGGTGCGGGCGGCCGGCGGCGCGGGCACAGGGCCGGCGACCGAGGTCGCGCCGAGCACGGCCGCCAGCACGACGGAGACGACGTGGTCGAGCAGGCTCATCGGTTCCTCGCGGGCGGCGGACGAGCCGTCAGCCTACGTCGGACCCCGGACGCACGGGTGCCCGGGACCGTGCTCCCGGGCACGCCGTCGTCGTGGGTCGGTGGCCTCAGGCGCGACGTGACCCGGTGTTGCGGCCGGTCACCGTCGAGGCGATGACCACCAGGACCGCCGCTACCAGGATCGCGACGATCCAGCGCGTCCAGTCGACGCCGGCACTGCCGTTGCCGCCGAAGGCCGCGTAGACGAACCAGCCCAGGATGACCCCGCCGATGCCGCACAGCAGGGTCAGCCAGATCGGGATGTTGTCCTTGTCGCCCGGAGCGACGAACTTGCCCAGCAGGCCGATGATGATGCCCGCGATGATGACTCCGATGATCCCCATCGTCTCGCCTCTCTGATGATGTGGGTCCCGGTCCCGGTCCGCTCGCCGGGCCAGGTGACGCAACCGCAAGACGCGGTCCCGTCCCGGTACCCTCACCTGACATCGTCAACCTCCTCAGGTCGAAAAGCGAGGCCTCTGACCTGGGGATCTGTGTCGAGGCTGCGAGGGGCGTGGGTCCGTGCCGGAGTGCCTGTTCTGCGGGATCGCCGCGGGTGCGGTCCACGCCGAGACCGTCCTCGGGACGGACCAGGTGGTGGGCTTCCTCGACGTCCGCCCGGTGTTCAAGGGCCACGTGCTCCTGGTGCCCCGCGAGCACGTGGTCACCCTGCCCGACCTTCCGGCGGAGCTGCGCGACCCGTTCCTCGAGGCCGGTCAGCGCCTCGCGTCGGCGATGGTCTCCGGCCTCGGGGCACAGGGCTCCTTCGTGGCGATGAACAACACCGTCAGCCAGAGCGTCGCGCACCTGCACATGCACGTCGTGCCCCGGACCAAGGGTGACGGCCTCCGGGGGTTCTTCTGGCCGCGGACGACGTACGCCTCCGACGACGAGCGGGCGGAGTACGGCGACCGGCTGCGCGCCGCACTGGCGGGGGACTGACGTGGGCTGGTGGGGCGAGCAGGTCGTGCCGCGGCTGGTCGACGGCCACGCTCGGCAACCCCGAGGTGCACAAGCTCCGTGCCAGGGCCTGCGCGGGACTGTCCGGCCGGGTCCTCGAGGTCGGCTTCGGCTCCGGGCTCAACGTCGCGTCACTACCCGGCCGAGGTGACGTCGGTGAGCGCCGTCGAGCCGTCCGAGGTGGCCTGGCGCAAGGCGGCCCCGCGGGTCGACGCGAGCCCGGTCGAGGTACGCCGGGCGGGGCTGGACGGGCAGCGGCTGGCGCTGCCGGACGCGTCGCACGACACCGCGCTGACCACGTTCACGCTGTGCACCATCCCGGACGTCGAGGCGGCGCTGGCGGAGATCCGCCGGGTGCTGCGACCCGGCGGCCGGCTGCACCTGGCCGAGCACGGTCTCTCCCCGGAGCGGCGGGTGGCGCGCCTGGCAGCACCGGCTCGCACCCGTCCAGCACGCCCTCTGCGGTGGCTGCCACCTCGACCGGCCGATCGCCGAGCTCGTCGAGCGGGCGGGCTTCCGGTCGGTGACGCTGCAGACGTTCTACGCGCCCGGCCCGAAGCCGCTGGCCTACCTCTACCTGGGCTGGGTCGAGACGCTCTGACGCTCCGCGGCCGGCTGCGGCTCGCGGACCATCATGCGGGGCCGGCCGCGCTCGTGGTTGCCGGTGCCGATCGCCGCGATCCAGACGCCGGCCGCGCCGAGCACCGCGCCGCCGAGCGTGTCCACGAAGTAGTGCCAGCCGAGGTAGACCGTCGCGAGCACGGTCAGCGCCAGGAACACCCACATGGCGAGCCGGATCCAGCGCTTCATGCCGAGCAGCTCGACCATCAGGCAGACCGTCACCATGATCCCGACGTGCAGCGACGCGAACGCCGCGATGGTCTGCACCGCGTGCGTCGCGAACGGGTCGTAGAGCACCGTGTAGCGGTCCTGGATCATCGCGTCCTGGAGCGTCGTGACGTAGGTGTGCGGCAGCGCCACGAAGTCCTGCGGCTTGGCGTAGACCGGGCCGAGGGTCGGCACCGCGAAGTACGTCGCGACGCCGAGCACCCAGTCGACGGCGACGGCCGTGACGTACCACGACGCCGCCGGTCCGGTCGCGCGACCAGACCAGCGCGACGACGAGGGAGACCGGCACGAAGCACGATCCAGGCGACGTACACGAACGAGAAGAACTCCGCGGCCCAGCCGAGCCCGAACAGGCTGTGCAGCACGGTCGCGGGGTCGTGGCCCAGCCAGAGGATCCGGTCGATGTCCTCCAGCGTCGTGTCGAACAGGTGCCGGTTCACGAACGGCACGAAGCTCTTGAGGTTCCGGAACGCCGCGTAGGTGAGGTACCACGCGCCGAGGCCGAGCAGCGCGAAGCGCACGTGCTCCCACGGCCAGCGCTCGCGGATCACGGCGACCAGCGTCCGGGGGAGCCGGGACAGCGACCGTCCGCGCCACAGCGGCGCGGGGGAGCACGTCGGTCAGGAAGGCCAGCAGCAGGATGATCGGCAGCCGGACGTACGTCGGCACCGCCACCCCGTCCGGGTCGCGCAGGGGCAGGTGGTAGGTCGACGCCACCGCGACTGCCGCGGCCGCGAGGGCCAGGGACAGTACCGACGGCAAACCGGAACCCACCTGTGCGCACCCGAAGATCCTACTTTCCGACCGGAGCGGCGTCCCGGCAGCCACGTGCTGAGGGGCCCGCCGAGCACCCTAGAGTGGGCGCCGCGCGGGCGCACCTGCCCCGCGTCGACCCCGCATCCTGGAGGAGACCGACTCGATGAGTCGCTACGCCGGCCGCGTCGCCGTCGTCACCGGGAGCGCCCGCGGGATCGGGGCCGCCACGGCCCGCGGTTCGCCGAGGAGGGTGCGGCGGTCGCCGTGCTCGACCTGGACCAGGACGCCGCCGCCGCGACCGCCGCCGGCCTCGGCGCCGCGCAGGCCGATCGGCCTGGCCTGCGACGTCAGCGACGCCGCGTCCGTCGAGGCGGCCGTCGCAGCCGTCGTGGAGCAGCTCGGCCAGGTCGACGTGCTGGTCAACAACGCCGGCGTGACCCGCGACAACCTGCTGTTCAAGATGACCGAGGACGACTGGGACGCGGTCATGGGCGTGCACCTCAAGGGCAGCTTCCTGATGAGCCGCGAGGTCCAGAAGCACATGGTCGCCGCGAAGTACGGCAAGATCCTCAACCTCTCCGCGGTCTCCGCCCTCGGCAACCGCGGCCAGGCCAACTACTCGGCCGCCAAGATGGGCCTGCAGGGCTTCACCCGCACGCTGGCCCTCGAGCTCGGGCCCGTTCGGGATCAACGTCAACGCGATCGCCCCCGGCTTCATCGTCACCGACATGACCGACGCGACCGCGCGCCGGGTCGGCATGGAGCCGGAGGAGTACCGCAAGGCGCGCCGCCGCCGCCACCCCGGTGCGCCGGGTCGGCTACCCGGAGGACATCGCCGCGACCGCGGCGTTCCTGTGCAGCGACGAGGCGTCGTTCATCACCGGCCAGACGCTGTACGTCGACGGTGGCGCCAAGGTCTGAGCACGACACGCGAGCGCTTCAGGGGGTGGTCGCCGCCGGCGGCCGCCCGCTGAGCCACACTGGACCGCATGGCTGGCATTTCCCCCTCGATCCATGCATTCACTCGTGATTCGCGCGCCGGCACCCGTCGCGGCCGAGCGCTCGTCGCCCTCGGCCTGACCGCCGCGCTGGCGCTGTCCGGCTGCAGCAAGGACTCCTCGAAGGACGCGAACGCCGAACGGCACCCCGGACGCCCAGGAGACCGCGCAGGGCCTCACGGTCGCCGGCGAGTGGCCGCTGACCGGCCTGCCGGCCGAGCGGCAAGGCGCCCGAGCCACCCGGTGATGGTCGTGAAGATCGACAACACCGACGAGCAGCAGCCCGCAGATCGGGCTGGGCAAGGCCGACCTGGTCACCGAGGAGCTCGTCGAGGGCGGCTCCACCCGGCTCGCGGTGTTCTACTACCAGCACGTCCCCAAGCTCGTCGGCCCGGTGCGCTCGATGCGGGCCACCGACATCGGCATCGTGAAGCCGGCCAAGGCGGTGCTGGTCGCCAGCGGCGGGGCGCCGCCGACCGTGCGCCGGATCAAGGCCGCCGGCATCACGTCGTTCACCGAGGGCGCGACCGGCTACGAGCGCGACAGCAGCCGCCGCGCGCCGTACAACCTGTTCATGCACCTGACCCAGCTGGCCAAGAAGGTCAAGGCCAAGGACACCGTCGACGAGCTACCTGCCGTTCGGGTCCGGCGAAGGACCTGCCGCAGGGGCAGAAGGCCGCGGGCCTGGCCGCGATCGTTCTCCGGCGGCCACACCACGAACTGGACGTACGCGGGCGGGAAGTACACCAACCAGAACAGCTTCGCCGCCGCCGGCGACCAGTTCCGGCCCGACAACGTGCTGGTGCTGCGGGTGCAGGTCGGCGACGCCGGCTACAAGGACCCGGCCGGCAACCCGGTGCCGGAGACGAAGTTCACCGGCACCGGCAAGGCGATGCTGTTCCACGGCGGCCGGGTGGTGCGCGGCACCTGGAAGAAGTCGCTCGACTCGACGATCACGCTGAGCACGCAGGCCGGCGAGCTGCCGGTCCCGGCCGGCCACACCTGGATCGAGCTGGTGCCCGCAGAACGGCGGCAACGTCACGATCACGAAGTAGCCGGCCGGTCAGGCTCGTCCTCGGGCCCGCGTCCTGCGGCGCAGGTCGGCCGGGCCGGGCAGGGGAGCGCCGGACTCGGCCATCGCGCGCAGGCCGGCCAGGATGTAGGCGATCGCGGCCTCGACCTCGGCGCCGGCCTTGCGCGGGTCCTCGGCCGTCGACACCGCCGCCCCGGCGGCCGACATGGCGCCGAAGAACACCCGGCTGAACGTCTCCACCATGCTCGGCTCGAGCTCGTAGCCGGCCAGCACGGCCGAGACGATCTCCTGGACGATGCCGAAGGTGGTGCGCTCCTCCTGCTCGCGGTACTTCTCGTAGCCGAGCACCGCCGGGCCGTCGGCGATCACGATCCGCCGGTAGCGCGGCTCCTGGAGCACGTCGAGGAACGCCCGCAGCCCGCCGAGCGCCTTCTCCCACGGGTCCGCGGTTGCCGCGGACGGCCCGGTGGATGTCCTTGGCGGCGCGCTCCTCGACCTTCTCGAAGACCGACTCGAACAGCGCCTGCTTGCCGCTGAAGTGGTGGTAGAGCGCGCCCTTGGTGACCCGCGCGCCCGCGACGATCTCGTCGAGGCTGGTGCCGGCGTACCCGCGCTCGGTGAACAGCTCGGTCGCGACGTCGACGAGGGCGCGGCGGGTGGAGGCGGAGTACTCCTGGCGGCGGGAGGTGCCGTGCACCTTGCGCAGCGCGCCCTTGGCGACGCTCTTGGGCACCTTGGCGGTCATCCGTGCGAGCATAAAGGGCGCGGCCGGGTGCCGCGACCGGGTCGGTTGCATACCGTGAGTATGTTGCCGTACTCTCGGTACGTACCAACGGTATGTGAGAGAGGAGCAGACCATGACCTGGGATGCTTTCCACCACCGCGGAGACGTTCTCCGCGACCGTCGTCGACGAGGCCGACCGGCGTCGCGACGGGGTCCTGCCCACGGAGCTGCCCGGAGTCACCGAGACCTTCGGCGACGAGGTCGCGCTCCTGGCCGCCCTGCAGCTGCGCTGGAGCACCCGCCTGGCCGGCCACGTCGAGCGGGCCCTGAGCGACCTGCCCGACGACCTCGAGACCGCGGTGGTCGCCGCCTGGCGCGGCGCGGCCGACGAGCTCGTCGGCGTGCGCCAGATCCTCGACGCCCAGCGCGAGCGCCCCGCCAGCCCCGAGGTGGCCGAGGCGCTGGAGAAGGCGCACCGCAAGGACACCGTCCTGATGGCCGCGATGGCCGGCCTGGCCAGCCCGTCCGACCCGTCCGCGGTCCGGATCGGCGAGCGGATCGAGGCGGCGGCCCGGGCGGCGTACCGGCCGACGACGGCCCCGCGTGCACCGGGGCGACCACCCGGCCCGGGTCGACGCCGATGACCGTCCGGCCGGCCTGGTCGAGCGGATCAGGGCGCACCTGACGGCCGTCTGAGGTCGTCGGCCGGGGTTTCTCGCGTCCCGCCGTCGCAGGCGCCGGTGGCTCGGGGGACATGACACGATGTGCGCGTGGCTACCGAAACGCGCACCGGTCAACCGAGCATCTCCTACTCGATCACCGTCCGGCTCGAGCTGCCGGCCGGCGGCTCGGCGATCAGCCGGCTGACCACCTGCGTCGAGGAGGCCGGTGGGCATCGTCACCGCCCTCGACGTCACCGCCTCCGGGCACGACAAGCTGCGCATCGACGTCACCTGCGCCGCCTCCGACACCGCCCACGCGGACCGGATCGTCGACGCCCTGCGCGGCATCGAGGGCGTCGCGGTGCACAAGGTCTCCGACCGGACCTTCCTGATGCACCTCGGCGGCACCATCGAGATGGCCTCCAAGCACCCGATCCGCAACCGCGACGACCTCTCGATGGTCTACACGCCCGGCGTCGCCCGGGTCTGCGAGGCGATCGCCGCGAACCCCGAGGACGCCCGCCGGCTGACCGTGAAGCGCAACTCCGTCGCCGTCGTCACCGACGGCTCGGCGGTGCTCGGGCCTGGGCAACATCGGCCCGGCCGCCGCGCTGCCCGGTGATGGAGGGCAAGTCCGCCCTGTTCAAGCGGTTCGCCGGGATCGACGCCTGGCCGCTGTGCCTGGACACCCAGGACCCCGACCTGATCGTCGAGATCGTCCGGGCCGTGTCGCCGGGCTTCGCGGGCATCAACCTGGAGGACATCTCCGCGCCGCGCTGCTTCGAGATCGAGGCGCGGCTGCGCGAGATCCTCGACATCCCGGTCTTCCACGACGACCAGCACGGCACCGCGATCGTGGTGCTCGCGGCGCTGACCAACGCCCTGCGGGTGGTCGGCAAGGACCTCGGCGACGTGCGGATCGTGATGTCCGGGCGCGGGAGCCGCGGGTACGGCGATCCTGCGGCTGCTGCTCGAGGCCGGAGCGCAGGACGTGGTCGTCGCGGACGTCGAGGGCGTCGTCTACCGCGACCGGCCGGGGCTGCACGAGTCGCTGCACGCGCTCGCCGAGGCCACCAACAAGACGGGCCTGACCGGCACGCTGCACGAGGCGATGGACGGGGCCGACGTGTTCATCGGCGTCTCGGCGCCCGAACGTCATCGACGGCGACGACGTCGCGCGGATGGCCGAAGGACGCGATCGTCTTCGCGCTGGCCAACCCGGTGCCCGAGATCGACCCGGGCGTGGCCCGCGAGCACGCCGCCGTCGTCGCGACCGGCCGCTCGGACTACCCCAACCAGATCAACAACGTGCTGGCGTTCCCCGGCGTGTTCCGCGGGCTGCTCGACGCCTCGGCGAACCAGATCGACGACTCGCTGCTGGTGGCCGCGGCCGAGGCGATCGCCGGGGTGGTGAGCGCCGACGAGCTGAACGCGAACTACATCATCCCGAGCGTCTTCCACGCCGACGTGCACACGGCCGTCGCGACGGCGGTCCGTCATGCCGCCGAGGCGAGCAGCAGGGTGGCCACCCTCGACCTGCCCCGGGCCGATGCCTGACGGCAGGGCGTGCGCGCCTGCGCGTCGGCGACCTGCTGGTCGCCACACCCGCCCTGCTCGACCCGAACTTCGAGCGCACCGTCGTGCTGATCCTCGACCTCGACGAGAACGGCGCGCTCGGCGTGGTGCTGAACCGCCCGTCCGACGTGCCCGTCCGGGAGATCCTGCCCGACTGGACCGACGTCGACCGGCAACCCGGACGTGCTGTTCCAGGGCGGTCCGGTCAGCACCGACTCCGCGCTGGCGGTCGGCGCCTCGATGACGCGATGGCGCGGACCCGAACGTCGAGCCGGTGGGCTTCCGGCGGCTCTACGACGACGTCGGCATCGTCGACCTCGACACGCCCACCGAGATCGTCGCCCCGGCGCTGAGCCGGGATGCGGATCTTCGCCGGGTACGCCGGCTGGGGCGACGAGCAGCTCGCGGCGGAGATCGCGGAGGGGTCCTGGTACGTCGTGCCGTCCACCGCCGCGGACCTGTTCGGCGCCGACCCGCTCGGGCTGTGGCGGCGGGTGCTGCGCCGGCAGCCGGGCGAGCTCGCCTGGGTGTCGACCCAGCCGGCCGACCCGACCATGAACTAGCCACCCGGCGGAGCCGTCGGGCAGCGGACGGCCTGGTCCGCCGTTAGACTCGTGTGATTGTGAGCACCCAGATGAGCCCCGGCACCGAGACGATCGAGGACCGCCGCACGGCCCCGACCGACGACGGTGACCACGAGCGCTTCTCGCACTACGTCGAGAAGGACAAGCTGACCGAGGCGATGGTGATGGGCACGCCGGTCGTCGCGCTGTGCGGCAAGGTGTGGGTGCCCAGCCGCGACCCGGAGAAGTACCCGGTCTGCCCCGAGTGCAAGGACGCGTGGGAGAACCTCAAGAAGGACGACGAGTAGCCCTGCGTTCCGGCCGCCCTGCCGACCCACGCACCCCTTCTCGAGAGACGTGACTGACTCCGAACTCCCCGGCCTGGTGCCCGCTCCGCCCAAGGAGCTCCCCCCGGCCTACCCCGACCGTGCCGCCTGGGGCACCGCCACCAAGCTGCGCGCCTGGCAGACGGCCGCGCTCGAGGCGTACTTCACCGAGAACCCCAAGGACTTCCTGGCCGTCGCGACCCCCGGCGCCGGCAAGACGACCTTCGCGCTGACCGTCGCCGCCGAGCTGCTCTCGCGCCGGGTCGTCGACCGGGTCACGGTCGTCGCCCCGACCGAGCACCTCAAGACCCAGTGGGCCGAGGCGGCCGCCCGTGCGGGGATCCCGCATCGACCCGTCGTACTCGGGCAAGAAGGGGAAGACCAGCCAGGACTACGTCGGCGTCGCGGTGACCTACGCCGGCGTCGCGGTCAACCCGCTCGCGCACCGGATCCGCACCGAGCGGTTCAAGACGCTGGTGATCCTCGACGAGGTGCACCACGCCGGCGACGCGATGTCGTGGGGCGACGCGGTGCGCGAGGCGTTCGACCCGGCGCAGCGGCGGCTGGCGCTGACCGGCACGCCGTTCCGCTCCGACATCAACCCGATCCCGTTCGTGTCCTACGCGCCGGACGTCGACGGGGTGGGCCGCAGCCTCGCCGACTACACCTACGGCTACGCGCAGGCGCTGGCCGACCACGTCGTCCGCCCGGTGCTGTTCATGGCCTACAGCGGCGAGATGCCGTGGCGCACCCGGGCCGGCGACGAGATCGCGGCCCGGCTCGGCGAGCCGCTGACCAAGGACCTGACCGCGCAGGCGCTGCGCACGGCGCTCGACCCGTCGGGCGCCTGGATGCCCTCGGTGCTCGCGGCCGCGGACAAGCGGCTGACCGAGGTGCGCCGCCACGTGCCCGACGCCGGCGCGATGGTGATCGCCTCCGACCAGGACTCGGCCCGCGCGTACGCCGCCCTGCTCACCACGATCACCGGCGAGAAGCCGACCGTCGTGCTCTCGGACGAGAAGGCCGCCTCCAAGCGGATCGCGGCGTTCTCCGAGGGCGACGCAGCGCTGGATGGTCGCGGTCCGGATGGTGTCCGAGGGCGTCGACGTGCCGCGCCTCGCCGTCGGCGTCTACGCCACGCGCACCGCGACCCCGCTGTTCTTCGCCCAGGCCGTCGGCCGGTTCGTCCGGGCCCGGCGCCGCGGCGAGACCGCCTCGGTGTTCCTGCCGTCGGTGCCGAACCTGCTCGGCTTCGCCTCCGAGATGGAGGTCGAGCGCGACCACGTGCTCAGGCGCAAGGTCAACGACGAGGGCGACATCTTCGCCGCCGAGGACGAGCTGCTCGCCCAGGCCAACGCCGCGGAGGGGGCCAGCGACGACGAGCTGGGGTCCGTTCGAGGCGCTCGGCTCCGAGGCCCGCTTCGACCGGGTGCTGTACGACGGCGGCGAGTTCGGCCACGCGGGGGAGGTGCACGTCGGCTCCGACGAGGAGATGGACTTCCTCGGCATCCCGGGGCTGCTCGAGGCCGACCAGGTCCGCGACCTGCTGCACTCGCGGCAGAGCGAGCGGGCCAAGCTGCAGCGTCGTACCCGCTCGACGCCCGAGGACGTCGTCCGCGACGTCTCCACCCACGAGCGGCTGGCGACGCTGCGCCGCGAGCTCAACGGCCTGGTCGCGGCGTGGAACCACCGCACCGGCCAGCCGCACGGCGTCACGCACGCCGCGCTGCGCAAGGACTGCGGCGGCCCGGCCGCGGCCGTCGCCACCGCCGACCAGCTCCAGGACCGGATCGACCGGATCCGCGACTGGGCCGCCCAGCGCCGCTCGGGCTGATCGCCCGGCGATCCGGGTATCTGGCGCGGAGCCGCTAGCCTCGGCGCATGGCCGCCGAGACGTCGCAGACCCTGGACCGCGGGCTGCGGGTGCTGCGCACGCTGGCGGCGACGCCGAACGGGCTCAGCATCACGGCGCTGGCCGCGGAGATCGGCGTCAACCGGACGGTGGTCTACCGGCTCGTCGCGACGCTGGAGCAGCACGGGCTCGCGCGCCGCGACGCGGGCGGCCGGCTGCACGTCGGGCTGGGGGTGCTCGCCCTGGCGCGGGGGCTCCAGCCGGTGCTGCGCGAGCTCGCCGCCCCGGTCCTGCGCTCGCTGGCCGAGCAGCTCGGGAGCACGGCGCACCTGACCGTCGCCGACGGCGGCGAGGCGCTGGCGATCGCGGTCGTCGAGCCGAGCTGGACCGACTACCACGTGGCCTACCGCGTCGGTGCGCGTCACCCGCTGGAGCAGGGCGCCGCGGGCAAGGCGATCCTGCTGGGCCGCTCGGAACAGTGCCGCGGCGACGTACGTCGAGACGACGGGCGAGATCCAGGCCGGGGCGCACGGCGTCGCGGCGCCGGTGCTCGGCGTCGAGGGGCTCGAGGCCTCGGTCGGCATCGTGTCGCTGGGCGACTTCGACGCCCTCGAGTTCGGCCCGAAGGTCGTCGCCGCCGCGGCCCAGGTGTCCGCGCGGCTCTCCTGAGCGGAGGTCAGGCCGGAGCGTGCATCCAGGGTTCCTTGAGGTCGTAGAAGGTGGGCTCCCCGACCGTGAGCGACTCCATCTCCTTCATCATCTGCTGCATCTCCGGTGGCGGCTCCTTCTGCTCACCCTCACGGGCCGCCTCCTCCGAGGCGAAGTAGATGGCCATCGTCCAGGTCCCGTCGTCGTGCCCGATGTTGAGGGTGCCGAGGATGTCCGGTCGGAACTCCTGCCAGTCGGTCGGGTCGTCGGCCATCAGCTCACGAGCGCGGTCCGGGTTGCTGGTGCGGCCCTGCATGACCTGGACGAACCCGGCCCGGGACGGGTCGCCGGGTGTGTCGACGTCGACGGACGTGCTGTCCTGGAACACCGGCTCGTCCGTGAACTGCGCGCTGAGCTCCTCCCACCAGGCGGACTGCTCCGGCCGGTCGCTGTTGCGGCGGGCGGCCTCCTCCGACTCGAAGCGGGCGAGCGCGACCAGCAGACCGTCGTCGGTCACACCCGCCGTGCTGCCGAGCCACCCCTCCGCTCCCGGCGCCACCTCGGCGACCCACCTGTCGAGGTGCGCACGCACCGGTGCCGCGTCGGCCACGTGGCCCTTGAAGACCTGGATGAACATGTCGAGCTCCCTTCCTCCCGGACGGGCCCCTGCTGGCAGTTTCGCAAGAGGTCACGGCCCCGACGGCACCCCTCGATCGGGCCAGTTCCGCGCGTTTCCGGGGCCTCGGCGGGGGTACCCTCGCTGAGATGAGCTCGCCCGCCGCACTGTCCGCGCGCGCCACGCCGACCGGGACGCCGGCGTGAGGGCGCCGTCGGGCGGCTACCTCGAGCGACCGGCGCCGAGCGGTCTGGCGGACGTCATCGAGATCATCCTCGACAAGGGGATCGTCATCGATGCCTACGCCCGCGTGTCCGCACTGGGCATCGAGCTGTTGACGATCGACGCCCGCATCGTCATCGCCAGCGTCGACACCTACCTGCGCTTCGCCGAGGCGACCAACCGGCTCGAGCTCGAGACCAAGCAGCGGAGCCTGCCGGACCTCATCACCGAGGTCGGCGGCGAGGTCGTGGAGGACGTCGCGGAGAAGGTCGTCGAGAAGAAGGCCGCCGCCGTGAAGGAGAAGCTTCCCGAGCCGGCCGTCGAGGTCGTCGAGAAGGTCGTCGACAAGCTGACGTCCGACGACGAGGGCTGACCGGCCCCGAGTCAGCGGCGCAGCAGTGGCTGGGCGCCCTCGAGCACCGCGGAGTACGCCGCGCGCACCCGCGCGTAGTAGTCGGCGGACGCAGCATCCGGCTCGACGACCGCGACCCCCTGCTTCCAGCGCGGAGCGGTCTCGTCCTGCGACAGCGTCCAGGCCGCCTGCCGGGCCGCGCCCAGGGCGACGTACTCCGCCGGCTCCGGTACGGCGACCGGCAGCGCGAACAGCCCGGCTGCGATGCGTTGTACGGCGGCCGAGCGGGCTGCACCGCCGATCAGCACGATGCGGCGCGGCGTCACGCCGGACGCCTCGAGCGGTGCGACGGCGTCGGCGAGGCCGCAGAGCATGCCCTCCACCGAGGCCCGGACCAGGTGCGCCGGTGTCGCGTTGTGCCGCGTGAGGCCGTGCAGCAGCCCGGTCGCGTCGGGCAGCGCCGGTGTGCGCTCGCCGTCGAGGAAGGGCAGCAGCACCAGGCCCTCCGTGTCCTCGACCGAGAGGGCGAGCCGGTCGAGGTCGGTGAGCTCGGCTCCGGCCATGTGCAGCGCCGCGCCGATCACCCGGGCGGCGTTCAGGGTGCACACCAGCGGCAGGAAGCGGCCGGTCGCGTCGGCGAACCCGGCGACGATGCCGGACGGGTCCGCGGCCGGGCGGTCCGACACCGCGAACACGGTGCCGCTGGTGCCCAGGGAGACGACCACGTCGCCGGGCTCGAGGTCGAGGCCGAGGGCGGCGCCCATGTTGTCGCCGGTGCCGGGGGCCAGCACGATGCCGTCCGGCGTCTCGCCCACCGCCTCGCGGGGACCCGCGACCCGCGGGCACGGCGAGGTCGCGGCCGAACGCCGTGCCGCAGCAGGTCGGGCCGGTAGGCGTCCTCGGCGGCCGACCAGTAGCCGGTGCCCGACGCGTCGCCGCGGTCGGTGGTGGGCTCGCCGGCGCCACCGCGCAGCTGGTGGGTGATCCAGTCGTGGGGGAGCAGCACGCCCTGTGCCCGCTCGGCGACGTCGGGCTCGTGGTCGGCGACCCAGCGCAGCTTGGTGACGGTGAAGCTGGCCACGGGGACGATGCCGGTCGCTGTCGGCCCAGGCCTGCGGGCCGCCGAGCTCCTCGATGAGGGTCGCCGCCTGGGGGGCCGAGCGGTTGTCGTTCCACAGCAGGGCGTCGCGGACCGGCGTGCCGGCCTCGTCGACGAGCACCATGCCGTGCTGCTGGCCCCCGACGGCCACGGCCTCGCACGCCGTCGAGGATGCCGGCGGAGGCCTGGTCCCAGGCCTGCCACCAGACGGCCGCGTCGACCTCGGTCAGGTCCGGGTGCGGGGCCCGGCCCTCCCGCACGACCTCGCCGGTGTCGGTGTCGCACACCACGACCTTGGTGCTCTGGGTGGAGCAGTCCACGCCCGCCACGAGTGTCACGCGGGCGAGACTACCCGTGCGCCGGGGACCGGCCGACGGCTGCGTCCATCAGCGGCAGGACGCGGTAGGGGATCTGGGTGGCCAGCGCGATCACGGTGGAGGACCGGACGATCCCGGCGTCGGAGAGCACCGCGTCGATGACCCGCTGCAGGTCGGTGTTGGAGCGGGCCACGACCCGCGCCCACATGTCGCCGGCGCCGGTGATCGTGACCGCCTCCAGCACCTCCGGGATCCGCGCCAGGTGCCGCGCGACCGACTCGTGGCCCGAGGGGGCGCCTGCCGGATCTCCAGGGTCAGGAACGCGGTCACCGGGTAGCCCAGCGCCTCGGGCTCGAGCTCGGGACCCCAGCCCGGAGATCACGCCGGCCTTGACCAGCTTGTCGAGCCGGGCCTGCACGGTGCCGCGCGCGACGCCGAGCCGGCGGGACGCCTCGAGCACCCCGATGCGGGGCTGGTCGGCGAGCAGACGGAGCAAGGTGGCATCCAGATCGTCCATGATCGCCTCTCGCGCTGGGCAGGTTGCACAGTGTTTCGGGCCACTGTTGCACAAAGCGTCCGGTCGCGACGCATGCTGCGGGCATGACCGACTCCCTGACGCACGCGCTGACCCCCGACGAGCTCAAGGCCGACCTCACCCTGGAGCAGCTCCAGCAGCTGGTCGGGCTGGTGGAGTACGACGAGGACCGGGACGTCTTCCCGGTCACCGGCTGGGACTCGATCGTGTTCGTCGTCGGCAACGCCACCCAGACCGCGCACTACTACCAGTCCGCGTGGGGCATGCAGCTGGAGGCGTACTCCGGCCCCGAGCACGGCAACCGCGACCACAAGTCCTTCGTGCTCCGCTCCGGCTCGATCCGCTTCGTCATCAACGGCGCGGTCGACCCGGACAGCGCGCTGGCCGACCACCACCGCCGGCACGGCGACGGTGTCGTCGACATCGCCCTCGAGGTCCCCGACGTCGACCGCTGCATCGCCCAGGCCCGCAAGGCCGGCGCGACCGTCGTACGCGAGGCCGAGGACATCACCGACGAGCACGGCACCGATCCGGATCGCCGCCATCGCGACGTACGGCGAGACCCGGCACACGCTGGTCGACCGCAGCCGGTACGACGGGCCGTACCTCCCGGGCTACGTCGCCGCCGAGAGCTCCTGGGTGCCGCGCGAGGGCCAGCCGAAGCGGCTGTTCCAGGCGCTCGACCACATCGTCGGCAACGTCGAGCTCGGCCGGATGGAGGAGTGGGTCTCCTTCTACAACAAGGTGATGGGCTTCGTGAACATGGCGGAGTTCATCGGTGACGACATCGCCACCGACTACTCGGCGCTGATGAGCAAGGTCGTCGCGAACGGCAACCACCGCGTGAAGTTCCCGCTCAACGAGCCGGCCGATCGCGAAGCGGAAGTCGCAGATCGACGAGTACCTCGAGTTCTACCGCGGCGCCGGCGCCCAGCACCTGGCGGTCGCGACCAACGACATCCTGGCCTCGGTCGACGCGCTGCGCGCCAACGGCGTGGAGTTCCTGGACACCCCGGACTCCTACTACGAGGACCCGTCGCTGCGTGAGCGGATCGGCAACGTGCGGGTGCCGATCGAGGAGCTGCAGAAGCGCAAGATCCTGGTGGACCGGGACGAGGACGGCTACCTCCTGCAGATCTTCACCAAGCCGCTCGGCGACCGGCCCACGGTGTTCTTCGAGCTGATCGAGCGGCACGGCTCGCTGGGCTTCGGCAAGGGGAACTTCAAGGCGCTCTTCGAGGCCATCGAGCGCGAGCAGGACAGGCGCGGCAACCTCTGACCGCTCGGCTCCGTCCGCCCGTCGTCCCGACCGACGCGGACTGAGACAAACCTTGTAGTCCGGCATTCAAGGCAGCGCAGACTGACGAGGGCCTATCCGGGCGGGAGGCGCGCATGCCGGTCGCAGCACAGGCGTCGCGTCGCGCCCGTGTTCCAGCACGAGGCCGCCTTCTACGACGGTCTCGACTCGCTCGTCGGCGTGCTGGCGCCCTTCGTGCGGGAGGGGCTGCGGGCCGGTGAGCCGGTGCTGGTCGCCGAGCTTCCGCCGCAGGCGCGCGCGCTGCGCGACGAGCTCGGTGACGACGCCGACGGCGTGACCTTCCTGGACATGGCCGAGGTCGGCCGGAACCCCGCCTGCATCATCCCGGTCTGGCGCGAGTTCGTCGCGGAGCACCCGGGCCAGGCGGTCCGGGGCGTCGGTGAGCCCGCGTGGACCGGCCGCAGTGACGTCGAGTACGAGGAGTGCCGACTGCACGAGGCGCTGCTCAACGTGGCCTTCGACGGCGCGGCCCCCTTCCGGCTGCTGTGCCCGTACGACACCGGCGGCCTTCCCCCGCACGTGGTCGCGGGTGCCATGCGGACCCATCCCGAGCTCCGTCGCGGGACGCGACGGGCGCCGTACGACGCCCACGAGCACGCGCTCGAGATGTTCGGCCGGCCGCTCCCCGCAGCGCCCGCCCACGTCCAGGAGGTCCAGTTCGACCTCAAGCGACCTCGCCCGGCTGCGCTCCCACGTCCGGTTCATCGGCGAAGGTGCCCGGCTGACGCGGGAGGTCGTCGACGACCTGGTGCTCGCGGTCCACGAGCTGGCCTGCAACAGCATCGAGCACGGCGGCGGGGCGGGCCTGCTGCGCGGCTGGACCGAGCCGGCCAGCCTCGTCCTCGAGGTGGCCGACGGTGGCGTCATCGACGACCCGCTGGTCGGCCGTGAGCAGGCGCTCGACCTGTCCGAGGCCGGGCGCGGCATCTGGATGGCGAACCACCTCTGCGACCTGGTCCAGGTCCGGTCCGGCCACGCCGGCACGACGGTCCGTCTGCACACCTGGACCTGACGGTCAGCTGGCCGGCACCAGGTTCTCCGTCGGCAGGCCGAAGCGGCCCAGGTTGTCGTGCGCGGGGTGGCGCGCCGCCGCCGGGCCGCGCGCGAAGTCGCGCAGCACCGTGCCGGTGACCCGGTTGACGAAGCGCACGGTGCGTCGGGTCAGCGGGACCGGGCACCGGTCGACCAGGGCGCACGTCCACCGCAAGCGTGCCCACGTTGAGCACCGCCGCCCCCGACGGCGTCGTGTAGTACACCGCCTGGGCGGAGGTCGGCACCCCGCGGCAGGAGTACGGCGCGTGCGCGAGCACCTGCAACGGCCGGGGCGTTCCGCGCACGGGATAGACGCGGTCCGCCTCGACACCGACCAGGTGGTCGAGCTCCTCGCCGCGCCGGGTCCCGGTCCCCGCGAAGCCCCACCAGCCGGGCGAGGCCACCCGGAACGGCGCGTCGACGGGGAAGCACTCGTACTCCATCCCGGTCAGGCCGTGCTCCGGCCCGTCCTGCGGGTCGTCGCGCCACAGCCCGGTCCGACGGGCACGGCGGCGCCGGGTCCAGCGCGGCGTCGCTGCGGTAGCCGACCACGACGCGCCCGGCACCCTCCAGCCGGACGCGCCAGTACATGGTGTTCGCCCCCAGGAACACGAGGTTCGTCCCCGTCGACCGGGCCTGCTCGACGTGGTCGCGCATCTCCTGCGTCCAGTACTCGTCGTGCCCCGAGCGACACGTAGGCGCGGGCACCCCGCAGCGCGTCGGCCCGCAGTGCCACGTCGATGTTCGTGAGGTAGGCCAACGGGATGCCCGAGCCGCTCGGCGGCCACCACGACGGGCACCGCGCCGAACCCCATCTCCGTGGCGCCGGGAGCCGGGTAGGGGCGGTCGAAGCTGACCGCCCAGCTGCGCCGGTCCCCGGCAGGCGCGTCGTAGAGCGAGTAGCCGCCCCAGTCGTTGTAGGCCTGCCAGGTCGTCACCGGGAACACCAGAGCCACCCGGTCGCGGGACGACGGGGAGCTCACGACGTACGGCACGTGCGCCTGCCAGCCCGTCGAGGCGCGCAGCTTGAACACGTAGAGACCCGGCGCCCAGCCGGTCGTGCTCGACGACGGTGTCGGTGCGCCAGCGCGCCACGACCGTCCGTCCGCTCGCGGTCGGCGAACGTCGGCCCCGCCTGGACGTGGCCCGGCAGCCGGCCCGACCGCCAGACGAGGTGGCCGTCGCCGCCGTCGTACGCGCCGATCCGGTAGGCACGCACGTCGAAGGACCGGGCGGGCGTCGACACCCGCAGCGCGACCCGGGCGCCCGGCAGCGCCGCTGCTCGTCGTCGCGTACCCCTCGATCTGGCCGTGCCGCGCCGGTCGGGCCAGCCGCCAGGCGCGCGACCCGGCCGGGCTCGTCGACCCCCCGTCGGCCGACGAGCCCGGACTGCGTCCGAGGCGCAGCGGCCGGTGCCGGCGTCCCGGTCACCTCGGGACGTCCGGACCGGTGCGGCTCCGGCCGGTGCGCGCAGCCCCCCGCGGTCAGGCAGGCGGCCAGGACGGCCACCTGGACCAGCCGGATGTGTGCGCCCATGTCGTGCCTCCCGTGCGGTGCCTGCACAGGGAGCGAGTCGCGGACGGGCCAGGTGGTTCCCGACCAGCTGCTACGGAAGGGCGGGGGTGCGTCGCCAGGTGGCGCCGTCGTCGGTGGAGACGGCCCACCGCTCGTCGTCGACGACGTAGACCGCGTCGCCCTGGACCACCGGCCGGACCAGGCCGAACGCCGTGCGCACGTCGGTCTCGACGAACCGCGTCCAGGACGCGTCGGTGCTGCGGAACAGGACGTCGCCCCGTCCGACGAGCTGGGTGACGCCGAGGAGCACGCCGGACCGGGTGACCGTCCAGTCGACGTCGCCGATCCGCACGCTGCGCAGCGCCGTCGGACAGGTCCCGGCTGTGCCAGGTGGCCCCGGCGTCGGAGGTGTACTCCACCGAGGTGTCGCCGGCGAGCACACCCCAGCGATCCGGCGGCGGAGGCGCTCACGATCGAGCCGCCGGGCAGCGAGGTCGTGCGGCTCTGCCAGGACGTCCCGTCCTGCGACCAGTAGAGACGACGCCCGTCGGCCGACCGGGCCCAGCGGACCTCGCGCCGGCGCGGTGTCGAGCGAGCTCGGCGCCCCGTGGCAGCCGGACGCCCGCGTCCAGCGAGCCCTGCGCCCGCGCCACGTCGAAGCGGCAGCGCGGGTCCGCGGGCTGGTCGGCGCACACCCGCTCGGCGCCGTCCTCCCACGCGATGCCGTGTGCGGCGCCGTCCGGGTCGACGAGGTAGGCCCGCTCGTCGGTCGCGGAGCCGGAGCGGCACGCGCGCGGGACCGGCGCCCACGACGAAGCCGTCCGGGAGCGGAACGACCGGGCGGCGCTGCTCGAGCCAGGAGCGGGTGCGTCCGCCGGCGCCGGTCCACCGGAACGCGCATGGCGTCCGGGGCCCCGCAGGTGTCGCTCACCGCCGGGCACCGTCGACCACCGCGAGCATGTCGCCCGCCCCGTCGACCTTCGAGGCGTCCGGGTCGACCAGGGCGTCCGGGTCGGTGAGCACCGCGCGTGGCGCCCTTCGGGTCGATGATCGGCGCGGGCTGGTGGATCGGCTCCAGCGTCCGGTCGCTGTCGAAGCTCCGGACGACGCCGACCGTCACGACCGCCACCGCCACGGCGACCGCGGCGCCGGCGACGACGGCCCGGCGACGCCGGATCCGCTGTCCGCGCTCCGCGACCCCGGCGAAGTCGGGGAGCTCGACGTGCGCCTCGACGTCACTGCGCACGGAGCGCAGTCTCGACTCATCCACGTTCCGGCCTCCAGTGCGGTCTCCAACAGCCCGGCGAGCGCCGTACGCCCGCGGCTCAGCCGGGACTTCACGGTGCCCGTCGGCGATGCCGAGCGTCGCGGCGATCTCCTGCACGGACAGGTCCCCCAGGTAGAACAGTGCCACCGTCTCGCGCTGCTGGAAGGGCAGCGCCCGCAGTGCCTCGATCACCGCCACGTGGTCCTCCGAGATGCCGGGTACGTCGGACGGGGTGGCCAGCCGCGGGCTCAGGCCCCGGAACATCTGCGCGCGTCGCCACCGTCGGCGGAGCACGTTGAGGGCCACGGTCCGCAGCCAGGCCTCCGGGTTGTCGACGCGCCGGAACCGTTCGCCGGCGGCCACGGCGCGCGCGAACGCCTCCTGCACGGCGTCCTCCGCCTCGACCCGGTCCCCGCCACGGCGTAGGCCTGCGCCACGAGACGCCGGTAGGACGCCTCGTAGACCTCGCGGACGTGGGCACTGTCCGCCACCCGACCACCTCCCCGCAGAGGACGAGTCAGCAGGCGCCTCCCCGGTTCCCGGGAAGCCCGGGCTTTCTCAGGGTGGCGTTCGGCGGCGTCGGCCGCCACCCCCAGATCGGACTATTGGGGTCAGTCGGACGCGGGGACGATCGTCCCGGTGACCTCGCCGAGCCCGATCCGGCCGCCGCCGGCGCCGGGTGCGGTGGCCCGCAGCGTCACGGTGTCGCCGTCCTCGAGGAAGGTCCGGCCGTCCGGCCGAACGGCTCGGTGCCGCCCCACGAGAGCTCGAGGAACGAGCCGCGCTGGTCCTTGCTCCGGGCCGCTGACGGTGCCCGACGCGAACAGGTCACCGGTGCGCAGGGAGGCGCCGTTGACGGTCAGGTGGGCGAGCATCTGGGCGGGCGACCAGTACATCGAGGAGTACGGCGGCCGGCTGACCGTCTCGCCGTTGAGCAGCACCTCGATGTCGATGTCGAAGCCGGCGCCGGAGCCGGACACGCGAGGTAGTCGAGCGGCTCCGGGTCCTGGCCGGGCAGGTCGACGCGTGCCGCGGCCAGCGCGTCGAGCGGGGTGACCCAGCCGGAGACGGAGGTGGCGAACGACTTGCCGAGGAACGGTCCGAGCGGGACGTACTCCCAGGCCTGGATGTCGCGCGCGGACCAGTCGTTGAGCAGGGTCAGGCCGAAGACGTGGTCGGCGAACGCGTCGGTGCCGACCCGGTCGCCGAGCCGGGTCGGCGCGCCGACGACGAAGCCCAGCTCGGCCTCGATGTCGAGCCGGCGCGCTGGGCCCGTAGGCGGGCCGGTGCCGCCGCCCGTGCGCGAGCCGCTGGCCGCACGGTCGACGGACGTCCGTGCCGGAGACGACGACGGTGCCGGCGCGGCCGTGGTAGCCGACCGGCAGGTGCCGCCAGTTGGGCTTCAGCGGCTCGTCGTCGGGGCGGAAGATCCGGCCGACGTTGGTGGCGTGGTCGAGCGAGCAGTAGAAGTCGACGTAGTCGGCGACCTCGAACGGCATCTGCATCGTCACCTCGTCGACGGGCACGAGGTGCGGCTCGACGAGGTCGCGCTCGGCCTCGTCGGTGAGCAGCCCGGTCAGCCAGGTGCGCACCGAGGTCCACGCCGGCCGGCCCAGCGCGAGCAGCGGGTTGAGCGACGGCGCCTCGAAGACGTGGGCGACCTCGAGCATGTCGCTGGCCGCGACCGGGGCGAGGTCGACGACCTGGTCGCCGATGCGGACGCCGACCCGGGGCGGCTCGTCCGGCGGGTGGCGAACACGCCGTAGGGCAGGTTGTCGACGTCGAAGAGCGAGCCGGCGGCGCCCTCCACCCAGGTCGTGCGGGTCATCGGCGTCTCCAGGAGTCCGAGGTGCGGTCAGGTCGTCGAGGGGGTCGAGGACGCTGCAGGAGCCGAACGAGCGGAACCACCGTCGGGCGCGCGCGCCAGGCGTCGAGGTCTCGGGCTGCCCAGCAGGGTCTGCGGCGTCGCGTCTCGTCCAGCACGGCGGCGACGTCGTCGACGCCCGCGCCGTCGAGGCTGGCCCGGGTCGCGAGCAGCACGTTGAGGAAGCCGTGGTGCTCGAAGCCGGTGTCGCGGGTCGCGGTGCCGCACCGCGTGGTGCAGCCCGGCCGTGCACTTGAACGCGAGCTCCCGGTCGAGGGCGGCGGCGATGCAGGTCGCGAGCTCGGCGCGGTCGGGAACGCGTCGGCGTCGGCGCCGCCGGTGCGCAGCTTGAGCCGGTGGTCGACGGCCGCGACCTCGTCGAGCGCGGCCAGCCAGTCCGGGGTCGGGCGGTGCGCCGTACAGCCGGGGCATCTCGACGGACACCGGCACCTCGTCGTCGAGCTCGCCGGAGGCGACCAGCTGGTCGACGGCGGTGACGATCCGGCGGGCGTTGTGGGCGAGCTCGCCGGTCGCGCGAGTCGCGCAGGGCGATCTCCAGCCCGCGCAGCGTCCAGGAGGCCGTCGCCGGGTCGCCCAGCGCGACCGCCCGCTCGAGCGCGCCCGCGCCGCCGGAGACGACGACGACGACGGCCGTCCGGCGTCCGGCAGCCTCGGTCGACGACAGCGCGAGCAGGTCGGGCAGGTGCGCGTCCGCGACCACGAGCGGTCCGACCAGGTCGGCGTACGGCGACGCCGCGGTGCTCGCGGTGGGCGCGGACCGCCTCGTCGAGCGGGGCGTTGCCGGGCGGGAACATGGCCGCGTCGTCGACCAGGCCGGCGAAGGCGGCCGGGATCCGGGGCAGGCTGGTTGACACGCTCGCCGACACTAACGGATCGTTGCTGTGACCGGACAGATCCGTCCGATAATCGAAAGGTCAGTCGCGATGGCGTACTACCGCCAGGTCGGCGAGGTCCCGCAGAAGCGGCACACCGCGTTCCGCGACGAGGACGGCGCGCTGCGCTTCGAGGAGCTGATGGGGGAGGAGGGCTTCTCCTCCGACTCCTCCCTGCTCTACCACCGCGGCGTGCCGTCGGCGATCGTCGACAGCCAGGTCTGGGAGCTGCCCGACCTGACCGTCACCGCGAACCACCCGCTCAAGCCGCGGCACCTCAAGCTGCACGGGCTGTTCGGGCCCGAGGACGCCGAGCGGCCGATCGACGCCGTGCAGGGCCGGCGGCTGGTGCTCGGCAACGGCGACGTGCGGATCTCCTACGTCGTCGCCGACACGGTCTCGCCGTACTACCGCAACGCGGTCGGCGACGAGTGCGTGTACGTCGAGCAGGGCAGCGGCACCGTCGAGACGGTGTTCGGCGTGCTGCCCTACCGGACCGGCGACTACGTCGCTCGTGCCGCGCGCGACGACGCACCGCTGGCTGCCCGGCCGAGCCGAGCAGGCTCTACGCGATCGAGGCGAACAGCCACGTCGCCCCGCCGAAGCGGTACCTCTCCCGCTTCGGCCAGCTGCTCGAGCACGCGCCGTACTGCGAGCGCGACCTGCACGGACCCGACCGAGCCGTTCCTGGTCGAGGGCACCGACGTCGAGGTGCTCGTGAAGCACCGGGGCAACGGCCCGTCCGGCCTGGTCGGCAGCCGGATGACCTACGCGACGCACCCGTTCGACGTGGTCGGCTGGGACGGCTGCCTCTACCCGTACACCTTCAACGTCGAGGACTTCATGCCGATCACCGGCAAGGTCCACCAGCCGCCGCCGGTGCACCAGGTCTTCGAGGGCCACAACTTCGTGATCTGCAACTTCGTGCCCGCGCAAGGTCGACTACCACCCGCAGTCGATCCCGGTGCCCTACTACCACTCGAACGTCGACTCCGACGAGGTGATGTTCTACGTCGGCGGCGACTACGAGGCGCGCAAGGGGTCCGGCATCAACATCGGCTCGGTCTCGGTGCACCCCGGCGGCTACGCGCACGGCCCGCAGCCGTCGGCCGTCGAGGCGTCGATCGGTGCGGAGTACTTCGACGAGCTCGCGGTCATGGTCGACACGTTCCGCCCGCTCGAGCTCGGCGAGGCCGCGCTCGCGGCCGAGGACCCGGCCTACGCCTGGACCTGGGCCGGGCGTGGTCCGTCGGCGTCGGGCGACGACAGCGACGGCGGTCCGGCGGTCTTCTCCAACTCCTGAGACGGACGTCGCCCCGGTCCGAGGACCGGGGCGACGTCAGGTCGTGCTGGGTGCTGCCGGTCAGGGCGCCTTGTAGGCCCAGACGTAGGAGAGGTTGACCGCCGCAGCGTCGCCGCTGATCACGGTCACGTAGAAGCCGTTGCTCTCGGCCGTGTCCGCCCCCGGGGTCGCACCGCTCCACAGCCAGGCGGACCCGTCGCTGACGCCCTCGGACTCCGACAGGTACACGCACAGGTTGCCTGCGGTCGGGTCGGGGGACTCGGCCGTGCCCGCACACTTCACGTCGTCGATCTCGGCGTCTCCCTCGGCGAGGCCGGGGGATCCGAACCAGATGTTGCGGCCCTCACCGAAGTCGACGATGGGCGTCGGTCGTGGTGAACGGGATCGACGAGTAGGACGAGAGGTCCACATCGGGTCCCGACGTCTCCACGTTGAGGCGACCGCCGCCGCTGATCATGCTGCCGGAGGGCGGCGCCTCGAAGGCGCTCGCGCCGCGCGGCGCCGACGGCGCCGTTCGCGCCGTTCGTGCCGTTCGCGCCGGCGGCCCCCGTCGGCCCCCGGCGGCCCCGGCCGCGCCGGCGGCCCCGGTCGCGCCCTTGAGCTTGCCGCGCTCGGCGGCCGAGAAGTCCTTGAGCAGCAGCGAGCCGTTCTTGATGTCGCGGCTCTGGATCGTGTTGTCCTTGATGTTCGTGCTGGTGATCAGCGAGGCCGCCGTCGCCGTGCCGCCGAACGTGAGCAGGACGCCGACGATCACGAAGAGGTGAGTGAGGCTGACGCGCCTGCGGGCGCGTTCGTGGTGGGTGAAGTCGCGCATGGGTGCCCCCCAAGGGTCTTGAATGAAGTTGACGCGACTCAGGCTGGGCCAACGACCTTGGGAAATGCTCGGGCAATTCGGACCGATCGCCGATATCGCAGCGACGGTACGTCGACACCGCCGACGGTGTGCGGCCTCGTGGTCCCGTCGTGCGTCCAGCCGTTCCGCCGGTAGAACGACTGCGCCCGCTCGTTGCCCTCGAGCACCCACAGCTCCGCCTGCGTGCAGCCCCACGCCGCGAAGTCGGTCAGGAGCCGGTCGTGCAGCGCCTGTCCGGCGCCGGTGCCGTGCAGGGCGGGCAGCAGGTGGATCGCGTCCAGCAGCCCGGTCCGGTCGTCGGTCTCGCCGACGGCGAACCCCTGCACGAGACCGTCGACCGTCACGACGTACACGGCGTGCGGCTCGGGCATCGTCGCGAGCCGCGCGCGCCAGACCCCGGCCTGCCGCGCGGGCGTCACCAGCGCGAGCGCGTGGGCGGGCAGCAGGTCGACGTACGCCGCCTGCCGGCTGAGCGCGTGCACCCGGCCGATGCCGTCGACGTCGACCGGGGTGGCGGGACGGATCTGCACTCGGCGAGGATAGGCGGATGCCGACGTATGTCGCGTTGCTGCGGGCCGTGAACGTGGGCGGCCGCTACTACAAGATGGCCGACCTGCGCGACCACCTGACCGCGTCCGGGCTCGAGGAGGTCGAGACGCACATCCAGACCGGCAACGTCCGCTTCCGCACGTCGATGCGGTCGGCGGCCAAGGTGGAGAAGCACGTCGAGGAGGTGCTCGGCGAGCACTGCGGCTTCGAGGTGCCGTCGGTGATCTTCACGCCCGCGGAGCTGCGCGCAGGTGCACGACGACGCGATGGGCATCGGCCGCCGTCGTTCGGGGCAGCGGGCGAGCAGCGTCGCTACGTGACGTTCTTCAAGGCCGGCCACGCCCCGACCGGAGAGGTCGCGGAGCAGATCGCGGCCTGGGACGAGCCGGGCGAGTCGGCCGTGGTGATCGGGCGCGCCGTGCACATCTGGCTGAACCGCCCGACGATGGAGGCGAAGTTCTTCGGGGCGTTCAAGAAGGCCCTCGCCCCGGGCACCAACCGCGACCTCAAGGTGGTCACCGACGCTCGACGAGAAGTGGGGTGCGTGACGGTCGCACGCCGCCGGTCTCCGTCGGTACCCGACGGAGGTCGCGCACGGACCGCGAGGACAGCACGAGCAGCGACGACGCCGAGGTAGACGACCCCGCTGACCACGAGCACCGGTCGGTAGCCGAACGCCTCGCCCAGCGGGCCGTAGAGGATCTGCCCGAGCGGCATCGCCACGAACGAGCCGAGCGCGTCGTAGGAGTAGGCGCGCGAGAGCACCCGCTCGTCGATGTGCTCCTGCATCGCGACGCTCCAGCCGATGCTGAACACCTCCATGCCGGCGCCGGCGAGGAACGCGACGACGACCAGCGGGAGCACGTGCGGGTCGAGCCCGAGCATCAGCAGCGGGCACGCGCGAACAACGCGCAGCCGAGCATCCCGGCGAGCAGCGGTCGCCGAGCCGCACCCGGAGCATGACCACGCGTCATCAGCAGCAGCCCGACGGACTCCGCGGAGAGGACGAGCCCCCAGCCGCGGACGCCGATGGTCTCCCGGGCGAGCGCCGGGCCCGAGGGTGAACCAGGCGCCCGGCGTGGATCGCGTTCATCACCCCGAAGCCGGCCACCACGACCCACAGCCAGGTGTGCCCGGTGAAGACCGACCAGCCCTCGCGCAGCTCGCGGAGCATGCTCGGGCTCGTCGGCTGCGCGCGGCGCGGCGGGAGCGCGCACCCGGGTCAGCAGCAGGGCGGCGGCCAGCCAGGTCAGCGCGTCGAAGGCGAGCGCCCAGCCCGAGCCGACGCCGACCACCAGCAGCGCGGCCGACGGTCGGGCCGATGACGGTCAGCCCGGCGCGCGAGAAGGACAGCAGCGCGTTGGCCTGCTGGAGGTGGGTGCGCGGCGCGAGCTGCGGGACGATGCCCGTCCATCGCCGGCATGGTGAACGCCGCCACGGTGCCGTTGGCCGCCTCGAGCGACGATCAGCATCCAGAGCTCGGCCTGCCCGCTGATCACCAGGTAGGCGACCATGCCCTGGGTGAGCGCCGAGAGCAGGTTGGACGCTGCGCACCACGGTCGAGCGGGCGAACCGGTCGGAGACCACGCCGCCGAGCAGCAGGAACAGCACCATCGGGATGGTCCGGGCGGCGAGCACCAGGCCGAGGGCGCTGGCCGAGTCGGTGAGGTCGAGCACCGCGAAGGCCAGCGCGATCGGCGCCATCGTGGACCCGGCGGTGGACGTGACGCGGGCGGCGTAGAACCAGGCGAACCTGCGGCTCGCGCAGCGGGGTCGAGCGCGTCGGGGATCCTCATCGCGTCCGGCTCCGCCATCTGGAACGTCGCGGCGGTCAGGTTGACGTGGACCGTGCCGGGGGAGCGGGGCGGCTGCGCCTCCGCGTGCACGAGGTGCGAGGCCTCCTCGACCAGGCCGCCGACCCGCTCCCAGACCTCGGGGGTGACCCAGAGCTCCGCGTCGGTCGAGCAGCATGCCGGGTGCCGCGCTTGCGGTGCCGCGGCGCGGCGGACGAGCTCCTCGGCCATCGCCCGGAGGTAGATCTCCCGCTCGCCCGAGCGGACTGGCGCGCCGCGCTCGTCGCCTGTGGTCCGTCCCAGGGGTGGCGGTAGCGCTTCGCGACGCCGCCGCGGATCTTCTCCTCGCCGGCGACGACGACCTCGCCGGCGTCGGCCAGCACCCGCAGGTGGTAGGACGCGTTGGCGTGCGTGACGTCGAGCTCGCGGGCCACCTCGGCGGCGCTCAGCTCGGCGCCGGTGAGCAGCGACAGGATCCGCAGCCGCAGCGGGTGCGCGGTCGCCCGCAGGGACGAGACCGCGTCGGCGTCGTCGGACATCGGGCACCTCCGCCGTACTGTCAAAGAATTCTTGGGGAGTAGGGAACCAGGCACGCGCCGGTGACTGTCAAACATTTCTTGGGGAGTCGTGGCTCGTCCCGTGCGCCTAGGGTCGCGGGATGGACGGTGAGCAGACCGAGGGCCTCGACATCCGGTACGACGACGGGGTGCTCCGGATCACCCTGGACCGGCCGGCCGCGCTCAACGCGATGACGGCGGCGATGAGTGACCGGATCGCCGCCGAGCTCGAGGGCGCGGCCGCCCGGGACGACGTACGCGTGGTGCTGCTCGCCGGTGCCGGCGGCGCGTTCAGCTCGGGCGCCGACCTGTCCGGTGCCGACGCGCACGAGAACTTCGACGTCACCAGCCTCGACCGGGCGAACCGGATCATCCGCGCGATCGTCGGCCTCGACAAGCCCGTGCGTGGCCGCGGTCGACGGCGTCGCGGCCGGTGTCGGCTGCTCGGTGGCCCTGGCCTGCGACCTGGTCGTCGCGTCCGCAGTCGGCGTCGTTCCTGCTGGCCTTCGCCCGGATCGGGCTGATGCCCGACGGCGGCGCGACCGCCACGGTCGCCGCGTCGGTCGGCCGGGCGCGGGCCATGCGGATGGCGCTGCTCGGGGAGGCGCTGCCGGCGCGCGAGGCGTACGCCGCCGGGCTGGTCAGCCACCTCGCGAGCGACGAGGCCTTCGACGACACCGTCGAGCAGGTGGTCGCGCGGCTCGCGGCCGGGCCGCCGCTGTCCTACGCCGCCACCAAGAAGGCGGTCAACGCCGCGACGCTCGGTCACCTGCACGACGCGCTCGAGCGGGAGCGGACCGGTCAGACCGTGCTGCTGCGGACCGCCGACGTGGCCGAGGGCATGCGGGCCTTCGGCGAGAAGCGCCGGCCGGTCTTCCGCGGGGAGTGAGCCGTCACTTCTGCGACGACACGCCGCGTTTTCTGCTGCATGTGTGACGGGTCGGCGGGGGTCAGTGGATGTGGCGGCCCTCGGCGTCGGCGTCGGACCAGTAGGGCTCGCGCAGCACCCGCTTGAGCAGCTTGCCGGAGGGGTTGCGCGGCAGCTCGTCGGCGAAGTCGACCGAGCGCGGCCGCTTGAAGCCGGCGACCCGGTCGCGGGCCCACGTCGATCAGCTCGTCCTCGGTCAGCGTCGACCCGGGGCGGCGCACGACGACGGCCTTCACCGTCTCGCCCCACTTCTCGTCGGGTACGCCGATCACCGCGACGTCGGCGACGTCGGGGTGCTCGGAGAGGGCGGACTCGACCTCGATCGGGTAGACGTTCTCCGCGCCCGACACGATCATGTCCTTGATCCGGTCGGTGAGGAACACGAAGCCCTCGTCGTCGAGGTAGCCCGCGTCGCCGGTGTGCAGCCAGCCGTCGGCGTCGAACGCGGCGGCGGTGTCGGCCGGGCTTGTTCCAGTAGCCGGGGGAGTTCTGCCGCGACCGGGTCCAGATCTCGCCGACCTCGCCGGGGCCGCAGTCGCTGCCGGTGACCGGGTCGACGGCCTTCATCTCCACCCACGGGTAGGGCCTGCCGGCCGAGCGGAGCAGGTGCTGGCGCGGACCGCCCGGGTCGTGGTCGGTCGAGCGACAGCTCGGTGATCGCGCCGGTCGTCTCGGTGAGGCCGTAGACCTGGAACAGCGGCGCCTTGAACACCTCCAGCGACCGCTTCAGGGCCGCGGTGGTGATCGGCGACGCGCCGTACGCGATGGACCGCAGGCTGGAGTAGTCGCGGTCGTCGGCGCCGGGCACGGCGCACATCATCTGCAGCACCGCCGGCACCAGGAACGCGTTGGTGATCCCGGCCTTCTCGATCGTGTCGAGCAGCGCCGGCCGGGTCGATCATCGGCACGAGCACGTCGGTGCCGCCGCGGGCCAGCGCGACGTTGGCCCAGCCGGAGCCGCCGATGTGGAACAGCGGCATCGCGACCAGCGACACCGACGACTCGTCGACGTCCCAGGCGTTCGCGACGTCCATCAGCCCCGAGCAGTTGCCGTTGGTCAGCTGCACGCCCTTGGGCAGCCCGGTGGTGCCGGAGGTGTAGAGCTGCAGCACCACGTCGTCGTACGGTCGACTCGCGGCCGGGGTCCTCGTCGCTCGCGGCGGCGATCCAGGACTCGAAGTCCTCGCCGGTCCGCACGACGCGCGTCAGCCCGGGCGCCTCGGCCTCGATCGCGGGCAGCGCGGCCTCGAACACCGGCCCGACGACCAGCACGGTCGCTTCGGCGTCGTGCACGATGCGGCCCATCTCGGCCGGCGTCAGCCGGTAGTTCAGCGGGGCGATCGCGGCGCCGATCTTGGCCGCGCCGATCATCACCTCGAAGAACTCCGGGTTGTTCAGGTCGAGGTAGGCGACCCGGTCGTCCTCGCCGACGCCGAGGTCGCGCAGCGCGTGGGCGACCCGGTTGCCGCGCTCCTCGAGCTCGCCGTAGGTGACCGTGCGGGTCGCGCCGACCAGCGCCGGGTGGTCGCGCCGGCTGGTCGCGAGCTCGGTGAACATCTGCGCCAGCGGCGGGGTCTGCGTTCATCGGATCGTCACTCCGGCGTCGCGCATCTCGGCCAGGGCCGTCTCGGTGGAGGCCGGGGCGACGCCGGCGCACAGCCGCGCGAGCAGCCGGGTGGCGAAGCCGTTGCGTACGGCGTCCAGGGCGGTCGCGCGCACGCAGTAGTCGGTGGCGATGCCGCACACGTCGACGTGGTCGATCTCGTGCTGCCGGAGCCAGTCGGTCAGCGTCGAGCCGTCGGCCGCGCGGCCCTCGAAGCCGGAGTAGGCCGCCGCGTGCTCGCCCTTGAGGAACACCGCGTCGAACGGCTGCGGGTCGAGGTTCGGGTGGAACGCCTCGCCGTCCGTGCCGACCACGCAGTGCGGCGGCCAGGAGTGCGTCGAAGTCGGGGTCGTCGCTGAAGTGGTCACCGGGGTCGACGTGGTGGTCGCGGGTGGCGACGGCGACGCGCGTAGTCGGGCGCCTTGGGGTCCTTCTTGGTCCAGTGGTGCAGCAGCTCGCCGATCCGGAACGCGACCTCGGCGCCCCCGTGCACCGCCAGGCTGCCGCCCTCGCAGAAGTCGTTCTGGACGTCGACCACGATCAGCGCGCGCTTCATGCGCGCTCAACCTAGCGACCGCAGCGGCAGCCAGGCGAGCACGTCGCTGGATGGTCGCGTCCCAGAGCCCCCACTCGTGCTCGCCGGCCCGGAAGTCCACGTGTACGTCGACGCCCGGCGGCCGTCGCCGCGTCGACGAACCGCACGTTGTCGTCGTAGAGGTGGTCCTCGGTGCCGCACCCGACGTAGAGCGACGGCAGCGTGTCGACGTCGGCGTGCGTCGAGCAGCGCGAACAGGTCGTCGCGCGGGCCGACCCGGCCGTCGAACACCCGCTGCGATCAGAGGCTTGCGCCACTCGTCCTGGCCGATCGCCTCCAGGTCGAGCGCGCCGGACAGGCTGGCCGCCGCGGCGAACCGCTCCGGCTGGTGCAGCGCCCACTTCAGCGCGCCGTAGCCGCCCATCGAGAGGCCGGCGACGAAGGTGTCCTCGCGGCGGCCGGAGACCCGGAAGAACGACGCGACGACCTCGGGCAGCTCCTCGGACAGGAACGTGAAGTACCGCTCGCCGTGCACCTCGTCGGCGTAGAACGACCGCTGCACCTGCGGCATCACGACCGCGAGGCCGAGCGGCGCGGCGTACCTCTCGATGCTGGTGTAGCGCAGCCAGGCGGTGCTGTCGTCGGAGAGCCCGTGCAGCAGGTAGAGCACCGGGAAGCCGTCCTCCGCCGGTCGCCGGGCGGTCGGGCCGGTCGAGACCCCGATCTGCTCCTCGCCCGCCTGGGGCAGCAGCACCGTCATCGAGGTGCCCACCTCGAGCACCTCGGAGAAGAAGTCGCAGCGGAGCAGGGCCATCGCTCAGCCCCCGAGGTGCTCGGTCGGGATGACCGGCTCGCCGCGGGAGAGCTGGCGGGCCTTCATCGGCAGCTCGTCGCGGGAGCGCGCGTGCCGCTCGCGGATCGTCTCGAGGCTCTCGCGGCCGACCACCTCGCCGTCCCGGACGAGCGGCACCATCAGGGACCGGTCGTCGCCGTCGTCGACCGGCGGCTCGCCGATGCCGACCACCTCCGCCTCCGCGACGCCGCGGTCGTTGCGCCGGCGCAGGGCGTACTTCCGGCCGCCGATCGAGATCTTGTCCTTGCTCTTCTTCGCGACGTCGACCATCTCGCCCGTCGGAGTCCTCCCGCGAGACGAGCTTGTAGACGAACCCGCACGTCGGGTGGCCGCTGCCGGTGACCAGCGACGTGCCGACGCCGTAGCCGTCGACCGGGGCGGCGGCGAGCGCGGCGATCGCGAACTCGTCGAGGTCGGAGGTGACCACGATCCGGGTGCCGAACGCGCCGAGCCCGTCGAGCTGCTCGCGGACCTGCTGGGCGAGCACGCCGAGGTCGCCGCTGTCGAGGCGGACCGCCCCGAGCTCCGGGCCGGCCACCTCGACCCCGAGCCGCACCGCCTCGGCGACGTCGTAGGTGTCGACGAGCAGCGTCGTGCCCTTGCCGAGCGACGTCACCTGCGCGGTGAACGCGTCCTTCTCGGTGTCGTGCAGCAGCGTGAAGCTGTGCGCGCTGGTGCCGGCCGTCGGGACGCCGTACCGCTGCCGGGCCGCGAGGTTGGAGGTGGTGACGAAGCCGGCGATGTACGCCGCGCGGGCGGCCGCCACCGCGGCCTCCTCGTGGGTGCGGCGCGAGCCCATCTCGATGCACGGCCGGGCGCCGGCGGCCCACGTCATCCGGGACGCCGCCGACGCGATCGCCGAGTCGTGGTTGAGGATCGAGAGCAGCACGCGTCTCGAGCAGCACCGCCTCGGCGAAGGTCGACTCGACGACCATCAGCGGCGAGTAGGGGAAGTACGTCTCGCCCTCGGCGTAGCCCGAGACGTCGCCGGTGAACCGGTAGCCGGCCAGCCACTCCAGCGTCGGCTCGTCGACGACCCGGTGCTCGCGGAGCACGGCGAGCACCTCGTCGTCGAACCGGAACCGCTCGATCGCGTCGAGCGCCCGGCCGACGCCGGCCACCACGCCGTACCTGCGGCCCTCGGGCAGCCGTCGCGGGAACAGCTCGAACACCGCCCGCCGGTCGGCGGTGCCCGCCGCGAGCGCGGCCTGGAGCATGGTGAGCTCGTAGTGGTCGGTGAGCAGTGCCGTCGACTGGGTCGTCACCGCCACAGCCTAGGATGAGCGCCGTGTCCGCTCCATCGCCCGTCGAAGTCGAAGAGCCGGAGACCGACGACCTCACGGCGCTCGACAAGCCCTGGGTCACCATCGTCTGGAACGACCCGGTCAACCTGATGAGCTACGTCTCCTTCGTGTTCCAGACCTACTTCGGCTACTCCCGCAAGAAGGCCGAGAAGCTGATGCTCGAGGTGCACAACGACGGCAAGTCGGTGGTGGCGAGCGGCTCGCGCGAGGAGATGGAGCGCGACGTCCAGGCGATGCACGAGTACGGCCTGTGGGCCACGATGGAGCACGCCGAGATGAGCGAGGGCTTCCAGCGGCGCCGCGGCGGTGGGGCCGTGGCGACGTTCACCGGCTTCGAGGCCGACCTGATCCGGTCGCTGGCCTCCCAGCTCGTCGAGCTGCTCCGCAACGAGGTGGCCGCGCCGAACGCGAGCGACGACCCGCTCGAGCAGATGCTGGACTTCTCCGGCCCCACGACCGAGCCGGAGGACCCGGTCCTCGCGCGGCTGTTCCCGACGGCGTACCCGCACGACGAGGAGGCGGCCGGCGAGTTCCGCCGCTTCACCGAGGGCGGGCTGCGCGACAACAAGGCGAACGCCGCCGTCGCGATCATCGACACCCTCGAGGAGGCCGGTCTGCCGCCCGAGCTCGGCGAGGACGGCCTGACCGTCGACGTCGAGCTCGACCGGGACGCGGCCGTCACCTGGATGAAGTCGTTCACCGACATCCGGCTCGCGCTGGCCACCCGGCTCGGCGTCGAGGAGGGCGACGAGGACTACTGGCTCTCGCTGCCCGACGAGGACCCCCGCGCGCACGTCTACGACATCTACCAGTGGGTCGGCTACCTCCAGGAGACCCTCGTCGAGGCGCTCGGCCGCTCCCGCTGAGCCGGGTCTCAGGATACGGACGGAGCCGGGCCGCGGCGGGGGCGTGACCGCCCGGTCTCTACGCTCGAGGCGTGCTGAGGATCGACCGGGAGACCTACGACGCGATCATCGCCCACGCCAAGCGGGACCACCCCGACGAGGCGTGCGGCGTGGTGGCGGGACCCGAGGGCTCCGACCGGCCCGAGCGGTTCGTGCCGATGGTGAACGCCGCGAGCTCGCCGACGTTCTACGAGTTCGACTCCACGGACCTGCTCAGGCTCTACCGCGAGATGGACGACCGCGACGAGGAGCCGGTGGTCGTCTACCACTCGCACACCGCGACCGAGGCCTACCCGTCCCGCACGGACATCGGCCTCGCGATGGAGCCGAACGCGCACTACGTGCTGGTCAGCACGCGCGAGCACGGGAATAGTCCCGGCCCCGTGGAGTTCAGGTCCTACAGAATCATCGACGGCGACGTCACCGAGGAAGACGTCGACGTCGTCGACCCCCACGAACAGCTGAGGAGCCAGGACTGATGGCAGTCGAGGTCCGCATCCCCACGATCCTGCGCACGTACACCGGCGGCGAGAAGGCCGTGCCCGGTGAGGGCGCCACGCTCTCGGAGGTCATCGACGACCTGGAGGCCAACCACCCCGGCATCAAGGAGCGGCTGATCGAGGCGAAGGACGGGCAGAGCGACCTGCGCCGCTTCGTGAACGTCTACGTCAACGACGAGGACGTCCGGTTCACCGGCGGGCTCGGCACCTCGGTGAAGGACGGCGACCAGGTCGTCGTGCTGCCCGCCGTGGCCGGCGGCGCCGGCGTCCCGCAGGGCGACGGCCGGGTCTGAGTGCGCTTCGACTCGACGCTCGGCTCCGTCGGGGGCACGCCGCTCGTCGGCCTCCCGCGACTCTCGCCGTCGCCCGACGTACGCCTCTGGGCCAAGCTCGAGGACCAGAACCCGACCGGTTCCATCAAGGACCGCGCCGCGCTGAAGATGGTCGAGGTGGCGGAGAAGGACGGCACGCTGCGTCCCGGCTGCACGATCCTGGAGCCGACCTCCGGCAACACCGGCATCTCGCTGGCGATGGCCGCCAAGCTCAAGGGCTACCGGCTGGTCTGCGTGATGCCCGAGAACACCTCCGAGGAGCGCCGCCAGCTGCTCCGCATGTGGGGCGCCGAGATCATCTCCTCGCCCGCGGCCGGCGGCTCCAACGAGGCGGTGCGGGTGGCCAAGCAGGTCGCCGCCGACCACCCGGACTGGGTGATGCTCTACCAGTACGGCAACCCCGCGAACGCCCTCGCGCACTACGAGGGCACCGGCCCCGAGATCCTGGCCGACCTGCCCGAGGTCACCCACTTCGTCGCCGGTCTCGGCACCACCGGGACGCTGATGGGCGTGGGGCGGTTCTTCCGCGAGCAGAAGCCGGACGTGCGCGATCGTCGCCGCCGAGCCGCGCTACGGCGAGCTGGTCTACGGCCTGCGCAACATGGACGAGGGGTTCGTCCCCGAGCTGTACGACGAGACGCTGATCGACGCCCGCTTCTCGGTCGGTCCGCGCGACGCCGTACGCCGGGTCCGGGAGCTGCTCGAGGGCGAGGGGATCTTCGCCGGCATCTCGACCGGCGCCATCCTGCACGCCGCGCTGGCCCAGGCCGCGAGGTCCGTGCAGGCCGGTGAGCGCGCCGACATCGTCTTCGTCGTCTGCGACGGCGGCTGGAAGTACCTCTCCACCGGCGCCTACGAGGGCACCGTCGACGAGGCCGAGGACCGCCTCGAAGGCCAGCTCTGGGCCTGACGCCCCGGGTCGTCCGGTTGAGGGTGCGCCGGGCAACGCGCTCAACCGGCCGACACGGGTTATCGTGAGCCCGCCACCCCCACGCCGAGACCCGGGAGCGCCGCGTGCGTGAGATCGTCGTCTTCTCCGGAAGCGCCCACCGGCCCCTGGCCACCGCCATCTGCGACAACCTCGGGGTCGGGCTGTCCTCGGTCGACATCACCCGGTTCAGCAACGACTGCCTCCAGGCGCAGCTGCAGGCCAACTGCCGCCAGCGCGACGTGTACATCGTCCAGCCGCTGGTGCCGCCGACCCAGGAGCACCTGATGGAGCTGCTGCTGATGGTCGACGCGGCGAAGGGCGCGTCGCGCCGCACAGATCACGGCGGTGATCCCGCACTACGCCTACGCCCGCTCCGACAAGAAGGACGCCTCCCGCATCTCGCTGGGCGGCCGCCTGGTCGCGGACCTGCTGAGCACGGCCGGCGTCAGCCGGGTGCTGACGATGACGCTGCACGCGCCCCAGGTGCACGGGTTCTTCTCGGTGCCCGTCGACCACCTGAGCGCGCTGGGGGTGCTGGCCGAGCACTACCGCGACCAGGACCTGACCAACGCCGTCGTGGTGTCCCCGGACCTCGGCAACGCCAAGTCGGCGACGCACTTCTCCCGGCTGCTGGGCCTGCCCGTCGCGGCCGGCAGCAAGCAGCGGCTGGCCGACGACCGGGTCGTGATCGACGCGATCGTCGGCGACGTGGAGGGCAAGCACGCGATCGTCCTCGACGACGAGATCGCCACCGGCGGGTCGATCGTCGAGCTGCTCGACAAGCTGGCCGAGCTCGGCTGCACGGGCGCGTCGGTGGCCTGCACCCACGGGCTGTTCGTGGGCAAGGCCGTCGAGCGGCTCCGCGACCACGCGATGATCCGCGAGGTGGTCACCACCGACACCGTGCCGGCCCCGTCGCACTGGCCCGAGCTGAAGGTCCGCTCCGTGGCCGAGCTGTTCGCCGAGGCGATCTCGCGGGTGCACGCGGGGGAGTCGGTCAGCAGCCTGTTCGACGGGGTCGACCCGTCGCTCGGGCCGCCGCAGCCGAAGCTGCCGTTCGACGCCTGACCCGACCGCCCGAGGAGTCCGTTGGGCGGGCACGTCCACGTCCCGTGCCGGCACCTGGCAGGCTGGGCGACTCCGAACAGGTGGAGGGTGCTGAGATGTTGTACGAGGTCGTGCACGCGGTGTTGCCGCCGCTCGCGAAGCTCTACTGGCGACCCCGGATCGAGGGGCTCGAGAACATCCCGAGCACCGGCCCGGTGATCGTGGCCAGCAACCACCTGTCCTTCGCCGACAGCATGGTGATCCCGTTCTTCGTGCCGCGGAAGGTCGTCTTCCTCGCCAAGGAGGACTACTTCACCGGCACCGGCGTGAAGGGCGCGCTGATCCGCGGCTGGTTCGAGGGCATCGGCATGGTCCCCGTCGACCGCGACGACACCAAGGCCGCGCTGGCCTCGCTCGACATCGCGCTGGCGGTGCTCGGCCGCGGCGAGGCGTTCGGGATCTACCCCGAGGGCACCCGCTCGCGCGACGGGCGGCTCTACCGTGGCCGGACCGGCGTCGGCGCACCTCGCACTGACGTCGGGCGCTCCCGTCGTACCCGTCGGCCTCACCGGCACCGAGCACATCCAGCCCGTCGGCTCCACCCTGCCCCGGCGCGCCGACGTCACGGTGCGGTTCGGCGAGCCGCTCCGCTTCGAGGGACGGTACGACGGGGTGCCCGCCGGCCGGGCCCGTCGCGAGGTGACCGACGTGGTGATGAACGAGATCCAGAAGCTCTCCGGGCAGCCGTTCGCCGGCGTCTACAACGAGCGGCCCGCCGAGCCCTGAGGTCGCACCGGGCCGCAGTGACGACCGTCGCGCGTGACGTCCGTCGCGTAGCCGCGTTCCGGCGGCCCCCGGGCCGTAGCCTGTGCGGGTGGCAGACGCTCCGATCGGCATCTTCGACTCAGGCTTCGGTGGACTCACCGTGGCCCGTTCCGTGCTGGACCAGCTGCCGCACGAGCCGGTGCTCTACCTCGGCGACACCGCCCGCCAGCCCTACGGCCAGAAGCCGATCGGCGAGGTGCGGGAGTACGCCCTCGAGTGCCTCGACCACCTCGTCGACCAGGGCGTCAAGGCGCTGGTCATCGCCTGCAACTCCGCCAGCGCGGCCGTGCTGCGGGACGCCCGCGAGCGCTACCCGGTGCCGGTCGTCGAGGTGATCCACCCGGCCACCCGGCGGGCCGTGGCGGCCAGCCGGACCGGTCGCATCGGGGTGATCTGCACCAGTGCGACGGCCGAGTCGATGGCCTACGACGACGCGTTCACCGCGGCCCCGCACGTCACGCTGCACACCCGCGCCTGCCCGCGGTTCGTCGAGTTCGTCGAGGCCGGTGTGACCAGCGGCCCCGAGCTGATGGCCGTCGCGCACGAGTACCTCGACCCGCTGACCTCGGTCGGCATCGACACGCTGATCCTCGGCTGCACGCACTACCCGCTGCTCACCGGCATCGTGTCCTACGTGATGGGCGACCAGGTGACCCTCGTGTCGAGCGCGGAGGAGACCGCCAAGGACGTCTACCGGCTGCTCGTCCAGCACGACCTCGAGCGCGACCCGACGCTGCCGCGAGCCGCAGCACCGCTTCCTCACCACCGGGCAGCCGTCGGAGTTCGCGGCGATCGGCCGGCGGTTCCTCGGGCCGGAGCTGGAGTCCGTCCACCAGCTCGCGCAGGCGACCTCCTGGGTGACCGTATGAGGCTCACCGTCGTCGGATGCTCCGGGTCGTTCGCCGGGCCGGACTCGGCCGCCAGCTGCTACCTCCTCGAGGGCGAGCAGGACGGCCGCACGTGGCGCGTGCTCCTCGACCTCGGCAGCGGCGCGCTCGGCACCCTGCACCGGTTCGTCGACCCGCTGACCGTCGACGCCGTCGCTGTTCACCCACCTGCACCCCGACCACTACTTCGACATCAGCGGCCTCTACGTGATGTGGAAGTACCACCCCGACGGCCCCCGCGCCGCCGATCCCGGTCTGGGGTCCGCAGGGCGTCGGCCCGCCAGTGCGCCCGCGCCTACGGACTGCGCAAGGACCCGGGGATGACCGCCGAGTTCGACTTCCACGAGTACGACGGGCGAGCCGATCCGCCTCGGCCCCTTCACGATCCACGCGCTGCGGGTCGTGCACCCGATCGCCGCCTACGGCATCCGGGTCGAGGCCGACGGGCACGTCCTCGCCTACTCCGGCGACACCGGTCCCTGCCAGGAGCTCGTCGACCTCGCGACCGGCGCGGACCTGCTGCTCTGCGAGGCCGCGTTCGTCGAGAGCGGCGACAACCCGTCGGACCTCCACCTGACCGGCAAGCAGGCCGGCGTCGCCGCCGCCGAGGCCGGTGCCGGCCGGCTGGTGCTGACGCACATCCCGCCGTGGCACGACCCCGACGTCCCGCTGGCCGAGGCCCGCGAGGCGTTCCACGGCCGCCTCGACGTGGCGGCCACCGGATCGACGTACACGCTCGGCTGAGCCCGGCCGGGACCCGGGGGAGGCCCTCGATAGGGTCGCTGGCATGACCCGAGCAGACGGACGAGCCAACGACGAGCTCCGCCCCGTCACCATCACCCGCAACTGGCTCGACCACGCGGCGGGCTCGGTGCTGGTCGAGTTCGGCAAGACCCGGGTGCTGTGCGCCGCGAGCGCCAACGAGGGCGTGCCGCGCTGGCGCAAGGGCTCCGGCCTGGGCTGGGTCACCGCGGAGTACGCCATGCTCCCGGCGGCCACCAACACCCGCTCCGACCGCGAGTCGGTCAAGGGCCGCATCGGCGGCCGCACCCACGAGATCTCCCGGCTGGTCGGCCGGTCGCTGCGCGCGGTGATCGACTACAAGGCGCTCGGCGAGAACACCATCGTGCTCGACTGCGACGTGCTCCAGGCCGACGGCGGCACCCGCACGGCCGCGATCACCGGCGCGTACGTCGCCCTGGCCGACGCGGTCGCGCACCTCGCAGGGCGTCGGCGCCCTCAAGGGCGAGCCGCTCACCGGCTCGGTCGCCGCGGTCTCCGTCGGCATCATCGACGGCGAGCCGCGGCTCGACCTGCCCTACGAGGAGGACGTCCGCGCCGAGACCGACATGAACGTCGTGATGACCGGCGACGGCGCCTTCGTCGAGGTGCAGGGCACCGCCGAGGGCGCGCCGTTCGACCGGGCCATGCTCGACAGCCTGCTCGCGCTGGCGGAGAAGGGCTGCGCCGACCTGACCGCGATGCAGCTGGCGGCGCTGGCCGGATGAGCCCGCAGGTCTTCCTCGCGTCCCGCAACGCGAAGAAGCTCGTCGAGATGCGGCGGATCCTCGTCGCGCTACGTCCCCGACGTCGAGGTGCTCGGCCTCGACGACGTCGCGCCGTACGACGAGCCGGCGGAGACCGAGAGCACGTTCGCCGGCAACGCCCTGCTCAAGGCGCGCGCGGCCGTCGAGGCGACCGGGCTGCCGTCGCTGGCCGACGACAGCGGCCTGTGCGTCGACGCGCTCAACGGCATGCCGGGGGTGCTGTCCGCCCGCTGGGCCGGTGTCGCCAAGGACGACCTGGCGAACAACCGGCTGCTGCTCGAGCAGCTCGCCGACGTCCCCGACGAGCGGCGCGCGGCGCACTTCAGCTGCGCCGTGGCGTTCGCCTACCCGGTCGGCGCCGCCGGCGTCGCGGAGCACGTCGTGCACGGCGAGATGCCGGGCCGGATCATCCGCGAGATGCGGGGGAGCGGCGGCTTCGGCTACGACGTGCTGTTCGTGGCCGACGGCGACGACGGGCGCACCTCGGCCGAGCTGTCGGTCGAGGAGAAGGACGCGATCTCGCACCGCGGCAAGGCCCTGCGCGAGATCGCGCCGGTCGTCGCGGACGTGCTCACCGGTCTGTGACGACCGGTTGCACGGCTCTCACGTGCGCCCGGTGAGATTCGAACTCACACTGGGCCGGACCTAAACCGACTGCCTCTGCCATTGGGCTACGGGCGCGCAGGCCCCGAGTCTAGGCCAGTCGCAGGCCCAGGTCACGGCGGAGCTTGGCGACGTGGCCGGTCGCCTTGACGTTGTACTGCGCGACCTCGACCGCGCCCTGCTCGTCGACGACGAACGTCGAGCGGATCACGCCCTCGACCGTCTTGCCGTACAGCTTCTTCTCGCCGAACGCGCCGTACGCCGTCAGCGTCTCCTTGTCGGGGTCGGAGAGCAGCGTGATGGTCAGGCCGTCGCGCTCCCGGAACTTCGCCAGCTTGGCCGGCTTGTCGGGGGAGATGCCCAGCACCTCGTAGCCCGCTCCCTTCAGCGAGTCGAGCGAGTCGGTGAAGTCGCAGGCCTGCTTGGTGCAGCCCGGGGTCATCGCCGCCGGGTAGAAGTAGACGATCACCTTGCGGCCGCGCAGACCGGACAGCGACACCTCGTCGCCGGTGTCGGAGGTCAGCGTGAAGTCGGGGGCGGTGTCCCCGGGGGAGAGGCGGTTGTCGCTCACGTGAAAGGTCCTTCCTGACCGGACGGAGAGGGCTAGTTGCACATCATGTGCAATAACATAGTCTGGGCAACACGCACCGGAGACGGTGCACCTCAACGTACCGACTGCGGGCAGGAGCACGGCATGCACGTCCCGGACGGCTTCCTCGACGCACCGACCTCGGTCGCCACCGGCGCGGTGGCCGTCGTCGCCGTCGGCGTGGCCCTGCGCGGCGCTCGGCACGAGCTCGACGACAAGACCGCGCCGCTCGCGGGCCTGGTCGCGACGTTCGTCTTCGCCACCCAGATGCTGAACTTCCCGGTCGGCGCGGGCACCAGCGGCCACCTGCTCGGCGGTGCGCTCGCCGCGGTCCTGGTCGGGCCGTTCACCGGACTGCTGTGCATGAGCGTGGTGTTCCTCGTCCAGGCCCTGCTCTTCGCCGACGGCGGCATCACCGCGCTCGGCACCAACATCGACCTGATGGGTCTGGTCACCGTCGCGGTCGGCTTCCTGGTGTTCCGACTGCTCCAGGCAGTGCTGCCCAAGCGGCTCGCGCTCGTCGCGCCGGCCGCGGCCGTCAGCGCCCTGGTGTCGGTGCCCGCCGCCGCGCTCTGCTTCGTCGGGCTCTACGCCGTCGGCGGTCAGGCGGACATCCCGCTCGGATCACTGGCGACAGCGATGGTCGGCTGGCACGTCCTGATCGGGATCGGTGAGGCGGTCATCACCGGCCTGGCCGTGGGCAGCATCGTGGCTGTCCGCCCCGACCTCGTGCACGGCGCGCGGCCGGTGCTCGAACGTCGCACGCTGGAGGTCCGCTCCCCGAAGGGCGCCGCCGCATGAGCCGGGTCAGCACCAAGGTCCTCGTCGTGACCGGGCTGCTCGTCGCCCTGCTGCTCGCGGGCGTGGTCAGCTTCTACGCCTCCAGCAGCCCCGACGGCCTCAACCGGGTCGCCGAGGACAAGGGCTTCGCCGGCACCCAGGAGAAGCACGCCTCCGACGACAGCCCCTTCGCCGGCTACGGCACGAAGGGCGTGTCGAACGCGCGACTCTCCGGAGGGCTGGCGGGAGTCGTCGGCTGCGTCGTCGTGCTCGCACTCGCCGGTGGCCTGACCTTCGTCGTACGCCGACGCGGCGCCGCCCGCGACGCCGAGCCGCAGACCCTCGACCACGGGGACGGCTGACGTGGGCGCCGGGCACGGCCACAAGCTCCACTTCCACGGCCACTCCGTGGTGCACCGGGCGCCGGCGCACCTCAAGGTCGTCGCGCTCGTCGCCTTCATGCTGCTGGTCGTGGCGACCCCCAAGGGCTGGTACCCCGCCTATGCCGGCTACCTCCTGGTGCTCGTCGCGGTCATCGCCGCGAGCCGGGTCCCGCCGACGTACATCCTCAAGCGGATGGTCGTCGAGGTGCCGTTCGTGGTGTTCGCGCTGCTGATGCCGTTCATCGCGACGGGACCACAGGTCGAGGTGCTCGGCGTCGAGGTCAGCCGGTCCGGCCTGGCCGCGGCCGCCGCGCTGCTCGTCAAGGGCACGCTGGGGGTCCTCGCCAGCCTCACCCTCGCCGCGACCACCGAGCCGCGGCACCTGCTGGCCGGGCTCGAGCGGCTGCGGGTGCCGCAGCTGCTGGTGCAGATCATGGGCTTCATGATCCGTTACCTCGACGTCGTCACCGACGAGATGGGCAGGATGCGCGTGGCGCGGGAGTCCCGGGGCTTCACCGCGCGCAACGTCCGGCACTGGCCGATCCTGGCCCGCTCGTCCGGCGCCCTGTTCATCCGCTCCTACGAGCGCGGGGAGCGGGTCCACCTCGCCATGCTGGCGCGCGGCTACACCGGCACGATGCCGCCCGTGCGGACGGAGAAGCACCCGTGATCCCGGTCCTCGACGTCCAGGGGCTGGCGTACGCCTACCCCGACGGGCACCAGGCGTTGTACGGCGTCGACCTGCACGTCCACCGGGGGGAGCGGGTCGCGCTGCTCGGCCCCAACGGCGCCGGCAAGACCACGCTGGTGCTGCACCTCAACGGCATCCTCCTGGCCGGTGCCGGGACCGTGTCGGTCTCGGGCCTGCCGGTCACCAAGCCGAACCTCCAAGAGGTACGCCGCCGCGTCGGCGTCGTCTTCCAGGACCCCGACGACCAGCTGTTCATGGCCAGCGTCCACGACGACGTCGCCTTCGGGCCGGCCAACCTGGGCCTGCGCGGGGAGGCGCTCGAACGGCGGGTGCGTGACGCGCTCGACCGGGTCGGGATGGCCGACTTCGCCGACCGGCCTCCTCACCACCTGAGCTTCGGGCAGCGGCGCCGGGTCGCGGTCGCGACCGTGCTCGCCATGGAGCCGGAGATCCTGGTCCTCGACGAGCCGTCGTCCAACCTCGACCCCGCCTCGCGACGGGAGCTGGCCGAGATCCTGACGTCGCTGGACGTGACGGTGCTGATGGTGACGCACGACCTGCCCTACGCCCTCGAGCTCTGCCCGCGGTCGGTGGTGCTCTCCGACGGCGTGATCGTCGCGGACGGTACGACGTACGACGTGCTGACCGACGACGCGCTGATGAAGGCCCACCGGCTCGAGCTGCCGTTCGGCTTCGATCCCCGCACGATTCGGAGCACCGCCGCCGGGTAACCTGTCGGCTCGACCCCGCCGACGTGAGCGCGGGCAGGATCCGACCCGAGGAGAACCACCGTGGCGCCATCGGAAGCCAGTCCCAGCACGCTGGAGGGCGAGATCGAGGCCACCCGCGAGCGGCTCGCTGCCACCATCGACCAGCTGGCCTACCGCGCGAGCCCCAAGACGATCGTGCGTCGCGAGATCAACGGGCTGAAGGCGCACTTCGTCGACGCGCAGGGGAACCCGCGCACCGACAACATCCTCAAGGTCGTGGGCGGCGTCGTCGGCTTCGCCGTCTTCGTGGTCGTGGTGCGGAAGGTCTCGCGGTAGGCGTGCCCGACAAGACGCCGATCCGGATGCTGCACGACCGGGTGCTGGTCTCGGTCGACGCGGAGGGGGAGCGTCGCTCGAGCGGCGGCATCGTCATCCCGGCGACCGCTGCGATGGGCGGTCGACGCCTTGCCTGGTCGCGCGTCGCGGCCATCGGGCCGCACGTGCGCTCGGTCGAGGTGGGAGACCGGGTGCTGTTCGACCCCGAGGACAAGGCCGAGGTCGAGGTCAACGCCGAGACCTACGTGTTGATGCGCGAGCGCGACATCCACGCGGTGGCGGCCGAACGGCTGGGCGACAGCCAGACCGGCCTCTACCTCTGACCGCTCGGCCCACCGAGTTGCGTGGGCCCGCCGGGATAACCGGTCGACAGGAGCGGCTGCTGCTCGGCAGGCTCGCGGCATGACGAGCAGCGATGTGTGGGACGAGGCGACAGCGGCGCGCTACGACGAGAGCGCCGCCGAGAAGTTCGCGCCGGAGATCCTCGAACCCGCCGTCGACTTCCTGGCACGCCTGGCCGGGTCGGGTCCTGCGCTCGAGCTCGCGATCGGCACCGGACGGGTCGCTGTCCCGCTGGCAGCGCGCGGCGTGCCGGTGACCGGCATCGAGCTCTCGCAGCCGATGGTGGCCCAGCTGCGGCGCAAGGTCGACGAGGCCGCGCTGCCGGTCGTCGTGGGCGACATGGCGACGACCACGGTCCCGGGTGAGTTCTCGTTGGTGTACCTGGTCTGGAACACCATCTCCAACCTGCGCACCCAGGAGGAGCAGGTCGAGTGCTTCCGCAACGCTGCTCGACACCTGTCCCGTGGTGGGCGGTTCGTCATCGAGCTCTGGGTGCCACCGCTGCGTCGCCTTCCACCGGGTCAGGTCGCGGTGCCCTTCGACGTGGGCACGGGGCACCTGGGCTTCGACACGCTCGACGTCGTGACCCAGCGGGGGACCTCCCACCACTACAGCTCAGGGGAGGACGGGACGACTCGCTACGGCTTCAGCAACTTCCGCTACGTCTGGCCCGCCGAGTGCGACCTCATGGCCCGGCTCGCCGGGATGGAGCTGGAGGAGCGCTTCGCGGACTGGGACCGCAGCCCCTTCACCTCCGAGAGCGAGAGCCACGTCTCGGTCTGGCGCAAGCCGTAGCACGCAGCAGGACCCCGGCCGTCACGGCCGGGGTCCTGCTGCGTGTGTCGAGGATCAGGCCCGGTGCGTGCCGCCCTCGTGCTGCGGGTCGTTCACCGTCTCGGTCGTCCCGTCGGGGTGCGTGACGGTCGCCGTCTCGGCGCGGGTGGCGGACTCGTTGTCGGTGGTCCCGACGTTCCGGTCCTCGTCCTGGTCCTGCCGGTGGTCGCTCGTCTGCGTCTCGTGACCCGCGAGGTCGCCGGCGGTCCGCGGCCGCCCCGTCTCGTGGTCGGCGGTGTCGTGCGTCGCACCCGCCGTCTCGGGCCCCGCGTAGTCGTCGCTGCGGGTGTCGACGTCGGGGTCGAGCTCGTCGGCGCGGCGAAGGTTGTCCACGTGCTGCTCGCGGTAGCCCGCGGCGGTCTGGTGGCGATCCTGCGCCTCCGCCTCGAGCCGCTCGGCCTCTGCCTGCTTGCGCTCGGCCTCGGCGCGGGCCTGTGCGGCCTGGGCCTCGGTCTCCTTGGCATGTGCCTCGCGCTGCTGGAGCCCCGTCGCCTGCGCCGTGGCCTGCTCCCGCAGCTCAGCGGCGCGCGAGCGGTTGCGCTCCTGCTTCTTCTTGTTGGCCGCGGCCAGGACGGCAGCGATGATGGCCACCACGACGATGGCGATGATGACCCAGATCAACCAGGACGGCATGTGACTCCCTCTCGTTTCGGTCCCGGTGGGTGTACCCGCCGCACCTCCCCGCAAACTGGCGCACCGCAACTCGTTCTGGTTCTGCCCGGCTCGACCGGACCCTGGGACCCTCGGCCTCCCATGCCCTGCGAGGTCCCGGGGTCCGGTCGAGCGGGTCAGGCGAGCCGTCCGCGAAGCTGGGTGAGCACCCGCGCCAGGATCCGCGACACCTGCATCTGGGTGACGCCGACCTCGCTGGCGATCTGCGCCTGGGTCTGCTGCTTGAAGAAACGGAGGTAGAGGATCTCGCGCTCGCGCTCCGGCAGCTCGCGCACCGCCGGTGCGAGCATGACGCGGGCCTCGGCGTCGTTCATCGCCGAGTCGTCACAGGGGAGCAGATCCCCGAGGACGCCGGTGCCGTCGCTGCCGACGGGGGCGTCGAGCGAGGTCGGGGTGAAGCAGCCGTCGGCCGAGAGAGCCTCGAGGACGTCCTCCTCGGCCACCCCGAGGTGCGCGGCGACCTCGCCGACCTTCGGGGAACGGCCGAGCAGATGGGTGAGCTCGCTGTCGGCCCGGCTCAGGTCGGCCTGGAGCTTCTGGATCGGTCGGGGCGGACGGACCATCCAGCCGAAATCGCGGAACTGTCGCTTCACCTCGCCCTTCATCGTGACCACGGCGTAGGTCAGGAACTCGACGCCTCGGGCCGGGTCGAAGTTGCGGGCCGCCTTGAGCAGGGCCATCGAGGCGGCCTGCGTCAGGTCGTCGTCGGCGATGCCGCGGCCGCGGTAGCGGGCGGCGATCGCGCGGGCGAGCCCCATGTGCAGCACGACGACCTCGTCCTGCAGGCGCTTGCGCTCGAGCGGGTCAGTCTCTGCGGCCGCGCGCTCGAGGAGCTGGGCGCTGACCCGCGTCCGGTTCTGGGGGGTGACGCCGGCGAGCAGATCGCGCTCGTCGTCGGCGTCGTCGTCGTCGAGACGACTACGCTGCTCCACGAGCTCAATCGGACTGGCGACCATGTTCTCCACCTTCGTCGAGGTCCGGGGGCGGCAAGGGCGGACCGATGGCTGTGCACTTCATCCGAGATGGTTGGCGTCTACCCGGGCCCCCGCCCCCGAAAACGACGGTCTAGTCCGTTCGCCGGGGTCAGCGACCGTGTGTAGGACGCGTGCGTCATGCCGGCGCCGCGGTCCACGTTGACCTCGGCGAGGGCGGCGAGATCCTCGGCGGTGGGCCGCCAGAGGCCGGCCCGGACGTTGGCCTCGACCTGCTCGGGACGGGTGGCGCCGGCGATCACGCTGCCCACCCCGGGCATCGCCGCCAGTCCTCCGATGGCCACGTCGAGGATGCCGACGCCCCGGTCGGACGCGTACTTCTCGAGAGCCTCGATCCGGTCCCAGTCGGCGTTCGCCAGCCGGTGGGACTGGTTGGCGGCCTCGAGCCGGCTGCCCGTGGGGGCCGGCTCGCCGCGGCGGTACTTCCCGGCCAGCAGGCCGTAGGCCAGCGGGAAGTAGGCGATCAGGCTCAGGCCGAGGTGCTCCAGGGCCGGGATCAGCTCCTCCTCCGCGGCCCGGTTGTAGAGGGAGTACTCGTTCTGCGCGGAGACGAACGGGCGCAGTCCCTCGGTCGCCGCCGTCCAGTGCGCGTCGACTACCTCCCAGGCCGCGAAGTTGCTGCACCCGACGTAGCGGACCTTGCCCTCGGTGACCAGCTCCGTCAGCGCCTCGAGGGTCTCGCCGATCGGCGTGACCAGGTCGGGCTGGTGCAGCTGGTAGAGGTCGATGTGGTCCGTGCCGAGCCGGCGCAGGCTGGCCTCGACGGCCCGGCGGACGTAGCGGCGCGACGCGCGGGCGCCCCAGTCCGGACCGTTCGCGCCGCCCATGTCCATCCCGAACTTGGTGGCCACGACGACGTCGTCGCGACGCGTGCCGAGGGCGCGGCCGAGCAGCTCCTCGCTCGCGCCGACGCCGTAGGTGTCCGAGGTGTCGAAGAGCGTGATGCCCGCGTCGAGGGCCGCGTCGACGACCCGCTGCGTCTGGTCGGCGTCGATCCGGGTGCCGAAGGCGTTGGTGCCGAGGCCGACGGTCGAGACCATCAGGCCGCTGGGGCCGAGAGGGCGGTAGGTCATGTCGCTCATGGCCCCAGTCAAGCGCAGTGGGGGTGACCGGTCGCCCGATCACCCCCACCGTCGGCTCGGCGGCCGAACCGCGGTCAGCTCACCTCGAGCTGCACGATCACCTGCTCGAGCGCGTGGTCCTCGACGTCCACGATCCCGGCTGGTCGATGGTCAGCTTCTTGGTGCTGGTGCCCTTGTCGAACTCGATCTCCTGCTCGGGCGTGGAGTGCACGTGGATCTCACCCGCGACGTCCGCGTCGATGTTCAACGTGACGGGCTCGCCGGTCTTGACCTTGACCCGGTCTCCGCTCGGGGTGACCGTGCCGTCCTTGATCGTGATGTCGACCGTCGTGCCCGACCCTCCGGACCCGCCCGAGGGGGTGTCCTCGGAGCAGGCGGTGAGGGACAGGGCGGCCACCAGCAGGGTGACCGCGATGATCAGCGTTCTTCGCATCCGTTTTCCTTCGTGTGTGTGCGTGGCTGGTCAGGGCGCGCACCGCACCGGTGGCCCCCGGCGCCGCATGCAGGTCGCGAACGCGCGCACGTCCGGCGGCAGCTGGGCGTGGTCGACGGGCGCGACGCGGGGCGGCGCGGTGACGACCGCGGTCGGGAGTCGGGCCGGCGGGAGCCAGGGCGTGCCCGGCGAGGGCGACCAGCAGCCAGAGGGCGTGCTCGCCGCGCGCGAGCCAGAGGCCGACCACGGCGGCCGCGGCGGCGTGCGCGAGCGCCATCACGGCGTGGGCGGCGGTCAGGTCCTCGGCGAGGTGGTGGACCCACAGCGCCGGGCCGGTCACCGGGACCTCGGCCGGTCCGTCGCTCGTGGTGGCCCGGAGGCGGCGGTGAGGACGGCGTGGACCGCGGCCTGGCCGAGCACCAGCAGGAGCACGACCCGGCGGGTGGACGCCCTGGTCCGGAGCAGCGGTGCCGCGGCCGCCGTGCCCAGCGCCAGGAGGACCACCATCGCCGGCGCACCGGGCAGCGCGCCGTCGGCCGTGACGTGCGCGACGCTGCCGGCGGAGACCGCCACCGTCGCGAGCAGGAGCGCGCGCAGCCACAGCAGCGGCGCGCAGGCGCTCTCGGGGCGGGACACGACTCCTCCAGGGTGCGTGGACTGGCACCATCATCGGTCATGGCCGCGAACGGATGTGGCGTTCTCCGCGGCTCTGTGACGTGCGGCTCAGTCGAGGGTCGACGGCTCCGGCTCGGCCTGCTGCTGGTGGGCCTCCTCGAAGCGGACCAGCATCCAGAGCCCGACCGCCATGCAGCCCAGCGCGCCGGCCTCGATGAGCAGGAACAGCGGCGAGTGCCGGGGGACCTCGTGGAAGACCGTGAACCCGAACACCAGCGACGTGAGGCCGTTGACGATGTTCAGCGCCGGCATCGACGCCGACAGGCCCGCCGTACGGTAGGCGCGCTGGTTGGTCAGCACGCCTCCGGTGCCGGCGAGCACCAGGGCGTACGTCGGCCAGGCCGTCAGCATCGCGTCGAGCCCGCCGTCGTTGAGCTCCTGGAGGGCGAGCTTCATGAAGCCTGCGACCAGCCCGAAGAGCACGCCGCCCACGACCCCCAGGAAGAACGCCTTGCGGCGCGGGTCGTCGCGCACCCGGCCTGCGGCGACGTTCGCCCCGAGCGCGACCAGCACCCCCGCGGCGGCGAGGGCGACGGTTCCGGCCCCCAGGCTCGCGGGGGTGCCGGCAGTCGGGTCGGAGGCGACCAGGAAGACCGCGAGGCCAGATCGCCGTGATCATCACCGCGCGGAGCTCGGTCAGGGAAGGCATCCGGCGGCTGATCGCGGCGCGGGCGGGGACCGCCCAGACGATGCCGCTGACCACGATCGGCTGGACGACCGCGATCGGGCCGGCGTTCAGCGCGCTCGCGTGCAGGACGAACGCGCAGGTGGCGAGGACCTGCCCGACCAGCCACGGAGGGCGCCGGATCAGGTAGGCGAGGAGCGCGAAGACGCTGTGGGCAGACGCGGGAGCCTTCTCGGCCGCCTGGTGCTGCACCGAGGAGGAGATCGCGAACGTGGCCGCGCTCAGCAGCGCGAGAGTCACGGCCAGCATGTTCACGCCCGTCACTCTAGAGACCGGCGGGTCCGCATCCGCGCAGGGTGGCCGCTGGGCCGGGCACCGAAAAGCCCCCGTCCGGCAGGGGACGAGGGCTGGTGGTGAGGTGGTGGTGCGCCATCAGGGACTTGAACCCCGAACCCGCTGATTAAGAGTCAGCTGCTCTGCCAATTGAGCTAATGGCGCGCGAAGCGTTGGAAACCTTAGCAGCGCACCCGGCCCCGGATGAAATCGGATCGGCGGGCGTTCGGGTGACGTTTCACACCCCGTTCAGGGCCAGAATCCTGCACAGTGGGAAGAGCACGCTCGGGGCCTCTCCCGTGCCGGGAGAAATCCCCCGAAGGTCCTGGTTGCGACCCATCCACACCGGTCGAGGCGGCGAACTACACCGAGAACGAGGGTCGATCCAGGATCGCGGAAGGAGGCGCACGTATGTCGGAACCCGGTCTCAGGCTGGTGCCCGCACACGGCGGGGCGGACGTGGACGCGCTGGTCGGCCGCGTGGCTCGCGGGGACGCCGGCGCCTTCGAGGAGCTCTACGACGAGCTGTCGTCCGCCGTGTTCGGACTCGCCCGACGGGTGGTGCGGGACCCGGCCCGGGCCGAGGACGTCACGCAGGAGGTGTTCCTCGAGGTGTGGCGCAAGGCGGCCCGCTTCGACCGTGCGCTGGGCAAGGCGAAGACCTGGGTGATGACCATCGCCCACCGCCGCGCCGTGGACGCCGTACGCCGCAGCGAGTCGCAGAAGCGCCAGGACACCAAGGCCGCACCGGACGAGGTCAGCCACGACGAACCGGCCGACAGGGTCATCGCGGCCGAGGAGCACGACGCCGTGCGCGAGTGCATGGAGACACTCACCGATCTGCAGCTGGAGTCGGTGCGACTGGCCTACTTCAACGGCTACACCTACAACGAGGTGGCGACCTTGCTCGACAAGCCACTTCCCACCATCAAGACGCGAATGAGAGACGGCCTGATCCGTCTCCGGGACTGCCTGGAGGGGCAACGATGAGCACCGACCTGCACACGCTCTCGGGTGCCTACGCCGTCCACGCCCTGAGCGAGGACGAGGCCAGGCTGTTCGACGCCCACCTGGAAGGCTGCCAGGCCTGCCGCGACGAGGTTCGCGAGCTGCAGGACGCCGCCGCGAGGATGGGTGCCAGTGAGGCCGCGACCCCGCCGCCCGGTCTCCGGGCCCGGGTGCTGGCCGCCGCGGACCAGCAGCCGCAGCTGCCCCCGAAGGTCACGTCGATCAGCGCGGCCCGGTCGCGCCGCTGGACGTCGCAGCTGGTGGCCGCGGCCGCAGCCGTGGTGCTGGTCCTGACCGGCGGCTATGTGGTGCTGCAGTCGCGGAGCGACGACTCGAAGGTCCCAGCGGCGACGTCCGCGGTGTTCGAGGCCGACGACGCCCGCACCAAGACGGTGGACACCGACCACGGCCGGCTGGTCGTGGCGGCGTCGCCGAGCCTCGGCCAGGTGGCCGTGGACACCGACGGCCTGCGGTCGCTCAGCAGCCGCCGCGTCTACCAGATGTGGACGATCCACTCCGGGACGGCCACGTCGGCCGGCGTGCTGGAGGACCTCGATGCGGGCAAGGTGATGGCGATGCCGAGTGCCGGTACGACGGTGGCGATCACCGTCGAGCCGGCGGGCGGGTCCGAACAACCGACGAGCCCGCCGATCGTCACGCTCGATCCCGGGAGCGTCTGACCCGGGCCTCCAGCACGGCCTGCGCCGCGTTGTGGCCGCCGAGCCCGCTGACCGCGCCACCGCGGCGCGCACCCGACCCGCAGAGCAGCACGTTCGGCAGCTCGGTCGCGACGCCCCACCGCTGCGCGGGGGAGTCGAGCCGGGTGCGGTTCGGCGCCCACGGCCAGTCGAGGTCGCCGTGGAAGATGTGACCGCCCGGCATCGCGAGGGCCTCGTCGATGTCCTGCGGGGCTTTGGCCTCGAGGCAGGGCACGCCGTTCTCGTCGGTGGCGATCAGTGACTCGATCGGCTCCTCGAGCACCTCGTTGATCGCGTCGAGGGCCCGGCCCACCGCGACGTCGCGCTGGGCGTCGACGTCGTCGGCGAACGCCCGGGCCGGGGTGTGCACCCCGAAGTAGGTCAGCGTGTGCATGCCCTGCGCGGCCAGCGGCCCCAGGATCGAGGGGTCCGTCAGCGAGTGGCAGTGAGAGCTCCCCCGGCTGGGTCGTGGGCAGGCCGCCGTCGGCCGCCTCCTGGTAGGCCTTCTGGAGCTGGGTGTAGTCCTCGGCGACGTGGAACGTGCCGGCGAAGGCGTTCCTGGGCGGCTCTCCCGACCGCAGGCGGGGGAGCCGGTCGAGGAGCAGGTTGACGTTGAGCTGGGCCCCCTCGGGGCGGTCACCGGCGTCCTCACCGAGCAGCACCTGCAGCACCCAGGGGGCCACGTTCGAGAGCACCCAGTCGCAGGAGGCGGCACGCCAGCCCTCGCCGTCGTGCCAGGTGACCGTCGCCTCGGTGCCGTCGGACTCGATGCCGCTGACCCCGGCCCCCGTGACGATGGTGGCGCCGGCGTTGCGGGCGGCGACGGCCAGCGCGTCGGTGACCGCGCCCATCCCGCCGACCGGCACCCGCCACTCGCCCGAGCCGTTGCCGACCAGGTGGTAGAGGAAGCACCGGTTCTGGACGCCCGACTCGTCGTTGAGGTCGGCGAAGGTGCCGATCAGCGCGTCCGCCGCGACGACGCCGCGCACCGTGTCGTCGGAGAAGCGTTCCTCGATGACCCGGCCGAGCGGCTCCTCGACGAGGTAGTCCCAGGTCCGGCCGTCGACCAGGTCGCGCACCTCGCGCGCCGTACGCAGCGGCTCGAGCAGGGTGGGGGCCAGCGCCTCGGTGAACTCGCGCACCTCGCCGTAGAACGTGCGCCACGCGTCGTACTCCCGGTCGGACCCGGTCAGCCGACGGAACGAGTCGGCGGTCGCCGCGCCCTCGTTGCGCTCGACGAGCAGTCCGGAGTGCGCGCCGTTGCGGTGGACCGGCGTGTACGACGCGACCGGGCGGGACCGCAGCTCGAGGTCGAGGCCGAGGTCGGCGACGATCTGGTCGGGCAGCACGCCGACGAGGTAGGAGTAGCGCGACAACCGCGCCGGCAGCCCCGCGAACGGGCTCGCGCTGACCGCCGCACCGCCCGGGGTGTCGAGCCGTTCCAGGACGAGGACGGAGAGGTCCGCCTGGGCGAGGTACGTCGCGGCCACGAGGCCGTTGTGGCCGCCACCCACGATCACGACGTCGTACTTGTCCTTGAGACTCTGCGAGGGCACGGTCGAACGCTACCGGTCTGGATCGGTGGCCCCGGTCGGACTGGCGGAATGTTTAGCATTCAACTACCGTTGGGAGGGGTACACCGCCCTACCGAGGAGGCACCCATGCCCGCCGTGACCGTCGACGACCTCACCGTCCTGCCCCGCCTGCACGGCCCCGGCCTCGGTGACACCGTGCGCCCCGTCGTGAGCGTGACCACGGCGCCGCGCGGCTTCGAGGGGGAGGGCTTCCCGGTCCGCCGCGCGTTCGCCGGCGTCGACCTCAGCCTGCTCGACCCGTTCGTGCACATGGACCAGATGGGCGAGGTGGAGTACGCCCCGGGCGAGCCGAAGGGCACGCCGTGGCACCCGCACCGTGGCTTCGAGACGGTCACCTACATGATCGACGGGGTCATGGACCACCAGGACAGCCAGGGTGGCGGCGGCTCGATCACCAACGGGGACACCCAGTGGATGACCGCAGGCTCCGGGATGCTCCACATCGAGACGCCCCCGGAGTGGCTGGTGTCGGCCGGCGGCCTGTTCCACGGCATCCAGCTCTGGGTGAACCTGCCCCGCGACCAGAAGTGGGCCACGCCGCGCTACCAGGACCTGCGCTCCAGCCAGCTCGGCCTGGTGACCACGGCCGACGCGGGCGCGTTGGTGCGCGTCATCGCCGGCGACGTCGGCGGGCACGCCGGGCCGGGATCGACCCACACGCCGATGGCCATGGTGCACGCGTCCCTGGCCCCGGGTGCGCGCCTGGACCTGCCCTGGCAGGCGGACTTCAACGCCCTCGTCTACGTGCTCGCGGGCTCCGGCTCGGTCGGTCTCGCCGGCGCGCCCGGTCCAGGCAGGACAGCTGGCGGTCCTCGGCCGGGGCGACTTCGTCACCCTGGCCGCCGACCAGCGGCAGGAGAGCGGCGCGCCGAGCCTCGAGGTGCTGGTGCTCGGCGGCCGTCCGATCCGCGAGCCGGTCGCCTGGGGCGGCCCGTTCGTGATGAACACCAAGGCCGAGGTGCTCCAGGCCTTCGAGGACTTCCAGAAGGGCCGGATGGGGCAGGTCCCGGCCGTGCACGGTCTCTCCAACGACGTCGTCGAGGGCTGAGTCCGGGACCTCCTCGCGTTCGGCACAAGTCGGGCGACGCACCCGTCCGGGTCAGCGAGAACCACCCGGACTCGTCATGCCGCGCACCGCTCGACCTTCCTAGCGTCGACAGGGTGCCGGCGAGCGGGCCGGAGGAACTCACGAAGGAGCGATGAGCGCGATGAACCCACGACGGAGTGCCGGCCTGGTCTCACTGGTCACCGCGCTGGGCGTGGTCGGAGCAGTCGGAGTGGCGCCGGCCGAGTCGGCCGAGCGCGCAGCACCGGGCGTCGACCTCGTCACCAAGAAGCTCGACGGACCCTTCGGTCTGCAGAAGGCGGTCGACCACCGCGGCTTCGTGGTGGCGGAGAACGTGTCGGGCCAGGTGACCCGCGTGTTCAAGGACGGGCGCCAGCGGGTCATCGTGCGCCGGGCCGCCGGGGTCTCCGGCGTGGCCACCGACTCGAGCCACGTGTACGCCGTCCTGGGCGGCCCCAACGAGGACGGTCCGCCCGCTGGGGGTGCCTACGCGCCGAGCAGCGTGCTGCGGACCGACTACCAGGGCCACGGCACGAAGGTGATCGCGGACCTGCTGAAGCACGAGCTCGCCCACAACCCGGACGGCCAGGTGCAGTTCGTCGACGGCGAGCCGGTCGACGCACTGTCCAACCCGTTCAGCATGACGATGACGCCCTGGGGGCTGCTGGTCGCCGACGGCGGGGCCAACGACGTGCTCAAGGTCAATCCGCGCACCGGGAGGGTGTCGACCTTCTTCGCGCCGCCCACCGTCAAGGACGTGAAGGCGTGCCAGGCGCCCGACGCGAACGCCAACCCGGGCACGGTCGGCTGTGACCCGGTGCCGACCGGAGTAGACGTCGTCAACGGCCAGCGTCTACGTGAGCACGCTCGGCGCCGAGGCGCCGGGAGCCGGGCGCGTCTACAAGCTGACACCGCAGGGCAAGGTCCTGCGCGTCTGGAAGGGGCTGACGTCACCCACCGGCGTCGCGGTCCGGCGAGACGGCACCATCTACGTCTCCCAGGTCCTGCAGGGATCGCCCCCGGGCCAGCCGCCGGCCGGGTTCGACCCGTCGACCGTCGGCCAGATCACCAGGATCAGCGGCCAGAAGCGCACCCAGGCCCAGGTCACGATGCCGACCGGGCTCGACCTGAAGAACGGTGATCTCTACTCCTCGGCGTGGAGCATCGCCAGCTTCCTGGGCATCCGGCACGCCGGCCAGGTCGTGCAGGTCAGGGAGCGCGCCTTCCGCTGACGCCAGGAACGACGAAGGGCCCCCGTCCTGGGACGGGGGCTCTTCGTGTTGGGGTGAACGACGGGACTTGAACCCGCGACATCCGCGACCACAACGCGGCGCTCTACCAGCTGAGCTACGCCCACCATGCGTGTCGGCCCCTCACCTACCGAGCGGTCGGGAGAAGCCGAAGCAGAGAAGAGTGTACGCGATCTCAGTCGCCGGTCGGACCTGGGTCGCCGGCCCCGGTCAGCGATCCGCCGTGCTCGGCCGCGAGGCGCTTGGCCGTGTCCGAGTCCGGTCCGGGGGCGGGCACGAAGACGGCCGCCCGGTAGTAGCGCAGCTCCTCGATGCTCTCCTGGATGTCGGCCAGTGCCCGGTGGTTGCCGGACTTGGCGGGGGCGTTGAAGTAGGCGCGCGGGAACCAGCGGCGCGACAGCTCCTTGATCGAGGACACGTCGACGATGCGGTAGTGCAGGAACGACTCCAGGCCGGGCATGTCGCGGGCCAGGAACGACCGGTCCGTCGCGACGGTGTTGCCCGCCAGCGGGGGACGGCTGCCGTCGGCGCAGTGCTCCTTGACGTAGGCGAGCACCCGCTCCTCCGCCTCGGCCATCGTCAGCCCGGCGTCGAGCTCCTCGAGGAGCCCCGACGAGGTGTGCATGGTCCGCACGAACTCGTCCATCTGCTCGAGCGCCTCGGGTGGAGGCTTGACGATCACGTCCACGCCGTCGCCGAGCACGTTGAGCTCGAAGTCCGTCACCAGGGCCGCGACCTCGATGAGCGCGTCGGCGCCCAGGTCGAGCCCGGTCATCTCACAGTCGATCCACACGAGTCGGTCGTTCACGCCTGAACCCTACTCAGTGTGCTCTCAGAGACACTTCCTACAGTGGGGCCATGGCTCGGTTCGGCGTCACCGCGGGGGTGTTGGCCCGTGTCGTGGTCGGGCTCGTGTGGGTGGTCGCCGGTGTCGCTCAAGCTCCCGGACCCGAACGAGAACGTCCGCGCCGTCCGCGCCTACGAGCTGCTGCCCGAGTCCGTCGTACCCGTCGTGGGCCACGCCCTGCCGGTGCTGGAGATCCTGGTCGGCGTGTGCCTGCTGCTGGGCCTGCTGACGCGTGTCGCGGCGGTCGTGTCGGTGGTGCTCCTGGTGGCGTTCGTCATCGGTATCTCGTCGGCCTGGGCCCGCGGCCTGTCCATCGACTGCGGGTGCTTCGGCGGCGGCGCGGGTCCCGCCGCGAACGCGCAGGCGAAGTACCCCTGGGAGCTCGCGCGCGACGTGGGCCTGCTGCTGCTCAGCGCCTGGCTCGTGTGGCGCCCGCGCACCCCTTTGGCCGCGGACAACCGCCTGCTGCCCGCCTGATAGCGAGACGGAAGAGATCGATGTCGAGGAAGAAGTCCACCGCCACCCGCCGCGCCGAGTCCCAGGCAGCGGCCGAGCGTGCGGCCGAGATCCGCGCCGCCCAGGAGAGGCAGGAACGGCGCAGGCGTACGGCGGTCGTGTCGGCGGTCGGTGTCGCGGTGCTCGCGGTGATCCTCGTGATCGGCTACATCGTGCAGTCGGGACGGGACACGACCACCGTCGTCGGCACCGCGCCGACGGGTGCGGTCGGGTACGCCGTGCCGGCGGGACCGTCCTCCGCGCCGGTCAAGGTGGCGGTCTACGAGGACTTCATGTGCCCGTTCTGCGGTCAGTTCGAGGCGGCCACCCGGGACGCCCTGGAGAAGCAGGTGGCGGCGGGCAAGGTGCAGGTGCGCTACCACGTGCTCGACCTTCCTGGACGACAGCTCGACCACGGAGTACTCCAGCCGGGCCGCGAACGCGCTGGCCGTCGTGCTCGACACCTCCGGGCCGGACGTGGCGAAGAAGTTCCACGACCTGCTCTTCGAGGACCAGCCGGAGGAGGGCAGTGCCGGCCTCAGCGACAGCCGGCTCCTCGACTACGCCGTGCAGGCCGGGGCGGCGAAGGCCGACGTACAGCAGGGGATCGCGGACCGGACGTTCGAGCAGTGGGTGAAGAACGTCGGGGACCAGGCGTCCAAGGACGGCGTCAACTCGACGCCGACGGTGCTGGTCAACGGCAAGAAGCTGACGTCGAAGACCATCGACGGGCTGGTTGCCGACGTGGAGAAAGCGGCCGCGCGCCAGCTGAGCGCTGTCCCCAGGGCAGCCGTCTCTGGGGACAAACCTGGGGACGAGAAGCACGAATGCGGCGTGTCCGTTCCGACACGCGGCCACCCGGAAAAATGGCCGAAGAAGTCAGCCTGAACCCCTTGCCACGCTTGGCTTTTCGGAGATAGAACTACTTCACGCCGTCGGGGCAACCCGAGGGCGGGATCGGACGGACACCGAGATCCGAAGCCGCGGAGAGATCCGCTGGCCGGCCCGTGACGGGGCGGGGATCTGCGGGCCGACCGTGAGAACCGGGACGTCACCGAAGGTTCAAAACCGAGGCCCCGCAAACTCATACTTTGCGGGGCCTCACTCTTTGTATCCCAACGGCGCTGGGATAACCGTGACCGACACACCTATGTCATGGGCGGTGCGGCGCTCTCCCAGATGGTTACCAGGTCGCCCCCTGCCAAACAGTCAGCGGCAAGTGCCAGACTGACGCGCATGTCGACCCGCTCCGATGCTGCTCCCTCGCCGTACGCCGCGTTCGTCGCAGGACTTCCGAAGGCCGAGATCCACGTGCATCACGTCGGGTCCGCCTCGCCCCGGATCGTCTCCGAGCTCGCCGCCCGCCATCCCGGTGTCGTGCCCTCGGACCTCGACGCCTTGCGGGACTACTTCACGTTCCGCGACTTCGGGCACTTCATCGAGGTCTACCTCGCCGTCGTCGACCTGCTCCGCGAGCCCGAGGACATCCGGCTGCTGACCTACGAGGTCGCCGCCGACATGGCCGCGCAGAACATCCGCTACGCCGAGCTGACGCTGACTCCCTGGACCTCGGTGCAGGCCGGGCGTCCCGATCGAGGCGTACGTCGAGGCCGTCGAGGACGCGCGGGTCGCGGCGGAGCGGGACCACGGCGTCAAGCTGCGCTGGATCTACGACATCCCGGGGGAGTCGGGGCTTCCCTCGGCCGAGGACACGCTGCGGTACGCCCTGCACCCGAAGGCACCGGAGACGCTGATCGGCTTCGGCCTCGGCGGCCCGGAGGTCGGCGTGGACCGGCCCCAGTTCAAGGACGTCTTCGACCAGGCGCGCGCGGCCGGCCTGCACAGCGTCCCGCACGCCGGCGAGACCACCGGCCCGCAAACCGTCTGGGACGCGCTGCGCGACCTCGGCGCCGAGCGGATCGGGCACGGTACGTCGTCCGTCCAGGACCCCGAGCTCGTGGCGTACCTCGTCGAGCACCAGATCCCGCTCGAGGTGTGCCCGACCTCCAACATCGCCACCCGCGCGGTCGACGTGCTCGAGAACCACCCGATCAGGCAGATGCACGAGGCGGGCGTCCTGGTCACCGTGAACAGCGACGACCCGCCGATGTTCGGCACCACCCTCAGCCGCGAGTACGAGATCGCGGCCGAGCTGCTCGGCCTCGACGAGCAGGGCATCGCGGGGCTGGCGAAGAACGCCGTCCGCGCGTCGTTCCTCCCGGACACCGAAAAGGCCGCGCTGGCTGCGGAGATCGACGACTACGCGGCTCGCTGAAGAGTGGGGCGCGCTCTATGCTCCGACGAATGGTGTCAGTTCGAGGTGTCGATGTCGGGCGGGTGCTCGAGGCAGCGGCGTCGGAGTCTCCGGTGGAGGCCGTGGAGGCTGTTGCTCGCGAGCTCGGTGCGGTTTTCGATGCCGCGGCCGTGTCCTTCCTGATCGCGGACCTGTCCGGTCGTGCCCTGGTCCGCCTCGCGCACGTTCCGCTGGTAGACGGCAAAGCTGACATCCGCACACCGCTGGGCCGCGGAGAACGACGGGAGCTCGAGGAGTCCGCGACCGTGGTGCCTTTCGACGGTGGCCCGGAGGAGCAGGCTGTGCGTACCCAGGCCATCCAATTGTTGCCGCCCGACCCGGCGCAGGCGGGGGATGGTGCCCGGGGGTGGTGGCGCGTGCTGGCCCCGGTGACCGAGCGCGGGGAGTCCATCGGCCTGCTGGAGCTGTACCTCGAGGAAGAACCGGCCCCGGAGACGGTGACCGAGATCGGGCAGGTTGCGTATCTGCTCGCGTTCGTGGTGATCGCCAACCAGCGGCACACCGACCTGTTCGAGTGGGGCCAGCGCAGCCGTTCCTTCAGCCTGTCCGCGGAGATACAGCAGCGGCTGCTTCCGGGTCCGCGGACATGTGAGGCGGCCGCGTTCACGCTCTCCGGATGGTTGGAACCGGCAGCGAGCATCGGGGGAGATACCTTCGACTACAGCCTGGATCGTGACGTGCTGCACCTGTCGTTGACCGACGCGATGGGTCACGGGGTGGGTGCTGCTCTGACGGCGTCGTTGTGTCTGGGCAGCCTGCGAGGCGGCCGGCGCAGCGGAGCCACGCTGCTCGAGCAGGCCACCGAGACAAACAGGGCGCTGGCTGACCAGGCAACAACCCGGGACCTCGATGACTTCGTCACCGGGCTGCTTGCCCGGGTCGACCTGCGCACCGGCACCTGCGAGATGGTCAACGCCGGGCACGTCGCGCCGTACCTCGCTCGAGACGCCGAGGTGACCACGTTGGAGCTGCCGGCGGACGTCCCCTTCGGTTTGTTTCCCGACACCCGCTACCGCAGCACCCAGGTCACCCTGCGTCGCGGGGACCGGGTGGTCTTCGTCACGGACGGCATGCTGGAGCGCAACGTCGGTGCCGTCGACCTGTTCGCGGCCATCGCAGGCACCAGGAAGCTGCATCCGCGCGAGGTCGTCCGTGCGCTGGCCGACAGCGCCCTCGAGGCCACCGGCCACGCGCTCAGCGACGACGCAACCGTCCTGTGTCTGGACTGGCACGGGACCCACGACCAGGAACGATCCGTCGTCTCCGGCGCCGACCCCGACCGCGCCAGCGACCGGCTCGTCTGACGACCATCGTCTGCGACACGCCCGCCAATCTCGCCGCCACGACCTTGCCATCACCCGAAGGCGATCTGCCAGGCATCACCCGAAGTAACACAAGAGTGGGGCGCCCCCGGCAGGACTCGAACCTGCGACCACCGGATTAGAAGTCCGAAGCTCTATCCAGCTGAGCTACGAGGGCGGGGGGTCGGAACCCACATCGGGTCAAAACATCGGGATAACACCGGGAATGTTCCTGGTCCTGGCACGCCCCGACCCGGGAGCAAGTATGCAGCAGAACCCATGGTCGAGCAGGGCGGCCATGGCCGTCCCGCGGGAGCAGCGGGAAGCGGCGCGAGGAGCGGGCGGCCGCGCGGTAGGGTGCCGGTCGGCCGGTTCTCGCACGGGGGTGTCTCGATGGTCCGCAAGCTCGGCAGCGTCCTGATCGCTGCTTGTCTTCTTCTCGCCGGGCTCTCGTCGCCCGGCGCCGCGTCGGCCCGGCCGGCGCGCCCGGCGATCAAGGTCTCGGTCGACTGGCCCAAGGCGCCGGTCCGGTCGAAGACGGTGACCGTGCACGTCACCGCGCGCGGACGCCCGGCCGACGAAGGCCCGGCTGCAGATGCGCGTCGGGACGCAGTGGGTGCTGGTCAAGGAGAAGGTCGTGGCTGCCCGCGCCTTCGTGTTCAAGACGGAGCCCAGCCTCAACCGGACCATGCTGCGGGTGGTGCTGCCGCAGCGGCACGTCGCGAGCCACGCCTTCGCGGCCCCGCAGCCGGCGCCGCTGGTGCGGCGGGCCAGCTATGCCGACGGGGCCGTCTGGTCGACGGTGCGCGGCCAGGCGGTGACGCTCCTGTTCGCAGGCAAGCGCGGCCAGGACGTCCAGCTCGCCACCAGTGAGGACGATGACGGGAGGTGCAGGTACGCCCGTCTGCGTGGTCCGTCCGGACTCGTGGCCCAGGGACGTCAGGGGCTCTGGCACCTGCCCCGCACCGGGTCCTACCGCTTCGAGGTCGTGCCCTGCTGGGGCCACGGCTACGGCCGCACCTCCGTCGACGTGAGCCTGGTGCGGCTGGTGCCGCTCACGCTCGACGCGGCGCCGGTCGTGCTGCGCCGGAGCGTGGGGGTGACCGAGATCGGCGTCGTGACGCTTCCCTCGACCGGTCGGGTGATGGTGCGCGGCTGGCAGTACGAGGCCCCGCTCTGGACGGGCCTCACGACCCCCACGGGGGTGACGGTCGGCGGGTACTCCGCCTCGCCGGTCTACCTCGAGGCGGGCAAGACCCTGACCGACGGCTACCACACGGATGTCATGACGCCCGGCCGCTACCTGTTCCAGCCGGCGGCGGACTCTCTGAAGGCCAACGCGTCCACCGCTGTCACGACGACGGTGACGCCCGAGGGCCCGGCAGCGACGCTGGGGGACGAGGGCGTCCCCGGCCGTGAGCGGAGGTTCACCTTCACGGGCACGGCCGGGTCGTTCGTCTACCCGGAGCCGGCGTTGCCGTCGTCCCGCTCGGGCGGCTCCGCAGGATCCGGCAGCCTGGTCGGTCCCGACGGGGCGACTGTGCCCGACTGGAACTTCAACCAGGGTTGGCTGCTCCCGAGCGACGGCACCTACACGCTCCGCGTCACGCCGAGCCTCGCCGCCACCTGGGCAGGCACACCCCTCACGATGCGGGTGCGTCAAGCGGTCAGCGTGCCGACGATGGCGTACGACGTACCGACGCGGTTCACCGTCGAGCAGCCCGACCGGTGGATCGTCGCCCGGGTCGACGTGCCGAACGGGCAGTACTCCCACCGGTTCACGTCCTCCGGCTCGACCATGACCGGGGCGTGGGAGGCGATCGCGGGCTGGTCGACGACGAACTACTGCGGGCCCGGCCCAGGGCCGAACGGCTGCGGTGAGAACTTCTACACCCCGGTCACCCAGGACGTGCCCGAGGCGAGCTACCGCACCTGGGGCGGCAGCACCCCGACCGTCGTGGTGCTGCGGCCCGGCGCCGGCGTGACCGGCGGCGTGGACCTGGCGGTCCGTCCCCAACGACCCTGAAGTGTCAGCCCATCGACTTCTGGCCGTCGATGGTCTCGCGGAGGATGTCGGCGTGGCCGGCGTGCTGGGCGGTCTCGGCGAGGATGTGGGTGAAGACCCGGCGGGCGCTCCAGGACGGCGCCGGGCTCGAACCACGGCGCCTTGGGCAGCGGCTGCAGCGCGTCGAGGTCGACGGTGAGCGACCAGCTCGTCGGTGGCGGCGGCCACCGCGTCGTACGTCGCGAGCAGGCCGGCGAGGGTCTCGCCCTCGAGCATCCGGAAGCCGTCGGCGTACTGCTGCACCTCGGGCGGCGGGTTCGACCAGTCGATGTTCGCCCAGTCGATGTCGGGGGCGGGCGCCGGGCCGTCGATGACGAAGCTCGCCCACTGCTGCTCGACGGCGCGTCACGTGCTTGACGAGGCCGCCGAGGCTGAGGGCGCTGACCGTCGGCGTGAGCCGGGCCTGCTCGTCGGTGAGTCCCTTGACGGTCACCCGGAACAGGCCGCGGTGCTTGCGCAGGACGTCGAGGAGGTCGGCGCGCTCCTGCGTGCCGAGCCCGGACCGGGCGGACGGGGTGCTGGGTGTGGTGGTCATGACACTCACGCTACGAGCAGCACAGGTCAGTTCCTGTCCTGAATGACGAGAGCTCTCCCGGCCCGCGCGGCGACGGTGCCTGGTCGGCCGAGGCGGCGATACCCCCGTGAACCGCCGCTTCGGCCGACCGGACGTCAGGTGAGCACCGCCCCGGCTCCTTGTGCGTCATGGTCGACGGCGCGGAGTCGCACCAGGCGCCACGGGTGCCGGGCCGGGCTCTCACCGGCAGGACACGGGCAGCGACCTGCGCGGACCCAGACCGTCACGACTGCCGCGAGATCGGGCTCGAGGTCGGCCGGGCACCTGAGGAACACGAGGCTGCCGGCGTCACGGAGAGCCGAGCGCCCGGGGTGGGGTCGCGTCGTGCTGGACATGCGCACCGAACGTCAGCGACGCGACGAACAAGAGGGCCACGCTCGTGGCCGAGGACGCGTACCGCGGGACCTGGACCATGTCGACCTCCACGAGTCAGCGGCAGGTGTCGCACCGCCTTGGAGGTTCCACGCTCGCCCTACGACGACCCGGGCACATCGGGAGACCTCCCTATCTCCCGTCGAGTCGCCGGAGACGGCTCCTGGAGTGGTGGTGATGAGCCAGGTTGGGCAAACCCGCGAATTGTCGCGGCCGAGCGCCTACGCTCGTTCCCGGCACCCACGGCCCGGCCGGGCCGGGTGCCTCCGGGGAAGCACCGTCAGGGGGACGCACCGTGTACCGAACCATGAAGCGACTCGTCGTTGTCGTCTGCGCCGCCGCTGCGGTGCTGACCTGCGTCCGCCGCGGCTCCCGCGCAGGCCGACCAGGCGTCCTTCGCTGATCGGGCCGGTGACGTCGGGCATCCCATGGACATCCGGCGGGTCACCGCTTCGACCGTGTCGAGCGGGCACCTGGTCGTCGTCACCGTGAGGCATCGCGCCGTCAGCGCCCGGAACGGTGCCTGGTCCGGTCTCTACATCGACGCCACGCCCGGCAGCGCGAGCCCCGACTACTACCTCGGCGCGGTTCGTCGGAGGGGTCTACCAGCTGTACCGGACCGATGGCTGGAAGGTCGGTGCGCGGGTCGGGTGCTCCGCCGGGGACTACCGGTTCAGCTTCGACACCCGGACCGACACCACTCGGTTCTCGCTGTCCCGCCGCTGCCTGGACGGCGTCGCCGCTCCGCCCGACGCGGGCCCGGGTGGCTGCCTTCGCGGGCGTGACGGGTGGACGGCAGGACTGGGCACCGGGCTACCACCGGTACTCCCGCTGGTTGCCGCTGCGCTGACCGGGCCCCTTGCCGGTCCCGATCAGGGGCGGAGGCCCGCCATCCACTCCTCGACGGCGCCGGGCTCGCGGGGCAGCGCCTGCGACAGGTTCGTCGAGCCGTCCGCGGTGACCTGGATGTCGTCCTCGATGCGGATGCCGATGCCGCGCAGCTCCTCGGGGACGAGCAGGTCGTCCTCCTGGAAGTACAGTCCCGGCTCGACCGTGAGCACCATGCCCTCCTTGAGGGGGCCGTGCTTGTAGGTCTCGCTGGACGCCGCCGCGCAGTCGTGCACGTCGAGGCCGAGCATGTGGCTGGTCGAGTGCAGGGTCCAGCGCGTGTAGACCTTGCTGTCCGGCGACAGCGCCTCCTCCGCGGAGACCGGCAGCAGCTCCAGGTCCTCCAGCGCGTGCGCGATCACGTGCATCGCCGCATCGTGCGGGGCCTGGAAGTCCGCGCCCGGCCGGATCGCGTCGATGCCGGCCTGCTGCGCCTCGAGCACCACGGAGTACAGGTCACGCTGCAACGGCGTGAAGGTGCCGTCGACCGGCAGGGTGCGCGTGACATCGGCGGTGTAGAGGTTGCTGCCCTCGACGCCCATGTCGAGCAGCACCAGCTGCCCGGGCGTGATCGGACCGCTGTTCTCCGTCCAGTGCAGGGTCGTCGCGTGCGACCCGCCCGCCACGATCGAGTCGTAGCCGAGGTCGTTGCCCATCGTGCGGGCCCGCCGGAAGAAGGTGCCCTCGAGCCACCGCTCGCCGTACTTCAGGACGTTGTCCCAGTCGCGGACGCTGTCGGCGAAGCCGAGAGTGGTGATGTCACAGGCCTCCTGGAGCTGGTCGAGCTCCCAGGGGTCCTTGACCAGCCGCAGCTCGGAGAGCACCCGCGCGAAGTCGTGGTCGCGCCCGCCGTCGTCGGCGACGGTCCGGTCGACGTACGGGTCGACGCCGCGCAGCACACGCGTCTTGGCCGACCGCGCCAGACGCTCGTCGAGCTCACCGAGCTGCCGCACCTCGAGCCCGAGGGAGTCGGAGATCTCGCGCAGCGAGGGGCGCCGGCCCGGCCCACAGCTCGCCGTAGCGACGGTCCCGGAAGAACTCGTCCGTCTGCCGCGACGAGCGGGGGCGGGCGTAGAGCACCGACTCGCCGTCCTCGATGACGAGCACGGCGTCGCTGGTCAGGTTGCCGGTGAGGTGGACGTGCGCGCTGTCGGCGCGGAAGCGGTAGTCGGTGTCGTTGGCGCGCACCTTGAAGTTGCCGGCCGGGACCACGAGCCGCTCGCCCGGGAACATCTCCGCGAGCCCGGCCCGGCGTCGGGCCGACCAGTCCGCGACCGGGTGCCGGGGGAGGTCGAGCTCGCGCTCGCCCCAGCCCTGCCGCATGAACGTGGCGTAGGCCTCGGGGACCGGCTGGTCGTGCGACTCGGTCGCCAGACCCGACGGGCCCTCGGTGGTGTCGGACGGACGGTCGGGGGTCGGCTCACTCACCCGCTCACTGTACGACGGGAGGGATGCGCGGGACGGGCGAGGTGCAGCGCCCCCGATAGGCTGGCGCGTGTGAGTGGGGCAGGACGGCACAGCGGCGGACATCCCGGGACGGCCGGCCCGTCCTCCGTTCCGCCTGCCCCCGTCCAGGACCCTCGACCGGGCAACGTCCAGGTGACCGCGCCCGGGGCCTGGGCACCGGCCGCCGCGGCTCCGCCCGCCCTGCTCGAGCGGCCCCGACGCCGGGGCAGCGTGCTGTTCACGGTGATCGTCTCGATCCTGCTGCTGCTCGGGGCCGGGGTGATGTGTGTGGTCCTCGTGCTGTCCAACGCGCCGGGCGCCCTCGCCGTCGGGGTGGTGCTCGCCGCCCTGCCCGTGGGACCTGTGATCGCGTCGTTCCTGTGGCTCGACCGCTACGAGCCCGAGCCGGTCCGGCTGCTCGTCACCGCCTTCTTCTGGGGCGCTGTGGTGGCCACCGCGGCCGCGCTCGTGCTGCAGTCCATCGACCAGATCGTGCTGGGCACGCCCGACGACTGGTCGGCCGCGATCGTCGCGCCGATCACGGAGGAAGGCGCCAAGGGCCTGTTCGTCCTGATGCTGCTGTGGTTCCGCCGCCGCGTCATCGACGGCGTCCTGGACGGGATCGTCTACGCCGGCCTCGTCGGCGTCGGCTTCGCGTTCACCGAGAACATCCTCTACCTCGCCGGTGCCTACATGGGCAGCGAGGGCTCGGGTCCTGGGGGTCTCGGCTCGGCGACCGGCCTGTTCGTCGTACGCGGCATCTTCAGCCCGTTCGCGCACCCGCTGTTCACGGCGTTCATCGGTCTCGGCGTCGGCTTCGCCGTGGTGGCCAAGCAGCGGAAGTGGCGGTTTCTCGCGCCACTGATCGGGTACGTCGCCGCCGTGACCGCCCACGCGACCTGGAACGCCTCCGCGTTCTTCGGGGGTGGCGGCACGTTCGTGCTGACCTACGTCTTCGCGATGGTCCCGGCGTTCCTGCTGCTGGTGGGCTTCGCGGTGTGGGCGCGCCAGCGCGAGGCGCGGATGCTGACCCGTTCGCTGAGCGACGTCGCCGCCCGTGGCCTGATCGGCGCCTACGAGGTGCCCTGGCTGGTGCGGCTCTCCGCCCGTCGCGCGAGCCGGCGCTACGCCCGTGGGTACGGCGGCCCGGTGGCCGAGAAGGTGATGCGGGAGTACCAGCAGCAGGCCATCGAGCTCGGCGTTCCTGCACGACCGCTACCTGCGCGGCAACGCGCCGGCCGACTTCACCGAGCGCGGCTCCGCGATGGTGCAGCGGCTGCACGGGCTGCGTCCCTACGTGCAGTACCCCCAGCCCCCGGCCGAGCGCGTCCCCGGACCTGCACCGTCCGAGGCCGGCCGATGAGCGCACCCGGGACCACGACCAGCGCCGAGATGGTCACCGCCCTGGTGCGGCTGCGCGAGGCGCTGGCGACGGTGGCGCTCCCGCTCGACGTGCCGGGCGCCGAGGAGCACCGCACGATGCGCAGCGAGATGGTCGACCAGCTCGAGGACTACGTCCTGCCCCGGCTGATCCAGATCGAGGCGCCGCTGCTGACCGTCGTCGGTGGGTCGACCGGGGCCGGCAAGTCGACGCTGGTGAACTCGCTGGTCGGCCGGCGGGTCACCGAGCCCGGCGTGCTCCGTCCGACCACCCGCTCGCCCGTGCTCGTGCACAACCCGGCCGACGTCGACTGGTTCGACAAGGAGCGGATCCTGCCCGGCCTGGCGCGCACCACCGGGGCCACCGGTGACCCCGGCGCCCTCCAGCTCGTCGCCGCCGACACGGTGCCCGCCGGACTCGCGATCCTCGACGCCCCCGACATCGACTCGGTCGAGGAGCGCAACCGGACGCTGGCCGCGGAGCTGCTCGCCGCCGCCGACCTCTGGCTCTTCGTCACCTCGGCCGCGCGGTACGCCGACCAGGTCCCCTGGGGCTTCCTGAAGGCGGCCGCCGAGCGCAGCACCGCGGTGGCCGTCGTGCTCGACCGGACGCCGCCCGACGCGGTCGAGGAGGTCAGCGGGCACCTGGCGCGGATGCTCACCTCCCGGGGCCTGCGGGACTCGCCGCTGTTCGCGGTCACCGAGGGCGAGGTGGACGACGACGGGCTGTTGCCGGCCGCGTCGGTGCGGGAGATCCGGTCCTGGTTGGACAGCCTGGCCGCCGACTCGGGCGCCCGTGCCGCCGTCGTCAAGCAGACCCTCGACGGCGCCGTGCGCTCGCTCTCGCGCCGCACCCACGACATCGCCGACGCCGCCGGCGACCAGCTCGCGATGGCCCGGCGGCTGCGCGAGGACGTGGACCGCGCCTACGACGAGGCCGTCGTCAAGGTCGACGAGGCGTCCGCCGACGGCACGCTGCTGCGCGGCGAGGTGCTCGCCCGCTGGCAGGAGTTCGTCGGCACCGGCGAGCTGCTCCGCTCGCTCGAGACCAAGGTCGGCTGGCTCCGCGACCGGGTCGTCGGCTGGGTGCGCGGCAAGCCGATGCAGGCCGAGCGCGTCACCGTCGCCGTCGAGTCCGGTCTGGAGACGCTGATCCTGGAGCACGCCGAGACGGCGGCCGAGCGGGCGGAGGCGTCCTGGCGTTCGGTCACCGCGGGCCAGCACCTCGTCGAGGACTCCGGCCGCGACCTCGGGCGTGCCTCCCGGGACTTCCGGGTCCGCGCCGAGCGGTCCGTGCGCGACTGGCAGCACGGCGTGCTCGAGATGGTCCGCTCCGAGGGCGCCGACAAGCGGTCGACCGCACGGTTCCTCGCGTTCGGCGTCAACGGGCTGTCGGTGGCGCTGATGGTGGTCGTCTTCGCGCACACGGCCGGTGTCTCCGGCGCCGAGGTCGGCATCGCCGGCGGCAGCGCCGTCGTGGGACAGAAGCTGCTGGAGGCCGTGTTCGGGGACCAGGCCGTGCGTCGCCTCGCGGAGGCCGCGCGCGCGGACCTCAACGAGCGGGTGACCGCGCCTGATGAACGAGGAGCGCGCCCGCTTCCTCGAGGTGCTCGACTCCCTCGGCATCCACGGCGGCGACGTCGACGGCCTGCGGGAGGTGTCCCGGCGCGTCGACGACCTGCGCTTCGCCGACATGGCTCCCGTCCCCGACGCGGAGGCCGCGCAGTGAGCGCGCTCGTCGACGGCGCCAAGAGGCTCGTCGGCCGCGGCTCCGACGTGACCGACCGCATCGACGGACTGGCCGAGGCCGCGCGGTCCGCCCGGGGCAGGCTCGACGACGAGCTGGTCGACGAGGCCGCGGCGGTCGCGCAGCGGGCGGGGGACCGGCTCCGCCTCTCCGGCGACCACACGATCGTCGCGCTCGCCGGCGCGACGGGCTCCGGGAAGTCCTCGACGTTCAACGCCGTCACCGGCCTCGAGCTGGCCGCGATCGGCGTACGCCGTCCGACCACGTCCTGGACCATGGCGTGCGCCTGGGGCGCCGACGGCGCGCCCGAGCTGCTCGACTGGCTCGGTGTCCCCAAGCGGCACCAGGTGATGCGCGACAGCATGCTCGACGAGCCCCGCGAGGACCGGGGGCTCAACGGGCTGGTGCTGCTCGACCTGCCCGACCACGACTCCACCGAGGTCGCCCACCACGTCGAGGTCGACCGCCTGGTCAAGCTGGCCGACCTCCTGGTCTGGGTGCTCGACCCGCAGAAGTACGCCGACGCGGCCATCCACGACCGCTACCTCAAGCCGATGGCCCAGCACCGCGACGTCATGCTGGTCGTCCTGAACCACATCGACACCGTCCCCCCGGCGCGTCGCGAGGCGATGGTCGCGGACCTCAAGCGGCTGCTCGCCGAGGACGGTCTGGAGACGGTGCCGGTCATCGCGACGTCCGCCCGGCACGGCGAGGGCATCCCCGACCTCAAGCGGGCGATCGCCGAGCAGGTCAGCGCCAAGAAGGCCGTGAAGAAGCGGCTGATGGCCGACGTGAGCTCGGTGGCCGGCCGGATGTCCCAGGCCAACGGTGACGCCACGCCCGGGGACGTGGCCCGCAGCCGCAAGGCCGAGCTCGTGGACGCGTTCGCGGACGCGGCCGGGGTGCCCACCGTCGTCCACGCCGTCGAGCAGTCCACGAAGCGCCGGGCCGGGCAGGCCACCGGCTGGCCGGTGACCGCGTGGCTGACCCGGTTCAAGCCGGACCCGCTCAAGCGTCTGCACCTCGACCTCGGCAGCCGGCGGCAAGGAGCTGACCGCGAGCGCCCGCGCCTCCGTGCCCGAGACCACCCACGTCCAGCAGGCCCGCGTCGACACGACGGTCCGGGCCCTGGCCGACGACGTCGGCAAGGAGCTGAGCCCGTCGTGGGCCGTCGCCGTGCGCCGAGCGTCGGTGGCCCGGCTGCCCGACCTCAACGACGCTCTCGACAAGGCGGTGTCCTCGACCGACCTCGGGGTGAGCCGGACGCCCGATCTGGTGGCGGCTGGTGCGGGTGCTCCAGTGGGTGCTGATGGTGGCGGCGCTGGTCGGCGGCCTCTGGCTGCTCGGGCTGGCCGTGCTCGGCTACCTCCAGATCCCCGCGCCCTCGACCCCGCGCACCTCCGGCCTGCCGCTGCCCACGCTGCTGCTCCTCGGGGGAGTGGCGCTGGGCATCCTGCTCGGCCTGGTCTGCAAGGCGGTCGTCGGTCTCTCCGCGCGCAGCCGGGCGCGGTCGGCCGACCGGCGGCTGCGTTCGGCGATCGGCGACGTCACCGAGACGCTCGTCGTGCAGCCCGTCGAGGCCGAGATCGAGGCCTACCGGGCCACCCGCGCCGGTCTCGCCGCCGCGCTGCGCTGACGCGGCCGGCCAGGTTCCGTCCCCAGCCTCCGGGGTGCGTGGGTGGTCCACCGACCCCGGGTTCGTCGCCCCCGCCGGTCGTAGGCCGGGGCAGCCTGTCCGTCGTACACATCGACGTCAGGCAGAGGAGCCAGCACGATGAACGAAGCGTTCGTGACCTTCCAGGGATGGGTCGGCAACGAGGTCGTCCACCGCGAGACCCCGCAGGGCAACGTGGCCAACCTGCGGGTCGGGTCGACGCCCCGGATCCGCAAGCGCAGCGGGGAGTGGGTGGACGGGCAGACGTCCTGGTTCTCGGTCACCTGCTGGCGCACGCTGGCCGACCACGTCCGCGACTCGGTCCGCAAGGGCGACCCGGTGGTCGTGCACGGCCGGCTCCGCACCGACGTCTGGGAGCGCGAGGACGGCCAGAGCTCGGTGACCTACGTCGTCGACGCGACCTACGTCGGCCACGACCTCAACCGGGGTACGGCGGTCTTCGTCAAGGCCCAGCGGCCCGACCGGAACGACACGGAGGAGGAGACCGACCACGTCGTGAAGGAGCTGCTGCACGAGCCGGGCGGCGAGCTGCCGCAGCTGACCAGCTTCGGGGAGCAGAGGTCCGAGCCCGGCCGGGTGGCCTGAGGGGCCGGCGCCGCGGCGGGCGGCCGGTGCCCGCCGATTTCGGCAGGTCGGCCCGCCACCGTAGGCTTGCCGACCATGGCTGAGTATGTGTTCACGCTGCGCAACGTGCGCAAGGCCCATGGTGACAAGGTCGTCCTCGACAACGTCACCCTCTCGTTCCTGCACGGCGCCAAGATCGGCGTCGTCGGACCCAACGGCACCGGCAAGTCGACCCTGCTCAAGATCATGGCCGGGCTCGACCACGCCTCCAACGGCGACGCGATCATCGACCCCGACGCGACGGTCGGGATGCTGCAGCAGGAGCCGCCGCTGACCGAGGGCAGGACGGTGCTCGAGAACGTCGAGGAGGCCGTCGGCGAGATCAAGGGCAAGCTCGACCGCTACAACAAGATCTCCGAGGAGCTCGCGGACCCCGACGCGGACTACGACAAGCTCCTGGCCGAGATGGGCGACCTGCAGACCGACCTCGACCACGCCAACGCGTGGGACCTCGACAGCCGGCTCGACCAGGCGATGGACGCGCTGCGCTGCCCGCCGCCGGAGGCGCTCGTCGACAAGCTCTCCGGTGGTGAGCGCCGCCGGGTCGCGCTCTGCAAGCTGCTGCTCCAGCAGCCCGACCTGCTGCTGCTCGACGAGCCCACCAACCACCTGGACGCCGAGTCGGTCCAGTGGCTCGAGGGCCACCTGGCCAGCTACCCGGGCGCGGTGCTGGCCGTCACCCACGACCGGTACTTCCTCGACAACGTGGCGAGCTGGATCCTCGAGCTCGACCGGGGCAAGGCGCACCCCTACGAGGGCAACTACTCGACCTACCTCGAGACCAAGCAGGAGCGGCTCAAGGTCGAGGGCGCCAAGGACGCCAAGCGCGCCAAGATGCTCGAGCGCGAGCTCGAGTGGGTCCGCTCGAACCCCAAGGCCCGCCAGGCCAAGAGCAAGTCGCGGCTGGCCCGCTACGAGGAGATGGCCGCCGAGGCCGACCGCAACCGCAAGGTCGACCTGTCCGAGATCAACATCCCGGCCGGTCCCCGGCTCGGTGACGTGGTGCTCGAGGCGGACGACCTCAAGAAGGGCTTCGGCGACCGGGTGCTCATGCACGACCTCGAGTTCAAGCTGCCGCGCGCCGGCATCGTCGGCGTGATCGGCCCGAACGGCGTCGGCAAGACCACGCTGTTCCGGATGATCACCGGTGAGGAGAAGCCCGACGAGGGCGAGCTCAAGGTCGGCCAGACCGTGAAGATCTCCTACGTCGACCAGAGCCGCGGCGGCATCGACCCGCAGCAAGAACGTCTGGGAGGTCGTCTCCGACGGGCTCGACTTCATCAAGGTCGCGAACTTCGAGATGCCGAGCCGGGCCTACATCGCCTCGTTCGGCTTCAAGGGCCCCGACCAGCAGAAGAAGGCGGGCGTGCTCTCCGGCGGCGAGCGCAACCGGCTGAACCTCGCGCTGACGCTGAAGATGGGCGGCAACATGCTGCTGCTCGACGAGCCCACCAACGACCTGGACGTCGAGACGCTCCAGTCGCTCGAGGACGCGCTGCTGGAGTTCCCGGGCTGCGCCGTCATCACCTCCCACGACCGGTGGTTCCTGGACCGCACGGCCACCCACATCCTGGCCTGGGAGGGCGACGACACCGACGAGGGCAAGTGGTTCTGGTTCGAGGGGAACTTCGCGTCCTACGAGGCCAACAAGGTCGAGCGGCTCGGCGTCGAGGCGGCCCGTCCGCACCGCGTCACCCACCGCAAGCTCACCCGCGACTGACGCCGGTCCGGCGGGTGCAGTCGACGTGGGTCCGGGCCACCGGGCGCGCCTCGAGCCGTGCCGGCGGGATCGGTCGGCCGCACACCTCGCACGTCCCGTAGGTCCCGTCGTCGAGGCGGCCCAGCGCCGCCTCGACCTCGGCGAGCTGGGGCGCGCCTCCGCGACGAGCGCGCCGACCTGTGAGCGCTCGAACGCGATGGTCGAGCCCTCCGGGTCGTGCTCGTCGTCGGCGTTGGAGTCCCGCGACGCCTCGACCATCCCGGCGTAGTCGCCGGTGAGGGCGGCCAGCCGCTCCGTCGTACGCCGGCGCAGGTCGGCCAGCGCCGACCGCGGGTCGAGGTCGGAGCTCACCGGTCGGCCGGGCACGTCGAGCGGGGCGCCCGCCAGCAGGCTGTCGGCGATGATCCGGCGCTGGATCTCCGAGGTGCCCTCGAAGATCTTGGTCAGCCGGGCGTCGCGCCAGTAGCGCTCCACGGCGTACTCCGTCGTGTAGCCGTTGCCGCCGAAGATCTGCAGCGCCTGGCTGGTGACCCGCTCGGCCGTCTCGGAGGCGAACAGCTTGGCCTGCGAGGTCTCGGTGTTCGCCTCGGCTGCCGGAGTCCACCAGCCAGGCCGCGTGCTGGTAGAGCTGCCGGGCGGCGGCGACGTCGGCGGACATGTCCGCGAGCATGTGCCGGATCACCTGCTGGTTGCCGATCGGCTCGCCGAACTGCACGCGCTGCTGGCAGTAGGTGATGCGCGTCCTCGAGCGCGCCGCGGGCCAGCGCCGACGGCGCGGGCCGCGGTCTGGGCGCGGGCGACGTGCAGCCAGCCGAGGCTGTGCTTGAAGCCCTGGCCCTCCTCCTCGCCGGTGTCCTGCAGGGCGTCGGCCGGGCAGCCGGAGCCCGTCGAGCTCGAGCTGCCAGGTGGTGAGCCCGAAGTAGCCGATCTTGTCGATGGGCGTGCCGGTGACCCCGTCGGGGAACGAGCCGCGGTCCTTCTCGACCAGGAACAGCTCGAGCCCGTCGGAGGGGCCGCGGTCCTCGCGCGGCGGACGGGTGCGGGCCAGCAGGTGGATGAAGTCGGCGGACAGCGCGTGGCCCGACCCAGCGCTTGGTGCCGGTGACGACCCACTCGTCACCGTCGCCGCACGGCGGCGCACTGGGCGTTGGCCAGGTCGGAGCCGGCCTCGGGCTCGGAGAACGCGATCGCCCCGATGCGTCGGCCGGCGGCGCTGGCCCGGCGCAGCTCGGCGCGGCGCGCGGGGTCGGCGGCGTCGCAGCCGGTGCCGTTGCCGCGGGCGATGATGCTGCCCACGCTCATCCAGGCGCGGGCGAGCTCCTCGGAGACCAGGCAGTAGTCCAGCACTCCCGAGACCCAGGCCGCCCTCGTCCTCGGGGATCAGCACGCCGAACAGGCCGAGCTCGCCCATCCGCTCCAGCAGGTGGTCGGGGATGTCCTCGTGGCGCGGGTCGAGCTCGTTGGCGACCGGCAGCACCTCGTCCATCGCGAACGCGCGGACGGTCTCCACGAGCGCCGTACGCGCCGGGGTGTCGTAGGGGGTGGCCGACGGGTAGACGGTGTGGACCGGGTCGAGGGTGTGACGGTGCCAGGCGGTCATGGCCGCAAGCATGTCAGCCCGCGGACGAGGAGGTCCTCAGCGGATGTCCATGGCCGGGTTGGCCTCGATGAGCCGGTCGGTCACCGCGTCGAAGACCCGGCCGACGGCCTCGAAGTCGTCCTCGTCGGCGAGGTCGACGAGGAACTGGCGTACGCCGGCCACGTGGGTCGGCGCGGCGTTCGTCGAGGGCCGCGCGGCCCTGCTCGGTCAGCACCGCCTCGACCCCGCGGCCGTCGGAGACGCAGGCGTCGCGGGCGACCAGGCCGGCGGCCTCCATCCGGCTGACGGTGTGCGTCACCCGGGAGCGGGAGTGGCTGACCGAGTCGGCGAGCATCGCCATCCGCATCCGGTTGCCGTCGGCCTCCGACGAGCCGGACGAGGATCTCGTACTCCGGCAGGGAGATCCGGTGCTGCTCGCGCAGCTCGCGGTCGAGACGGTCCATGAGGAGGGTCGTCCCGACCAGGAACGCGCGCCAGGAGCGCTGCTGCTGCTGGTCGAGCCAGGCCACGTCCGAGCTGTCCGCCGTCATGGGAACAAGATTACCGTCCCTGTAGTTGAAGGTTGAATGATTGCCTGGTAGCGTAGGCATCAGTTGAAACGACAACTAACAGCTTCGAGGAGATCACATGAGCATCGACGTCCTGAGCACCACCATCCCGGCCGGCACCTGGACCATCGACCCGAGCCACTCCGAGGTCGGCTTCACCGCCCGCCACCTGATGAGCAAGGTCCGCGGCCAGTTCGAGAAGTTCGAGGGCCAGATCGTCACCGGCGACAACCCGACGGCGACCGCCACGATCGACCTGAACTCGATCAACACCCGCGAGGAGAACCGCGACGCGCACCTGCGGTCCGGCGACTTCTTCGACGTCGAGAAGAACGGCCCGATGACCTTCACCAGCACCAGCGTCGTGGCCGGCGGCAAGGGCCTCCTGGTGACCGGCGACCTGTCGGTCAAGGGCGTCACGAAGCCCGTCACGCTCGACGTCGAGGTCCTCGGCACGGACACCGACCCGTGGGGCGGCACCCGCGTGGGCTTCGAGGGCACCACGGCGATCTCCCGCAAGGAGTTCGGCGTCGACTTCAACATCCCGCATGGACGGCGGCCGCCTCCTGATCGGCGACAAGATCGAGATCACCATCGCGGCGAGGCCGTCCTCCAGCAGGACGAGGCCCCCACCGCCTGATCTCAGCACGCGCACGCTCATGCGAACGGCCCCCGGTTCCTACGTGAACCGGGGGCCGTCGCCGTCGTACCGCGCGGTCAGCTCAGCCGCCTACCGCTGAGCGGTCGCGCTAGCTGAGCCGCTCGAGCACCAGCGCCATGCCCTGGCCGCCGCCCACGCACATCGTGATCAGGCCGGTCTGCTTGTCGTGGTGCTGCAGCGAGTTGATCATCGTGTTCTGCAGCCGCGCGCCGGTCATGCCGAAGGGGTGACCCACGGCGATCGCGCCGCCGTTGACGTTCAGCCGGTCGAGGTCGATCCCGAGCTCCTGGTAGGACGGCACGACCTGCGCCGCGAACGCCTCGTTGATCTCGACGAGGTCGATGTCGCCGATCGACATGTTCGCGCGGGCCAGCGCCTGCTTGGTCGCCTCGACCGGCCCGAGCCCCATGATCTCGGGGGAGAGCCCGGTCACGCCCGTGGACACGATGCGCGCCAGCGGGGTGAGGCCGAGCTCCTTGGCCTTGGTGTCGGACATCACGACGACCGCGGCGGCGCCGTCGTTGAGCGCGCAGCAGTTGCCGGCCGTGACCACGCCGTCGGGGCGGAACACCGGCTTGAGGTCGCTGACCGCCTTCGAGCGTGACACCCGCGCGCGGACCGTCGTCGGCGGAGACGACCGTGCCGTCCGGTGTCGTGACGGGGGTGATCTCGCGCGCCCAGAAGCCGTCGTTGATCGCCTTCTCCGCGAGGTTCTGGCTGCGCACGCCGAACTCGTCGAGCTCCTGGCGGGAGAGCCCGCGGAGCCGTGCGACGTTCTCGGCCGTCTGGCCCATCGCGATGTAGGCGTCCGGGATCTGGTCCTGCTCGCGCGGGTCCAGCCAGTCCCGGCCGCCCTGCGCCAGCTCGTCCGTGCGCTGCTTGGCCTCGCCGAACACGGGGTTCATCGTGTCCGGGAGGCTGTCGGAGTTGCCCTTCGCGAAGCGCGAGACCGTCTCGACGCCGGCGGAGATGAACACGTCGCCCTCGCCGGCCTTGATCGCGTGGAACGCCATCCGGGTGGTCTGCACCGACGAGGAGCAGTAGCGCGTGATCGTGGCTCCGGGCAGGTGGTCGTAGCCCAGCAGCACCGAGACGATGCGGCCCATGTTGAAGCCGCTCTCGCCGCCGGGCAGGCCGCAGCCGAGGTAGAGGTCGTCGATGTCCTTCGGGTCCAGCTCGGGGATCTTGTCGAGCGCGGTCCGGACGATCGTCGCCGTGAGGTCGTCGGGGCGCACGTCCTTGAGCGAGCCCTTGAACGCGCGGCCGATGGGGGAGCGCGCCGCGGAAACGATCACTGCCTCGGGCATGGAGGAACTCCTCTGGTCTTCCGGTTACCGGCACGTACGCCGGACGTGCGGCCAGCCTAGGACCCTTTCCTGCGAGGATGGCTGTGTGGCTCGACACATCTACCTCTGCCCGTTGCGGTGGGCCGACATGGACTCGCTGGGGCACGTCAACAACGTGACCTACGTGGACTACCTGCAGGAGTCCCGGGTCGACATGCTCCGGGTGCACGCGCCCGCGACCGGCGGTGAGCAGCTCGCGGAGGGAACCGTCGTGGTGCGCCACGAGGTCGAGTTCGTCCATCCGCTCGTGTTCCGGCAGGAGCCGGTGCGCATCGAGTCGTGGGTCACCCGCATCCGGGCCGCGTCGTTCACGATGGCCTACGAGATCCTCGACGAGCAGCCGGACGGCGTACGACGGGTCTACGCCCGGGCCCGCACGGTGCTGACCCCGTTCGTGTTCACCGAGGAGCGCCCCCGGCGGATCCGCGACGAGGAGCGAGCCGTCCTCGAGCGCTTCCTCGAGCCCGAGGAGGGGGCCGCATGACCCGGCACGTCTACGAGTGCCACGTGCGGTTCTCCGACGTGGACGTCTACGGCCACGTCAACAACGTGAAGTACTTCGAGTACTACCAGGAGGCGCGGATCGCGTTCATCCTGTCGCTCGACGAGCCGATGTTCGACCCCTCGCAGCAGTCGGGGATGCGCCAGGTCGTCGCGCGCATCGACGTGGACTACCGGCGGCCGATCCTGTTCCGTCCCGAGCCCTACGCGGTCGAGACCTGGGTGACCCGGATCGGCACCTCGTCGTACGACCTGGCCTGCCGGATCGTCGACGGGGACGGCTCGTTGTTCTCGAAGGCCGAGGTGCGGCTGGTCGCCTTCGACACGTCGACGCAGCGCTCCCGGCCGCTCAGCGACGTCGAGCGCGCCCGCCTCGAAGCGGTCCTCGAGTCCTGAGCAGGGCTACGCCGGCTCCTCGAAGGTGTTCACCATGAACTGCGCCGCGTGCGTGACGTAGTCCCAGAACTGGGCGTCGTGCTCGGGGGAGAGGTTCGCCTCGTCGAGCCCGGCGCGGAAGTGCAGCAGCCAGTGGTCCTTGGCCCGCGGCGTCACCGCGAACGGGGCGTGCCGCATCCGCAGCCGCGGGTGGCCGCGAGTCTCGTTGTACGTCGTCGGGCCGCCCCAGTACTGCGCCAGGAACAGCGTGAACCGCTCCTGCGCCGGCCCGAGGTCGGCCTCGGGGTAGAGCGGCCGGAGCACCTCGTCCTCGGCGACGCCCTCGTAGAAGCGGGCCACGATCTTCGCGATGGTCGGGTAGCCGCCGATCGCGTCGTAGAACGTCTCGGCCTGCCGTCCGTCGGTCTCGGGGGTCGGGGTGGTCACTTGTCCATTGTCTACGACTCGGCAAGGCTCGGCGTACACACCCTCATCCGTGACGAAGGAGAACCACATGGCCACCACCCGCACCTCGAAGACCCACTGGGAAGGCTCGCTGTTCGAAGGGCGCCGGCCAGGTGACCCTCGAGTCGTCCGGCATCGGCACGTACGACGTGTCGTGGCCCGCGCGCGCGGAGGAGGCCAACGGCAAGACCAGCCCCGAGGAGCTCATCGCGGCGGCGCACTCGGCGTGCTTCTCGATGGCGCTGTCCAACGGGCTGGCCCAGGCCGGCACGCCGCCCCAGGCGCTCGACACGACGGCGGACGTGACGTTCCAGCCGGGCACCGGCATCACCGGCATCCACCTGACCGTCGTCGGCTCGGTCGAGGGCATCGACGCCGACGCCTTCGCGGCCGCCGCGGAGGACGCCAAGAAGAACTGTCCGGTGTCCCAGGCGCTGACCGGCACCACGATCACGCTGGACGCCAGCCTCGCCTGACCCGCCGAAGGGTGTGGGGTCAGACGGGCTGGCCCCACATCTGGCCGGTGGGATGGGCGAACTCGATGCCCTCGTGGTCGAAGCGGAGCTTGATCCGCTGCCGCATCTCGCGGGCGACCGCCCACTGCTCGAGCGGTGCGGTCTTGAGCGTGACCCGGACCGTGATCCAGTTCGGGGTGAGGTCCTGCACGCCCCACACGGACGGCTCCTCGATGATCAGGTGCTTGTAGTCCTCGTCCTCCCACAGGTCGTGGGCGACGTCCTGGAGCACCTGCTGGACCCGCTGGAGGTCCTGGTCGAGCGCCACGGGGATGTCGAGCACCGTGCGGGCCCAGTTCTGGCTCTGGTTGCCGACCCGGATGATCTCGCCGTTGCGGACGTACCAGACCGTGCCCTCGACGTCGCGGAGCCGGGTGACCCGCAGCCCGACCGCCTCGACGGTCCCGCCGGCCTCGCCGAGGTCGACCGAGTCGCCGACGCCGTACTGGTCCTCGAAGATCATGAAGATGCCGGACAGGAAGTCCTTGACGAGGCTCTGGGCGCCGAACCCGAGCGCGACGCCGACGACGCCGGCGCTGGCCAGCAGGGGCCCGACGGGGTAGCCGAGCTCGGCGATCGCGGTGATCCCGAAGATGGCGAAGATCACGATCGAGGCGATGCTCTTGAGCAGCGACCCCATCGTCTCGGCCCGCTGCACGCGGCGGCCGGCCAGCACCGTGGGGGACTGCTCCTTCGTCGGCCCGTTCCCGGCGTCGTCTCAGCACCGGGCTGGGCAGGCCCTCGGCCGCGCGGCGCACCAGCTTGTCGATCACCCGGTGCAGGAACCACCGGCAGCCCAGCGCGAGCAGGACCAGGACCAGGATCGCGAAAGGTTTGGCGATGAGCCAGTTGGCGGCCTGGGCCAACCACGCGTTGCCGGTGGCCTGGTCGACCCACACGCACCACTTGTCGTCGGTGGCACAGGTCGGCGTCGTCTGGAGAAGACTCATGGCCGCGAGGTTACGAGACGTGACCGCAGCGTCCAAGCCGACGTTCGGTACCCTGCGTGTGTGACGTGCCACCCTGCCCCCACCGCCGTACGACGGGCCGCGCGGATGCTCGCGCTGGGCCCGGCGATCCTCGTGACGAGCCTCACGAGCAGCGCCTTCGCCGAGGCCCCCGACAGCTGGGAGGACCCCCCGCACGTCTCCCCGGCGCACGTGATCCTGCTGCTGGTGGTGATCCCCCTCGCGCTGTTCCTGCTGATCACGCTGCTGGTCTACCTGCCGTCGATGGCGAAGGGCCAGCGCTACCAGCCGGGTGAGCCGTGGCGCACCGAGGCCGAGTGGTTCGGCGGTCCGCGCGGGGGCGTGGAGGCGGCCGACCGGTCGGCACAGCCGGCGGCCGTGGGGACCGGCCAGGACCGCGACGAGGCAGACCGAGGTGGCACCAGTGGCCGGTGGTGACGCGTTCACGTCCGCGCAGCGTCACGACATCGACAAGGCGATCCGCGACGCCGAGACGCTGTGCCGCCTGGAGTTCTCCGTCTACGTCGGCCGAGCCGAGAGCGAGTCCCGCGCGTTCGCGGAGCGGTTGCACTCCGCGCTCGTCGCGCCCGACCGCTGCGTCCTGGTGATGATCGACCCCGCCGCCAAGCTGCTCGAGATCGTCACCGGACCGGCAGCGCGCCGGGTGCTCGACGACAGCGAGGTGCAGCTGGCGGCGCTGACCATGCAGAGCGCGTTCGCGACCGGAGACCTCGTCGGCGGGATCACCGCAGGGGTCCACCAGCTCGCCGAGCACGCCCGTAGTCCGCGCGTGCGGCACCAGCAGTAGGCACACCACTCGACGACGAAGGGCCGCACCCCTCGGGTGCGGCCCTTCGTCGTGCGGGACAGGTCAGACGTCGGCGTCCTGAGCGGCGAGCGCCCGGACGATGTCCGCCCGCGCCTCGCGGACGTACTTCTTCGCGGACGGGTTCGCCGCCGAGCGTCGCGAGCCACGCGTCCACCCGGTCGAGGGTGGCCCGGCTGGTCAGCGCCCGCGGGAACATGTACTCCAGCATCGTGGTGGCGATCTGGGTGCCCATGTCCTCCCAGATCGTGTCCGCGACGGTCGAGGTACTGGTCGAGGTACGGCGCCAGCACCTCCTCCTGCTCGGAGCAGTCGAAGACGTAGGCGATGCTCCGCTGGGTCTCGTTGGAGAGGTCCTTGCGCAGCGCGGCGGCCTGCCAGGCGGCCGCCTTGGCCGACTCGGTCGGGCAGCACCGCACGGGCCGCGGCCGCCCGCTCCTGGCCCGAGATGGTGTTGTCGCGCACCAGCTCGTCGGCGATCCGCGCCTCGTCGGCCCGTCCGGCGCGGGCGAGGGCGGTGATCAGGGTCCAGCGCAGGTCGGGGGCCACCGTCAGGCCCGCGAGCTCGACGCTCCCGTCGAGCAGCGCCTCCAGCAGGTCCAGCCCCTCGGCGCTGCGGGCCGCGCCGCCGTACGTCGACGGAGGCACGCGCTTGCCGGAGGTGCCGGCGAACGCCTTGAGGAAGGTGAGCTGGTGGTCGCTGCCGGGGGCCGCGTGCTCCAGGAGGTCCCGCAGGCCGCGCTCCCACGTGCGGCGGAGGGCGGCGCGCTTGGAGGGGTGGGTGAGCTGCTCGACCGCGACCTGCACGTAGATCGGCAGCTGCTTCACCGCCGTCTCGTCGGACTCGTCGGGCAGACCCTGCAGGACCAGCGCCACGAAGTCGCCGGCGGACAGCTCGGCGTCGCGGGTCATGTCCCACAGCGCGCCCCAGCACACGGCCCGGGCCAGCGAGTCGTCGATGCGGTGGATCGACTCGCGCACGGTCGCGAGCGACCGGGCGTCGAAGCGGACCTTGGCGTAGGTCAGGTCACCGTCGTTGAGCAGGACGAGGTCGGGCTGCTCGACGCCGACGAGCTTGGCCACGTCGGTGCGCTCGCCCACGACGTCGGTCTCCACCGTCGTACGGCGCGTCAGCCGGCCGTCCTCGCCGCGGTCGTAGAGGCCCACGCCGATGCGGTGCCGGCGCAGTGTGGGGTGGTCGGGGTCGGCGGACTGGACGACGGAGAACGACGTGAACCGACCCTCGTCGTCGACGGTGTAGTCCGCCGCCAGCGTGTTCACGCCGGTCGTCTGGAGCCACTCCTCGGCCCACGACTGGAGGTCGCGGCCGGAGGTCTCCTCCAGCGCCTGCAGCAGGTCCTGGAACTCGGAGTTGCCGTAGGCGTGCCGCTGGAAGTAGGCGCGCAGCCCGGCGAAGAACTCACCCTCGCCGACCCAGGCGACCAGCTGCTTCAGCGACGCGGCGCCCTTGGCGTAGGTGATCCCGTCGAAGCTGACCTCGACGGCCTCGAGGTCGTGGTTGTCGGCCGCGATCGGGTGCGTCGAGGGCAGCTGGTCCTGCCGGTAGGCCCAGTTCTTGCGTGAGTTCGTGAAGCCGGTCCACGCCTCGTCGTACGTCGTCGCGGCGACCAGGGCATGGTGCGAGGCCCACTCGGCGAACGACTCGTTGAGCCACAGGTCGTCCCACCACCGCATCGTGACCAGGTCGCCGAACCACATGTGCGCCATCTCGTGGAGCACGGTGTTGGCGCGCTGCTCGTAGAACCAGGTGGCCTGGCGGCTGCGGGGAAGGTACTCGTCACGCAGCGTCACGCACCCGGCGTTCTCCATCGCACCGTTGTTGAACTCGGGGACGTAGAGCTGGTCGTACTTGTGGAAGGGGTACGGGAAGTCGAAGGCCTCCTCGAAGAAGGCGAACCCCTGCTTGGTGATCTCGACGAGCTCGGCGGTGTCGAAGTACGGCACCATCGACTGGCGGCAGTAGTGCCCCAGCGGGATCTCGCCGTGCCTTGCCGACGTAGGTGTCGTGGCTCTGGTGGTACTCACCGGCGACGACCGCCGTGACGTAGGTCGACATCCGCTCGGTGGCCGGGAAGCGCCACGCCGACCGGCCCTCGTCGGCGGGCTCGGGCTCGGGCGTCGGTGCGTTCGACACGACCACCCAGTGCGAGGGCGCGGTCACCGTGAACGTGAAGACCGACTTGAGGTCGGGCTGCTCGAAGGTGGTGAACACGCGGCGCGCGTCCGGCACCTCCATCTGGGAGTACAGGTAGACGCGGCCGTCGGCGGGGTCGACGAAGCGGTGCAGCCCCTCGCCGGTGTGGCTGTAGGTGCAGTCGGCCACCACGCGCAGCTCGTTGTCCGCCGCGAGGTCGTCGAGCCGGATCCGGTGGTCGGCGTACACGTCGGCGGGGTCCAGGGCCCGGCCGTTCAGGGTGATCTCGTGGATCGTCGCGCCGACCAGGTCGGCGAAGGTGGACGCACCGGCGGTGCGGCTCGTGAACCGGATCACGGTCGTGGAGCCGAAGTGGGTGCTGCGGGTGGGGTCGAGGTCGAGGTCCACGGCGTAGGACTCGATGGTCAGGAGGTCGGCGCGGGTGCGCGCCTCGTCCCGCGTCAGGTTGGTTCCAGGCATGCGCGCATTCTCGCAACGAAGGGGGGAATAACCGAATCGAGCAGGTCCGTTGGCCCTGCGTGCACGCCGACCGCGTGCAACCCTCCGCACCCGAGCTCAGGAGTTCCCGCATGACGTCGTCCTCCCAGACCACCGAGCAGGACCGCACGCCCGTCGACTTCTGGTTCGACCCGCTCTGCCCGTGGGCGTGGATGTCGTCCCGCTGGCTGCTCGAGGTCGAGAAGGTGCGCCCGATCGCGCCGTCCTTCCACGTGATGAGCCTGGCCTACCTCAACCAGGACAAGGACATCCCGGACGACTACCGCGAGATGCTGCGGCCCGCCTGGGGACCGGTCCGTGTCGCGATCGCGGCGGCCCAGGCCGAGGGCGACCAGGTGCTGCTCCCGCTGTACACCGCGCTCGGCAACCGCATCCACCTCGAGGGCCGCTCCATCGACCGCCAGCTGATCGAGGAGGCGCTGGCCGAGGTCGGACTGCCCGCCTCGCTCGCGGACGCTGCCGACTCCACGGCGTACGACGACGACCTCAAGAAGTCCCACCACGCCGGCATGGACCAGGTCGGCATGGAGGTCGGCACGCCGGTCATCGCGGCCCAGGGCGTGGCCTTCTTCGGGCCCGTCGTGACCCCGGCGCCCAAGGGCGAGGCGGCGGGCAGGCTGTGGGACGGCGTGCTGCTGGTCGCCGGCACCCCGGGCTTCTACGAGCTGAAGCGGACCCGCACGCAGGGCCCGGACTTCTCCTGATCCGCGTCTGAACGCGCTGCGAGCAGACCGGGCTAGCGGACCCGGCCGTCCCACCGCCACGAGTCCAGCGGGGCGGACGGGTCGCGCCCCGTGACCCGCAGCAGCGTCGGCCACGGCTCGCCGTCGGACGGGGCCTGCGGGAACAGCCGGTCCAGCACGCGTCGTACGACGTCCGGGTCCGGGCGCCACGTGAGCCCGAGCGGCCCCGCCACGTCGTGCAGGTGGAGCAGCACCTCGACGGTCCCCATCGCGGCGAAGCCGTGCGGGTCGCAGACGCCGTAGGGGTGCCCGCCTCGCTTGGCCGGGTCGGCCTGCCGGGCGACCGCGACCAGCAGACCTCCACTCGCGTCCAGCACCTGCACGAGGCCCGCGTTGCCGCCTGGCGACCTCGGCGTGCACGGCACACTCCGGCTCGTCCGCGGCCGTGGCGTGGCAGGCGAACGGCACGTACGCGTCGAGCGCCGGACGACGCCCGGAGATCTGGGCGGCGTAGGCGAAGAGGTCGTCGGCGGTGTGCTCGACCGTCCCCCAGCAGGTCCACACGAGCCCGGCGGCGGGCACGGACCAGTCCTGGTCCAGCACGGTCTCCAGGGCGGAGCAGGCCGACTCGACCACGGTCTCCAGGTCGTCCACGAGATCGGTCACCCGGCGACCCTCTCAGCGGCCGTCCCGGTGCGGCAACCGGATTGCCCGTGTCACTAGGCTCGCGCCATGAGCAAAGTCCTGTCCGCCGTCGCCTGGCCGTACGCCAACGGCCCGCGCCACATCGGCCACGTGGCCGGTTTCGGCGTGCCCTCCGACGTCTTCAGCCGCTACATGCGGATGGCCGGGCACGACGTCCTGATGGTCTCGGGCACCGACGAGCACGGCACCCCGATCCTGGTCGCCGCCGACAAGGCCGGGCGTCACGCCGCGCGCGCTGGCCGACGCCAACAACCGGATGATCGTCGAGGACCTGCACGCCCTCGGGCTGTCCTACGACCTGTTCACCCGCACCACGACGCGCAACCACCACGCGGTGGTGCAGGAGATGTTCCGCACGGTGCACCGCAACGGCTACATGGTCGAGCGGACGACGAAGGGCGCGATCTCCCCGTCGACCGGGCGCACGCTGCCGGACCGCTACATCGAGGGCACCTGCCCGATCTGCGGCTACCCCGACGCGCGCGGCGACCAGTGCGACAACTGCGGCAACCAGCTCGACCCCACCGACCTGATCGACCCGAGCAGCAAGATCAGCGGCGAGGTGCCGGAGTTCGTCGAGACCCAGCACTTCTTCCTCGACCTGCCGGCGCTCGCGGGGGCCCTCAAGGAGTGGCTCGACGAGCGCGAGGCGTCGGGGACGTGGCGGCCCAACGTCATCAAGTTCAGCCAGAACATCCTCGAGGACATCCGGCCGCGCGCGATGACCCGCGACATCGACTGGGGCATCGCCGTGCCGATCGAGGGCTGGCAGGACAACCCGGCGAAGCGGCTCTACGTGTGGTTCGACGCCGTCATCGGCTACCTGTCCGCGTCGGTCGAGTGGGCCCGTCGCGCTCGGCGAGCCCGACCGCTGGCGCGAGTGGTGGAACGACCCGGACGCCCTGTCCTACTACTTCATGGGCAAGGACAACATCACCTTCCACTCCCAGATCTGGCCGGCCGAGCTCCTCGCGTACGACGGACGGGGCGACCGGGGCGGCGAGCCGGGGGAGTACGGCGCGCTGAACCTGCCGACCGAGGTCGTCTCGTCGGAGTTCCTCACGATGGAGGGCAAGCAGTTCTCGTCCTCGCGCGGCGTGGTGATCTACGTCCGCGACGTGCTCGAGCGCTACCAGCCCGACGCGCTGCGCTACTTCATCTCGGCGGCCGGGCCGGAGAACCAGGACAGCAACTTCACCTGGGCGGAGTTCGTCCGCCGCACCAACGACGAGCTCGTCGCGGGCTGGGGCAACCTGGTGAACCGCACCGCGAACATGATCGCGAAGAGCTTCGGGGAGATCCCCGCGGCCGGCCCGCTCGAGCCGGCCGACCAGGCCCTGCTCGACGGGGTGCAGGCGGCGTTCGCGACGGTCGGGGAGCTGATCGGCCGGCACCGGCAGAAGGCGGCCCTGACCGAGGCGATGCGCACGGTCGCCGACGTGAACAAGTACGTCTCCGACAGTGCGCCCTGGAAGCTCAAGGGCGACGACGAGCGGGAGCGGCTCGGCACGATCCTGCACGTCACCGCGCAGGCGGTCGCCGACTGCAACCTGCTGCTGGCGCCGTTCCTGCCGCACAGCGCGAACGCCGTCGACCGCGTGCTCGGCGGCGCCGGCGACGTCGCGCCGATGCCGGAGATCCGCGACGTCGAGGACCTGGACGGCGGTCCGGCGTACCCGATCCTGACCGGCGACTACTCGGGCTTCCCGGCCTGGGAGCGCAGGCCGGTCGTGCCCGGCACGACGGTGGAGAAGCCCGTGCCGGTGTTCACCAAGCTCGACCCGTCCGTGGTGGACGAGGAGCTCGCCCGGCTGGCGGCTCCGCAGGCGGACGCATGACCCTGCACCCGCAGGCCGTCGCGGCGCTGGAGCTGTGGGCGGCAGGGCCCGAGCGTCGAGGACCCGGGCTTCGGGCCGGCCGACATCGCCGCGAAGCGGGCCGAGGCGCTGGCCGCGGCCGCGCTGGAGCGCAAGGAGCCCGTCGACCGGGTCGAGGACGTGGACGCCGACGGCGTGCCCTGCCGGCTCTACGTCCCCGACGGGGCGGAGCGCACGATCGTGTTCCTGCACGGCGGCGGCTTCGTGTTCGGCGAGGTGGACACCCACGACGGGCAGGCGCGCCGGCTGGCGAACCGGACCGGCTCGGCGGTGCTGGCGGTGGACTACCGGCGGCCGCCCGAGCACCGTTCCCGGCGGCCCCCGACGACGTGGACACCGCGCTGTCCTGGCTGCTCGTCAACGCCGGCAGCCGCGGCCTGGACCTGGCGCGCGTCGTGGCCTGTGGCGACAGCGCCGGCGGCAACCTCGCCCTGGTGGCCGCCCTGCGCAACCCGAACGCGCTGGCCGCGCACCGTGCTGGTCTACCCCTTCGTCGACGCGGCGATGGCCATGCCGTCGTACGCCGCGGCCGGACGGTGGCCTCACCCGGGGCGAGGCGGCCTGGTACTGGGACCAGTACGCCGGCCCGACCGACGACCTGCGGGACCCCGACCTCGCGCCGTACCTCTCCGACGGCTTCGACACCCTCCCGCCGACGCTCGTCCAGGTCGCCGAGCACGACGTGCTCGCCGGCGAGGACCACGAGCTCGCGCGCCGGATCGCGGCCGGCGGGCGCGATCGTCGAGGAGACGACGTACCCCGGGATGATCCACGGCTTCTGGCGCAACCCGCAGCTGTTCGACGCCGCCGAGGAGGCGCTCACCGAGATCGCCGGCTTCCTCGACCGGCACGTCTGAGAGACGCTCTGCAACAATCTGGGCTATGCGCGTCCACCTCGGCTCCGACCATGCCGGCCTCGAGCTCAAGGAGCACCTGCTCAACTGGCTGGCGGACCAGGGCTACGAAGCGGTCGACCACGGGCCGTTCGTCTACGACCCCCTCGACGACTACCCGGTCTTCTGCCTGCGGGCCGCGGAGGCGGCCGTGGACGAGGACGGCAGCCTCGGGGTGGTGATCGGCGGCTCCGGCAACGGCGAGGCGATCGCGGCCAACAAGGTGAGGGGCGTGCGAGCCGCGCTGGTCTGGAGCGAGGAGACGGCCAGGCTGGCCCGCGAGCACAACGACGCCAACGTGATCTCGGTCGGCGGGCGCATGCACACCGTCGAGGACATGACCCGCTTCGTCGAGGTGTTCCTGACCACCGCCTACTCCGGTGAGGAGCGGCACACCCGCCGGATCCTGATGCTGGCCGACTACGAGAAGACCGGGAACCTTCCGCCCCTCCCGGACTCGGCCCTCGGTCACCGCCCGCACAGCTCGGCCTGACGATGCCCGAAGGGCACACCCTCCACCGCCTCGCGACGGCGGTGCGCGAGCACTTCGCCGGCCGCACCGTCGCGGTGACCAGCCCGCAGGGCCGGTTCGCCGAGTCCGCCCGCGCTCCTCGACGGGACCGAGCTGGTCACCTCGCAGTCCTGGGGCAAGCACCTGTTCGTGGAGTTCGCCCAGGAGCGCTTCGTGCACGTGCACCTCGGGCTCTACGGCAAGCTCGACCTCCACGACGGTCCGGCGCCGCCGCCGGTCGGGACAGGTGCGGCTGCGGCTCGAGGCGGGCGCGCCCCGTCCGTCGTACGCCGACCTGCGGGGAGCCACCGCCTGCGACCTGCTGACCGTCGGCCGCAGCGGGACGCGATCGTCGAGCGGCTCGGGCCCGACCCGCTGCGACCCGACGCGGACCCGTCCCGTGTCTGGGACCGGGTCCGCCGCAGCCGCGGACCGATCGGCGCGCTGCTGATGGACCAGACGGTGCTGGCCGGGGTCGGCAACGTCTACCGGGCCGAGGTGCTGTTCCGGCACCGGACCCATCCGCTCCGACCCGGGAACACGCTGCGGCGCGGCCGGCTCGTCTCGATGTGGGAGGACCTGGTCGTGCTGATGGGCGAGGGGGTCCGCACCGGTCGCATCGACACCGTGCACGTCGACCACACGCCCGAGGCGATGGGACGCGCCGCTCGGGTCGACGCGCACGGGGGAGAGGTCTACGTCTACCGGCGCGCCGGGCTGCCCTGCTACGTGTGCGGCAGCACGGTCCGGACCGACGTGCTGGCCGGTCGCAACCTGTTCTGGTGCCCGCGCTGCCAGCCGAAGTTCCGCTCGCGTGCCGCGACCGGGTGACGGCTGCGCGGGGTGGCTTTCCCGAAGCATGGGCATCGCGCCCTGCCGACCACTAGGGTCGTCCCGATGGTCGCCGCCCCCCACCCCGACCGCCTGATCGGCATGTCCGCCGGTCGGGCGTTGACGCGTCGCTACCACCGGACCGTCCGGCGGCTGCGGGAGTCCGAGCTGGCGCCCGCGCTCCTCCTCGTCGGCCGCCTGCGTGCTGATCGGGTGGGCGCAGTACGCCCTTCCCTTCGTCCCGCTCACCACGCTGGTCATCCCGATGGTGATCGGCAACCTGGTGCTCAGCCCGCGCACGCTCCCGTGGGTGGTGGTCTTCGCCCTCAGCGTGCTGGTGATCGTGGTCGCCGCCACCCCGAGCCTGCTCGACGGACGACGCATCGGCGGCGTCGTGGTGATCTTCCTGATCGGCCTGATCATCCTGGTCTCGTCGTTCCGGCGCACCCGCCTCGGCGTCGCGGGAGTCCGCGGCGAGTCGATGCTGGTGGACCTGCGGGACCGGATCCACAACCAGGCGCGGATGCCCGAGCTGCCGCCGAGGACTGGTACGCCGAGGCGGTGCTCCGGTCGGCCGGCGGCTCGTCGTTCGCCGGGGACTTCCTGGTCGCGTCGCGGTCCGCGGACGGCACCTCGCTCCAGGTCGCGGTCGTCGACGTCTCGGGCAAGGGCGAGCAGGCCGGGTCGCGGTCGCTGCTGCTCTCCGGCGCCTTCGGCGGGCTGCTCGGCGCGCTGCCGGCCGACGAGTTCCTGTCCGCGGCCAACGACTACCTGCTGCGGCAGGACTGGGGCGAGGGCTTCGCGACCGCCGTGCACGTCACCATCGACCTGCTCACCGGCGTCTTCGAGCTGCGCTCGGCCGGGCACCCCCCGGGGGTCCAGCTGCACGCGGGCTCCGGGCGATGGGCGGTCCACGAGGCCGAGGGGCCGGTCCTCGGCCTGATGCCCAACGCGGAGTTCTCCGTGGTCCGCGGGCGCATCGCACGCGGAGACGCCCTGCTGCTGTTCACCGACGGCCTGGTCGAGACCCCGCAGCGCGACATCTCGCTGGGCATCGACAAGCTGCTCGGCCAGGGCGAGCGGCTGCTGCGCGCGGGCTTCGAGCAGGGCGCGCACCGGCTGATCGACCGGCTCGAGTCGATGAACGACGACCGCGCGCTCCTGCTCCTGCACCGCCGCTGACCCTCGCGGCGGTCTCAGTCGGGCAGGACGAGCTCCAGGTCGAGCCAGCGGGCCAGGTCCTCGATCTCGCGCTCGACGGCGGCCGTCATGGCCTTGGTGAACGGCACGTCCCGATGGACCGCGGCGACGTCGAGGACCCCGTCCTTGCGGTCGGCCTGGGCGTCGAGCTTCCCGACCAGCCGGTCGCCGTACAGGATCGGGAGCGCGTAGTAGCCCCACCGGCGCTGGGCTGCCGGCTTGTACATCTCGAGGATGTAGTCGAACTCGAAGACGTCGCTCATGCGCTTGCGGTCGTGCGAGCAGCCGGTCGAACGGCGAGAGCAGGGCGGCACGGCCGGCGAAGGGCTGCCCGAGCTGCGCCGGGTCGACGCGCCACTCGCCGCGGACCCCCTCGACGACGGCCGGCTCCCCGGCCTGGTCGACGCCCACCGGCTCGAACGGGGAGGCGGGACCCTTCGCCCGGGCGATCCCGAGGGCGCTGAGCCGACGCTCGGCGCGCAGCCGGCGCGCCTCGTCGGGCGGGGGGACCGGGTCGTCGGGGTAGACGCGGGAGGCGAGGTCCCACAGCCGGTCGCGTCCCGTCCCGCCTGCCGCTGCGACCTCCCCGCGCTGCACGAGCTTGTCGAGCATCATCGTGACGTTCCTGTTGTTGTTCCAGCCGCTCGAGGCCCAGGGCAGCACGCAGGTGTCCGGCAGCTCGCGGATGGGCAGCGGCCCGTCGGCGCGGAGCCGCTCGAGGATGTCGCGCCGGCAGTCGTTGTTGGCGTCGACCCAGTCGCGGATCTCCTCCTGCCAGGGCCTCAGCTCTCCCGTCCCCGGCCACTCGGCCATCTCGGCGCGGTAGAGCGCGATGTCCTCGGCCACCCGGAGCGAGCCCCGCAGCTCGATCAGGCGCTGCTCGTCGACCGCGTCCCACAGCTCCCGGGGCGAGAAGGTCGAGCCGAGTCGGCTCCACATCACCAGCTCGGCGCTCGGCGCGATCGCGCGGGTGGGTTCGAGCTGGAGCAGCGAGAGCTCCGGACCGTGTCGAGCAGGTCGGTCGGCCGTTCCCTGGCCAGCAGCTGGGCCCGCACGGCGATGCGGCGGGCATCGGTGCGGCTGAGCTCGTGGACGCTGCGCATGCGGCGAGCGTAGAGGCACGCACCGACCGGTGTCCGGCCCTCGTACGGGGCTCGTGGAGCGGATGACGGGAATCGAACCCGCGTAGCTAGTTTGGAAGACTAGGGCTCTACCATTGAGCTACATCCGCCAGCGGTCCGGGCCGTCGTGACGACCACCCGGAAGCGGCACCATGGTGCCACAGCACGAAACTCCTCCACCAATCGGTCACACCCGTCCCAGCCGGTCGTGCGGCCGTCGCGCGATTACGGTTCGACCCCGCCTCTCCCGTAGACTCCCCGGGGCTTCCCTCGCGGAAGCCTCCGAGAATGGTGGCCGGAAACCGGGGCGTAGCGTAGTGGCTAGCGCGCCTGCTTTGGGAGCAGGAGACCGCAGGTTCGAGTCCTGTCGCCCCGACCATCTCGTCTGCACAGCTGCACGGACCCAAACCTGACCGGGGCGCGCGAACGCCGCCGTCCCGCATGCCAATTGACTGAGGAGAACACCTGTGAAGAGCGCCGTCGAGACTTTGAGCCCGACCCGGGCCAAGCTCACCGTCGAGGTGCCCTTCGAGGAGCTCAAGCCGAGCCTCGACGCGGCGTACAAGAAGATCGCCCAGCAGATCAACGTCCCCGGCTTCCGCCGCGGCAAGGTCCCGCCGATGGTGATCGACCGTCAGGTCGGCCGCGCGGCCGTGCTGGACGAGGCGATCAACGAGGCGCTGCCGAAGCTGTACGTCGAGGCGCTGCAGGCCAACGAGCTCGAGCCGCTGGCGCAGCCGGAGATCGACATCACCAAGTTCGAGGACAACGAGACGCTCGAGTTCACCGCCGAGGTCGACATCCGTCCCGAGGTCGAGCTGCCCGACTACAGCGGCCTGGCCGTCACCGTCGACGACGTCACCGTGAGCGACCAGGACGTCGAGGAGCAGGTCCAGAACCTGCGCGAGCGCTTCGCCAGCCTCTCCGAGGTCGACCGCGCCGCCGCCGACGGCGACTTCGTGGTCATCGACCTCGTCGCCAAGAAGGACGGCGAGGTCGTCGAGGGCGCCGAGGCGACCGGGATGAGCTACCAGGTCGGCAAGGGCGGGATGCTCGACGGTCTCGACGAGGCCCTGCTCGGCATGTCCGCCGGCGACGAGAAGACCTTCACCTCGCAGCTGGTCGGTGGCGACCTGGTCGGCGAGGACGTCGACGTCGAGGTCAAGGTCGGCTCGGTGAAGGAGCAGGAGCTCCCCGAGCTGGACGACGACTTCGCCCAGACCGCGAGCGAGTTCGACACCGTCGCCGAGCTGAGCGACGACGTCCGCACGCGCCTCTCGCGCGGCAAGCGCCTCGAGCAGGCCGCCGCCGCCCGCGACGCCGTGCTGGAGAAGCTGCTCGACCTGGTCGACGTACCCCTGCCCGACGGCATCGTCGAGTCCGAGCTGAGCGCCCGCCGCGAGCAGATCGAGCAGCAGCTGACGATGGCCGGCATGACCATGGAGGCCTACCTCGACGGCGAGGGGCAGACGGTCGACGAGTTCGAGGCCGACCTGGAGAAGCGGGTGCGCGACGCGGTCGCCGCGCAGTTCGTGCTCGACCAGGTCGCCAAGAAGGAGGAGATCGGCGTCAACGAGGGCGAGCTCCAGGAGCACCTCATGCGCCGCGCGCAGCAGTCGGGCCAGAACCCGCAGGAGTTCATCCAGCACATGCTCGAGCACAACCACATCCCCGAGATGGTGTCCGAGGTCGTGCGCGGCAAGGCGCTCGCCTCCATCGTCGAGTCGGCCGTCGTCACCGACGAGTCCGGCAAGCACGTCGAGCTGAAGAACCTCCAGCCCGACGGCACGATCGCGGACCCGGCCGACGAGGCCGAGGCCGAGGACAGCAGCACCGAGGCGGACGCGGAGGAGAAGGCCGACGCCTGAGCGTCCCCGCCCCTGCCGGAACGACCCGTGTCACACCCGTGACACGGGTCGTTGGCATACTCCGGGTATGAACCGGACACGGCGCCGTGACCGCACCTCGCCCGTCGACCTCCCCGGCGCGCGGGCTGCTGAGCGCGCTGGCCCTGGCGGCCGACACGGCCGACGAGATCGTGCTGGGCACCGTGCGCGACGTGCACGGCGCCGTCGCCCGCCGCGTCCTGGGCGTGACCGCCCGCGCCACCGGCGGCTCCTCGCGCCCCGTCGAGGTCGTCCACGAGCGCGTGTCGTCCGCGATCTACGCCGGGCGTCGGCGGCGGGCTCCGCGCGACGGGACGCGGGCTCCGCGCCGCCGACCGCCGCGGGATCGGGTCCCGCATCGAGGACTCGCCCGCCGGGCAGGGCCGTGGTCTCCGCCGTCAACGGGCTGATCGGCGACCGGCTCGCCGAGCAGCAGGACGGGCTGGCGATCACGATGGCGGTCCGACGCCACGGGCGCGACGTGCCGCTCGACCGGGACGCGCTGGCCGAGGCGTTCCCGGCCGCGACCCCGGACGTCGTGGTCTTCCTGCACGGCCTGGGCGAGGCCGACGAGGCGTGGCAGCGCGGGGCCCGGGAGAGCGGGGGCAGCTACGGCAAGCGGCTGGCCGCCGACACCTCGTGGACGCCGGTCTACCTGCGCGCCAACACCGGCCTGCCGATCGCCGAGAACGGTGTCGCCCTGGCGTCGCTGCTCGACGACCTCGTGGCCGGGTGGCCGACCGCCGTACGCCGGATCGCGCTGGTCGGGCACTCGATGGGCGGCCTGGTCATGCGGGCCGCGTGCGCGGTCGGCACGGACGCGGACCGCCCGTGGAACGACCTGGTCAGCGACGTCGTCACGCTCGGCACGCCCGCATCTCGGGGCGCCGCTGGAGCGCGGTGTCGCGCTCGGGGCGCGGGCGCTCGGCCGGCTGCCGGAGTCCGCCCCGTTCGGCCGGATCCTGGAGTACCGCTCCGTCGGCATCCTCGACCTGCGCGGAGGGCTCGCCCCCGACCTGCAGAACCTGCCGCACGCGCGCTACCACCTCGTCGCGGCCACCCTCGCGTCGTCGCCCCGGCACCCGGTCAGCGCAACGCTCGGCGACCTGCTGGTGCGCTATCCCTCGGCGACCGGCCGCCCGCGGCGCGGGCCGGAGATGTTCCCGGGCGCGGACGTGCTGCACATCCGGGGCGGCCACTTCGACCTCCTCAACCACCCTCAGGTGTACGCCGCCCTGCGCGCGTGGCTCGCCTGACGTCCTTTCCGCCACACACCAGGAGCGACCGTGCCGCAGCCCTTGCCCCTCAGCGCCTCCGTCGACATCGACGCCCCGCCGGCCCGGGTCTGGGACGTCGTCGGCGACGTCACCCGGATGCCGGAGTGGAGCCCGGAGCTGCGCCGGCTGCGGCTGCTGGGCCGCGGCCCCGCCCGCGTCGGCTCGACGCTGCTGGGGCTCAACCGCCGCGGCTGGGTGGCCTGGCCGACCAGCTCGACGGTCACCCGCCTGGAGCCCGGCCGGGCGGTGGCCTGGCGCACCCGTGAGAGCGGCGCCACCTGGACCTACGAGCTCGAGGAGACCCCGCGGGGCACGCGGCTCACCGGCCGCCGGGACCTGCCCGCCTTCACCCTGGGAACGTCGGTGCTCGGGCCGGTGATCGGGGGAGCCGCCGGTCACGACCGGGAGCTGTCCGCCGGCCTCGCCACCACGCTGGACCGGATCAGGAACGCAGTCGAACGGGGCTGAGCCGGAGATCGCGGCACGAAGATTGCGCGAACATGCAGCGCACAAACATGATCCCCGGATCCGCGTTTCGGCCCTTGTGGGTTCCGTGAGACCCGTGTGAACTTCGGGCGACTGCAAACCGCAGTCGCGCATCCAGGCCGAGCTCGGGTCGTCCCCTGCACGTCGTCTCGACGACGTGGACCCCCTCTGCAGATGCCAGCCGCACCTCTCGGCTGGGGACTGCCCGATGTTCCTTCTCGGGTGCGCCTTCACGCGACACGATCGCTGTTGACGGAGGAACCGTGCGAAAGAAGTCAGCCGGGCTGTTGAGCCTGGTCGTCGCGGCAGGGCTGGGGACAACCCTCGGCATGCCCGCGACCACCGCTAGCGCAGCACCACAGGTGAGCAAGGTGTCCGGGGACGCGTCCCAGCCCGACCAGGCGCAGAGCGACGCCCTGCCCAACCCCGCGGACGAGAAGAAGCAGGCCCTGCGCGAGCAGGCGATCACCAACCTGCTCAACGGCAAGGGCACCGTGCAGCAGCGCGGCGCCAGCAAGGTCGTGAAGGTCGGCACCACCCGGACCGCCGCCGCCAGGAACGGCAAGGCCGCCAAGCCCGCGACGAGCGAGGACCAGTACGTCGAGCTCAGCCGCGAGAAGACCGACAAGATCTTCGTGATCCTCGCGGACTTCGGCAACGAGCGCGACGACCGACCGGCTACCCCGACCAGGACACGGACCCCAGCCACGCCGGGCCCGACCACGTTCGAGGGTCCCCTGAACAACAAGATCCCGGCTCCCGACCGCACCGTGGACAACTCCACGGTCTGGCAGGCGAACTACGACCGCGCGCACTTCCAGGACCTCTACTTCGGTCAGGGCGACGCGGCCGGCTCCGGCGGCAAGGTCGAGTCCGTCAAGCAGTACTTCGAGCGTCAGTCCTCCGGCCGCTACAGCGTGGACGGCTACGTCAGCGACTGGGTGAAGGTGAAGTACAACGAGGCCCGCTACGGCCGCAGCAACGGCTTCCCCTGCGCGCGGCAACGTCTGCAGCAACACGTGGGACGCTGGTCAGGGACGGCATCAACACCTGGGTGCAGACCCAGAAGGACGCCGGCAAGTCCGACGCCGACATCAAGACGATGCTCTCCTCCTACGACCAGTGGGACCGCAACGACTTCGACCACGACGGCAACTTCAACGAGCCCGACGGCTACATCGACCACTTCCAGATCGTGCACGCCGGCGGCGACCAGGCCGACGGCGACCCGATCCAGGGCGAGGACGCCATCTGGTCGCACCGCTGGAAGGCCTACCAGAGCACCGGCGAGGGCCCGACGGGCAACAAGGACGGCGGCACCCAGATCGGCAACACCGGCCTGTGGGTCGCCGACTACACGGTCCAGCCCGAGAACGGCGGCGTGAGCGTCTTCGCCCACGAGTACACCCACGACCTGGGCCTTCCGGACCTCTACGACACCTCCGGCCCCTCGTCCGCGAACGAGAACGGCGTCAACTACTGGTCGCTGATGGCGCAGAGCCGCGAGGCCGGCCCGAACGACGTCGGCATCGGCACCCGCGCGTCCGACCTGGGCGCCTGGGACAAGCTGCAGCTCGGCTGGCTCGACTACGAGATCGTGAACCCGCGCACCGCGGGTGACAAGGTCGCCCTCGGCCCGCACGAGTACAACTCGGCCAAGGCGCAGGCCGCCGTCGTCAACCTGCCGAAGAAGCAGGTCACCACGACGCTGTCGCGACCCGTACGCCGGCACGAAGTCGTGGTGGAGCGGGACCGGGGACGACTACGACGCCACCATGGCCCGCAACGTGGCCCTGCCGGCCGGCACGTCGACCCTACTTCCAGGCGAAGTGGAACATCGAGGACTGCGGTCCGGCGGACGCCTGCGACTACGCCTACGTCGAGGTCAACGACGGGACCGGCTGGAAGGCCATCGCCGGGCAACATCACCAAGCCGGCCGAGAACAACGGCATCGACGGCAGCCAGACCACCTGGACGCCGGCGACGTTCGACCTCTCGGCGTACGCCGGCAAGACCGTCGGTCTGCGACTGCACTACAAGACCGACCCGGCGGCCGCCGGCAACGACGGCACCGACCAGGTCCCGGGCCTGTTCGCCGACGAGATCAAGGTCACCAACGGCGCGAACACGCTGTTCACGTCGGGCGCCGAGGCCTCTCCCGAGGGCTGGACGCTGGCCGGCTTCTAGCTCGGTGGGCGCCTCCGTCACGCACGGCGTACGACAACTTCCTGATCGCGTCGAACCGCGACGTACACGTCGTTCGACAAGTACCTGCAGAGCGGTCCGTACAACTTCGGGTTCGGGACCAAGCCCGACTTCGTCGAGCACTTCCCCTACCAGAACGGGCTGCTGGTCAGCTACTGGGACACCTCGCAGGGCGACAACAACACCAGCCAGCACCCGGGTGAGGGCCTGATCCTGCCGGTCGACGCCAACCCGGCGCCGATCGCGAAGCTCGGCGGCGGCATCTGGCGTCCGCGGGTGGCCGGGTACGACGCGCCGTTCGGCCTGGAGAAGTCGGACTCGTTCACGCTGCACCTCGGTGACGCCAAGGACACCCCGAGCTACATCCGGGGCCAGGCGGCCCAGCCGCTGTTCCACGACAACGCGTCGTACTGGGACGCCGCGGCAGCCCACGGCGAGCGTCAAGGTGCCGAACAACGGGGTCAACATCAAGGTGCTGACGCAGCAGGGCACCTCGATGGACATCAAGGTCTCGAAGCGCAAGTGACCGAGATCGTCTAGACGAACGACGCCGAGGGTCAGGGGCCCGCGAGCATCGTTCAGACCGTGGCCGGGAGGTTCTCCTCCCGGCCACGGTCGCGTCCGGGGGAGGGCCGCACCGGCCTCCCGGCCGTCGTGCGCTGTGGGCGAACAACCCGGGATTGCCCGTGGATGTGCCGGACCTTGCGGCTAGGGTCGGGGGCGTGCCCGACAACACTGACATCCAGATGAACGGTGGCGGCTCGGCCTACGGCCTGGACGACCACATCTACCAGCGTCTGCTCCGGGAGCGGATCATCTTCCTCGGCTCCGAGGTGCGCGACCAGAACGCCAACGCGATCTGCGCGCAGATGCTCCTGCTCTCCGCGGAGGACCCCGAGACCGACATCTTCCTGCACATCAACAGCCCCGGCGGCTCGGTGGACTCGGGCATGGCGATCTACGACACCATGAACTACATCCCCAACGACGTCGCCACGGTCGGCATGGGCCTCGCCGCGTCGATGGGCCAGTTCCTGCTGTGCGCCGGCGCCGCGGGCAAGCGCTACGCCCTCCCGCACGCGCGGATCATGATGCACCAGCCCTCGGGCGGCATGGGCGGCTCGGCCTCGGACATCAAGATCCAGGCCCAGCAGTCGCTGCACATCAAGAAGGTGCTCTTCGACCTGATCAGCCACCACACCGGCCAGCCGCTCGAGCAGGTCGAGGCGGACGCCGACCGCGACCGCTGGTTCACCGCCGAGGAGGCCAAGGAGTACGGCTTCATCGACAACGTCATCTCGAGCGCCCGCCAGGTCGCCGACGAGGGCCGTCCGGCCCGGAACAAGTGAGGACCGCCATGACCAGCTCCAGCATCCCCGGGCTGACGGGGCGCGCCCCCGAGGTCGCGTCCCCGTCGATGAACTACTACATCCCGCAGTGGGAGGAGCGGACGTCGTACGGCTTCCGCCGCATCGACCCCTACGGCAAGCTCTTCGAGGACCGCATCATCTTCCTCGGCACCCCGATCAGCGACGACATCGCCAACGCGGTGATGGCCCAGCTGCTCTGCCTGGAGTCGATGGACCCCGACCGGGACATCCAGATCTACATCAACTCCCCGGGCGGCTCGTTCACCGCGCTGACCGCGATCTACGACACGATGCGGTTCATCAAGCCCGACATCCAGACGGTGTGCCTTGGCCAGGCGGCCTCCGCGGCGGCGATCCTGCTCGCGGCCGGCGCTCCGGGCAAGCGCCTGGCGCTGCCGAACAGCCGGATCCTGATCCACCAGCCCTACACCGAGGGCACCTACGGCCAGGCCTCCGACATCGAGATCCAGGCCAACGAGATCCTGCGGATGCGTGAGCTGCTCGAGAAGATGATCGCCGAGCACTCGGGCAAGGACGTGGAGCAGGTCAGCCGCGACATCGACCGCGACAAGATCCTCACCGCGGAGGCCGCGGTGGAGTACGGCCTGATCGACGCCATCCTGGAGTCGCGCAAGGGTTCCCTGACCCCTGCCTGAGGGGGAGGGGCCCGTCCCCAGACGGGTGGAGGCAGTCGTCGTGTCCTTGCCCATTTGGG
>CAWBAQ010000004.1:0-136812 GCA_963786795.1 uncultured Actinomycetota bacterium
CGCATCCTCGGTGGCGGTGATCGGCCTGTTCGGCATCGGCGAGATCCTCTGTCCATGGAGAGGGCCTGGCCTTCTCGGGCACGCACGCCAACATCCGCCTGGGCGCGGTGCTGCTGACCTGGAAGAAGCTCGGCGATACTGGATGACGTCGGTCCGTAGCTGCATCGTCGGCTGCTGGATGGGCATCACGCCCGGGGGCGCGACGCCCGGCCTCCTTCATGAGCTACGGCCTCGCCAAGCGCTTCTCCAAGCGCGGCGACAATTTCGGCAAGGGCGAGATCGAGGGCGTGGTGGCGCCGGAGACGGCTGCCCACGCGGCCGGCACCAGCGCGTTGCTGCCGATGCTGACGCTCGGCATCCCCGGCTCGCCGACCGCGGCCGTTCTGCTGGGCGGCCTCCTGATCTGGGGCCTGCAGCCGGGGCCGATGCTGTTCATCGAGCAGAAGGAGTTCGTGTGGGGCCTGATCGCGTCCATGTACCTGGGCAACATCGCCGGCCTCATCGTCGTGCTGCACATGCGTGCCGCTGTTCGCCGCCATCCTGCGCGTGCCGTTCTCGATCATCGCGCCGGTCATCCTCGTCATCTGCGCCGTCGGTGCCTACACGGTGCACAACAGCATGTTCGACGTGTGGATGATGATGGTGTTCGGCGTCGTCGGGTTACGCGTTCAACAAGCTCGGCTATCCGCTGCCGCCGCTCGTGCTCGCCATCGTGCTGGGCGACATAGCCGAGAATTCGTTCCGGCAGGCGATGCTGGGCTCCCAGGGCAGCCTGGCGATCTTCTGGTCGAACTGGCTGGTGGGCACGATCATGACGCTGGCGTGATCCTGCTGTTCTGGCCGTTGTACGCTTTCCTGCGCGACCGGCGGCGGCAACCGTTGCCGGCGGGGGGCTGAACGGGCCGGGCGCGCTCACGCCTCACCCTCCTTGCACGCTTGTGCCAGCTCGGTGCTGCCGAGCCAGTACAGGGTCGGCGTGTCGACGATCGCACCCGCCAGCGCCCGGCGCAGCAAAAAGGGGTCGACCGGGCCCCGGTAGGCCGGCGTTAACAGGCCAGGGAGTTGGCGAGCGCAATACGCCTGGCGAGGCCTCCTAACCCTTCTCGCCCCCCGCCCCTCCCCTCCCCCCCCTCCTTCTCTCCCCCGCCCCCCTCCTCTCCCCCCTCCTCCCTCCCCCCCACCTGCATGAGCTTCTCTGGCCGCTCGCCTCGCAGATCGGCGGTCGTGGTCGACACCGGCACAGCGACAGGCCGAGTCCTCAACCTCCTCGGGTCGGTGCGGGACGGGAGCGCGGACCTGGGCAGTGCCCGGCTTCGCCAACCGACCAAGGCGGCGACCAGGCACGAAGGCGCCAGGTCTCTCGCGGCTGCGCTGGTTTCCATGCTGCTGGTCGCTCCTGCCCCTGGCTTTCCGCATGGCGCCGGTTCACACTTCCAAGAGGCCGACCGTACGAAGTCCATGCGGGCGTACTTGCCCGCGCATGGGATGGACCATTCGGGAACGGCGTCGCTCGGGGCGCCTTCGGGACCATGGTGTGTCGGCGGTAAGATAGTAAAGCCATGGCGAATTCCATGAACGGGCAATTTTCGTGAATTATCGCCGCGATGTCGAGGGCGGGTTCGCAGGCAGGATCTAGGATCATCTCTGCCGGAAAATCGCCCCATGAGAGCATCTTCTTCGATATCGATGACATCCGTCCGGGATCGGATTTCGAGGACACCATCCGCCAGGCCATAGCAACAGCTAAGTTGGTCATTGCCGTCATCGGCCCCAGATGGGTCGATTGCCGTTCCGCGGGATGGCGGGCCAATTGAACCAAAGTAGATGACTATGTCCGGCTCGAAATCGAGTTTGCGTTTCAATTAACAAGGCTGTTCTGCCGGTGCTGGTCGACAATGCGGAGATGCCGTGCGCGCGGTTTTACCTGCTTCTATGGTGGCTTTGGGCAAGCGAAATGCCGTCCATATTCGACACATCAGTTTCGCCGGTGACATGGCTGGTTTGGTCACTTCCATAAAATGGCTTCTTGAGCAAAGCGCGGGCGAACGAGACGGGGACCTGGCTCGACATAATCCGACGACAGAAGATGATCCGGGTATGGGCTGCAATACGCCGCGTTGCGAAGCGCACAGCCGGGCGGACAACGATTCGACACAATGGATTTCTGCCCAAGCGACCTGTCGAGGCACATGGTGTCACCAAACTGGCAGCCGCTTCGCGGTAGGTCGGGTCGAGGCAGAGCAACACGAGTATCATGACCCGCGTCCTTGGATGAGGTTGCCGTGATCATCCTCAACCGGCAAGGCTGGGGCGCCGTGGCGGTTGAGGCACTGGCGTCGCTACGCGGGTGGGTTCGATGGCCCCTGGCTGATCCGGTCGCTGCTGGGGCTTCGTTGCTGTTGCTATTCCTGGTGCTGGCCGCCGCCGCGGCGCCGCTGGTCGAGGTGGTTCTTGGCATCGACGGCGCCACCGTCGATCTGCTGGCCAGGCTCGAGCCGCCGAGCGGGGCCCATCCCCTGGGCACGGACGAGCTCGGCCGCGACGTGCTGGTCCGCCTGCTCGAGGGTGGCCGGGTGTCGCTCGCGGTCGGCGTGTCCGGCGCCCTGCTGGCGGCGGCCATCGGCACGCTCGTCGGCCTGGCCTCGGGCTACGCCGGCGGGGGCGTCGACGCCTTCTTGATGCGGCTCACCGACGCGGTGATCAGCCTGCCGCTGCTGCCGCTGCTGATCGTCTTGGCCGCCGTCGACCTGGGCAAGCTGGGGCTGGAGGCGCCGGGCGAATTCGCCAGCGTGGCGCGCATCGTGTTGATCGTGGCGCTGTTCGGCTGGACCACGACCGCGAGGCTGGTGCGGGCCAGCGTGCTTTCCTTACGCACGCGCGAGTTCGTCCGCGCCGCCGAGGCCCTGGGCGCCGGGCCGGCGCTGATCCTCCGGCGCCACATCCTGCCCAACGCCGCCGGCCCGCTGATCGTCGCGACGGCGCTGTCCATCGGCAACGTCATCCTGGTCGAGTCGGTGCTGAGCTATTTGGGCCTGGGGGTCCAGCCGCCGATGCCGAGCTGGGGCAACATGCTGACCGGCGCGCAGGAGCTGCTGTTCGAGGCGCCGCGCCTGGCACTGTGGCCGGGGCTGCTGATCTTCGCCGCCGTGCTCGCCTTCAACGTCCTGGGCGACCGGCTCGAGGCCGCCATCGACCCGCGCCGCCGCGCGCTGAGCTGGAACATGTTCGGCGTGACCGAACATGTTCCAGGGTCCCGGGCCATCAGCCTTCGGCCTGCTTGAGGCGTGCGCCTCCGCTCGGCGCGAAACGCGCTACCCGTCCACGACCAGGGTCTCGACCGAGGTGATCGGCGGCAGGGCCTGCGCCAGGCAGGTCCAGCTGTCGCCCTCGTCGGCGCTGGCGTAGAGCGCGCCGCCGTTGGTGCCGAAATAGACCCCGGCGGGGTCGAGCCGGTCGGTGGCCATGGCCTGGCGCAGCACGCCGAAGAAGGCGTTCTCCTGCGGCAGGCCGTCGCGCAGCGCCTGCCAGCTGTGGCCCGCGTCGCGGCTGCGCCAGACGGCGGCCTTGCCGTCGGGGACGTAGCGGCCGGCCTCGGCGCCGTTCAGCGGCAGGAGGTAGACCGTGTCGGGGTCGCGCGGGTGGGTAGCGGTCGGAAAGCCGAAGTCGGACGGCAGCCCCGCCTCGATGCTGTGCCAGAGCCGGCCGCCGTCGTCGCTGCGGTACATGCCGCAATGGTTCTGCTGGTAGAGCCGGTCGGGCATGCCGGTCGCCATGGCGAGGCTGTGCACGCACTGGCCGGTCTCGGGGTAGCGCTGGTCCTCGGGCATGAAGTCGGCGCGCGTGCCGCGGTTGCGGGCCTCCCAGGTGGTCCCGCCGTCGCCGGTGTGGAACACGCCGGCGGCCGAGATCGCGACCCAGATCTGCGCCGGGTCGGCGGGGTGCGGCAGGATCGCGTGCAGGATCAGCCCGGCGCCGCCGGGCTGCCAGTACGGGCGCGACGGGTGCTCGCTGCAGGCCCGCCACATGCTGCCAGCTGCGCCGCCGTCCTCGCTGCGGAACAGCGCCGCGGGCTCGACGCCGGCGTAGAGGCTGTCCCTGGAGGGAGCCAGGCTCCAGACCGAGCGGACCGGCTCGGCGCCCTCGCCGTAGGCCGAGACCCGGCCGGGTGCGTCCAGCTCCGGCCAGGTCGGCCGAGCTCCAGACGCCGACGCCGGACCAGGCGTTGCCGCCGCCGGCATGGATGGTGCCGGTGGCCGGGTCGGCCGCGACGTGGTTGATCGGCCAGTCGTCGCAGAACGGGCCCCGGACCCGCCAGGACCGGCGCGCGGCGTCGCTGTCCAGGATGAAGGCACCTTTGCGCGTGCCGATCAGCAGGAGCACTTGGCCTGCCATGCGGGCCTCCCTGTCATAGGCCGGGCCCCGTGCCCGGCGCTTGGTCGCCGGCCGCTCAGAGCGGCAGAAGCTCGCCGTTGACGATCCAAGGTGTGCCGAACCGGTCCACCAGCATGCCCCAGCGCCTGGCCCAGAAGGCTTCCTGCATCGGCATGGTGACCCGGCCGCCTTCGGCCAGCGCCGCGAACGCGGCCTCGGCCTGCGCCGCGCCGCCGTAGTTGAGGGTGATCGCGACGCCCTTGATGCCCTCGTAGGGCGGCTGCTGCGGGGCGTCGCCGGCGTACAGCATCCCGCCGTCCGGCAGGGCCAGCCGCGCGTGCATGATCCGGTGCGCGGACTCCTTGGGGATGTGGTCCGCCATGGGCGAGTCGGCGCCGCTGAGCAGGACCTCGAGCCGGCCGTCCAGGGCCTGCTCGTAGAAGCGCATGGCGTCGGCGCAGGTGCCGTCGAAGGCGAGATAGGCGATGACCTGGGGCATGGTCGCTCCGCTGCTGTCGTCCGGACCAGGGGGCCGGTGAGGCGTCCCCTGCGTCACGACGAGCGAGCAGCCGCGGAATTCGACACCAGCTCTCCACCCACGATCGCGCACCCGCGCGCCGCTGCTCAGTTCGTCGGGAAGCTCCCGGCGAAGGGCGGCAGGGCGGCCCACAGCGCGCTGCAGTTCGCGGCGCCGATCGGGTCGGCCGGCGACGGGGAGCGCGCCGGTGGCGGGCTTGCCGGTGCTCAGGACCTCGATCGTTGTTGCCGCCCGGCAGGGCGGTGGCGCGGTAGGGGTCCCAGCCGCGGCCGGGATCGAGGTCGCGGGCGAAGTTGGTCCAATGGCGGCCCATGCGCCGGGCCAGCGCCGCGTTGGCGGGCGGGATGGAGGCGGCGTTGGTGGCGGCCAGCGTGTTGAAGACGTAGGGCAGCTCGAAGCTGTGGCAGGCGTTCTGCAGGCCCGGCTGGCTGGGGAAGGGGGCGCAGGCGGTCGAGCCGTCCGAAGAGAAGATCGGCGCCTGGGCGAAGAGGTAGGCGTGGACCGGCTTCGCACCGGAAGCGGCGACCACTTGGTCGGTGGCGAGGAAGCTGCCGCAGCGGAAGGCGAAGTCGTCGAGCGCCTTGCTGGCGGCGGCGGCCGGGGCGGAGTTCGCGAACCAGGGCGGCAGCGTGCCCTGGTCGGCCGCGTTGTAGGGCCGGTTGCCGCTCGCGGTGAAGCCCGTGATCTGCGTGGCGGTCGGTGGTGCCGAAGACGACGTTGAGCAGGATCTGGTACTCGGTCGGGCTGATGCCGCCGGCGTCCTGGTTCACCAGGTCGGCGAAGAGGGCACCCTCGTCCCGGTTGACCCCGATCAGGTAGGGCTTGGGCATCGGCCTTGCCCTTGGGCCCGTCGTAGAAGCCCTGGTAGGGCTGGTTCTGGATCAGGGTCTTGCCGGACGAAGATCTGCCCGTCGATGATCGGGGTCCAGGGCAGGATGTTGGCGATCGCCGTGGGCACCTGGAGGCGGCCCAGGACGTCGGTCAGCGAATTGTAGTCGCCGTCGGCGTTCTCGATCAGGGCGAGCGACAGGCCGCGCAGTGCGGCGAGGTCGAAGGTGCAGTTCGCGGGCAGGTTGGCCTCGAAGCAGAGCGCGCTGCGGAAGCTGCCTGCCACTTCGCCTCGACCTGGGACAGCAGGCTGGGGTAGGGCACGGGCCAGGGGGTTGCTCTCCATGATCGCCGCGCGGAACCGGTCGCGGCCCTGCGGGATGGAGAACAGGTGCAGGCCGACCGACATCGCGCCGGCGCTCTCGCCGAAGATCGTGACCTTGCGCGGGTCGCCGCCGAAGGCCGCGATGTTGTCCTGCACCCAGCGCAGCGCCTTGCGCTGGTCCAGGATGCCGTAATTGCCGGTGAGGCTCAGCTCCGGCACGGCCAGGAAGCCCAGGGAGCCCAGGCGGTAGTTGAGGGTGACCACGACCACCTCGCCCGAGGCGGCGAGCCAGGTGCCGTCGTAGAGCGGATGGAGCCGGAGCCGTAGACGAAGGCCCCGCCATGGATGAACACCATGACCGGCAGGCGCTTGCCGCGCGCGACCGCGGCACTGCGGCGTCCAGACGTTGAGGAACAGGCAGTCCTCGGACTCGGGCTGGGTGGCACCCTCCTGCGGGCAGACGGCGCCGAACGAGGTGGCCTGCGAGCGTGCCGGTCCAGCGCGGCAGGGGCTGCGGCGCCGCCCAGCGCAGGTCGCCCACCGGCGGTTGGGCGTAAGGGATGCCGCGATAGCTGTAGACCGGGCGCCAGGTGCCCTGCGGGGCCGGCAGGGCGAGGCCGCACAGCTTGCCCGCGGGCGCCGCGACCGTGCCGGCGCAGCCATGCGCCTCGGCCGGAGTGGTAGAGGCCGAGCCAAGCCGCGAAGGCCAGGCAGGCCGCGATCAAGCCGATGGCCGGACGCGGTCCGGCTGTTACCTTTGCCATTCCCGGGCGCTCCCTCAGCATCACGGCTCGTGGCCTGTTGGCCAGGACCGTAATCGAGGGTTACGTGGCTGTCACCTTTGCGTTGGGTGGGGGCGGTCAATCCACGAACGGGTCCCTGACCAGGATCGTGTCGTCGCGGTCGGGGCTGGTCGAGAGCAGCGCCACCGGGCACTCGACCAGCTCCTCCAGGCGCTTGACGTACTTGACCGCGTTGGCCGGGAGCTGGGCGAAGCTGCGGGCGCCGCGGGTGGTCTCCTCCCAGCCCTCCAGCTCCTCGTAGACCGGCTTGGCCGCCGCCTGGGCGCCCATGCCGGCGGGCAGGTGGTGCAGGAGCTGGCCGCCCAGCGTGTAGGCGGTGCAGACCTTGAGCGTCGGCCATGCCGTCGAGCACGTCGAGCTTGGTCAGCGCCAGGCCCTTGATGCCGCCGAGCTTGACCGCCTGGCGGACCAGGACGGCGTCGAACCAGCCGCAGCGGCGCGGGCGGCCGGTGACGGTGCCGAACTCGTGGCCGCGCTCGCCCAGGCCGCTTGCCGATCTCGTCGAACAGCTCGGTGGGGAAGGGGCCCGAGCCGACGCGGGTGGTGTAGGCCTTGCAGATGCCGAGCACGAAGCCGACGCTGTCCGGGCCGGTGCCCGAGCCCGAGGCCGCGGCCGCCGCCACGCGTGTTGGAGGAGGTGACGAACGGGTAGGTGCCGTGGTCGACGTCGAGCATGGTGCCCTGGGCGCCCTCGAACAGGATGCGGCGGCCGGCGCGCTTCAGCTCGGCCAGCCGCAGCCAGACCGGCTCGGCGAAGGGCAGCAGCTTGGGCGCCAGGGCGGTGAGCTGGGCCAGCAGCGCGCCGCCGTCGACCTCCTCGATGCCGAAGCCGCGGCGCAGCGCGTTGTGGTGGATCAGCAGCTCGTGGATCTTGGCCGGCAGGGCGTCGGGGTCGGCGAGGTCGCAGATGCGGATCGCGCGGCGCGCCGCCTTGTCCTCGTAGGCCGGGCCGATGCCGCGGCCGGTGGTGCCGATCTTGCCGGTGCCCTGGTTGCTGCCCTCGCGGGCGCGCTCGCGCGCGCGGTCGAGCTCGCCGTGCAGCGGCAGGATCAGGGCCGCGTTCTCGGCGATGCGCAGGCGTCTCGGTGCCGATCGCGACGCCCTGCGCGCGCAGGCGCTCGATCTCCTCGAGCAGCGCCCAGGGGTCGACCACGACGCCGTTGCCGATCAGCGAGAGCTTGCCCTGGCGCACCACGCCCGAGGGCAGCAGCGACAGCTTGTAGGTGGTGCCGTCGATGACCAGCGTGTGGCCGGCATTGTGGCCGCCCTGGAAGCGGACCACGACGTCGGCGCGCTCGCAGAGCCAGTCGACGATCTTGCCCTTGCCCTCGTCGCCCCACTGGGCGCCGACGACGGCGACGTTGCTCATGACCTTCGCCTCGACACGGCCGCTCTCCCTGCCTCAAGCCCTCCTACACTGGGAGCCGGCTTCGGACCAGCGCGGGACCACCCGGGTCGGCTCCCGGGGTCGGCTACCCCGGGGCGGGCCATGGCCGCGTCGACTGCCGCTGGATCGATCTCGAAGCCCAGGTCCTGGGTCGTGCTCCCGGCGCCGCGGCTCTGGCCCAGGGCGGGCGAGAGGGTCGCCAGGATCAAGCGCCCGGCCTCGCGGCCGATGGCGTAGGCGTCGACGCGGACGGTGGTCAGGCTCGGCACGCTGACGCGGCCGATCTCGAAATCGCCGAAGCCCATCACGGACAGCTCCTCCGGCACGGCGATCCGCCGCCGCTGGCATTCGGTCAGCGCGCCCACGGCGCTCAGATCCGACGCCGCGAACAGCGCGGTCACCCGGCATAGCCCGCCCATGACGAGTCTGCCGAACGCGGCCGCTCCCTCCGAGAACGAGAACGGCGTGTCGCCCTCCCGCAGCACCAGTTCGTCGCCGAGGCCCGCCTCGCGCAGCATCGCCGCGAACCCGTCGAGCCGGCGCATCGCGCGATGGTCGACGACGGGTCCCGTACCGCTCGGGCCGATCGCGGCGATGGCCCGGTGCCCGTGCCCGATCAGGTGGCGCGCCGCCGCCCGCCCGGCCTCAAAATTGGAGAATCCCACGGCACGATCGACCGGCCGGTCGGGCCGTTCCCAGATCTCGACCACCGGGATGCCGGCGCCGAGGAGAAGCTGGGTGGTGCCCCTGGCATGGATAGTCTCGGTCAGCACCAGCGCCTCGGGCCGGCGTGCCAGGAGGGCGCGCACGACCCGCTCCTCCTCGGCCACGTCGTACATCGTGTAGCCGACGATCAGCTGGTAGCCCGCCGGCCGCAGCGCGTCGGTGAGGCCGTGGGCGGTGTCGGCGAAGTTCGTGTTGGTCAGCGTCGGCAGGACCAGCGCCACGGAACCGGTACGCCGCGAAGACAGGCCGCCCGCGACGCGGTCGGGGACGTAGCCCAGCCGCTCGATGGCGGCACGGATGCGCTCGCCGGTGTCGCCCGCGACGGCGGCCGGGTTGGCGAGCAGGCGGGACACGGTCATCTTCGACACGCCGGCGAGGCGGGCCACGTCCGCCATGGTCGCTTGCCCCGCCTGCTCCTCCCGGTTTCGCACCTTCATCGGAGGCTGCCGCTCATCACGAGATCATCCCCACACAGAGATACCGATATCATTCTAGCGATGTACGTAGAGGCTACAAGTGCCCGTGCATAAGCATGGCAAAATCTTCCCGTTGCAATGTTACCGGTAACATGATTTAATCTGCTCATAAGCTGCATTGCTCCGCCCAGGCGGGGCTACGCGGATCAGGGAGGACCATATGACCGTCGAGCTGTTCCGTCCCGTGGCGCCATGCCGCCACAGCGCGGCCGAGCGCGCCGCCGCCGCGTTGCTGGATGCACGCGTCATGCTTCGGCCGCTGACGGCTTTGCCCGCCGGAACCGCCCCGGACGACGAGCGCGAGGCCTACGCGATCTAGGCGCTGGTGGCCCGGCAGCTCGGACCTATTGCCGGCTGGAAGGTCGGGGCGCCGACGCCGGACGCCGAGCCGTTTTATGCGCCGCTCCACGCCCCGACCCTGTTCGCCGATGGCCAAAGGCTGGAAGGGTCCGGGTTCAACGTGATCGGCGTCGAAGCCGAGATCGCCTACGTGGTCGCGCACGACCTGCCGCCGCGGAACCGGCCCTACGCGCGGGCCGAGGTCATGGCGGCGATGGCGACCATGCATCCCGCGATCGAGATCATCGACAGCCGCTACGCCGACCTCGGCGCCATGGACCCGCTGAGCCAGCGCGCCGACCAGCAGAACCACGGTGCGCTCGCGACCGGGCCCGGACGGTCCCTGCCGGCGGTCATCGACCCGTCGGCTGCCGTCGCTCGCCTCACCATCGACGGCACCGTGTGCGCCGAGGCGGCAGGCGGCAACTCGGCCGGCGATCCGGTCCGCCTGCTGGTCTGGCTCACCAATTGGGGCAGCCGCGACTGGGCGGGCTGCGCGGCGGGCAGGTGATCACCACCGGCTCGTGCACCGGCACGATTTTCGCCCGACCGGGCACCCGGGTCGAGGCGCGGTTCGGCGGCCTGGGCCAGGTCGCCATCGCGCTGACGTGAACCCCCTTCGCGGGCAGTGGGACCGGGCCACGCGGTGACGCCCCTTTCTTGACCCCAGTCCATGGAGACGAGCATGCAGCCGGAGATCTTCTTGATCGAGCCCATGATGCCGCCGATCGAGTCGTCGCTCGACGCGGCCTATCGGGTGCATCGGCTTTACTACGCCGAAGATCGTGACGCGTTCGTGGTGAGGGTCGCGCCCAGCGTCCGCGCCATCGTCACCGGCGGTGCTACCGGCGTGCGGCGCGAGCTGGTCGACGCATTGCCGGCCCTGGAGCTGATCGCCATCAACGGGATCGGCACCGACGCGGTCGATCTCCAGCAGGCCCGGGACCGGGGCGTGCGCGTGACCACCACGCCCGACGTCCTGACCGACGACGTGGCCGACCTGGCGCTCGGGCTCCTGCTCGCCACGGCGCGCCGGATCTGCGTCGGCGACCGCTTCGTGCGGAACGGGGCTTGGCGCCGCCGCGAAACCCTGCCCTTGGCGCAGAAGGTCAGCGGCAAGCAGCTGGGCATCCTCGGCATGGGTCGTGTCGGCCGGGCAGTCGCCCGCCGGGCGCAGGCGTTCGACTTCCAGATCGCCTACCACGATCTGCGCGCGTTCGACGACCTCGCCTACCGCTACGAGGCGGATCTGACGGCCTTGGCGGCCGGTGTCGAGTTCCTGGTCGTGGCCGCGGCCGGCGGACCGCAGTCGCGCGGCATGGTCGACTCGGCCGTGCTCGATGCGCTGGGTCCCCGCGGCATCCTCGTGAACGTCGCCCGCGGGAGCATCGTCGACGAGGCGGCCCTGGTCGCCGCGCTGCTGGAGGGACGCCTGGGCGGCGCCGGGCTCGACGTGTTCGTCGACGAGCCGAACGTGCCCGAGGCGCTGAGGTCCCTGGACCAGGTGGTCCTGCAACCGCACCGGGCCAGCGCCACCGTCGAGACCCGAATCGCCATGGGCGAGCTGGTGCTGGCCAATCTGGCCGCGCACTTCGCCGGCCAACCGCCGGTAACACCCGTCGTCTGACCTCGTTGCCACCCCGAGCCCTCGTCAGGGAGGATCCTCTCATGAGCGCACATCGCCAAGCTTTACCCTCGTCCTTCACTATGTGGCCGGACGACCCGGTGCCCGCGGCCATCACCCCGGCCGACCTGCGCCGGGCCGCCTGGGCGAGCTCCCTCGGGAGCGCCCTCGAATACTACGACTTCGCCCTCTACAGCCTGGCTTCGGCCCTGATCTTCGGGCCGCTGTTCTTCCCCTCCCAGGAGCCGGGCGTGGCCCTGATCGCGAGCTTCGGGACCTATTTCGTCGGCTTCGCCGTGCGGCCGCTCGGCGGGATCATCTTCGGCATCCTGGGCGACCGGATCGGCCGCAAGTTCGTCCTGCTCGCGACCATCCTCCTGATGGGTGCGGCCAGCACGCTGATCGGCGTGTTGCCGACCTACGACTCGGTCGGCTTCTGGGCGCCGACGATGCTGATCGCCCTGCGCGTGCTGCAAGGACTGGGCGCGGGCGCCGAGCAGGCCGGGGCGGCGGTCCTGATGACGGAATACGCACCCCGCGAGCGGCGCGGGTTCTTCGCCGCCCTCCCGTTCCTGGGGATCCAGCTCGGCACCGTGGGCGCCGCCCTGGTCTATTTCCTGCTCCTCATGCATGGCGACGACATCGTCGAGAGCGGGGTCTGGCGGCTGCCGTTCCTTTCCAGCGTGGCGATCATCGGGGTCGCTGTCTGGATCCGGCTCAAGCTCAAGGAATCGCCCGAGTTCGCCAAGCTCGAGGCGCGCCATCAGGTCGAGGAGCGCCCGCTCGCCAACCTCCTCGCCAACTCCAAGCGCAGCGTGCTGCTCGGCATCGGCTTGCGGCTGGGCGAGAACGGCGGCTCCTCGATCTACCAGGCGCTGGCCGTCAGCTACATGGTGGGCGTGGTCGGCCTGACAGGGCCGATCGGTGCCTTGAGCTTGGTGTGCGCGGCCGCGCTCGGTGCTGTCACCGTGCCCCTGGCCGGCCGGCTCTCGGACCGCCACGGGCGCGTCGCCGTCTACCGCGGCTTCGCCATCCTCCAGCTGCTGCTGGCCTTCCCGGTCTGGTGGATCCTGAGCCAGGGCAACGTGCCGGCCTCGATCGCGGCGATCTCGGTGGCGCTGGGCGTCGGCGTGTGGGGGATGTTCGGGACCCAGGGCGCCCTGATGCCCGAGCTGTTCGGCGCGCGGCACCGCTACATCGGCGTCTCGGTCGCCCGCGAAGTGTCGGCCGTGATCGCGGGCGGTATCGCACCCCTGCTCGGCGCCTCGATCATCGCCTGGACCATCGCCGCGCATGGAGGCGCCAAGGAAGCCGGCGTCCTCGCCTGGCTGCCGATCGCCGGCTACGTGGCACTCCTCACCCTCCTGACCGTCATCACGACGTTCCTGATACCGGAGACGCGGGGGCGGGACCTCGACGATCCGCGCGACGCCGTCGACGCCCGCAACTAGCGGGTCGAGCGCTCACCGGCGGGGCGGCCCGATCGCCCCGCCGGTGGTACGACGAACAGGGAGATCTCGAATGGCCAACGAGCCGAGCATATCCCCGAGCGGTAATCCTCCCGCGGTGACGGGCGCCGTCCTGGTGATGGGCGTCAGCGGCTGCGGCAAGTCGACCTTGGGCCGCGACCTCGCGGCGCGGCTCGACTGCCCGTTCCTCGAGGGCGACACGTTCCATCCGGCGACCAACATCGCGAAGATGGCGCACGGAATCCCGCTCACGGACGCGGACCGCTGGCCCTGGCTCGACAGCGTCGGCGCGGCGCTCGGGGCGGCCGTGCGCGAACGGGGGCGAGGAGTTGGTGCCTGCTCGGCCCTGACGCGAGCCTACCGCAACCGGCTGATCCGGGCGGCGGGCATGTCGATCCGCTTCGTCCATCTGACCGGCAGTCGCGAGCTGCTCGCCAGCCGGATGGCGGTGCGGCCGGGTCACTTCATGCCGCCCAGTCTGCTCGACAGCCAGCTAGCCACGCTGGAGCCGCCTCAGGGTGACGAGGCGGCGATGACCTTGGACATCGCCCTCTCACGCAGCGACCTGCTCGAGCGAGCACTGGCGTGGTTGCTGACGCCGTGAAGCGGGCCGTTGCATGACATCGGACGGTCCTGCTGCCGCCCTGGCGCGCTGCCGCGCCCGACCCTAAACAGGGCCAAGGATCCAGGCCCGGGGCAGCGGTGACTTGGCCCCGCGAGGACGACAGGATGGCAGCACCGCTCACCCGCGACTTGGACTTGGCGCTGACGGCGATCGCCCCGGCGATCTGGGGCAGCGTCTATCTCGTGACCACGCAGTTCCTCCCGGCGCGAGCATCCGCTCACCGTCTCGCTGCTGCGGGCGCTGCCGGCCGGCTGCCTGCTCCTCCTGTTGGTGCGGCGGCTTCCGTTCGGCATCTGGTGGCTGCGGGTGGCGATCCTGGGTGCGCCTGAACTTCTCGATCTTCTGGGCGCTGCTGTTCGTCAGCGCCTATCGCCTGCCCGGCGGCGTCGCGGCCACGGTGGGTGCCATCCAGCCCTTGATCGTCGTGGCGCTCGAGCGCCTGTTCATGGGCACGCCGATCCGCCGCCTGTCGATCGTCGCGGGCTCGCCGGACTGGCCGGCGTGGCGCTGCTGGTGCTGCCGGCCGCGAGGCGGCGCTCGATCCGATCGGCATCGCGGCCGGGCTGGGGGGGGCGGCCTCCATGGCCGCCGGCACGGTGCTCAGCCGGCTCTGGCAGCCGCCGGTGCCGCCTCTGACCTTCACCGCCTGGCAACTCACCGCGGGCGGGCTGCTGCTGCTGCCCGTGACGCTACTGGTCGACCGCGTCCCGCCGGAGCCGACCGCGCGCGAACCTGTTCGGCTATCCTCTATCTCGGGCTGGTCGGCGGGGCGCTGACCTATCTGCTCTGGTTCCGCGGGCTGTCGCGCCTGACCCCTTCCACGGTGGCGCCTCTGGTCCTGCTCAGCCCCGTCTGCGCCGTGGCCCTGGGCTGGGCCCTGCTCGGCCAGGATCTGACCGCCGATCCAGCTCGCCGGCTTCGTGATCGTGCTGGGCAGCGTCTGGCTGAGCCAGCGCGACTGACGTCCGGACCCTGGCCGGTCCTGGCGCCCGGCGCTACACCCAGCCTCAATCCTGCCGGGAGGCGTGATGGCGAGCGAGGAAGCGGCGCGCTGGGCCCTGGAGCTGACGGCCCGGGCCAGCGTCAACGGCACGCCCGACGAGGGGTCGTTCGCGGGCTGGCTCGCGGGCCGGCTGGCCGACACGCCAGGTTTCACCAGGGTCTGGACCATCCCGGTCCCGGCGATCCTTTGGGGCGGGCGGCCGTGGCGGCGCTGGCGCCGGGTGAGGGCGCCAGGACGGTCCTGCTCACCGGGCATTTCGACACCGTCCACGTCGAGGACTACGGCGATCTGGCCCCGCTTCGCGTTCCGGCCCTACCAGCTCCGGGCCGCGCTGCTCGAGCACCTCGCGGCGCAGCCGGCCGAGCCCGCCGCGGCGCTCGCCCTGGCGGATCTGCGCTCGGGCGAGTTCCTGCCAGGACGCGGGCTGCTGGACATGAAGGCCGGCCTCGCGGCGGAACTCGCCGCCATCGGCGCCTGCGCCGTCGACAGTGACCGGCGCGGCAACCTGCTGTTCGTGGCCGTGCCGGACGAGGAGGGCAATTCGGCCGGGGCGCGGGCTGTCGTGCAGGCGCTGCCGGCCGAGCTGGAGCGCACGGGTCTCGAGCTCGACGCCGCGATCAACCTGGATGCGATCCTGGACAATGGCGACGGCGCCGAAGGCGGCCGGTGGCGCTCGGCACGGTCGGCAAGCTCCTGCCCACCGCGCTCGTGGTCGGGCGCCCCGCGCACGCGGCCGAACGCGGAAGGGATCAACGCGGGGCGCTCGCCGGGGCGCTGGCGAGCGCCGTCGAGTGGGCGCCGGAGCTCGTCGACCGCGCCGGCGACGAGGTGGCGGCACCACCGACGCTGTTGGGCCTCGCCGACCACCGGCCAGGCTACGACGTGACCATGCCGGAGCGGGTCTGGGTGTACTGGAACGTCATGACGCTGGGCCGCAGCCCGGAGATCCGTGCTGGATGCGATGGTGCATTTGGCGCGGCGGGCAATGGCCGATATCCTGGCACGGTTGCGCTCGCGTGGCGGGGTCGCCTTGCCCGAGGAGGTACCGGTGCTGACCTTCGCCGAGCTGGCCGCCGGGGTCGGCGGCTGGACAGCGCCCGAGCTGCCGCAGGCGCTCGACCTGCCCGAGCGCTGCCGCCGGCTGACCGAGGCGCTGTGGCGCCAAAGCGGGCGTCGCGGCCCGGTCGTCGTGCTCGGCTTCGGCTCGATGCCCTACCTGCCGGCCAGCCTCGCCGGTGCCGCCGGCGACCGTCTGGAGCGGGCCGTGCGCCGGGCTGCGGCCGAAACCGCCGCGACGCACGGCACCACGATCGGCTGCCGCGGGCACTTCCCGGCCATCTCCGATCTGAGCTTCCTCGGCCAAGTCGACACCTCGGGCGTGGCGGCGATCGCGGCGAACACGCCGGCCTGGGGCTGCGGCATCGACTGGCCGACGGGTGCGCCTGCGCTCGGCGTGCCGGCGGTCAACATCGGCCCCTGGGGCCGCGACTACCACACGCCGCTGGAGCGCCTGCACACCTCCTACGCGTTCGAGGTGCTGCCGGACCTGCTGCTGGCGACGGTCCGGGAGTTCCTGGGGTCACGCTGACCCCCTACCGGCATTCTCCGGTTGAGCCGCGCAACTCTCGGCCGCTGGCGCCGTTATCTCTCCCGACCGCGACGGCGCGCGATGCTCGCTGCGCCGGAGCGGCACGACCTTCCACCGTGCAGCCAGCCCGGCCCGGACGGCGGCCTGTCCGCCAGCGCCGGCTGACACGGCAGGATAAAGCCGTCGGGCTTGGAACGTGATCGGAGCGGGCGGGAAACGCGCCAGAGCATACTAACCGGCCATTTAAACGGCCGCGGCTCAGATTGCAAATCGCTCCGCACTCGGCCTGTCAACTCTTGATTCTTTAAGCGGGCTGGAACAGAAAGGGAACGTAGTCGTCCGGAAGCCGTGCATGACCTCCCACCGCAAGAAGCCGGACCGCCTTGAGGCCGTGGCGGCCAGCCGCCTCCTCGACGCTCTTGGGAGCGTCCGGCAGGCCGTCATCTCAGCTCAGACGCAGGTGAAGGTCGCCGGGCCGGTCTACCACGGGTGCCAGATAGTAACGGCTGCTATCGACGCGCTCGCAAAGCTTATCACGGGGTCCAGCAGGTACTTTCATGAGGAGGGGACGCTCGGCACGCCCGGCGAATCTAATTGGGTTCGGGATCGGCAGGGTTCGGAGTAAGGGTATGCGCCCGCTCCGCAGCTCTCCCGACCATTTCGAGATCTGGGCCCCCGCCATCTGCCGCTCGTGCGTTTGAAAGGGTGTCCGCGCGGGTTCATATACCGCGCACGCCTTTATCCCTCTCGCCGCTCCTCTTTACAGCGGCGGAGAAGCCTTTTTTGCAGGCAACTGCGCGTGCGACCACTTCTTCAGACCCAGAACATGCGCTCGCTGATCGGCGTGTCGCGATTGTCGAGCTGGTTCCGCCACGTCGACAGCGATATCACCCGTTAGGTGCGGCCTGAGTGCCCGCAATGCGCTGGCCATCGCACTACGCTATATGCCAGGACCGGCCGGCGAGGGCCTATTTGCGAAAATGGGCAGAGGCCGCCAAGAACGTGGTCGCCGAAGGATGATTCCCATGGCGCTGCCGCTCACGCGAGTTCTCTTGATCGCGACCGCTCTCTGCCTGAGCCATGTCCCCGCTCATGCGCAGGGCGCCGAGTTGGTCGAGGTCCACCTTCTCGCCCACCCTGACGCACCGGCACAAAGCGCAACATTCGAGATCGTGAACGAAAGCGATCACGAAATCAGCTCGCTCGCGGTAAGTTGTCGGCTTCTAAACGATGCCGGGAAAGCCATCGCGGTCAAAGTCGTGCGCTTCCGCCATTTGCCACCTGGCTCGGTGACGAGCGATGCCGCATTTCCGGCGCATGTGCGCGGCGTGGACGTCACTTGCCACATCGTGCATCAGATCTCAGGAGAAAGCCGATGATGGTGCCCGCACACCTCCCTATCGCTCTGACGCTCGCGCGCTCGGCGGCAATCACGGGCTTGCTCTGGGCGGGCTGGACGGCGTTGAACAGGTGGAGGCGGTAGTGATCTCTGCTTTGTGCTATTTACAGACTTGAGTGCGCGCCGAGAAAAAGGAAGGTCTTCGCCGAAGAACGATGAAAGCTTGCCTGAGCGCAATCGGGTATGCGTCGCAAGTGCGCTCACCGCCCTTTCCGCTTGGGCGACCAGCATTTTTTGCAGGTGCTTCGACGTGCGACCTAGGCGCTGAGGCAACGCTCCCTCGCCACGATGCACTCGTCTCGCCGAAAGCACTTCCAAAGCTGTGCTTCGTTCACCCTCCGGTCAGAATGATCTCAATACCACTCGCGCGCCCGGCTCTTGATGTTCATGAAGCACGTACTGGCTACCGCCCTGCTCCTGGCCACTAGCCTCGCCGCTTTCGGCGTCGGTGCAGCTGAGAGCCAATCTTTCTGGGACCTTAAGCCGGACCAGCTTCGCACCCTTGTGGCCTCACCGCAGGTGATGGTGACCCGGACGGCGTCGGGTTGGGATTCGTATTGCCGCTGTCCGCTGGTGCTCAAGCCGAACGAGATCCCGGAAGCGATGAAGAAAGCCATCATCGCTGTGGAAGACAGGCGTTTCATGGACCACGGCGGGGTGGATCTGATCGCATTGGCATCCATTGTGCGTAGTGGGCTTAGCCGTGGCGGCAGCACCATTCCGATGCAACTCCTCAAGAACCTTGTGTTTCATGATCTGCAAGGGCGTGACACGCTCAGTAAATTGGAGCGCAAGGGATCGGAAATTTGGCACGCCCGCACTTTCGATGGTGCAGTCGGGAAGCAGGAACTGCTCGCCGCCTACCTCAACCAGATTGAGTTCGGCGGAAGAGAGATTGTTGGCCTCTATCGCGCCAGTCGGCACTACTTCCATAAGGAACCAAAGGATCTCAACCTTTATGAGGCCGCTCTGCTGGCTGGAATGGTGCAAGCCCCCGCTCGCTTCAACCCCCTTAAAGAGGCGACAAAGCAACGCGCGGATGAGCGAGCCCGACTGGTTCTCAAACTGATGGCTCAGCAGGGGCGAATCACGAAGGCGCAGCAGGTTCGGGCTGAGCAGATCGGCATCCGTCCGGGGCAGCTTCCGGACTTTGACATCCAGACCCAGCCGTTCACGGAGTGGGTGGTGCAGACTTGGGCACCACAGTTCGTAAAGCAGGGTGAAACGATCCGGTTCTTTGTAACGCTGGAGCCCCGGCTCCAGCGCATTGCGGAGAAAAACCTCCAGTCGCTTGTCGCCAAAGGTACTCTTCCGCCCGAGTATGAGGCGGGTGCCGTCATGATGACAGGTGATGGTCGCGTTCGCGCGATGATCGGCGGAGTGGATTGGTCACAGCGGCAATTCAATAACGCTGTCAAGGGGAAGGTGCAGCCGGGCTCGACCGCGAAGTTGCCACTCCTTATTGCCGCTTGCGAGGCCGGCAAGAAGCCTCAAACTAAGGTCGTCGATATTCCACTCGTTGGCGAATGGCCATCAAACGGCCTACTCGGATATAAGGGAGATACCACGCTCATTGAGGCATTCGCGTCTTCGCGAAACGCTGCCGCTGTCCGGCTGACGCAGGAGATTGGACCCCGCAAGGTAGCCGACGTCAGCCGCAGCCTCGGGATTGACCCAGGATTAAATCCTGATCCCGGTTTCGTACTCGGATCATTTTCAACTAACGTCCTCAGAATGACGGCTGCCTACGCTGCTGTTGCAAATGGCGGGTATGCAGTCACGCCAACTGGCGTACTGGCTGTGGTGGACGGACGTGGACATGTGCGTGCCGACTTCCTCGAAGCCAATCAAGTCAGGGTGATCCCGCAGAAATGCATTGAGCCGACCCGCGCCGTGCTGAATGAGGTAGTCCGAAGCGGGACGGGTACGGGTGCCCGTCTGCGGCGCTGGAAGGCTTATGGCAAGACGGGAACGACCACAGGGAACGCGGACGCTTGGTTTATCGGCTGGAGCGAAGGCCGGGTGCTCGGAACGTGGATGGGCAAGCGCCGTGATGTGGCTGGTGAGGCCATCGCCGGTAAGGGAGCGCCGGCAGAATTCTTTCGTCGCGTATCGAACAGTGCAAACGAGATGATGGATTATCGAGCAAGCCAAGGACGAGGAGACAGCAAGAGCCACATGATGGCTGCATCAGCGCCCGACGAGCCTAAACCATCCGCAGTGATACCGAGACCACCGGAACGCAAGCTCGCGAGGAAGGATACCATAGTCGCAAGTCCATCGGTGCCGCCGCGAAGGTACTTTGTCCCGCAATCAAGTCCGCCCGCCTTATGGGATCGGGATCCCTGGGATGACGAAGAGGACGAGCCTCTCGGGCGATGGTAGGCCCTGGTGTCGCTGTGACCGGGCGGGGCATACGGAACCCAGCACACACTTCGCCGTTCCGACACCGGGATTATGACGGAGTTTCGGAATGAACAAAAGCAGCAGGCTCGCCATAGGCGTCTTCATGGCTGCCAGCGCACTCGCGTTGACCTCCATTGCTTCCTCTGCCGCCGTAGTTTGCAATGAGGATGGCGAGTGCTGGCACAGTGGCGTCAGGCATGAATACCCCGCGGGCGCCGGCGTAGTGATCCATGAAGACGATTGGTCGCCGGGTGAACGCTTCCGGTGGCGGGAGCATGAGGGTCGCGGTTACTGGCGCGGTGGCAATTGGGTCGAGTGGTGAGAAACGCCGGCAACCTTTAGCCGGCGCCACAAGTTGCTCAGCGTCTCATTGATCAAGACACACTCCTGTTAGTATCGGACGAGCCTCGCCTCATCCGTAATCAAGGCGGGGCTTTCCTTTGCGCGGGTTTGCGCCCGAACGGGAAAGTTCGCTTAGGGGGACGGCGGAGGCGGATGAGCTCGGCAGGGTATTGCAGAGAAGCTGCACTGCCGGACCAACGGCGCCCTCGTGAATGTTGCGCTTGCGACCGGCAATATCGGTCGTCCGGGCGGCGGCGCACATCCATTCCGTCCACGATGGCGAAAGCCAACGGTTCACTGCTTTGGATAACCCTACCGCACATCTCTTTGTTACCGCCGCTCGAAGTTCGGGTTCTTGGTCTTCAGCCACGCCCGCGTCCGGCCACTCACATAGCGCGAGCCGAGGCGCGGTCCGGGCGACGCATGTAATCTCGGGGCGTTCTATTCACGACTAAAAAAAGAACCCGGCGAACTAGAAGCTCGCCGGGCCTTTGTCACCGCATTTCGTGCCTCGGAGAAGGAAGATCTGCGGGCAACAAACCGAAGTGGTTCAGTAGCGGGCGACGACCGGAGCCGCCGGAGCCGAGAAGAAGTGGTAGTTGATGCCTGCGCGAGCAATTACACCCCGCTCGCGGAAGGTTGCGACTGTGAGGGCAGAGGCCACCAGGCCACCGCCGACGGTGCCGACGGATGTCACCTCACCGAATGATGTGTGAAAGCGGCCGAGGTCATAATAGAGAGCCTCGCCTTTGAGGCTCCAGTTCGGCAGGAACATCCACTCGATACCGCCGCCGCCAGTCCAGCCCACGCGGGCGGAGCTCCCGTTCACAGTAGCGGGTAGACCCGACACGACCGACGCGTCGTTAATGGTCGCCTGCGCGAAGCCGGTTGTGTGGACGCCGCCATACGCCGCACCGCCCGTCGCATAGATCAGGAATGCCGGTGTGGCGAGGAAGCCGGCCCGCACGCGTGCGGTCCCTAGATAGTCAAGCCTATGGTTCAGGCCGACAATCGCTGTCGTCGTGAAGGCGGGGAAGCCAGCCTCGCCAACGGCGGCAATTCCAAAGTTTCCGTTGTCGTTGCGGTTCGTCCATACGCCTTGAAAGTCGAGTTCAGCGCCAACCACGAAAGCCGTGTAAACTGCCAGTTGATGCCGATCTGTCCGCCACCGAGGAAGCCACCTCGGTTGTGGTTCCCGTTATTTAAATTAAGCCCGGCCGCATTGATCCCGTTCGCGAACGACGTGCCGAGGGCCAGCGGCGGTACGGCGCCACCGCCGAAACAACCCGTTCCTGTCGTGCAGCCGCCAGCAGCGCAACAAAAGAAGAAACCCGGCAAGTATGAAACTCGCCGGGTTCTTTGTTCGCCCTGACCTCAGCCTGGACGGGCGGGTGGTACTAGGGCGGCAATCAGTAGCGTGCGACGACAGGCGCCGGTGCACCCCAATGGAAGTGATAGTTGAAGCCAGCGCGGGCGATTACGCCATTCGAGCGGTTGCTGTTCTGGGTGATCAATGAGGAAGCGAACAAGCCTCCGGGCACGGCGCAGGTCGCCCCATTACAGGTTATGGCGAGGAGCCGAGCGTTATTGTTGTTGTTGTTGCGGCCCAGGTCATAGTAGAGGGCTTCGAACTTGACGCTCCAGTTAGGCAGGAACATCCATTCGATGCCGCCACCGAGCGTGTAGCCGACGCGGCTGTTGCCGTTGTTGGAGCCATTGCCTTGAAGCACGCCAGAGCAGTCGGTACCGGCGCCTGCGCAGACGGCCACATCCTGGATGATGAAGTTGTTGTTGTTATTTCGCCATCCGCCATAAGCGAGACCGCCTGTGCCGTAGATCAGGAATGAGGGCGTCGCGAGGAAGCCCGCCCGGCCACGAAGCGTGCCGAGATAGCTCAGCTGGCGATTGTTGATATTGTTGATATTCCCGGTCTGGACCAGCGGAAACCCTGGGAAGTTCGGGTTTACGACAGTGATCGGAGCGAGGAAGCCATTGTTGTTGTTATTATTGTTATTTCCCGCCACGCCTTGGAAGTCCGCCTCGACGCCGACGACGAAGCTCGGGCTAATCTGATAATTGAAGCCGATCTGCCCTCCTCCGATGAAGGCGCCCCTCGAGTTGTTTCCGTTGTTGTTGAACGCGCCCAGCAAATTCAGAGCCGTTGCGCTGGTCACGCTGTAATTCGGAACCACCGTGCAGCCTGGAAAGGCGGGATTACATGGACCGGGAGTGGCCGAGAAATTGTTGCCGTTATTGTTGTTCGCGAACGTACCGCCCGCGTTCACGCCGATATAGAAGCCTGTCCAGGTGAAGACCGGAGGCGGCGGCGGCGGCGGCGCCCGCATAGGCAGATCCGCGGCAAGGGTCGTGCCGACCGTGGCTGTCAAAACAGCCAGGGCCGAAATTGATCTTTTGAACATAGTGCTCCCTCCAGATTGGATTTGAAATCCTATCGCTCTCGAGAAAGCTTAACAATATCGGACCACGCCCAATTGTCACAATATCGAGCTGTGTGTTGCCGAGGTGACAGTAGGGGCGGCAGGCATGGGCGTGCAGACAATCGGCGAGGTAGAGCAGGGGGCGCCGCGAAGCGATCATCCCGCTCTATCCGGACCTCAGGAATGTGCTCGCCCGCATCCCGAAGCGCTCGACGACCATCCTCACGAACAGGCGCGGCCGGCCGTGGGGGAAGGGCTTCGCCACCCTCGCGGCCGAGCACGGTGTCGGTGGCCTGCCAGACCTCGCCCATGCCGCCGGTGGCGATCCGGCGGTCGAGCCGGTAGCGGGGCGAGTCGGCAGCCGCTGGTCGCCGGTCACTTGTTGATCACGGCTTCCATGACGCGCTTGGCGATCGGGGCGGCCAGCCCGCTGCCGGAGATGGCGTTGCGGTCCACGCCCGCGTCCTCCACGAGGACCGCGACCGCGACCTGGGGGTTGTCGGCCGGCGCGAAGGAGACGAACCAGGCGTACGGCGGCCGCTCCGGCGAGCTCTGGGCGGTGCCGGTCTTGCCGGCCACCTTGATGCCCGGGATCTGCGCGGTGGTGCCGGTGCCGTTGTCGACGACCTCGATCATCATCTGGGTCAGGTCGCGGGCCACCGAGGACGAGACGGCGTTGCTGCGGAACGCCTCGGGCCGGGTCTTGTCGAGCAGGGACAGGTCGGGCGCCTGGAGCTCGTCGACGACGTAGGGCCGCATGACCGTGCCGTCGTTGGCGATGCCCGCCGCCACCATGGCCATCTGCAGCGGCGTCGCGGCCACGTCGAACTGGCCGATCGCCGACAGCGCCGTCTGCGGCTCGTCGGGGTCGGCCGGGAAGCGGCTCTTGACCTGGCCGCCGAGGTCGTCGAGGTAGCGTCTGGTCGAAGCCGAACTTCTCGGCCTGCTCGCGCAGGGCGTCGTCGCCGAGCCGCAGGCCGATGTCTCCGAACGACACGTTGCAGGAGACCTCGAGCGCCTGGGTCAGCGTGATCGGGTCGCCGCCGCAGTCGCTGCCGTTCTCGTTGACCAGGTCGGTCGAGGTCTGCGGCAGGTCGAGGGTCGCCGCCGCCCTTGACCTTGGTCTCGGGGGTGTACTGCCCGCTGGACAGCGCGGCCGCCGCGGTGACCAGCTTGAACGTCGAGCCCGGCGGGTAGATCTCCTGGATCGCCCGGTTGAGCAGCGGCCGGTTCTCGGTGCTGTTCAGCTCGTCCCAGGCCTCGCTGCACCTCGCTGAAGTCGTGCGTGGCCAGCCGGTTGGGGTCGTACGACGGGTTGGTCACCATCGCGAGGATCGCGCCGGTCGTCGGGTCGAGCGCGACGACGGCGCCCTCGACGTTCTTGCCGAGGGCACGCAGCCCGTCGTACGCCGCGGTCTGCGCCTTGGGGTCGATGGTCAGCGTGACGCTGACCGCCCTTGGGCTGGCTGTTGCCGACCAGGTCGACCACGCGGTTGACGAAGAGCCGCGGGTCGCTGCCGGACAGGATCTCGTTCTGGCTCTGCTCGACCGCGGAGCGGCCGTAGATGTAGGAGAAGTAGCCGGTCAGCGGGGCGTACTTGCGGCGGCTGCTGTGTAGACGCGCTGGTACTTGTACTGGTCGTCGACTCGGCCGCTCTCGCGCGACCGGCGTCGCCGCCGGCCACGATCGCGCCGCGCTTGCGGGAGAACTCCGCGTCGCGCACCCGCTTGTTGTCGCCCGCGCGAGTTGAGGCTGCCGGCCTCGACGTACTGCAGGTAGGTGCTGTTGAGCAGCAGCGCGGCGAACAGCAGCATGCAGAAGATCGACAGCGTGCGGATCGGCTTGTTCATCGCAGGTTCACCACCTGGGTGGCGTCGTCCTCGTCCGGGGAGGTGAGGTCCGGGAGCGGGCGGCGGGCCTGGTCGCTGATCCGCAGCAGCAGCGCGATGATCGCCCAGTTGGCGACCAGCGACGAGCCGCCGTAGGACAGGAACGGCGTGGTCAGGCCGGTCAGCGGGATCAGCCGGGTGACGCCGCCGACGACGACGAAGACCTGCAGCGCGAACGACGAAGGCGAGGCCGACCGCGAGCAGCTTGCCGAAGGCGTCGCGGCACGACGAGCGCGGTGCGCAGCGCCGCGCTCGACGATGAGGCCGTAGAGCAGCAGGATCGCCATCAGCCCGGTGAGGCCGAGCTCCTCGCCGATCGAGGCGACGATGAAGTCGGTGTAGGAGAACGGGATCAGCGTCGGGCCGCCCTGGCCGAAGCCGCGGCCGAGGAGGCCGCCCCACGCCATGCCGAACAGGCCCTGCACGATCTGGTAGGAGCTGTCGGCGTATGCCGGGTCGAACGGGTGCAGCCAGGCGTCGACGCGGGCCTGCACGTGGCCGAAGGCGAGGTAGCCGACGTAGGCGCCGGCCACGAACAGCACCGAGCCGACGACCAGCCAGCCGGGCCGCTCGGTGGCGACGTAGAGCATCACGACGAACAGGCCGAAGAACAGCAGCGAGGAGCCGAGGTCGCGCTGGAAGACCAGGACGCCGAGGCTGATCAGCCACATCACCAGGATCGGCCCGAGGTCGCGGCCGCGGGGCAGGTCGATGCCGGCGAACCGGCGGCCGGCCAGGGCGAGCGCGTCGCGCTTCACCACGAGGTAGCCGGCGAAGAAGATCACCAGCACATCTTGGCGATCTCGCCGGGCTGGAAGCTGAAGCGGGCCGAGCCGGATCCAGATGCGCGCGCCGTTGATGGTGGTGCCGAGGACCGGCAGCAGCGGCAGCAGCAGCAGCACGAGCGCGACGAAGCCCGAGGTGTAGGTGAGCGACTGCAGCCGTCGGTGGTCGCGGACCACCACCAGCACGAGCACGAACAGCAGCACGCCGAGGGTCATCCAGATCAGCTGGCCGCGGGCGAACGTCTTGGCGTCCGGGTTGGCGGCGAGGTCGGCCAGGTCGATGCGGTGGATCATCGCGAGGCCGAGGCCGTTGAGCGCGGCCACGACCGGCAGCAGGACCGGGTCGGCGTACGGCGCGACGAGCCGGACGACCACGTGGCAGCCGAGGCAGAGCACCGCGAGCCAGCCGCCGTACCCGACGATGTCGGCGGGCACGGAGTCCTCGACGCCGAGGCCGACCGCGGCGTAGGCGCCGATGCCGACGACCAGGCTGATGACGCAGCAGGAACAGCTCGGCGCCGCGCCGGCGGCGGTGCGTGAAGGCGGCGTCGCGCAACGCCTGCATGGCGCTCACGGGGTGGCCTCCACGCAGTCGGGGGGCGCGAGCGGTCGGGCGACGGGCTCGGGCGGTCGGGCGTCGGCGTCGGCGTCGCGGTGGCGCGGCTGGGCTTCGCGGAGGCGCCCGGCTTGCGGGTCGGGCGTCGGGGCTCGGCGTGGGCGTCGGCGTCGGCGGTCGGGCAGACCCGGACCGCGTCGCCGAGCCGCGCGACGATCTGCCGGGCGTCGGCCAGGGACGTCGGCGGAGATGCCGGAGCGGACCTGCTCGGCCGGGAAGTCCGGCAGGGACGCGATCGTCACGTCGGTGTCCTCGGCGACCTGGTTCAGGCTCACCCCGGGGATGGTGGCCTGGACGCCACGGTAGATCGCGACCTTCGAGGCGTGTGCGGCGACGTAGTACTGCCGCTGGCTCCAGCGGTAGGCGACCACGCCGACCACCGCAGCGACCAGGGCGAGGACGAGCAGGGCGATCGCCGGACACGACCCAGCGACGGCGCCGGGGCTCCTGCGGCGCGTAGCGCAGCTCCTCGGGGTCGACGGGGGCCGCGTCGCCCGGCTCGCCCGGGACCGGGTCGATCTCGCCGGTGTCGCCGCCGCGGTGGCCGCGGAAGAAGCTCTTCGAGCCCTGACCGGCCCGGCGCGGCTGCTCGGCCGCGGCGCCGACGACCATCGGCCCCGTCGAGGCGGCGGCGAGCGGCGGGCCGTCGTCCGTCGACGGTCGGGTCGACGACGTCGGCGACGACGCAGGTGATGTTGTCGGAGCTGCCCGCCTCCAGCGACGCGCGGATCAGCTCGACCACGGCGTAGTCGATCGAGCCGGTGCCCAGGATGTCGGCGAGCCGGTCGTGGTCGAGCACCCCGGACGCCCCGTCGCTGCACAGCAGCAGCCGGTCGCCGGGCGCGAGCTCGATGTAGAAGAGGTCGGGGTCGGTCTCGTGCACCCCGTCGACCGCCCGCAGGATCAGGTTGCGGTGCGGGTGGGTGCGGGACTCCTCCTCGGTGATGCGGCCCTCGTCGATCAGGCTCTGCACGAAGGTGTGGTCCTTGGTGAGCTGCGAGAGGGTGCCGTCGCGGAGGAGGTAGCCGCGGCTGTCGCCGATGTGCGCGAGGCCGACCCGGGTGCCGTCGAAGAGCGCCGCCGTGACGGTCGTGCTGGTGCCGTCGAGCTCGGGGTCCTGCTCGACCAGCTCCGCGATCCGGTCGTGGGCGCGGTGGATGGCGCCGGCCAGCGCCTCGAGCATGTCCTCGGGTGCGGGTCCGTCGAGCCGGCGCAGGGCCTGGACGGCGGTCGAGCTGGCCACGTCGCCGCGGGCGGCGCCGCCGACGCCGTCGGCGATGACGAGCAGGTGCTCGCTCGCGAAGCCGGAGTCCTGGTTGTCCTTGCGGACCCGGCCGACGTCGGAGAGCGCGGCGAAGCGCAGGCCGAGGCGGGAGGTCTCGGCAGGCCTGTCGTCGCTGCTGTCGGCGGGGGTGTCCATGGGATCCACGGGCGGCGGCGGCCCTTACTTCCTCAGCTCGAGGGTGGTCTTGCCGATGCGGACCTTGCTCCCGAGCTGGAGGGTGGTGGGCTGGGTCAGGCGGTGCGAGCCGATGTAGGTGCCGTTGGTGGAGCCGAGGTCCTCGACGAACCACTGGTCGCCCGAGCTGGCGATCCGGGCGTGCCGCGTGGAGACGTAGTCGTCGTCGAGCCGGATCGCGGCGTCCGAGCCGCGGCCGATCAGGATGGGTGCCTCGTCGAGCGAGACCGACTCGCCCTCGTTGGCGCCCTCGACGATCGCCACGTGGGTGGGGGCGCCGCGCGGCCGCTTGGCCGGCTTGGTCCGGTTCGACGACTTGCGTGCCGGCGCGGTCGGCCTTCCGGTCGGCGCGCGGGGTCGACTCGATGCGGGCGCCGAACATGTCGGACCGGATCACCGAGATGGCGGAGAGCACGAAGATCCAGAGGATCGCCAGGTAGGCGAACCGGATCAGCATCAGGGTCAGCTCAGACACGGTCGCCTCCCCAGCCGGACCGGTCGCCGCCCGGCTCGGGCACGAACCGGACGGTCATGGTGGTGTTCCCGATCTTGATCGTGCCCCCGTCGTCGAGGGTCGCCTGCTGCACCTTGGAGCCGTTGACGAGCATGCCGTTGGTGGAGCCGAGGTCCACGACGCTGACGTCGGTGCCGGTGCGGTCGCTGGCGTGCACCCGGATCTCGGCGTGCCGGCGCGACACCCCCGGGTCGTTGATCCGCAGGTCCGCCTCGGTGCCGCGGCCGATGACGATGCCGGGCGGGTCGAGCGGGTGCTTCATCCCGTTGACCTCGAGGATCACGTTGGCGCGGCGTACGGCGGTGTCGGTGACCGAGCGCTCGGAGGCGGGCGTGACCTTGGCCAGCGCGGCGCTGCGCACCCGGAACCGCCCGGTGGTGAGGTCCTCGCGCTCGTCGAAGCTGATCGTCACCGGGCCGGTGAAGACGTAGGACTGCTCGTGGGCGTGCTCGCGCAGCATCTCGGTGAGCTCCTGCGCCAGCGTGGAGGAGTACGGCGCGAGCCGCTCGTGGTCCTGCGGGGAGAGCTCGACGTGGAACTGGTTGGGCACCAGCCGCCGGTCGCGGGAGAGGATCTGCGCGGAGTTGTCGACCTCGCGCTGCAGGGCCGCGGCGACCTCGACGGGCTGCACGGCGCTGCGGAAGGCCTTGGCGAACACTCCGGAGACCATCTGCTCGAGACGGTTCTCGAACTTCTGCAGAATCCCCACGCCCGCCTCCTCTCGCCTCGCTCGTGCCGGTCCGCGTGCCTGTCCTACCCCCGTCTCTCATGTGCCGAACCCCCGCGGCACGCGCGGCGAGCATGGCAGAAGCATGCTGGCGCACGACGGTGGCGGGTCCGACGTACAGGCATCGTATCGGGCGGCTCTGTGCCCCCTTCGGGCGGACGCGGCCCGGTTTGGGGCGTGTCCTGGGGGTGGGTTAGTCTTGGCGGGCTTCAGGCGCGAGTGGCGGAATAGGCAGACGCGCACGGTTCAGGTCCGTGTGCCCGAAAGGGCGTGGGGGTTCAACTCCCCCCTCGCGCACCACCCCGAGGTGCAGACCCAGAGCTCCCGGTCAGGTCCACCGGCCGGGAGCTCTGGCGTTCACCGGTGCTCGCGCGCGGTCACCAACCCGCTCTCGTAGGCAGCCACGACGAGCTGCGCACGGTCCCGGGCGGCGAGCTTCATCAGCAACCGGCCGATGTGTGTCTTGACGGTGGCCGGGCTGACCACGAGCCGGTCGCCGATCTCGGTGTTCGAGAGTCCCTGTCCGACCAGGCCGAGCACCTCGCGCTCGCGTTCGGTGAGCACCGCCAGCTCCCGGCGCGGTGCCGGTCCTGAGCGGGTCGGGCGGACGGCGCACGTAGGCCTCGATCAGCTGCCGGGTCACCCCGGGGGACAGCAGGGCCTCGCCGCCCGCCACCACCCGGATCCCCTCGAGGAGGTCGACGGGGCGGGTGTCCTTGAGCAGGAAGCCGCTGGCACCGGACCTGAGCGCGGCGAAGACGTACTCGTCGAGGTCGAAGGTGGTCAGGATCAGCACCCGTACGTCGCTGGTGCGCGGGTCGCCGAGGATGGTCGCGGTCGCCTCGAGCCCGTCCATGACGGGCATCCGGATGTCCATCAGCACCACGTCCGGCAGGTGCTCGCGGGCCAGGGCGACGGCTTCGGCCCCGTTGGTCGCCGAGCCGACGACCGCAAGGTCGTCGGCCGAGTCGACGAGCGCCTCGAACCCGGCGCGGACGAGGGCCTGGTCGTCGACGACCAGGACCCGGATCACCGCTGCCCCTGGGTCGTCAGCGGCAGCGTCGCGGTCACCCGGAAGCCACCGTCCGGTTCGGGGCCGGCCGACAGCCGTCCACCGAAGACGTCGACGCGTTCGCGCATCCCGATCAGCCCGTGGCCGCTGCCGTCGGCGGGGTGGGCGGGTCGACCCGCACGGCCGGGATCGTCGTACGTCGACGGTGACCGCGTCCGACGTACGCGAGAGGAGGACCTGAGCCGTCGGGCCGCCGTGCCGGAGCACGTTGGTCAGCGACTCCTGGACCACCCGGTAGGCCGAGAGGTCGACACCCGGCGGGACGGCGACGGCGTCGCCCTCCTCACGCACGGTCACGGCGAGCCCGGCCTCCGCCAGCTGGTCGACCAGCACCGGCAGGTCCGCGAGCCCGGGGGCAGGGGTCAGCGCCGCGCCGGGCTCGTCCGGCTGCCTCAGCACGCCGAGCATCCGCCGCATCTCGACCAGAGCGGACCGGGACGTCTCCTCGATCGCGGCGAGCGCCTCGGCCGCGAGCCCGGGACGGCTCGCGATCAGGTGGTGGGCGGTGCCGGCCTGGACGGCCACCACGCTCATCGAGTGCGCGACCACGTCGTGCAGCTCGCGGGCGATCCGCATCCGCTCCTCGGTGACCGCCTGCCGGGCCCGCTCCTCCCGCTCGACCTCCAGCGCGCGGGCGCGCTCCTCGAGGGCCGACCACCTCGCCCGCCGGCCCCGCAGGTTCTCGCCGGCCAACCAGGCCACGGTGACGAAGAGCATCGTGGACACCCAGGTGGCGCGCGTCGGCGACGGCCTCGTCCTGCAGTGCCAGGGCGACCGACAGGGTGACCAGCGACGTGACCCAGGCCGTCAGGGCGTCGCGGCGGCTGCCGTGCAGGCTGATCCCGAACACCAGCGCGAACACCGCGAAACCGGGGAACCCCGTGAAGTGCCCGAGCGCGTAGCCGACGACGGCCACCGACGTGACGGCGAGCGCCCGCAGCGGCCACCGGCGGTGCACCGCGACAGGCAGCGAGAACGCCGCCGCCAGGAGGTAGGCCACCGGGGTGGTCGCCTCGGTGCCCGGCTGGGGCGACCCGGACAGCTCCACGACCACGAGTGCGAGGACGGCGGCGGCGGCGAGCGCGTCCAGGACGCGACCCTCCACCCGCGGCATCCGTGGCACCCGCGGTCGACGTTCGAGCAGCGCGGCCATGCGACCACGGTAGGACCGCGAGGGCGTGCTGGCATCAGACCCAGGGAGTACACCGCTTGCTCCGATGACGGGCCGCCCGCGGGCCGCACGATGGTGGTCCGGCGACGCCCGTCGGCCCCTACCAGGAGCCCTCGCCATGAACCCTCAACCCGTCCAGGAGCAGCCCCACCCCGTCACCGAGCCCCCGTCGCGCGGTGCCGCGTCCGTCGTACGCCGGCATCCGCTGCTCGCCTTCGTGGTCCCGGCGATCGGTCTCACCTGGCTCGTCCAGCTCGCCTTCCTCGCGCAGGGCTGGCCGCTCTTCCCGGCCCTCGTCGTGGAGATCCTCGTGCTCGTCACGGCGGCCGTCACGGTCACCCGGGTCACCGAGGGCCGCGCCGGGGTCCGGCGCCTGTTCGCCGGCGTGCTGCGCTGGCGCTTCGGGATCGGCTGGTACGCCGTCGTGCTGACCGCCATGCCCGTGCTCACGGTGGCCGTCGCCGCGGCTGCGGGCACGCTGCGCGGTCCCGAGAACGGTTGGGGCGCGGAGCTCTTCCAGTACGCGTTCCTCACCCTGGTGTTCGGCGCCCTCCTCGGCAACGTCTGGGAGGAGGTGGCGTGGACGGGGTTCCTGCAGAGCCGGCTCACCGCGCAGCGGGGGCTGTTCACGGGTGCGATGCTGACCGCCGTCCCGTTCGCGCTGATCCACCTGCCGCTGGTGTTCGAGGCCGACGGGCTGACGGGCACGAGCCTGCGCGACGTCGCGCTCGGTTGGACCCTGCTCGTCGTCAGCGCGCCGTTCTTCCGCTACCTGATCGGCCTCGTGCACCGGGACACCGGCCGCAGCCTGCTCGCGGTCGCCCTGCTCCACGCCAGCTTCAACGCGTCCGGTGCGCTGTCGGTGGTGTCCGGTGGCTGGGAGTACGCCCCGGCGATGGGGATCCTCACCCTCGCCGTGGCGGCGGTTCAGTCCCGGCGCTTGCGGGCCCGGGCCTCGTAGAGCAGCACCGCGCCGGCGATCGAGACGTTCAGCGAGTCGGCGCGGCCGAGCATCGGCAGCACGACGCGCGGCAGGTCCAGCGCCCGCCAGTCCTCCGAGACGCCGTACCTCTCGTTGCCGACCACGAAGGCGGTCGGTCCGTCGTAGGCCGGCTCGCGGTAGCCGACGGCACCCTCGGGCTCGGCGAGGTACGTCGTGACGCCGCGCCCCCGCAGCCACGCCTCGGCCTCGCCGGCGGTCGCGAACTCGAGCTGCGGCACCGAGAGGCTCATGCCGTGGCTGGCGTTGAACGCCTTCGGGCTGCGGGTCGACGCCCGCCGGTCGGTGAGCACGAGGGCGGCGCCGCCGCAGCCGTCGAGCGTGCGCAGCAGCGTGCCGAGGTTGCCGGGCGACTCGACGCGGTCGGCGACCAGCAGCAGGGAGCCGTCGTCGAGGGGCAGGGTGTCCGGGTGCCAGACCGGGTGCTCGACGACCGAGACGAGACCGTCGGGACGGTCGCGGTTGGCCAGCCGCTGCATGGTCTTCGCGGACAGCACCAGCACCTCGGCGGAGACGGCGGCGACCTCCGCGGCCACCGACCGGGCGCGCTCGTCCCGGAGGGCGTCCGGGGCGACCAGCAGGACCTGGGGGCGCAGGCCGTTGGCCAGGATCGCCTCGTGACCCCACACGGTGTCGACCGCGACCTCGGGCTCGGCGCCGCTGCCGCGCAGCAGGTCGCGCGCCCGCTTGGCCTCCGGGTGGCCGAAGGCGACGCGCTCGGCGTCGGCCCACGACGCGTCCTGCTCCATCCGCTTCTCCGCTCTGCTCGCCGACCCCGCAGCGTAATCGGGTTGTCGCCCCCGTCGGTCGTCCCCATGCTGTTGCGGTGACCCGCCGCCTCGACGCCTACCCGATGTGGATGGCGTACGCCGGTCTCTGGGGGTTCGTCGAGGCGCTGAGCTGGGTGGCGACGCCGATCTACCTGATCCGCGACGTGGGGATGAGCCCGCTGCAGCTGGTGCTCGCGGGCACCGCCCTCGAGGTCGCGTACTCGCTCTTCGAGGTGCCGACCGGGATCGTCGCCGACCTCTACAGCCGGCGGCTCTCGCTGGTGGTGGGCGGCGTGGTGATGGGGCTCGGGATGCTGGTCGTCGGGCTGGTGCCGACCGTGTACGGCGTGCTGGGCGGGATGGCCCTGTGGGGTGCCGGCTGGACGTTCCGGAGCGGCGCCGAGGACGCCTGGCTCGCCGACGAGACCGACCCCGGCGACACGATGAACCGGGCCTACAACCGGGGTGCGCAGGTCGGCCGCGGTCGGTCGGCTCTCGGCCTGGGCCTCGCCGTGCCCCTCTCCCTGGTCGGCCTGAACGTCCCGGTCGTGGTCGCCGGCGTCGTCGCGGCCGGGATCGCGGTGCTCGTCGCGCTGGCGATGCCGGAGCACGGGTTCACCCGTCCGGAGCGGGTCGGCAGCCACCTCGGTCAGGGCCTGCGCACCGCCCGGGACGGGGTCCGGGTCGTGCGGGGCACGCCGGTGCTGGCGCTGGTCCTCGGCATCTTCCTGGTGCTCGGCGCCTGGCGGGAGGGCTTCGACCGGCTCTGGGAGGCGCACCTGCTCGTCGACGTGGGTCTGCCGAGCGCGCTCGGCCTGGGCACGGTCGCCTGGTTCAGCCTGCTCGCGGTCGTGGTCACCGTGCTGTCCATCGCGGTCGCGGCACCGCTGGTGAAGCGCTGGGAGCGGCTGCCGCAGGGCCGGCTCGCCCGGCTGCTGCTCGGCATGCACGTGCTGCTGATGCTGTGCGCGCTCGGCTTCGCGCTGGCCGGGTCGTGGTGGGTCGCCGCGGGTGCCTACCTCGCCACGGCCGTCGTGCGCGACCTCACCGGGCCGCCGTTCCACGCCTGGCTGAACGGCAGCATCACCGACTCGTCGCTGCGGGCGACCGTGCTGTCGCTGACGTCGATCGCGTCGAGCGCCGGCGAGTGGGGCGGCGGGCCGGCCCTCGGCCTGGTCGGCAACCGGTACGGCGTCCGGGCCGCCCTCGCGGTCGGGGCGGTGCTGCTGCTGCCGACGGTCGGGCTCTTCGCCCGGGCCGTCCGGCACCACGGCGTCGAGCCCGAGCTCAGCGAGGCACGTGCCGACGCTGGTTAGTGGATCAGCGGTGACCGGCGACGGCGTGCGGGGTGTAGCCCGCCGAGAGCTCGTCGAGGTCCGTCTCCGACAGCTCCAGGTCCACCGCCGCGACCGCGTCGGTGAGGTGCTGCGGTTTCGTGACGCCGATGATCGGTGCGGTGACGGCGGGCTGGTGCAGCAGCCACGCGAGGGCGACCTGGGCACGGGCCACACCCAGCCGGTCCGCCACCGAGGCGACGGTCTCGACGATCGCCTTGTCCTCGCTCCTGGTAGAGCGTGCCGCCGAACTCGTCGGTCTCCGAGCGCGCGGTGCCGCTGTCCCAGTCGCGGGTCAGCCGGCCCCGGGCCAGCGGGCTCCACGGGATCACGCCGACGCCCTGGTCCTGGCAGAGCGGCAGCATCTCCCGCTCCTCCTCGCGGTAGAGCAGGTTGTAGTGGTTCTGCATCGACACGAACGGGGTCCAGCCGCCGAGGTCGGCGACGTGCTGGGCCTTGGAGAACTGCCAGGCGTACATCGACGAGGCGCCGATGTAGCGCGCCTTGCCGGCCTTCACCACGTCGTGCAGCGCCTCCATGGTCTCCTCGATCGGCGTCGAGTCGTCCCAGCGGTGGATCTGGTAGAGGTCGACGTAGTCGGTGCCGAGCCGCCGCAGCGACGCGTCGATCTCGTGCAGGATCGCCTTGCGGGACAGGCCTGCGCCGTTCGGGCCGGGCCGCATCCGGCCATGCACCTTGGTGGCGAGCACGACGTCCTCGCGGTGCCGCGAAGTCGTTGAGCGCGCGGCCGGTGATCTCCTCGCTGCTGCCCGCGGAGTAGACGTTCGCGGTGTCGAAGAAGTTGATGCCGGCCTCGAGCGCGTCCTTGATGATGCCGCGGCCGGCGTCCTCGTCGAGCACCCACTGGTGCCCGCCGCGGGACGCGTCGCCCCAGCTCATGCAGCCCAGCGTGAGGCGCGGAGACGTCGAGCCCGGTGTTGCCCAGCTTGGTGTAGCGCATGTCAGTTCTCCTGGGTCGTGGTGAGCAGTCCGTGCAGGGCGGCGTCCGCGATCCGGTCCGCCGCCTCGTCGGTCAGGGGGAGGTGCCCGGTCATCAGCCGGAAGACGAGCGGGCCGAACAGCAGGTCGGTGGCGGTGTCCGCGTCGATGTCGGCGCGTACGTCGCCCCGGTCGACGCCGCGCTGCCAGAGGGTGGCGATCGCCGTGCGGCGGCCGGCGAGGAACCAGGCCCGGAAGTACGCCGCGCCGCCCTCGTCGGTGACGCTCGCGGCGAGCAGCTGCGAGAAGACCGTGCCCTCGGGGCTGGCGTAGAACCGGCTGACCAGCCGGACCTGCTCGGCGAGGTCCCCGGCCGTCGTACCGGTGTCGGGGAGGGGGACCGCGTCGGCCATCTCGCGGCCGAACGCCTCGGCGGCGACCGCGGTGCGCGACGGCCAGTGCTTGTAGAGCGTGGCCTTGCTGACGCCGGACCGGGCCGAGATCGCGTCGGTCGTGGCGGCGGGCAGGCCGCCCTCCGCCAGCAGCTCGCGGGTCGCGTCGACGGCGGCCTCGTGCACCTTGATGCTGCGCGGCCTGACCGGCCGGGCGAACAGGGCGGCCCCGTTGTCCGGCCCTGCTCACCCGGGCGGTGGCCGCCGCTGGCGGTCATCTCAGACCGCCGCGGTGAGCGCCTCGAACTCCTCGTCGGTGAGCTCGATGCTCGCGGCGGCGGTGTTCGACTCGAGGTGGTCGATGCTCTTGGTGCCGGGGATCGGCAGCATCACCGGCGAGCGCCTGAGCAGCCAGGCCAGCGCGAGCTGCGACGGCGTCGCGTCGTGCTTCCTCGCCGACTCGGCCAGCGGGCCGTCCTCCTGGGAGAGCTCGCCGGTGGCCAGCGGGAACCACGGGATGAAGCCGATGTCGTTCTTCTCGCAGTAGTCGAGCAGCGGCTCGGCGTCGCGGTTCGCGAGGTTGAACAGGTTCTGCACGGTCGCGATGGTGGCGATCTTGCGGGCCTCCTCGACCTGCTCGACGGTGACCTCGGACAGGCCGATGTGCCTGATCTTGCCCTCGTCCTGGAGCTTCTTGAGCTCGCCGACCTGGTCCTCGGCGGGCACCGTCGGAGTCGATCCGGTGCAGCTGGAACAGGTCGATCCGCTCGAGGCCGAGCCGGCGCAGGGACAGCTCGCACTGCTGGCGGAGGTACGCCGGGTTGCCGACCGGGGTCCAGACGCCGGGGCCCTGACGGGTCAGGCCGGCCTTCGTCGCGATCACCACGTCGTCGGCGTAGGGGTGCAGCGCGTCGCGCAGCAGGTCCTCGGCGACCTCGGGGCCGTAGGAGTCGGCGGTGTCGAAGAACGTCACGCCGATCTCGACGGCCCGGCGGAGCACGGCCAGCGCGCCGGCGTGGTCCTTGGCCGGGCCCCAGACGCCCTCGCCGGGCAGCTGCATGGTGCCGTAGCCGAGGCGTACGACGGGCAGGTCGCCGCCGATCGAGTAGGTGCCCGAGGGGGCGGCGAGGTTCTCGTGGGTGGTGACGGTCATGCGCACTCCTGGAACGTAGAAAACTGAACGACCAGTTCACTTTAGTCCGGAGCGCGACTCGTTCAAGTTCCACGCACCCCGGCGTACCGCGGGGGCGCAGGGGAAAGGGGATCTGGCAGGTACGGGTCAGCCGAGACCGACGAGGTCCTTGCCGCGGTCGACCAGGTGGTAGTGGCTGGTCGCCCAGATCGCCGACCCCGGCCAGCACCAGGCCGGCGAGCGTGACGAACGTCGAGCTCACCGGGTGCCGCTTCGCGTGGTCCCAGGCCTCCTCGCCCTTCTTCTTGAAGGGTTGGAAGAAGCGGTGGGCCCACTCGAACTCCGTCGACCACAGCCAGAGGCCGAGCAGCACCGGCGGGATCGTGAGCGGCCCCGGAAGCACGACGAGCGCGAAGCCGCCGACGATGCACACCAGCCCGAGGAGGAAGACGCCGATCCGGTAGGCGAGCCCGATGCCGGGCTTGCGGCGCACCCTGGCGCGGAACGAGCCACGCTTGACCGGCCTCTCGCCCCCGAGCGCGTCGTGGCGCTCGTCGGGGTCGGTGCGGGGGGTGCTGGGCATTCGGGGCTCCTGGCGTCGGACCGGGCTGCTCACACAAAGGTACGGTCCGGCACCTGGTTAAGTGCCCGGCTCGGGATACTGGTCCGATGCAGCCACCTGCCGCCGGACCACCGGCCGACCCCGTCGGCGGCCTTTCCGCCGCGCGCCGGGAGGTGTTCGAGGCCCGCCTCGAGCGCTGGCTCCCGGACCTGCGCGAGGCGCTCCAGCCCTTGTACGTCGACCACGAGGAGGTCGTGCAGCGGCTCGTGGGGCTCGCGGCCGCGGCGTACGCGTCCCGGGACGACGACCTCCACCGGCTCGACCTCAAGCGCTCCCTGGAGCCCGACTGGTTCCAGCGGCCGGGGATGGTCGGCTACGCGGCGTACGCGGACCGGTTCGCCGGGACGCTGGCCGGGGTGGCCGACCGGGCGTCGTACCTCACCGGCCTGGGTGTGGGGTACCTCCACCTGATGCCGCTGCTCACGCCGCGTCCGGCGCCGAACGACGGTGGCTACGCGGTGCAGGACTTCCGCAGCGTCCGCCCGGACCTCGGGACCGTCGCCGACCTGCGCGCGCTGACCGAGCGGCTGCGGGGCGACGGGATCAGCCTCTGCCTCGACCTGGTGCTCAACCACGTGGCCCGCGAGCACGAGTGGGCGGTGCGCGCCCGGGCCGGCGAGGCGACGTACCGCGACTACTTCCTGGTCTACCCCGACCGCTCGATGCCGGACGCGTTCGAGCGGACCCTGCCGGAGGTCTTCCCGGACTTCGCGCCCGGCAGCTTCACCTGGGACGCGGACCTCGACGGCTGGGTGTGGACGACGTTCAACGACTACCAGTGGGACGTCAACTGGGCCAACCCCGACGTGCTCTGCGAGTACGCCGACGTGATCCTCGACCTGGCCAACCACGGCGTCGAGGTGTTCCGGCTGGACGCGATCGCGTTCACCTGGAAGCGGATCGGCACGAGCTGCCAGAACCAGCCCGAGGTGCACGCGCTGACCCAGGCGCTCCGCACGGTCGCCCGGATCGCCTGCCCCGCGGTGGTGTTCAAGGCCGAGGCGATCGTCGGGCCGCAGGACCTGGTCGCCTACCTCGGCCAGGGCACCCACCACGGCAAGGTCAGCGACCTCGCCTACCACAACGGGCTGATGGTGCAGATCTGGTCGATGCTCGCCTCGCAGGACGCCCGGCTGGCCGCCCGGGCGCTCCAGGCGCTGCCCGCCGACGCCGTCGACGACCGCCTGGATCACCTACGCGCGCTGCCACGACGACATCGGCTGGGCGGTCTCCGACGAGGACGCGTCGGCCGTCGGGCTGTCCGGCTTCGAGCACCGTCGCTTCCTGTCGGACTGGTACGCCGGGGAGTTCCCCGGGTCGTGGGCCCGCGGGCTGGTCTTCCAGGAGAACCCCGCGACCGGTGACCGTCGCATCTCCGGGTCGCTCGCGTCACTGGCCGGCCTGTCCACCGGCGACGAGCACGCCGTGGCCCGGATCCTGCTCGCGCACGCCGTCGTGCTCGGGTACGGCGGCCTGCCGGTGATCTGGATGGGCGACGAGCTCGGGCTGCTCAACGACCCGGAGTGGGACGCGGAGCCGGAGCACGCCGAGGACAACCGGTGGGTGCACCGGCCGCGGATGCCGTGGCCGCTGCCGCCCGACGAGCACGGGATCCAGGCCGGCGTGCGCCACCTCGTGACCGCCCGGGCCTCGCTGCCGCACCTGCACGCCGCCGTGCCCGCGACGGTCCTCGACCCCCGCGACCCGGGCGTGCTGCTGGTGGCGCGACGACACCCCGTCGGGTCGATGCTGGGGGCCTACAACGTCACGGCGTGGCCGCGCCACGTGCCGCTCGCCGTGCTCCACGACCTGGGCCTGGACGAGTCGTCCCTGGTCGACCACGTCGCGGGCACGGCGCCGACGCTGCGCGACGGTGCGGTCCAGCTCGCGCCGTACCAGGCGGTCTGGCTGACGGACGGTTGATCCCGGGCGCAACAATGGTGCGGTGATCACCCGGGAGCTCGCCGAGACGTTGTCCGTGCGCGGGCTGGCGTGGGAGCCGGCGAGCGGGGACCGGTTCCTGGTGCCCGACCGCGACCTCGACGAGGAGGTCTTCGTGGTCAGCGGGATGTCGGTGGAGGTGGCCGAGCTCGAGTTCGGTGCCGAGATGCGCTTCAACGGCACCGTCGAGTGGGCGCTCGACAGCATCGCCAAGGACGAGGTGGTCTGGCTGCCGCGCGAGGACCAGATGCGGCTCGCCCTGGGCGCGCTGTTCCTGCGTCTCGAGCGCCAGGAGGGCGCGACCGACGGCTGGGTCGTGGTGCTCGTCGACGGCAGCCGGTTCGCCGACATCGACGCCGAGCGGGCCTACGCCCGGGCGTTGCTGTCCGTGCTGCCCGGATCGTCGGCCGGACCCTCGGCCGGACCCTCGGCCAGCTCCTGAGCCTCGGCCCGGTCCAGCTCCTCGAGCCGCCGGTGCAGGCGCTCTCGCACCTCCTCGGGGGTCAGCTGGGCACGAGCGCGCTGGTTCCGGGCGAGAATGACCCCGGTCGTAGCAACCCCGGCCAGCCCGGCCACGCCGAGCGCCTTCCACAGCTTCATCCTGCCTCCTGAGGAGTACGTCGATGTCGGACCGTTCCCACGCCGGCCGACCTGCCGGCCGGCTCGGGCTGGACGCCGCGGTCGACCTGACCCGGACCGGTGACCTGTGGCTGTTCCGTGGTCGCTCCGCTGCCGACCACGCTATCCGGGCCGTCACCAACAGCCCGGTCAACCACGTCGGCATGGCCGTGGTCCTGGACGACATGCCGCCCCTGATGTGGCACGCCGAGCTCGGCCGTGGACTGCTGGACGTGTGGACCGGGACCCACCACCGCGGTGTGCAGCTGCACGACCTGCGGGCGGCCGTCGAGCAGTGGACCGGCCGCTACGAGCAGCGGGCCTGGCTGCGGCAGCTCGACCTCACGGTGACCCCCGCGATGGAGGCGGCGCTGCTGCGCACGATCGCCCGGATGGACGGCACGCCCTTCCCCGCGACGGTCGCGCTGGCGGCTCGCTGGGCCCGCGGGCGGGTGCGCCGGGCGGCGCCGGTCGAGACGACGTACTGCGCGGAGGTGGTCGCCGCGACGTACCAGGCGATGGGCCTGCTCGGCTCCGAACGCCCCACGAACTGGTACGACCCCGGCAGCTTCTGGTCCGGGGACGAGCTCCAGCTGCTCGCCGGGGCCGAGCCTCGGCGACGAGATCCCCGTGCAGGTCTGACCGGCACCCGGCAGGGGCGAGCCTCAGGCGCGGGCCAGGATCTCGCCGTGCAGGACGCTGAACCAGCCGTCGTCCTGCGTCGCCCACCGTGCGCCAGCCCTCCGCGATCACCGCGAGCTCGGCCGCCGTCGCGAACCCGCGCTCGACGGCCTGGCGGGCGAGGGCGGACTCGACGATCCGGTCGGCCCACATGCCGCCCCACCAGGCCCGGTCGATCGGGGTCGCGTAGCACCAGGTGCTCGACCCCGCCGTCACGTCGGCCAGCCCCGCGGCCCGCGCCCACGACAGCAGGCGGCGGCCGGCGTCCGGCTCGGCGTCGTTGGACCGGGCCACCTGCGAGGTACACCTCCAGCCACCGGTCGAGCTCGGGCACCGCGGGGAACCAGGTGAACGCGCCGTAGTCGCTGTCCCGGGCGGCGACGATCCCGCCCGGCCGGCACACCCGGCCCATCTCGCGCAGGGCCCGGACCGGGTCGTCGACGTGCTGCAGCACCTGGTGGGCGTGCACCACGTCGAACGAGCCGTCCGGCGAGGTCGAGGTCCTGCACGTCGCCGACGACGAAGTCGACGTTGTCGACCCCGCGCCGCCCGGCCTCCGCGCGGGCCAGGTCCAGGGCGTCGTCGGTGCGCTCGAGCGCCGTGACCCGACCCTCCGGTCCGACCAGCTCCGCGAGGTCCATGGTGATGGTGCCCGGTCCGCAGCCGACGTCGAGCAGCCGCATCCCCGGCCGGAGCAGGGGCAGCAGGTAGCCGGCCGAGTTCTCCGCCGTACGCCACCGGTGCGAGCGGAGCACCGACTCGTGGTGGCCGTGGGTGTACACGTTCGCCATCTCCTCAGGCTCCCACCGGGCGCGCGGGCCCTCAGCCGTCCGCCCGGTCACCGAGACCGGGATCCGGCGGCAGGACCGTCTCGAGCTCGAGCTCGCGGCCGTCCTCGTCGTCCCAGTGCTCGCCGACCTCGACGAACCCGAAGTGCGCGAGGACGGCCAGCGACGCGGCGTTGTCCGGCGACACCGAGGCCCGCACCCGCTGGACGCCACGCGTCGAGAGCCAGGCCAGGAACTCGCGCACCAGGCCCGTCGCGAGGCCGCGGCCGCGATGCTCCGGTGACACGTAGTAGCCGATCTCCAGCAGGCCGTCACGCGGTCCCTCGTGGCCACCGATCCGGCCCGCGAGGTGACCGTCGGAGAACAGCACGTGGAGGAGGTACGGCGCGCTGCCCGGGTCCGCGTCGAGGGCTTCGACCGGTAGCGGAGCACCCGCCGGTCGTCCTCCGGCCACACCAGCAGCACCCCGTCGACGTCGACGGCCGCACCCGAGGCCAGGCCGCGGATCTGCGGCTCGCTCAGTCCGACCAGCGTCATCGGGCAGGCCGTTCGAAGAGCAGCTCGAGGCCGTCCTCCTCGTCCCACTGCTCGCCGGCGGGCTCGAAGCCGAACGGCCGCAGGGTGGCCAGCGACGCCTCGTTCGACGGGCTGATGCTGGCCCGGACGACGCTCACCTCCGGCGCGGCGCGCAGCCCACTCCAGGGCCATCGCGAGCAGGGCCCGGGCGTACCCCTGGCGGCGGAACGCGGGGTCGACGCCGTACGCCACCTCCACCATGCCGCGCGCAGTCCGGCGGCCCGTGGAAGCCGACCACGCCGACGACGGCGCCGTCCGACCGGACCGCGACGCGGGCGATCCAGTCCAGCGACGCGGGGTCCTCGGCGACCTGCGCCAGCCGGATCTCCCAGAGCCAGGCGTGGTCGGCGAGGTAGGGGGTGGCCCGGATGCCCAGGGCGTCGGACGCGGCGCCGAGGTCGCCCTCGACCAGGACGCGCATCGCCTCGACGGACAGCGGCACCAGGCGCAGGTCGCGGGGCTCGATCACGCCGACGACGGTAGTCGTCGCCCGTTAGGGCACCGTTAAGAACCGTCGGTACGGCGTCCGGGCGGCTCATCATCGAGGCATGAGCAACACCGTGCAGGCGGAGCACCAGGGGTCGACCGGGCACGGCCTGGCGCAGGTGTGCACCTCCTCCGGCGCCCGGCTGTTCGCGGCGTACTGGGGCTGCCTGGCCGCCGTCGACCTGACCCGCGCCGCTCCGGAGCCGCTGGCCCTCGGGGTGGTCGTCGTGCTCGTCACGGCGTGCAGCCACCACCAGCAGCACCGGCACCGCCGCCGCCGTCGGCCTCATCGGGTGGCTCTTCGTCGACGGGTTCGTCAGCCACGCGCACGGCGTGCTCGCCGTGGACGGTCCCGGGGACGTCGCACGCCTCGCCCTGCTCGTCACCGTCGCCGTCGCCGCCGCGGTCGTCCCCGCGATCCTCCCGACCAGGAGGAGAGGGACGGGGGATCTCGATGACCGCCACCGTCGCCCGCGCGGCCGACCCCACCGCGCAGCGCACGCTGCGGGGGTGGCTGCTCGAGGACATGGCCGACCGCGCCGCGTCGCACCCGGGCCCGCACGCGCAGCGGCCCAGCGGCAACCGCACCCACCCGTGGTGGAAGGTGATGTGCCTGACGGGCGTCGACTACTTCTCGACGCTGGGCTACCAGCCGGGCATCGCCGCGATCGCCGCGGGCGTGCTGTCCCCGTTCGCCACCCTGGTCCTCGTGGCGCTGACCCTGTTCGGCGCGCTGCCGGTCTACCGCCGGGTCGCGGAGGAGAGCCCGCACGGCGAGGGCTCGATCGCGATGCTGGAGCGGCTGCTGCCGTTCTGGAAGGGGAAGCTCTTCGTCCTGGTGCTGCTCGGCTTCGCGGCCACCGACTTCCTGATCACGATGACGCTGTCCGCGGCCGACGCGACGGCGCACATCGTGGAGAACCCGAACGTGCCCGCGCTGCTGCACGGCCACGAGGTCGCGATCACGCTGGTGCTGCTGGCGCTGCTCGGCGGAGTGTTCCTGCGTGGCTTCACCGACGCGATCGGGATCGCGGTCGCCCTCGTCGGCGCCTACCTCGCGCTCAACGTGGTCGTGATCGCGGTGTCGCTCTGGCACGTGGTCACGGACCCCAGCGTGGTCACCGACTGGTCGACGGCGCTGACCACGCAGCACGGCGACCCGCTGATGATCGTCGCGCTGTCCGTCCTGGTGTTCCCGAAGCTCGCGCTCGGCATGTCCGGCTTCGAGACCGGTGTCGCGGTGATGACGCACGTGCAAGGTGACCCGGGTGACACCGAGGAGCGGCCGGCCGGCCGGATCCGCGGGGCCAAGCGGATGCTGGCGGTCGCCGCCGCGATCATGAGCGTGTTCCTGGTCACGAGCAGCTTCGTCACCACGCTGCTCATCCCGCCGGCCGAGTTCCAGCCGGGTGGTAGCGCGGCGGGCCGGGCGCTGGCCTACCTCGCGCACGACTACCTCGGCAACGCGTTCGGCACGGTGTACGACGTCAGCACCATCGCCATCCTCTGGTTCGCCGGGGCCTCCGCGATGGCCGGGCTGCTGAACCTGATCCCGAAGTACCTGCCGCGCTACGGCATGGCGCCGCACTGGGCGCGCGCCGTACGCCCGCTCGTCCTGGTGCTCACCGCCATCGCGTTCCTGGTGACCTGGATCTTCGACGCCGACGTGAACGCCCAGGGTGGGGCGTACGCCACCGGTGTCCTGGTGCTGTTCACCTCGGCCGGTACGGCGGTCACGCTGGCCGCTCGACGGGCCGGGCAGCGCAAGCGGTTCCACGCGTTCGCGGCGATCACCGTGGTGTTCGTCTACACGACGGTCGACAACGTCATCGAGCGACCGGACGGCGTCAAGATCGGCGCCTGCTTCATCGCCGGCATCCTGGCCGTCTCGGTCGCGTCGCGGCTGTCCCGGTCGTTCGAGCTCCGCACCACCGACGTACGCCTCGACGCCACCGCCGAGCTGTTCCTGCGCGACTGCGCGCGACGCACGATCCGGCTGGTCGCCAACGAGCCCGACGCGCGCGACCGCCGGGAGTACGACGACAAGCTGCGCCAGATCCGCGCGGACCACGACCTGCCCGACGACACCGACGTGATCTTCGTCGAGGTCACGGTGGCCGACCCGTCGGAGTTCGAGTCGCGCCTCGACGTCCGAGGGGTGGTCATGCACGGCAAGCACCGGGTGCTGACCGTCCAGTCGTCGTCGGTGCCGACCGGCCTCGCGGCACTGCTGCTGCACGTGCGCGACCTGACCGGGGTGACGCCGCACGTCTACTTCGAGTGGACCGAGGGGAACCCCGCCGCGAACCTCGCGCGCTTCCTGCTGCTCGGCGTCGGTGAGGTCGCGCCGGTGACCCGCGAGGTGCTGCGCCGCGTCGAGCCGCAGCGCGAGCGGCGCCCGCACGTGCACGTCAGCTAGGCAGCGGAAGCGGCGCACAATGGAGGGATGGTCCCGATGAGCCCCGAGCGGGTCGTCGTCGCGCTCACGGGTGGCCCCGAGGGAGAGGTGCTGCTGCGCCGGGCGGCCGGCATCGTCGACCGGTCGTCCGGTGGCGAGCTCCACAGCGTGTACGTCGCCCGGCCCGGCCCCGGCGGCACCCCGGACCCGGCGGGGCTGGTGCTGCTGCGCGGCCTGACCGAGGACCTGGGCGGCGAGCACCACACGGTGACCTCGGCCGACCCGGCCCAGGCGGTGCTCGACTTCGCCCGCGGCATCGACGCGACCCAGCTGGTGGTCGGGGTCTCCCGTCGTCGCCGGTTCGCCTCGGCGCTCAAGCCCGGCGTCTCGGACCGGGTGGTCGCGGACTCCGGCGACATCGACGTGCTGATGGTCAGCCACCCCTACGCGCGCGGGGCGAACGACCCGCAACGCCCGAGCGCCATGGGCCGCCGTCGCCGGGTCAGCGGATGGGTGCTCGCCCTCGCGGGACCGGTGCTGCTGACCTGGTTGTTGTCGCTCGCGCAGCACGCCCCGACCTCGCAGGCGCTCGCGTTCCTGGCGCTGACCGTGCTGTGCGCGCTCGTCGGCGGGCTCTGGCCGGCGGTCGCGGCGGCCCTGCTCGGCAGCGTGCTGCTCAACTACTTCTTCACGCCACCCCTGCACACCCTGGCCGTCGCCGACGTCGACAACGTGGTGGCGCTCGTGCTGTTCCTCGTCGTCGCCGTGTCGGTGGCGTCGGTGGTCGACGTCGCCGCCCGCCGGTCCGTGCAGGCCGACCTCGCCCGCCGGGAGGCCGACGCGCTCAGCCGGCTGAACCGGGCCCTGCTCCGCACCGAGCAGGGTGTCTGCGACCTGCTCGACCTCGTCCTCGAGACGTTCTCGATGCAGGCCGCCTCACTGCTGCGTGCCCGCCCGGACGGCACCTGGTCCGCGGTCGCGTCCCGCGGTCAGGTCCCACCCCTCGACCCCGGCGAGGCCGACGTGGTCGCCGACGTGTCGGACCGGGTGATGCTGCTGCTGCGCGGTCGGGCGCTGCCGCCGCACGACCTGCGGGTGCTGACCGCCTTCGCCACGCATCTCGCCGTCGTGCTCGACCGGACCGAGCTGGCCGCCCAGGCCGCGGAGGCGGACCGGCTCGAGCAGGGGAACCGGATGCGCACCGCCCTGCTGGCGGCCGTCTCCCACGACCTGCGCACGCCGCTGGCCGGGATCAAGGCGGCGGTGTCGACGCTGCGCACCCCCGACGTGCACTGGACCGACGACGACCGGGAGGGTCTGCTCGGCGCGATCGAGGACTCGGCCGACCGGCTCGCCGCGATCATCGCGAACCTGCTCGACCTCAGCCGGCTGCAGACGGGCGGCGTCACCCTGGTGCCCGACGTGGTCGGCCTCGACGACGTGACCGCCCGAGCCGTCTCCGCCCTTCCCGACGGTCGGCGGGTGCTGCTCGACGTGCCGGACGACCTGCCCGCCGTACGCGTCGACGCCGGACTGCTCGACCGGGTCGTCGCCAACCTCGTCGACAACGCGTTGCGCCACACGCAGGGCGACGTCTGGGTCACCGGAGGCATGACGTCCGGACGGGCGTGGCTGCGGGTGGTCGACCACGGCGCGGGCATCCCGGACGCCGAGAAGGCGCGGCTCTTCGAGCCGTTCCGGCGACTCGGCGACGTGCCGGCCGGGGAGGGAGTCGGCCTCGGGCTCGCCGTCGCCCGCGGCCTGACCGAGGCGATGGGGGGCACCCTCGCCGCCTCCGACACGGCCGGCGGCGGCCTCACCATGACCGTCTCGCTGCCCGCGCTGCCGACTCCCGCACCGCCCGTGTCCCGGGAGCTGGTCGAGCCATGACGTCCGTGCTCGTCGTCGACGACGATCCCGCGATCCAGCGCACGCTGGCCATCGGGCTGCGGGCCCGCGGGTACGACGTGCTGCCGGCGCGGGACGGACGCACCGCCGTCGAGGCCTGTCACGACGACGAGCCGGACGTGGTCCTCCTCGACCTCGGCCTTCCCGACCTCTCCGGCGTCGACGTGCTCCGCACGATCCGCGCGTGGAGCCAGGTGCCGGTGATCGTGCTGTCGGCCCGGCACGGCTCCGACGACAAGGTCGAGGCGCTCGACGTGGGCGCCGACGACTACGTCACCAAGCCGTTCGGGATGGACGAGCTGCTCGCCCGCGTCCGGGCGGCCGTCCGTCGCGCCGTACCCGACCAGCCTCCCGAACCCGTCGTCACCGACGCGTTCACCGTGGACCTCGCGGCCACCCGGGTCCTGCGCGACGGCCACGAGGTCCGGCTCACCCCGACCGAGTGGCGGCTGCTCGAGGCGCTGGTCACCCGACCGGGCCGCCTGGTCTCCCAGCGGCAGCTGCTCAGCGAGGGGTGGGGGCCGGGGTACGTCGCGGAGACCAACTACCTGCGCGTGTACGTCGCCGGCCTGCGCCGCAAGCTCGAGGCCGACCCGTCCCGGCCGCGTCACCTCGTCACCGAGCCCGGGATGGGCTACCGCTTCGTGCCGTGACGGGTCGGGGAGACGGCGTCCGTTTCGGCGGCACGCCACCGGGCACGGGGCACGGATGACCTCCTCCACGCAGGCCGGTGTGCTCTTCGACGTCGACGGCACGCTGCTCGACACCAACTACCTGCACGTCCTCGCCTGGTGGCGGGCCTGCCGCGACGGTGGGTACGACGACGTCACGATGGCGCGGCTGCACCGAGCCATCGGGATGGCCAGCGAGCTGCTCTCCGAGCAGCTGCTCGGGAAGCAGGACGAGGTCGTCATCGACGGCCACGGCCGCCACTTCGAGGAGCTGCGGTCCCTGGCGGAGGCGCTGCCCGGCGCCGCGGACCTGGTCCGCGCCTGCCGGGACCGGGGTCTGTCCACCGTCCTGGCCACGAGCGGCAAGGCCGACGACCTCGACTGGATGCTCCCGGCCATCGGTGCGGGCGACGCGCTGACCGGGTCCACGACCTCGGAGGACGTCGAGCGGTCCAAGCCGGCGCCCGACCTCCTCCAGGTCGCCGTCGACCAGCACGGTCTCGACCCCGACCGCACGACCGTCGTGGGCGACACCGTGTGGGACGTGGAGGCGGCCGCCCGGGCGGGGATGCCGTGCATCGGCCTGACCAGCGGCGGCATCTCCGCGCAGGAGCTGCGCGAGGCCGGTGCCGTCGAGGTGTACGACGACCCGGCCGACCTGCTGGCGCACCTGGAGGAGTCGTCCCTCGTCCGGCGCGCCTGACGCTGTCGGAGCGAGAGGTCAGCCGGCCGGGCGGAAGGCCTGCAGCGTGTAGCTGTGCGGCAGGCGCCAGGGCCGGTCGCGGAGCCGGAACTCGCCGTCCGGCAGCCGCTCCATCTGCCCGGGCAGCGCGTCCCACGGCACGCTGTCGTGCTCGACGAGCCCGTTCAGCATGCAGCCCCGCGTCGAGCAGGGCGCTGACGATCTCGCCCAGCCCGTGGTTCCACTCGTGGGTCACGTTGTGCTCGAACACCACGTCGGTCTCGACGTACGTGCCGCCCTCGTCCCAGACCGTGGCCTCCTCGCGCTCGAAGTACGGGTGCTCGACCACCAGCAGCCCGTCGGGCCGCGGGTCGGCCAGCGACCACAGCATCGGGTGGCCCTCGCGGAGGAACAGCCGCCCTCCCGGTGCGAGCAGGGACGCGACCACGCCGGCCCAGCGGCGTACGTCGGGCAGCCAGCACAGCGCGCCGATGCCGGTGAAGACCAGGTCGAAGGAGCCCGGCAGCAGGACGTCGGCGGCCGCGTACACGTCGGACTCGACGAACTCGACGTCCTCACCGGTCGCGGCCACCAGCGCGCGGGCCTGCTCGACGGAGGCGGAGCTGAAGTCCAGGCCGGTCATCCGCGCCCCGAGCCGGGACAGCGAGAGGGTGTCGGTGCCGATGTGGCACTGGAGGTGGACGCCGCGCAGGCCGGAGACGTCGCCGAGGCGGGGCAGGTCGAAGCGCACCACCTCGGACAGGTACGCCGGGTCGGTCCGGAACCTCTCCACGTTGTAGTCGGCCGACGCGGCGTGCGCGGGCGCCCGTTCGTCCCAGGTGGCCCGGTTCAGGGTCCGGTAGTCGTCGCTCACACCGACGCAGTCTGCCGCGACGGCCGGTCCGGCGCCACGAGGTTCTTCCGGCGCGCGGTGGTGCCGCCCGGCCGAGGAGGTGCTCAGCGGGGCGGTCGACGGACGCCGCGCGTCGGCGGTGCGGTCCAGGGGTCCTCGGGCCAGGCGTGCTTGGGGTACCTGCCCCGCAGCTCGGCCCGGACGGACGGGTAGCCGGTGCGCCAGAACGACTCCAGGTCGGCGGTGACCGCGGCGGGACGCCGGGCCGGCGAGAGCAGGTGCAGCAGCAGCGGCACCCGCCCGTCGGCCAGGCGGGGGGTCGCGGCCCAGCCGAACGCCTCCTGGATGCGGACCGCGAGCACCGGCTGCTCCTCCGTCGTACGCCACCCGCACCTGCGAGCCGCTCGGCACCCGCACGCGCTCCGGGGCGAGCTCGTCGAGCCGGCCCGCTTCGGGCCAGGGCAGCAGGCGCCGCAGCGCGGAGAGCACGTCGATCCTGCGCAGGTCGCGGGTGCCGCGGATGCGCGCGAGCTCGCGGACCGAGCCACGTCTCCACCCCGGCGGCCAGCGCCTCGTCGGACACGTCCGGCCAGGGGTCGCCCAACGCCCGGTGCAGGAAGGCCATCCGGGCCCGCAGGGACGTGGCGGCCTCGGTCCACGGGAGCACGGAGAGGCCCTCGACGCGCAGCCCCTCGCGCACGGCGGCGGCCACGAGCGTCGGCGGGCGGGTCGGCGATCCGCTCGGAGGCCAGCTCGATCGCGCCGAGCCGGGTGCTGCGACGGGCGACCACTCGTCCGTCGGCCCAGGCCACCTCCTCGTCCTCCTGCCACAGGGCGGCCGCGGCCTCGAGTGCCAGGTCCTCGGTCAGGGGCGCGGCCGACCGGATCGTGGCGTCGCGCATCCCGGGGCGACGGTCCGCGTCCGCGACGGCCAGCCACGGTACGCCGGACAGACCCGACCCACCCGGGCCGAGGACCGCGCCCGTCCCGGACGCCATCAGGTAGGAGGTCGACCCGGGACGGAGCCGTGCGACCCGACCCGGATGGGCCAGCGCCACGACCAGCCCCACGGCGGCGTCGTCGGGCAGGCCGCGCTCGCCGTCGGCGGACGCGGACCGTGGCAGGCAGCGCGGCCCGCAGCTGCCTCACGGCGGCGGACCAGGCCGACGCCGCCGGACCGCCGCGGCGCAGCGACCGCAGGGCGGCGGGGAGGTCGCCGCCGGGAGCGCGGACGTCCTCGGCGAGCAGCGCGACGACCTCGGCGGCCCGGCGGGCGCCGACCACCGGGGCCCCGTCGAGCAGGGCGCGGGCGAGCCGCGGGTCGGCGGCCACCCCGGCGATGGCCCGGCCGCGGTCGGTCACGGAGCCGTCCTCCGCCACCGCGCCGAGGCCGGCCAGCGTCTCGCGGGCCGCGGTCATCGCCGCGTCCGGCGGGCGGGTCCATCAGGGCGAGGCCGGCACCGTCCGGGCTGCCCCAGACCGCGAGCTCGAGGGCGAACGAGGTCAGGTCGGCGGTCGCGATCTCGGGCTGGGGGTGTGCGGCCAGGTGGGCGTGCTCGGCCTGCGACCAGCAGCGGTAGACCGCGCCGGGTCCCTCACGTCCCGCTCGTCCGGCCCGCTGCTCGGCGGCGGCGCGGCTGACCCCGACGGTGACCAGGCCGGCCAGCCCTCGCCGGTGGTCGGTGCGCGGCTCGCGGGAAAGCCCGGCGTCGACGACCGTGCGCACCCCCGGGACGGTCAGCGACGACTCGGCCACGGCCGTGGACACGACCACCCGCCGACGGGCTCCCGGGGTCAGCGCCAGGTCCTGCTCACGCGCCGTCAGCCGCCCGTGCAGCGGGAGCACGTCGGCGTCCGAGCCGTCGAGCCGTCGTACCGTCCCGGACACCTCCGCGACGCCGGGCACGAAGACGAGCACGTCGCCGTGCTGCTCGGCCAGCGCCCTGCGCACGGCCACGGCGACGTGGTCGAGGAACCTCGGGGTCACGCCGCGGTCGTCGGACCGACGCACGCCCGTGGGCAGCGGGCACCACACCTCGGTCACCGGGTGCAGTGCGCCGGGCACGGTGACGACCGGTGCCGGCGGCGTGGCGAGCAGGGCCGCGGTCCGCTCCGCCTCGACGGTCGCGGACATCGCGACGAGGAGCAGGTCCTCGCGGAGGTTGTCGCGTACGTCGACCAGGAGCGCCAGGCTCAGGTCGGCGTCGAGCTGTCGCTCGTGGACCTCGTCGAGCACGACGGCCGCGACGCCCGGCAGGGCCGGGTCCCGTTGCAGCCGCCGGAGCAGGACGCCGGTCGTGACGACCTCGATGCGGGTCGCGGCGCTGGTGCGGCGGTCCCCCCGGACGACGTACCCGGCCGTCTGGCCCACCGGCTCGCCGAGCAGGTGCGCGATCCGTCGAGCGGCGGCCCGGGCCGCGATCCGCCGTGGCTGGGTCACGACGACCCGGCCGGACCCGCCGACGAGGGCGGCGACGGTCGGCGGCACCAGCGAGGTCTTGCCGGTGCCCGGTGGCGCCTGGACGACCGCGACGCCCCGTGCACGCAGCTCAGCGGTGACGTCCGCGAGCCCTGCGACCACCGGGAGGTCGGGCGGCCCGGCGAGCAGACGCGCGACCGGGTCGGGCGTCGCGGCCACCGGACTAGTGGTCGGTGGCGTGGAGCTGGGCGTTCTCGAACGTGTCCGGCTCCTGGAGGCGGTGCGCCCGGTTGAACGGCCAGACGATCGCGTAGACCTTGCCGACCACGTCCTGCACCGGCACCGTCCCACCGCCGGGCAGGTCCTGGTGGAAGCGGGAGTCCTCGCTGTTCGCGCGGTTGTCGCCCATCACCCAGATCCGGCCCTCGGGCACGGTCACGTCGAACTTGCGGTCCGAGGGACTGGCGCCGCGCATGATGTAGGACTTCTCCGACAGGGGCACGCCGTTGACGGTGACCCGGTCCTGCGCGTCGCAGCACACGACCCGGTCGCCGCCGACGCCGATCACGCGCTTCACCAGGTGCCCGCCGGTCGGGTACAGACCCACCTCGGACAGCACCTTCTGCACCGGCGAGAGCTTCGGGACACCCTCGGTGCCGAGCCAGCGGCCGCCCGGGTCGTCGAACACCACGACGTCGCCGCGCTTCACGTCGCCGGTCCAGTAGGAGATCTTCTGCACCAGGATCCGGTCGTCGTCGACGAACAGCGGCCGCATCGAGCCGGAGGGCACGAAGAACATCTGCACGAAGAACGTCTTCACGATCGCGGACACGACCAGCGCGAGCACGAGCAGGACGACGGTCTCCGCCCACACCGGGAGGGACCGCCGCTTCCTGACAGCGGCGCCGCCGTCCCGGGTCGTCATGCGCCCGACTCTATGCGACGGTCGGAAGGGTCCGCGGCGGGACCGGCGAGCTCGGGCCGAGGGCGCGGCGCGATCGTGAAGACGGGCAGCAGGGCGTGGGCGATCGGGCCGATCGCGAGGGCGTAGAGCACCGTCCCGACGCCGACCGTGCCGCCGAGGAGGAAGCCGACGACGAGCACCGTCACCTCGATGCAGGTGCGCACCAGCCGGACCGACCGGCCGGTCCGTCGCACGAGCCCGGTCATCAGGCCGTCGCGCGGACCCGGCCCGAGGGAGGCGCCGATGTAGAGCGCGGTCGCGAGACCGTTGAGGAGCACACCGGAGAGCAGCAGCACGACGCGCGCCCACCAGGCGTCGGCGTCGCCGAGCACCTGCATCGTCAGGTCGACGAAGACGCCGACCAGGACCGCGTTCGCGAACGTGCCGAACCCGGGCCGCTCCCGCAGCGGGATCCAGAGCAGCAGCACCACGAAGCTGATCGCGATCACCATCTGGCCGACGGTCGCGCCGGTGAGCTTCGCCAGGCCCTGGTGCAGCACGTCCCAGGGGGCCAGGCCGAGCCCGGCGCGCAGCACCATCGCGAGGCTGACGCCGTAGAGGGCGAGCCCCACGAACAGCTGGGCCAGCCTGCGGGTCATCCGGATCACCCTGCACCAACCCGCAGCCCCTCGCGCCTATTCCGGGCGGACCTATGCTTCCGGCCATGGCGGCCACCGACACCCGACTCCTCGTGCTGGGGGCCGTCCGCCTGTTCGAGCCGGTCAACGGCTACCAGATCCGCCGCGAGCTGATGTCGTGGGAGGTCGACCAGTGGGCGCACATCAACCCCGGGTCGATCTACTCCTCGCTGAGCACGCTGGGCAAGCAGGGGTACGTCGAGCGGCACGACCTCGTGGACGGGACGCGCGAGGTCGCGGTCTACACGAGCACGCCGGCCGGCCGCACCGAGCTGGCCGAGCTGTTCCGCTCCTCGCTGGAGACCGTCCGGCTGCTCGACCCGCTGCCGCTGCACACCGCGCTGAGCATGTGCGTGCTGTTCGCCCGCGACGTGGTCGCCGAGCATCTCGCGCGGCGCCTGCCCGCTCTCGACGTACACCTGGCGGAGCTGCACGAGAAGCACGCCGCCGCGTCCGGGCAGGCCCCGCCCCACGTGGCCCGGGTGCTCGAGCTCCAGCTGGCGACCGCCGAGGTCGAGCGCGAGTGGGTCGCCGGGCTGGTCGAGGAGATCCGCGACGGCGGACTCGCCTTCGCCGGCGAGCCGATGTCCTGGACCCCGGCCCCGGACGACCCGGGCTGGCAGATGCACCACGACCGGCTGCGGTACCGCGAGCTGCTCGACCGCTGACCCCCAGCTCATGAGCTCCGGGCCGATGCGGCCCAGGCCGATGACTTCGTGTCGGCGGTCGGGTCTGTACTGGGTGGAATGCGGTTGACAGCGCCCGGCCGTCGTTGCGAAAGTGGCCGAGTATTCAAGGTTGAACACTGAGAGGGGCACGGCGTGATCCACGCACGAGGTCTGGTGCAGACCTTCCACACCAGGAAGGGTCGCGAGAAGACGGAGGTCCGCGCCGTCGACGGCGTCGACCTCGACGTCGAGGAGGGGGAGGTCGTCGGCTTCCTGGGTCCCAACGGCGCCGGCAAGACCACGACGCTCCGGATGCTGACCACCCTGCTCACGCCGACGGCCGGCACCGCGACGGTCGCGGGCTACGACGTCGTGAGGGAGTCCGAGCAGGTGCGCCGCAGCATCGGCTACGTCTCCCAGGCGGGGGGCGCGTTCAGCGGTGCCCGGGCCGGCGACGAGGTGATGGACCACGGCATGCTCTACGGCCTCAAGAAGCAGGTCGTCGAGGAGCGGGGCCAGCGGCTCTTCGAGCAGATGAACCTCCAGGGCCTCTGGCACCGGATGCCCAAGAACATGTCCGGCGGCCAGAAGCGCCGCCTCGACATCGTGATGGGGCTGATCCACGAGCCGACCCTGGTGTTCCTCGACGAGCCGACCACCGGGCTCGACCCGCAGGCGCGGGCGAACCTGTGGGAGCACATCGCCGACCTGCGCACACCGCCGGGGCGCGACCGTCTTCCTGACCACGCACTACCTCGACGAGGCCGACGCGCTCTCCGACCGGATCCTGATCATCGACCAGGGCCGGATCGTCGCCGCGGACACCTCCGACAACCTCAAGGCGCAGGTCGCCGGCGACCTCGTCGACCTCGAGCTGGTCGACCCGGCCCGGGTCACCGAGGCCGCCCGGAAGCTGGCCTCGATCAGCGACGGCAGCGGCGAGGTCGAGGTGGACGGCCAGCACGTCCGGGGACGGGTCCCCCGCGCCGGTCGGTCGGTGCAGGGGCTGCTCCGCGAGCCTGGACCGCTCCGTGCATCGACCTGGAGTCGATCGAGGTGAAGCGGCCGACGCTCGACGACGTGTTCCTGACCCTGACCGGCCGGTCCCTGCGCGACGCCGAGTCCGGGGAGCAGCCGTCCGGCGGTCCCGACGGCCCCGGCGCCGACGACGCACACCGACCAGCCCGGACGCGCGGCGACCGCCCCGTCCGACGTACCCGAGGGGGCCCTCCAGTGAGGTTCATGCGCGAGAGCCACATCGTCTTCCGGCGGCAGATCCGGATGAACCTGCGCAACCCCGCCTGGGTGATCATCGGCATGCTCCAGCCGGTGCTCTACCTGCTGCTGTTCGGGCCGCTGCTCAAGCCGCTCGTCGACCCAGTTCGGCGCGACCAACGCCTACACGTTCTTCGTGCCCGGCATGCTCGTCCAGCTCGGCATCTTCGGCGCGTTCTTCGCCGGCTTCAGCCTGATCGGCGAGTGGCGCGAGGGCGTCATCGAGGCCGAGCGGGTGACTCCCGGCGAGCCGCACGGCGCTGCTGGTCGGCCGGCTCTACCGCGACCTGCTGCAGCTGCTTCGTGCAGGCGCTGATCCTGATCGGTCTGGGCTTCGCGCTCGGCATGGAGGCGTCGGTCGGCGGGTCTGGTGCTCGGCACCCTGCTCACCCTGCTCATCGGTGGCGCCTGCGCCGCCGCGTCCAACGCGCTGGCGCTGACCACCAAGAGCGAGGACGTGATGGCGCCGGTGATCAACATGGTGATGATGCCGGTGCTGCTGCTCTCCGGGATCCTGCTGCCGATGACGATCGGCCCGGCCTGGCTCGAGAAGGCCAGCGACTTCATGCCGATCCGGCACGTCGTGGACGGCGTGCGCGACTCGTTCGGCGGCGACCTCGGCTCCTCCGGCGTGATGTGGGGCACCGCCTGGGCGCTCGCGCTCTTCGGGCTCGCGGTCTGGTGGGGCACCTCCACCTTCCGCAAGGAGAACAGCTAGCACCCTTGCCAGGTCGGTTTACATATCCTATGGTTTTGTAAACCGACCTGGAGGTGCCCATGACCGTCCTCGATGCCGGCTCGACCGTCTCGCAGGCAGTCCACGCAGGACTGGAAGGACTCCAAGCGCTACCTGTGGCTGCTCGGCCTGGTGGTGCCCTCGCTGGCCTTCGTGGCCTGGGGGCTGCACGCGCTGACCGGCTGGGGCGTGTGGTGGTGGATCGGCCCGATCGTGGTCTTCGGCGTCGTCCCGCTGGTCGACCTGGCGGCCGGGCTCGACCGGAGCAACCCGCCGGACGACGTGATCGAGGCGCTGGAGAACGACCGGTACTACCGGTGGATCACCTACCTCTACCTGCCGATCCAGTACGCCGCCCTGGTCTGGGCCTGCTGGATGTTCACCCGCGGCGGGCTGCCGCTCGTGGACAGGGTCGGCCTCGCGCTGAGCATCGGGATGATCGCCGGCATCGGCATCAACACCGCCCACGAGCTCGGCCACAAGAAGGAGCAGCACGAGCGCTGGCTGGCCAAGATCGCGCTGGCGCAGAGCTTCTACGGGCACTTCTACATCGAGCACAACCGCGGCCACCACGTCCGCGTCGCCACCCCGGAGGACCCGGCCAGCTCCCGGGTCGGCGAGTCGCTGTACGCGTTCCTGCCGCGCACCGTCCTCGGCTCGCTGCGCAGCGCGTGGAACCTGGAGAAGCCGCGGTTCGAGCGGCGCGGCAGGTCGCACTGGTCGATCCGCAACGACGTGCTCAACTCCTGGCTGATGTCGCTGGTGCTCTGGGGCGCGCTGACCGTCGGCGTTCGGCTGGCAGGTGCTGCCGTTCCTGGTGGTCCAGGCCGTCGTCGGCATCAGCCTGCTCGAGGTCGTGAACTACCTGGAGCACTACGGCATGCGCCGGCACCGCACCGGGGCGGACGGCACCGGCCGCTACGAGCGGGTGCTGCCGAGCCACTCGTGGAACAGCAACAACATCGCCACGAACGTGCTGCTCTACCACCTGCAGCGGCACAGCGACCACCACGCGAACCCGACCCGGCGCTACCAGACGCTGCGCGACTTCGAGGAGTCGCCGGCGCTGCCGACCGGGTACGCCGGGATGATCCTGCTCGCGCTGGTGCCGCCGCTGTGGCGCCGGGTGATGGACCCGCGGGTGCTCGCGCACTTCGACGGCGACCTGTCCCGCGCCAACCTCCAGCCGTCCAAGCGCGAACGGATCCTGGCCCGGTACCCCAGGCCCGCCCGGTAGGTTCTGCTCAGCCCGAGAGGCGGCGCACGCGCACGACGGTCGAGGAGTGTCGATGAGCCGGTTCAGCTGTCCCGGCTGCGGCTACGTGTACGACGAGCAGGCGGGCGACGCGCGCGAGGGCTTCGCGCCGGGCACGACCTGGTCCGACGTACCCGAGGACTGGGCCTGCCCCGACTGCGGCGTGCGCGAGAAGGTCGACTTCGAGCCCACGGATGGCTGATCGCGCCCGGTCCGGGAGCGGGTCCTCGACGCGACCGCCGCGATCACCGTCGAGCACGGCTGGGCGGCGGTCACGATGGCGAAGGTCGCCGGCCTCGCCGGGGTGAGCCGGCAGACCGTCTACAACGAGTACGGCGCGAAGGCGGCGCTCGGCCAGGCGATGGTGCTCCGCGAGCTCGACCGGTTCCTCGACCGTCGTGGGCCACGAGCTCGACACCCACGACGACCTGGTGGACGCGATCCGGGCCGCGGCCGAGCAGACCCTGCTGATCGCACAGGTCAACCCGCTGCTGAACCGGATGCTCGCCTCGGCGCACAGCGTCTCGGCGGGCGGGCCCGGCGCGGAGGCCGAGCTGCTGCCGTTCCTGACCACCGACGCCGAGCCGCTGATCGTGGCGGCGAAGGAGGTCATCGCCGCGCGGATCGCCCGGTTCCCGGACCCGGGGATGACGCCGGGCGAGCTGGACGCGGCCATCGACGCGATCGTCCGGCTGGTGCTCAGCCACGTGATGCAGCCGGGCGGCGACCCGGCCGCGACCGCCGACCACCTGGCCTGGATCGTGGCCCGCGTCCTCGGCCGCGACCGACGGCCTGAGCGGCGCCTCAGCCGGGCTGCCCCATGTCGGGCATGCCCTCGACCTTCGGGGCTCGCCGCTGCCGGAGTCCGGCGCCGACTCGTCGTCCGGGTCGGCGGCCAGCGGGTTCTTCTCCGGCTGGAGGTCCTCGGGGAGGTCCTCGTCGGGGATCAGGCCGACCTCGGGCGTCTCGTGCTCGGAGGACTCGGTTCTCGCTCGATGACTCGCTCATGCGTGCGTCGTACCCGCTCGCGGCCCGGGATGATGCGAACGCGGCCGAGGCCGGACGTGACAGTGGCCCCGACCCGGAGGTCGAGGCCACTGCGTTGATCCACCCAATCTCGGCCCGGGGGAGCGGCCTCCGGACCAAGCGTGGAGGTGGTCGAGCCCGGACAGGTGGTGGGTGTCGGTGGGCTCGACCACCGGAGCGGGGTCACATCTTCGGCATCAGCACCGAGTCGATGAGGTAGACCGTCGCGTTGGCGGTGTGCACGCCGCCGCAGATCACGTTGGCGCCGTTGACCTTGAGGTTGTCGCCGGAGCCGGTGACCTTGAGCGGTGCCGCCCTGGACGGTGTCGAGGGTCTTGCCGGCGATCTCGTCGGGGAGCATCTGGTTCGGCACGACGTGGTAGGTCAGCACCGTCTGCAGCGTCTTGGCGCCCTTCGGGGTGGCCAGCGTGCTTCAGCGTCGCCTTGGGGAGCTTCGCGAACGCGGCGTCGACCGGCGCGAAGACGGTGAACTCGCCACCGTTGAGGGTGTCGACCAGGTTCACCTTGGGGTTGAACTTGCCGGACACCGTGGCGGTGAGGGTCTTCAGGATCGGGTTGTTGCCGGCGGCGACGGCGACCGGGTCGGCGGCCATGCCGGCGACGGAGCCCGCACCGTCCGGGACCTGCTTGGCGTATCCCGCACAGCCCTTGCCGACGAGGTCGGCGGCCGGGTCGGCGGCGGCGCTGCTCTCCGGAGCCATGGGGCTGCTCTCGGGGGCCGACGGGGCGGCGCTGCTGGCGGTGTCGCTCGACGTCGTGTCCGCGGAGCTGTCGCTCCCGCAGGCTGCCGTCAGGGTGAGCGCGGACACGACCGCCGTTGCGGCTGCAATCCTCTTCATGGTGCGCATGAGATGTGCCTTTCGTTGGACTCGGCTTGGGTGCCTTGCTCTGGTGGTGGTTCGGTCCCTGCTCGGGGCCGGATTGGTCCGGGAGGCAGAAACTCCAGAAAAATCAGGGGTTTCTCAGCTGCCGGTGACGTTGACGCTGTGCCAGCCGGTCGAGCCGTTGGGCGCGATCGGCACGCGCTTGTCGGTCTGCGTGTAGCCGGTGTCGTCGGTCGCCCGGACCTCGAGGGTGTGGCTGCCGGACGTCGGCTTCCCACTCCCAGACCCACTGGCGCCAGGTGTCGATGTTGTCCTCGTCGGCGAGCGTGGCTTCCTGCCACGGGCCGCCGTCGACGCGCACCTCGACCCGCTCGATGCCGCGGTCCTGTGACCACGCGACCCCGGCGACGGGCGTCTTCTCGCCGGTCTTCACCTGGGCGAACGACCTGGGTACGTCGATCCGCGAGGACGTCTTGATCGGGGCCTTCACGGAGTAGCCACGGGTCGACCAGTAGGCCTTGAAGTCGGCGAACCGGGTCACCTCGAGGTCGACCAGCCACTTGGTGGCGGACACGTAGCCGTAGAGGCCCGGCACGACCATCCGGACCGGGAAGCCGTGCTGCAGCGGGAGCGGCTCGCCGTTCATCGCGACGGCGAGGATGGCGTCGCGGCCGGCGTCGTGCAGCGCCTGCAGCGGCGTACCGATCGTCATGTTGTCGGCGCTGGTCGACTTGACCGCGTCGGCACCGTCCCGGACGCCGGCCTCCTCGAGGAGGTCGCGGACCGGGATCGCCGATCCAGGTGGCGTTGCCGACGTACTTGCCGCCGACCGGGTTGGAGACGCAGGTGAGGGTGATGCGCTTCTCGATCATCGTGCGCTCGAGCAGGTCCTCGAAGGAGAGCGTCGAGCTCCTGGTCGACCATGCCGTGGATGCGCAGCGTGTAGCCGTCGATCGGGACGTCGGGGACCCGCAGCGCCGTGTCGACGCGGTAGAAGTCCTTGTTCGAGGTGAGGAACGGCGAGATGCCGGGGACGTCCAGGCTGGTGCCGGACGCCAGGGCAGGCGCGGAGGTCGCCGGCTTCGGGATCGTGAGGTCCGCGCGCTGGGCCGCGGCCGCCGACCCGCCGAAGGTCTGCCGGACCACGCCGCCGGCTGCGGCGACGGCGCCGACGGCGACCGCGGTCTGCAGGAACGCACGGCGGTCGAACGCCGCCGGGAGCCGGTCACCCTCGACGTGCGCGGGGAGCAGGTCGCCGACGAGCAACCGGGGCTTGCCGTCCTCCACGGACGACGCAGGCTGCGGACCCTGCACGTCCCGGGGCGCTCGGCGCGGTGGACCCTGAGCCCGCGGCGTCGCCGGTGTGCGCAGGGTCCGCAGCAGCACGAGGAGCGCCGCGACGCCGACCACCACGAGGGCCAGGGCGGGCAGCAGGCGCAGCACCGGGGAGGCGGTGGCCGAGCGGTCGGTGAGGCTCGCGACGGTGGCGACGAGGCTCAGCACCAGGAACGCCCCCAGGGCGACCCGGGGCCGGCGCACGCCGACGACACCGACGAGCAGGGCGAGCACGGCGACGGTGGCGACGACGCCGCCGATCAGCACCGGCTTGTCGTGCTCGCCGAACCTCTCGATCGCGAGCTCCTTGAGCGGGCGGGGGGTCGCGTCGACGGCCCGGTTCCCGACCGCCAGGAGGGGGGACGTGACGCCGTCGACGAGCGCGGCGACCGCCTCGGAGGCGGCGACCGCGGCGAGGCCCGCCAGCAGGCCCGCCGCACCGCCGGCGACCCAGCGGCGGCCCGGGGAGCCGGGGCGTCCCTGCGTGGTCTGCGGTTTCGTGGACATATGCGGGGTTCGACACGATGGGCCGCGCGGATGGGTGCCGCGACCGGCTGTCCGATCCGGGAGATCCGGCGACAGGGCTTGTCCGCGTCGGGTCAGGATGGGGGGTACACCTCGTCGGGAAGGCGAGGGTTCCCACCGGGGAGGGTGACATGCGGGGAGCGGGTGCACGCGCACGCGCCGGCGCCGCACTGGCGGCAGCCCTCGTCGTGGCCCTGTCCGCCTGCTCGGGCGGCACCGAGACGATCCAGCGCACCGGTTCCGAGGCCGCCAGCCCCGCGTCGGACGGCCCGGCTCGGGAGCCTCGTCGCCGTCCGGCTCGTCCCCGGCACCGTCGGCGGACGAGACGACGTACGCCGTCGCGGACCCGGGGCCGCTGAAGTCGCGGATCTATCCCGCCGACCTCCTCGTCACGAGCACCAGGCCGATCCCCGGCACGGCTCCGCAAGGCGGTGGCCCGGGCCCGCGGCGTCAAGGCCGTCATCCCGCTCTCGCTGGCCTCGCTGTCCTCCAACGGGCGGACGCTGACCATCGCCGCGGCCGACCCCGGGAAGTTCCGGCAGTTCACGGCCTTCCCGACGGCCAGCGCCAACGAGGTCTGGAAGCGGGTCGCCGGCGGCGAGGTCGCGGTCGACCCGGGTCAGCCCCGCCGGCTCGAGGAGCCCAAGGGCTACCTGCGCCTCGGCACCCGCGAGGACTCACCGTCCGTGCACATCGGCGCCTACGCGCCCATCGTCAAGCAGATCTCGGCGGTGGTGAACTACAAGCGCGGCCGCCAGCTCGGCATCCCGACGGACAACGCCCTCCTCATCTCCACCGGCGCGTTCACGCCCTCGGCCGTGACCCCGCGGCTCAAGAAGCTGCTGCCCCGGCACGACGATGCAGACCCTCGCCCTCGAGTTCGACAACGACGGTGCAGACCGCCGTGCTGTCCGGCTCGTCCGTCAGCGACAGGGTCGGCACGTTCTCCTACACGCCGCACCCCGACGGCACGATCACGCCCGACTCCTCCTGGGTGAGCTCCTACATCCGCACCGAGCAGGTGCCGATCCTGGGCAGCGTCACCTGCAACAAGGGGATGCTGCCGCAGCTGCGGGCGGCGCTCGCCGAGGTCGTGCAGCGCGGCCTGGCCGACAGGATCCACCCCGGTGAGTACGCCGGGTGCTACTTCCCGCGCTACATCGCCTACGACGCGGCCAAGGGGCTGTCCATGCACTCGTGGGGCATCGCGGTGGACCTCAACGTGCCCGGCAACCAGCGCGGCACGGTCGGTGAGATGGACCGGCAGGTCGTCTCGATCTTCAAGCGCTGGGGCTTCGCCTGGGGTGGCGACTGGAACTACACCGACCCCATGCACTTCGAGATGGCCAAGGTCGTCGGGGTCGGCTGACCCCGGGCTCAGACCTGGTTGTGGTGGTCCACGACCCGGCGGGCCACCTCGGACAGCTTGATGTTCATGTCCTGCGAGGCCTTGCGCAGCATCGCGAACGCCTCGTCGTCGCTGATCTTGTGGAAGGCCATCATCAGCCCGATGGCCTTGCCGATCTCCCGGTTGCTGGCCATCCCGTCGCGCAGCGTCGTGGCCGTCTTGCGCTCGTGCGCCGCGAGGAGCGCGACGGTCACGAAGGAGGCCAGCACGATGCCCTGGTCGACCGAGGCGGCGTCAAGACCGCCGGGGGTGTCGGAGAACAGGTTCAGCGCCCCCGACCTCTGGTCGCCGACGAGCAGCCGGAAGCCGGCCATCCCGCGCACCGGCGTGGTGGCGAGGACCCGCTCGGTCAGGCGCGGCCACGGTGAGCCGTCGAGGAGGTCGGCGTCGTGGTAGACCGACGAGTCCACGATCGCGTCGAGGCAGGGGCCCTCGCCGAGCTCCCGCTCGTAGGTGTCGATCGTGTGCGCGACGTCGTCGCTGGCCGCGACCGTGGTGAACCGGTCGTTGTCGCGGAGCATCAGGCTGGCGTGGTCACAGCCGGCCACGAGGTTCGGAGCGGCCTCGACGATCGCGACGTACACCTCGGTGAAGTCGTCGCTCGCGTAGACGATGTCGGAGAGGGCGCGGAAGACACCGGCGGTCGCGTCGTCGGCGGGGTACGGAACAAGCTCGTCGGTCATGGTTCGGTGGTCCTCCACCCCGGGGTTCCCTGGCATCCTGTCGCCCCCGACGACGCCGCGTCGTTCTGGCCCTGTCGTGCGGGAGGCAGACCGCCTGCCGAGCCTACGCTGCCCACCTGCCGGGCTCCGGAGCCGTGGTCCGGTGGGCGATACTCGGTCCGACCTGACCTCGTCCCGCAGGAGCTGCCATGCGTTCGGTCCACGTGACCTCCCTCGACGGCCCGTCCGGCGTCCGTGTCGTCGAGGCCCCCGAGCCCGTCCGCGGCGACGGGGAGGTGCTGGTCGAGGTGCACGCGCTGGGCGATGAGCTGGCCGGACCTGCTGCTCAGCAGGGGCGAGTACCAGCTCAAGCCCGAGCTGCCGTTCCAGCTCGGCGTCGACTTCGCCGGCGTGGTCCGCGAGGCCCCGGACGGGTCCGGGTTCTCCGCGGGAGACCGGGTGGCGTGCGTCCTGCCGTACGGCGGCGGGGCCGACCTGGTCTCGTTGCGCCCCGACTCGGTGTTCCCGCTGCCCGAGGCGGTGAGCTTCGAGAAGGCCGCGGCGATGCCGATGAACTACCTCACCGCCCAGTTCGCGCTCGAGACGCGGGCCCAGGTCCGCGAGGGCGAGACGGTGCTGGTGCACGGGGCCGCCGGTGGCGTCGGGACCGCCTCGCTGCAGGTGGCGAAGGGGTACGGCGCGCGCACCATCGCGGTCGTCTCCACGCCCGAGAAGGCCGACTTCGTGCGCGGCCTCGGCGCCGACGAGGCGGTGCTCGTCGACGGCTTCCTCCCGGCCGTCAAGGAGCTGACGGACGGCCGGGGCGTCGACGTCGTGGTCGACGTCGTCGGCGGTGACCTGATGACCGACTCGCTGCGCTCGCTCGGGACGCAGGGACGGCTGCTGGTCGTCGGGTTCACGGGTGGCGCCATCCCCGAGGTCCGGGTCAACCGCCTGCTGCTGAACAACATCGACGTCCGCGGCGTCGGGTGGGGCGCGTTCGCGATGGCGCGGGCCGGCTACATGCGCCGTCAGTGGGACGCCCTGCTCCCGATGATCGGGTCGGGCGTGGTGGACCCGCCGGTCGGGACGACGTACCCGCTCGAGGAGGTCGGCCGTGCGCTCACGGACCTCGAGCAGCGCGCGGTGCTCGGCAAGACCGTGCTGCTCCTGCGCTGACCGGTCCGCCGGACCGGTTGTAGCCTGGCGCGCGTGACGATCCTCGACGACGCCCGCGCGGGCATGGACCCCGACATCCGACCCCAGGACGACCTCTTCCGGCACGTGAACGGCCGCTGGCTGGACACCACGGAGATCCCCGACGACAAGCCGGGCTGGGGTGCCTTCACCGTGCTCCGGGACCGCTCCGAGGAGCGGGTCAGGGAGATCATCGAGAGCCTCGCCCAGGGCACCCACGAGGCCGGGTCCAACGCCCAGAAGATCGGTGACCTGTACACCAGCTTCATGGACGAGGCCCGCATCGAGGAGCTGGGGGCCGAGCCGATCCGCGCGGACCTGGAGACGGTGGCCGCGCTGCCGGACCTCGAGTCCCTCGTCGAGTTCGTCGGCGGCCTCGAGCGGCGCGGCGGCGGCGGGTTCTTCGGGGCCTACGTGAACACCGACGACCGCGACGCGACGCGCTACATCGTGAACGTCGTGCAGGGCGGCACCGGCCTGCCGGACGAGTCCTACTACCGCGAGGAGAAGTTCGCCGAGATCCGCTCCGCCTACCTCGCGCACGTCGGGAAGGTCTTCGAGCTCGCGGGGTGGCCCGAGCCGGCCGCCGCCGCGCAGCAGGTCCTCGACGTCGAGACCAGGCTGGCCGCCGGCCACTGGGAGCGGGCCGAGACCCGCGACGTGATCAAGGGCTACAACCTCACCTCGCTGGACGACCTGCGCGCCCTGGTGCCCTCGCTGCCCCTCGACGCCTGGGCGCACGCGCTCGGCGCCGACGAGTCGACCCTGGCCGAGACGATCGTCCGGCAGCCGTCCTACCTCGAGCACCTCTCGACCGTCCTCGACGACGTGCCGCTGGACGACTGGAAGGCCTGGCTCGCCGCTCGGGTCATCCGCGCCGCCTCGCCGTACCTCTCGGAGGCCTTCTCGGACGAGAACTTCGACTTCTACGGCCGGACCCTCCAGGGCACGCCCGAGCAGCGGGCCCGCTGGAAGCGCGGGGTCTCCTTCGTCGAGGCCTCGGTCGGCGAGGCCGTCGGCGAGGAGTACGTCGCCCGGTACTTCCCGCCGGAGTCGAAGCAGAGCATGGAGGAGCTCGTCGCGAACCTGCTCGAGGCCTACCGCCAGAGCATCGCGTCGCTCGACTGGATGACCGAGGAGACCAAGCAGCGGGCGTTCCGCAAGGTGGAGACCTTCCGGCCCAAGATCGGCTACCCGGACACGTTCCGCGACTACTCCAAGCTCGAGGTCAGCGCCGACGACCTGCTCGGCAACGTGCGGGCGGTGGCGGCGTTCGAGACCGACCGCGAGCTCGCCAAGATCGGCTCACCGGTCGACCGCGACGAGTGGTTCATGCTGCCGCAGCACGTGAACGCCTACTACAACCCGGGCATGAACGAGATCTGCTTCCCGGCGGGGATCCTGCAGGCGCCGTTCTTCGACGCCGACGCGGAGCCGGCCGAGAACTACGGCGGCATCGGCGCCGTCATCGGGCACGAGATCGGGCACGGCTTCGACGACCAGGGCTCGCAGTACGACGAGTCCGGGCAGCTCGAGAACTGGTGGAGCGACGCCGACCGCGCCGCCTTCCAGGAGCGCGCCGACAAGCTGATCGCGCAGTACGACGGGTTCGAGCCGCGAGCCCTGCCCGGCGAGCACGTCAACGGCTCGCTGACCGTCGGCGAGAACATCGGCGACCTCGGCGGCATCACGATCGGCCTGAAGGCCTACGCCATCAGCCTCGGCGGCGAGGAGGCCCCGGTCGTCGACGGCCTGACCGGCACGCAGCGGGTGTTCCTGAACTTCGCGAACGTCTGGCGGTCCAAGCGCCGCAAGGAGCTGATGCTGCAGCTGCTCACCGTCGACCCGCACAGCCCCGAGGAGTTCCGCGCGAACATCGTCCGCAACCTCGACGAGTTCGTCGACGCGTTCGACGTACAGCCCGGCGACGGCCTCTGGCTCGACCCCGCCGACCGCGTCCGCATCTGGTAGGCGGCGGGGCGGCGGCAGATTCTCTGCCCAGGGAATCTGCAGCCCGTACGCGGTCAGTGCATCAGCGTCGGGGCGGCGGTGGTCGCCTCCCCGGACGGCGCGGTGGCGGCGGGCTTGCGACGCGGGAGCAGCAGCGCGGGCACGATGCAGAGCGCGACCAGCGCCGTGGCGACCACGAACACGTCGCCGAACGCGTCGCCCATGTCCGCCAGCGCCTTCGGCAGCACCGCCGGGTCGGTCAGCGAGCCCAGCCCCTCGGGCGTCGCGAGCGCGGCCCGGAGCTGGCCGACGGCGGCGCTGGAGTTGAACCCGTTGGTGAGCAGCACCGAGAACAGCGCGGTGCCGATCGACGCCGCGACCTGCTGGGTGATGTTCATCAGCGTCGAGCCGCGGGCGATCTCGTGGTCCTTCAGCGTCTGCAGGGCCGACGTCATGATCGGCATCATCGTGCCGCCCATGCCCAGACCCATCACGAACAGCGCGGTCAGCAGGTAGGTGTAGGACGTGTCCACGCCGACCTGGGTGAACATCGCCATCCCCACCACGATCACCGAGATGCCGGCGATCACGATCTTGCCGGGCCCGATCTTGTCGGTCAGGATGCCGGCGACCGGCATGGTCAGCATCGCGCCGAGGCCCTGCGGGGCGAGCAGCAGCCCGGCCTGGAGCGTGGTCTCGCCGCGCACCTGGAGGAAGTACGACGGGAACAGCAGGCTCGCACCGAAGAACGCGATCGCGAACAGCGACATCGCGATGACGGCGACCGTCAGGGCCCGGTTGCGGAACAGCTGCAGGTCGATCAGCGGGTGGTCCGGTGCGCGGAAGAGCGTGCGGAGCACGAAGGCGACGACGAGCAGCAGCCCGATCGACGGCGGTGACGAGCACCTTGGTGTCCCAGATCGTGCCGGCCTCGGGGATCGACGAGACGCCGTACAGGAACAGCGCCAGACCCGGTGACAGCAGCAGCATGCCGACGAAGTCGAAGCTCTCCGACGGGGTCGGGTTGTCCGCGGGCAGCACGATCGCGGCGTACGCCAGGGCGATCGCGCCGATCGGCAGGTTGATCAGGAAGATCCAGTGCCACGAGGCGATGTCGATGAGCCAGCCGCCGAGGATCGGGCCGAAGATCGGGCCGAGCAGCATCGGGACGCCGAGGACGGCCATCACGCGGCCGATCCGCTCGGGACCGGCGGCGCGGGTCATGATCGTCATGCCGAGCGGCATCAGCATGCCGCCGCCGAGACCCTGGAGCACCCGGAACGCGGTCAGCATCTCGATGCTGGTCGGCGGTCGCGCAGAGCACGGAGCCGGCGGTGAAGAGCAGCACGGCGAGCATGTACAGCCGCTTGGTCCCGAACCGGTCGGCCGCCCAGCCGGTGAGCGGGATGACCGAGGCCAGCGCGAGCGTGTAGCCCGTCATCGTCCAGGCGACCTGGGCCGGCGAGGCGTCGAACACCTGCTGGAAGGTGGGCTGCGCGACGCTCACGACGGTGATGTCGAGGATCGACATGATGGCGCCGAGCACGACGACGCCGGCGACGAGCAGGACGTCCTTGTCGAGCTTGTCGGACGCCGAGCCGGGAGGCATCGAGGTGGGCTGCGGAGGGGTCTGGGTGGTCACCGGGACAGGGTAGGTAATTCCGGAACCCGCGCGCACGTTAATTCGGGCCACCCGCCGCGTGGTCCCGGTCACGTCCGCGCCCCCGCGGTCAGGTCAGGACGGCCTCGATGGCGGCGGTGACGCGCGGGTCGTCGGGTACGACGGTCGGGTCGAACCGGGCCACGACGGTGCCGGAACCGTCGAGCAGGAACTTCTCGAAGTTCCACCGCACGTCGCCGTCCTTGCCCGCCTGGTCGGGGACCTGCACCAGCTCGGCGTACACCGGGTGCCGGTCCTCGCCGTTCACGTCGACCTTCTCGGTCATCGGGAAGGTCACGCCGTACGTCGCGGAGCAGAACTCGGCGATCTCGTCGGCGGACCCGGGCTCCTGGCCGCCGAACTGGTTGCACGGCACGCCCACGACGGCGAAGCCCCGGCCGGCGTACTTCTCGTGCAGGGACTCCAGCGCGGTGTACTGCGGTGTCAGACCGCACCGGGAGGCGACGTTCACGACGAGTGCGGGACCGCCGCCGCTGATCTGGCCGAGGGTGGAGTCGGTCCCGTCGAGGCGGGCGATCGGTAGGTCGAGAAGGCTCATGCGGACCAGCCTAGGTCGACGTCGCGGCAACGGCCGCGCGCGCTCCGGTCGGGACGCCCGAGGCCGCGGAGTGGTTGGCTCGGGGGATGGACGTCCTGCGCACCCCCGACGAACGGTTCTCCTCGCTCTCCGGTTTCGACCATCCGGTGTCCTACGCCGACGTGCCGGACGGGGACGGGGGAACGCTGCGGATGGCGTACGTCGACGCCGGGCCCGCCGACGGGCCGGTCGTGCTCCTGCTGCACGGTGAGCCGAGCTGGTCCTTCCTCTACCGCGACGTGGTCGAGGTGCTCGTCGCGCACGGCCTGCGCGCCGTGGTCCCCGACCTGGTCGGGTTCGGCCGCTCGGACAAGCCGGCGTCGACGGCCGACCACACCTACGCCCGGCACGTGGAGTGGGTGCGCGCGCTCGCGTTCGACGTGCTCGACCTGCGCGACGTCACGCTGGTCGGCCAGGACTGGGGCGGCCTGATCGGGCTGCGGCTGGTCGCGGAGCACCCCGACCGGTTCGCCCGGGTGGTCGCCGCGAACACGGGGCTGCCGACCGGCGACCTGCCGATGCCCGACATCTGGTGGCAGTTCCGGCGAGCCGTCGAGAAGGCGGAGCACCTCGACGTCGGCCGGCTCGTCGCGGCCGGCTGCGCGACGCCGATGAGCGACGAGGTGCGGGCGGCGTACGACGCGCCGTACCCGGACGAGAGCTACAAGGCCGGGCCGCGCGCCCTGCCCACGCTGGTGCCCACGTCGCCGGACGACCCGGCCACCGTCGCGAACCGCGCCGCGTGGGAGACGCTGACACGCACCGACCTGCCGTTCCTGGTCGCGTTCAGCGACGGCGACCCGATCACCCGGGACATGGCGCCGATCCTGCGGCGGGCGATGCCCGGTGCGCGGGGGCTCGACCACCCGGTCGTCGTGGGTGCCGGGCACTTCCTCCAGGAGGACGCCGGTGAGCGGCTCGGCCTCGTCGTCGCCCGGTTCGTCAGCGGCGAGACGGCGGCCGGCGGGGTCTCGACAGGGGTGGCGGAGTGAGCCGAGACTCGGAGGGTGAGCCAGACCATCTTCGAGGCCGCCGGGGGCGAGCACGCGATGCTGGCGCTGGCGACCGCGCACCACGCCCGCTGCCTGGCGGACCCGGTGCTGAACCACCCGTTCTCGCACGAGGACGGCCACCCGCAGCACCTCGAGCGGCTCGCGGCCTACTGGGGCGAGGTGCTGGGTGGCCCGCCGGTCTACTCGGAGTCGTGCGGGGACCAGTCGTCGTTGCTTGACCTGCACGCCGGCAACGGGGACATGACCGAGCTGGGCCGACGCTTCGTGCAGTGCTTCGTCGCCGCGGCCGACGACGCCGGCCTGCCGGACGACCCGGCGCTCCGGACGGCGCTGCGCGACTACATGGTGTGGGCCGTGGCCGACGTGCTCGTCTACTCGCCCGTGGGGGCGGAGGTCCCGCCCGGCGTGAGGATGCCGCACTGGTCCTGGGACGGCCTGCAGCCCTAGTCCTGCTCGACGAACGCGCAGAACTCGTTGCCGTCCGGGTCGGCCATCACGGTCCACCCGATCTCGTCGTCCTGCGCGCGCAGCACGGTCGCGCCCGCGGCCACCAGGTCGTCGACGCTGTTCGGTGGTGACGTCGAGGTGGATCCGGTTCTTGACCGTCTTCGGCTCGGGCACCGGGGCGAAGTCCAGCGAGTCGTACGGCGCACCGGGCACCTGGTCGACGTAGGAGTAGCCATGGTCCGTGTCGACGGAGGCGCGCGCCCAGCACGTCGGCCCACCACGCCGCGATCCGGTGCGAGTCCTCGGCGGAGTTCCCGCGTGTCGATCCCGATCTCGTAGAGCCGCTGGGTGATCTCGCCCTCGCGGACGAACACGCAGAGCTCGCCGCCCTCGGGGTCGGCCATCAGGGTCCAGCGGAAGCTGTCGGCGTCGAGCACCGTGGCGCCCCGGGCCGCGACCTCCTCGACCGAGGCGGCGTTCACGTCGAGGTGCATGCGGTGCTTGACCGTCTTGGGCTCGGGGACCCGGTTGACCCAGATCGTGTGCTGCGGCGTCGGGCCGGTCAGGTAGGTGTCGCCGCTGTCCTGGCGGTGCAGCTCGAGGCCCAGCACCCCGGCCCAGAACTCACCCAGCACGACGGGGTCGGCGGCGTCGATGCAGAGGTCCTTGTAGGTCGCGATCGGCATGCCGGTCACCCTAGACCGAGGGCACCGACAGCCATCCGCTCGAGCATCTCGCTCATCTCGGGCTCGGGCAGCCGGGCGCTGTGCGGGGTGGAGTTGATCAGCCCGAAGGCGGCGTGGGCCATCGCGCGGGCCCGCTTCGTGGTCGAGGTCGGGATGCACCTCGCGCAGCCGGTCGGCCCACAGGTCGACGTACCCGCGCTGCAGGCTGCGCACCCGGTCCCGCGCCTCGGCGGGCAGGTTCGCCCAGTCCCGGTCCTGGACCACGATCAGCGGCTGGTGGTGCAGGGCGAAGTCGACGTGCCAGGCGACCAGGGCGCGGAGCGCCGCGACGGGGTCCGCTGCGCCGGCCGAACGGGCCTTCCCGACGCTCAGCAGCTCCTCGCTGATCGCGACCAGCATCTCGGCGAGCATCGCGTCCTTGGACGGGAAGTGCTTGTAGAGCGCCGGCCCGGAGATCCCGCAGGCGGCTCCGAGCTCGACGACCGAGACGCCGTGGAACCCGCGCTCGGCGAACAGCGTCGCAGCGGTCTCCAGGATCTGCTCGCGGCGGCCGGCCATGTCGCCAGGGTAGCGAGTCAGGTTAACGAGCGCTAACCTAGCGGGATGTCTGAGATGAAGACGCTCGTCGACGAGCTGCGCGAACGGCTGGTCGCGGCGCGACAAGGCGGCTCCGAGTCCGCCAGGCGCAAGCACCTCGACCGCGGCAAGCTGCTGGCCCGCGAGCGCGTCGACCGGCTGCTCGACCCCGGCAGCCCGTTCCTGGAGCTCAGCCCGCTGGCGGCGACCGGGATGTACGACGACGCGGTCCCCTCGGCCGGCATCGTCACCGGCATCGGCCGGGTCTCCGGGCGCACCTGCGTGGTCGTGGCCAACGACGCGACCGTCAAGGGCGGCACCTACTACCCGATCACCGTCAAGAAGCACCTGCGCGCGCAGGAGGTGGCCCGCGCCAACCGGCTGCCCTGCATCTACCTCGTCGACTCCGGCGGCGCGTTCCTGCCGATGCAGGACGACGTGTTCCCCGACAAGGAGCACTTCGGCCGGATCTTCTTCAACCAGGCCGAACCTCTCCGCCCAGGGCATCCCGCAGGTGGCGGCCGTGATGGGGTCCTGCACCGCCGGGGGCGCCTACGTCCCGGCGATGTCCGACGAGTCCGTGATCGTCAAGGACCAGGGCACGATCTTCCTGGGCGGCCCGCCGCTGGTGAAGGCGGCGACCGGCGAGGTGGTCACCGCCGAGGACCTCGGCGGCGGTGACGTGCACGCCCGCAAGTCCGGCGTCGTCGACCACCTCGCGAACGACGACGCCGAGGCGCTGGCCATCATCCGGTCCATCGTCTCGACCTTCCAGCGGAGCACGCCGCCGTCGTTCGAACCCGTCGAGCCCGAGGAGCCGGCCGAGGACCCGCACGGTCTCTACGACGTGGTGCCGACCGACTCCCGCACGCCGTACGACGTGCGCGAGGTGATCCGTCGGATCGTCGACGCGTCCCGGTTCCACGAGTTCAAGGCGCTCTACGGCGAGACGCTGGTCTGCGGGTTCGCCCGGATCTGGGGCCACCAGGTCGGGATCATCGCGAACAACGGCATCCTGTTCTCGTCGTCGTCGCTGAAGGGCGCGCACTTCATCGAGCTGTGCAACCAGCGCGGCATCCCACTGGTCTTCCTGCAGAACATCACCGGCTTCATGGTCGGCCGCGAGTACGAGAACGGCGGCATCGCCCGCGACGGCGCCAAGCTCGTCACCGCGGTCGCCTGCTCCGTCGTACCCAAGTTCACCGTGGTGATCGGCGGCTCGTTCGGTGCCGGCAACTACGGCATGTGCGGACGTGCCTACGACCCGCGGTTCCTGTGGATGTGGCCGAACGCCCGGATCTCCGTGATGGGCGGCGAGCAGGCCGCCTCCGTGCTCGCGACCGTGCGGCGCGACGGCCTGGAGGCCCGCGGCGAGGAGTGGTCGGCCGAGGAGGAGGAGGCGTTCAAGGCGCCGATCCGGGACACCTACGAGCACCAGGGGTCGCCCTACTACTCCACCGCCCGGCTCTGGGACGACGGCGTCATCGACCCGGTCGACACCCGTCGCGTGCTCGGCATGGGCCTCGCCGCCGCCGCCAACGCCCCGATCCCCGAGCCGTCCTACGGCATCTTCAGGATGTGATGACCATGCACACGGTTCTCATCGCCAACCGCGGCGAGATCGCCCTGCGGGTGCTGGCGGCCTGCCGCGCCCTCGGGCTGCGCAGCGTCGCGATCCACACCGACCTCGACGCGAACGCGCCGCACGTCCGCGAGGCCGACGACGCCGTCCGCGTCCCGTCGTACCTCGACATCGACGCGGTCGTCGCCGCGGCCCGCAGGACCGGCGCCGACACGATCCACCCCGGCTACGGGTTCCTCTCCGAGCGTGCCGCGTTCGCGCAGGCCGTCGAGGACGCCGGGATCACCCTCGTCGGTCCGTCCGCGAAGGTCATGGAGCAGATGGGCCGCAAGGACGCGGCCCGCGAGATCGCCGTCGCCGCCGGCGTCCCCGTGGTCCCCTCCGCCGAGTTGCGCCGTCCTGGGCCTGTCGAAGGGTCAGGTCGTTCGGGTGCTCTGGCCCCCGAGACGCCTGACAAGTCGGCGTTCCCGGTGCTGGTGAAGGCCGCGGCGGGCGGCGGCGGCAAGGGCATGCGGATCGTGCGGGACCCGGCCGACTTCGACGCGGCGGTGGCCAGCGCGAGGCGGGAGGCGCTCTCGGCGTTCGGTGACGACACGATGCTCGTCGAGAAGTACGTCGAGCACGGCCGGCACATCGAGGTGCAGGTGCTCGCCGACGCGCACGGCAGCGTCGTGCACCTCTTCGAGCGCGACTGCTCCACGCAGCGCCGGCACCAGAAGGTGCTCGAGGAGGCGCCGGCCCCGACGATCACCCCGGAGATCCGCGCCACCGTCACGGAGGCCGCGGTGGCGCTGGCCCGCGCGGTCGGCTACGTGAACGCCGGCACCGTGGAGTTCCTGCTCGACGCGGACACCGGCGAGGCGTACTTCCTCGAGATGAACACCCGCCTCCAGGTCGAGCACCCGGTCACCGAGCTGGCCGTGCGGGTCCAGGACGGTCCGCTCGACCTCGTCCGGCTCCAGCTGCTGGTCGCGGCCGGTGAACCGCTGCCGTTCGGCCAGGACGACGTCGCCCTGCACGGGCACGCGATCGAGGCCCGGGTCTACGCGGAGGACTCCTTCCACGGCTTCCTGCCGCAGGCGGGTACGGCGCTCCGGGTGCGCTGGCCCGGCTCCGTCGAGGACCGCTTCTCGCCGTCCGCCTCGCACGGCGTGCGGGTCGACGCGGCGCTGGAGAGCGGGCAGGTCGTCTCCACGGCCTACGACCCGATGCTCGGCAAGGTCATCGCGCACGGCCCCGACCGGGAGACCGCCCGGCGTGCGCTGGTCGACGCCCTCGACGACACCGGGTTCATGGGGCTGACCACCAACGCGGGCTTCCTGCGGGTGCTGGTCGCGAGCGACGAGTTCCGCGACGCCGCCATCGACACGGCCTGGCTCGACCACGCGGAGATCGAGGAACCGCCGGCCGACGTGGCCCGCATCATCGCGGCCTGGACCCAGGCGATGGTGACCACGACGAGCGCAGGGCCCGACCACCCGTTCCGCGGGGACGGCTGGCGCGTCGCCGGCGACCCGGCCCCGGTCGTGGTCGAGCTCGACCGGACGATGACGGTCGACCGCGCCGCCGGCACCGTCGACGACGTGCCCGTCATCCAGCTCAGCGCCGAGTCGCACCTGATGGTGGTCAGCCTCGACGGGCGCCGCGAGAAGGCCCTCGTGAACGTCGGGCCGCACGCCGTCGAGGTGACGCACCGCGGACACCGCCGGGTGTTCACCCGCCCGGACGTCTTCGCCGGGTCCGCCACCGCCGCCGGGGACGGCACGGTCACCTCGCCGATGCCCGGCACGGTGCTCTCGGTCGCCGTGGCCGACGGCCAGCAGGTCGCCGAGGGTGAGGTCCTCGGCGTGATGGAGGCGATGAAGATGGAGGTCTCCCTCAAGGCGCCGTTCGCCGGCACCGTGGACGTGCACGTCTCCGGCGGCGAGCAGGTGGCGCTGGGTGCGACGCTCTTCGTCGTCACAGAGCCGCCGGAGCCCGAGGACGCCGGCACCGACTCCTCGGCCGGAGGTGCGGCATGACGTTGCCCATGGTGGTGCGCGACCCCGCCCTGCCCGAGCGGGTGACGATCTACGAGGTGGGTCCCCGCGACGGGCTCCAGAACGAGTCGACGCTCGTCGCGACCGCCACCAAGGCGGAGTTCGTCGGACGGCTGGTCCGTGCGGGTCTCCCGGTCGTCGAGTCGACGAGCTTCGTGCACCCCAAGTGGGTCCCGCAGCTCGCGGACGCGGCGGACCTGGTCGACGTGCTGCTCGCCGACCTCGGCGAGGCCGCCCGGGAGATGCCGGTGCTGGTGCCCAACGAGCGGGGTCTCGACCGGGCGCTCGAGAAGGGCCTGCGGCACATCGCGATCTTCGGCAGCGCGACCGAGACGTTCGCGCGGCGCAACCTCAACCGCGGCCTCGACGAGCAGTTCACGATGTTCGAGCCGACGGTACGACGGGCGCGCGACTCCGGCCTCGACGTGCGCGCCTACGTCTCGATGTGCTTCGGCGACCCCTGGGAGGGCGAGGTGGCGGTCGACCAGGTGGTCGACGTCGGCAAGCGGCTCCTCGACCTCGGCGCCTCGCAGCTGTCCCTGGGCGACACGATCGGGACGGGTACGACGGGCCACGTCGTCGCCCTGCTCGAGGCGTTCAACGCCGCCGGTGTCCCGAACGAGTCGCTGGCGATGCACTTCCACGACACCTACGGCCAGGCGCTGTCCAACGCGGCCGCCTCCCTGCGCCACGGCATCACCACGTTCGACGCCTCGGCCGGCGGCCTGGGTGGCTGTCCCTACGCGAAGAGCGCGACCGGCAACCTGGCCACCGAGGACCTGGTCTGGATGCTCAGCGGGCTCGGCATCGAGCACGGCGTCGACCTCGCGGCCCTCGTCGAGACGTCCACCTGGATGGCCGGGCAGCTCGGCCGGCCGAGCCCCAGCGCGGTCGTTCGGGCGCTGGGTGGGTAGGGCACACTTTCCCGCATGACCCGTGTCGTCTACCTGCACGTCGGTGCACCGAAGACGGGGACGACGTACCTCCAGGACCGGCTCGCCCTCAACAAGGCGGAGCTCGCCCGGCACGGCGTGCACTACCCGCTGAACCTGCACGCCAGCCAGTTCCGCCCGGCGCTCGACCTGCTCGAGATGCCCTGGGGCGGGCTGCAGGAGAACGTCGACGGCGAGTGGGACGGGCTGATGCACCGGGTCCGCCGGCAGAGCGGCAAGGTGATCGTCTCCCACGAGATCCTCGCGGCCGCGAAGACGACGCAGGTGCGCCGCGCGATGGCCGGGCTCAGGGGCGCCGAGGTGCACCTCGTCTACTCGGCTCGCGACCTGGCCCGCCAGATCCCCGCGGAGTGGCAGGAAGGCATCAAGCACCAGCGCAAGCAGGGGTTCGGCGGCTTCCTCAACCGCGTCCAGTCCTCGCGCCGGACCAAGCCGAACATGTGGTTCTGGCGGGTGCAGAGCCTCCCCGACGTGCTGACCCGCTGGAGCAAGGGGCTGCCCCCCGAGAACGTCCACCTGGTCACCGTGCCGCAGAAGGGGGCCCCCCGGGACGTGCTGTGGCACCGCTACTGCCGGGCGTTCGACATCGACCCGGCCTGGGCCCCCGAGCAGAGCGACCGGGAGAACGTGTCGATCGGGGCCGCCGAGACCACCCTGATCCGCAAGCTCAACCGGCGTCTCAAGCAGGCCGGCCTGCCGTCGGAGGAGTACCGGCGGCTGATCCGCGAGCTCGTCGTGCACCAGACCCTCGCCCAGCGGCCGAACATGGCCAAGGTGACCCTGCCGCCGACAGCGTTCCCCTGGGCCGAGGAGGTCGCCGAGGAGTGGATCGAGTGGGTGGTCGGCTCCGGGATCGACGTCATCGGCGACGTCGCCGACCTCCGCCCGGTCCGGCCGGCCGACGACGCCTCGTGGACCAACCCGGACCGGCCACGCCGCCCGCAGATGGTCGACGCCGCCCTCGACGCGCTCGTCGCCCTGGCCCTCGAGGCGTCCGCGCGCCCCGACCCCAACGAGCAGATCGCCGCGAGGATCGGGCGCGCCGCCCGGCGGCTCCGTCGCCAGTGACGGCGCCCGCCCGGCCCCTCCTACGAGCAGGCCGTCCGGTCCTGGACCGACCACCTCCGCGGCGGCGGGACGACGCCCTGGTCGGCGTGGGTGGCGACCGGGGCCGGCGCCGACGTCGCCGTCCCGGCCGGCTGGTCCGTCCCGGGCGCCGCGCAGCTGGAGCTGGTGCGCCGCCTCGCGCTGGCCTCCGACCTCGACGCCGGCGACGTTCGCGCGGCTGACCGACGTGGTGCTGCACCGGTCCGCCCCGGGACGCGGACTGGCGCAGCAGCCGCTCTCCTGGCCGGTCCGCGAGGGAGCCCCGCGACGGTTCGGGGCGCCGCCGACCGACCCCTCCGACGTCCCGGTCGACGAGCTCGTGCGGGTGGCGGTCGGCACGCTGACCGAGCTGCTGCTCGCGGCGCCGGGTCCCGGCGCCACCCCGGAGCGGTCGCGCCGGCGGTTCACGCGAACGCCGGCGTTCGTCCTCGCCGGTGCGCCGGTCACCACGTCCGCCGTACGCCGGGCCCTCGCGGCCGCCGGTCACGCGGAGGGCGGCCGGTCACCGCGGGTGGTGCTGCTCGCCGAGCCGTTCGACGTGGCCCTGGCCCAGGTGTGGTCGGCGCGGGTGCAGCGCGGGGCGCCGGTCCGCTGGCACGGGTTCGTCGAGCGCTGGGCCAACCGTCCCGAGCTGCCGCCGTCCGCCGACTACCCCGCCCTGGCCCGGCAGTGGGCCGCCGAGGTGGGACCGGACGCGGTGCACGTGCTCGTCGCTCCCCGGGACGCGGCCACCGAGTCCGCCCGGCTCCTCGGCCTCGACGTCGGGCGGACGCGGCACCGGGACCTGCAGCCGCGCTGGCAGGACCTGTCGCCGGCGAGCGTCGACGTCGGCCGCCGCGTGAACGCGGTGCTCACCGTCCGGGCCGCCGGCCCGGCCCGCGAAGCCGCCGTCCGCGCCTGCACGGCCGTGCTGGTTGCCGTCGCGGACGCACCGCGTCCCCTGACGGTCCCGGAGCCGTTCCGGCAGTGGACGATCGCGCGGGCCCGGCGGGTCGCGGACGACCTTCGCGAGGGTGGATACCCTGTCCACGGCGATCTGGTGCGGATCGTCCCCCGGACGCCGGGCCTGCCGAACGGGCCCCGCCGCGGTGACGTGCTGCGCGTCGCCGTGGAAGCGTGCCTGCGCCAGGCCCCGCAGCCCAGGAAGGCGGAGCAGCGGTGAGCGAGACCGGCCATCCGGACGCGCCGGAGAGCGACCGGCCCGCGACGCGTGATCGTGCACGTCGGGGCCCCGAAGACCGGCACGTCCTACGTCCAGGACGTGCTGTTCCTCAACCGCGAGTCGCTGGCCGAGCAGGGCATCCTCTACCCCGCGGACCGCTTCGACGAGCACTTCCTCGCGGCGCTCGACCTGATGGACCTGCACTGGGGCGGGCTCGAGCTGCAGGCGGTCGGCGCCTGGGACCGGCTCGCCGAGCGGATCCGGGCGTGGCCCGGCACCGTGATCGTGTCGCACGAGATCCTCGCGACGGCCAGCCGGCAGCAGGTACGCCGCGCCCTCGACTCCTTCGGCGACGCCGAGGTGCACGTCGTCCTCTCCGCCCGCGACCTGGTCCGCCAGATCCCGGCGGAGTGGCAGGAGAACGTCAAGCACCGGCGCACGCTCGGCTACCGGGAGTTCCTCGACAAGGTGACCGACCCGGACCGGTCCGGCGAGCTCGCGTCCTGGTTCTGGGGCGTGCAGGAGGTGCCGGACATCCTGGACAGGTGGGGCGGCACGCTGCCTCCCGACCGGGTGCACGTCGTCACGGTCCCCAAGCCGGGGGCGCCGCGCGACCTGCTCTGGCAGCGGTTCACCACGGTCCTCGGCCTGGACGACGTCCACCTGGAGCTCGAGACCGACCGCGCGAACCCCTCCATGGGCGTGCCCGAGACCGTCCTCGTCCAGCGGATCAACAAGCGGGTGAACAACGGCGTGCTCGGCGGCGAGGACTACCGGCAGTTCGTCCGCGAGCTGCTCGCGCACCGCACGCTGTCGCACCGGTCCGACTCCCCACGGCTGGGTCTGCCGGACGACGTACGCGCCTGGGCCGTCGACCTCTCCGAGTCCTGGATCGAGGAGCTCGAGGCCCGCAAGTACGACGTCGTCGGGACGCTCGACGAGCTCCGGCCGGACGAGGTGTCGGGGCCGTTCGCCGACCCGGACCGACCCGACGAGGAGGCCGTCGGCGAGGCCGCGACCGAGTCGATCGTGACGCTGCTCGAGGAGGCCGCCCGGCTCCAGGACGTCGAGCAGCACCTGCGCCGCGACCTGGCCTCGGCGCTCGCGGAGCTGGACCGCTCCCGCGGACTCTGGTTCCGGGTGAAGCGCAAGCTGGTCAACGCCGCCGACGACAACCGGGTCGCGGCGGCCGGCCTGGCGGCCTACCGGCGGGTGCGCGGCAAGAGCTAGTGGCGGGCCCGCGGGAGCAGCTCGCGGTCGGTGTACCGGCCGATCTGCCACGTGGAGTAGGCGTCCGTGCCGGCGCCGACGAGACCGCCGACGACCGGGACCCGGCGGCCGACGCCCGTCACGAGACGCTTGCCCGCCACCTTCTTGAGGAGCTCGGAGGTCACCTCGTTGGCGATCAGCTGGTCGAGGTGCGGGTCGTAGGTGGGCGCGGTCGCCATCCCCATCGGGGTGCTGGGCAGCTTCTTGCGCCGGACGAGGGACTTCACCGAGTCCTCGCCGAGCATGCAGGCCAGGATCGCGTTGCGGACCCGCTGGTCCTCGAGGTCGTATCCACGCAGGTGCGCGATGCCCGCCACCTCACGGCACTGGATCAGCGCGATGCCCGCGATGTTGGCGGGGATCATCACGGCAGCGGTGACCAGCCCACCGAGGTTCGTGGCGAAGCCCTGGGCCCCGGCGAACCGGACGTGGTTCTCGATCACCTCGTGCACGGCGAGCTCGACGTCCCCGTGCTGCTCGGCGAGCTGCTTGTCCGCGGCCTCGGCGGCGGGCGGTAGCGGCCCGACCCCGTTGATGGCGCGGCGCAGCGACTCGTGCACGAAGCTCGAGCTGAGCTCCGGTGCCACCTTGCTGAGGTGGGGCACCAGGCCCCTGCCCATCGTGCTGCCGATCCCCATGCGTGCACTGCCTCCCGCTCGATCCTGGTGACTCGACCCTACCGAGGGGCCCCTGAACCTTCTCTGTTCCCTGGTTGGATGGAGTCATGCCGACCGAGCCGCCGACGACGGGGTGGGTCTTTCCCGACGTCGCGGACCTGCCGCTCGACGGAGCCGCCGACGACCTCGTCGGGATGGGCGCCGACCTCGAGCCGGGGACCCTGCTCGCGGCCTACCGGAAGGGACTGTTCCCGATGCCGGCCGACGACGGGTCCCTCGGCGTGCTCTGGTGGTCACCGGTGGAGCGCGGCGTGCTCCCGCTCGACGGGCTGCGGGTGTCGCGCTCGCTGCGGCAGTCCGTGCGTCGGATGGACGTGCGCGTCGACACCGCCTTCGACCGGGTGATCCGGGCCTGCGCCGACCCCGAGCGCGACGGGGCCTGGATCGACGGCCAGATCCTCGACGCCTACACCCGGATGCACGAGCTCGGCTGGGTCCACTCCGTCGAGACCTGGCTGGACGGCGAGCTGGTGGGCGGCCTGTACGGCGTCGCGATCGGCGGTCTCTTCGCGGGCGAGTCGATGTTCCACCGGGTGACGGACGCCTCGAAGGTGGCGCTGGTGGCGCTGGTGGGCCTGCTCAGGGACGAGCACGCCGACCGTCGGCTGCTCGACGTGCAGTGGCGCACGGAGCACCTCGCCTCGCTGGGCGTGGTGACGGTGCCCCGTTCGTCGTACCTCTCCGCGCTCCGGCGGGCCGTCGACCTCCCGCTGCCCCGCCCCTTCCGCTGAGCCGGGTCAGAGGACGGTCGGGTCGGACCCGGTCTCGCTCACCATCGGCCGGCCGGCACCGTCCCAGTCCAGCATCCCGCCGTCGAGGTTCACGACGTCGTGACCCTGCTGGAGCAGGTACGCCGCAGCCTGGGACGAGCGGCCGCCGACCTTGCACACGACCAGCGTCTGGCCCTCGGGTACGTCGGACAGCCGGCCCGGGATCTCGCGCATCGGGATGTGCGTCGCGCCCTCGATGTGACCCGCGCGCCACTCGTCGTCCTCGCGGACGTCCAGGACGTGCAGGCCGTCGGGCAGGGGGTCGGGAACGCCGCCGATGGAGACGGTGGGGATGCCGGTCATGGCCTCAACTGTGACCTGTCGGGCCGGGGCGGCCCACACCAGGGCGGGGTCGTGGCTGGCGGCCGGCTACTTGAGCAGCCTGGACATCCGCCGGTCGGCGAGAGGCTTGCCGCCGGTCTGGCAGGTGGGGCAGTACTGCAGCGAGGAGTCGGCGAAGGACACCTCGCGCACGATGTCGCCGCACACCGGGCACGGCATCCCCGTCCGGCCGTGCACCGCGAGGTTGCTCTTCTTCTCGCCCTTGAGGTCCGCCGCGTGCAGGCCGCGCGAGCGTGCCACCGCGTCGCCGAGGACGGTGCGGATCGCGTCGTACAGGGTCTGGAGCTCGTCGCCGACGATCGAGGACGCTGGCTTGAACGGCGACATCTTCGCCGCGTGCAGGAGCTCGTCGGAGTAGGCGTTGCCGATGCCGGCGATCGTGCCCTGGTGCCGGAGAACGCCCTTGACCTGGGCGCGTCCGGCGGCCTGGAGGATGCCCGACAGCACGTCGATCGTGAACGAGTCGTCGAGCGGGTCCGGCCCCAGGCTCGCGATGCCCGGGACGTCGGAGGGGGTCGCGCACGACGTAGATCGCCAGCCGCTTCTTCGTGCCCGCCTCGGTGATGTCGAGCCCGGACCCGTCGTCGAGGTGCACGCGCGCCGCCATCGGCGACTTGTTGCTCGGCTTGGGCGGCAGCGTCGGGACCTCCTCGCGCCAGCGGACCCAGCCGCGCCCGGGCCAGGTGCATCACGAGGTGCAGGCCGGAGGCGCTGATGTCGATGAACTTCCCGTGCCGGGTCACGTCGTCGACGAAGCTGCCGTTCAACGCGGACAGCGGCGGGTCGAACGTCTTGAGCGCGCTGAAGGCCGCGATGTCGACCCGGGTGACGGCACGGCCGTCCAGCCGGGACTTGAGGTCCAGGGCGAGGCCTTCCACCTCGGGCAGCTCGGGCACGGGTCGATTCTAGGGGCGACCCATGACAGTTCAGGTGTTTCGCGCCACACTGGGGCCATGCACCCGGTCACCCCGCTCCCGGCCGCCGGCGAGGTCTTCCTCGACGCCCGTGGTGCGGGCCGCGCGCTCCGGGTGTCCTGGCACAGCGAGGCCGACATGGTGGTGCTCTCGCTGTGGGCCGGGGGCACCTGCTCGGGCACGTTCCGGCTGCCCGTGGAGGACGTGCCCGACCTGATCGACACCCTGCGGGACGGGCTGGCCAGCTCGTTCGACGTGCACCGGGCCCGCCGCGCGCGGGCCGGCCGCCACCTCGCCGGCTGATCGCGCGCGCGCCGACACGCCCGCTAGCGCTCGCTAGGGAAATCTAGGGTCTGCGCTAGACGAGCGGATACTGTTCGATCGTGGACCCGGTCAGGAACCCCTACGCGCCCGGAGCCGGGCAGCGGCCGCCCGAGCTGGCCGGCCGCGACCGCCAGCTGCAGCAGTTCGAGGTGACCCTCGAACGGGTCGCCGCCGGTCGCCCGGAGCGGTCGATGGTGCTGTCCGGGCTGCGGGGCGTCGGCAAGACCGTGCTGCTCAACGCGCTGCGCGGGCAGGCCGTGAAGCGGGCCTGGGGGACCGGCAAGTTCGAGGCCCGGCCCGACCAGTCCCTGCGGCTGCCGCTGGCCCAGGCCGTGCACGCGGCGGTCCGCGAGGTCGCGCACCGGCACCGGGACCAGGAACGGGTCGACGAGGTCGCGGGCGTGCTCAAGTCCTTCGCGCTGCGCACGCCGCTGCCCGACCGCAAGGGCGTGCGCTGGCAGCCGCCGACGGACGTGCCCGCGATGAAGGGTCGCGCCGACTCCGGCGACCTCGAGCTCGACCTGGTCGAGCTGTTCACCGACGTGGCCGACCTCGCCCGCGACCTCGGCGTGGGCATCGGGCTCTTCGTCGACGAGATGCAGGACATCTCGACCGACGAGCTCGCCGCGCTGTGCGGCGCCTGCCACGAGATCAGCCAGCAGGGTGCCCCGTTGGTCGTCGTCGGCGCCGGGCTGCCGCACCTGCCCGTCGCGCTCGCGGCCAGCAAGTCCTACGCCGAGCGGCTCTTCCGGTACGTCGTGGTCGACCGGCTGCCGCGCGAGATGGCCGACCGGGCGCTGCTCGTGCCCGCCGGGACCGAGGACGTCGACTACGCCCCCGACGCCCTCGACGAGCTCTACCTGCTGACCGACGGCTACCCCTACTTCGTGCAGGCCTACGGCAAGGTCACCTGGGACACCGCCCTGGCGAGCCCGATCCAGGTGTCCGACGTACGCGAGGCCGCCCCGGAGGCGGAGGGGGAGCTGGCCGTCGGCTTCTTCGGGGCGCGCTACGACCGGGCGACGCCGGCCGAACGGGAGTACATGCGGACGATGGCCGACCTCGCCGCTCTCAACGACGACGGGGCGGTCACCACCAGCGACATCGCCAAGGCGCTCGGACGCAAGCCGCAGAGCCTCTCGCCCGCCCGCGACGGCCTGATCAAGAAGGGCCTCGTCTACTCCAGCGAGCGGGGTACGGTCGCGTTCACCGTGCCGCACTTCGGCAAGTTCCTGAGAGGACAGCGCGGATGACCGACGTTCACGAGACCGACGTGGCCCTGCCCGACGGCGGCACGCTGCACGCCTACGTCACCGGTCCCGAGGACGGGCTGCCGGTCGTCTGGCACCACGGCACGCCCAACATCGGGTCGCCCCCGCGGCCGCTGTTCGCGGAGGCCGAGCGGCTCGGGCTGCGCTGGGTCGGCTACGACCGGCCCGGCTACGGCGGCTCGACCCCGCGTCCCGACCGGCCCGTCGGCTCGGCCGCCGCCGACGTCGCCGCGGTCGTCGACGCGCTCGGGATCGACCGGTTCGCGGTCATGGGGCACTCCGGTGGTGGTCCGCACGCGCTGTCCTGCGCGGCCCTGCTGCCCGACCGGGTGCTGGCCGCGGTGAGCGCCTCCGGCCCGGCACCGTACGGCGCGACGGGGCTCGACTGGTTCGCCGGGATGGCCGACCCGGCCGCGCTCCGGGCGTGCGGTCCAAGGTCGGGAGGCCAGGGAGGCGTTCGAGGAGGCGGAGCACGAGGGCGAGCCCGGCTTCACCGAGGCCGACGAGCTGGCGCTGCAGGGGGAGTGGTCCTGGTTCATCGAGGTGGTCCGCCCGGCCCTCGCCAACGGTCCCGCGCCGATGGTCGACGACGACCTCGCCCTGGCCGCGCCCTGGGGCTTCGACCCGTCCTCGATCACCGCCCCGACCCTGTTCCTGCACGGGGGCGGCGACCGGATCATCCCCGCGTCGCACGGCGAGTGGCTCGCGGAACAGGTCCCGGGCGCCGAGCTGATGCTGCTGCCCGAGGACGGGCACGTCTCGGTCATGCGGTCAGCGGCAGCGCGCCCTGGCCTGGCTCGCGGAGCACGCCCGCCGCGGGTAGCGGCCGGTCGACCGGACGTCGTACACGCGCCCGGCCTGCGTGCGATCGGGGGCACCGCGACTGCCACGATGGAGCCATGCACCACGTGGAGGGCCGCCCGCAGGTGGTCGCGCACCGCGGGTCCAGCCACGACAACCCGGAGCACACGCTCGGTGCCTACCTCGCCGCTCTCGACAAGGGCGCCGAAGGGCTCGAGTGCGACGTGCGGCTGACGGCCGACGGGCACCTGGTCTGCGTGCACGACCGCCGCGTCGACCGGGTCAGCACCGGCCGGGGGGCGGTCTCCACCATGGAGCTGGCCCAGCTCGACGAGCTGGACTTCGCGTCCTGGAAGAACCCCTGGGCCGAGCTCGACGACGAGGCGCCCGAGATCGACGAGCAGACCCGGCGGGTGCTGACCCTGCGCAAGCTCGTGGAGGCCGTGCGGGACTACGACCAGCCGGTCGACCTGGCCATCGAGACGAAGCACCCGACCCGCTACGGGGGGCTCGTCGAACGCCGGCTGGTGGACCTGCTCGCCTCCGTGGGGTGGGCCGGGACCGACTCGCCGGCGCGGGTGATGAGCTTCTCGCCGGTGGCGCTGACCCGGGTCAAGAAGCTGGCGCCCGAGCTCGAGGTGGTGCTGCTGATCGACCGGCAGTACTCGTGGCAGATGACGACCAGCATGCTGGGGCCCGGCTGGATCGCGGGCCCGGGCATCGACCTGCTCCGGGAGAACCCCAGGCTCGGCCGCCGGCTGCGCAAGCGTGACCGCCGTATCCACGTCTGGACGGTCAACACGGCCGAGGACCTGGACCTGTGCGCCTCGCTCGGTGTCGAGGCGGTGATCACCGACGACCCGGGCATGGCCCTCGACCACTTCGACGGGCCGTCGACCTACCATCCGGAGGGCTGAGACGCACGCCACCGGGCCGAGGGTTTGCTGGCCCTGGTGACCGGGCAGTATCAACGGCGACAACCGTTGTCGAGCTCTGTGAGGGATTCCCGTGGCCTGCAGCTCCGTGCATGCGCCGATCACGATGCGTCTCCCCTTCACGCCCTCGTCCGTGTCCGTGGCCCGTCGACGACTGAAGTCCTGGATGGACGAGAACGGCACGCCCCACGAGGCGGTCGAGGACGCGCGCGTGGTGATCTCGGAGCTCGTCGCCAACGCGGTGCGTCACGCCCGTCCCCTGTCCGACGGGCAGATCCACGTCTCGTGGACGCTCGAGCCGCGCGGCCTCCAGCTCTCCGTCACCGACGGTGGCAGCGTCACGCGTCCGCGCGCCCTGCACGCCTCGTCCTCGGCGCTGGCCGGCCGCGGCATGGCCATCGTCGAGGTGCTCGCGCATGGAGTGGTGGTCCGAGCAGAGCCCCTCCCGCACGACCGTGCACGCCCTGCTGAGCGCCTGAGCCTCCCGCCAGGACGCCCGCTCGCCGCGCCTGCGTAGGCTGCCCTGCCATGGGTAAGAAGTCGCGCGTCAAGGCTCGTTCCGCTCAGTCGCAGGAGAGCGCCGCGGCATCCGGCGAGGTGGGTCCCCGTCAGCCCTGCCCGTGCGGCTCGGGGCGTCGCTTCAAGGCCTGCCACGGCAGTGCCTCCGGGCCCGTCGCGACGTACGTCGCCCGGCCGTTCGAGGGCATCGCCGGCGAGTGCGACCTGATCGCGATGCGCGAGATCATCGCCGCCGCGACCGCCCCGCTGACGCTGCGCGACGGGATCGGCGAGGGCCGCCCGGTGCAGCTGTGCTCGCTGCTGCCGATGGCGGCGCCGGCGCTGTCGCGGGCCGACGGCTCGGTCTGGCTCGGCCTGCAGGTGCAGCACGGCTTCGGCGACCCGAGCCGCGACCTCGCGGCCGTGCTGCTCAAGGCGCTCGACTCGGAGCCCGGGGAGGGCGTCATCGGCCTCACCGACGCCCCCGGCGAGGGGCCGCGGCTCCAGGACCTGGTCGCCGACGTCCCGCTCGAGGTGACGGTGCACGACGGCTTCGACTACTGGATCGCCGACGTCGAGGACCCGGACGGCTCGGCCGCCGCGTCCCTGGAGTCGGCCAACACCGCCGCGAACCCGAGCGCCCGGCTCACGTCGGTCGACGCGGCGTACTGGACCGACGTGGGCACCCGGGAGCACCTGCGCTGGGTGCTGCCGCACGACGAGGAGCGGCTGCTCGACGCGCTGGCCCGGCTGCACGCCAAGGGCCTGGACTCGGTCGCCGAGGGCTCCCGGTTCGTCGGCATGTTCCGCGCGCACGGGCTGCTCGTGCCCGTGTGGGACCTGCCGTCCGGCACCGGGGCCGCGGTGCTCGAGGAGCCCGTCAGCCGGCTGGAGAAGGACCTCGAGGCCGCCCTCGCGGACGACTCGCCGCTCAGCACCGACGAGCGCTCGGCCCGCAACGGCCTCGCGAACCGGCAGCTCACGATCCGCTGACCGACCGGCGTCCGACCCTCGGCCTAGACCGCTGCGGACAAAAGCCGTGTCTTGGGTCATATTCGCGCCGAAATGTTGGCTCAGGAGGCACCACCGCGTACATTTGGTCTTGCCCGGTCGTTGTTGTATCCCCCGTCAGCAACGGCCGGGTTTCCATTTCCAACTCTTCGGCTACGTGGCTTTCGGCGACGCCGCGGAAACCTCAGGTCAGCCCTCGAGGGCTGACCTTTTTCGTTGTCAGGGAGCCCTGCCCGTTCACCTGTCTGCCGACACTGCGGTCGGTCACCCGGCTTGTCGTTGCCCAGACCGTCCCAGGACCCGCTGTGCCGCTTGCTGCAACCGTGAGGTGCGTGGTGTCGAGGACCGAGGAAGCCGACAAGGCGTCCGCCCGTTGCTGCGCTGCGAACGCTTGCCTGGCGACCTCGGCGGGCTTCGCCTCCGGTGAGGCCCCGGAGGGTGTCTCCGGCGAGTCGGGCCGCACCGTCACCTCTGGCCCGCGACAGGACACGCTCTGCCAGTGCTGGCTCGTCGGCGGTGAGCCGGTGCCAGATGAGTGGAGTTCCGTCGAGAGCGGAGCGGTACGACTCGACCTGCTCCGGGTCATCGACGGGACCGTTGAGGAGGAGCAGCTTCGCGCCGGCATCCTGGAAGAGGGGCCACACGGCGGCGAGGGTCGCTGCTTGGAGACGATGGTCGACCGGCCCGCCGTCACGTCCGAAGAACCCGATCTGACGAAGGTCGAGAAACCCGGTCGGGACGCCTTCACCCCGGACCGTCATGAAGGCCGCCCAAGCGACGTTCGACTTGCCGACAGCCCTCGTTCCGCCGACGAGGATGGCGTTCCCTGCGTCGCCCTCGTCCCGGCGGCACTCCTCGACCTGCTGCCCTCGCCGGGGGCGGCCTCGGGCTGGGAGTCGGACTGCTGCCGCGATGACTCGGCGCGCGACCTCGGCTGGTGTCGCACCGTCACCCACAACGACCACCGGGTCCTCCAGGGCCGCCCGCTCGAACGCCCGGGCCTGCTCGAGGGTGTCCGCCCACTCCTCGTCGGTCGCACCCCGTGCGTCCAGCCGACGCTTGAGCTCCAGCTCGTCGACCGTGAGGCGCACCATGGCCAGCCCGAACGGCTCCAGGAGGTCGCAGTACAGAGGCATCAGGTCAGGGTCCAGGACCCCCGAGACCACCAACGTCTCAGCGCCACTGCGCTGGTGCTCACGGGCCACCGCCGCCAGCACGCGAGCCGCTAGCCGCTCCGCATCCGGATCGTCGTCCGGTGCAGGCACCACCATGCCGAGCTGGTCGATGTCGACGTACGCCGTTGCCACTCCCTCATCCGCGAGAACGTTCAGGACCGACCACGCCGTGGTCGACTTCCCCGACCCCCGGAGGCCCGTACAACCACAGAATCCGCATCCACGAACCATCGACCCGACACGACCCTGAGGCAACCGTGCTTGCCTCGCTCGCCGGCGTAAGCAGACCGTCCGTCTGTAAGCGCCAGGCCGAGATGACTGCGTCGCTCCATGGCGCAGTCCCGGAGTCTCAGCCCTGGGGGGAGCGGGTCCCGCGAGACCGGGCAGGACATGCAGCGCGGGCCGCCGCGGCCCGAGCCGAGCTCGGACCCCGAGATCGCCACGACCTCGATGCCGGCCTCCTCGAGGCGCGAGTTCGTCTCGATGTTGCGCTCGTAGGCGACCGCCACCCGGGGCGAGATGGCCAGCGTGTTGTTGCCGTCGTCCCACTGCTCGCGCTCGGCGGTGACCGGGTCGAGACCGGTGTCGATCTGGTGCAGGGTGTCGATGCTCATCGCCTTGGCCGCCGCGACCAGGAACGGCTCGGCCTCCGCGACCTGGAGCACCAGGTCGGCGTCCGAGTCGCCGGCCCGCTCGCGCAGGGTGACGGCGTGGGCCCGGAGGCTGTCGGCGACGTTCGGGTACATCACGATCTTGTCGACGTCGACCATCGTGCACACCGTGTCGAGGTGCATGGTCGCGCGCTCCTGGGCGATCGGCACGGCGAGCACCGTGTGCGCGAGGTCGGCGCCGAAGACCTGGCGCGCGAGCCGCTCGGCGCCCGCGGGCGTGGTGCGCTCGCCCACGCCGACGGCGATGACGCCGGGGGCGAGGAGGAGTACGTCGCCCCCCTCGACGTGCTCGTGCTGCCAGCCGTGGATCTTCGGGGTGCCGGCGAAGCGCGGGTGCTCGGTGTAGATCAGCTCCGTCAGCTGCGTCTCGCGCTCGCGGGCCGGCATCGCCAGCGAGGTGATCGCCACCCGGTCCCGGACCCACACGCTCGAGTCGCGGGTGAACAGCAGGTTGGGCAGCGGGTCGATCAGGAAGTCGTCGTGCGCCAGCAGGCTGGTGACCAGGCCGTGCCCGCCCTGCACCTCGTCGTTGCGCACGCCCGCGGTCAGGAACGCGCACAGCTCCTCGGGGGTCTGGTCGTGCAGCGCCGCGTTGAGGTAGCGGCGCAGCGTGTCGCCGAGGTGCAGGTTGGCCATCGCCCCGCTGATCGCGTGCTCGCGGGCGGTCTCGCTCTGCAGGGTCTCGGAGAGCAGGTCGATCAGGTAGAGCACCTCGACGTCCCGGTCGCGCAGCGCCTGCGCGAACGCGTCGTGCTCGTCCTGGGCGCGGCTGACCCACGGGATGCCGTCGAACAGCAGCTTGTCGTTGTTGCGGGGGGTGAGTCGCTTGAGCTCGTTGCCGGGACGGTGCAGCATCACGGTCCGGAGCCGGCCGACCTCGCTGTCGGCGCCATGGGTCGTCATGGCCCAGAGCGTAGTGCTCGGACCACTCCGCGACGGCCTCAGGCCGCGATGACCTCCACGAGCGTGACGACGGCCAGCACGAGGCAGACCGCGGCGCCGATGTAGTGCAGCAGCGAGAGCTTCATGTAGCGCAGCAGCACCCGCCCGGCGAGGACGGCGAGGCCGGAGACGGTGAGCAGTGCGGCCCACGCCCCCAGGAACACGCTCACGTGGTCGTGGTACTTCGTCACGAAGCTGATCGTCAGCAGCTGCGACAGGTCGCCCCACTCGGCCGCGAACAGCACGAGGAAGGACGCGACGGCCGCCTTGACGAACGACTTCGGCTCGGCGGCCTTGGCGGCGAACTCCTCCTCCTGCTCCTTCTCGGCCTCGTCGGCGCCGGGCGCCGTACGGATCAGCAGGATGGCGCCGACCAGGAAGATCAGGAACGCCACGCTCTTGATCAGGGTGTCGGGCAGCAGCGTGGCGAGGGCGCCGGCCGTGACGGCGACGACGGTCTGCACGCCGAACGCGAGACCGACGCCGATCCAGACCGCGAGCGGCTTGTAGCGGGTGGACAGCACCAGGGCGGCGATGAAGGTCTTGTCCGGAAGCTCGACGACGAAGATGGCGCCGAACGTCAGGGCGAAGATCGCGAGGTCCATGAAGTCCTAAAGCTCGTCGACCAGGGGCCGGCTCGCGGCGACTGCGTCCGCGAGGACCTCCTTGACCGGTCGGCCGGTCGAGGCCGCAGCGGCGGACACGTCGTCGTACTCCGGTTGGGCGTTGACGACATGGCCGTTGTACAGGGCAAGTTTCACATGGACCACGTGACCGTCGACCTGCACGGTCCGCATCCGGCGGTCCAGGGCGGTCTTGCCGATGGGGATCTCGCGCAGACCGATGGTCGAGGTCTGGCGGAAGAACTCGGTGCGCACGGGCTCCGCGCGGTCCCCGGAGACCAGGGCGGTCAGCGTGTGCGCGGGACGGCCCTTCTTCATCATGATCGGCACCAGCCAGGCGTCCGAGGCGCCGGCCTCCAGCAGCGCGGCGATGACGTTCGGCCACAGCCGTGGGTCGAGGTCGTCGATGTTCGCCTCGAGCAGCAGGGGACCGGTGGTGCCGTTCGCGCCGCCACCGACCGCGTCGCCCACGAACAGCCGCAGCACGTTCGCGTGCGTGGCCGGGTCGCGTCCGCCGGCTCCGACGCCGACCGCCGTGACGGTCATCGACGGCTGCGGGCCGTAGGACGTGGCGTTCGTCGTGAGCAGCGCCGCCCCGGTCGGCGTGCACAGCTCCCCGACGTCCGGGCCGCCCGGTCCGGCGTACGACGGGACGCCGCGGAGCAGCTCGGCGACGGCGGGAGGTGGCACGGGCATCTCGCCGTGGGCGCCGCGCACCCGGCCCGAGCCGACGGCGACCGTCGAGACGACCAGCTCGTCGAGGCCGAGGTGCTCCAGCCCCGCGCAGACGCCGACCACGTCGGCGATCGCGTCGAGGGCTCCCACCTCGTGGAAGTGCACCTCGTCGGGGGAGGTGCCGTGCACCGTGGCCTCCGCGACGGCCAGCCGCTCGAAGGTCGCGAGGGCGCGGGCGCGCACCTCGTCGGGCACCGGTGCGTCCACGAGCAGCGCGCGGATGTCGCGCCAGGCCCGGTGGGTGCTGCTGTCGGCGACGGCGACCTCGACCTGGGTCGCCGCGAACCCGTGCCGCGTCGTGGGCCCGGCCGACAGGGCGACGTTCTCCGGCGCCACCGCGTGGACGGCGCGACCGAGCACGTCTGTCGGGACGCCGGCCCCGACCAGGGCGCCGAGCAGCATGTCGCCGCTGGCGCCCGAGGACGCGTCGACCCAGCCGATCACTCCGTCGTCCCGGGGAGGGTGCGGGGAGCGGCGTTGCGGGCCACGCGGGCCGCGAAGACCCCGGCGCCGAAGCCGTTGTCGATGTTCACGACGGTGACGCCGGGCGCGCAGGAGTTGAGCATCGCGAGCAGCGCGGCGAGGCCGCCGAACGAGGCGCCGTACCCGACGCTGGTGGGCACCGCGACGAGCGGCACGCCGACGAGTCCGCCGACCACGCTGGGCAGGGCGCCCTCCATGCCGGCGACCACGACCAGGCAGTCCGCGGTGAGGAGCTCGTCACGGGCGGCGAGCACCCGGTGCAGGCCGGAGACGCCGACGTCGGTGACCACGCGGACCCCCGCGCCGTAGACCCGGGCCGTGAGTGCGGCCTCGGCGGCGACCGGGGCGTCGGACGTGCCGGCGGAGACCACCGTGACCGTGCCTCGTGCGGTCGGCAGCGGACCGAGCGTGACGGCGCGGGCGACCGGGTCGAGCACGGCGCCGGGGAGGGCCCCGAGCACCGCGTCGGCGGCCTCCTCGGTGACCCGGGTCGCGAGCACGGCGCGACCGGGGTGCGCCTCGTGCAGGGTCCGCAGGATCTCGACGACCTGCTGCGGGGTCTTGCCGGCTCCGTAGACGACCTCGGGGTCCCCGGTCCTCGCCGCGCGGTCGGTGTCGAGCCGGGCGTAGTCGCCCAGGCGAGTGATCCCGTCGTCTGCCACGCACGCGAATCTATCCGCAGCGGGACGCGCCCTTCGCACCGCCTGCTGCGCGACGCCACGACCGGCGCGGACCCCCTAGGCTTCACGTCGTGCCCGGAGTCCCGCCCGCCCGCTACGCCTACCTCGGCCCCGAGGGGACCTTCACCGAGCAGGCGCTCCGCACCCTGCCCGCTGCCGCGAAGGCCGACCTCCAGCCCTGCGCCGACGGTGACCGTCGCGCTCGACGCGGTCCGCAGCGGCGAGGCCGACGGGGCGGTCGTGCCGATCGAGAACTCCGTCGAGGGCTCGGTCCCCGTCACGCTCGACGAGCTGGCCACCGGTGAGCCGCTGATGATCACCCGCGAGATGACGGTGCCGATCGCGTTCAGCCTGCTGGCGCCGCACGGCGTGAAGCCGGACGACGTCCGCCGGGTCGCGACCCACCCGCACGCGGCCGCGCAGACCCGGCGCTGGTGCGCCCTGCACCTGCCGGACGCCCAGGTCGTGCACACCTCCTCGACGGCGCACGCCGCCTTCATGCTCACCCAGCCCGACCCCGGGTGGGAGGCGGCGATCTCCGCGCCCGTCGCCGCCGAGCACTACCGGCTCGCGACGCTCGCGACCAGCATCGGCGACAACCCCGACGCGCTGACCCGCTTCGTCCTCGTCTCGCGGCCCGGCTCGCCGCCCCCGCCGACCGGTCGGGACAAGACGTCCCTGGTCGCGTTCATGCGCGAGGACCACCCGGGTGCGCTGCTGGAGATCCTCGACCAGCTCACCGTGCGCGGCGTGAACATGACCCGCATCGAGTCGCGGCCGACCGGTGCCGCGCTGGGCAACTACTGCTTCTCGATCGACTGCGAGGGGCACGTCGAGGACGCCCGCGTCGGCGAGGCGCTGATGGGCCTGCGGCGGGTGTGCGCGGACGTGCGGTTCCTGGGCTCCTACGAACGGCACGACGGCGTCGCGCCCGACATCCGGGTGGGTACGTCGGACCGGGAGTTCCTCGACGCGGCCGCCTGGCTCGCGCGCCTCCGCAACGGTTACTAGGACTGTCCTTAGGCTCGGCCTCGATGAACGAGTCCCTGCTTTCGGTCCTGGTCGTGCTGCTCCTGCTGGTCAGCGTCGCCGCCCTCGCGGTCGGCGTGGTGGCGCTGCGGCGTACGACGGTGCACGCCCGCCGGATCTCGCGCCGCAACCCGGCGAACGTCCCCGCCGACCTCGAGGGTCTCCGGGGCGAGGTGCAGGCGCTGCGGGTCGAGGCCTCCGACGCCCTGCGGCACCTCGCCGTGGTCCGCTACGACGCGTTCGGTGACATGGGCGGGCACCTCTCCTGGTCGCTGGCCCTCCTCGACGACGGCGGCAACGGCGTGGTGCTGACCTCCATCCACGGCCGCAGCGAGGCCCGCACCTACGCGAAGAACATCGCCACCTGGTCCTGCGACCAGGCGATGTCGCCCGAGGAGGAGGAAGCCGTCAAGTTCGCCAAGTCGGCCTGACGGCGCTCCCGGTCAGACGGTCTCCTCGACGGGCGCCATCCGGTGGCCGCACGGGCCGTCCTCGTGCACGTCGAGCGTGCGGGCCGCCACGTCGATGCCGACGGTGGCCAGCGTCCGGTGCCAGAGCACCGGGTCCGTGTCGGTCAGCGGGTGCCGGCACACGCCGCCGTCGGCGAAGTGGTGGGTCATCGCGTCGTACACGTCCTGGGTGGTCTGCGGCATCCGCTGCGCGAAGGTCGCGACGAGGTGGTCGCGGCGCAGCACGGTGCTGATCCCGATGGTGCTCGCGAGGCAGCCGTCCCGGCCGGACGCCGGAGACGAAGTGGTTGGTGCGCACGAGCACGCCGTCCTCCGCCTCGAACAGCCCCGGGCCACCGGGGAACAGCTCGATCGAGACCGCACCGCCCCGGTCGTCGACCACGGTCAGTGACGTGGAGGCCGAGGTGCGCGGTGCCGACGCGATCGCGATCGCCTCGTCGACCGAGGCGGCGTCGTCGAGGATCGCCCGGGACAGCAGATGGACGGGGTGGCCGATCTCCCCGCCCTCGACCGCGCCCGCGTCGTCGCGCGTGGTGCAGCATGTTGAGCATCACGCCGACCCCGCGGTCGTTGACGCCGATCTTGGCGAGCATGCCGTACTCCGTGACGGTCTGCACGACGCGCCCGTCGGGGTGCGGGATGGTCCAGGTGAACCAGCCGTCGCTCATCGCGTCGTACCAGTCCCACGTCTGCACGGCGACCGGGGGCCGGCCCGGCGGGAGCGAGACGACCGTCGAGCACTCGGTCTGGCCCGTCGGGTTCGCGGCGACCAGGATCTCGGTGCGCGCGTTGATCGAGGCGACCGCCTCCACCGGGACGCCCGCGCCCTCGGCGATGCCGGCGATCTCGTCCGCGTGCGCCGGCGCGACCCGCTGGATGGTCCGCCAGGCGCGTGCCGACCAGAGGTCCACGTCGAACGGACCGAGCGCGCGGGCCTCGAACAGCGTGCGGTAGCGGGCGACGGTGTCGGCGATCTCGTCCGCGAACCGCCGGCCGAGCTCGACCCCACGCTCGTGGGGCGGCAGGACGGACGACGTGAAAGTGGTCAGGCTCACCGGCCCACCGTAACCCGGCGCCCGGCCTCCGACGTCGGACGGCTAGCGCGGGACGCGGACCAGCAGCTTGCCGTGCACGCACTCGGCGTGGAGCTCGCGGCCGCTGCCGATCGAGTCGCCGTCGAGCTGGCGGGGCGTGTCGGTGTGGGCCCGCACGCTGACGGTCCTGCCGGTCATCCGGTTGATCAGGTCGTCGGTGCGCTTTCCCTTGGACAGCACGCGTACGGCGAGCGGGATCCAGCTCAGGAAGCGACTCGGGTGCAGCAGCACCACGTCGAGGACGCCGTCGTCGATCGCCGCGTCGGGCAGCAGCGGCATGCCCGCCTGGAGGTAGCCCACGTTGCCGATCAGCACCGTCCGGGCACGGTGCCTGGTCCACTCGCCGCCGTCGACCGAGAGCTCCAGCCGGACCGCCGGGAACATCAGGTTGCGCAGCGCCGAGACCACGTAGGCCAGCCAGCCGACCTTGGCCTTGACCTTCTCGTTGGCGCCCTCCATCACCGCGGCGTCGAAGCCCATCCCGGCCATCACCATGTAGTGCTCGTCCTCGCCGATCCCGTCGCCGGAGACCTTGACCAGGTCGATGGCCCGGTCCTGGCCGTTGAGCGCGACGTCCACCGCAGTCTGGAGGTAGAGCGGGATGCCGAGGTTGCGGGCCAGCAGGTTGCCGGTGCCGGCGGGCACCACGCCGACCGACACACCGGTGCCGGCGAGCTCGGCGCAGACCGTGCGGACCGTGCCGTCGCCCCCGCACACGAGGACCAGCTCGGCACCGGAGACGGCGGCCTGCTCGGCCATCGAGCGGCCCGGGTCCTCGATCGTGGTGGTGAACCAGGTCGGCTCGTTCCAGCCCGCGGCCACGGCGTGCGGAGTCGACCATCGCCCGGAAGGCGTCGACGTCCTCGACCTTGATCGGGTTGAGGATCACCGCGAGCTTCCTGCGTGGTGGGCACGGGGGTGCTGAACGCCACGTGGCTCTTGGCCCGAGGCGCCGGGTCGTAGACCGCGAGGGCGAGCAGCACCCAGAACGCTCCGACGGCGAATCCCGCGATCACGTCGGACGGGTTGTGCACGCCGAGGAAGATCCGGTCCAGCCCGACCAGCAGCGCCAGTCCGATGGCGAGGGCGTAGAGGGCGCGACGCAGACCACGACGTCGTACGAGCACCAGGGCCAGCACGATGATCACACCGGCGGCGGCCGCGATGCCGGTCGCGTGCCCCGAGGGGAACGAGAAGCTGGTCAGGGTGGTGACCGGGTTCTCCCAGACCGGTCGCTTGCGCTGGAGCACCTGCTTGAGGAGGTACGTCGTCATCGAGGCGCCGAACATGACCACGACCACCCACACGGCGGCCCGGACGTGCTTGCGCCAGACCAGGACGCGCGGCGGCGACCGCGGTGTAGATCGTCATCGGCAGCGTGGTGAACGCCGCCTCGATGAACAGGAGGAACTGCTGGGCCGACTGGTGCCGGAAGGTCCAGCCCTGCGGCCCCGTCTCCAGGTCCTGGTCGAACTCGTCGAGCCCCTGCACGTACGTCTTGTAGAGCACGGCGAACGCGACGACCACGAGTGCGCAGAGCAGGGCTCCGGCGAGCAGGCGGTAGCGGTTCCGGGTGGTCGGCACGGGACTCCAGGGCGAACAGGGACTAACCAGAGGACGGGTGAAGTATGCCGGTGCCCAGCCTCGTCGCGACCCATGCCCCGGGGTGGGAGGACGCGCGTCACACCCGGCCCGGACCGGTCCCCGTGGCTACCATGCAGAGGCCCGATCGCACCGATCCTCCCGGGGGGACAGATGGCGCCCAGGATCCTGACGGGCCTCGTCGTGCTCGTCGCCGGCTGCCTGCTCGCGTCCGGCGTCCCCGGGCCCGCCACCGCGCGGGAGGATCCGTCGCCCACCGCCGGTCGAGTCGCCGGGGCACGTGATGTTCAACGACCCCCTGGGCCCCGAGCGGCGGCAGTACGCCCTGGTCCGGCACATCGACACGAAGATCGACCGGGCGCACCGTGGCGCGACGGTCCGGCTGGCGGCGTACAGCTTCGCGATGCCGTCGACGAGCCGGGCGCTGCTGCGGGCGTACCGCCGCGGCGTCGTGGTCAAGGTGGTGGTCGACGGGCACTCGGCCCGGTGGGGGTCGGTCAAGACGGCTCAGCAAGGTCATCGGGACCAGCACGAGGCGCCGCAGCTTCGTCCGGGTCTGCGACCGCTCGTGCCGCGGGACCGGCGGCGCCAGCACGCCAAGTTCGTCACGATCTCGAGCACCGGTCGGGCCGAGCGCCTGGTGATGGTGGGCTCGATGAACTTCACCGAGCACGCGGCCCGCGGCCAGTGGCAGGACCTGTACAGCGTCGACGGGGACCCCGGCGTCTACCGCCAGCTGGTGCGGCGTCTTCCGCGGCATGGTGCCGGACCGGGCCCAGCCCGAGCTGCGGCTGCGCGGTCCCGGTCAGGGCTTCCGCACGGAGGTGGCCCCGTTGCCGGCGTACGACGGGAGCGACGACCCGGTGCGGCGCCGGCTCGACCTGGTGTCCTGCCGGGGCGCGACAGGAGGCACCGGCTTCCGTGGCCGGACCGTGCTCAGGGTCGCGATGCACGGCTGGAACGGCGACCGGGGCGTGGCGCTCGCGAGGACCGTCGCCGCCTTGAAGCGGAAGGGCTGCAACGTCCGGGTGCTCGCCGGCGTCGGGGTCGGACCGCAGGTGCGCAACATCCTCGGGCGCGCGCACGTCGGCGTGCGGGTCACCGGCGGCGCCAGCCGGGCGACCCACCAGAAGCTGATGTTCGTCTCGGGGCACTTCGCCGGCGCTCACCGACGCGTCCTTCGTGTGGACCGGGTCGCACAACTGGACCGACCGGTCCCTCCGCAACGACGAGGTCACCCTGCGGATCGCCGGCGCCCGCCAGGTCGCGGCGTACCAACGCCGCTTCCTCCGCATCTGGACCCTGACCTCCGGCTGACGGTGCGCCTGCCAGATTCCCTGGGGGCCCAGAAAAACGTGCGCCGCCCAGCGTTGCAACGGCGGGGGTGTGCGCGTTTCCCTGGGGGCCCAGGGAATCTGCCGGCCGCAAACCGGGGTGAACGGGCGAAGGGCGGCGGTTAGTCTGGCCGGGTGATCGATCCCCGCGTGCTTCGCGACGACCCGGACCGTGTTCGTGCTGCTCAGACCAAGCGCGGGCTGTCCCCGGACGTCGTCGACGACGCCCTGGCCGCGGACGAGCGCCGGCGGTCCTCGATCGCGGAGTACGAAGCGCTCCGGGCCGAGCAGAAGCAGCTCGGCAAGCAGATCCCGCGGGCCACCGGCGAGGAGAAGCAGGCGCTGCTCGCCCGCACCAAGACGCTCTCGGCCGACGTGAAGAAGGCCGAGGCCGCGCAGACCGAGGCCGCCGAGGCCTACCGCGACTGCCTGATGACGATCCCCAACCCGGCAGCCGAGGAGGCCCCGGCGGGCGGCGAGGACGACTACGTCGTGCTCGAGCACGTCGGCACCCCGCGTGAGTTCGACTTCGAGCCGCGCGACCACGTCGAGCTCGGCAAGATCCTCGGCGCCATCGACATCGACCGCGGGGCGAAGGTCTCGGGTGCGCGCTTCTACTACCTGACCGGGGTCGGCGCCGACCTCGAGCTCGCGCTCGTCAACATGGCGATGGACCAGGCCCGCGGCGCCGGCTTCACCACGATGATCCCGCCGACGCTGGTCAAGCCGCGCGCCATGGAGGGCACCGGCTTCCTCGGCCAGGCCGCCGACGACGTCTACCGCATCGACGGCGAGGACCTCTACCTCGTCGGTACGTCGGAGGTGCCGCTCGCGGCGTACCACTCCGACGAGATCCTGGAGGCCAAGGACCTGCCGCTGCGCTACGCCGCGTTCAGCCCGTGCTTCCGCAAGGAGGCAGGCTCCTACGGCAAGGACACCCGCGGGATCATCCGGGTGCACTGGTTCGACAAGGTGGAGATGTTCTCCTACACCACGGTCGAGGACTCCGAGGCCGAGCACCAGCGGCTGCTGGGCTGGGAGAAGGAGTGGCTCGACAAGCTCGAGCTGGCCTACCGGGTCATCGACACGGCCGCCGGCGACCTCGGCCTGTCCGCCCAGCGCAAGTTCGACTGCGAGGCGTGGATCCCGACGCAGGGCAGGTACCGCGAGCTCACCTCGACCTCGAACTGCACGGACTTCCAGGCCCGCCGGCTCGACATCCGCGGCCGGTTCCCCGCGGAGGAGGGCGGCATCAAGCCGCTCGCCACGCTGAACGGCACGCTCGTCGCGATCCCCCGCACCATCGTGGCGATCCTCGAGACGCACCAGCAGGAGGACGGCTCGGTGCGTGTCCCCGAGGCGCTGCGGCCGTACCTGCAGGGGCGCGACGTCCTGGAGCCGGTGACCGCCCGGTGATGAGCCTTGAGCTCTCCCGAAGCTGGTCGCCCTCGACATCGACGGCACCCTGTTCGCCAACGTCCCGTCCACCGGGTGCGGTCGAGGAGGTCATCTCCGCGGCGGTCGTCGAGGCGGTCAACCGCGCGTACGACGCGGGCGCGCACGTCGTGCTCGCCACCGGCCGCTCGACGTTCGGCATCACCGAGGTCTGGGAGCTGCTCGGCCTGCCCCGCGACGGTGCGTCCGTGCTCTCGATCGCGAGCAACGGCTCGGTGACCTTCCGCTACCCGCCCGTCGAGGTGCTCTCGACGGAGACGTTCGACGCGAGCCAGATCGTGAAGATGCTGCTGGAGGAGGTGCCGAACGCCGCCGTCGCCGTCGAGGAGGTCGGCGTCGGCTACCGGCTCAACCGGCCGTTCCCCGACGGCGAGATCAGCGGGGAGATGCGGATCCAGACGGTCGAGGAGCTCGTCGCCGCGCCGGTCACCCGCGTGATCATCCGCGACCCGCACTCCTCGGAGGAGGAGTTCCTGGCGCTGGCCGAGAAGCTCGGCCTGCACGGCACCAACTACTTCATCGGCTGGACCGCCTGGCTCGACATCGCGCCGGAGGGGATCTCCAAGGCCTCCGCCCTCGCCGACGTGGCCGCCGAGCTCGGCGTCGCGCAGGAGGACACGCTGGCCATCGGCGACGGCCGCAACGACATCGAGATGATCCGGTGGGCCGGGCGCGGGGTCGCCATGGGGCAGGCGCCCCTCGAGGTCCAGGAGGCGGCCGACGACGTCACCGAGACGGTGCAGAACGACGGCGTCGCGCGTCGAGCTCTCCCGGTGGTTCCCGTGACGAGCACCGCCGACGTCGTACGCCGGTTCGTGGAGACCCTGGAGGCGCGGGACTGGGACGCCTGGTCCGCGCTGCTGCACCCGGACGTGGTCTACGAGATCCCGCAGAGCCGGGAGCGGATCCGCGGCCGCGAGCGCTACCTGGCGTTCAACCGCGAGTTCCCCGGCGACTGGCACCTGCGTCCCAAGCGGGTCATCGGCGAGGGCAGCGCGCGGTGTCTGCTGGTTCGGATGGACCCTGGACGGCAGCGACGAGGCCGACGCGATGGTGTTCCTCACCGTCGAGGACGGGCTCGTCACCGAGGTCGTGGACTTCTGGCCCGACGCCTACGAGCCGCCGCCGGGCCGCGAGCACCTCGTCGAACGGTGGTGACCGTCCGCGCTGCCACGCGGGACGACGTCCGGGCCGGTAGCCTCCGCCTCGTGCACAAGCTGGTGGCGACCGACCTCGACGGCACCCTGCTGCACACCGACGGCACCGTCACCGACCGGACCCGCGCCGCGCTGACCGCGGTCGAGGACCTCGGCGTCACCGTCGTGTTCGTCACCGGCCGCCCGATCCGCTGGATGGCCGAGCTGTGGCACCACGTCGGCGACCACGGCCTGGCGGTCTGCTCCAACGGCGGCATCGTGTACGACGTACCGGCCCGCGCCGTGCGCAGCTCCCGGCCGATCCCCGTCGAGGTCGGCCTGCAGGTCGCCGGCCTGATGCGCGAGGGCATCCCCGGCACGTCCTTCGCGCTGGAGAAGACCACCGGCTTCGGCAAGGAGCCGTCGTTCATGGAGCGCTACCCGCTGCCCGCCGACATCGAGGTCGGCCCGCTCGACGCGATCTTCGACGACCGGACCGTCAAGCTGCTCGCCCGGCACGAGGAGCTGCGACCCGGAGGCGTTCTGGACCGAGGTCGAGGGGCTCGTGGGCCACCTGGTCACCACGACCTGGTCCTCGACCGGCGCCCTGGTCGAGATCAGCGCCGCCGACGTCACCAAGGCGAGCACGCTGGCCCTGCTCTGCGAGGAGCTCGCGGTCGCCCCCGAGGAGGTGGTCGCCTTCGGGGACATGCCCAACGACCTGGCCATGCTGGCCTGGGCCGGCACGTCGTACGCCATGGCCAACGCCCACCCCAGCGTGCTCGACCTGGCGCAGCGGCAGGCACCCTCGAACGAGGACGACGGGGTCGCCGCGGTGCTCGAGGAGCTCTTCGGGCTCTAGGGCAGCGACCTCAGCCGACGAGGACCGGCGGACGCCTCTCGCGGCGCACGACGCCGAACATCAGCAGCGCCGCGAGGCTCGTCACCGCCAGCATCACGGCGCCCATCGGGGCAGCGGTGGTGCTGCCGAAGGCGCCGACGAGCGGCGCGACCAGGGCGCCGATCCCGAACTGCACGCAGCCGAGCACCGCGGCCGCCGCGCCCGCCGCCTCCCCGTGCCGGGTCAGGGCCAGTGCGGGCGTGTTGGGCAGCGCGAGCCCGGCCGTCGAGACGAGCAGCCCCATCGGGACCAGCACCGCGAGCAGGCCACCGACGCCGGTCAGCCCGACCACCAGCAGCACGCGACGCCGAGCACATCGCCGCCACGATCGCCCCGCTGAGCACCTGTCGCACCGAGAACCAGCGCAGCAGCACCGGGTTGAGCTGCGCGGTGAGCGTGAGACCGGCGGCGTTGACGCCGAAGACGAGGCCGAAGGTGCGGGCGTCGAGGCCGAAGCCGTCCTGCAGCACGAACGACGCACCGGACACGTAGGCGAACATCGCGGCCATCATCGAACCGCCGATGACCGTCAGCGCCAGGAACACCCGGTCGCCCAGCAGGGCCCGGTACGACGAGAGCGAGGCGCGCAGCGTCGCCGGACGTCGACGGGAGACCGGCAGCGTCTCGCGGAGGAAGAAGTAGGCGACCGCGACCAGCAGCGACCGCCGCGGCCGCGAGGACCACGAAGATCCCGCGCCACGTCGTGAAGCCGAGCACCAGGCCGCCGATCGTCGGGGCGATGATCGGCGCGAGCCCGATCACCAGCATCAGCCGGGACATGATCCGGGCCACCGCGACACCCTCGAACAGGTCCCGCACGATCGCCATCGCGACCACGGAGATCGCGGCCCCGGCGCAGTCCTTGCACCACCCGGACCGTCGCGAGCACGCCGATGGTCGGGGCGACAGCGCAGAGCAGGGAGGTCGACCGCGTGCGTGCAGATGCCGACGATCAGCGGCCGGCGGCGACCCCAGGCGTCCGAGAGCGGGCCGATGACCAGCTGGCCGACCGCGAGACCGAGGAGCATCCCGGTCAGGGTCAGCTGGACGGCGGAGTCCGAGGCATGCAGGTCGTCGCCGATGCGCGGGAAGGCGGGGAGGTACATGTCGATGGTGAGCGGCCCGAGCGCGATCAGCGCGCCGAGCACCAGCACGAGCCGGGCGTAGCCGCGCCCGGTCGGAGACACGGCGGTCTCACGGGAGGCGGCAGCGGACGCGGTCATCGTCCCAGTCTGGACGGGCGCGCCCCCTTTCGTAAAAAGCGATTCCGCGCAAGACTCGCCCCTGAACGGATGTGATCCAGTTCACCCAGTGCTCGGAGGTCGGTGGATGTCAGCCAGGACGCGGTCGGTGCGACGCGCGAGGCCCTCACCACGCTCGCCGCGACGGTGTTGCGGATCCGCAACGAGTACGGCGACACGCTCGGCGTGCGCCGGCTCACCGCCGACGTGGACCGGCTCAACGAGGCGCTCGACCAGCTCGGGGACCCGCTGCCCGGCCACCGTCCCGGCGTCAGCCAGGACGAGATGGTGCTGATCCCCGACGACCCGTACGACGAGAGCATGTGGCAGGACGCCCAGTCCGAGACGCAGCACGCCCAGTGACACCGCTGAGCGCACGGGACCGGTCGTGCCATGTCGCACGGCGTCGCAGTACCGGTCGCGCCCGGATCGAGGCCAGGACGCTCCGGCAGGACCGCTGGTGGCTCTACCCGGCCGTCACGTTCGCGGTCTTCCTGGCGTTCGTCGTCTACGCGACGCTGGCGGGCGTTCTCCGGCCACGACTACTACTCGGCGCCGTACCTCTCGCCGTTCTACTCGCCCTGCCTGACCGACCAGCTGCGTCGAGGGCTCCTCGGACTTCGGCCAGCCGTTCAGCTGGTGGCAGCTCTCGCCGGCGCTGATCATCCTGATCTTCCCGCTGGGCTTCCGGATGAGCTGCTACTACTACCGCAAGGCCTACTACCGGTCGTTCTGGCTGAGCCCGCCGGCGTGCGGCGTGGCCGAGCCGCACGGCGAAGTACTCCGGCGAGACCCGGCTGCCGCTGATCCTCAACAACGTCCACCGCTACTTCTTCTACGCCGCGGTGCTGGTCGCGCTGATCCTGTCAGCTACGACGTGGTGCTCGCCTTCCGCGACGAGACCGGCGAGTGGGGCCACATGGGCCTCGGCACGCTGGTGCTGCTCGCCAACGTGGTGCTGATCTGGCTCTACACGCTGGGCTGCCACTCCTGCCGGCACGCGGTCGGCGGCCGGCTGCGGCACTTCTCCAAGCACCCGGTCCGCTACCGGGCGTGGACGCTGGTCTCGAAGCTCAACGCCGACGCACGCCCGCTACGCCTGGCTGTCGCTGTTCTCGGTCGCGCTCGCCGACCTCTACGTCTACCTGCTCGCCACCGGCGCCATCTCCGACCCGAGGTTCTTCTGAGTGACTCGACAAGCACGACGGGCGACCGACCGGCACCCGATGACCGGCAACCGGATGGACTCCGGCGACCGACACCGGCTTCGAGCGCCACGAGTACGACGTCGTGGTGATCGGCGCGGGCGGGGCGGGGCTGCGCGCCGCGATCGCCGCGCACGACGCCGGCGCCCGGGTCGCGATCGTCTGCAAGTCGCTGCTGGGCAAGGCGCACACCGTGATGGCCGAGGGCGGCATCGCCGCGTCGATGGGCAACGTCTACCCCGACGACAACTGGCAGGTGCACTTCCGCGACACCATGCGTGGCGGGAAGATGCTCAACAACTGGCGGATGGCGCAGCTGCACGCGCAGGAGGCGCCCGAGCGGGTCCTCGAGCTCGAGGAGTGGGGCGCGCTGTTCGACCGCACCCCCGACGGGCCTGATCTCCCAGCGCGACTTCGGCGGCCACCGCTACGCCCGGCTCGCGCACGTCGGCGACCGCACCGGCCTGGAGATGATCCGCACCCTCCAGCAGCGCGCCGTCGCGCTCGGCATCGACGTGTTCATGGAGTGCACGGTCACCGAGATCTTCAAGGACGGCGGACCGGGTCTCCGGCGCGTTCGGCTACTGGCGCGAGACCGGCCGCTTCGTGGTCTTCGACGCCCCGTCCGTCGTGCTCGCCACCGGCGGCATCGGCAAGTCCTACCAGGTCACCTCGAACTCGTGGGAGTACACCGGCGACGGCCACGCGCTGGCGATGAAGACCGGCGCCTCGCTGATCAACATGGAGTTCGTCCAGTTCCACCCGACCGGGATGGTCTGGCCGCCGTCGGTGAAGGGGATCCTGGTCACCGAGTCGGTGCGCGGCGACGGCGGGGTGCTGAAGAACTCCGAGGGCGAGCGGTTCATGTTCGACTACATCCCGGAGTTCTTCAAGACGGAGACGGCCGACACGATCGAGGAGGCCGAGGGCTGGTACACCGACAAGAAGAACAACCGCCGTCCCCCCGAGCTGCTGCCCCGTGACGAGGTCGCCCGCGCGATCAACTCCGAGATCAAGGCCGGCCGCGGATCACCGCACGGCGGCGTCTTCCTCGACATCGCCTCGCGGCGCGACGCCGAGTTCATCCGGCGCCGGCTGCCGTCGATGTACCACCAGTTCAAGGAGCTCGCGGACGTCGACATCACCGCGGAGCCGATGGAGGTCGGGCCCGACCTGCCACTACGTGATGGGCGGCGTCGAGGTGGACCCCGACACCGAGGAGAGCATCGTCACCGGGCTGTACGCCGCCGGCGAGGTCGCCGGCGGCATGCACGGCTCGAACCGGCTCGGCGGCAACTCGCTGTCGGACCTGCTGGTGTTCGGCCGGCGGGCCGGGCACAACGCGGCGTACGCCGCGCACCGGCTCAAGGACCGCCGGCCGACGGGTCGCCGACGGACGACGTACGCGCCGCCGCCGCGCGCGGCGCTCGCGCCGTTCGAGATCGAGGGCGGCGGCGAGAACCCGTACACCATCCAGAAGGACCTGCAGGACGTCATGCAGCGGCTGGTCGGGATCATCCGCAAGGCGCGAGCGAGCTGCAGCGAGTCGCTCGAGGAGATCGAGCAAGCTCAAGGAGCGGGCCAAGAAGCTCGCGGTCGAGGGGCACCGGCAGTACAACCCGGGCTGGCACCTCGCCATCGACCTGACCAACATGCTGATCGTCTCCGAGTGCATCGCCAAGGCGGCGCTCGAGCGCGAGGAGTCCCGCGGCGGGCACACCCGCGACGACTTCCCCGGGCCCGACGACGACTGGGGCAAGGTCAACCTGGTGCTCACGCTGGCCGGCGGCGACTTCGCCGCCCCGGTCGACCTCAAGCACCAGCCGCTGCCGGTGATGCCCGACGAGCTCGAAGGAGCTGTTCGACTAGATGGGCTACGACCTGAAGATGCGCGTGTGGCGCGGCGACGCGCAGCGGCGGCGACCTCGGCGACTACACCGTCGAGGTCGAGGAGGGCGAGGTCGTCCTCGACGCGATCCACCGGCTGCAGGCCACCCAGGCCGGCGACCTCGCGGTGCGCTGGAACTGCAAGGCCGGCAAGTGCGGCTCGTGCAGCGCCGAGGTCAACGGCCGGCCGCGGCTGATGTGCATGACCCGGCTCTCGGACTTCGAGCCGACCGAGACGATCACGGTCACCCCGCTGCGCGCCTTCCCGGTGATCCGCGACCTGGTCACCGACGTCTCGTTCAACTACGAGAAGGCCAAGCAGGTCCCGGCCGTCGAAGCTCGACGCCGCGCGACGCCGACGGCAAGCGCCGGATGATGCAGGACGACGTCGAGCGCGGCCAGGAGTTCCGCAAGTGCATCGAGTGCTTCCTGTGCCAGGACGTCTGCCACGTCGTCCGCGACCACGAGGAGAACAAGCAGGCGTTCGCCGGCCCGCGGTTCTTCCTGCGCTACGCCGAGCTCGACATGCACCCGCTCGACACCAACGACCGCCGCAAGCTCGCCCAGGACGCCGCGGGCCTCGGCATGTGCAACATCACCAAGTGCTGCACCGAGGTCTGCCCCGAGGGCATCCACATCACCGACAACGCGATCATCCCGATGAAGGAGCGCGTCGTGGACCGCAAGTACGACCCGGTCACCTGGCTCGGGCTCCAAGATCGCGACGCGCTGCGCAAGGACCGGGCCGGCCGCGACGAGGTCTGAGCCGACCGTCGAGACCAGGAGGTACGACGATGGCGGTGCTGCCGCAGGACGAGATCGACCGGCGCTGGCCGGCGACCTGTCGCGCGTGGACCAGGAGGGCGACGCGATCACCCGCGAGGTGCAGGCGCCGTCGTTCCTCGAGGGCATCGCGGCTGGTGCAGCACGTCGCCGAGGCCGCCGAGGCGAGCGACCACCACCCCGACATCGACATCCGCTACACGACGCTGACGTTCACGCTGTCCACGCACTCCGCGGGCGGGGTCACCGCCAAGGACCTCGACCTCGCCGGCCGGATCGACCGGCTGGTGGCCGACGCCTTCGGCGACTGATCGCGCCGGGGAGGTTTCGAGCGCCAGCGCACCGCCGCACCTCGCCAGCGGACCCTCGACCAGCGGAGGTCACGCGGCGGCGCCGGCCTTCGTGGCGTCGGGCACCTCGACGAGCCGGCCGGTCCTCACGTCGTAGATGTAGCCGTAGATCGGGATCCGCGCCGGCACCAGCGGGTGGTTGCGGATCCGCTCGACGTCCTCGGTGACGCTGGCGGCGTTGTCCTCGATGGTGAGGAAGTCGATGTCGTTGCCCGGCGTCGGAGCCGGGGCCCTCGCCGACGTCGGTGAAGCCGTCCGGCCGAGCTGCGCGGTCTCCAGGCTGCTCGACAGCAGGCCGCGGATCACGTCGTTGGTGAAGAACTCCATGCCGCAGTCGGAGTGGTGGATCACGAACCACTCGGCCGTGCCGAGCAGCTTGTAGGAGATCACCAGCGAGCGGATCGCGTCGTCGCTGGCGCGGCCGCCGGCGTTGCGGATCACGTGGGCGTCACCCTCGGCCAGGCCGGCGTACTTGGCCGGGTCGAGGCGGGCGTCCATGCAGGTGAGGATGGCGAAGCCGCGGGCCGGCGGCAGGGCCAGGTCGCCTTGTCGCCGAAGGAGGCGGCGTACTCCTCGTTGGCCGCCAGGACCTCGTCGTGGACGCTCATGGTCACTCCTGGCGACTGGGACTCGGAACACAAAGTCTAGAGACTTAGTGGAAAACCGAGCGCCGTCCGAGCGGACGCGAGGGCCGGCTAGAGGTACATGCCGCCGCGGCTGCCCGGCTCGTCGCCCGGAGCGGGCTGGCCGGGCCGGCGTGCGGCGGCGTGGCCGTCTCGGGCATCGACCCCGGCGGGCAGGGCGCGGCGCATCTGCTCGAGCTGCGCGCGGGCGGCCATCTGCTGGGCGTAGATCGCGGTCTGGATGCCGTGGAAGAGGCCCTCGAGCCAGCCGACCAGCTGGGCCTGGGCGATCCGCAGCTCGGCCTCGGACGGGGTGTCGGAGCTGAACGGCAGCGAGAGCCGCTCGAGCTCCTCGACCAGCTCGGGGGCGAGGCCGGCCTCGAGCTCCTTGATCGAGGACTCGGTGGATCTCCGCGAGCCGGTTGCGGCTGGCCTCGTCGAGCGGCGCGGACTTCACCTCCTCGAGCAGCTGGCGGATCATGCTGCCGATCCGCATCACCTTCGCCGGCTGCTCGACGAGCTCGGTGATGTTGCGCTCGCTCGTCGTCGTCCTCGGCGTCGCGCGGGCTGCCGCCGGCCGCGCCATGCCGTCGGGCCGATGACCATCGACGCGGGGCTCGCCGTCGCCGTCGGCGTGACGCCGGCCGTGCTGCCGTCGGGGTGCTGCTCGGTCATGTCGTCCACCATACGAGCGGTGCGCCCGTCGAGCTACGAGGTGAGCACGATCTTGCCGATGTGGTCGCTGGCCTCCATGAGCCGGTGCGCCTCGCCGGCCTCCTCGAGCGGCAGCGTGGCGTGCACGAGCGGTCCGCACCGAGCCGTCGGCGACCAGCGGCCAGACGTGCTCGACGACCGACGGCGCAGATCGCGGCCTTCTCCTCGACCGGCCGGGCCCGCAGCGTGGTGGCGATCACCGCGCCGCGCTTGCGCAGCAGCGCGCCGAGGTCGAGCTCGGCCTTGGTGCCGCCCTGCATGCCGATCACGACCAGCCGGCCCTCGGTGGCGAGCGCGTCGACGTTGCGGGCGAGGTACTTCGCGCCCATGTTGTCGAGGATGACGTCGGCGCCGTGCGCCGTCGGTCGCCGCCTTCGACCTCCTCGACGAAGTCCTGCTCGCGGTAGTTGATCGTCACGTCGGCGCCGAGCGTCGCGGCAGACGTCGAGCTTCTCCGGCGGAGCCCGGCGGTGGTGAGCACCCGGGCGCCGAGCGCGTGCGCGAGCTGGATCGCGAAGGTGCCGATGCCGCCGGCGCCGCCGTGCACGAGCAGCGTCTCGCCCGGCTGGAGCCCGGCGACCATGAACACGTTCGACCAGACCGTGCAGGCCACCTCGGGCAGCGCGCCGGCGGTGACCAGGTCGACGCCCGTCGGGCACCGGCATCACCTGGCCGGCCGGGACGAGCACCTGCTCGGCGTACCCGCCGCCGGCGAGCAGCGCGCAGACCTCGTCGCCGACCGCCCAGCCGGTCGACGCCCGTCGCCGACGCGCGCTGACGATGCCGCGAGCACTCGAGGCCGAGGACGTCGGAGGCGCCGGGCGGCGGCGGGTAGAAGCCCTGCCGCTGCAGAGGTCGGCGCGGTTGACCGCGGTGGCGGCCACGTCGATGACCACCTCGCCCGGGCCCGGGCTCGGGGTCGGGCAGGTCGGCGACGACGAGGGCCTCGGGGCCGCCCGGGTCCGGAGCGATGACAGCGCGCATGGCCCCACCCTAGGCGGGCGGGGCAGCCGCGGCTCAGTCGGCGTCGACCAGCTCGATCTCGTCGTCGCTGTCGATCTCGACGTCCTCGAAGTCGTCGGCCTCCGCGGTCGTTGCCGTCCCAGCGTCTCCGCCAGCGCGGACGCCCGGCCGGCGAGCTCCTCGACCGGTCTCGGGGTCGGCGCCGTGCAGCGCGGCGGCGTAGCCGAGCAGGTACGTCGTGATCGGGCGCGGCGGGCCGCTCGACGTTGTGCGCCGCGTCGCGGGCGAGGTCGAGGACCAGGCCCTCGTCGACCTCGGTCTCGATGTCGAGGGCGTCGCAGAGCTCGTCGATCCAGTCGTGCAGGTTCACGCGTCCAGGCGTCGTACGCCGTCGGCGATCGCGCAACCACTGCCGCTGCCGATCGTCATCCGAGGTCGATCAGGGCGCCGCGGACCAGGTCGACGACCTCCTCGTCCGCGAGCCCGGCGTTGCGGGCGTCCCGCACGAACGTGGTGGCCTGGAGCTGCAGCGCGGCGCTGGCCGGGCGGGCACGGCCTGCACGATCGTGCCGACCCGGCGCCGGGTGGTGACCAGGCCGCCCGCCTCGAGCTCGCGGTAGGCGCGGGCGATCGTGTTGGTCGCGACGCCCAGGTCGGCCGCGAGGGCGCGCACGACGGGCAGCTTCTCGCCCGGGCGGATGTTGCCGGTGCGGATGTGCCCGGCGATCTGCGAGCGGACCTGCTCGTACGGCGGCGTGGCGGCGAGCATGTCCAGCGTGACGGCGACCGTCATGCGGAGACGTGCGCGGGCGTCGTGCGGCGCGGCGTACGACGGCAGGGCGGGAAGCCGCGGGACCGGCACAGCCAGCGCGACCAGCCCGAGCAGCACGAGCAGCGGGCCGGCCAGCGACCAGCGACCTGCCCCAGGCCGTGCCGACCGTGCCGGTGTCGAAGGCGCTGCGGCAGCGGCGCTGCCGGCGACGAGAGGTCGGCGCCGAGCGTGACAGCGGTGCCGGCGACAGCGGCCCGGCAGACCCGGGCGACCGAGGCCCGGCGCAGCAGCGTCGTCGGTCTCGGCGTCCGCGGTGACGACGGCCGCGCGGCGGGCGCCGCCCGCACGGCAAGCAGCGCGACCGCCAGCACGAGGACAGGGCGAGCCAGCTGTGGGACGCCGTAGGTCCAGCCCGGGAACGGGCCCGCGGTGTCGGCGCCGTCGGGGCGCACGTGCCGGACGCCGCCCGGCCGTCGTACGGCGACCGAGCCCGGTGACCAGCAGCGTCACCGCCAGGCAGGCCGCGTGGCCACCGCCGCCGAGACCGGCCAGGCTCCGCGGAGCAGATCCCGCAGCGGAGCGGTCGTGGAGCAGGGCCGACGCGGGAGGAGCCGCTCGGCCGCGGCCAGGTGAGCTCCCCGAGCAGCAGCACGACAGGGCGACCGCCGTGACGGCCAGCGGGATGCACGCCACGCCAGCGTGGACGTCCGGCAGGGCCGCGGCCAGGCCGGCCCCGACCGCGCGCCGAGGCTGACCAGCACGGGCGGCGACCAGCGGCAGCGAGCGCCGAGGTGGTCACCGCGTGCCGACGGGCCGTCGCGACCTCCGTCGTCAGCGTCGCGGACGGGCGGCGCGACACCACCACGACGGACCACGACCACGGCCAGGACGGGCAGGAGGAGGAGGACGAGCAGCTCCACCGGACCGAGTACCACGTCGACCTCCGAGGATTCAATGACTGAATGAATGAATACATTAGGTCATTGGCGGAGGTCGCGCAAGGACTCCCAGGTGTCCACGTCGCGGGCCTCCTCGCCCGACCGCCGGCACCTCGACCAGGCGCAGGTCGCCGACCAGGCGGCGCACCGGCAGCCCGTGCTCGTCCTCGACGTTCGCGGGGCGGGCCGCCGTCGAGGGCGGAGCGCCGGTAGACCGCTGCCAGCGTCTGGCGGCGCCCGGTCCGCGTCGACGAGCACGGCGCCGTCCACGGCCGGGTCGGCCTCGACCGCCCAGGTCAGCCGGGCGACCGTCCCGGCGTTCAACCGGGGCATGTCCACGGCGAGCACGACGACCAGGTCGGGCGGTCGCAGGAACCGGTCCAGCCCGGCCAGCAGGCCGGCGGCAGGCCCACCGCCGGCCGGGTCCTCCCGGGTCCAGGTCACCGGGCGCGACGTCGGCACCTGGTCGCCGACCACGACGACCTCGAGCGCGGACATGGTGGCGGCGAGGGAGCGCTCGAGCAGCGTCACGCCGTCGATCTCGATCGACGCCTTGTCGACCCCGCCCATCCGGGCGGCCGTCCCGCCGGCGAGCACGACCGCGCCGAGCCGCAGGGGCGCTCCGGGCTGGTCCACGGGTCCAGTCTGGCAGGCTGGGCGGGTGAGCTCCCTCCGTCTCGCCCTGGTGCAGAAGGCCTCCTCGCTCGACGCCGCCGAGAACCGCGACGGCGCTCGACGCCGGTCGCCGGAGCGGCTCGAGCCCGGACACCGGCCTGGTGGTGCTGCCCGAGGCGTTCATGCGCGACTTCGGCGCCGCCGACACGGACCTGGCCGCGACGGCCGAGCCGCTCGACGGCCCGTTCGTGCAGCGGCTGACCGCGCTCGCCGGCGAGCGCGACACCACCGTCGTCGCCGGCATGTTCGAGGTGAGCGACGACCCGGCCCGGCCCTACAACACGCTCGTCGTCGTGGACCGCGACGGGCTGCGGGCGTCGTACCGGAAGATCCACCTCTACGACTCCTTCGGCTACAAGGAGTCCGACCGGCTGGTCGCCGGGTCCGGTCGAGCCGGTGCTCGTCGACGTCGGCGGCTTCCGGGTCGGCCTGATGACCTGCTACGACCTGCGCTTCCCCGAGCTGGCCCGCGAGCTGGTCGGCCGGGGCGCCGAGCTGCTCGTCGTGCCCGCCGCCTGGGTCGCCGGCCCGCGCAAGGTGCGACCACTGGCGCACGCTGGCGACGGCGCGGGCGATCGAGAACACCGTCGTACGTCGCCGCGGTCGGCCAGCCCGGGCCCCGCTACACCGGCCACTCGCTGGTCGTCGGGCCCGCCGGGGAGGTGGTCGCCGAGCTCGGCGACGGTGACCACGTGCTGGCCGCCGTCGTCGACCGCGACGCCCTGGAGCGAGGCCCGCGCCACCAACCCGTCGCTGGCCAACCGCCGCTTCTAGGGCACCTCGACGGGCCGGTCTGGCCGGCTCCGCCCGTTGCTATCCTGCGGACGTCGGCCGCCGGGGGCCGGCACGACCTGATGGGACCCCATGACCGTGGCGAGCGCTGACCAGAGGCCTGGTCGCCGCCGCGCGGTGCCGGAGGCCCGGACACGCGGGTGCGCACCCCGCGGCCCGCGCCGTCCGACCGAGACGGGTGCTCCCCTCGGTCCGGCCACCGGGCACGACACCGAGACCCCCGAGCCGACCCCGCCGCCGAAGCCCGACCCGGGTCCGTCGCTGGCCGCGCCTGCTGCTCCGTGCCCTGTGGGTCGTGCTGACGCTCGCCGGCATCGTCGCGGTGGTGCTGCCCTGGACGCCGTACGACGTGCCGGGTGGGTCGTGCAGGCAGGGGCAGTGACCCTGACGACGACGTACGCCTTCGCGCTCGCCGTCCGCACCGGCGGCCGCCCCGTCGCTCGCCGGCGCGCTGACCCTCGCCCTGGCCGCGACCGCGGTGGTCAGCGGACAGCCGGTGCTGCTGGCCGCCGCGGCGGTCACCACCGCGACGATCGGGGCCGTCCTCGGCCGTGATGGTGACCCAGCCCGCGGCGCGGGTGGCCGTCGTCGCGCGGGAGTGCCTGATCGCCGTCGCTGGTGGCCGTCGTCGCCGGCGTTCGCCGCCAACGCCTACGACGCCCGCGTGTCCCTGGAGCGAGCCGGCTACCTCGTGCTCGGGCTCTCCCTGCTCGGCGCCCTCGCGCTGGCCTACCGGCTGGCCGCCGGGCTGCACGGCCTGGGACGCCGGGGCGCCGTGATGCTGGTCAGCGGGATCGGGCTGCTCGCGGTCTCGCTCGCCTACACCGAGGCGCTCGGCCGCTGGGGCTCCCCGGAGCTCGTGGACGCGTTCGAGCGCAGCACCCGGGACCTCGCCGACCTGATCGGTGCCGTCCCGCGGCCGACCGCGCTCCTGCTCGGCTTCCCGGCCCTCGCGTGGGGCGTCTCGACGCGGGCGCGACGCCGGCAGGGCTGGTGGGGGACCGGCTTCGGAGCGGCGGCGACGGCCGTCGTCGCGACCAGCCTGCTCGACCCGGAGGTGTCGCTGGTCGAGGCCGGGCTCGCGACGGCGTACTCCCTGGTCGCGGGGCTGCTGCTGGGCTACCTGGTCATCCGTGCCGACAGCTTCCTGTCCGGCGCCCGGGGCCGCCGGGCCCGGCGGATGGAGGAGGCGTCCGCGCACCGTCCGGAACCGGGCCGGACCGCATCCGCTGCTGTGATCCGGAGCGGGATCCGGGCGGCTCCCGCGGTGTAGCGTCGCGGCCATGGCTCGTGAACCCAGGACCGCGGACAGTCGTCGCCGAGATGGTCGCCAACGTCCTGACGGTGAGCGTCGCGCCCGGCGAACGGGTGGCGGCCGGGGACGCCGTGGTGCTGCTGGAGTCCATGAAGATGGAGATCCCGGTGCTGGCCGAGCACGCCGGCACCGTCACCGCCGTCAAGGTCGGCGCGGGCGACGTCGTCCAGGAGGGCGACGTGCTCCTCACCATCGACCTCTAGGATTCCCCCGTGGGCCCGCGGGCAGCACCCGAGTCCCACCAGGAGGGGTGCCGGAGCGGCCGATCGGAACCGCCTTGAAAGCGGTCGCTGGCAGAGATGTCAGCCGCGGGTTCGAATCCCGCCCCCTCTGCTCATCGCTCGGACCGGACAGCTGGCAGCTACTCCGAGCCGCCGAGCTCCAGCGACACCGAGTCGTAGACCAGGTCGTTGAGGTGCTGGCGGTGCCGGTCGAGGTCGCTGACCAGCCGGAGCAGCCCGGCGCGGACCGTCTCGACGTCGGGAGCCTCCAGCACCTGAGGTCCGAGGTCGGCCAGGCGAGCCAGCAGCCCCGCACGCTCGCGCTGCAGGCTCAGCTCGCGGGCCGCTAGCCAGGCATCGCCACCGCGGGCGCGGTCCGCGATCAGGGCCTCCCGCACACCGGCCATGCGGTGTCGCACGAGCCAGCGCCACACGTGGTGGCGGCGCGGGGCGTCGAGGGCTTGCCGGAGCCCGAGGATGGCGTGTTCCAGACCGGTCACAGGGGGCCACCTCCGGTCAGCGGGGGGACTTCCGAGTGTGACTCCGCCCACACCCCGGTGACAAGAGCCACGGGCCGCGAGTTTGGTGGCGAGGTCCGGCATTGGGTCTAATCGGGTCGTGTCGTCCAGCTATCGGTTCGCGGGCCCCTTCATCGTCCGCCTGACGGGCCTCGGCCTTGCCCTCGTCGGGCTGCTCGCGCTCGTCCTGGTCGCTGTCGTCTCGGCGGCCTCGCTGCCCGGGGCGGTGCTCACCGCCGGCCTGTTCGTCGCCCTCGTCGCCTGGCTGGCCGTGCTCGGCGGCGTCGCCGTCCTTCGTCGCCGTGAGGTGGTCCGCTTCGACGACGTGGGCTACCGGGTCCGGCACATCCGTGGCGCCGGCGTTCGCGAGGCCCGCTGGAAGGACGTCGAGGACGCCACCGCGCCCACCGTCCTGAACGACCGCTGCGTGCTGCTCCGGCTGCGGGACGGTCGCACGACCACGATCCCGGTCGACGTCCTCCGCGGCTCGGCGGACGCGTTCGTGCGCGACCTCCAGCGAGCACCTCGACGCGGGGCGGGGCTACCGGCCGGTCCCGCGAGCCGGTCGACCGGGCGCCTGAAGCACGGCCGGGCCGCACCCGCGTGGCCGATTCGCACGCTCCACCGGTGGCCCGGTAGCCTGTGCTGGCTGTCTGGAGGTGTCGCCTAGTGGCCTATGGCGCCCGCCTGCTAAGCGGGTTGAGGGTTACCCCCTCTCGCGGGTTCAAATCCCGCCACCTCCGCCAGATCCCACGGCCCGGCGCACTGCCCTTCCGGCAGCGCGCCGGGTCGTCGGCGTTCACGGGTCGGTGCTCGTAGCCGACGGTGAGGCGGACCCGCTCGGTGAGGCGACCCGCTCGGTGAGGCGGACCCGCTCGGTGAGGCGGGGGCGGCCGACGATCCGGTCGGCTGCAACGGCACGTACGCGCCGACCCGGAAGGCGCCGATCGTCGTGACCGTCACCGGCTGGAGCCCCACGGGGACCCCGTCGGCGTACGTCACCAGCGTCACCTCGGCGTCGCGGCGGAGCTTGCTGCCGATGGCCAGGGCGTACGCCGCGCCGCCGGTCGTCCCGTTCGTGTAGGAGTACCCGACCTTGCCGTTCGCTCCCGTGGTGGCGGCCGGCCCCACCTGCTCGTGGAGGTGCCCGGCGAGCACCAGGTCGACGCACCCCTCGTTGAGGGCCAGGCGACCGCTGTTCGCGTCGTGCACCAGCAAGGTGTTGATGCGGTCGCCGTCGGCGTCGTGCCGGCAGGCCAGGTCGGCCAGCCGCTGCTCCTGGTCCTCGAAGGAGATGCCTCGCTCGTCGCGCCAGGTGCCCAGGCCGCTGCTGCGGGGGTCGCTGACGCCGAGCAGCCGCATCCCGGCCGGCCCGTCGACGACCTTGCCGTCGAGGGTGGTGAAGCCGAGCCCGCGGGCCTGCTTGGAGACGAAGTCGCCGTTGTCGTGGTTGCCGGCGATCGAGACCCGGTCGTCGTAGTCGTCGAACGCGGCGTCGAGCGACTCGAGGCTGAAGGCCTCCCAGGACCCGCCGGTCGACGTGTCGTCCCCGGCGTCGAGAAGGAAGGTCGCGTCCCCCTGGTCGGCGACGGCGCGTGCCACCGGGTCCATGCCGATGTTGTCGTGCCGGTCGCTGACGAGCAGGCCGACGACCTCCCCGTCGGCGGGCTGGTGCAGCTGCGCGGACAGGTCCGTCGAGGCGTCGACGAGCCGGCCGTAGAAGTCGGTGCTGCGCCGGTAGGAGTCGACGGCGCTCTCCACCAGGCGCCGGGTGCCCGTGGTGACCAGCCCGGACTCGATCTGCAAGGGCGCGGCCTCGGCGGGGAGCGGCACGTCCGGGATCGCCTCGGCGAGCGGCTGCCAGGTATCCGACCTCGACGGGCTCGTCGTCGCGGTCCCACGGGCGCGACGGCGAGCGTCCCGGCGACGAGCACGACGACCAGCACGCCCGCCGTACGCCGGACGGTGACGCCCCTGCCCACCTCTGCCCACCGGCGCCGCCCGACCAGGAGCACGACGGCCGGGGCGAGCAGCCCCACGAGCGCGCCGTCGACGGCACTGTCCAGGGCCAGGTCGGTCAGCGTCGCTCGGACCTTGCGGATCTGGCCCTCGGGACGGGAGGCGAGGAACGCGTAGCGCTGGATCAGCGCGGAGTAGCTGTCCGCGGTGGTCTTGCCGAGGTCGATCCGGGCGCCGACCGTCCCGCCGCTCGGGTAGCGGAAGTTCGGCAGGTACGGCCCCAGGTCGAGGGTGGCGAACCCGTCCAGGCTGGGCCGCACCACGGCGTCGTGACCCGCAACCACGGTCGTCCGCGACCCGGTCAGGAAGAGCAGCACGCCGGCCGGCAGCGCGACCACGAGCCAGGCCGCGAGCAGGACGAGGGAGAGCCGCCAGCTCGGAAGCCACGGCCTGAGGGACCGGCGAGGTCGCGTCGGGGTCGGCTGCATCGCTCCCAGCCTAGGAACGCCCCCCAGCAGCGGGCCCGCCAGGGCGGTCCGGACGCCGAAAGATATTCTGTGGCAGGAACACGTATCAGCGGCACCCGAGGCGCTCCTTCTCCGGTGTACGACACCGGAAGGCGCCGTACACCGGCGGAGCGCACAGGGGACGCTCCGACCGACTTGCATCACCGGGGGTGGTGGAGTCGTCAGGCGCAGGGGCGCGGCCTGGCGGCTCCTCCCGCCTCCCGCGTGCGGGACATCCGTGACGCGGACAGGCAGGCTCCCTATGCTCCGATGGAGCTCAAGGTCTCGGGACGGACGAGAGGTGGACATCACGCCATGGTCAGCAGTCCCGCGCATCGACCCCTTCCGCCCGAGCCTCGCTCGGTCGGCCCGTCGAGCGGCTCGATGCGACGTACGCTCGACCCCGGCACCGCCTACCAGGTGCACGACCAGCCCGGCGTCCGCGAGACGGTCTTCGTCGCGGACGCACTGCTGGTGCGGGGCCGGCACCCGGACACCTACGCCGCCCTCGAGGCGGTGGCCGCCGAGGCTGGCTTCGAGCTGGCCCGTGACGAGGGCGGCGCGCTGGGGCGCGAGCTCCTCGACCAGGCGCCGCTCGACGCCCGAGCAGCGCAGCCAGCTGGAGGCCGTCTGGGTCGAGCGGGTGCGGCTCATCCCACGCCGCGACCGGCCCGAGTCGGTGTTCCGGCCGATCGACACGTGGCGGCTGCTGCAGAACTACCGGGCCCGGGTGGGACGCGAGCTCCCCGCGGCACGGTGACGTGGGGCTCGAGCACCCGGCGAGCAGCGCGGACGTCCAGCCAACCCGGTGACGAACCCGCACCCGGTGACCAACCCGCACCCGGTCACGAACCCGCACCGGTCACGAACCCGCACCCGGTCACGAACCCGCACCCGGTGACGAACCCGCACTCCTTCGCGGTCTCGCAGTACACCCAGTCCGGCTGGGGCGGCCGTCAGCCGGTGGCCTGGCTCGGCCCGGTGCCGCCGCTGCGGATCGAGCCCGACGGCGACGGACGCCGTCCCGGTGGTCGCCGTCTTCGACACCGGGGTCGGTCAGCACCCGTGGCTGGGGGAGCGGTACGTCCTGCGCGACCCCCAGGTCCTCGGCGCCCAGCTGGGCGTGCCGGCGGCATCCGCACAGGCCGAAGCCACCGGCACCGAGGACCTGCTGGTGGGCGAGCTCGGCGACGACGCCGGGCACGGCACCTTCATCGCCGGACTGATCCGGCAGGCCTGCCCGGACGCGCTCGTCCTGGCGGTCCGCCTCTTCGGTGACGACGGCACGGTCGACGAGTCCGAGCTGCTGCGCTCCCTGCAGCTGCTGGCCCTGCGGCACCTGCTCGGCGTCAACGGCGAGGACGGCTACCAGCCCGTCGACGTGCTCTCGCTGTCCCTGGGCTACTACCACGAGCAGCCGGAGGACTCCGCGTTCGACGCCCTGCTGCACGGACCGCTCGAGCTGCTCGGCCGGTGGGGCGTCTGCGTGGTGGTCTCCGCGGGCAACGACGCGACGAGCCGGCCGGCGTACCCCGCCGCCTTCGCGCCGTACGACGGCGGCAGCGTGCCGTGACGACGAGCGACGGGTGCCGGTCGCGGCGGTCGGCGCGCTCAACCCCGACGGCTCGATCGCGATGTTCAGCAACGACGGACCCTGGGTGCAGTACCTCCGGCCCGGCGCCGCGCTGGTCAGCACCTTCCCCACGACCTACGACGCGTCGCAGGCGGCCAGCCACGAGCTGCTCACCGCGGCAGGGGAGTGGCGCAGGTCGTTCGACCCGGACAACTACCTCGCGGGCTTCGCGGTCTGGAGCGGCACGTCGTTCTCGGCCCCGGTCTTCGCCGGGCAGGTGGCGCTGGCGCTGCAGCTGGAGTTCGAGCGTGGCGACGTCGGCAGCGACCCGGCGTCGGCCGTGGCCCGGGCCCGCCGGGTCCTCGCCGACCAGCCGAAGCGGGCGCTCGCGTGATCGCCACCCGCCCCGAGGGCGAGACCCTGGTCCACCAGGCGGCCGCACGCGTTCTCGGCCTACCGCGACGGGGACCGGCAGGCGCTCGACGAGCTCGTCGCCCTGCTGACCCCGCTGCTGTGGCACACCGTGCGCGGCCAGGGCGTCGACCGGATCGCCGCCGAGGACGTCGTGCAGACCATCTGGATGCGGCTGCTGCACAGCAGCGGATCGATCCGCGACCCGCAGACCGTCGTGAAGTGGCTGCTCACCGCCTCCCGGCGGGAGGCCTGGCGGGTCGCGAAGCGGTCGCGGGCCGATCTCGCGCACACCGCGGCCCTCTTCGGCCAGGAGGGCGACGAGCTCACCGCGATCCCGGTGCAGCCCGACGACCTGCCCGAGGAGGTGGTGTTCCGCGACGACCGGCAGCGACAGCTGTGGGAGCACGTCCAGGAGCTGCCCGCCCGCTGCCGCGAGCTGATGCGGGTCATCGCCTTCGCCGACCGACCCGACTACGCCCTGATCGCCGAGTCCCTCGGGATGCCCGTGGGCAGCATCGGCCCCACCCGGGGCCGCTGCCTTGCCAAGCTGCGCCAGGTCCTGGCGTCCGATCCTCAATGGGAAGGAAGTGAGTCGTGATGGACGACGACCGCACGCTCGCCGATCTCGCCGCCCAGCCGCTCGACGACGTCGACGCCACGACCCTGGACCGGGTGCGTGAGCTGTACGACGCGACCGACCCGGTGCCGGACGACCTCGTCGAGAGGATCCACTTCTCGCTGGCCCTGGACGAGATGTTCGACGAGGTGGCCAGGATGACCCGGATGCCGCTGGACGCGATGGCCGTCCGGGGCGAGCAGGCGACCGGTACGCGCACCGAGACGCTCACGTTCTCCGCCGACCGGCTCACCGCGATGGTCACCGTCACGCGGGTCGCGCCCGGACGGCTGCGGCTCGACGGGTGGCTGGCCCCGCCGGAGGCGTTCCGCGTCCGGATCCGGATCCAGGGCGGTGCCGAGCGCGAGGTGCTCGCGGACGAGCAGGGCCGGTTCAGCTTCGACCGAGCTGGAGGAGGGTTTCGGCCAGCTCAGCTTCCATCCGGTCGGCGACGACGAGCCGGAGAATGCGGTAGTGACACCCCTGTTCCAGCTGTAGATTCTCGACGGTGGCCACCACCCTCGACCCCGACGCCCTGCGTTCGGACGTCGAGGCGGCCCGTCAGGAGTCGCAGCAGGGCCGCCCGGCCCGGGCGGTGACCCGGTACCGGTCGCTGCGCTCCCGTCTCGAACGTTCCGCCGACTCGCGGGCGGAGGTCGGCCTGCAGCGCGTCCGGGTGGTGCTCGGGCTGGCGGCGGCGGAGTACGAGCTGAACGGCCGGCTCGAGGCGGCGATGACGCTGCTCGACGAGGCCGAGTCGATCGCCGTCCAGGCGGGCGCGGAGTCGATGCGGGCTCCGGTCCGGGGCCAGCGGGGGCTGCTCCTGCTGCGGAGCGGTCGGCGCGCGGAGGCGATGCGGGCGCTGGACCGGGCGGTCGAGGTGATGGGAAGCGCCGACGCGTCCGACCAGTTCTCGATCCTGCTGAACCGCGGCGTGCTGCACCTCGACGGCGGCTCGCTGGCCGCAGCCTCGCGCGACTTCACGCAGTGCATCGACATCGCGCAGCGCTCGGGTGACCTTCTCTACGCGTCCAAGGCCCGGCACAACCTCGGGTACACCGAGTTCCTCGCCGGCCGGATCCCGCGTGCGCTCGCCGCGATGGAGGAGGCTGCCGGCGTCGAGGACGAGCACCCGGTGCTGATCCTCGACCGGGCCCGGGTGCTGCGGGAGGCCGGCCTCGCCCAGGACGCCGACCGCCTCCTGGGCCAGGCCGGCGAGCTCTTCCGGGCAGCGGGTCTCCCGCAGGACCTGGCGGAGACCGCGCTGGTGCGCGCGGAGTGTGCGCTCGTCGAGGGCGAGGCCGGTCGAGCACGAGCGTTCGCCCGGTCCGCCGAGCGGGTGTTCGTGCGCAGGGGCAACGTGCAGTGGCAGCGGAAGGCGCAGCTGCTGGTGCTCCAGTCCGAGCGGATGGCCCTCGAGGAGCGCCCCGCCGACCGTCGGCAGGCCGCGCTGCGACGGCTCGCCACCCGGGCGCGTGCGCTCGCCGCCGACTGCCGGGCCGAGAAGCGGGCCGACCTGGCCCGGCCCGCCGAGCTGCTCGCCCACGAGTGCCTGCTGCGGGCGGGCGGACCCCTCGACGAGGCGGCCGCCGCGCTGCCCCGGGTGCGCGCCACCGACTCGCTGCCGTCCCGGCTGCTCACCCGCGAGGTGCGGGCGCTGGCCGCCCTGCACGGCGGCGACCTGCCCCGCGCCGCCACCGAGGTGCGGCGCGGCCTGGCGGAGCTCGGCTCCTACCAGAACCGGCTTCGGCTCCCTCGACCTCCGCACCGCCTGCGCCGTGCACGGTCTGCCGCTGGCCCGGCTCGGCCTCGAGCTCGCCGAGCGCAACGACAGCCCGGCGGAGTTCTTCGCGGCAGTGGAGCGGGGACGTGCCATCTCGATCCGGCTGGCCAGCGTCGGGCCCCCGCGGGACGAGCGCACCGCCGAGCTGCTCGCCGCCCTGCGGCAGACCGAGGAGGAGGCGCGTGGCCTCGAGGGTGACCCGACGGCCGCCGCGCAGCTGGCCCGGGCGCGCAGCCGGGCCGGCTCCCTCCAGCGCGACATCCGCGCCCGCGCCTGGGAGCTCGAGGGCGGCGACGCGGGCGATCCGGTCTCCCGGCACAGCGCCCGGATCGGCGGAGACGCGGGCCGCCGCCCGAGCGCACGGCACCGCGTTCGTCACCTACGTCGTGCACCGCGGCCGGTGGACGGCCGTGCTGGCCTCCGCCCGACGGGCGCAGCTGTTCGACCTCGCCGGCGCGGCGGAGGTCGACGAGCTCGTCCAGCGCGTACGCGCCGACCTGGACGCCCTGGCCATGCCGTTCCTGCCGCCGCCGATCGCCCTGGCGGTACGACGCTCCCTCGCCGCCGGGCTGCGCCGTCTCGACGACCTGCTCGTCGCCCCGGTCGGGGTCGCGGGACAGCCGCTCGTCGTCTCCTGCAGCGCAGCGCTGGTGCTGCTGCCCTGGAGCATGCTGCCGTCGCGGCGGGGGCTCCCCGTCGTGGTGACCCCCAGCGCCACCGCCTGGCTGCGCGCCGAGCCACCACGTCCGACGTACCCGGCCGGAGGTGGTGTCCGTCGCGGGACCCGGGCTGCACCGCGCCGAGGACGAGGCCCGCCGCGTGCATGCGACGTGGCCCGGCGCGCGGCTCCTCACCGGGGACTCGGCCACCACGGACTCGCTGCGCCAGGCCCTGGCCCGTGCCGACGTCGTGCACGTCGCCGCGCACGGCACCCACCAGCAGGAGAGCCCGCTGTTCTCGTCGTTGCGGGTCACGGACGGCCCGCTCTACGCCTACGAGCTGGACGCGGGCGACCGGCCCGCGCCCTGCGTGGTGCTGTCCGCGTGCGAGGCGGGCCTCTCGACGGTCCGGCCCGGCGACGAGGGGCTCGGCCTGACCAGCGTGCTGCTCCACCTCGGCTCGCGGTCGGTGCTGGCCGGGGTGGCCCGGGTGCGGGACGACGTCGCCGCACGGGTCATGGAGGGCGTCCACCGGGCGATGGCGGCCGGCACGGACAGCGCCGCGGCCCTGGCGGGTGCCCTCGCCGAGGAGGCCGAGCCGGCGCCCTTCGTGGCGTTCGGCGCGACCTGGTAGCCGATCGGACCGACGAGTCCACGCCGGAGGCGGCAAGGTGCTGCTTCCTCGCCCTCTTGCCCCGGCTGCACAACTACGCAACCATGTCCGCGGCCCCGCAGACCCCTCCCGAGCGGGTTTTGGGGTCTTCGCGGGATTCCAAGGGCTCTCTGGCGCGCTGCGGCGCAGGGTACCCGGGTTTGCTCGCGAGCGCAGTAGTTCTGCGATTCTGCAGGAACGTGCAGTGCACAGTCATGCGGGCCCATTTGGTGGCCTCTGCACCATCCGTGCACCGACACTAGAGGCAGGAGGGCACCCCTGAGCCCTCCGTGACAGAGCACGAGGTCTCCATGAAAGAGAAGCGGACGGTAGCCAAGTTCTTCGCCGGACTGCTGATGGTCAGTGCGTTCGCGGCCGGCAGCATGGCTCCCGCGCAGGCCAGGGACACCGGCTGGGACCTCAAGGTCCCCGAGCACTTACGAACTTCAGGCTCAGCGACACCGGCTGGGACTGACCCGGCACCCCGAGACGCGGTCGATCTCCGTCCCCCCGGAAGGTCGCATCGCCTAGGACGAGAACAGGACGAACGAGTCAACCCCCCCGGCAGTTCGTTCCCAGCCATCCCCCCGGCCCGTTCCCGTCCGCCCAGCGAGGGCAGTCACCAGGTGACTGCCCTCGCCGCACGTCCGCTCCCGGGCCGGACCGGGCGGGTCAGTGCGTCGTCGAACAGGTCGTCGTCGGCGTCCTCGGCGAAGTGGCCGAGCCGCTCGCCGTTGGCGTCGGCGCCCATCGCGTAGCCGAGCTGGAAGCGGGTCTGCACCCCGAACTCGTCCTTGAGCGCCGCGATGTAGCCGGCGTAGGTGCGGGTGCTGACGCCGAGCCGCTTGGCGCTCGCGGGGTCGCTGTGTCCCTCGACGAGCAGCCGGATCGACATCGCCCGCACGTCGGCGGCGATGTTGCGCTCGACCTGGTTGCCGCTGATGCTGAACGGCTGGGCGCGCTCCCAGGAGCGCTCGAAGATGTCCACGAGGTAGGAGATCAGCGAGCGCTCGCGGATCGCCACGGCCATCTCGTTGCCGGCCGGACCGGGGATGATCGCCAGCTTGCGGTCCACGACGATCAGCCGCTTGAAGAACTCGTCGAGCGTGCGCACCTCGGCTCCGCGCGAGACGATGTCGGCCACGTAGTTGCGGGTGGCCGGGCTGTGCCGGGCCGGGTGCTGGTAGAGCGTGCGCATCTTGACGCCGCGCTCGAGGGCCTTGACGTCGCGCTCCTCGGCGACCGCGAGCGTCGTCGCCTTGCGCCGGCCGGACGGCTGGGCGGTCAGCAGCTCCGAGCGGCAGTCGCTGACCGCGGCGCGGATGAAGTTGTTGATGTTCTCGATGCCGTGGATCTCGGTCAGCGGGTTGACCGAGACCTGCGGCGACGTACGGAACGTCTGCCCGAGCTCGCCGAAGGCGTCGGCCCAGCGGGCCGACTCGGTGAGCAGCTCCGCACCGCGTACGCCGAGCGGCACCACCACCTGCGACTGGATGGCGGCGGGGTCGACGGGGAACAGCCGGCCCTGCGCCTCGTCCTCGCGCAGCAGCCCGAGGTCGACCAGCAGGTCGAGCGCCGGCCGCAGCTCGCTGTCCGTCACCCATCCGCGGGTCGTCGGCGCGCAGGGAGCCGTGCGCGACCGCGTTGCTGTAGATGCGGGCGGCCGTCGTCTCGAGCAGGTGCCGTTCCTCGGGCCCGTAGCTATCGCGGGTCACCGGGCGCTGTCTCTTCCCTCACGCGGACGAGTATGCACCAGCCGGGAGGACGCCCGACCGAAGGGCCGACCCGGGCCAGAGGCCGGGTCGGCCGGCCGTCGTCAGGCGCCGAGGCGGGCCTTGAGGCCGTCGAGCTCGGTCCAGAGCACGGCGGGGAGGTTGTCGCCGAACTTCTCGAACCACTCGGTGATCTGCGGGATCTCGGCCTTCCACTCCTCGACGTCGACGGCGAGCGCCTGGCGTCGAGCGCCTCGGCGCGTCATGTCCAGGCCCTCGGTGTCGAGGGCGTCCCGGCGTCGGCACGTAGCCGATCGGGGTCTCGACCGCCTCGGCCTGGCCCTCCATGCGCTCGACGACCCACTTGAGCACCCGGCTGTTCTCGCCGAAGCCCGGGCCACAGGAAGCCGCCGTCCTCGTCGCGACGGAACCAGTTGACGTAGAAGATCTTCGGCAGCTTGGCGGCGTCGTTGTCCTTGCCGACGGTGATCCAGTGGTTGAAGTAGTCGCCGGCGTTGTAGCCGATGAACGGCAGCATCGCCATCGGGTCGCGGCGCACCACGCCGACCTGGCCCGACGGCCGCGGCGGTGGTCTCCGAGGAGAGCGTCGCGCCCATGAAGGTGCCGTGCGTCCAGTCGCGGGCCTCGGTGACCAGCGGGATGGTGGTCTTGCGGCGGCCGCCGAACAGGATCGCGTCGATCGGGACGCCGCGCGGGTCGTCGTACTCCGGCGCCAGGATCGGGCACTGCTTGATCGGGGTGCAGTAGCGGCTGTTCGGGTGGCGAGGAGAGCTCGTCGCTCTCGGGGGTCCAGTCCTCGCCCTTCCAGGACGTGGCGTGGTCGGGCTGTGTTCTCCATGCCCTCCCACCAGACGTCGCCGTCGTCGGTGAGCGCGACGTTGGTGAACACCGAGTTGCCGATGTCGATCGTGCGCATCGCGTTGGGGTTGGTGAGCTCGTTGGTGCCGGGCGCGACGCCGAAGAAGCCGAACTCCGGGTTGACGGCGTAGAGCCGGCCGTCGTCGCCGATCCGCATCCAGGCGATGTCGTCGCCGAGGGTCTCGACCTTCCAGCCCGGGATGGTCGGCGCGAGCATCGCCAGGTTGGTCTTGCCGCAGGCGCTCGGGAACGCGGCCGCGATGTACTTGCGGACGCCCTCGGGGCTGGTCAGCTTGAGGATCAGCATGTGCTCGGCGAGCCAGCCCTCGTCGCGGGCCATCACGCTGGCGATGCGCAGCGCGTAGCACTTCTTGCCGAGCAGCGCGTTGCCGCCGTAGCCGGAGCCGAACGACCAGATCATCCGCTCCTCGGGGAACTGCACGATGTACTTCGTGTCGTTGCAGGGCCACGAGACGTCGGCCTGGCCGTCGGCGAGCGGCATGCCGACCGAGTGCAGGGCGGGGACGAAGGTCGCGTCGACCTCCTCCATGCGGCGCAGCACGTGGGTGCCCATGCGGGCCATCACCTTCATCGAGGCGACGACGTACGCCGAGTCGGTGATCTCGACGCCGAACATCGGGCTGTCGGCCTCGAGGTGGCCCATCACGAACGGGATGACGTACATCGTCCGACCCCGCATGCACCCGCGGTAGAGGTCGGTCATGATCGCCTTCATCTCCTGCGGGTCCATCCAGTTGTTGGTGGGCCCGCAGTCCTTCTCGTCGACGCTGCAGATGAAGGTCCGGTCCTCGACGCGCGCGACGTCGGTGGGGTCGGAGGCGGCGTGGAAGGAGTTCGGCTTCTTCTCCGCGTTGAGCCGGGTGAACGTGCCGGTCGCGACCAGGGAGTCGGTCAGCTCGGTCCACTCCTCGTCCGAGCCGGTGCACCAGTGGATCCGGTCCGGCTGGGTGAGCTCGGCGACCTCGGCGACCCAGGAGAGGATCCCCTCGTGGGTCGTGGGGGCGCTGGCCTGTGTGATGTCGGCGGTCATGCTCACCGTTTCCTCTCGCGCATTCGCGTCCGCGCCGGCTGTGCCGGAACGACGGACGGCCACCGATGGCGTTCGGTGGTGTGTCGTGGAGTCGATCTGTGGAGTTGAGATCGCCGCGTCGTTGCGGGCGACTGGTTGCTGCTGGGGCAAAAGTACGCCGATCGTGCCGGGCGACCTCTGCGGTGCTGGTGAATGTACTCACAAGGTCCGCGGCCCGGCTATTGGATCGGTCAAAGGCGCGTGGTGCCCGGCTGCGGGCCTACCAGCGCGGGTGGATGGTCGGCCCGGAGGTGCTCGTCGTAGATGCGGCGGACGCCGGCGTCGAAGGTGTCGCCGAGGGCGACCGACCTCGCCGGCCGCGGCGTTGCTGCGGGCCTGCTCGACGGTGCGGGCGCCCGGGATCACCGCTGGACACGGCCGGCTGCTGCGCACAGCCAGGCGATCGCGGCCTGGGCCGACGTGGTGCCGGCCGGGCGCCTCGGCCGCGACGAGCTCGCCGAACTCCCCGGCCGCGACCAGCCCGGTGCTCGTAGTCCACGCCCGGAGAACGTCTCGCCGACGTCGAACGCGCTGCCGTCGCGGTTGTAGGAGCGGTGGTCGTCGTCGGCGAACGTGGTGCCCGCGTCGTACTTGCCGGAGAGCAGGCCCGAGGCGAGCGGCACCCGCACGATGATGCCGACGCCCGCCTCGGCGGCCGCCGGGAAGACCTCCTCGAGCGGCTTGAGCCGGAAGGCGTTGGCGATGATCTGGACGGTCGCGACGTGCGGCCGGGCGATGGCGGCGAGCGCCTCCTCGACCTTCTCGACGCTGACGCCGTACGCCGCGACGGCGCCCTCGTCGACGAGGGTGTCGAGCGCGTCGTACACCGCGTCGTCGGCGTACACCGACGTCGGCGGGCAGTGCAGCTGCACGAGGTCGAGGGTGTCGACGCCGAGGTTGCGGCGGGACCGCTCGGTCCAGGCGCGGAAGTTGTCCAGCACGTAGTTCTCGGGCACCTGCTCGACGCGGCGGCCCATCTTGGTGGCGACCGTGATGCCGGCGTCCGGGTGGTCGGCGAGGAACGCCGCCGATCAGCCGTCTCGCTGCGGCCGTCGCCGTAGACGTCGGCGGTGTCGAAGAAGGTGACGCCCGCCTCGACGGACGCCTCGAGCACGGCGCAGGGCGTCCGCCTCGGTGACGTCGCCCCAGTCCGCGCCGAGCTGCCAGGTGCCGAGTCCGACGACGGAGACCGGTGCGGCCGGTCCTGCCCAGGGTGCGTTGCTCCATGTGCCCCTTCCTACCGGACGGGCGGTTGGGCACCTCGCCCCGTCAGAGCCGGCCGGAGCCGCTGACCTCCGACACCCGGTCCGGGGCGGCGTCCGTCCGGTCCGGTCGCGCCATCGCGCTCGGCCACCACATGTGCCGGCCGATGTCGAGGTTGAGCGCGGTGACCAGCACCGCGCGCACGATGATCGTGTCGAGCAGCACGCCGAGGGCGACCGCGAACCCGATCTCGGCGAACGCCACGACGGGCAGCGTGCCGAGCACCGCGAACGTGCCGGCCAGCACCAGCCCGGCCGACGTGATCACGCCGCCGGTCGCGGCCAGCCCGATCAGCGCGCCGCGGTGGGTGCCGAGGACGCTTGGCCTCCTCGTGCACCCGGGTCATCAGGAAGATGTTGTAGTCGATGCCGAGCGCGACCAGGAACACGAACACGAACAGCGGCAGCGAGGTGTCCGCGCCCGCGAAGCCGAACACGTGCTTGAACAGCAGCGCGCTGAGGCCGAGGGCGGCGGTGAACGACAGCACCACCGTGGCGATCAGGACCAGCGGCGCGACCACCGCCCGCAGCAGCAGCATCAGGATCAGGAACACCACGAGCAGCACGACCGGGATGATCAGCCGGTTGTCCGAGGACGCGGCCCGGGCAGTGTCGAGCACGATCGCGGTGCCGCCGCCGACCTGGGCGTCGGCGCCGGGCACCGCGTGCACCGCGTCGCGCACCCGGTCGACGGTGTCCTTGGCGGCCTGGCTGTCCGGCGGGTCGGCCAGCGTGCCCTGCAGGAACGCCAGCCCGCCCCGGTAGACCGGGGCGGCGCACGTCGTCGATGCCGTCCGTGGCCGCGAAGCGCCGTGCGCACCGCGCCGGCCGCGTCCGCGTCGGCGATCACCACGACCGGCTGCCCGGACCCGGCGGGGAAGTGCCGCGCGAGCACCTTCTCGCCGACCACCGAGTCGGGGGTGCCGTAGAACGAGTCCTTGTTCTGCAGGCCGTCGGCGTCGAGCTGGAGCAGCCCGAGCGAGGCGACGGCCAGCACCAGCGGCGGTCACCACCCAGGTCAGCCGGGGACCGCGGGCGATCCGCCGGCCGACCCGCGCCCAGACGCCGGTCTCGGTGTGGTCCGGCGAGCCGAACGTCGGACGGACCGGCCAGAAGAACCAGCGGCCGAAGATCACCAGCAGGGCCGGCAGCAGGGTCAGCATCACGAGCAGGGCGACGGCGATGCCGACGGCCGCGACCGGCCCGAGGCCCTGGGTGGAGTTCATGCTCGCGAACAGCAGGCACAGCATGCCGGCGATCACCGTCGAGCCGCTGGCCACGATCGCCGGGCCGGAACGGTGCAGCGCGAACGCCATCGCCTCGTGCCGGTCCTCGTGGCGGCGCAGCTCCTCCCGGTAGCGCGCGACCAGCAGCAGGGCGTAGTCCGTCCCTGCGCCGAACACCAGCACGGTGAGGATGCCGGCGCTCTGCGCGTTGACGGTCAGGTCGGCCTTGGTCGCGAGGAGGTAGATCGACCGCCTGGGCGACGAACAGCGACACGACCGCCGAGAACACCGGCAGCGCCCACAGGAGCGGGCTGCGGTAGGTGAGCAGCAGGATCACCACGACGACGGCGACCGCGGAGTAGAGCAGCTTGCCGTCGATGCCCGCGAACGCCTCCGACGAGTCGGCCGCGAACCCACCCGGGCCGGTGATGTGCACGGTCAGCCCCTCGGGCGAGTCCGCCGTGATGTCGCGGATGGTGTCGACCGCCGTACCCAGCGCCTCCCAGCCGCCGGTGCCGGCGTCGATCGGGACGACGACCTGCAGCGCCTGCTTGTCCTCCGACGGGCAGCGGACCGACGGAGGCCCGGTCGACGTTGTCGACGTCGTCGAACTGCTTCACCTGGGCGGCGACGGCGGCGATGTCGGCCGGCGTGGTGCCGGTGGCGCGCTCGTAGACGACGACGGCCGGGATCTCGTCGCTGGACTGGAACCGGCCCATGTCCTTGAGCACCGCCGTCGACTCGGCGTCGCCGGGCAGCCACGAGACGGCGTCGTTCTCCTGGGCGCCGGTCAGCTTGCTGGCGGGCGAGAAGGCGATCACGAAGGCGATCACCCAGAAGGCCAGGATCAGCCATTTCGTCTTCCGGCCCGAGGCGAAGCGGGCGAAAGGCCCGACCGTGCTGCTCGTGTGGTCGCTCACCCGGTCCACGTTTCCCGGATGCCGAGGGTGGGTCAATCGCCTCTTGTGACTAGTCGTCCGGGGTGTCCGACGTGGTCTCGGCTCGGTCGAGGCTTCCGTCGTCGGAACCGTGCCCCCGCTCGGCTCTGGTCGTCTGGTCGCCTGGTCGCCCTGGTCGCCCTGGTTCGCCCGGTTCGTTCGGCGAGTCCCCTCCGGCGCCGTCGCCCGTGTCGTCGGGCTCGCGGCCCCCGGCTCGGCGTCCCGCTCCGGCGCCGACGAGTCGCGGCGACGCCTCGAGTCGGTGCTGTCGGGGGGTCGTCGTCGACCGGGACCGCGCTGCGCCGGGTGGTGGGCTGCTGCGGAGGCGACGCGTGGTCCGGCTCGGGCGCGACCGGGGGAGGCGGGACCGGGCCTGGAGTGCCGGTCCTGCCCAGCGGTGCCCTCGGCCGGTCTGCGCGCGGCCGGCCGGGGCCGGGCCTGATGGTGGTGGTCGGCAGGACGGGGACGGGTTCGATGCCGCGCTCGTGCGAGGCCGGCGGCGTCGGGGGGCTGGTGCGCATCCCGTTCACGGCGTACGTCGCGGTGAGCGTGGTCGCCGCGACCGCGACGGCGGCGGCCACCATGACGAGCCGGCTGTGCGTGCGGCGTCGCACGGGCGCGGCGGACGACCCGGCTGCGCGCGCAGCCAGGATCGCCACGAAGGCCGGGTCCGCCTCGACGCGTGGCGCGTCGATGCGCAGCCGGTCCTCCGGCGCGAGAACGGTCTAGCCCCATACCTCAGTATCTGTCGTTCGGGGCGCCGACTGTTACAGGGAAGCCGTAGGGTCCCGCGTGGCGATGTCACGGGGGAACCCCTGTGTGACAGGAGGTAGACATGCGTCCTAGGTCTGCCCGGCCTGCCGCCGCCTACCCGCGCGGCGGATGCGCCTGATGCTCGACGACGAGGTCGTGGCCCTCGCCAAGCAGGGCAGCCAGGACGCCTGGGCGCAGCTCTACGTGCTGCACGCCGGACGGCTTCTCGTCTGGCTCGGGACGCTGCTCACCGGTGACGCCGCCGCGGCCGCCGAGGACATCGCGGCGGAGACCTGGCTGATCGCGTCGCAGAAGATCGCCGACTTCACGGGATCCTCGTCGGAGTTCGCCGGCTGGCTGTTCGGGATCGCCCGCAGGGTCAACGCCAACGGCCGCCGCCGGACGGCACGCCGGCAGACGTCACCGCACGCCGTGGGCCCCGACGACGAGCCGCTGTGGGGCCACACCGACGGTGGCCTCCCTCACGTCGAGGCGATGGACTTCGTGCGACGTACGCTCGCCGCGCTGTCGCCTCGCGAGGCCGAGGTGGTGGCCTGCCGGGACGTGGTCGGGCTCGACGTGGCGGGCACGGCGGAGGCCCTCGGCATCCGCCCGACCGCCGTACGCATCGCGCACCACCGGGCGCACAAGCGGCTGCGCGGCGTCCTGGACGGAGGGGAGCCCGACCCGCCGCGAGCACGTGCTCCCGACCGGGATGTAACCATCTCGCCGGCCGGTGACAGGAACAGGTAACCGGCCCATCCGAGGGCCACCCGTCGACCCCGGCCCGGGCCGGGAACCTATTGGGAGGACCCATGTCGTTTCTCACCTCACCCGCAGGACGGGTGGCTGCCGTCACCGCGTCGCTGGCCGCCGCCGGAGTCTTCGGGATCGCCGGCTCCGCGACGGGCGCGTCCCGCGACTCCGACCACGACGGGATGCCGAACCGCTGGGAGTCCACGCACGGGCTCGACGCGCACCGCGCGAACGCCGGCGGCAACCCCGACCACGACCGGCTGAGCAACCTGGCCGAGTTCCGCCGGCACACCAACCCGCACGACGAGGACACCGACAACGACGGTGACGACGACGGCGACGAGGTGCGTGACGGCTCGAGGACGACCAACGTGCTGGTCGCGGACACCGACCACGACGGCGTCAAGGACGGCGACGAGGACGCGAACCACGACGGCGTCGACAACGAGGACGAGGACGACGCCACCGAGTCGTGCGTGGCCGACGACGACGACGCAGACCACGACGGCGTCGACGACGAGGACGAGAACGAGAACCACACCTCGTCCCACGACGCCGACTCCGATGACGACGGTGTCGACGACTCCGCCGAGGACTCGGACCACGACGGTGTCAGCAACGGTGACGACGACTCGGACAAGCACGGCGACCACGGGCGGGGCGACGACTGCCAGGACGACAGCGGCGACGACGACTGACGACTACCGGACGAGACACCCTCCCAGGTGGCTCGACCCACCCACCGCCCCGGGACATCTCCTTCCGGGGCGGTGGTGCGTGCGGGCAGACTGTGCGCCATGAGCGAGCGGGTGCGGGTGGTCAAGGCGAGCGAGCTGCAGGCGGCGGACCCCACGCCGGGCATGGACCGGATGAAGGCGTTCGAGCTGCCGGGGCTGTGGGCGGGTCAGGTCGTGACGGCCCCCGGGACGTTCTCCGGCTGGCACCACCACGACAGCAACGAGTCCAGCCTGTACGTCGTGTCGGGCGTGCTGCGCCTCGAGTTCGAGGGGTACGACGGCTACGTCGACGCCGAGGCCGGTGACTTCGTGCACGTCCCGGCGTACACCGTGCACCGGGAGAGCAACCCGACCGACGAACCGTCGCTCGCGGTGATCGCACGCGCCGGTGGCGGGATCCCGACGGTGAACGTCGAGGCACCCGGAGGAGCTAGGCGCTGACCTGGTTGCGGCCGGCGTGCTTGGCCCGGTAGAGGTTCGCGTCGGCCAGCGCCAGCAGCGCCTTGCGGTCCACCTCGTCGGAGGGCGAGGACGCGATGCCGATGCTGGCCGTCACGCTGATGCCCTCGGTGACCCCCTCCCACGGGTGCAGCTCGATGGCTACACGCAGCTGGTCGAGGCGCTCGCGGGCCTGGTCGCGGTCGACCCCGGGCAGGAGGACCAGGAACTCCTCGCCGCCCATCCGCGCGGCCAGACCGCCCTCCACCTCGTCGGCCGCGCTCTGCAGCAGCCCGGCGACCTGGCGGAGGACCTCGTCGCCGACGGCGTGCGAGCGGGTGTCGTTGATCCGCTTGAAGTGGTCGAGGTCCACCAGCCCGACGGTCAGGTGGCTGCCCTCGGTGGTGGCCTGGTCGAGCAGCTCGACGAGCCGGTTGTCGAGGTGCCGCCGGTTGTGCAGCCCGGTGAGCGGGTCACGCACGGACAGCTCCCGGAAGTAGTCGCTGCTGCGCCGTGCCTCGGTGGCCTCGAAGATCGCGTTGAGCGTGCGGGCGCGGCCGTCGCGCTCCATCGCCCGCATCTCGACGTCGGCCCGGTGGAAGTCGCGGTAGGTCTCGAACGCGTCCTGGAACTGGCCCCGGGCGGCGAACAGCTCGGCCTGCTCGCGCAGCGCCTCGATCATCCGGCCGGTGAGCGCGTAGTGCTCCGCGAGCCGCGACGCCCGGTCGAGCGACGCCTGCGCGTGGTCGAAGTCGCCCGACCTGCGGCGCACCTCGGTCAGGGTGAGCAGCGCGAGGACGAGACCGTCGCAGTCCTCGCCGGTGTCCGCCTCGGCGATCAGCGGCTCGAGGACGGCGGCGGCCTCCTCGAACCGGCCGACCAGGCTGTAGGCGCGGGCGATGGTGTCGCCGTCGTGCGTGCGCAGCGACATTGCCGTCCGCGGCGAACTCGCGCTGGAGCCGCTCCGCGGTGGCCACGGACTCCTGTGCGAGGCCGGCTTCGTACTGCGTGTAGGCCAGGTTGTTCAGCACGGCGAGCTGGAGCCACCGGTCGCCGCACGCGTCGGAGAGGACCGACGCCTCGTGGTAGCGGCGGATCGAGTCGTCGTAGGAGCCACTCGCCCCCAGGGCGTCGGCCAGGCCGAGGAGGTGGTCGGCCCGCACCGCGTCGTCGACGTCGTCGGCGAGGAGGTCCACCGCCGTGACCGCGTGCTCGAGCATCAGCGCCGGGTCGCCGATCCGGCGGAACAGCGCCGAGAGTCGACGGTGGCTGCTCGCGAGCAGGGTGTCGTCGTCGTGCTCCTCGGCCCAGCTCTTGACCTCGCGCAGGATGCGCGCGCCGTCCTCGGTGTCCCCGAGGCTCGCCTGCGCGGCGCCCTTCGCGAGCAGCCAGCGCTGGTACAGGTGCGTGTTCGGGTCCATCCCCGCGACGTCGAGCTCGTCGCGGGCGCGCGCCAGGGCCGACCGTGCGTCGTACCGCAGCAGATCCTCGACGTCCTGGATCGTGCCGGTCGGTAGTGCGACCCCGCGCGTCTTCACCTGTCTCCGCTCCCCCCGGGTCGGCCACTCGTCCGGGCCGACCCGCGGACCGATGGTAGGGGTACGTCGACCGTGCGGACCACCAATTCGGGCAAATCGCCCTGGTGTCTCGCTACGCTGCCGGGATGCACCTCGACGAGTACCTCACCAGTGACGCGACCACCCTGGCCGACCTGGTGGCGCACAAGGAGGTCACGGCACCCGAGCTGCTCGCCCTGGCCCGCCGGCGGCTGGACCAGGTGAACCCGACGCTGAACGCCGTCGTGGCACCGCTGACCGACGTCGCCGACGCCCGTGCCGCCGACCCCCACCTGGAGGGTGCCTTCGCCGGCGTGCCCTTCCTGATCAAGGACCTGGGCCAGGAGTACGCCGGCTTCCCGACCTCGAACGGCTGCCGTGCCCTGGCCGACGACGTCGCCGACCGGCACGCACTGGTCACGCAGCGCTTCCTCGACGCCGGCCTCGTCATCTTCGGCAAGACCAACACCCCGGAGTTCGGCTCCAAGGGCATCACCGAGCCGACACTGTGGGGTGCGGCCCGCAACCCCTGGAACACCGACCACACCCCGGGCGGCTCGTCCGGCGGCTCCGGCGCGGCGGTCGCGGCGGGCGTCGTACCCGCTGCCGGCGCCAACGACGGCGGCGGCTCGATCCGCATCCCCGCGGCCTGCAACGGCCTCGTGGGGCTGAAGACCAGCCGGGGGCTGGGGCCGTACGGTCCGCAGACCGGCGAGGTGATGTTCGGGATGGTCACCCAGGGCGTGGTGTCCCGCACCGTGCGCGACTCGGCGGCGCTGCTGGACGCGATCATCGGCCCCGACCCGCGGGCGGGCTACCAGGGCGCGGGGCACGCCGTCCCGTTCGCGGAGCAGGTCGAGCAGCGCCCGGGCAGGCTCCGGATCGGCTACTCCTCCTCGTCCGCCATCAACGCGAACCCCGATCGCGAGGCCGTCGCGGCCGTCGAGCGAGCCGCGGCCCTGCTGACCGAGCTCGGCCACGAGGTCGAGGAGGTCTCCCCGCCGCACGACGACGAGGCCCTCGCCCGCGACTTCCTGACCATCTGGTTCGCCCAGCTCTACGCCCAGGTGGTCGAGGTGAAGCGTCGCGCTCGGCTCGCCGGACAGCCACTTCGAGGCCGACACCCTCGCGACCGCCGAGCTCGGGCGCAGTGCGGGGATGGTCCCGTTGCTGCGGTCGCTGGAGAACGTGAACTCCTACATCCACGCGCTCGCCGGGTTCCACGAGACCTACGACTTCTTCCTCACGCCGACCCTCGCCAAGCCGCCGCTCGAGGTCGGCTCCACGACCACGCCGGCCAACCTGCAGAAGGCGTCGCGGGTGATCGCCAAGGCGCACGCCGGCAAGCTGCTCTCCAAGTCGGGCATCCTCGACGACCTGATCTCGACCCAGCTCGGCTGGGTGCCCTACACCCAGCTCGCGAACCTCACGGGTCGTCCCGCGATCAGCGTGCCGCTGCACTGGACCGACGCCGGCCTCCCGCTGGGGGTGCAGCTCGTCGGGCCGCTCGGCTCCGACGGCGCGCTGTTGCAGCTGGCCGCCCAGCTCGAGGAGGCCCAGCCCTGGTTCCAGCGGTACGCCTCGCTGGACCCGAGGCTGCCGCGCTGAGCGATCATGGTCCGGTGGTCACGAGCATCGCCGACTTCCTGGGCCTGGTCGGGCAGCTTCCCGATGTCGTCCGGACCGACCACGGTCGCTACTCGAAGTTCGAGGTGGGCTCCCGGACCTTCGGCTACCTGTGGGAACGCACCCGCACCGTCGGGCTCAAGCAGACCATCGCCGAACAGCTGGCGCTGGTCGCCGAGCGGCCCGACGTCTTCGAGGTGCAGTTCACCTCGGGCGGGTTCGGCTGGGTGGTCGTCTACCTCGACGGCGTCGAGCGCGACGAGCTGGCCGAGCTGACGTTCGAGGCCTGGCGCCTCACGGCGCCTCGCCGTGCTCGTGGAGCAGCGCGGCGACCGGCTGCCGTCCTGAGGACACAGGCCCAGGTCACTGGCGAGAGTGGTGGTGGTCGAGCAGCTCCTCCTTCGCCTGCTTCCCGACCAGCAGCGGCACGAAGTCCCGGACAGGAGCGTCGTCGAAGTGGGACCAGAGGCACTCGACGAGGATCGTCACCTGGTCGACCGGCACTGACGGAAATGCGACGTGGAGCTCGTGCTCGACCGCCTCTTTCAAGTGGGCTTCGTCCGCAGCGCGCTGCAGCCGGACCCGCGCGCCCGGGTCATCAACCTCAATCGTCATGGCTCGTTCGGTTCCCTCCTGGGGAGGCGATGTCGCCGATGATCAGCAGAGTCGCCTCGGCATCATCGGGTTCCTCGCGGCCGGGATTGCACAAGTCAACTGTGAGGACGCCGACCAGCGGCCGCATCGTCCTGCGCGGATGAGGGGTCCCTTTTCGAACCTTGCGCCACCCCCCGGGTGACGATTCACTTGGCTCATGGGTGACGAGCTCGCCAACGACCGCACCTACCTCGCCTGGCTTCGGACGGGAATCGCTCTGTTCGGGCTGGGCTTCGTGGTGGCGAAGGTCGCGTTGCTCGTGCAGCCGGACACCACGGGGGTGTCCGAAAAGAGCCTGTACAGCGGGGTCGGGGTGCTGATCGTCCTCAGCGGGGCGGCCCTCATCGCGGTCGGCTACCTCCAACACGTAGGCGTGGGCAAAACCCTCAGTGCGTGACGAAGAAGCGACCACGGCCCCGGTGGCCGTTGACGATCACGGCAACAGCGGTCGCGGGCTCGCTCCTCCTCTCCGGCCTGATCGTGGTGTCGACCTAGGCTCCGGGACACGCACCGTGGGCTCGCGGTCGACGTCGACGAGCAGCGCCTTGGTGAGCAGGGAGAGCGGGACAGCGAGGAACGCTCCCACTGGGCCGAGGACCCAGGTCCAGAAGATCAGGGAGAGGAAGGTCAGCGAAACCGACAACCCGACTGCGTCCCCGACGAACTTCGGTTGGATCACCGACTGGATGATGAAGTTCAGCACGATGTAGACCGCGATGATCAGGAGCATCAGACCGCGGCCCGCTCTCCAGGAGGCCGAGAACTGCGGGCGGCACCAGACCGATGATGAAGCCGATGTTCGGGATGTAGTTGGTGATGAACGCGAGGATTCCCCACAGGAGTGGATCCGGCACGGTCGTGAAGGAGAGGAAGATGGTGTCCAGCGTTGCGACGATGAGACCGAACACCGTCGACACGACGAAGTACTGCCGGGTCCCGTGTCCGAAGGACTGCAACGCAGGTCCGAGGGCCGCCTGTCGGCCTTCGCCTGCGGTGAGCCTTCGGGCGTAGCCACCTGCGTCCGCGGCGAGAAACAGCAGCAGCAAGATCACGATCGTCAGGGCCGACGTGAGTGCCAGAAGGCTGTCAAGAGCGTCGCCGGCGGCAGCCACGAGCTTCCCTGCATCAAACGATCCGCTGATGCTGTCGACCTGAGATTGGCCGATCCCGAGAGCCGTCAGCTTCTCGGCCCCCGCCGTGACTGCATCGTTGAGGTCGTCCTTGTACTGGGGAAGCAGGGTGGCGAACTTGGCGATCGAGTACAAGACGGCACCGGCCAGGCCGACGAGGATGGCGTAGGCCGCGGCGACGCCCACCACGATCCCGGACCAGTCCGGCCACCCGCGTCGTGCGACCGTGCCCCGAAGTGGTTGGACCACGATGGTGAGGACCAGGGCGAAGAACGCGGGACCAACGAGCGAGGCTGCCGAACGAAGCAAGCCGATG
>CAWBAQ010000005.1:0-177885 GCA_963786795.1 uncultured Actinomycetota bacterium
GCGATCCTCGCGGGATTCGTCGGACGATCCTGTAGTGATCCGGCAACTGATCCCAGGCGGGATGCTTTGTAGATGCCCGTGCGAGTACCCTAGATTGCGGGTAGCGCGAAGAGGCGGGAGCACGCCTCGGCCATAGCGTTTCCCGGCGGCAACGTCGTCGCAGCGCCCCAACGCTTGGCATTTCCCACAGCGCCAAGTCGGCGGTGCGCCAGCCGCTCCAGCCATGCCTCCAGCGCCTTCTCGGCGACAACCGGATGGTAGAGCCGCCCGTCAGAGCACAGCCGCCAATCCTTCATCGCCCGCTCGCGGAGCCGACCCCATTCTGAGCCATCGCACATGGCGAAACGGGCGAGCACCCGATCATTTTCCGGCAGCGATGCCGCCGGAACTTGATGCCAGGATTCCGCCCAGAGACAGATGAGGACGTGCCCGAGCTTCGGATCATCCGCCGCTTCCAGCCATGTGTCCGACGTGAGTAACCGGCGCACGTCGAGCGGCATGTAGCCGAAGTCGCGCAGATCACAGTCAGAGCTGGTCAGCGGCTCCGCCGAGGTGTCGTTCCCGGCCATTAGCGGCCTCCTTTGGTGGCTGCCTTCAGGTCGGCGTGAGTGTCAAGGGCGGCCTTCGACGACGCAGCGAAGCACCGCATCGCGTATTCAAGGCCCCGGTCGTCGCCGAGCGTGGCACAGGTCTCGGCGATTTCGGCGTGCACGGCGGCGAAAGCCATCGTCTCACCGATGAAGGTATGCAGTTCAGCCACGGAGCCGCACGGTGCCGGGATGGGGGTGCGGAAGGTTTCCGCACCCTTCATTGTGGTTGAGGCGAGCGGGTTCATGCTCGAACCCCTTTCAGGTCGCCGAATAGGTCGTTCATCGCGCACCCGCCGCGACCATGCGAGCGATCCTGATCGCCAATTCGCGGCTGATGGTGATCCATCCCAGATCAAACCCAGTGATGTGGCCGTCATCATTCCTGACCGGGGTCAGCACCGCTCGGCGAGGACGCGGAAACGGAATGACTTTGGCTAGCGAACACGGCGCTGAGGGTGTGAAAAAGAAGCGTGAGACATGGAGGCACCTTTCATGAGGTGCCGGCGAAAACAGTGGCGCGACGCAGAGGGATCGGCTATATAGGGGCTGTCACACCTTCCTATGCCTACCCGCCGCCGGTCCACTCGTTGGGCCGGCGGTTGCGTTAGGGAGAGACGTGATGGGCGGGGTCGCTCTTTCGGCGCTGGCCTTTAAGGGGCGAGTGCCCCCGGTGGAGCGGCGCTTGCGCTCTTCCTGCCACGCGCGAAGGTCCGCGATAAGTGTAGCTGACCCGCGCGTTCGGGCCATCAGATGCCTTGACGTAGAGGGGCCCGCCGCCGTTCACGCGTAATTTTTCGAGTGTTGAGGTGCCGAGGTTGAGGAACCGTGCGGCGCCTGCGGTATCCGTGGAGCCGAACAATGACTTCGCGACCCTATTGCCCACCGCCAAAACCGCCCCACCGCGGTTTCGGTATGTTGATGCATAGCCGTTGCCTTTTTCTTGGGTTCACCCGGTAAGACCGGGCACGACTATGTATTAGACGACTGAGTTACCCGTTGACAATACTAAAATAGGCATCTTTTCGGGCTTTATATTTCAAGGTTTGGTTAGAAGTTTGACCCCGTTTGGCCCCATTCGGGGCTCAACTATCCGTGCGCAAACCCAGTTAGGGCCCGTCTTCGTCGGGCAAGAGCTTTTGCGACCGCGCTCTCCAGAGGCGTGGCGGCTTCATCGGGGGTGCTCGCGTCATCGTGCCTTCGATATTCATTTGGCAGCTGGAATTGGACCGCATTGACGAACGCCGTGAAGCCGCTGGGCGGAGTACCCCGCTTGCGGTCCTTACGCGCGGTCGCGCGAAATCCTAGTGTTTCGTATAGGTCAGCGAGGTCACTTACCATCTCGCGCCACGCCTGCCCGGGAGCGTAGAAGTCACATTTCTCAAGATAGGTCAGCTTTTGGCTCGCCGCATCCAATCCCACGAGCAATTCTGTCAAGATTTCCCCAAATACGGTTACATCCAGGGGTCGCAGCATCGCCCTAATTTCGTCAGTGCGCTTATCTCGGAACGTAGTGTTGAGGAGGCCCGGCTGTTTCACGCGCAGCGGATCATCCTCAGTCGAATATATCGCATGAACTGGTGCCAAGAAGAGCGAAAATCGGGCATGCCAAAGTGATTCGTTGACGTATTTCTCTGTGGCCCCAGGCCGCTGAGTCCTCGCCCTCGCCGCGAGCCGATACCAACTGCTTTAGCGCAGAGGCTGCATTCAGCAGTTCTTTTAGCTTCATCTCGCCCGCTTTTATTTCAGGCGCATTCTTTTCCTCGTGGAACTCAGAGAAGTAGCGCTCCACGGCAGTGATCAACGCCACCCGCGCGGCACCTGGCCCTTCAGCTCGTCGGGCGCCGATCACCGCGCACTCGGCCACCGCCGGGTGGCGGCGAGAGCACGGCCTCCATCGACCCGGTCGACAGCCGGTGTCCGGCCACGTTGATCACGTCGTCGGTGCGGCCCATCACGAAGAGGTAGCCGTCCTCGTCGACGTACCCGCCGTCGCCGGAGAGGTAGTAGCCCTCGAAGGCGGACAGGTACGACGCGACGTACCGCTCGTCGTCGCTCCACAGCGTCGGCAGCGTGCCCGGGGGCAGCGGCAGCCGGATGCAGATCGCGCCCTCCTCGCCCGGCGTCGACCGGCTCGCCGTTCTCGTCGAGCACCCGCACGTCGTAGCCCGGGCACCGGCACGGTCGGCGAGCCCGGCTTGATCGGCATCGGCTCGAGGCCCCGCAGGTTGGCGGCGATCGGCCAGCCGGTCTCGGTCTGCCACCAGTTGTCGATGACCGGGACGCCGAGCTGCTCGGTCGCCCAGCGCGTAGGTGTCGGGGTCGAGCCGCTCGCCGGCCAGGAACAGCGTGCGCAGCGAGGACAGGTCGTGCCCGGCGAGCAGCTCGCCGTCCGGGTCCTCCTTCTTGATCGCCCGGATCGCCGTGGGCGCCGTGAACAGCGCCTCGACCCCGTGCTCCGCGATCACCCGCCAGAACGCGCCGGCGTCCGGGCGTGCCGACCGGCTTGCCCTCGTAGAGCACGGTGGTCGCGCCGGTGATCAGCGGCGCGTAGACGATGTAGGAGTGGCCGACCACCCAGCCGACGTCGGAGGCGGTCCACCACACCTCGCCGGCGTGCGACGTCGTAGATGTTCGGCATCGACCACGCCAGCGCCACCGCGTGGCCGCCGTTGTCGCGGACGATGCCCTTGGGCTTGCCGGTGGTGCCGGAGGTGTAGAGGATGTAGAGCGGGTCGGTCGCCGTCCACCTCGACGCACTCGGCCGGGTCGGTGGCGGCCGGCCTTCATCGCGACGTCCCAGTCGACGTCGCGCGGCTCCTGCATCGTCGGCGGTCGGCCTGCGGCCGCTGCTTGACGACGCACGACGTCGGGCTGGTGCTCGGCCAGCTCGAGCGCCTCGTCGAGCATCGGCTTGTACTCCACGACCCGGGTCGGCTCGATGCCGCAGGACGCGGACACGACGACCTTCGGCCGGGCGTCGTCGATGCGGACCGCGAGCTCGTGCGGCGCGAAGCCGCCGAAGACCACCGAGTGCACGGCCCCGATCCGGGCGCAGGCGAGCATCGCGACGACGGCCTCGGGGATCATCGGCATGTAGATGACCACCCGGTCGCCCTTGCTCGACCCCGAGGCCGCGCAGCGCGCCGGCGAAGGCGGCGACCTGCTCGAGCAGCTCGGCGTAGGTGAAGCGTCGCTTGCGTGCCGGTGACCGGGCTGTCGTAGATCAGCGCCGTGCGGTCGCCGTGCCCGCGCACGACGTGCCGGTCCAGCGCGTTGTAGCAGGTGTTCAGGGTCGCGTCGGGGAACCACCGGTAGAACGGCGGGTGGTCGTCGTCGAGGACCCGCGGTGGGCTTGCTGGATCCAGTCGACGAGCCCGGCCTGCTCGGCCCAGAACCCCTCGCGGGTCCTCGATGCTACGGGTGTAGGTCTCGTGCGTAGTCGGCCATGGCCACCATCTTGCGTCAAAGACACGGACAAGGCCAGGTCCGGTGCTGCTGGCATCGCCAGGTGTGCCGTTCCACGACGTGCGCGTCGGCGCAACCACGCCGTGGGTCAGCGGAGGCCGTTGGCCGCCGTCTGCTCCGGCTTGGTGCCGGTGTGCAGCCAGGCCGGTGAAGAACCCGTCGAGGTGCTGGCCGCTGACCGGCTCGGCGAGCGCCTCGAACTCTGCGACCGTGGCGCTGCCGCCTGCGTGCTGCTGCGACCCAGGTGCGCAGCAACCGGCGAGAACGCCTCGTCGCCGATCCGGTGCCGCAGCGCCTGCAGGGTCATCGCGCCGCGCTCGTAGACGGGCTCCGTCGAACATCCGGGACGGCCCCGGGTCCGCGATCACGCAGCTGCCAGAACGCGCTGCGCGCCGGCGTACGCCGGCGTAGTCGTCGAGCAGCTGCCTGCGCGCTGCAGCCGCCGTGCGTCTCGGTCGTAGAGCCACTCGGCGTAGGTGGCGAAGCCCTCGTTGAGCCAGATGTCGCGCCACCGCCGGACCGAGACCGAGTCGCCGAACCACTGGTGGGCGAGCTCGTGCACGACCACGAGTGTGCCCGGTCCAGTGCCGAGAAGTACGGGTACGACCGGCCGGCGTCTGGTTCTCCAGGGCGAAGCCGGTGAACGAGCGACGTCACCACGCCGCCGGTCGAGTCGAACGGGTAGGGCCCGAACTGCGTCGTCGAGCCAGGGCAGCGACCGCGGCGGCTGCGGCGCAGCAGCCGCAGCGCTGCTCCTGGGTGCCGGGTCGAACCCCGTGGACACCGCGACCGTGTACGGCAGGCCGTCCGTCGTGCCGCGCTCGATCCGGAAGCGGCCGGCCGCGAAGAACGCGAGGTACGGGCCATCGGCTCGCGCATCCGCCAGTGGACGTCGTCCAGGCGCCGGTCGCGCTGACGACGGGCTGCGACTCGAGAGTCCCGTTGCTGATCACCTGGTTGCCGCGCGGCGACGCGGACGTGATGTCGAAGCGCGCCTTGTCGTGCGGGTGGTCGTTGACGGGGAACCACCACGGCGCGATGTGCGGCTCGTTCATCGCCAGCGCCTCGTCGGGCTCGGCGAAGAACGGCCGCTCGCCGTCCCAGGCGACCTTGCCCGGCGTGCCGTGGTAGCTGATCACGCGGACCACGAACTCCGCGCCCGTGGGGATCGTGGCCGGCGGGGGTGACGGTGAGCTCGTGCGCCCGGCCTTCGCGGCCGTCGCCGGTTGTACCGTCGACGCTGACGGCGTCCGGGGTGAGCACGAGGTCGAGGCTCAAGGACGACAGGGTCCTGGGTCGCCCGGGCACTGACGTCGGTCCAGCCCGGTGAGCACGCCGACGCGCAGCCGGTAGGTGTCGTGGATGTCGTAGTGCTAGACGTCGTACCCGCCGTTGCCGTCGTGGGGGCGCAGGGGATCGGTGATCCCTACTTCCCCAAGGACGGCAACGGCGGCTACGACGTCACCCACTACGACATCCACGACACCTACCGGCTCCGCAGCGGCGACCTCACCGGGCACACCACGATCACGGCCACCGCTACCCAGGACCTGTCGTCGCTCAGCCTCGACCTGATGCTCACGCCGGACGCCGTCCGGGTGAACGGTGCGCCCGCGACGTACGCGAAGGCCGGCAGGCACGAGCTCACCGTCACCCCCGCCAACCCGGTCACCGCCGGCGGGGCGCTGGTGGTCGAGGTCCGCTACCACGGCACGCCGCGGCTGCTGGGCTGGGGCGGCGAACGGCCGTTCCTGGCCGCACCGGGCGAGGCGGTGGCGATGAACCAGCCGCACATCGCGCCCTGGTGGTTCCCGGTCAACGACCACCCGCAGGACAAGGCGCTCTACGACGTCACCGTCGCGGTCGCCCGCGGCCACCAGGTGGTCGGCAACGGCACACTCGTCGGGCGCCGCACCGCCGGCGCCTGGACGTCGTGGCACTGGCGCGAGAGCAGCCCGATGGCGTCCTACCTGGCGTTCTTCGCGGCCGGGCGGTTCCGGATCGAGTCCGGGACGACGTACGGCGTGCCGTGGACCGTCGCGGTCTCGAAGGCGTTCGACCGGGCCAGCCAGGACCAGCAGCTCCGGCTGCTCCGGAAGTCGCCGGGGATCGTGCACTGGCTGGAGACCCAGTTCGGGCCCTACCCGTTCGAGTCGACCGGAGGTGTGGTGACGTCGTTGTTCACCGGCTTCGCGCTGGAGAACCAGAGCCGGCCGACCTACCCGTTCCTCGGCGTCGGTCACGAGGCGCACTCCGTGGTGGTGCACGAGCTCGCGCACCAGTGGTTCGGCGACCAGGTCTCGGTCCGCCGGTGGCGCGACATCTGGCTCAACGAGGGCTTCGCGACCTGGGCAGAGTGGCGCTTCGACGAGGCGCACGGCGGTCCGTCCGCGTGGCGCCGGTTGCAGCGCGAGTATGCCTCGCACCCCGCGAAGGACGGCTTCTGGCGGCTGCGGATCGCGGACCCGGGCCCGGCCCGGATGTTCGACCAGCCGATCTACGACCGGGGCGGGATGGCGCTGCAGGCGCTGAGGCACCGGATCGGCACGACGCGGTTCCTCACCGTGCTGCGCACGTGGGTGCAGCAGCACCCGGACGCAGCCCACGGCACCGGCACGGTCGAGGAGTTCGAGGCGCTCGCCGAGCAGGTCAGCGGCCAGGACCTGGACCCCTTCTTCACCGCCTGGCTGCGCACCGGGGCCCGGCCGGCGCGCACCGCGGCCAACGGTCTCGTCTGAGCCCTACCCGGTCGGGTGGTGGCCTCCTCCGGCGGCCCGCAGCAAGATGGGGGCCATGGCCGCTCCCGCTGACTACCGGACCGCGTACACCCGCAGCATCGAGGACCCCGACGGCTACTGGGCCGAGCAGGCCGGTCTCGTGGACTGGATCAAGAAGCCGTCCCGGGTCCTCGACGACGACCACCCGCCGTTCTACCGATGGTTCCCCGACGCGACCCTCAACACCTGCTTCAACGCGCTCGACCGGCACGTCGTGCGCGGGCACGGGGACCGCACCGCCCTCGTCTACGACAGCGCCGGTGGCGGACGTGAAGCAGAGCTTCACCTACGCCGAGCTGCTGGAGCAGGTGGCTGCGTTCGCCGGGGCGCTCCGCGGGCTCGGCGTCGGCCCGGGCGACCGGGTGGTGATCTACCTGCCGATGATCCCCGAGGCCGTGGTCGCGATGCTCGCCTGCGCGCGGCTGGGCGCCGTGCACTCGGTCGTGTTCGGCGGCTTCGCGCCCCGCGAGCTCGCGGTGCGCATCGACGACGCCCGGCCCAAGGTCGTGGTGTCCGCGTCCTGCGGCATCGAGCCGACCCGGGTCGTGGAGTACAAGCCGATCTGGACCGGGCCCTCGAGATGGCCGAGCACGAGCCGGACGCGGTGGTGCTCAAGCAGCGGCCGCAGGTCGCCGCCGAGATGCGCGAGCCGCGCGACGTCGACTGGGACCTGGCGATGAAGGCGGGACGCTCCGATCCGGCGGAGTGCGTCGAGGTGAAGGCGACCGACCCGCTCTACATGCTCTACACCTCCGGCACGACCGGGAAGCCCAAGGGCATCGTCCGCGACAACGGCGGGCACGCCGTGGCGCTGGCCTGGTCGCTGCCGAACATCTACGACATCCACGCAGGGGCAGGTCTGGTGGACCGCCTCCGACGTCGGCTGGGTGGTCGGCCACTCCTACATCGTCTACGCGCCGCTGATCATCGGCGCGACGACCGTGCTCTACGAGGGCAAGCCGGTCGGCACCCCGGACGCCGGCGCGTTCTGGCGGGTGATCGAGGAGCACGGTGTCGAGGCGCTGTTCACCGCGCCGACCGCGATCCGCGCCGATCAAGAAGGAGGACCCGGACGGGCAAGCTGCTCGAGGGGCACGACCTGAGCCGCTTCCGCACGCTGTTCCTGGCCGGCGAGCGGCTCGACCCGGAGACCTACCACTGGGCCACCGAGCGGCTCGGCGTCCCGGTCGTCGACCACTGGTGGCAGACCGAGACGGGCTGGCCGATCGCGGCCAACCTGCGGGGGCTGGAGCCGATGCCGATCAAGCCGGGCTCGCCGACCGTCCCGGTGCCGGGCTACGACGTGCGCGGTGCTCGACGAGGACGGCAAGGCCGTCGCCGGCCGGGCGAGGAGGGCGCGATCTGCGTCCGGCTGCCGCTGCCGCCCGGCACGCTGCCGACGCTCTGGGGCGACGACGAGCGCTACGTCGTCGTCGTACCTCTCGGCCTTCGACGGCTACTACCTGTCCGGTGACGGCGGGTACCTCGACGAGGACGGCTACCTCTTCGTGATGGGTCGCACCGACGACGTCATCAACGTGGCCGGGCACCGGCTCTCGACCGGGCTCGATGGAGGCGGTGCTGGCGTCGCACCCGGCGGTCGCCGAGTGCGCGGTGATCGGGGTGGCCGACGCGATGAAGGGCCAGGTGCCGCGCGGCTTCGTCGTGCTCAAGGCCGGCGTCAACGACCGACCACGACGACGTGGCCGCGCGAGCTGGTGGCGCTGGTGCGCGACGGAGATCGGCGCCGTCGCGGCGTTCAAGGACGTGTCGGTGGTCGGCGCGCTGCCGAAGACCCGGTCGCGGCAAGATCCTGCGCAAGACGATGCGGGAGATCGCCGACGGCAAGGACGCCGCGGTGCCCTCCACGATCGAGGACGTCGCGGTGCTGGACGGGCTGCGGCCGGCGCTCAGGCGGGCCTGAGCAGGCTTTCGTCGCCGACCGAGGCCGGGGGCAGCGCGGCCACGGCCTGGGGACCGCGGTGCGTGCCCTTGAGCAGCAGCTCACGGGCCGCGTCCAGCTCGACCGGCCGCGACCACAGGTAGCCCTGGCCCAGCGAGCAGCGGGCGTGCTTGAGCCAGGCCGCCTGCTCGGGCTGCTCGACACCCTCGGCGATCGTGGTCAGCCGCATGCTGTGGCTCATCGCGATGATCGCCTCGACCAGCGACGTGTCGGAGGTGCCGGCACAGACCTTGTCGACGAAGGACTTGTCGACCTTGAGCACGTCGACCGGCAGCTGGTCGAGGTAGGACAGCGAGCTGTAGCCGGTGCCGAAGTCGTCGATGGCGACCCGGATGCCGCGGTCCCGCAGCCGGACCAGGCTGGCGATGGTGCCGACCATGTCGTCGAGCAGGACGCTCTCGGTGATCTCGAGGACCAGCCGCTCCGCCGGCATGCCCGTACGTCGGAGCACGTCGACCACCTCGTCGACGAAGTCCGGCTTGGCCAGCTGCTGGGCGGCGATGTTCACCGCCATCGTGGGCTGGTGCCAGTCGCTCTGCATGCCGGCACCGGCGCCGCACGCGGTCTCGAGGACCCAGCTGCCGAGGGGCACGATCAGCCCGCTCTGCTCGGCGACCGGGATGAACTCCAGCGGCGGCAGCAGCCCCCGGGTCGGGTGGTTCCAGCGGACCAGCGCCTCGAAGCCGGTGATCCGTTGCGAGCTGAGGTCCACCGTCGGCTGGTAGTGCAGGGTCAGCTGGTTCTCGCGGATCGCGCGCTGCAGCTCACCGCGCAGCGCCATCCGCTCGAGCGCCTCGGCGTGCAGCCCGGCCTCGTAGACCGCGACCGTGCTCTTGCCGCGGTCCTTGGCCCAGTACATCGCCACGTCCGCGTTGCGCAGCGTCTCCTCGCCGGTCGCCGCGCCGGGCATGGCCTCGGCCATGCCGATGCTGGCCCGGACCGAGTGCAGGTGCTCGTCAACGGCCACCGGGACGGCCAACGCCTCGAGCAGCCGCTGCGCGACCTCGTGGGCCAGCTCGATGGAGGCGTCCTCCATGAGGATCGCGAACTCGTCGCCGCCGAGGCGGGCCGCGGTGTCGCCCTCGCGGATCGCGCCGCTGATGCGCTCGGCGACGGCCACCAGCAGCCGGTCACCGATGCCGTGACCGAGGCTGTCGTTGACGTGCTTGAAGTCGTCGAGGTCCAGGAACAGCACGGCCAGCGGCTCGGTGGCGCCGTTGCGACGCCGGAGCGCGTGCGTGAGCCGGTCGGTGAACAGCTGGCGGTTGGCGAGCCCGGTGAGCGAGTCGTGGAAGGCCTGGTAGCTCAGCTCCTGCTGGAGTGCCTGCCGGTCGGTCACGTCGCGGACGGTGAGCACCCAGCCGTGCACGGCGGCCTCGGCCATCAGGTTGGTCAGCGTCCCCTCCAGCACCAGCTCGCGGCCGTCGGCGTGCCGGGTGCGCAGGATGACCGGTTGGTCCCCTTCGCGGGACGCGGCGAGCATGCGGATGAACATCGGGACGTCGCGGGGGAGCAGGGTGTCGACGAAGCGGGTGCCGACGAGCTCGTCGGGCTCGATGCCCAGCACGGACCGGGACGCCGGGCTCACGAACATCGCGGTGGAGTCCGGCTCGAGGACGGCCACCACGTCGGCGCTGTTCTGGACCAGGGCGAGCAGTCGCCGCTCGCCCGCGTCCAGGACCTGGCGCTCGGTGAGGTCACGCTGCATCGTGCGGTGCCGCCGGACCAGCTTGCGAAACCACATGAACCAGCCGAACGACACCAGGACCAGGAGGGCGGCCAGGATGATGCCGGCCCGCCGGTCGACGGCCGACTGCTCGTGGGCGACGGCCTGGCCGATGGCGGTGTTGGCGGTGCGCACGGTCAGCAGATCGGCGTCGTCGAGAGATCCCGCCCAGGTGCGGGTCAGGTCCTGAAGGTGGTGGGCGCCCGCGGCGTCGGTGGTGCCCAGGGCACGGACCGCCTCCTCGACGGCGGCCGTGTCGTTGCCGGGGGTCCAGGCGTCCAGGGCGCCGGCGACCCGGGCCTGGGCAGCGCGCTGCGATTCCACATGGTCGTCCATGTGGTAGACCGCTTGGAGGAATCCGAACTCGCCCAGGACGACGACGAGCGTCACCAGGATCGTGATCGTTCCCCGGGCACGCGAAGACGTGCCTGGTTCCATGGCTTCCCTCCCGAAACCGACGAAACTCAGCCCCCACGTTTCACGGTACAAGTGCGTGTCCGGGTTCGTGGGTGAATGCCTGAATCAGTCGTTGAGGGAGTCAGTGACCGCCGACGAGCGGTGCCATCAGCCGCGCGACGACGCTGCGGCGACCGGTGTGTCGCTCCTCGGCGTCTGCGACGGCCATCGCGCGCAGTCCCGCGTTGACGCCGAGCCAGCGCAGCGGCTCCGGCTCCCAGCGACGGGAGCGGTGCCCGACCCAGGGCAGCCGGGTCAGCTCCGTGTCGTGGCCGAGCACCAGGTCCCGCAGCGTCCGGCCGGCCAGGTTCGTCGTACCCACGCCGTCGCCGACGTAGCCGCCCGCCCAGGCCAGGCCGGTACCGCGGTCGAGACCGACGGAGGCGACCCAGTCCCGAGGCACACCGAGCGCCCCGCCCCACGCGTGGGTGAACCGGGCGCCGGCCACCGGCGGCAGCATCTCCACGAGCGTCGCGCGCAGCATGTCGAACACCCGGGGCTCGCGGTCGAAGTCCGGCCGTACCGCCGACCCGAAGTGGTACGGCGCGCCGCGTCCGCCGAACACCAGCCGGTCGTCGGCCGTCCGCTGCCCGTAGACGATCAGGTTGCGGTGGTCGGTGAAGGTCTCGCGCTCGCGCAGCCCGATCCGCTCCCACGCCGACGGCGGCAGCGGCTCGGTGGCCACGATCAGCGAGTAGACCGGGATCACGTCCCGCTCCATGCCGGCGAGCGAGTGGGTGTAGCCCTCGGTCGCGCGCACCACCACGTCGGCCCGGACGGTGCCGTGCGGGGTGACCGCACGGCCTGGCTCCAGCGCGGTGACCCGGGTGCGCTCGTGGATCCGGCCGCCACGCGCCTCCACCGCCCGGGCCAGGCCGCGCACCAGACGGGCCGGATGGATCGCCGCGCAGTCCGGTGTGTAGGTGCCGCCGATCGTGCCGGTGGCGTCGAGCCGGGCGCGCGCCTCCGTCTCGTCGAGCAGGCGTACGTCGTCCGGGCCGCGGCCCCAGGCGCGCGCGGAGGCGACCTCGTCGCGGGCGCTGCGCAGCTGGGCGGGAGTCCGGGCCAGCGACACCGTCCCGCCCTTGCGGGCCCGGGCGTCGATGCCCTCACGCTCCGCGACGGCGAGGACCTCGTCGACGGTCGCCCGCATCTGTTCGTGCAGGGCGACGGCCGCCCTGCGCGACGAGCCGGGCAGTGCCGCGACCTTGGCCAGGGAGGCGGGGAAGAGCGCCGAGCACCAGCCGCCGTTGCGGCCCGAGGCACCGAAGCCGGCGGTCTCGGCCTCGAGGACGATCACGCGCAGGTCGGGCTGCGCGGCCAGCAGGTAGTAGGCGGTCCAGAGACCGGTGAACCCGGCGCCGACCACGACGACGTCGGCCTCGGTGCTGCCGGGCAGCGCGGGCCGCGGCGACCAGGCGTCGTCGGCGCTCTCGTGCCAGAGGGAGAGGCGCGCCCACGTGCTGCTCGGACCGGTCAGCGGACGCCCCAGGAGTAGGTCTGCTTGCGCAGCTGGAGGTAGACGAACGTCTCGGTCGAGACGACGTTCTCGATGGTGCGGATCTTGGACGAGAGCACCTCGAGGAGGGCCTCGTCGCTCTCGCAGACCACCTCGACGAGCAGGTCGTAGGAGCCCGCGGTGATCACGACGTAGTCGACCTCGTCGAGCGCCGCGACGGCGTCCGCGATCGGCTCGAGGCTGCCGGTGGTGCGGATGCCGATCATCGCCTGACGGGCGAAGCCGAGCTCCATGGGGTCGGTGACCGCCACGACCTGCATGACGCCGCTGTCGATGAGCCGCTGGACGCGCTGGCGGACCGCGGCCTCCGACAGCCCGACGACCTTGCCGATCGCGGCGTACGAGCGGCGGCCGTCCAGCTGCAGCTCCTCGATGATCGCCTTCGAGACGTCGTCGAGCACGATCCCGGGGCGCGGGCTTCCGAGAGACCCGTTGCGGGCGGCGCGGCTGGTCACGCGGGAGATCGTGGCACGCCGGCTGAGGGGCGTCAAAGATTTCGGTCACTTTCGGCAAAGGATTCCGTTGCGGGAATGTTTCGCATCCTACTGATTCCCTTGTTCGCGGTCTTATGCTCTGACAAGATCCACAGACCCTCCTAGGAGCCCCGCCGACGAGAGGACACGGTCTGATGCCCCGACCTGCCCCAGGACCCGACGACCTTCGCCGCCTGATGGCGGCCTCCCCGGTGAGCCGTCGTGGCTTCCTGCGCGCGGCCGGGCTCACCGGCCTCGGGCTCGGAGTCCCGTCCCTGCTGTCCGCCTGCGGCACGCCGGCGGCGAAGCAGACCGCCGAGCTCCTGCGTCAGCAAGGACCTGTCGGCGAGCCAGAAGACGCTGCACTTCTCCAACTGGCCGCTCTACATCGACGAGAAGAAGGTCAAGCAGGGCGGCAAGAAGGTCACCGTCTTCCCGACCCTCCAGAAGTTCGAGCAGGACAGCCGGGATCAAGGTCGAGTACGTCACCGACATCAACGACAACGCCGAGTTCTTCGGCGTCGTGCGCAACCAGCTCGCCGACTGCAAGCCGACCGGCCGCGACATCATGACGCTGACCGACTGGATGGCCGCGCGGATGGTCGACCTCGGCTGGATCCAGAAGCTCGACAAGGCGAAGATCCCCAACGTCGACGCCAACCTGGTCAAGAACCTCAAGTCGCCGAGCTGGGACAAGAACCGCGACTACTCGGTCCCGTGGCAGAGCGGCCTGACCGGCATCGCCTACAACGCGAAGCTCACCAAGGAGGTCCGCAGCTTCGACGAGCTGCTGACCCGCCCGGACCTCAAGGGCAAGATCAGCCTGCTCTCGGAGATGCACGACACGATGCTGTTCATGCTGCTGCTGGAGGGCGCGGACCCCGAGGACTTCAACTCGGACGAGTTCTCCGCGGCCATCGACCGGCTCAAGAAGGCGACCGACGCCGGCCAGGTGCGGGCGTTCACCGGCAACGAGTACGCCCAGGACCTGGTCAAGGGCAACGTCGTCGCGTGCGAGGCCTGGTCCGGCGACATCATCCAGCTGCAGTTCGACAACCCGGACATCAAGTTCGTCGCTCCCGAGGAGGGCCTGTCCCTCTGGAGCGACAACATGATGGTGCCGAACAAGGCGGACCACAAGGAGAACGCCGAGAAGCTGATGGACTTCTACTACGACCCGGTGAACGCCGCGACGCTGGCGGCCTGGGTCAACTACATCTGCCCCGTCGACGGCGCCAAGCAGGCGATGGAGAAGATCGACCCCAGCATCGTCGACAACGAGCTGATCTTCCCGACCGAGACCACGCTGGCCAACGCCAAGGGCTTCATGGCTCTGGACCAGAAGACCGAGCAGGACTACCAGAAGCAGTTCGCTGCGGTGATCGGAGCCTGATCGCGATGGCCGACGTGACGACAGGCGCAGCCGAGCAGACAGCCGCCCGGCAGGAGGCGGGGCCGACCTCACGCTCACCTCGGTCACCAAGCGGTTCGGCACCTTCACCGCGGTCGACGACCTCGACCTGCTGGTCGAGCAGGGCCGGTTCTTCGCGCTGCTCGGGCCGTCGGGCTGCGGCAAGACCACCACGCTGCGGATGGTCGCCGGCCTGGAGGAGCCGACCAGCGGCACCATCACCATCGCCGGTCAGGACATCAGCCGGCTCAAGCCCTACAAGCGCCCGGTCAACACGGTCTTCCAGAGCTACGCGCTGTTCCCGCACCTCGACATCTTCGAGAACGTCGCGTTCGGCCTGCGCCGGCGCGGCGTCAAGGACGTGAAGAAGAAGGTCGAGGAGATGCTCGAGCTGGTGGAGCTCGGCGACTACGGCAAGCGCCGTCCGGCCCAGCTGTCCGGAGGCCAGCAGCAGCGGGTCGCCCTGGCCCGGGCGCTGATCAACCGGCCCCAGGTGCTGCTGCTCGACGAGCCGCTCGGCGCGCTCGACCTCAAGCTGCGCCGGCAGATGCAGATCGAGCTCAAGCGGATCCAGACCGAGGTCGGCATCACCTTCGTGCACGTCACCCACGACCAGGAGGAGGCCATGACGATGGCCGACACCATCGCGGTGATGAACCACGGGCGTGATCGAGCAGATGGGCGCGCCCGCCGAGCTCTACGACTCGCCGGCCACCACGTTCGTCTCCAACTTCCTCGGCCAGTCCAACCTGGTGAAGGCCGAGGTGGTCGGACGCGACGGCGAGCGACATCGTCGTCGACGCCCACGGCAGCAAGCTCGGCGCGCCACGGTCCCGGCGCCCGTCGTACCGACGGGCACGGTGTGGGTGGGGGTCCGCCCGGAGAAGGTCTTCCTGGCCGGCAGCGGCACGCGGGAACGCCGACGGCGAGCAACCGGCTCGGCGGCGGCCGGGTCAGCGACGTCAGCTTCATCGGCGTGAGCACGCAGTACCTCGTGCGGATGCCGTGGGGCCAGGAGCTCACGGTCTTCGAGCAGAACAGCGGCGCCCGCGAGCAGCTTCCGCGTGGGCGACCCGGTCGACCTGCACTGGACGCCGACGCACACGTTCCTGCTCGACGCCGACCAGGACGCGCACGCCGGCGACGAGTCCTACGCCGCGCTGTCGGGAGCCGTCGAGTGAGCGTCGCGGCAGCCGGAGGCGGCGGCCAGCGGCGACCGTCGGCCCCGAGCCGGCGGCGCCGCGGCGACGCCGCGTCGCAGGCCGGCTACCTGCTGCTGCTGCCCGGGCATGCTGTGGCTGGTCGTGTTCTTCCTGGTGCCGACCATCCAGCTGGCCGCCACCTCGCTCTACGACCCCAACGGCTCGCTGGACACCGGCTACGCGATGACCTGGTCGTTCTCGAACTACCTGGCACGCGCTGCAGTCGTTCCAGGCGCCGTTCCTCCGGTCGCTGCTGTACGCCGGCGTGGCGACCGCGCTCGCGCTGCTGCTGGCCTACCCGCTGGCCTACGCGATCGCGTTCAAGGCCGGCCGCTGGAAGAACCTCATGCTGGTGCTGGTCATCGCGCCGTTCTTCACCAGCTTCCTGGTGCGCACCCTGGCCTGGAAGTCGATCCTGTCCGACAACGGCTTCGTCGTGAGCACCCTGCAGGCGCTGCACATCCTCGGTCCCGACGGTCGGCTGCTGGCCACGTCGGTGGCGGTGGTCACCGGCCTGACCTACAACTTCCTGCCGTTCATGGTGCTGCCGCTCTACGCCAGCCTGGAGAAGATCGACCTGCGGCTGGTCGAGGCGGGCAAGGACCTGTACGCCAACGGGTTCACGTCGTTCCGCAAGGTCACCCTGCCGCTGTCGATGCCCGGGCTGGTCGCCGGCACGCTGCTGACCTTCATCCCGGCCGCCGGTGACTACATCAACGCCGAGCTGCTCGGGACGCCGAAGCAGTACATGATCGGCAACGTCATCGACAGCCTGTTCCTGGTGCAGCTCGACTACCCGCGCGGCGGCCGCCTGCTCGGTCATGCTGATGCTCGTCGATCGTGGCCATGGTGCTCGTCTACGTGCGCCGCGCCGGCACGGAGGAGCTGCTCTGATGCGCGCCGGACGCTGGTTGACCGACCACGCCGTGATGGCGGTGGCGATGCTCGTGCTGGTCTACATGTTCCTGCCGATCTTCTTCGTCGTGCTGATGTCGTTCAACGACCCGACCAGCCGGCTGTCCTACGAGTTCGACGGCTTCACGCTGAACAACTGGCTCGACCCGTGCGGTCCGAGCGGCATGTGCGGTTCGGTCGTGAAGAGCCTGCAGATCGGCTTCCTGGCCACCCTCGGCGCGACGGTGCTCGGCACGCTGGTCGCGTTCGCGCTGGTGCGGCACCGCTTCCGCGGGCGGGCGGCGACGAGCCTGCTGATCTTCCTGCCGATGGCCACGCCCGAGGTGGTGATGGGCTCGTCCCTGCTGGCGCTGTTCGCGGCCGTCGGGCTGTCCGGCAGCCTCGGCTTCTGGTCGATCCTGGTCGCGCACATCATGTTCTGCCTGTCCTTCGTCGTGGTGACGGTGAAGGCGCGGCTGGCGGGGCTGGACTCGTCGCTGGAGCAGGCCGCGATGGACCTCTACGCCAACGAGTGGCAGGCGTTCTGGCGGATCACGTTCCCGCTGGTGTTCCCGGGCATCCTGGCCGCCGCGCTGCTGAGCTTCTCGCTGTCGTTCGACGACTTCATCGTCACGAACTTCAACCACGGCAACACGATCACCTTCCCGATGTTCGTCTGGGGCTCCGCCCAGCGCGGCATCCCGCCACAGGTGAACGTGATCGGCACGGTCATGTTCGCGGTGGCCCTGCTCCTCGTGCTCGGTGGGGGAGTCCTGCAGCGGCGTCGTCCCGTCTGACGATTTCGGCACCGAGTTCTCGACCCGCCCGCCGGGGTCGGGTTCCCGCGAATTGAACGCCGCACGCTGGGGAGCTGGGTGGCCGAGGTCGACGGTGCCGACGCGGTGGTGAACCTGGCGGGCCGCAGGGTCAGCTGCCGCTACACGCCCGAGAACCTGCGGCAGATGATGGACTCCCAGATCCAGTCCACCCGGGTCGTCGGTGAGGCGATCGCCCGGGCCGACGTACCCCCGACCGTGTGGCTGCAGATGAGCACGGCCAGGATCTACGCCGAGCGGAGCGATGCTCCGACGACGAGGCGACCGGTGTCATGGCGGGCAGGAGCCCGGCGTGCCCGGCTACTGGGAGTTCAGCGTGCGCATCGCGCGGAGTTGGGAGGCCGCCCAGGAGGAGGCGGCGCTGCCGGCACCCGACGGGTCGCGCTGCGTTCCGCGATGGTCATGAGTCCAGACCGTGGCGCAGGCCGGGTCTCCGGCCACCGCATGGATGGCCGAGGATCTGGTGCGACGCGTCCGGTCGCGTTGAGATGCGGCGAGCCCGTCATGGCCCGATCGCGAGTTCTTACGTCCGACGGTGGAAGCGGACCTTGCCGTTGGGCAGCCGTGTCGTCTCGTAGGTCGGGCAGTGTGCGCGGGTGTGGTGGAAGCGGCAGAGCAGCCGCCCGTTGTCGACGCTCGTGCTGCCGCCGTCGGACCAGGAGACCTCGTCGTGGTGCGCCTCGGTCCAGCCGGGCGGGCGGTCGCACCCCTCGGCCGTGCAGCCGCCGTCCCGCAGGGCCATCGCGATCCGCTGAGGTTCGGTGTGGAAGCGAGCCTTGCGGCCCACGTCGAGCACGACCGACGGGCCGCCGAGGACTCGGCGGTAGACCGCGGGGACCACGCCGGCCTCGCAGAGCAGGCGGCGGGCGAGCCCGGCGGAGACCGCCTCGCCGGTGTCGAGCTGCGCGGCGCCCAGACCGGTCAGCAGCTTGTCGTAGTCGAGGAGGACCACCACCGTGGCGCTCACGCCCCCGGCGCGGGGCAGCCGATCGGCCGGGAGCCGCTCCAGGAGTCGGCAGAGCGCCTCGCCCATCAGCTCCGATCGTGACGTGCGCGCCCGCTCCTCCGGCGTCACGTGTGTCGGTGCGGCCAGGGCGTGCAGCGCCTTGCGCAGCATGGCGGCGTGCAGGGTCGGGATCCTGAACCGACCGGCGTGCGTGCCGTCCCCGTTGTCCGTGAGGTGGAGGTACGTCGTCCGGGCAGCCGCCCGCTCCTCGGCCTCGAGCCGCCGCCCTTCGGCCGCGTCGGCGGCGTCAGGGTCGACGACCTCGTGGAGACGTCGCGCCAGCCGAGCAAGGGCTGACTGCGTCGTGCTCGCCGGCCAGGTGCACGAGGTGCTTCTCAGCCCGCTCGCGCTCGGCAGCGTCAACGGTCGTGGGCAGCCCGTCGACCGCCCGGACGATGACGCGCGCCTGGGCGGCGTCCACGCGGCCGTCGGCCAGCGCCTCGCGCGTGCATGAGCGCTCGGCCTCCAGCCGGAGCGCAAGCCTCACGTCGGTCATGGCGAGAGTCCGTGAGCGCCTGGTGGCGTGAGCGAGCCAGGCTCCGGTGGAGGTGGCAGCAGTCTGGGCGGCGACGTCGCTGCGGTCCGCGGCAGCGACCACCCGGAGCCGGAGCTCGACAAGCCGGCTCTCGGCCCGCGCCAGGGCCACCAGCGTGTCCCGCTGCTCGGCCGGCGTCATCGCCCAGGCCGGGGCGTCGCCCAGCGTGTCCAGGACCTCGTGCAGCCGCGTGCCGAAGGCGGCGATCGGGTGCGTCCGCGTCGGCAGCTGTGTCGAGGTCATGCGTCCAGCCTGACCCAGGCCGGGGGCGGCGCCGAACAGAGTTTCGGCGCGGTGGACAGAGGTCCGCTATGACCGGCTGTGTACGACATCTGGCTATCTGGGCGCTGCCCTGCTCGTCATCGGACTCAACAGTTTCGTTGAAAGGTGATTGACGTCACACCGAGCGGGTACGCGACTTGGTTGGTGGAACAACCACGACCTCGGAGGCGGGAAAACCCATGACCCTCGACCCGAATCAGGCCGAACGAGCCCAGGACGCCGCGCAGACGGCAGAGCGTGGACGTCAGGTCCGGAAGGCCGCACTGGCGAGCACCGTCGGCACCACCATCGAGTGGTACGACTACTTCCTCTACGGCACGGCGGCGGCGCTGGTGTTCCCGGAGGTGTTCTTCCCGAACTCCTCGCACTACGTCGGCACGCTGGAGTCCTTCGCAACCTACTTCGTCGGGTTCGCGGCCCGGCCGATCGGAGCCGCGCTCTTCGGCCACTGGGGTGACCGGATCGGCCGCAAGGCGACGCTGATCGTCACCCTGCTGCTCATGGGGTTGGCGACGACCCTGATCGGAGTCCTGCCCGGTGCCGCCGCGTGGGGTGCCGCGGCACCGCTGCTGCTCATCCTGCTGCGGCTGATCCAGGGCGTCGCGGTCGGAGGCGAGTGGAGCGGCTCGGTGCTCCTGTCGATGGAGTGGGGCGACCAGAAGCGTCGCGGGCTGATGGGCAGCTGGCCGCAGCTCGGCGTCGCGAGCGGGCTGATCCTCGGCACCGGCTTCCTGACCCTGGTCAGCACGAGCACGTCCGAGGAGGCCTTCGTGTCCTGGGGTTGGCGGATCCCCTTCCTGTGCAGCCTCCTGCTGGTGGCCGTCGGCCTCTACATCCGGCTCCAGATCCTGGAGACGCCGATGTTCGCGAAGGTCATCAAGGAGAAGTCGGTCAAGAAGGCGCCCGTCCTCGAGGTCATCAAGAACCACCCGAAGGAGATCGTCCTCTCGGCGCTGATCCGGATGTCGGAGCAGATGCCGTTCTACGTGGTGACCGCCTTCGTGCTGGCCTACCTGACCGACGACACGCACGGCTTCAGCAACGACTTCGTCCTCATCGGGACCTTGATCGCGGCGGCGATCGAGTTCGTGCTGCTGCCCGTCTTCGGACACCTGTCCGACACCGTCGGGCGCAAGCGGATCTACATGACCGGCGCCGCGATCATGGGCGTCTGGGGGTTCGTCTACTTCACGATGCTCGACAGCGGCGTCACCTGGATCGTCTTCCTGGCGCTCTGCCTCGGGCTGATCCCGCACGCCATGCAGTACGGTCCCCAGGCCTCGCTGATCGCGGAGAGCTTCCCGACCTCGCTGCGCTACGGCGGGGCTGGCCTCGGCTACCAGCTGGCCTCGGTCGTGGCCGGCGGACCGGCGGCGCTGGTCGCGACGTTCCTCATCCACGAGTTCGGGTCGGGGTACGCCGTGGCGGCCTACATCTTCGTCTCGGCGCTGATCACGCTCGCGGCGTGTGCGGCGCTGAAGGACTACAGCCGCTCGGACATCGCCGACGACGCGACGTACGCCCGCTCCTGACCGGACGGGACGAGGGGCCGACCGGCAACGGGTCGGCCCCTCGTCCTCGTGCCGCGTGCTGCCAGCCCCCCGGCCCGCGGTCACTACCCCCAAGGTGCAGCTCGGTTACAGCTTGGTCCAGGCCTCCTCGAGGACGGAGCGCAGCTTCTGCTCCATCTCGTCGAAGTGCTCCTGGCCGCAGATCAGCGGCGGCGAGAGCTGGATGACCGGGTCGCCGCGGTCGTCGGCCCGGCAGTAGAGCCCGGACTCGAACAGCGCCCTGGACAGGAAGCCGCGCAGCAGCTTCTCCGCCTCGGCGTCGTCGAACGTCGTCTTGGTGGCCTTGTCCTTGACCAGCTCGATCCCGTAGAAGAAGCCCTCACCGCGCACGTCGCCGACGATCGGCAGGTCGTTGAGCTTCTCCAGGGTGGCCCGGAATGCGTCCTGGGTGTCCAGGACGTGCCGGTTGACGCCTTCCTTCTCGAAGATGTCGAGGTTGGCCAGGGCCACCGCGGTCGAGACCGGGTGGCCGCCGAAGGTGTAGCCGTGCGCGAACGACTCGGTGCCGTGCAGGAACGGCTCCATGAGCCGGTCGCTGGCGATCATCGCGCCCAGCGGCGCGTAGCCGGAGGTGATGCCCTTGGCGCAGGTGATCATGTCGGGCTCGTAGCCGAACCGCTCGGCGGCGAACATGTGCCCCAGCCGTCCGAACGCGCAGATGACCTCGTCGGAGACCAGCAGCACGTCGTACGCGTCGCAGATCTCGCGAACCCGCTGGAAGTAGCCGGGCGGGGGCGGGAAGCAGCCGCCGGCGTTCTGCACCGGCTCCAGGAACACCGCGGCGACGGTGTCGGGGCCTTCGTTCTCGATCGCCACGGCGATCTCGTCCGCGGCCCACTGGCCGAACGCCTCCAGGTCGCCCGGGCGGCCGCCCTGGAACCGCTCGGGGGCGCGGTAGAAGTTCGTGTTCGGCACCCGGAACGTCGAGGGCACCAGTGGCTCGAACTGCTGCTTGAGCGGCGGCAGCCCGGTGATCGACAACGCGCCCTGGGTGGTGCCGTGGTAGGCGATCGCGCGGGAGATCACCTTGTGCTTCATCGGCTTGCCGACGAGCTTGAAGTAGTTCTTGGCGAGCTTCCACGCGGTCTCGACCGCCTCGCCGCCACCGCTGGTGAAGAACACGCGGTTGAGGTTGCCCGGTGCGTAGTTCGCGACCCGCTCGGCGAGCTCGATCGCGTTCGGGTGGGCGTAGGACCACAGCGGCATGAACGCCAGCTCGCGGGCCTGCTTCGCGGCGGCCTCGGCGAGCTCGGTGCGGCCGTGGCCGAGCTGGCTCACGAACAGGCCGGCCAGGGCGTCGAGGTACCGGCGTCCCTTGGCGTCGTAGATGTAGGCACCCTCGCCCTTCACGATCACCGGCACGTCCCCGTGGTCGTAGCTCGAGTGCCGCGTGAAGTGCATCCACAGGTGCTCGCGTGCGGACTTCTGGAGGCCGGCGTAGACCTCGTCGTCGAGGGCGGGACCCGGACCCTTCGACGCGTCGGCGGGAACCGCTGCGGACGGCATGAAGTTCTGGTCGCCACCCCGGTGCGGGGAACCGAAATGCTCGGACGTCATGAAATCTGTCTCCTCGGGATCGGTGCCACCATCGTGCCCGCCTGGCCGGACGAGAGCAAGTGAATCCGTCGTGGTGGTGCGTGATCGCAGCCCTAGTTCGTGGTTCTCCGTGGCTGTGACCACGGATTCCGTCGTCCGCTGGCACACTGGTCGCGTGCAGCGCGCCACCCTCCTGTTCCGCAACGGCCACGTCTTCGACGGGCGTGTCCACCGCCCCGGGCACGGGCTCGCCGTGGCCGGCGACCGGCTGCTCGGCGTTCTCCCCGAGGAGGACCTGGCCGACCTCGAGAGTCCCGGTGTGGACGTGGTCGACCTCGCCGGGGGGCTGGTGCTGCCCGGGTTCCAGGACGCGCACGTCCACCCGGTGCAGGGCGGTGTCGAGCGGATGCGCTGCGACCTGTCCGGTCTGGCCACGCCGGAGGAGTACCTCACCGCGGTGCGGGGCTACGTGGAAGCCCACCCGGACCGGCCGTGGGTGCTCGGCGGCGGTTGGGCGATGACCGCCTTCGGCCCGAGCGGCCCGCGGGCCTCCGACCTCGACGCGGTCGTCGGCGACCGGCCGGTGTTCCTGCCCAACCGTGACCACCACGGCGCCTGGGTGAGCAGCTGCGGCGCTGCGCCTCGCCGGCGTCGACGCGAGCACGCCCGACCCGGTCGACGGGCGCATCGAGCGCGGCTCGGACGGGACGCCCTCCGGCACGCTGCACGAGGGTGCGATGGCGCTCGTGCAACGGCACGTCCCGCCGACCACCGACGAGGAGTACGACGCCGGGCTCCTCGTCGCGCAGGAGTACCTCCACTCGCTCGGCGTCACCGCCTGGCAGGACGCGATCCTCGGGGTCTACGCGGGCTCCGGTGACCCCGCCTCCGCCTACCTCCGGGCGGTGCGCGGCGACCGGCTGACCGCCCGGGTGCGCGGCGCCCTGTGGTGGGAGCGCGACGCCGGCCTGGAGCAGGTGGAGCGGCTGCTGGAGCGGCGTGCGACGTACACCTTCGGCCGGCTCGTCGCCGGGTCGGTGAAGGTGATGCAGGACGGGGTGGTGGAGAACTACACGGCCGGGCTGTCCACGCCCTACCGCGACGGCTGCGGCGGGCACACGCACAACGCGGGGCTGTCCTTCGTCGACCCGGCGCTGCTGCGGGAGGCGGTGACCCGGCTGGATGCCGAGGGCTTCCAGGTGCACGTGCACGCGATCGGCGACCGGGCGGTCCGCGAGGCGCTCGACGGCTTCGAGGCCGCGCGGGCGGCCAACGGCCCGTCGACCGGCCGGCACCACGTCGCCCACCTGCAGGTCGTCGCACCCGCCGACCGTCGCCGGTTCGCCGACCTCGACGTCGCCGCGAACATCCAGGCGCTGTGGGCGGTCAACGACGACGCCATGAGGGAGATGACGCTGCCGTTCCTCGACGAGGAGCTGGCGCGGTGGCAGTACCCGTTCGGCTCGCTCGCCCGGGCCGGCGTCCGGCTCGCCGCCGGCAGCGACTGGCCGGTCAGCTCGCCGGACCCGCTGGCCGCGCTGCACGTCGCGGTCAACCGCGTCGACGCCGACGAGCCGGGGGAGCCGTTCCTGCCCCAGGAGGCCCTGGGTGTCGAGCAGGCGTTCGCGGCGTACACCTCCGGCTCGGCCCACGTGAACCATCTCGACGAGACGGGTGCGCTGGCGCCGGGGATGCTCGCGGACCTGGCCGTCCTCGACCGCGACCCGTTCGTGGGCGACCCGGCCGGCATCGGCGGCACGCGGGTGGTCGCGACGTACGTCGACGGAACGGTCGTCCACCGGGCCTGACGGGCGGAAACGACGGCTTCGACCGACTATGGAGGTGGAATCCGTCGTTCACCACCGCGAGGCGTACCGATTTCGTCGTGCCGTCGGTAGGCTCGGGCCACCCGACCCACCCCGCGACGCAGGAGTGATCCCTCGATGGCCGACCTGAGATTCCGCAACATCATCAACGGCGAGGCCGTGGACGCCGCCGACGGCTCGACGTACGACCTGGTCAACCCGGCCACCGGCGAGGTGTACGCCGCGGCGCCGGCGTCCAAGGAGGAGGACGTCGACCGGGCGATGCAGGCCGCGGAGGCTGCGTTCGAGGCCTGGGGCGAGACGACGCCCGCCGAGCGGCAGAAGGCGCTGCTGAAGATCGCCGACGCGCTGGAGGCCCGAGCCGACGAGTTCGTCCGGGTCGAGTCGCAGAACACCGGCAAGCCGATCCAGCTGACCGCCGACGAGGAGCTGCCGCCCTGCGTCGACCAGATCCGGTTCTTCGCCGGGGCAGCGCGTGTGCTCGAGGGCCGCGCCACCGGGGAGTACATGAAGGACCACACGTCGAGCATCCGGCGCGAGCCGATCGGCGTGGTCGGCCAGGTGACGCCCTGGAACTACCCGCTGATGATGATGGTCTGGAAGATCGCGCCCGCCCTCGCCGCCGGCAACACCGTCGTGCTCAAGCCGTCGGACACCACCCCCGCCTCCACGACGCTGTTCGCCGAGATGGCCCAGGAGTTCCTGCCGCCCGGTGTGCTCAACGTGGTGTGCGGAGACCGCGACACCGGCCGCGCGGTCGTCGAGCACCCGGTCCCGCAGATGGTGTCGATCACCGGCTCGGTCCGCGCCGGCATGGCGGTGGCCGGGTCGGCCGCCGCCCAGCTCAAGCGCGCCCACCTCGAGCTCGGTGGCAAGGCGCCGGTCGTGGTCTTCGACGACGCCGACATCGAGGCGGCGGCCGAGGGCATCGCCGCCGCCGGGTACTTCAACGCCGGCCAGGACTGCACCGCCGCCACCCGGGTGCTCGCCGGGCCGGGTGTGCACGCCGACTTCGTCGCCGCCCTCACCGAGCAGGCCAAGAACACCAGGACCGGTCAGCCGGACGAGGACGTGCTCTACGGCCCGCTGAACAACCAGAACCAGCTGGACCGGGTCACCGGCATGGTCGGCCGGCTGCCCGACCACGCCAGCATCGACATCGGCGGCAGCCGTCAGGGCGACAAGGGCTTCTTCTACAGCCCGACGGTCATCTCCGGGCTGCAGCAGGACGACGAGGTCATCCAGGACGAGATCTTCGGACCCGGTCATCACGGTGCAGAGGTTCTCCGACGAGGCCGAGGCGCTGCGCTGGGCCAACGGGGTGAAGTACGGCCTGGCGTCCTCGGTCTGGACCAAGGACCACGGCCGCGCCATGCGGATGGCCAAGCGCCTCGACTTCGGGTGCGTGTGGATCAACACCCACATCCCGATCGTCGCCGAGATGCCGCACGGCGGCTTCAAGCACAGCGGCTACGGCAAGGACCTGTCGATGTACGGGCTGGAGGACTACACGCGCATCAAGCACGTGATGTCCTACATCGGCGAGTGAAGGGCGCACGGTGATGAGAATCCTGCTCGTCGGCGCCGGAGGCGTCGGCGGCGCGTTCGCGGCCATCGCGGCGCGACGGGACTTCTTCGAGCAGGTCGTGGTCACCGACTACGACCTCGCCCGTGCCGAGAAGGCCGCGGCCGTGGACGACCGGTACGTCGCGGCGAAGGTCGACGCGTCCGACGCGACCTCGGTGACCGGGCTCTGCCGCGAGCACGGCATCACGCACGTGATGAACGCGGTGGACCCGATGTTCGACATGCCGATCTTCGAGGGTGCCCTGGCCGCGGGGGCCGACTACCTCGACATGGCGATGTCGCTGTCGAAGCCGCACCCCGACGACGCCGTACGAGAAGACCGGCGTGAAGCTCGGCGACGAGCAGTTCGCCCAGGCGCGAGCAGTGGGAGGACGCCGGCCGGCTCGCGCTGGTCGGGATCGGCGTCGAGCCGGGCCTCTCCGACGTGTTCGCGCGGTACGCCGCCGACCACCTCTTCTGCGAGATCGACGAGCTCGGCACCCGCGACGGCGCCAACCTCGTCGTGACCGACGACGACGGCAACGAGATCTTCGCCCCGTCCTTCTCGATGTGGACCACGATCGAGGAGTGCCTCAACCCGCCGGTGATCTGGAAGGACGGGGAGCTGGTACACCACGGCGCCGTTCAGCGAGCCCGAGGTGTTCGACTTCCCCGAGGGCATCGGGCCGGTCGAGTGCGTCAACGTGGAGCACGAGGAGGTGCTCCTCATGCCGCGCTGGGTCGACTGCAAGCGCGCCACGTTCAAGTACGGCCTCGGCGACGAGTTCATCAACATCCTCAGGGTGCTGCACACGCTCGGGCTCGACCGCACCGACACGGTGCGCGTGAAGGGCGTCGAGGTCAGCCCGCGCGACGTGGTCGCCGCCGTGCTGCCGGACCCGGCCACGCGTCGGGCCGCGGATGAAGGGCAAGACCTGCGCCGGCCTGTGGGTGACCGGCACCGGCAAGGACGGGCAGCCCCGGTCGACGTACCTCTACCACGTGGTCGACAACGAGTGGACGATGCGGGAGTACGGCCACCAGTGCGTGGTCTGGCAGACCGCGGTCAACCCGGTGGTCGCGCTCGAGCTGCTGGCGCGCGGCACCTGGTCCGGCGCCGGGGTGCTCGGTCCCGAGGCGTTCGACGCGGTGCCGTTCCTGGACCTGCTCACGGAGTACGGCAGCCCCTGGGGGCAGCGGGACGACTAGGACGTGCAGCTCAAGGAATCCTCAAGCGGCCCGGACCATCCTGGTGCGCATGGACGGGACCGCACGCAACCGCAACCTCAGGGTCTGCCCGACCTGCTGGTCGACGGTGCACCGCGACGAGCTGCCCGAGCACGACCGCTGGCACGTGCGGATCCGTGAGGAGGCCGTGCGGGAGGCCCGCCGCTCGCTGCTCGTCCGGGCATAGGCACGCACACCGGTCGTAGGACAGACTCGGCCCATGGCTGAGCACCTGGACGTCGAGAGGGTCCTGTCCGAGCTGACCCTCGAGGAGAAGGCGTCGCTGTGCCTCGGCTCGGACTTCTGGCACACCGCGCCCGTGGAGCGGCTCGGCGTCCCGGCGGTGATGGTCACGGACGGGCCGCACGGCCTGCGCAAGCAGCCGGACGAGGCGGACCACGCGGGCATCGGCGGCAGCAACCCGGCGACCTGCTTCCCGACCGCGTCCGCGCTCGCCTCGTCGTGGGACGTCGACGCTGGTCCGCCGGGTCGGTGAGGCGCTCGGCGCGAGACCCAGGCGGAGGAGGTCGCGGTGCTGCTCGGGCCGGGCGTCAACATCAAGCGGTCCCCGCTGTGCGGCCGCAACTTCGAGTACTTCTCCGAGGACCCCGCGCCTCGCCGGCGTCCTGGGTACGGCGTTCGTGCAGGGCGTGCAGAGCCAGGGCGTCGGCACGTCGCTCAAGCACTTCGCGGCCAACAACCAGGAGACCGACCGGGTGCGGGTCAGCGCCGACGTGGACGAGCGCACGCTGCGCGAGATCTACCTGCCGGCCTTCGAGCGGATCGTGACGGAGGCGCAGCCGTGGACGGTGATGTGCTCCTACAACCGGGTCAACGGCACGCACGCCTCGCAGGACCCCTGGCTGCTGACCACGGTGCTGCGCGACGAGTGGGGCTTCGACGGGCGTGCGTCGTCTCCGACTGGGGCGCCGTGCACGACCGGGTCGCGGCGGTCGCCGCCGGGCTCGACCTGGAGATGCCGCCGCAGCTCGGCTGGAGCGACGTCGCGATGGTCGACGCGGTGCGCGCCGGCGACCTCGACGAGGCGGTGCTCGACGTCGCCGTCGCGCCGGGTGCTGCGGCTGGTCGACCGGGCCACCGACCGAGGCCCGGCCCGGCACGACCGTCGACTACGAGGCGCACCACGCCCTGGCCCGCGCCGCCGCGCGCGAGGGCGCGGTGCTGCTCAAGAACGACGACGCGCTGCTGCCGCTCGCGCCGTCACCCCGGCGCGGACCGTCGCGGTGATCGGCGAGTTCGCCCGCACCCCGCGCTACCAGGGCGCCGGCAGCTCGCAGGTGAACCCGACCCGCGTCGACGTGCCCGCTCGACGAGCTGCGGGCCGCCGTACCGGACGGGGTGGAGGTCGGATTCGCCCCCGGCTACGCGCTGGAGGGCGACGCCGGCGACGGGCGCTCGTCGAGGAGGCCGTCGGTCCGGCCGCGACGCCGACGTGGTCGTGGTGTTCCTCGGCCTGCCGTCGAGCCGACGAGTCCGAGGGCTTCGACCGCACGCACATGGACCTGCCGCCGCAGCAGGTCGACCTGCTGCTCCGGGTCGTCGGCCGGGTCACCGACCGCGTCGTCGGTGGTGCTCGCGAACGGCTCGGCGGTGCTCACCTCGGACTGGCAGGACGACGCCGACGCGATCCTGGAGTGCTGGCTGTCCGGCCAGGCGGCCGGCGGTGCGGTGGCCGACCTGCTGCTCGGCGTCGCGAACCCCAGCGGCCGGCTGGCCGAGACCATCCCGCTGCGGCTCCAGGACACCCCGTCGTACCTCAACTTCCCCGGCGACTCGGGCCACGTCCGCTACGGCGAGGGCGTCTTCGTCGGCTACCGCGGCCACGACCGGCTCGAGCAGCCGGTGTCGCTTCCCGTTCGGCCACGGGCTGTCCTACACGACCTTCGCGTACGACGACCTGACCGTCGCGGTCACCGGCAGCCACGCGGTCACGAGGGGGGCGACCTGCGGCTGACGGTCACCTGCCGGGTCACCAACACCGGCGACCGGGCGGGCCAGGAGGTCGTCCAGCTCTACGTCGCACGACCGGGAGGCCGTCGGTCGCGCGCCCCGTGCGCGAGCTCAAGGGCTTCACCAAGCTCGACCTGGCGCCGGGGGAGAGCGGCGCCGCGACCTTCGAGCTGACCGCGCGGGACCTGTCCTTCTGGTCGGAGACGGTGCGCGACTGGGTGCTGGAGGCGGGGGAGTTCGTGCATGCTCGGTCGGGGCGTCGTCGCGCGACCTGCGGCTCAGCCAGGTCGTGCACGTCGACGCGCCCGCGTGGCGGCACCGCTCGGGCCGATGTCGTCGCTGGAGGAGTGGCTGGCGGACCCGGAGGGCCGGCGGCGCTGGCCGAGGTCGTGGGCACCGACGAGGACGGCCGGCTCGCCGGCATGCTCGGTGACGCGGAGATGTCAGCGGTGGTCGGCAACTTCCCGATCGCAGCCTGGCCGGCTTCCCGAACATCACGCTGGACCACGCCACGCTGGACGAGGTCGTCGAGCGGCTCAGCCCTCGGAACGGGTTGGTCCACCAGCCGAGGCTGATGGCCGCCTGCTCGCGGCTTGCTGGCGTCCGCAGCAGGTCCAGTGCGGGTAGACGCCGACGTTCCAGCGTCAGCCGGAAGCTGCGCCAGTTGCCCTGGGCGTGCTCGTTGCACTCGCTGACCGCGGCGGTGCGCATCGGCGGGGGACGCGGCCGGGCCCGTAGAGGTAGCCGAGCACCACGAAGACCACGACGACGACGACCGACAGCCGGCGGACCATCGTGAAGGTCAGGTCGGACCCGCTCAGGGACACCCCATGGTGCTGCTCCGTACTCTCTCCGGGGGACCCTCGACCGGTCCGCACGGGACGAGGGTAGAGATCAGGCGACCGTCCGCGCGGCCGAAACGCGCCAAAACCATCCGGTCAGGCGGTGGCGTCGAACGCCGCGGCCACCACCTCGAACGCCTCGGTGAGCAGCGCGTCCGAGGCGACACGAGCGGCGGCAGGAAGCGCAGCACGTTGCCGTAGGTCCCGCAGGTCAGCGTCAGCACGCCCTGCGCGTGGCAGTAGGCCGAGACCGAGCCGGCGCGGGCGGCATCAGGGATGTGGCCGTCCGCGCCGACGATCTCGACCGCCATCATGGCGCCGCGGCCGCGGACGTCGCCGACGCAGCGCGTGCTTGTCCGCGATCGAGGTCAGGCTCGCGGTGATCAGGGCGCCGATCTCGCGGGCGCGGGCCGCGAGGTCGAGCTCCTGCATGGTCTCGATGGCGCCGAGCGCCGCGGCGCAGGCGACCGGGTTGCCGCCGTACGTGCCGCCGAGGCCGCCCACGTGCACGGCGTCCATGATGTCGGCGCGCCCGGTGACCGCGGCCAGCGGGAAGCCGCCGGCGATGCCCTTGGCGGTGGTGACCAGGTCGGGCACGACGCCTTCGTGGTCGCAGGCGAACCAGTCGCCGGTGCGGCAGAAGCCGGTCTGGATCTCGTCGGCGACGAACACGATGCCGCTGGGCCTCGGTCCACGCGCGCAGCCGCGGCAGGAAGCCCGGGGCCGGGCACGACGAAGCCGCCCTCGCCCAGGATCGGCTCGATCACCAGGCAGGCGAGGTTCGAGGCCCCCACCTGCTTCTCGAGTACGTCGATCGCGCGGTCGGCCGCGGCCTCGCCGCGAGATCGTCGGCAGCGCCGGCTCGCGGAAGGGGTAGGACATCGGCGCCCGGTAGACCTCGCCGGCGAACGGGCCGAAGCCCGTGCTTGTAGGGCATCGACTTCGCGGTCATCGCCATCGTCAGGTTCGTGCGGCCGTGGTAGGCGTGGTCGACCACGGCCACGGCGGTCCCGGCCGGTGGTGCGCGCGGGCGATCTTGACGGCGTTCTCGACCGCCTCGGCGCCGCAGTTCAGCAGCGCCGACCGCTTCTCGTGGTCGCCGGGAGTGAGCTCGGCGAGCTTCTCGCAGACGTCGACGTAGCCGTCGTAGGGCGTGACCATGAAGCAGGTGTGGGTGAACGCCCGCACCTGCTCGACGACCCGCTCCACGACGTGCGGGGCGGAGTTGCCGACGCTGGCGACCGCGATGCCGGAGGCGAGGTCGATCAGCGAGTTGCCGTCGGCGTCGACGAGCACGCCGCCGCCGGCCGCCTCGACGAACACCGGCAGCGTGGTGCCGACCCCCGAGGCGACGTGCCGGCCGCGACGCGCGAACTTCTCGACGGAGCGCGGGCCGGGGATGGCGGTGACGAGCCGGCGCTCCTGGGGCAGGTCGGGGCCGCCGGTCACGGGGCCGCTCGCGGGGGAGGTCTGGGTCACGGCGACAGGATAGCCAGTGACCGTCGCGGGACGCCACGGATCGAGTCGGGAATGTGCAGGTTTGGTGAGGAGATCGTCGGTGTATCGCGCCGGACGGCACCGGATCCGTCGCCGCCGCCAGGGTTCCGGCAGGATGGCCTGGTGAGCTCTCGTCGCGACGTCGTCATCCTCGGCTCGACCGGGTCGATCGGCACCCAGGCCCTCGACGTGGTCCGGGCCAACCCGGACCGGTTCCGGGTGGTCGCGCTGACCGCCGGCGGGTCGCAGGCCGACCTGTTCCGGGCGCAGGTCGAGGAGTTCGCGCCCGGCGTTCGCCGACCTGGGCGAGGAGGCCTCGACCGCAGGCGGCCGCGATGGAGTGCGACGTGGTGCTCAACGGCATCACCGGCGCGGTCGGGCTGCGGCCCACGCTGGCCGCGCTCGACGCCGGCAACACCCTGGCGCTGGCCAACAAGGAGTCGCTGATCATCGGCGGCCCGGTGGTCACCGCGCGCGCGAAGCCCGGCCAGATCGTGCCGGTCGACAGCGAGCACAGCGCGCTGGCCCAGTGCCTGCGCGGCGGCCGCGCCGACGAGGTGCGCCGGCTGGTGCTGACCGCCAGCGGCGGGCCGTTCCGCGGGCCGCACCCGCGACGACCTGCACGACGTCACGCCGGAGCAGGCGCTGGCGCACCCGACCTGGTCATGGGCCCGTTCGTGACGATCAACTCCGCGACCCTGGTCAACAAGGGCCTCGAGGTGATCGAGGCGCACCTGCTGTTCGGCATCCCGTTCGACCGGATCGAGGTCGTGGTGCACCCCACCTCGGTCGTGCACTCGATGGTGGAGTTCACCGACGGCTCGACGCTGGCGCAGGCCTCGCCGCCGTCGATGATGATCCCGATCGCGCTGGGCCTCGGCTGGCCCGACCGGGTGCCCGACGCGGCGCCCGCCGGTGGACTGGACCACGGCCGCAGACCTGGGAGTTCTTCCCGCTCGACGACGAGGCGTTCCCGGCGGTGCGGCTGGCCCGCGAGGCCGGCACCCGCGGCGGCACCGCCCCGGCGGTCTACAACGCCGCCAACGAGGTGTGCGTGCAGGCGTTCCTCGACGGTGAGATGAGGTTCACCGACATCGTGCCGACCATCGAGCGCGTGCTGGCCGGCCACGACGTACCCTCGGACCTGACAGATCTGACCGTCGACGACGTGCTCGCGGCCGACGCCTGGGCGCGCGAGCAGGCCGACGGACCACCACATCGTGAAGGGCCCCGACCGATGGACCGTGCTGATGTACACCCTCGGCGTGCTGCTGTTCGTCGTCGGCGTGGCCGCCTCGATCGGCCTGCACGAGCTCGGGCACCTGGTGCCCGGCAAGCTGTTCGACGTCAAGGTCACCCAGTACTTCGTCGGCTTCGGCCGGACCGTCTGGTCGACGCGGCGCGGCGAGACCGAGTACGGCGTCAAGGCGATCCCGCTCGGCGGCTACGTGAAGCTCGTCGGGATGCTGCCGCCGGGTCCGGACGCAGGACCCGACAGGCGTCCGCAACTCCAACACCGGGATGTTCGCCCAGCTGATCAGCGACGCCCGCTCCGCGGAGTACGAGCTGGTCGAGAAGGGCGACGAGGACCGGCTGTTCTACAAGCTGCCGTGGTGGAAGAAGGTCATCGTGATGGGCTCGGCGGCGTGATGATCAACCTGGTCATCGCGTTCGTGCTGTTCGCGGTCGTCTTCATGGGCCACGGCGTGCGCACCGCCGACCACCACCGTCGACGACGTCTCCCAGTGCGTGATCGCGGTGACCAAGGCGAACGCCGACAAGCCGACCGCGCGCCTGCACCGCCGCCGACCCGGTCGCCCCCGCCAAGGCCGCCGGCCTCCAGCCCGGCGACCGGATCGTCGTCGTTCAACGGCACGCCGGTCACGGACTGGGACGGCACTGCAGACCGCGATCCGCGGCAACGGCGACGGCAGCGCCACGATCGTCGTACGCCGGGACGGCCGCGACGTCACGCTGACGCACCAACACCACCGTCTCGCCCCGCGTCGACCCGACGACCCGCAGCGGATCACCAAGGTCGGCTTCCTCGGCGTCCGGCCCGACCGTCGTGCTGCAGAACGCCAGGGCGCCGGGTTCGTGGTCACCACGATGGCCGACGGCACCTGGGAGACCGTCAAGGCGCTCGGCACGATGCCGGTGAAGCTCTACCACGTCGGCCGCGCCGCCCTCGGGCTCGAGGAGCGCGACCAGAACGGCCCGATGAGCGTCGTCGGCGCCGGCCGGGTCGCCGGCGAGATCTCCTCGCAGCAGGCGATGCCGGCCTCGCGACCGGTTCTTCTCGCTGCTGCTGCTGCTCGCCGGGCTGAACCTGTTCCTCGGCATGTTCAACCTCGTGCCGCTGCCGCCGCTGGACGGCGGCCACATCGCCGGCGCGCTCTACGAGGCGCTCCGCCGCGGGGTCGCGCGGCTGCGCCGGCAAGCCCGACCCCGGGCTTCGTCGACAGTCGCCAAGCTGCTGCCGGTCGACCTACGTGATGGCCGCGGTGATCCTGGTGATGAGCGTGGTGCTGATCTACGCCGACATCGTCGCCCCCGGTCTCGCTCGAGCCGTCGACCCGACCCCCGCCTACCCACGACGAGAAGAGGAAGCCATGACCTCGGTCGACCTCGGGATGCCCGCCGCCCCGCCGCCGGTGCTCGCACCGCGCCGCCCGACCCGCCAGATCAAGGTGGGCAAGGTGCTCGTCGGCGGCGACGCGCCCGGTCTCCGTGCAGTCGATGACCACGACGCTGACCTCGGACGTGAACACCACGCTGCAGCAGATCGCCGAGCTCACCGCCGCCGGCTGCGACATCGTCCGGGTCGCCTGCCCCTCGCCAGGACGACGCCGACGCGCTGGCCGAGATCGCCGAGCACTCGCAGATCCCGGTGATCGCCGACATCCACTTCCAGCCGAAGTACGTCTTCGCCGCGATCGACGCCGGCTGCGCCGCCGTCCGCGTGAACCCCGGCAACATCCGCAAGTTCGACGACCAGGTCAAGCAGATCGCCCAGGCCGCCAAGGACCGGGGTACGTCGATCCGCATCGGCGTCAACGCCGGGTCGCTCGACAAGCGGCTGCTGGAGAAGTACGGCAAGGCCACACCGGAGGCGCTCGTCGAGTCGGCCGTCTGGGAGGCGTCGCTGTTCGAGGAGCACGACTTCCACGACTTCAAGATCTCGGTCAAGCACAACGACCCGGTCGTGATGGTGCAGGCCTACGAGATGCTCTCCGAGCGCGGCGACTGGCCGCTGCACCTCGGCGTGACCGAGGCGGGCCCGGCGTTCCAGGGCACGATCAAGAGCGCGATGGCGTTCGGCGCCCTGCTCTCGCAAGGGCATCGGCGACACCATCCGGGTCTCGCTGTCCGCGCCTCCGGTCGAGGAGGTCAAGGTCGGCATCCAGATCCTGCAGTCGCTCAACCTGCGGCCCGCGCAAGCTCGAGATCGTGTCGTGCCCGTCGTGCGGGCGCGCGCAGGTCGACGTCTACAAGCTCGCCGACGAGGTGACCGCCGGGCTCGAGGGCATGGAGGTCCCGCTGCGCGTCGCGGTGATGGGCTGCGTCGTGAACGGGCCGGGTGAGGCCCGCGAGGCCGACCTCGGCGTGGCCTCCGGCAACGGCAAGGGCCAGATCTTCGTCAAGGGCGAGGTCATCAAGACCGTCCCCGAGTCGCAGATCGTGGAGACCCTGATCGAGGAGGCGATGCGGATCGCCGAGGAGATGGGCGAGCCCGTCGACGGCGACGAGCCGGCGGCGCGACCGTCACCGTCGGCTGAGCCGGTACTCCACCTCGGGACGGCCGCTGCCGCCGTACCGCACGGTGCCGCTCGACGACGCTCGCTCGTCGGCGAGGTACTCCAGGTAGCGCCGGGCGGTGACCCGGGACGTGCCGATCGCCGCGGCGACCTCCGAGGCCGACGCGGCCGGCGCCGTCGCGCAGCGCCGCGGTGACCTCGCGCAGGGTGTCGGCGCTCATCCCCTTGGGCAGCGCCGCGCGGCTGCGGCGTGGTGCGCAGCGACGCCGAGCATCCGGTCGACGTCGTCCTGCGCCGACGTCGCTCTCGGCGTCGCGGTGAGCCGGGCGCCGGTAGTCGGCGTACTGGTCGAGCTTGGTGCGGAACGCCGGCGTAGGTGAACGGCTTGAGCAGGTAGAGCACGACGCCCTGCGCCACCGCGTGCTTGCACCACGTCGACGTCGCGGGCCGAGGTCACCGCGATCACGTCGCACAGGATGCCCGGCGGCGCGCATGCCCTGGAGCAGCGCCGAGCCCGTGCCCGTCGGGCAGGTGCATGTCGAGCAGCACCAGGTCGACCGGCGGTCGCTGCGCAGGAGCCGGACCGCCTCGGCCGCGGAGCGCGCGACGCCGGCGACCTCGAACCCCGCGCGCCGACGGACGTACGTCGGCGTGCGCCTCGCGGCGAGCTCCTCGTCCTCGACGACGAGCACCCGGACGCTCATGCGGCGGCCCCCGATCGCGCGACCGAGCGAACGACGGCGCCGCCGAGGTCGGAGGTGGCCGACGCCGATGCTGCCCGTCGTACTTGCGGACCGCCTGGACCACCAGGGCCAGGCCGAGCCCGCGGCCGACCGGACCGTCGGAGGTCTTGGTCGACCAGCCGCGCTCGAAGCACCTGCTCGCGCGAGCCCCGGCGGGAGCCCGGCGCCGCAGTCGGACGACCCGCGACGGTGAGCCCGTCCGCCGAGCCGTGCGAGCTCGACCACGACCACCCGCTCGGCTCGGCTCGCTCACCGCGTCGAGCGCGTTGTCGACGAGGTTGCCGAGGACGGTCACCAGCGTCGCGCTGCTCGACCGGCAGGCCGGTGACGTCGGTGCTCGTCGTCGATGCGCAGCTCGCATGCCGCGCTCGGCGGCCTGCGCGGTCTTGCCGAGCAGCAGCGCGGCCACGCACCGGGTCGGCGACCGACGCCGACCACCCGGTCGGTGAGCAGCTGGGCGACCTCGAGCTCCTCGGTGGCGAAGTCCACGCGCCTCCTCGGTGCGGCCCATCTCGATCAGGGAGACCACGGTGTGCAGCCGGTTGGCCGCCTCGTGGTTCTGCGAGCGCAGCGACTCGGTGAGCCCGCGGACCGTGTCGAGCTCGCCGGTGACCGCCTGCAGCTCGGTGTGGTCGCGCAGGGTGACCACGCGCGCCGACCTCGCGGCCCTGCCAGCGCGCCGGCGCGGTGTTGACCACCAGGACGTGCGTCGTCGACGCAGGTGGATCTCGTCGGGCCGGCGAGTCGGTCGCCAGCACCGCGCGCGGTCAGCGAGTCGGGGAGGCCGAGGTCGCGCGACCGGCCGGCCGACCGCGTCGTCGTCGCAGGTCGAGCAGCCGCCTGGCCTCGTCGTTGACCAGCTGCACCCGGCCCTCGGTGTCGAGCAGCAGCAGCCCCTCGCGGACGGCGTGCAGCACCGCGTCGTAGTACTCGTACATCCGGGTGATCTCGCCGCTCGCCCATGCCGTGCGTCTGCCGGCGCAGCCGCCGGCTGATCAGCCAGGCGCCGAGCAGGCCGGTGCCGAGGACCAGCGCGGCCGCCAGCGCGATGGTCGGCAGCCGGTCGGCGAGCGCGCCCTCGATCCGCTCGATGGTGATGCCGACCGAGACCAGCGCGACGACCTGCCGCCGCCGGCGGTCGAGCACCGGGACCACCGCGCGCATCGAGGGGCCCAGCGTGCCGGTGTACTCCTGGGTGAACGGCCGGCCCGCCGGTGCGCCGCCGAGGTCGCCGATGAACGGCTTGCCGATCTGCGCCGGGTCGGGGTGGGAGTAGCGGGTCCGGTCCAGGGCCATCACCACCACGAAGTCGGTGCCGGTGTCGCGGCGTACCTCCTCGGCGAACGGCTGGATGGTGGCCGACGGGTCCGGCGTGCGCAGCGCCTCGCGCACCTGCGGGGAGTCGGCGACCGCCACCGCCACGGCGAGCGCGCGGTCGCGGGCGCCGGCGATCTGGCGCGCGCCGGGCGTCGTACGTAGGCCAGCGCCACCGCGCCGACGACGACCACCAGCGACGACCAGCACCTGCAGCACCAGGATCTGGCGCGCGACCGTGCTGCCGCGAGCGGACCGGCGCGGGCACGGACGCATTGTGCCCACGACGAGCGGGCGCCGCGTGAACACAACGAACACAACGAGTGACCGCAGTCACAGGGCGCGGCAGCATGCTCGGCCGGGGCCACCCGGACCCGACCGACCGACGGAGGCACCGATGTCACGACCAGCACCCAGCACCGCACCGCGCCGCCCGCCGCGGCGCGACCGGACCCACTACCTCTACCTCGCGGTGATCGTCGCCGTGCTGCTCGGCATCGCGGTCGGCCTCGTCGCCCCCGACTTCGCCGTGCAGCTCAAGCCGATCGGCACGGCGTTCGTCGCGCTGATCAAGATGATGATCTCAGCCGGTCATCTTCTGCACGATCGTGCTCGGCGTCGGCTCGGTCGCGCAGCGCCGCCCAGGTCGGCAAGGTCGGCGGCCTCGCGCTCGGCTACTTCCTGGTGATGTCGACGGTCGCGCTGGCCATCGGCCTGGTCGTCGGCAACATCATCCACCCCGGCTGCGGGCCTGAACCTCACCGCCGGACGTCGCCAAGGCCGGCGCCGAGCAGGCCGGCGAGGCGGGCAGCACCACGGACTTCCTGCTCGGCATCATCCCGACGACGCTGTTCTCCGCGCTGACCGAGGGCGAGGTGCTGCAGACCCTGCTGGTCGCGCTGCTCGTCGGCTTCGCGCTGCAGGCCATGGGCCGCAGCCGGCGAGCCGATCCTGCGCGGCGTCGGGCACCTCCAGCGCCTGGTCTTCCGGGTGCTGGCGATGATCATGTGGGCCGCGCCGGTCGGCGCGTTCGGCGCGATCGCCGCGGTCGTCGGCGAGACCGGCGTGGACGCGCTGAAGAGCCTGGCGGTGCTGATGGTCGGCTTCTACATCACCTGCGCGCTGTTCGTCTTCGTGATCCTCGGCACGCTGCTCAAGCTGGCCACCGGCGTCAACATCTTCAGGCTGCTGCAGGTACCTCGGCCGCGAGTTCCTGCTGATCCTGTCGACCTCGTCGTCGGAGTCGGCGCTGCCGCGGCTGATCGCCAAGATGGAGCACGCCGGCGTCGACAAGCCGACCGTCGGCGTCGTCGTGCCGACCGGCTACTCGTTCAACCTCGACGGCACCGCGATCTACCTGACGATGGCGTCGCTGTTCATCGCCGAGGCGCTGGGCAACCCGCTGGCGATCGGCGAGCAGATCTCGCTGCTGGTGTTCATGATCATCGCCTCCAAGGGCGCCGCCGGGGTCACCGGCGCCGGCCTGGCCACCCTGGCCGGCGGCCTGTCCTCGCACCGGCCCGAGCTGGTCGACGGCGTCGGCCTGATCGTCGGCATCGACCGGTTCATGTCCGAGGCCCGGGCGCTGACCAACTTCGCCGGCAACGCCGTCGCCACCGTGCTGATCGGCACCTGGACCGGCGGCGTCGACCGGGCGCAGCTCGACCGGGTGCTGGCCGGCGAGCGGCCCGTTCGACGAGACCACGATGCTCGACGACGACGACGCGGACGACGGGGTCCCGCGAAGACGCCGCGGACGCTCGGCGAGGGTCGCCACGGACGAGACGCGAGGGTGTAGCCGCGTGCGCGTTAGGCTCCGCGCTGTGCTCCGCACACAGCCCGGCCTGCGCCTCCTCGGCCCCTCCGACCTCCCCGCGATGTTGGAGCTGACGGCCTGCGACCCGGTGGTCAACGTGTTCGCCGACTACCGCGCCCGGCTCACCCAGCTCGACCCGCGCTGGCTCGGCGGCGAGGTGTGGGGCTTCCACGAGGACGGCCGGCTGGTGTCGGCCTGCCACGCGGCCGCCAACCTCGTGCCGGTCCAGGCCACCCCGGAGGCGCTGGTCGCCTTCGCGGAGCGGGCCGCCGCGCAGCACCGGCGCTGCGCGACGATCGTCGGCCCGACCGAGGCGGTCGAGCCGCTGTGGCGAGCACCTCGCGCCGCACTGGTCGGCACGCCGCGCGAGGCGCGCTGGCGCCAGCCGCACCTGCAGATCTCGCGGAGCCGCCCGATCGCCCCCGACCCGCTGCGTACGACGGACCGAGCCGGCCGACCTCGACGTGCTCTACCCGGCCTGCGTGGCGATGTACACCGAGGAGGTCGGCGTCTCGCCCGAGATCGGCGGCGGCGCCGACCTCTACCGGGCCCGGGTCGCGCAGCTGGTCGCGAAGGGCTGGTCGTTCGCCCGCATCGAGGACGGCCGGGTGGTCTTCAAGGCGGAGGTGGCGGCCGCGTCGCCGTACGCCTGCCAGGTCCAGGGCGTCTACGTCGACCCCGCCCGGCGCGGCGAGGGCCTCGCGGCGGCCGGGATGGCGGCGGTCGTGCACGCTGGCCCTGCGCGACATCGCGCCGGTGGTCTCGCTCTACGTCAACGAGCACAACCTCCCCGCCCGCGCGGCCTACGCCCGCGCCGGCTTCGAGCAGACCGGGCACCTTCTCCACGATCATGTTCTGACCGGCGGCGATCGTCGCAACAACGTCGCCGTTGGTCTTGCCAAGTCCTGCCGCAGTGACGAAGGTGGGGGGCGGTGCTCCGCACTCGGGGAGCCCGGACTCGGCAGGAGCACGGCATGAACAAGGTCGGCAGTGTCGCCGCGCTGTGCGCGGCCGTCGTCGTCGCAGGTGCCCCGCTCGCGCGGGCAGCGCCGCCACGCGCCGCGCCCCGTCGACCGCCGCGTCGACGAGCGTGCAGGCCAGGCCGGCGCCGGCGCCGGGCTCCCCGGCGGCTTCAAGCACCTCGTGGTGATCTACGAGGAGAACCACTCCTTCGACAACCTGTACGGCGGCTGGGGCACCGTCAACGGCCAGCGCGTGAACGGCCGCTCGCGCGCCACCGCGGCGCACACCACCCAGGTGGCGCCAGGACGGCACGAAGTACTCCTGCCTGCTCGCAGAACGACGTCAACCTCGCCAGCCCGCCGCAGCCGGCCGACTGCACCGACACGGCGCACGGCGTCGCCAGCCACTTCACGAACAAGCCGTTCGCGATCGACCGCTTCATCAAGCCGACCGACACCACCTGCCCCGCGCCCGGCGTGTTCGCGCCCAACGGCGTGGCGAAGGGGAGCCCGGTGCCGAGCCGGGCGGCTGCACGCGCGACATCGTGCACCGCTTCTACCAGGAGCAGTACCAGCTCAACGGCGGCCGGCAGAACCGCTACACGACCGGCTCCGACGCGGTCGGCCTGACCCAGGGCTACTACAGGACGCGGGACCTGCCGATCTACAAGTACCTGCACCGCACGGGCGCCCCGAAGTACGTCCTCGCCGACCGCTTCTTCCAGGCCGCGTTCGGCGGCTCGTTCCTCAACCACCAGTGGCTGATCGCCGCCCGGACCCCCCTCGACACCAGCCACGGGGCGAACGGCGCCGCCGGTGCGGCGAACTCGGTGCTGGACAGCAACGGGATGGTCAACGACCTACCCGCTCTACACCCCGACCGGGCCCGTCAAGGACGGCCAGCTGACCCGCAAGTGCAACGACCCGCTGCAGATGAAGTACACGCAGCGCCTGCGGCGACTTCGCGGTCAACACCGTCCAGCCGTCCAGCACGCCCGGCGGGGCCGGGCGCGAAGATCCCGCTGATCGACGACGCGACGTACCCCAACATCGGTGACCGGCTGACCAAGGCCGGGATCTCCTGGAAGTGGTACTCCGGCGGCTGGCGCGACGCCACCTCGGGCAAGCCCGGGCCGCTGTTCCAGTACCACCACCAGCCGTTCAACTACTTCGCCGCCTACGCCCCCGGCCAGCCGGGCCGGGCGCACCTCAAGGACGAGCAGCGGTTCATCACGGCCGCGCAGAACGGGTCACCTGCCGACGGTCAGCTTCGTGAAGCCGTACGGCGCCGAGAACGAGCACCCGGGCTACGCCAGCCAGTCGAAGGGCAGCGACCACCTCGTCGACCTGCTCAAGACGATCACCAACGGACCCCAGGCCAAGGACACGCTCGTCGTGGTCACCTACGACGAGTTCGGCGGCCAGTGGGACCACGTGGCTCCGCCCGGCGCCGGCGCGAAGAAGGGCACGCACGACGTGTGGGGTCCGGGAACCCGCATCCCGGCGCTGGTCATCGGCCGCGCGCTGAAGCGCTCGGGGGTCGACCACACGTCGTACGACACCACGTCGATCCTGGCGACCATCGAGCGCAGCTTCGGGCTCGCGCCGCTGTCCAGCCGCGACCGTGCCGTCAACGACCTGTCCGCCGCGGTCGCCCGGGGCGGTCGCCGCTGACGCCGGCGAAACTGGTGTGCGGGCCGCGACGAGGCGACCGTTAGCCTTTCCCCCATGATCCTGCGGATGTCGAGCCTGTTCGTGCGCACGCTGAGGGACGACCCCGCGGACGCCGAGGTGCCGAGCCACCGGCTGCTCGTCCGCGCGGGCTACATCCGCCGCGTCGCCCCCGGCATCTACACGTGGCTGCCGCTCGGTCTGCGGGTGCTCCGCAACATCGAGCGGATCGTCCGCGAGGAGATGGACGGGATGGGCGCCCAGGAGCTCCAGTTCCCGGCGCTGATCCCGCGCGAGCCCTACGAGGCGACCGGCCGCTGGACGGAGTACGGCGACGGCATCTTCCGCCTCAAGGACCGCAAGGGCGCCGACTACCTGCTCGGCCCCACGCACGAGGAGCTGTTCACGCTCGTCGTCAAGGACCTCTACTCCTCCTACAAGGACCTCCCGGTCTGGCTCTACCAGATCCAGACGAAGTACCGCGACGAGGCGCGCCCCCGCGCCGGCGTGCTGCGCGGACGCGAGTTCGTGATGAAGGACTCCTACTCCTTCGACGTCTCCGACGAGGGCCTCGAGAGGTCGTACGCCGCCCACCGGGCCGCCTACGTGAAGACCTTCGACCGGCTCGGCTTCGACTACGTGATCGTCAAGGCCACGTCGGGAGCCATGGGTGGCTCGATGTCGGAGGAGTTCCTGGCGACCGCCGAGAACGGTGAGGACACCTACGTCCGCTGCACGTCCTGCGACTACGCCGCCAACGTGGAGGCGGTGCAGGTCCCTGCTCCCCAGCCCGTCGCCTACGACGACGCGCCCGCCGCGCACGCGGAGCAGACCCCGGACACGCCGACCATCGAGACGCTGGTCGACCACCTCAACGAGAAGTTCCCCCGCGACGACCGGCCCTGGAACGCCGGGGACACCCTGAAGAACGTCATCGTCGATGCTCAAGCACCCCGACGGCACCCGCGAGCCCGTCGCGATCGGCCTGCCCGGCGACCGCGACGTCGACGAGAAGCGCCTGGGTGGCCAGCTGGAGCCCATCGAGGTGGAGGCGTTCGACGAGAAGGACTTCGCGAAGCACCCCTCGCTCGCCAAGGGCTACATCGGCCCCGGCGTGCTCGGCGAGAAGAACGAGTCCGGGATCCGCTACCTCGTCGACCCGCGCATCGTCGAGGGCACCCGCTGGGTCACCGGCGCCGACGTCTCCGGCTCCCACGTCCTCGACCTCGTCGCCGGCCGCGACTTCACGCCCGACGGCACGATCGAGGCCGCTCAGGTCCGCGACGGCGACCCCTGCCCGCAGTGCGCACTGAACGGGGGCGACGGCACCCTGCAGACAGCGCGAGGCATCGAGATGGGCCACATCTTCGCGCTCGGTCGCAAGTACGCCGACGCGCTCGGCCTCCAGGTCCTCGACGAGCTCGGCAAGCTCGTCACGGTGACCATGGGCTCCTACGGCATCGGGGTCTCGCGCGCGGTCGCGGCGATCGCCGAGAACACCCACGACGAGCTCGGGCTGGTCTGGCCCCGCGAGGTCGCCCCGGCCGACGTACACCTCGTCGCGACCGGCAAGGACCAGGCGGTGTACGACGCGGCCGCCGAGCTCGCCGTCGACCTCACGTCGCAGGGCCTGACGGTGCTGTACGACGACCGGGTCAAGGTCTCGCCGGGCGTGAAGTTCAAGGACGCCGAGCTGATCGGCGTGCCCACGATCGTCGTGGTCGGCAGGGGCCTGGCCGACGGGGTGGTCGAGGTGAAGGACCGGGCCACCGGTGAGCGCGAGGACGTCGCGGTCGCGGAGGCCGCCGCCCAGGTGGTCAACGCGGTCCGCGAGCCGGTCGGCAACCCGATCTCGGAGGACTGATGCCACTCCTCGCACATCGAGGCGGTGATCTTCGACTGGGGCGGCACGCTCACCCCCTGGCACACGATCGACTTCGAGGCCGAGGCGCGGGCGCTGGCGGTGGCGGCGGTCGGGGCCGACGAGACCGCCGCGGAACGCCTCCTGGCCGCCGGCGCCACCATCTGGGGCCGCTCGCGCGACCACCACACGAGCGCGACCGTCGCCGACCTGTTCGTCGAGGCGGGGCTGGCCCACGACGAGGCGCTGCTCGAGCAGTACCGCGACTTCTGGGAGCCGCACACGATCGCCGACCCGGACGTGCTCCCGCTCTTCAGCCGGCTCAAGGTCGACGGTCTCCGGATCGGGGTGCTGTCGAACACCATCTGGCCCCGGACCTGGCACGAGGAGTTCTTCGACCGCGACGGCATCCTCGAGATGCTCGACGGCGCCGTCTACAGCAGCGAGATCGCCTGGACGAAGCCCGCGCCCGAGGCGTTCCTGGCGGCCATGGAGGCGGTCGGCGTCTCCGACCCGGCGGCCTGCGTCTTCGTGGGAGACCGGCTCTTCGACGACATCTGGGGCGCGGCGAACGCCGGGATGCGCACCATCCTCGTCCCGCACAGCGACATCCCGCCCGCGCAGGTCGGGCACACCGAGGGCGAGCCCGACGCGGTGACCGACCAGCTCGCGCCACGTGTACGACGTGGTCGCGGCCTGGCGCAGCAGCCCGGGCTGAGCGCCCCGGCACCGCGCTTGCACGATCCGGAACCTGCGCAAACCTGCACAACATCCGGCGGCCATGTCCTTCACCGCCCGAAGATCTGCAGGCAGGATCGAGGACGTCGGGGCAACGGTCCCGGACCTCGGACCTGTCGAAGGACACCACCCATGACCCGACTCAGCCACCGGACCGCCGCCCTGGCCGGGCTCACCGCCCTGGTCAGCAGCCTCTCGTTCGCCGGAGCCATCGCCCCCGCCCAGGCCTCGGAGCCGGTCGCCGCCCGCGCCGTCCACCTGCCTCGACCCGCACGACCTCGGCGCCGGCACCGGGAGCGCGGCCGCCGCCCGCGGAGGCCGCTCCGGCTCGGACCACCGTGGGCTGTCCGCCAAGGAGCAGGCCGCGATCGAGAAGCGCACCAAGGAGATCCTGGCCGGCCAGCGCAAGCCCGGTGGCGGGGGCACGACACCGACCGTCGGCGCCGGTGTCCCGGTCTACGTGCACGTGATGGCGCGACGCGAACGGCAACGGCGACGTGACCGACTCCCAGATCACCCAGCAGATCGCCGAGCTCAACCAGGACTTCGCCGGCGGCGAGTCGACCTCGGCCGCGAACACCGGCTTCACGTTCTCCCTGGCCGGCGTCGACCGCTACTACAACACCCAGTGGCACCAGGACAAGAGCAGCACGACGTACCGCTCGCAGACCCGTCTCGGCGGCGCCAACGCGCTGAACATCTGGCTGGTCGACTTCGCCTACCTCGGCATCGCGACGTTCCCGTGGGACTACGCGAGGAACCCGAAGATCGACGGCATCCGGGTGCACTACACCTCGCTGCCCGGCGGCTCGGCCACCAACTTCAACCAGGGCAAGACCGCCTCGCACGAGGCCGGCCACTGGTTCGGGCTCTACCACACGTTCCAGGGCGGCTGCACGAGCACGAACGACGAGGTGAGCGACACCCCCGCGCAGTCCAGCGCCACCAGCGGCTGCCCCGACGGGCCGCGACTCCTGCTCGCTGCCGGGCCTGGACCCGATCCACAACTACATGGACTACAGCTACGACCCCTGCTACGACCAGTTCACCCCGAACCAGGCCACCCGGACCCAGCAGATGTTCTCCGCGTACCGCGCCTAGGACACGCGCGCACCTCCCAGGTTGCGCGCGACACGGGAAGGCCGATTCTCGGGGGCCCTTCCGTCGGGCAGACCCTCCTCATCCCAGGCGACCACCTGGAGTGGGGAGGGTCTTCTCGTGCCCGGCCGCTAGGCCGGGTCAGAGCTCGCTGACGCCGGGGAAGTCCTCGGGCGTCCCGCCGAAGCCGAGCAGCCGGACGGCCGCGTCGGTCAGCGCGTCGATCGCCCACTGCCGGTCGCCGCGCGACGTGCTGCCCACCATCGCGGCGTACACCTCGGCGCAGCGCTGCTCGGTCACCAGGGCGCCGGCCCGCAGCTGGACGGCCGTGCGGCTCGGGTTGGGCAGCTCGTAGCTCACCTCGGCGGCGACCGGGTCGCCGCCCGCGGCGCGCACCATCGCGGTCAGCTGGTCGCGGCGGCCGCGGTGCGTCGTGTACGCCGTGGCCAGCCCCTCGGCCAGGTCGGGCTGCGGCGGAGGCGGACACGCGGCCCGCGAGCGCGCGGAAGACGTAGACCGCGGCGTGCTCGCCGGCCAGGGTCTGCTGCAGCGCCTCGAGGGGGGTCATCGGCGCTCCCGGGCGGCGGCGGCAAGCGTCGTCGGCCTGCTGCGCCGCGGCGGCCGCCATGCTCGCGAGCACCCGGGCGAACGCGCCGCTCTCGGCGGCGAACGAGCTGCGCCGGCCGACCAGGGCGAGCCGGTCCTCGGCGCGGGCGACCGCGCCCAGTGCGACCGGCGCGCGGGCAGGCACCCGAGAAGGCGACGGAGGGGTGGCGGCGGCCGAGGGGGACACCGAGGGAGACACCGACGGCGACGCGGTGGGGGAGCCGGTCGCCGGGACCTCGACGTCGTCCGGCACCGCGTCCTTCAGCAGGTCGACGTGCGCCTGGTGGCTCGACCGCGCCCCGACCAGCGTGGTCTCGAGGTCCGGGTGCCGTTCGACCGTGGCGAGCACCTGGTCGAGCAGTGCCTGCTCGTCGGCGAGCACGGTCGCGGCCAGCGCCACGTCCGGGTCCACGGCCGCCGCCCGGGTCTTGGTGGCTCCCGGCTTCGGGCGACGGTCGATCCCGCTGTCGGGGTGCACCCCGTCAGGACGGCGGCCGCCCCGACCAGGCCGGCACCGACCGCCGTACGCCGGGTCAGGCCCGGGTCACGGCGCGCGTCGGAACGCGCGGGCGAGGGGATCGGCACGCGCCAAGGCTAGAGGGTCTAGGCGACGGTGAACGACACGAGCCGGTAGCGCTTGTCGGCGTACCGCATCCGGACCACGAAGGCGGCGCCGGGGTGCGCCCGGCTGGTGTTCCGGAAGCTGACCGTCGGTGAAGAAGGCGTCGCTGGCCGGGATGTCCAGGGTGGCCCGGGCCACCCGCACGTCGCCCCGCGACCTCGCCACCACGACCCGGCGCACGTCCACGCCGGTGAGGTCCACGGCCCAGCCCTGCCGCTTCCGGACGCGCGAGCTCCCGGGACAGCCGCGCGCAGCCGCCGCACGGCTTCGGGCCGCCGAGGGCGCGTCAACGGCGCCGCGTCGTTGGTGCGCAGCGCGTAGCCCCACAGGTCCACACGTGCCGGGCGAAGGCCTTCTGGCCCGCCGGCCCCGGCGCGGGCCGCGGGGCCGGGGGAGGGGTCTCGGCGGCGGGCGACGAGGCCGTCGACGGGCTGCGTCGACGCCGTCGAGGAGGGGGACGACCCGGAGGACGACGAGGCGTCGGAGCCGGAGCTGCACCCGGTGAGCAGGAGCCCGGCGGAGAGCGCGACGGCGACGAGGGGCCGGGCGCGCTGGGGCATGCCTGGAGGCTACAACCCGGACGCCGGGAGGCTGGTGCCGAGCAGGTCGGGCGAACCGATAGTGTTGCCGGACCACAACAGCAGAGCAGGAAGGGATGCCCGTGAGCACCGATCAGACCCGGGACCGACTTGCCGAGGTGTTGACCGAGCCCCTCGCTGCTACCGGCCTCGACGTCGAGGCCATCGACCTCACCCCGGCCGGCAAGCGCCGCCTCCTGCGCGTCGCCGTCGACAAGGACGGTGGGGTCACCCTCGACGACATCGCCGAGGCCACCAAGGAGGTCTCGCGGGTCCTCGACGGGCCCGAGGGGTCCGACGTGATGGGCGAGCAGCCCTACACCCTCGAGGTCACCTCGCCCGGCACCGACCGGCCGCTGACCCACCCCCGGCACTGGCGACGCAACCAGGGCCGGCTGGTCAAGGTCGACGCTCGGCCGACGGGCGCACCGTGACCGGCCGGATCACCGAGAGCGACGACGTCGCGCGCTGTCCTCGACGTGGACGGGACCCCGACCGAGGTCGGCGTACGCCGACGTGAAGAAGGCCAAGATCCAGATCGAGTTCAACCGGAAGGAGTCCTGACCGTCATGGACATCGACATGACCATCCTGCGATCGCTGGAGCGCGAGAAGGAGATCTCCTTCGACATCCTCGTCGAGGCCATCGAGCAGGCGCTGCTCACGGCGTACCACAAGACGCCGGGCGCGCAGCCCGTCGCGCGCGTCGAGCTGGACCGCAAGACCGGTCACGTGACGGTGCTGCGCCACCGAGACCGACGAGGAGGGCAACAAGCTCTCCGAGTACGACGACACGCCCGACGGCTTCGGCCGGATCGCGGCGACCACCGCGAAGCAGATCATGCTGCAGCGGCTGCGGGACGCCGAGGACGACATCAAGTTCGGTGAGTTCTCCGGCAAGGAGGGCGACATCATCTCCGGGGTGATCCAGCAGGGTCGCGACCCGCAGGACGTGATGGTCGACCTCGGCCGGCTCGAGGCGCTGCTGCCCTCGGGCGAGCGGGTGCCCGGGCGAGAACTACTCCCACGGCACCCGGATCCGGTGCCTGGTCATCTCCGTCCGCAAGGGCATGCGCGGCCCGCAGGTGATGCTGTCGCGGTCGCACCCGAACCTGGTCAAGAAGCTGTTCGCCCTGGAGGTCCCCGAGATCGCCGACGGCACGGTGGAGATCTGCGGCATCGCCCGCGAGGCCGGGCACCGCACCAAGATCGCGGTGCGCTCGACGGCTCCCGGGCGTGAACGCCAAGGGCTCCTGCATCGGCCCGATGGGCCAGCGGGTCCGGGCGGTGATGAACGAGCTGCACGGCGAGAAGATCGACATCGTCGACTTCTCCGAGGACCCGGCCGAGATGGTCGGCCACGCGCTGTCGCCGGCGCGGGTCAGCAGCGTCGAGGTCGTCGATCTCGCGGCCCGCTCGGCGCGGGTGGTCGTGCCGGACTACCAGCTGTCGCTGGCGATCGGCAAGGAGGGCCAGAACGCCCGCCTCGCCGCGCGGCTCACCGGCTGGCGCATCGACATCCGCTCCGACGAGGCCCCGGCCGAGCCGGCCATCGACGCCCGTCGTACCCGTGGCCCCGCCGCCTGGAGCGGCGCAGGGCTGACAGCCGGTTCGGCTCTCGGCCCGCCAGCCGCTAGACTGTCCGGCGGTCCGCAATCCGCATCACCGAAAGCCTGTGCAGACGCATGTCCACCGACTCGATCCAGGGCAGCGTGCGCACATGCGTCGGGTGTCGGCAGCGGGCCGCGAAGAGCGAGTTGCTGCGAGTCGTCGCCAGTGACCGGGGCTCGGGCCTCGAGGTCCTCCCCGATCCTGCGGGACGGGCACCCGGCCGAGGGGCGCACCTGCACCCCACCACCGAGTGCCTGGAGCTCGCCGTCCGCCGTCGAGCGTTCCCCCGGGCCCTCAAGGTCCGAGGGTCGGCTCGCCACGACGGCGGTCGAGGACTCATCGTCGCAGCACACAGCACGCACCGACCGTGATCGACCTAGAAGAAATTGGAGCAGCAGCTCATGAGCACTCGATGAGTACTTTCCGATGAGCATGCACACCAGCTAACGGTCCGACCGCCCCCCTTCGACCATCGAGGGACCCGGGACTCGGACCAGAAGGAGAAGCGTGGCTAAGGTCCGAGTCCACGAGCTCGCCAAAGAGCTCGGAGTCGAGAGCAAGGTCGTCCTGACCAAGCTCAAAGAAATGGGAGAGTTCGTCAAGTCGGCGTCGTCGACGGTCGAGCCCCCCGTGGTCAAGCGGTTCACCGACCAGTTCGGTGCCGAGCTGAAGGCGAGTGCCGACCAGGGTGCCGCCAAGAAGGCCGCCGCCAAGCCGGCGCCCGAAGGCGCCCGCCAAGGCCGCCGCGGAGCCCAGCCCCTGCCGCCGCGAGCCGGCTCCGGTCGTCGAGACCCCGGCGGCGGCCGCCGTCGAGGCCCCCGCCGCGCAGCGACCGGCCCCCGCCCGGGCCCGCGTCCCGGTCCCGCCGAGCAGGTCCGCCGAGCGAGCCCGCTGCGCCGCAGCCGGTCGCCGAGGCGCCCGCGCCCCGGCCCCGACCGAGGAGCCCCAGGCCCCGGCCGCCGCGAGCGACGAGCACCGAGACGACCCATCGTCCCGGTCCGCCGCCCGCGCGTCCGTCGGCCCGTCCCGGCGCTCCGCGTCCCGGCAACAACCCGTTCGCCCCGTCCCAGGGCATGGGCCGTCGTCCCGCTGCCCGCCCGACGGGCGACGCGCCCGCCGAGCGTGCGGACCGTCCCCCGCGTCCGCCGGCCGGTCGCGACGGCGGTGCGCCCGGTCGCACCGGTGGCCTGCCCGCCGGTGGTGGCCAGGTCGTCCCGGCATGCCCCGTCCCAACCCCGCGATGATGCCCAAGTCCCCGGCCGCCTTCGGTGGCGGACCCGGCGGCGGACGTCCCGCTCCCGGCGGCCGTGGCGGTGCGCCCGGTCGCGGCGCACCCGGCGGCGCCGGCCGTCCCGGCGCTCCGGCGCGCGGTGGCGCGCCCGGTGGCGGAGGAGCCCCCGGTGGCTTCGCCGGTCGTCCCGGCGGCGGTGGCCGTCCCGGTGGCGGTCGTCCCGGCCAGCGCGGTCAGACCCAGGGTGCGTTCGGTCGCCCCGGCGGTCCGTCGCGTCGTGGTCGCAAGTCGAAGCGCGCGCGTCGTCAAGAGTTCGAGCAGATGCAGGCCCCGACGATCGGTGGCGTGCGCGTCCGCAAGGGCGACGGCGAGACCATCCGCCTGGCGCGCGGCTCGTCGCTGACCGACTTCGCCGAGAAGATCGGCGTCGACGCGGCGTCGCTCGTGCAGATGCTGTTCAGCCTCGGCGAGATGGTCACGGCGACCGAGTCGGTCAACGACGAGACGCTGGAGCTGCTCGGCGACGAGCTGAACTACGTCATCCAGGTCGTCTCGCCCGAGGACGAGGACCGCGAGCTGCTGGAGTCCTTCGACCTCGAGTTCGGTGAGGACGAGGGCGACCGAGGAGGACCTCGCGGCCCGTCCGCCGGTCGTCACCGTCATGGGTCACGTCGACCACGGAAAGACCAAGCTGCTCGACGCGCTCCGCAACGCCAACGTGGTCGGCAAGGAGGCCGGTGGCATCACGCAGCACATCGGCGCCTACCAGGTCGCCACCGAGGTCGACGGCGACGAGCGTCGGATCACCTTCATCGACACCCCGGGCCACGAGGCGTTCACCGCCATGCGTGCCCGTGGTGCGCAGGCGACCGACATCGCGGTGCTGGTGGTCGCGGCCGACGACGGCGTGATGCCGCAGACGGTCGAGGCGCTCAACCACGCCAAGGCCGCCGGCGTCCCGATCGTGGTCGCGGTGAACAAGATCGACAAGGAGGACGCGGACCCGACCAAGGTGCGCGGCCAGCTCACCGAGTACGGCCTCGTCCCCGAGGAGTACGGCGGCGACACGATGTTCGTCGACGTCTCGGCGAAGGCCGAGCTCAACCTGGACAAGCTGCTCGAGGCCATCGTGCTGACGGCGGACGCGTCCCTGGACCTGCGGGCCAACCCCGACCAGGACGCCCAGGGCCTCATCATCGAGGCGCACCTCGACCGTGGCCGCGGCCCGGTGGCGACCGTGCTGATCCAGCGCGGCACGCTGCGGGTCGGCGACTCGATCGTGGCCGGCCCGGCCTACGGCCGCGTGCGCGCCATGCTCGACGAGTACGGCGACAACATCGAGGAGGCGCTCCCGTCGCGCCCCGCGATGGTGCTCGGCCTGACCGCCGTCCCCGGCGCCGGGCCAGAACCTCATCGTCGTCGAGGACGACCGCATCGCCCGTCAGATCGCGGAGCGTCGCGAGTCGCGTGAGCGGGCGGCCATGCAGGCCAAGCGCCGCGTGCGTCGCACCCTCGAGGACTTCATGTCCTCGATGGAGAAGGGCAAGAGCCAGGAGCTCAACCTGATCCTGAAGGGCGACGTGTCCGGTTCGGTCGAGGCGCTCGAGGACTCGCTCGCCAAGATCGACGTCGGCGACGAGGTCAGCCTGCGGGTCATCGACCGCGGTGTCGGTGCGATCACCGAGACCAACGTCGACCTCGCGGCCGCCTCCGACGCGATCATCATCGGCTTCAACGTCCGCCCGCAGGGCAAGGCGACGGAGATGGCCGACAAGGAGGGCGTGGAGATCCGCTACTACTCGGTGATCTACCAGGCCATCGAGGAGATCGAGGCGGCGCTCAAGGGCATGCTCAAGCCGGAGTACGAAGAGGTCACGCTCGGCCAGGCCGAGATCCGCGAGATCTTCCGCTCCAGCAAGATCGGCAACATCGCCGGCTGCATGGTCACGAGCGGTGTCATCCGACGCAACGCCAAGGCGCGGCTCATCCGCGACGGCAACGTGGCGGCGGACAACCTCGACCTGTCGTCGCTGCGGCGCGAGAAGGACGACGTCGCCGAGGTCCGCGAGGGCTTCGAGTGTGGTCTGACCCTGCGCGGGCTTCAACGACATCAAGCAGGGCGACATCGTCGAGTGCTTCGAGATGCGGGAGATCCCCCGCGCCTAACCACGTCGCCGACCCGTCACCAATGCAGCGCGCCCGGCGGCGTGTCGATGCACAGGTGACGGGTCGGCGTCCTTTCAGCGAGCAACAGGAGCAGCAGTGGCAAACCCCAGGGTCCGCAAGGTGGCGGACCGGATCCAGGTCATCGTCGCGGAGATGCTCGAGCGGCGGATCAAGGACCCGCGTCTCGGGTTCGTGACGGTCACCGACGTGCGGGTCAGCGGTGACACCCAGCAGGCGTCGGTGTTCTACACCGTCCTCGGCGAGGAGGAGCAGGTCGTCGGCTCGGCCGCCGCGCTCGAGTCCGCCAAGGGGCTGATCCGCTCCGAGGTCGCCAAGCAGCTCGGCATGCGGCACGCGCCGACGCTGGAGTTCATCCACGACGCGCTGCCGGACACCGCGCGGCACTTCGAGGAGATCCTCGCCCAGACCCGCGAGGCCGACGCCGCGCGGGCCGCGTCGGCGGCCGGGGCGACGTACGCCGGCGAGGCCGACCCCTACCGCAAGCCGCACGAGGCCGACGACGCTCGACGAGACCGAGGACGACGAGCCGGCGACCTTCGAGGCGCCTCGTCCCGCGGCTCCTCAGGACAAGTGACGGAGGCGACGCCGGCCGGGCTCGTCGTCGTCGACAAGCCGGCCGGGATGACCTCGCACGACGTGGTCGCCCGGGTCCGCCGGCTCGCCGGCACCCGCAAGGTCGGGCACGCCGGCACGCTCGACCCGATGGCCACCGGCGTGCTGCTGGTCGGCGTCAACCGCGCCACCCGGCTGCTCGGCCACCTGACCCTGACCGAGAAGGCGTACGACGCCACGGTCCGGCTCGGCGCGAGCACGACCACCGACGACGCCGAGGGCGAGACGCTGACCGACCGCGTCGGTCCGGCACGTCACCGAGGACGACGTACGCTCCGCCGCCGGGGCGTTCGTCGGCGACCTGGAGCAGAAGCCGTCGGCCGTCTCCGCGATCAAGGTCGACGGCAAGCGCGCCTACGCGCGGGTCCGCGACGGTGAGGACGTCGACCTCCCGGCCCGTCCGGTGACGGTGCACGAGCTGCTGGTCACCGACGTCCGCGCCGGCCGAGGGCTTCCTCGACGTGGACGTGTCGGTGCGCTGCAGCAGCGGCACCTACATCCGGGCGATCGCCCGCGACCTCGGCGCGGCGCTCGGCACCGGTGGTCACCTCACCATGCTCCGGCGTACGGCGGTCGGGCCGTTCGGCGCTGGACGAGGCGCACGAGCTCGAGGCGCTGGGCGACTCCTTCGCGCTGGTCGGGATCGACGACGTGGCCCGGCGCTGCTTCACGTCGCACGACCTGAGCGAGGACGAGGCCCGCGACGTGGGCTTCGGCCGCAAGCTCAGCACCACGGTCGGTGAGCCCGCCCCGGTCGCGGTCTTCGACCCGACGGGACGCTTCCTCGCGCTCTACGAGCAGCGCGGTGAGGTCGCCGCCCCCGTCGCCGTCTTCGTCTGAACCGCTGTGGGAACATGGCGGCGTCCCTCGCTCGCAGAAGGAGCAGACTCCGTGCAGATCTGGCGCTCGCTCGGCGACGTGCCCCGGGACCTCGGCCGCACCGTCGTCACGGTCGGCAACTTCGACGGCGTGCACCGCGGCCACCAGCACGTGGTCGCCCGGGCCCGCGAGGTGGCCGGGCGTGGAGGACCTGGTCGTGGCGGTGACGTTCGACCCGCACCCGATCGCCGTGCTGCGCCCCGAGCACGCACCCCAGACACTGACCAGCCTCGAGACCCGCGCCGCTCTCCTGGAGGCCGCCGGCGTCGACGCCCTGCTCGTGCTGGCGTTCACCCGCGAGGTCGCCGCCTGGTCCCCGGAGCGGTTCGTCGTCGACGTGCTGGTCGAGGCGCTGCACGCGCGCGCGATCGTGGTCGGGGCGAACTTCCGCTTCGGCACGAAGGCGTCCGGTGACGTCGCGACGCTGACCGAGCTCGGCCGCGTGCACGACTTCACCGCCGAGGGCATCGCGCTCGACGGCGGCCCGCAGGTGTGGTCGTCGACGTACGTCCGCAACTGCCTGATCGCCGGTGACGTCGAGGGAGCGGCCGAGGCGCTCGGTCACCCGTTCACGGTGCGCGGCGAGGTGGTCAAGGGCGAGCAGCGCGGCCGCGAGCTGGGCTACCCGACCGCCAACGTGCCCACCACGGGCATGCTCGCCGCGCCGCCCGACGGCGTGTACGCCGGCTGGCTGCGACGCCTCGACGACCCGGACAGCGAGCCGCTCCCGGCCGCGATCAGCGTCGGCACGAACCCGACCTTCCAGGGGGAGCGCGAGCGCCGGGTGGAGTCCTACGTGCTCGACCGCGACGACCTCGAGCTGTACGGCGTGCCGGTCGAGGTGTCGTTCGTGGGCCGCATCCGCGGCATGCTGCGCTTCGACTCCGTCGAGGAGCTCGTCGCGACGATGGCCCGGGACGTCGAGCGCACCCACGAGGTGCTCGGCGTCTGATGGTCGACCGCGAACAGGCTCTGCGCGACGCAGAGGGGTGGTTCCTGCGCCACGGGCTGCCCTACTTCGTGCAGTCCGAGCGGGAGACCGTGCGCCGCGGACTGGGCCGGGGACGGCTGGTCCCGGTGCTCGGCCTGGCCCTGCTGGTCGGCGCCGCCGTCGGGCTCGGGACCGGCCTCTGGCTGGCCGACGTGTCCGCCGGACTCGTGTTCGGGCTCTGGGGCGCGGGGGTCGTGCTGGCGTTCTACGCCGCCACCACCCTGCGGCTGCGGATCATCGCGCGCTGGGCCGTCGGCCGCACGCTGAGGTCAGCTGGGGATGATGTTCCCGCTGGTCACCCGGGCGCTCCCGCTGCTGATGCTGTTCATCACGTTCCTGTTCATCAACACCGAGGTCTGGATGGTCGCGAACTCCCTCGACCCCGGCGTCCTCACGATGGCGGTGATGTTCTTCGCGGCGATGGCGGTCGGCTTCCTGCTGGTCCGGCTGCCCGAGGAGATGGACCGGGTCGACGACGACACCGACGTCGGGCGGCTGGTCGAGCGCACCAGGGGCACCCCGGTGGGGCACTGCTCGGCCGAGGTGTTCGAGGAGATCCCCGAGGGCGACCTGCGCGGCGTCCTGGAGGTCACCGGTCTCCAGAAGTGGAACCTCGTCCTGGTGCTGCTGGTCTCGCAGTTCGTGCAGGTGCTGCTGCTCTCGGTCGCGGTGCTGGTGTTCTTCCTGGTCTTCGGCAGCGTCGTGATGCAGCCGGACGTGGTGAAGGTCGTGGCTCGGGCGACGAGGCCTACACGAACGTCTCGGAGCCGCTGCTCAAGGTCTCGGTGTTCCTGGCCGGCTTCTCCGGGCTCTACTTCACCGTCTACGCCGTCACCGACGAGACCTACCGCCAGCAGTTCTTCACCTCGGTGACCCGGGAGCTCGAGCGGGCGGTCGCCGTGCGCGCGGTCTACCGCACGCTGCGTCGATGACGCCTCGGACCGCAGACCGGGCGCTGGGTCGAGGACGCCCTCGGGTCCGCCGTGGTCGGCGGCCGAGCGGCTGCGCGGTGGGGTGGCCTCGCGGATGCTGCTGGTGCGGGTCGCGGACGGGCGCGAGGCGGTGCTGCGGCAGCTGGTCGACGACCCCTGGCGCACGCACGCCGAGGCGCTGCTCACCCGGGAGCGCGACGTGCACCGCCTGCTGGCCGGCACCGGCGTCCCGGTCCCGCGGACCCTCGCGGTCGACGTGCAGCGGTGACCGGACCGACGGCGACCCCAGCCTGCTGATGACCCGGCTGGCCGGCGCCGTCGACCTGTCCGGCAGGCATCCCGGCGCGCTGGCCGCCACGCTGCTCGCCATCCACGCGGTCCGTCCGGCGCCCGGGCAGTGGCCGCGGCGCCTACGAGTCGTGGGCGTCCGAGTCCAAGCGGGTGGTGCCGCCCTGGTCGACGCGACGACGGGCTCTACCGCGAGGCCTTCGCGCGGCTGGCCGAGCCGCCGCCGGCGTACGACGCGACGTTCCTGCACCGCGACTTCCACCCGGCCAACGTGCTCTGGTCCGCGACGGCCGGGTGAGCGGGGTCGTCGACTGGGTGGAGACGTCGACCGGACCCGCCGACCTCGACGTCGCGCACTGCGCCTCGCACCTCGCCGGCCTGCACGGGGTCGAGGCGGCGCTCGCCTTCCGCCGGGCGTACGTCGACCGGGGCGGCGTCGCTGGACCAGGACCCGCGCGCCGCGGCGTACTGGCAGCTGCTCGACCTGGTCGCGTTCCTCCCGGACGCCGCGGGCCGCGAGGGCGGCGCGACGCCCGACGTCATCGAGCGCACCTGGCGCGAGAACGGCCGGCCCGACCTGACGGTCGGACACGGCACGAGCACGCCGCGAGGACCTGCTCCGCGACGTGCTCGTGAGGGGCTAGCGGCCGTCAGGCGTCGAGGTCCTTCTCGACCAGGGCCGCGATCGCGTCCACGGCCGCCTGGTCGTCGCCGGACGACCTCGACCTGGTCGCCGCAGGCGGCGCCGAGGGTCATGATCAGCAGCGAGGACGCGGCGTCGACCGGCTCCTCGCCGGGGACGGCGAGGGTGACCTCGGAGTCGAGCTCGCCGGCCGCCTCGGAGATGATCGCGGCGGGACGGGCGTGCAGGCCGACGGACGAGCCGACGGTGACGGTCTTGCTGGGCATGGGTGCTCCTTCGGGTGGACGGGCGAGGGTCTGGGTCAGACGGTAACGCTCGGAGAGCTCCTCGATCTCCTCGCGAGCTCTCGGTCAGGCTCTTCAGGGCGATCACCGACGGCGGCGGCGACCAGCGACACCGGCCGCGAGCGCGATCAGGTAGCCCAGGATGTTGCCCACGGCGAAGAGCACGAAGATGCCGCCGTGCGGTGCGCGAACGCTGACGTCGAAGGCCATCGAGAGACCACCGGTGACCGCGCTGCCGAGCATGATCGACGGGATGACGCGCAGCGGGTCGGCCGCCGCGAACGGGATCGCGCCCTCGGTGATGAACGAGGCGCCCGAGCAGCCAGGCCGCCTTGCCGTTCTCCCGCTCCGCGGGGGTGAACAGCTTCGGGCGGACGACGGTGGCGAGGGCCAGCGCGATCGGCGGCACCATGCCGGCCAGCATGACCGCGGCCATGATCTTGAGCTGGGGAGCGTCGGCGGCGAGGGCCGCCGCGCCGCCGACCCCGGCGGCCGCGAAGCTGTAGGCGACCTTGTTCAGCGGACCGCCCATGTCGAAGGCCATCATCAGGCCGAGGATCACGCCGAGCAGCACGGCGTTGGCGCCGCTCATGTTGTTGAGGCCGTCGGTGAGGCTGCTCCATCAGCCAGGCGATCGGCTTGCCGAACACGACGATCATCAGGAAGCCGGCGACGATGCGGGTGAACAGCGGGATGACCAGCACGGGCATCAGGCCCCGTGCCCAGGAAGGCACCTTGCGGTCGGCGATCCAGTGGGCGATCACACCGGCGAGGACACCGCCGACGATGCGCGCCGAGGAAGCCGGTCTGCGGGGTGCCGAACTGCATGACGTCGGCGGCGAGACCGCCCATCACGAAGCCGGGCGCGATGCCGGGCCGGTCGGCGATCGCGTAGGCGATGTAGCCGGCCAGGGCCGGGATGAAGAACGCGAAGGCGGTCTTGCCGATCACGAAGAACACCGCGCCGACGTAGGCGAAGAGGCCCGAGCCGAACAGCGCGTGGTCGAGGCCGAGGCGCGTCGGGGTTCGGCAGGTTGGTCAGCGAGTTCTTGGCGAGGATGTCCTTGAACGGGCCGACGATCTCGTAGCCGCCGAGCAGGAACGACAGCGCGATCAGCAGGCCGCCGGCGGCGACGAACGGGATCATGTACGAGACGCCGGTCATCAGCACCCGACGGGTGCGCGCGCCCCAGGACTCGCCGCCGCCGCCGCACCGGTGGTGGCCGCGGCTCCGGCACCGCCGCCGGCTGCACCCTCGACGCGCGGGGCGCTCGGGTCGTCGGCGTAGCGCAGCGCCTCGGCGATCATCGAGTCCGCGTCGTCCATCGGCCGCTTGACGCCGGACGCGACGAGCGGCTTGCCGGCGAACCGGCTGCGGTCGCGGACCCCGACGTCGACGGCGAAGATCGCGGCGTCGGCGTCGGCGATGGTCTCGCGGGGCAGCGGCGTGGAGCCGGCCGAGCCCTGGGTCTCGACGGCGATGTCGATGCCGGCGCGCTCGGCCGCGGCCTCGAGGGCCTCCGCCGCCATGTAGGTGTGCGCGATGCCGGTCGGGCACGCGGTGACCGCGACGATCGAGCGGCGGGCCGAGGACGCAGCGGGGGCGGCCGGTGCGGCTTCCGTCGGTGCCTGGGCGGGAGCCGCTGCGGCAGCGGCGGCGGCGGCGCGGGCTTGGCGGAGCGGCGGCCGGGCCGGCGACGACCTCGCTGACCAGGTCGGCGACCTCCTGCGGCGCTGGTGGCGCTGCGGAGGCCGTCGGTGAAGCCCTTCTTCACCAGCGCCCGGGCGAGCTGGGTGAGGACCTTGAGGTGGGTGGCGTCGCCCCCGGCCGGCGCGGCGATCAGGAAGGCGAGGTCGGCGTGGCCGTCCTTGGCGCCGAAGTCGACGCCGGGGGAGAGCCGTGCGAACGCGAGGGTCGGGACGTCGACGGCCTCGGTGCGGCAGTGCGGGATGGCGATGCCGCCGGGCAGTCCGGTGGCCGAGGTGGCCTCGCGGGCCAGCGCGTCCTGGGTCAGCTGCTCCGGGTCGGAGGTGCGCCCGGCCTCGGCGACCAGGCGGGCCAGCGCGTGGATCACCTCGGTCTTGTCGCTGCCGAGCGAGACGTCCAGGCGGACGAGCTCGGGGGTGATCATCCCCTGGGATGCGGATGTTTCGGTCATCGTTTCCTCAGTTCTCTGTGTGGACGGCCGGGCGGGCTGCAGGGCGGGCAAGGGCGAGCTCGCGGACCTCGACGAGGTCCGGTCGGGTGTGGTCGGGGTGCGGGATCGTCGTACCGGGCAGGCCGGCGGCGGCGCTGCCGTAGGCGACCGCGAGGCGCAGTCGCTCGGCGGGTCCGAGGCCGCGCAGCGTCGCCCAGGAGGTAGCCGAACAGGCTCGAGTCGCCGGCGCCGACGGTGCTGACCACCGTCGTCGGCGGTGGCGTCGCGTGCCAGGCGCCGTCGGCGGTGACCAGCACGGCGCCGGAGCCGCCGAGCGTGGCCAGGACGGCGCCGACCCCCCGGCTGACGAGCACCTCGGCGGCGGTGGCGGCGGCGGCCGGGTCGGCCTCGATCAGCTCGGCGTCGCCGCCGGTGAGGGAGGCGAGCTCCTCGCCGTTGGGCTTCATCAGCGCGGGCGCCTGCTGCTCGAGGCTGCGCGGCCAGGGCCACGAGCGGCGCCCCTGACGTGTCGACCGCGACGCGGGCGCCGGTGTCGCCCAGGGAGCCGAGCAGGTCGGCGTACCAGGAGTCGGGGGCCCCCGGGGGGAGGGAGCCGGCGAGCACGACCCAGGCGGCCTGGCGCGCCCGCTGGTGCACGGCGGCGGCGAGGCGGTCGAGGTCGTCGGGGTTGACCACGGCACCGGGCGTGTTGACCTTGGTCGTGGTGCCGTCGGGCTCGGTGAGGGTGAGGTTCACGCGGATGGGGCCCGCAGGGCGCTCGGGGCGGCAGTCGATGCCGTCGCGGAGCAGCTCGACGACGAACGGGTCGTCCTTGAGGGCCGGGAGCACCGCGATCGTCGGGACGTTGGCGGCGAGGGCCGCACGGGAGATGTTCACGCCCTTGCCGCCGGCCTGCGAGGTGACCGACTCGGCCCGCAGCACCGCGCCGCGGACGAGGTCGCCGGCCAGGGCGACGGTGCGGTCGATGCTGGGGTTCGGCGTCAGCGTGACGATCATGCCCGTGGTCGCGGTGGTGCTCATGCGACCACGACCTCGACGTCGTGGCGCTCGAGGGCCGCACGGTCCGCGTCGTCGATGCCCGCGTCGGTGACGACGACGTCGATGTCGTTCAACCGGGCGAACCGGACCATGTGCTCCTGGCCGATCTTCGACGAGTCCACCAGCACCACGACCTGGTGGGCGGCCGCGACCATGGCGCGCTTGGCGGCCGCCTCGGCGTGGTCGGGGGTGCTCAGGCCGTGCTCCGCGGAGAGCCCGTTGGTGCCGATGAAGGCGACGTCCGCCCGGAGCTGGTCGAGGGCGGCGACGGTCTGGTCGCCGACGGCGGCGTGCGTGGTGGAGCGGACCCGGCCCGGCAGCAGGTGCAGCTCGACGCTGGGGGAGCCCGCCAGCCGGGCCGCGATCGGCACGGCGTTGGTGACCACGGTCAGCCGCAGGTCGCGGGGGAACAACATCGCCAACCGGGCGGTGGTGGTGCCGGCGTCCAGCAGCACGCTGCCGCCCGTCGCCGGCAGCAGCTCCACCGCCTTCTTGGCGATCCGGTCCTTCTCGTCGCTGTGTGCGAGGTCGCGGTCGCCGACCTTGGGCTCCAGGGCGGTGAGCGCGGACGCCGGGACGGCGCCGCCGTGCACCCGGCGGAGGATCCCGGCGCGCTCGAGCAGCGGAGAGGTCGCGGCGCACCGTCTCGGTGGTGACGGCGTACTGCTCCGCCAGCGCGTTGACGGAGAGCCGGCCGCGCTGGGCGACCAGGTCGGCGATGGCCTGCTGTCGTTCCTCGGCGTACAACCGAGCCTCCTGCGAGTTCGTGGCGAAGAAACTTTGTACGTGTTGTTTTACGCCCGAATCTGTTGACTGTCAAGACCTGAGCGGCTTAGTCTCGTGCCATGACCTCGACCTTCTCCCCCTCCAGCAGCCTGCGCGGCACCCCGGTCGTCCCCGGCGTCGCCTACGCGCCCGTCGTGATCGCCACCGCCTCCGTCTCCCCGGCCGCCGTCGCGGCGTTCGAGCAGGTCGGGTTCGCCGACGCCGAGACCGCCCTCGCGGCGTACGACGTGGCCGCCGGCGGCACGGCCGACGGGCTGACGGCCCGGGCCGCGCACGCCAGCGGAGCCGCCGCCGAGGTGCTCACCGCGACGGCCGGCCTGGCCAGGGACAAGGGCCTGCGCGCCGCCGTGAAGAAGCGGCTCGCAGCGGGTGACCCGCTGCTCACCGCGCTGGGCGCCGCCGTCGAGCAGTTCGCCGCGATCTTCGCCTCCATGGGCGGGCTGATGGCCGAGCGGGTCACCGACCTGCACGACATCGAGCGCCGGATGACCGCGCGGCTCGTGGGCGAGCCCGAGCCGGGCGTGCCGAGCCCGGACCGGCCCTCCGTGCTGGTCGCCGAGGACCTCGCCCCCGCCGACACCGCCGGGCTCGACGCGGCCAGCGTGGTCGCCCTGGTCACCGAGAAGGGCGGGCCCACCAGCCACACCGCGATCATCGCCCGCCAGCTCGGCATCCCCTGCGTGGTCGGCGTGCCCGGCCTCCTCGACCTCCGCGAGGGCACGCCGGTGCTCGTGGACGGTACGACGGGAGAGGTCACCGTCGAGCCCGACCCCGACAGGGCGTCGCGGCTGGTGGCCGACGCGCGTGCGGGGCGCGAGGTGCTGGACCGCTGGGCCGGCCCCGGGCGCACGGCCGACGGGACCTCCGTGAAGCTGCTGGCCAACGTCGCGGACGGCACGTCGTCGAGCACCGCCGGCGCGGGGCCGGTCGAGGGCGTCGGCCTGTTCCGCACCGAGCTGTGCTTCCTGAACCGCAAGGACGAGCCGTCGGTCGAGGAGCAGGCCGACATCTACTCCGAGGTGCTCGCCCCGTTCGTGGACCGCTACGTGGTCGTGCGCACGCTGGACGCGGGCTCCGACAAGCCGATCGCGTTCGCGACCCACGAGGGCGAGGAGAACCCCGCCCTCGGCGTCCGCGGTCTGCGGCTCTCGTTCGGCAACCCCGGCCTGATGGAGCGGCAGCTGGCCGGGATCGCCGCCGCCGCCGAGCGCACCGGCACCGAGACCTGGGTGATGGCGCCGATGGTCGCGACCGTCGCCGAGGCCGCCGACTTCGCCACCCAGGTGCGGGCGCACGGGCTCAAGGCCGGGGTGATGGTGGAGATCCCCAGCGCCGCGCTGCTGGCGCCCAAGATGCTCGAGGTCGTCGACTTCCTCTCGATCGGCACCAACGACCTGACCCAGTACACGATGGCCGCCGACCGGATGGCCACCGACCTCGCGCACCTGACCGACTCCTGGCAGCCGGCCGTCCTGCAGCTGATCGCGATCACGGCCGAGGCCGGGAAGCAGGCCGGCAAGTCCGTCGGGGTGTGTGGCGAGGCGGCGGCCGACCCGATGCTCGCGACGGCCCTGGTGGGCATGGGGATCACGTCGCTGTCGATGGCGCTGGCCGCCGTACGCCCGGTCGGTGCGCAGCTCGCCGCGGTCACCATGGACACCTGCGAGCACGCCGCGGAGGCCGCGCTCTCGGCGGCGGACCCCATGGCCGCGCGGGACGCGGTGCGGGCGGTGCTCAGCGCGGGCTGACGGTGACCGGCACGCCGGAGAGCACGGCGTTGCCGGAGACGTCGAGCACCGCGGGTCGGTGAGGTCGTTCATCGACGCGCCCGGCAGCCGGACGGCCTCGCCAGCCGCACGCCCTGCTGCCGGTGCCCGTAGCCGTGGGGCAGGCTGACCACGCCCGGCATCATGTCCTCGTCCGCCCGCACCTCGACCTCCACCTCGCCGACGGCCGAGGCGATGCGTACGACGGACCCGTCGGCGATCTCGCGCTGCGCCATGTCGGCGGGGTGCATGTAGAGCTGGTGGCGCGGCCGGCCCTTGGTGAGCCGCGGGCTGTTGTGCATCCAGGAGTTGTTGTCCCGCTGGTGCCGGCGACCGACCAGCAGCAGCGCGTCGGCGTCGCCCGGTGCGACCGTGTCGAGCCGCGCCAGGTCGTCCAGCACCTGCTGCGGCGCGGCCGCCACCCGCTTGTCCTTGGTCATCAGCCGCTCCGGGCAGGCAGGGCTCGAGCGGGCCCAGGTCGACCGGGCCGGAGCAGGAGCCGCTTCACCGACAGCCTGTCCTGGCCGCTGCGCAGCAGCAGGTCGATCGTCCGCGTGGGGGAGACCCGCATCCGCACCGCCTGCCGAGCCGCGCCGTGCGGGACCGTCTCGACGTGAGCCGCCGCTGGGTGCGCAGCACGATCTCGCGGTAGATCTCCCAGTCGTGCATCGACCCCTCCGGCTTGTCGAACAGGGCCGGGGTGAACCGGGCGGTGTTGCGCACCGCCAGCGTGTGGAAGACCAGGTCGTAGTGGTCGCGCTCCAGCGCCGAGGTGGGCGGCAGGATCACGTCGGCGTGCCGGGTCGTCTCGTTGACGTAGATGTCGACCGCCGCCACGAAGTCCAGCCCGGCGATCGCCTCGCCGAGCCGCCGGCCGTCGGGCGTCGAGGAGACGGGGTTGCCCGCGACGGTCAGCAGCGCCTTGCACCTGGCCGTCGCCCGGGGTGAGGATCTCGTCGGCCAGGGTGGCGACCGGCAGCTCGCCGCTGAACTCGGGCAGGTCGCGGACCCGGCTGCGCCACAGGTCGTGGTGCCCGCGTCCGATGAACCCGCGCCCGACGGCGTCGACCGCGGGCCGGGTGAGCATCACCCCGCCGGGCCGGTCGAGGTTGCCGGTGACCAGGTTCAGCAGCTGGACGGCCCAGGTGGCGACGAGCCCGAACTCCTGGGTGGAGACACCCGACCCGGCCGTAGACCGCCGCCGCCTCCGCCGCCGCGAGCTCCCGTGCCAGCCGGCGTACGTCGTCCGCGGCGATGCCCGACATCGCCTCGGCGCGCTCGGGGGTGAACGGCTCGACCGCCGCGCGCACGGCGTCGAGCCCGTCGACGTACGCCGGGGGAGTGGTGAGGCCCTCGGCGAACAGCACGTGCAGCATCGCGAGCAGCACGAACGCGTCGGTGCCGGGCCGGACGAAGTGGTGCTCGCTGCGCCACCTTGGCGGTCTCGGTCCGCCGCGGGTCGACCACGACCATCCGGCCGCCGCGCTGCCTTCAGGGCTCGCAGCCGCGCGGGGAAGTCGGGCACGGTCATCAGGCTGCCGTTGGAGGCCATCGGGTTCGCGCCGAAGACCAGGAAGTAGCCGGTGCGGTCGAGGTCGGGGACGGGCAGCAGCAGCTGGTGGCCGTACATCAGGTAGGCCAGCATCTGCGCCGGCAGCTGGTCGACGGAGGTGGCGCTGTACATGTTGCGGGTCCGGAACGACTTCACCATCGCGGTGCCGTGCGTCATCGAGCCGAGGCTGTGCACGTTGGGGTTGCCGAGGTAGATCGCGAGCGCGTCCCGGCCGTGCTCGTTGACCGTCGCGGGCGAGGTGTCGGCGACCAGGTCGAGCGCCTCGTCCCAGGAGATCTCCTGCCAGGTCGCGTCGGTCGAGCCCGTCGGACCCGCTTCATCGGGCGCCGCAGCCGGTCGGGGTCCTCGTGGACGTCCTGCAGCGCCGACCGCCTTGGGGCAGATGTGCCCGCGCGACAGCGGGTCGTCGGGGTTGCCGCGGACGTCGGTGATCCGGCCCGTCCGGTCCTCGAGGGTGAACACCAGCCCGCAGATCGCCTCGCACAGGTTGCACACGCCGAGGCGCGTCGTCTGCTGCTGCTGCATCCGGGCATCCTCGCAGACCGATTCGGAGAGACCAGGTCGCCGTTGATAGTCTTGCGACGGTTGCCCGAGCGTCGAGCCGGGCTGCACGGTCATATGCCGTCTAACGGCCGCGGATCGAGAGTGCCCGGGTGAACAGGCCCCGGCGCGCCGCGCAACGACATGCACCGAGAGGAGCTGCGCGTGTCCACTGGCACCGATGCAGAGACCAAGAAGAAGATCATCGCCGAGTACGGCACCGGCGCGAACGACACCGGGTCCCCCGAGGTCCAGGTCGCGCTGCTGACGCACCGCATCAGCCACCTGACCGAGCACCTCAAGGAGCACAAGCACGACCACCACAGCCGTCGTGGTCTGCTCCTCCTCGTCGGTCAGCGTCGCCGCCTTCTGAACTACATGCAGAAGGAAGACATCAACCGCTACCGCTCGATCATCGAGCGGCTCGGCCTGCGCCGATGAGCCTCGGGGCGGTCTCCGCACAGCACACGCTGGGGAGGCCGCCCCTGCTTCGTCTCCGGTCCGTCGGCCCACTAGGGTCTGGCACCGGAGCAGCACAACTGAAAACTCACCCACTGGAGCGACCGCGGACGTCCTGCCCGGTCCTCGGTAGTGGCCTTCGGGGCTCGGCCGGCTGACCAGCCGTCGACCCGCGGGCCTCGATCGAAGACCGGCACCCCTGTTGACACAGCGGTTGGGCGCCCTCGCGTGAATCGCTCCGCGAGACAGAAAGGGGTACCCCTGTGACTGAGGGACCCGAGATCTACGCCGTCGAGACCGTCCTCGACAACGGCAAGTTCGGCACCCGCACCGTCAAGTTCGAGAGCGGGCTTCCTGGCCCGGCAGGCCGCCGGTTCGGTGACCGCCTACCTCGACGACGAGACGATGCTGCTGTCGGCCACCACGGCCGGCAAGCACCCCAAGGACCACTTCGACTTCTTCCCGCTGACCATCGACGTGGAGGAGCGGATGTACGCCGTGGGCCAGATCCCCGGCTCGTTCTTCCGCAGCGAGGGTCGCCCGGGCGAGGACGCCATCCTCACCTGCCGCCTGATCGACCGCCCGCTGCGCCCGACCTTCAAGAAGGGTCTGCGCAACGAGGTCCAGGTCGTCATCACCGTGCTGGCGCTCGACCCCGACCAGCCGTACGACGTCCTCGCGATCAACGCCGCGTCGATGTCCACCCAGCTCTCCGGCCTGCCGTTCTCCGGCCCGGTCGGCGGCGTGCGCGTCGCGCTGATCGAGGGCCAGTGGGTCGCCTTCCCGTCGCACTCGCCAGCTCGAGAACGCCGTGTTCGACATGGTCGTCGCGGGCCGGGTCACCGAGACCGGCGACGTCGCGATCATGATGGTCGAGGCGGAGTCCACCGAGCAGACCTTCGAGCTCGTGCAGAGCGGCGTCCAGGCGCCGACCGAGGAGGTCGTGGCCGGCGGCCTCGACGCCGCGAAGCCGTTCATCAAGCAGCTCATCGAGGCGCAGGTCGAGCTGGCCAAGCAGGCCGCGAAGCCGATCAAGGAGTTCCCGATCTTCCTCGACTACGAGGACGACGCCTACGACGCCGTCGAGAAGGCCGCCTCGGCCGACCTGGCCTCGGCGCTCGACCATCGCCGGCAAGCAGGAGCGCGAGGCCGCGATCGACGAGGTCAAGGACGCCGTCCTCGACCAAGCTCGGTGCCGACTTCGAGGGTCGCGAGAAGGAGCTCGGCGCCGCCTTCCGGTCGCTGACCAAGAAGCTGGTGCGCGAGCGCGTGCTGCGCGACAAGGTCCGCATCGACGGCCGTGGCCTCACCGACATCCGGACGCTGTCCGCCGAGGTCGGCGTGATCCCGCGGGTGCACGGCTCGGCGCTGTTCGAGCGCGGCGAGACCCAGATCCTGGGCGTCACCACGCTGAACATGCTGACCCTGGAGCAGAAGCTCGACACGCTCTCCCCGGAGAAGTCGCGTCGCTACATGCACAAGTACGTCTTCCCGCCCTACTCCACCGGTGAGACCGGTCGGGTGGGCTCGCCCGAAGCGTCGCGAGGTCGGCCACGGTGCGCTGGCCCGCCGCGCGCTGCTGCCGGTGCTGCCGACGCGCGAGGAGTTCCCCTACGCGATCCGTCAGCTCTCCGAGGCGATGGGCTCCAACGGCTCCACCTCGATGGGCTCGGTCTGCGCCTCGACCCTGTCGCTGCTGCAGGCCGGTGTGCCGCTGCAAGGCGCCCGTCGCCGGCATCGCGATGGGCCTCATCTCCGGTGAGGTCGACGGCAAGACCGAGTACGTCGCGCTGACCGACATCCTCGGCGCCGAGGACGCGTTCGGCGACATGGACTTCAAGGTCGCCGGCACGCCGGAGTTCGTCACCGCGCTCCAGCTCGACACCAAGCTCGACGGCATCCCGGCCGACGTCCTCGCCGCCGCGCTGACGCAGGCCAAGGACGCCCGCATGAGCGATCCTCGAGGTGATGGCCGAGGCCATCGACGCCCCCGAGGAGATGTCGCTGCACGCCCCGCGGATCATCACCGTGAAGGTGCCCGTCGACAAGATCGGCGAGGTGATCGGCCCCAAGGGCAAGGTCATCAACCAGATCCAGGACGACACCGGCGCGCAGATCAGCATCGAGGACGACGGCACGATCTACATCGGTGCGACCAACGGCGAGTCCGCCGAGGCCGCCCGGTCGATCATCAACGGGATCGCCAACCCGACGATGCCCGAGGTCGGCGAGCGCTACCTCGGCACCGTCGTCAAGACGACCAACTTCGGTGCGTTCGTCTCGCTGCTCCCGGGCAAGGACGGGCTGCTGCACATCAGCAAGCTCCGTGGCCTCGCCGGTGGCAAGCGGGTCGAGAACGTCGAGGACGTCGTCTCCGTCGGCCAGAAGATCCAGGTCGAGATCGGCGAGATCGACGACCGCGGCAAGCTGTCGCTGATCCCGGTCGTCGACGAGTCCGACTCCTCGGAGCCGGGTGAGTCCGCCGAGTCCGCCGAGTAACTTGGCGTCCTCCGCTGCACAGCAGAAGCCCGGCACGACCCGCACCCTCCTGTCCGACAAGGACGGGGCAGCACTGGTACGACGCACGGTGCTGCCCGGAGGGCTGCGGGTCGTGACCGAGGCGATGCCCGGCGTCCGGTCCGCCTCCATCGGGGTGTGGGTCGGCGTCGGGTCCCGGGACGAGTCGCCGACCCTGTCCGGGGCCTCGCACTTCCTCGAGCACCTGCTCTTCAAGGGCACGCCGACCCGGTCCGCGCTGGACATCTCGGTCGAGCTCGACGAGGTGGGCGGTGAGTTCAACGCCTTCACCGCGAAGGAGTACACCTGCTTCCACGCGCGGGTCCTCGACGAGGACCTGCCGCTGGCCGTCGACGTCTCGGCGACATGGTCACCTCCTCGACGATGCACGCACGACGACGTGGAGGCCGAGCGCGAGGTGATCCTCGACGAGATCGCCATGCACGACGACGACCCCGACGACGTGGTCGGCAACCTCTACGCCGAGAAGGCGTGGGGCTCCTCGCCGCTGGGCCGGCCCATCGCCGGGCACGGTCGACGTCGATCCGCACGCTGACCCGTGCGCAGATCCTGCGCTACTACCGGTCCCGCTACGTGCCCGGAGAACATGGTCGTCGCGGTCGCCGGCAACGTCGACCACGCGTCCGTCGTACGCCAGGTCCGCACGGCGTTCTCCCGCTCCAACTTCCTCGTCGACACCTCCGTGCGGCCGCTGCCGGTCCGTCGCGGCGAGCGGGCCCGGCGTACGTCGACCGGGGACGTCGTCGTGAGCCGCCCGTTCGAGCAGGTCAACCTGGTGCTCGGCGTCAACGGCCTGGTCCGCACCGACGACCGTCGCTACGCCCTCGGCGTGCTCAACGCCGCGCTCGGCGGCGGCACGTCCTCGCGGCTGTTCCAGGAGGTCCGCGAGCACCGCGGGCTGGCCTACTCCGTCTACTCCTACGCCTCGCACTACGCCGACGCCGGCACCTTCGCCGTCGCCGTCGGCTGCCTGCCGTCGAAGGTCACCGACGTGCTCGCCGTGGTCCGCGGCGAGCTCGGCCGGCTCGCCGAGGACGGCATCTCCGCCGACGAGCTCCGGCGCGGCAAGGGCCAGCTCCGCGGCGGCCTGGTGCTCGTCGCTCGAGGACTCCGGGTCCCGGATGTCCCGGATCGCCAAGGCCGAGCTGCTCTACGACGAGCTGCCGAGCATCGACGAGGTGCTCCGCCGCGTCGACGACGTCACCCTCGACGACGTCAACACGCCTCGCGCGCAACCTGTTCCGGCAGGGGCAGACCCTCGCCGTCGTCGGCCCGTTCGACGCGCTGCCCTCCTGACGCGCCTGGCCGCGGTAGCCCCTGGCGGCCGCTCAGGCGACCAGGGCGAGGTAGGCGCCCGCGCAGCCGCAGGCCCACAGCACGCTGGCGAACGTGCCGATGATGAAGCGCTCGGCGACCCCGCCGGACGGACCCGCGGCGAGCGGCTCCCCGGGTGTGCCGCGCAGCTCGGAGTAGCGGCCGAGTCCCTTGAGCGCCAGCACCACGGCCAGCCCCTCGGGCCACCCGGAGGCCAGGGCCGCGAACACGGCCGCCCGCTCGAACCCGCCGATCCAGGCCCCGCCGCGGAGCACCTCCCCGGCGCGTTCCATGCTGTCCGGCCGGCTGCTGCCGCGGTCGACCAGCCACAGCACGGTCGCCGTGACCGGGCTGCCGCCGAGCACCGAGGCGAGGAACAGCTCGACGACGAGCAGCCGTCCGAGCAGGGTGTCGGGCGCCGTGATGTCGCCGAAGACCACGACGGTCAGGGCGAGCGCCCCGAGGACCCCCACGGACACGAACGCGGCCACGCGCGTCGAGGCGTCGCGGCCGGGCAGGGCGATCGCGAGGAACGAGGCGACGACGAGCACGGCCGACCAGCACGGCGACCACTGCGTTCATCGAGGTACCTCCTTCTCGTTCTCCCGGGCCCGCTCGGGCGACAGCATCGCGGACAGCAGCTGGGTGGCCAGCCGCCGAGCCCGGCGCTCGTCGCCCAGCGCGGCGCTCCGGGTGCGCTGGGTGACCGCGGACTGGGTGATCCCGAGCCGTCGACCGGCCTCGGCGTGGGACAGGCCCTCCTCGAGGACGTCGTGCACCTCCCAGCCGCGGTCGGTGCGCCGCTCGAGGAGCCCGGCCCACAGCCACAGCGCGGTCTCCAGCTGCTCGGCACGGTACTCGTCGGCACCGACCACCACGATCCGGTGCGGCGTGGACTTGGCCCGGGTGACCGCCTCGCGGGCGTGCAGGTACGCCGCTCCCCGGCCCGCCCGGGTGTCCTCGGGGAGCGGCTCGTCGACGGGGCCGATCGCCCACCCCGACCGACCAGCCGCCCGACCCGCAGGAGCTGCCCGATCGTGTCCACGACGGCCCCGGCGTCGTCGAGCACCGCCTGCACCTCGTCGCCGACCGTGCGCTGGAACGGGCGCAGCGGCGCGATCGCGGGATCGGCGCCGAGCAGGTCCAGCAGGGCCGGGACCGCGTCCTCGTTCGAGCGGCTGTCCTGCTGGTCCACGGTGAGCACCACCGGCACGACGACCTCCTCTGATCAGCCTCTGATCTGATATCACCATACATCAGGTCAGAGACTTATGTGCTGCGAGATCAGGCCCAGGACCTGATGCCGTGGCGCCTCTCTCGCGCTGCCCTAGGTTGGGCGGGTGAGCGGAGAACGGATGCGGGTCGGCGTGCTGGGCGCGCGCGGCAAGGTGGGAGCCGAGGTCTGCCGGGCGGTCGAGGCCGCCGACGACCTCGAGCTGGTCGCCCGGGTCGACACCGGGGACGGTGACGACGGGCTCGACGACCTGGTCACCGCCGGCGCGCAGGCGGTCGTCGACTTCACCCACCCCGACGTGGTGATGGACAACCTCGAGTTCTGCGTGTCCCACGGCATCCACGTCGTGGTCGGCACCACCGGCTTCGACGACGAGCGGCTCGACCGGCTCCGCGGCTGGCTCGACGCCGCACCCGGCACCGGCGTGCTGGTGGCCCCGAACTTCTCCATCGGCGCGATCCTGATGATGCGGTTCGCCGCCGAGGCGGCCCCGTTCTACGAGTCGGTCGAGATCGTCGAGCTGCACCACCCCGACAAGGCCGACGCCCCCTCCGGCACGGCCCGGCGTACGGCGTCCCTGGTCGCTGCCGCACGCCGCGAGGCCGGCGCGGGCCCGGTCCCCGACGCGACCACGACCTCGCTCGACGGGGCCCGCGGGGCCGACGTCGACGGGATCCGCGTCCACGGGCTGCGCATCCGCGGCCTGGTCGCGCACCAGGAGGTCATCCTCGGCGGCGAGGGGGAGACCCTGACGATCCGGCACGACTCGCTCGACCGGGTGTCGTTCACACCCGGCGTGCTGCTCGGCCTCCGCGCGATCGGGGACGCCCCCGGTCTCACGGTCGGGCTCGAGCCGTTCATGGGCCTGCAGTAGGCGGTGGCCGTGAGGACGAGGGTGACCGTCGCCGTCATGGTGCTGGTGGTGGTGTTCTACGCCGTGTTCATCGGGGTCCGCGGCGTCGGGCTGATCCGCGACGGCTCACCCGTGGCCGTCGTGCTCGGGGCGGCGCTGCTGGTCCTGCCGGTGCTCGGCGTGCTGCTCGTGTGGCGCGAGGTCGAGTTCGGACGCCGTACCGCCGTGCTGGCCGCCACCCTCGAGCGCGAGGGCGGGCTGCCCGTCGACGACCTGCCGCGCCGCCCGTCCGGCCGGGTGGACCGCGGGGCCGCCGACGCCGAGTTCGTGCGGATGCGCGAGCAGGCCGAGGCCAACCCCGACGACTGGCGCACCTGGTTCCGGCTGGCGCTCGCGTACGACGCGGCGGGCGACCGGACCCGCGCGCGCGAGGCGGCCCGGCACGCGGTGGAGCTGCACGGGTGACCGGCATACTCACCCCATGAGCCGGACCAGCGAGCGCGTGACCGTCCCGACCGACGCCGGGGAGATGCCCGCCCACCTGTGGACACCCGCGTCCGGGACCGGCCCGGGGCTGCTGCTGCTCCAGGAGATCTTCGGCGTCAGCGCCTACATCCAGCGCCGCGGTGCCGACCTGGCCGAGGCGGGCTACGTCGTCCTCGCGCCCGAGCTCTACTGGCGGCTCGACGCCGGGCCCGTCGACGAGTCGGCGCCCGGGGCGATCGAGGAGGCGATGGGTCGCGCGCAGCGGCTCGACTGGCCGACCACGGTGGCCGACGCCGTCGCGGCGCTGCGCGACGTGCGCGGCCGCGCGTCCGGCGGCACCGGCGTGATCGGCTTCTGCTTCGGCGGCGGGCTGGCCTTCAACGTCGCGGCCGTCGAGGAGCCGGACGCGCTGGTCAGCTACTACGGGTCCGGCATCCCCGGGCTGCTCGACCTCGCGCCGCGGGTGACGGCGCCGAGCCTGCACCACTTCGGGACCGCGGACAGCTACCTCGACGCCGCGACGGTCGCGACGGTCCGGGAGGCCGTGACGGCGGGCGGCACGCCCGTCGAGTTCGAGCTCTACGAGGGCGCGGACCACGCCTTCGACAACGACGACTTCATGCTGCACCATCCCGAGGCGTCCGAGCTGGCGTGGCAGCGGACGCTGGCGTTCCTCGCCCGCGAGCTCCCGGTCTGAACCGCGTGCACTTCATCGGCGTCGACCTCGCCTGGGGGGAGAAGAACCCCACCGGGCTCGCCGTCCTCGACGACGACGGCGTCCTGCTGCACGTGTCGGCGTGCACCGACGACGATCGATCGAGGCGGCGCTGGCGCCGTACGTCGCGGGCGACTGCCTGGTCGCCATCGACGCGCCGCTTGGTCGTCGCGAACGCCACCGGCAACCGGCCCGCCGAGGCGGCGCTGAACCAGGACTTCGCGCGCTTCGACGCCGGCGCGCACCCGTCCAACACCGGCAAGCCGGAGTTCGCCGACGGCACCCGCGGCGCCCGGCTCGCCGCACGCGCTCGGGCTCGACATCGACCCGCACTCGCGGTCGCGCCGGCGCGCGATCGAGGTCTACCCGCACCCGGCGACGGTCGCGCTGTTCCGGCTCGGCCGGACGCTGAAGTACAAGAACAAGCCGGGCCGCCCGGTCGCCGACCTGCAGTCCGAGCTGCTGGTGCTGATGCGTCGCCTCGAGGGCCTCGAGAGCGCGACGCCGGCGCTGCGCGTGACCGGCAACGAGACCTGGCAGGACGCTGGTCGAGCAGGTCGGACGCCGCCGAGCGCAAGAGCGAGCTGCGGGTCGTCGAGGACCAGGTCGACGCCGTCGTCTGCGCCTACGTCGCGCTGTTCGCCGAGCGCCGGCCCGAGCGACACCACGACGTACGGCGACGTCGAGACCGGCTACATCGTCACGCCGACGCTGCCCGAGGGGCACCGTCCCCGACGCCCGCGCGGAGCCGGCGCCGCCGCCGGCCGGGCAAGGACCCGGTCGAGCGGCGCCGTGCAGGAGTACGCCGCGCGGCAGCCCGCGCTGCGCGCAGGCCACCGAGCGGCTTCGTCGCCCTGGTGACCACGCTGCTCGACGACGCCGGCATCAACTACCTGAGCGTCACCGGGCGGGCCAAGAGCGTCGCGTCGTTCGCGGCGAAGGCCGACCGCGTGCTCGACGGCGTCGCCCGTCTACGCCGACCCGCTCGAGCGAGATCACCGACCAGATCGGCGTCCGGGTGATCACCTACGTGCACAGCGACGTCGAGCGCCGTGGCCGACCTGCTCGCCGACCAGGTGGCCGTGCTCGACGACCGCGACATGGGCCAGGAGACCGCCAGCGAGGGCCGGTTCGGCTACGCCAGCCGGCACCTGCTCGTCTCGACCGACCCGGAGCGCCGCGCGTACGAGCCTCGGGCACCGCGCCAGGTGCAGGTCCGCACCGTGCTGCAGCACGCGTGGGCGGAGTTCGAGCACGACATCCGCTACAAGGGCACGATCCCCGAGGAGCACGTGCCCGACCTCGACCGCCGGTTCACCCTGGCCGCCGGGCTGCTCGAGCTCGCCGACCGGGAGTTCTCGCGATCCGCGACCGGCTCCAGGCCACCGCGCCCGAGCAGCAGCCGCGAGGCCGACGACAGCGACCCGCGGATCAGCGCGCAGGAGCTCGCGGCGTTCCTGGCCGGCGCAGTACGCCGACGCCGGCTGGTCGCGCACCGACCACTACGCCTGGATCTCCGGGCTGCTGCTCGAGCTCGGCATCACCTCGCTCGACGAGCTCGCCGAGCTGCTCGCGGTCCGTCGACAGCGAGGCGATCAACGAGCGGATGGAGCTACCGCTACCCGCCCGGCGCGGTGCGCCGCCTCGACGACGCGCTGCTGGCGGTCTTCGGCGAGCGGTACGTCGGGCTGCACGGCAACGCCCACCGCGAGCCGCTGCTCCGGGCCCGCCTGGAGAAGATCCGGCACCCGGGCGACGCGTAGCCATCCCCACTTTCCCGGACGCTCGTGCCACTCCGGGTTGCAGTTCTCTGCAACGCAGAAAACTGACCCGGGCTCTGACGGTTCCGCTCGTCGGGACATGGGGGAAGGCTGGAAGCTCCACCTTCTCGCGAAAGGTCTCCCATGCGCAGGACAGCAGCATTCACCGCCGCGGCCGTCGTCGCGGCGACCCTGGTCGCCGGCACCGCTGTCGGTGCCGCCACCGCCAGCAGCGCCGCTCCCGGCGCAGACGCGTTCACGCGCCCCGCCGCCTCGGACGGCGACGCCGCGCGGCGCGCCCTCGCCGCGATCGCCGACCACCCGCAGGCGGTCCACTCCGGCGCCCGGCAGGCGTTCACCGTCACCCAGGTGCTCGTCGACGGCGACGGCACCAGCCACGTCCGCGTGGCCCGCACCTACGCCGGTCTTCCGGTGCTGGGTGGCGACCTGGTCGTGCACCAGTCCCAGGCAGGTGCCTGGGTGGGCCGCAGCCAGAGCCTCGCCAGAGACCTCGGCCTCACGGTGACGCCGGCCGTCACCAAGGCAGCGCGCCGCCGCCGCGGCGATGGCGCCGAGCGCCGTGACCCGGTCCATCACCGGCGAGAAGGTCTCCTCCTCCCGGCTCGTCGTCGACGCCGTCGACGGCACCCCGAACCTCGCCTACGAGGTGATCTCCGGCGGCACCCAGAAGGACGGCACGCCGAGCCGCCTCGCGTCCTACGTCGACGCCGGCACCGGCAAGGTGGTCCGCACCGAGCAGCAGATCGAGACGGTCGACGGCTCCGGCCAGTCGTTGTACGGCGGCACGGTGCCGCTGCAGCTCACGCTGAGCGGGTCGACGTACCAGCTGAAGGACCCGACGCGTGGCAACACGTACACCACCGACATGAACAACACCCAGGACTCGATGGTGTGCCAGATCTTCGGCAGCCGCTGCGCGACCGGCACCTTGTTCACCAGCCCGGACAACCAGTTCGGCAACGGCTCGACGAGCAGCCGTGAGTCGGCGGCGGTCGACGCGCAGTACGGCACCAACGAGACCTGGGACTACTACAAGCTCGTGCACGGCCGGAACGGCATCTTCGGCACCGGCGCGGGCTCGTTCAACCGGGTGCACTACGGCAACGGCTACGTCAACGCCTTCTGGGACGGCACGAAGATGACGTACGGCGATGGCGACGGCACCAGCTTCGGCCCGCTCACGTCGCTCGACGTGGCCGGCCACGAGATGTCGCACGGCGTCACCGAGAACTCCGCGAACCTCGCCTACTCCGGTGAGTCCGGGGGGCTCAACGAGTCGACCTCGGACATCTTCGGCACCTCGGTGGAGTTCTTCGCCGCCAACGCCAACGACCCGGGCGACTACCTCATCGGCGAGGAGTTCGACCTGGCCCAGCACCAGGGCTTCCGTCGCATGGACCAGCCCTCGTCGGACGGCAGCTCGGCCGACTGCTGGAGCCCGACCGTCGGTCAGCTCGACGTGCACTACTCCTCGGGCGTGGGCAACCACTTCTTCTACCTGCTCTCGGAGGGCTCGGGCGCCAAGACCCTCAACGGCGTCTCGTACAACTCGCCGACCTGCAACGGCGCCGGCGGTGACCGGCATCGGGCACGACGCGGCGGCGAAGATCTGGTACCGCGCGCTGACGGTCTACATGACCTCCTCGACCGACTACCACGGCGCTCGCACCGCGTCGCTGAACGCCGCCCAGGACCTCTACGGCGCCGCCAGCACGCAGTTCGCCGCGGTCAACGCCGCCTGGGCGGGCGTCAGCGTCAGCTGATCCCGCGCGGTGCGCCAGACTGCAGCCATGACTGAGGACGTGCCTGCCAACCTGACCATCGTCACCCTGGGGGTGGCCGACCTGGCACGCTCGGCGCGCTTCTACGCCGACCTCGGGTGGGAGCGGCGCGGCGACCTCGCGGACGGGATCGTCTGGTTCCGGACGTCGGGCAGCTGGGTCGGCCTCTACGGCCACGACGAGCTCGCCGACGACGCCCGGCTCGACCGGGTGCCGCAGGACGCCCTGCCCGTCTACCGAGGCATCACCCTGGCCCTCAACGTGGGCTCCGAGGACGCCGTCGACCGCGCGTTCGCGCGGGTGCAGGAGGTCGGCGGCCGGATCGTGAAGCCGGCCGAGCGCACGCCCTGGGGCGGCTACTCGGGCTACTGGGCCGACCCCGACGCGCACCTCTGGGAGATCGCCTACGCGCCGATGTTCCCGCCCGACGAGCAGGGACGCATCGAGATCGGCACGCCGACCTGACCCGGGTCCGTCAGGCGATCCCGCCGGAGCTGTCGACCAGGTGGAAGGACTCGTGGTACTTGTCGCACCGCGCGCACAGGTAGTAGTCCTGGCCCTCGTCGTTCCAGTGCTTCGCCCAGGTGTGCAGGCCCAGCTTGCATCGCAGTGTCTTGGTCTCGGTGGTCATTGTTCTCTCCGTTCGTCGGCCTCCAGGATCCGTCCGGGCAGGCCCGGCCCACATCGAGAGAACTCCCTACATCGAGTGCCGTTCCGGCCTGCGTGGCCTCTCGGGCGAACTCCCTAGACCGGTCGCACCGCCGGCTACTCCGGGGGCAGACCCTTCCCGCGCCGGGCGTAGAGGTCCAGGACGGTCTCGCGGGGGATGACGCCGCAACGGGCCGCCCAGGCGTCGTAGCGGGTGGCGAGCTCCTCGACGACCTCCGGGTGGTCGGCGGAGACGTCGTGCGCCTCGGCCCGGTCACCCTCGATCGCGTAGAGCTCCCAGTCACGGCCGTGCTTGCGGACCAGCTTCCAAGGGCCCGATCGGACCGCTGCGTTGCCCTCGTGCTCCCAGAACAGGTCGGCGTCGTCGACGGCCGCACCGTTGAGACCGGCGAGCATGCTGCGGCCTTCGGCGGGCGGGACGGGAAGGGCGCCGCGCGTGGTCGGGTACGTCGCTCCCGCCGCGTCGAGCAGGGTGGGCAGCACGTCGACGAGCTGGTGGGGCTGCCGGTGCAGCGACCCGTGCTCCGCCGACAGGCCACGCGGCCAGCGGGCGACCAGGGGAGTGGCGACACCGCCCTCGTGGACCCAGTGCTTGTACTCGCGGAAGGGGGTGTTCGACAGGTGCGCCCACGACCGCCCGTAGGACATGTACGTCGCCTCGCCGCCCGGGACCAGCCCGGGCACGTTGCCGGGGACGACGCGCTCGCCCTCGCGGGTCGTCTCCTGCAGGGGCACGAAGGCGGTGACGAAGTCGACGTCCAGCTCCTCTGCGCAGCCGCCGTTGTCGGAGAGGAAGACCACGAGGGTGTTGTCGAGCCGGCCGAGCCGCTCGAGGGTGTCCAGGACCTTGCCGATGCCCTGGTCCATGCGGTCGACCTGCGCGGCGTACACCTCCATCCGCCGTGCGTCCCACTCCTTCTCGGGGTTGTCGTCCCAGGCGGGCACCCGCGGGTCGCGGGCGGCCAGCTCCTGGTCGTCGCCGACGATGCCCTCCTTGACCAGCCGCGCCAGCCGTTCCTCGCGCAGGGTGTCCCAGCCGGCGTCGAAGCGGCCGGCGTACCTCGCGACGTCGTCCTCGTGGGCGTGCAGCGGCCAGTGCGGCGCGGTGTAGGCGAGGTACAGGAAGAAGGGGTCGTCGGCCTTCTCCTCGTGGTGCTCCTCGATGAACGCCACGGCGTTGTCGGAGATGGCGTCGGTGTAGAACCAGCCCGGCTGCTCGGCCTCGTCCTCGACGTTCACCTCGTCGCGCATCAGCGTGCGCGGCCGGTAGAAGCTGCCCGCCCCCTCGAGGGTCCCGAAGAACCGGTCGAAGCCGCGACGGGTGGGCCAGCTCGCGTTCGGCGTGTCCATGTCGGAGGAGAGGTGCCACTTGCCCGAGAGGTACGTCGAGTAGCCGGCCGCGCCCAGGGCTTCGGGGACCGTCACGCACTCCTCGGTGAGGTCGCCGGGGTAGCCGTCGGGCGTGTCGTCGAAGTTGAGGATGCCCACGCCCACCTGGTGCGGGTGCAGCCCGGTCATCAGCGACGCGCGCGAGGGGCTGCAGCGGGCGGTGTTGTAGAACTGCGTGAACCGCACGCCCTCCGCCGCGAGCCGGTCGATGTTCGGCGTCTCGATCTCGCCGCCGTAGCAGCCGATGTCCGAGAACCCCATGTCGTCGGCGAGGACCAGGACGATGTCCGGCTGCGCACCGCTCATGCGTCGACCTTCTCGGCCACGGGGGCAGCCGCCGACGTCTCGTGGGCTCGCAGGTCGCGACGGAACGTCTCAGGCAGGAACACCAGCGACACCAGCGTGATCAGCGCCATCGCCACGACGTACGTCGCGACCGGCCAGGACGCGTTGTCGTACTTCTGGATCAGCAGCGTGCAGATGATCGGCGCGACGGCACCCGAGGGCAGGACGCCGAGCTGGTAGACCGTCGACATCCCGCTGTAGCGGACCCGGGTCGGGTAGAGCTCGGCGAACAGCGCACCCTCGGCGCCGAACATCGTGCAGGCGGCGATGCCCCAGCCGACGACGACGGCGAGGGTGATCAGCGCCGAGCTCTTGGTGTCGAACAGCGCGAAGATCGGGAACGCGCTGACCGCGGCGATCGCGGCGCCGGCCATGAACACCGGCCGGCGGCCGATGCGGTCCGAGAGGTTCGCCGCGCCGAGGATCACGAAGAAGCCGACGACCGCCGCGACCAGCAGGGCGTTCAGCGCCACGGTGTTCTTGAGGCTGAGCACGGTGACGACGTAGGTCACCAGGAACGCGTTGTAGACGTTGAACGTCACCGACTCGCTGATCCGAGCACCCATGGCGAGCAGCGTGACCTTGGGGTGCCGGCGGACCACCTCGAGCAGCGGGACGCGCGACCGGGCGCCGTGGTCGACCAGCTCGCGGAACGCGGGGGGCTCGGCGATCCGCAGCCGGATGAACAGCCCGATCGCGACCAGCACGATGCTGGCCAGGAACGGGATCCGCCAGGCGCCGCCGAGCAAGGCGTCCTCGCCGAGCAGCCCGAGCGCCTTGACCGCGCCGGTGGACAGCAGCAGGCCGATCGGGACGCCGAGCTGCGGCCAGCTGGAGTACCAGCCGCGCTTCTCCTGCGGCGCGTGCTCGACGCAGAGCAGCACGGCGCCGCCCCACTCGCCGCCGAGGCCGATGCCCTGCAGCATCCGCAGCGCGACCAGCAGCAGGGGAGCGGCCACGCCGATCGAGTCGTACGACGGCAGCAGGCCCATCGCGAACGTGGAGAGGCCCATGATCATCATCGTCACGACGAGCATCGGCTTGCGGCCGAGGCGGTCACCGAGGTGGCCGAAGAGCACGCCGCCGAGGGGGCGGGTGATGAAGCCGGCCGCGAACGTGGTGAACGCGGCGAGGGTGCCGGTGAGCGGGTCGAACTTCGGGAAGAACTCGGAGTTGAAGACCAGGGCGGCCATCGTGCCGTAGAGGAAGAAGTCGTACCACTCCACGACCGAGCCGATCAGGCTGGCCGATGCGATCTGCCGGATCGAGGCCTCGTTGCCGGGCTCGACCGTTGCGGTCGCTTTCTTCATGCTGCTTCCTCCGAGAGTGGGATGTCTCTGCTAGCGTCCCGATCTATGGGACATGAGAGCGTTGAGCGGGACACCAGGATGGTGGTTCGTCCGCCTTCGCGTCAAATACAACCGCAATACTCGACTTTGGCGTGTCGCGAGTGGTGTGGCGACGTGAGCGAGACGCTGCGCCGCGCCGTACGCACGCTCGACGCGCTCGCCCGGGCCGACACGGACCTGTCGATCCGCGAGCTCGCCGACGCCACCGACGTGTCGAAGAGTGCGGTCCAGCGGCTGCTGAGCTCGCTGGTCGAGACCGGTCTGGCCGTGCAGGCCCCGGGTTCTCGGAGGTACGGCCTCGGGCCCCGCACGCTGGTCCTCGGGACGGCGTACCAGCGGCGCATCGACCTGCGCTCGGTCACGCTGCCGCACATGACCCACCTGCGCGACCTCACCGGTGAGACGGTCGGGCTCTCGGTCCGGGTCGGCGACGAGCTGCTGCACGTCGAGCAGGTCGAGAGCTCCTCGGCGCTGCGCCGGTCGTTCGAGATCGGCCGCACGCTGCCGCTGTGGTGCGGGGCCCCGAGCCGGCTGTTCCTGGCCGAGCTTCCCGAGGCCGAGGCGCGCGAGATCGTCGCCCGGCGGCGGCCCGCCGCGGTCGTGCCGGCGGCCCCGCCGTCGCCCCGGCGGATGTCCGCGGCCGTGCGGGAGGCGCGGGCGAACGGCTACGCCGCGGCGTACGGCGAGACGATCGCGGGCGTGAACACGGTCGCCGCCGGGCTGCACGGCGCCGACGGGCACCTCGTGGCCACGCTCTCGATCACCGGGCCGTCGACCCGGTGGGACGAGGCGGCGATGGCGCGCTGGACGCCCCGGCTGCTGGAGACCGCTGCCACCGTGAGCGGCCTCCTCGGGCACCGCGTCCAGCGCTGACCGGTCTCCGGGTCGGCAGTGCCGGGCAGGGGACAATGTCGCGGTGCCCCTGGGTCTGCCTGCCTTTCCCTCACCGGCCGGTGGTGCCACCACCGAGACGGTGGGTTTCTTCGACGCGACGCCGGTCGAGCTGGCGGACTGGTTCAGCAGCGGGGACGGCGCGCTCGGCCAGCAGCGACCGGGCTGGAAGGGTCTGCCGGACGTGACCCGCGACCTGGCCCCGACCGACGTCGTCACCGCCCGGGCCTTCGTCCCCCTGGGCCGCTGGACCCTTCTCCTCACGAACGGACCCTCGGGCACGGACCTCGGGGTGCTCCCCAGCCAGGCCACCCGTGCACTCGGCTGCCTCGCGATCAGAGCCGTGTGGTCGGACCGACGCGATGTGCCGTGCCCGGCGGTCCTGATCGAGGTGTTCGGCCCCGACGGGGAGCCACCCCTGATGGCGCGGCGGAGCGTCGCCGTCGCCGCGGACGGGGAGCGGTGGGAGTTCGAGGCGACCGGTCTTCCCTACCCCTTCGAGCACATTCGCCGGTACGGCGCACGGCGCAAGGCCGACCGCTTCACGCCCCGGATGCTGCACGAGTACCTGAGGGCGCTCGACGTCCCGGTCGACGAGGAACCGGACTGGGCAGGGGCGGTCGTCGTCACCGACGAGGGGGCGACCTGGCCCTCGTCACCATCCGGTTGGACCGACCCGGCGGGCTAGACCGGTCGGGGCGCCGGACGCCGCGGCATGTCCGCGCATAGGCCGAAATGGGTTCTGGCTTCAAGGTTTCCACAGGGTGCGGACAGGAGTCTTGGAACAGTCGCCTATCCCCAGGGCGACCGCAGTGCCAGGTCCGTTCCCCCCAGATGAGCCTGGCCGTGCGGAGCGACCCCAGCCACCGGTGGCTGGGGCCGCTTCCTGTTCCAGGCGAGGCCGACCCAGGACACGACGACGAGAAGCCCGACGAGGACCTGCACGGCGACCACGTAGTGCTCCGGGTAGAGGGTTCCGGTCAGGTAGTGCTTGATGAACCCGCCAGGGGGCAGCGGATCGAGTCCGGCCCGCCCCCGGGCCCACTGCTCGACCGCGGTGAGCGGGCACGGGTACCGCACCACGATCGACCCGATGCCCCAGAGCACCACACCCACGTGCAGCAGCAGGGTGCGGGGGAGTCGCCAGGCGAGAAAGCCGCCCACGGCCAGGTACACCAGCACGAGGAGGTGTGCAGTCACCGTGGCCGCGACCACCAGGTCGTACGGCATCGGACGCACCTCCCGCCCCCGTAGGACTCCTACAGCGCCATCGTAGGTCCTACAGCAGCCGGACCAGTGCCGCCGACAGCGCCGCCGCGAACACCACGACGATGAACGGTGCGCGCAGGAGCAGGGCCACGAACGCGACGGCCAGACCGACCAGGCGTGCGTCGATCACGACCTCCTGGCCGGACCCGAAGACCTGCACGCCGATCAGGGCGGACAGCAGGGCGACCGGCAGCAGGTCGGCCACCCGCGCGACGAGTGGGTGCTCGAGCACGACGGGTGGCACCGACAGCCCCGCGAGCTTGAGCAGGTAGCAGCCCAGCGCGGCCACCAGCACCGCGACCCAGATCATCGGCGCCGTCCGGTGAGCACGCCGGCGAGGAGGGCGATGGCCGCTGCCGCCAGAACGGGTACGCCGGCCGTGGTGATCGGCACCAGCCCCAGGGCGAGGGTGATCGAGAGCAGGCCCACGACCCGGTTCAGCGTGCTGTCGAGGCGTGGCCACAGCAGAGCAAGGAACGCCGCACCCACGGCGGCGTCGAGGCCGTAGGTGCTGGGGTCGCCCAGCGCCGTGCCGGCCACCGCCCCGCCCAGCGTCGCCAGGTTCCAGAACACGAAGACCGCCAGCCCCGTGGACAGGAACCCGGTGCGGGCGTCCTCGGTGTTGTCCCGGTTCACCGACATCGCGGTCGACTCGTCGATGAGCAGGTGGGCTGCCGCCACCCGCCGCGACCCGTGCCAGTCGAGCAGCGGGGCGAGCCGCAGGCCGTAGAGCGTGTTCCGGCTGCCGAGCAGCAGGGCGGTCAGCGCTCCCGAGATCGGCGACCCGCCGGACGCGACGACCCCGACGAGCGCGAACTGCGAGGCGCCGGTGAACACCAGCAGGGACAGCGCGCAGGTCTGGAGGACCGACAGCCCGGCCGCGACCGAGATGGCGCCGAAGGAGATGCCGTAGGTGCCGGTGGCCACACCCACGGCGATCCCGTCCCGGATGATCGAGATGCGCGCGGCCGTCACCGGCCCAGCCTAAGGACGGACTGCCTCAGCGGGTGCGACGGGTGCGGGCGTGGCCGTGCCCGCCGTGGAGCACCAGGATCACGAGGACGACCCCGAGCGCGGCACCGATGCCGGCGCCGCCCGCCGCGAGCAGGGGGACGGGGAGCGTGAACGCGAGCCAGGCCCCGGCACCGATGCAGGCGACCAGCGCGAGGATGCAGACGACCCAGCGGTAGAGCGGGGGGAGCGGACCCAGCATGAGCCCTCCTCGGAGGTGATCCGATGGGGCCCTTGGCTCGAGCCCCGGTTGCGGTTCACCTGGTTAGACGAACCACACCCCCGATTGGTTGCCCGAGTCTGTGGTTTCCCAAACCCTGGCCAACAGCGGTCCGGTCCCGACCGGCGACCAGCGTGCCCAGGCTCAGGCGGGCTCGCGCAGGTCGGTGTGCAGCCGGACCTGCTTGACCCGGACCGAGCCGTCGCCGTGCAGGTCGAGCTCCCGGTGTGCCCCGTCGGGGGCCCAGCCGGCGTCGGTGAGGAACGCCCGCCGCGCGTCGTCGGTCGTGTTCAGCCAGACCAGGGCGGTCGTGAACCTGTCCGCGCGCAGCGTGTCCGCGCAGGCCTGGACCAGGCGGGAGCCGTGACCGTGCCGGGTCTCCTCGGGGTCGACCGTCAGCTCGGAGATCTCGCCGTCCGCGATCGGGTCGCCGTCGGGGTCGGGCGTCGGGCCGGTGACCGCGAAGCCGCGAACGGTGTTGCGCTCCAGGGCGACCAGCACGCGGTTGCGGGCGTCCTGCGGCTTGTTCAGCGAGGTCCGCCAGGCGGCCGCGAACTGGTCCTCGTCGAGCCCGTCGAGCACCTCGGCGGGCAGCACGTCGGCGTACTCCTGTCGCCAGGCGCGCACCTGGACCCTGGCGATCCCGGGGGCGTCGTCGGCCCAGGCGACCCGGACCGAGACGTCGGCGTGCTCGTGGCTCATGGCGCCAGTCTCCCAGGCGGCGATGTGTGACAGATGCGCGCGCAGATGTGCGGCATGGGTGTCACATCCGGCTGGTAGGGTGGGGGCATGTACGGCAACGACTTCGTCCCGCCCGAAGCAGGCACCGACGCACCGCCCGCTCCCGCCACCATCGAGCCCGGGATGGAGGACTTCTGGCGCATCGTCGGCCAGGACGGTCGCATCGAGCCGCGCGACGTGATGCCGGACGACTACCGGGCCTCGCTGATCCGCCAGATCGCCCAGCACGCGCACTCCGAGATCATCGGCATGCAGCCCGAGGGCGCCTGGATCGGCCGCGCGCCGAGCCTGCGTCGCAAGGCGATCCTGATGGCCAAGGTGCAGGACGAGGCGGGCCACGGGCTCTACCTGTACGCCGCGGCGGAGACCCTCGGCGTCGACCGGTCCGAGCTCCTCGACAAGCTCCACGACGGCCGGCAGAAGTACTCCTCGATCTTCAACTACCCGACGCTGACCTGGGCCGACATCGGCACCATCGGCTGGCTCGTGGACGGCGCCGCGATCGTCAACCAGGTGCCGCTGTGCCGCTGCTCCTTCGGGCCCTACGCCCGCGCGATGATCCGGGTGTGCAAGGAGGAGTCCTTCCACCAGCGGCAGGGCTTCGAGGCGCTGCACACGCTCTCGCACGGCACGCCGGAGCAGCACGCGATGGCCCAGGACGCCGTCAACCGCTGGTGGTGGCCGAGCCTGATGATGTTCGGTCCGCACGACGCCGAGTCGACGCATTCCGAGAAGTCGATGGCCTGGGGCGTGAAGCGCTTCTCCAACGACGACCTGCGCCAGCGGTTCGTGGACATGACCGTCCCGCAGGCCGAGGCGCTCGGGCTGACGCTGCCCGACCCGGACCTGGCCTGGAACGAGGAGCGCGGTCACTACGACTTCGGCGAGATCGACTTCACCGAGCTGTTCGAGGTGATCAAGGGCAACGGCCCCTGCAACGCCGAGCGGATGGCCAACCGGCGCGGCGCCCACGAGGAGGGTGCCTGGGCCCGGGAGGCCGCGAACGCGTACGCCGACAAGCACGCGCGTCGTACGGTCGGTGCCGCATGAGCGACCGGAGGGACTGGCCGCTGTTCGAGGTGTTCGTCCGGTCGCGGCGCGGGCTCTCGCACGTGCACGTCGGGTCGCTGCACGCCCCGGACGCCGAGATGGCGCTGCGCAACGCGCGGGACATCTACACGCGCCGCCAGGAGGGCGTCTCGCTCTGGGTGGTGGCGGCGACGGACATCACCGCGTCGAGCCCCGAGGAGAAGGACTCCTTCTTCGACCCGGCCGGCGACAAGATCTACCGGCACCCCACGTTCTACGACATCCCCGAAGGGGTCGAGCACCTGTGAGCCTCCAGGACTACGTGCTCTCGCTGGCCGACGACGCGCTCGTCTCCGCCCAGCGGATGGGGGAGTGGATCGCGACGTCCCCGCAGATCGAGGAGGACGTCGCGCTCGGCAACATCGCTCTCGACCTGCTCGGTCAGGCCCGCTCGCTGCTGACCTACGCCGGCTCGCTCGAGGACCCGGCGCGCAGCGAGGACGACCTGGCCTACCTCCGCGACGCCGCGGACTTCCGCAACGTGCACCTCGTCGAGCGCGAGCGCGGGGACTTCGGGGTGGCCATGGCCCGGCTGCTGGTGCTGTCGACGTACCTCTGCGAGCTCTACGACCGGCTCCAGGACTCGTCCGACGAGACCCTGGCTGCGGTCGCGGCCAAGGCGGTCAAGGAGGTCGACTACCACCGGGACCACGCCACGATGTGGGTGCTGCGCCTCGGCGACGGCACCGACGAGTCCCACGTCCGGATGCAGGCCGGCCTCGACGCCGAGTGGCCGTTCGTCGCCGAGCTGTTCGACGGCTCGTACGTCGACCCGCGGCTCGTCACGGACGGGGTGGCCGTCGACCCGTCGACGCTGCGGCCGGCGTTCGACCAGCGGATCGACGCCGTGCTCGACCAGGCCACGCTCACCGTGCCCGACGTGGCCCCGGCCGAGGGTGGTGGGCGCCGGGGTGTGCACACCGACGCGTTGGGACCGCTGCTCACCGAGATGCAGGGTCTGGCCCGCGAGCACCCGGGGGCGACATGGTGACGGCCACCCGGACGGCCGCCCGGACGGCGGCTGGGACATCGCCGCGTCGGTGCTCGACCCCGAGGTGCCGGTGCTGACGATCGAGGACCTCGGCATCCTGCGCTCCGTCGACGACCGGGGCGAGCAGGGCGACGGGGTCACGGTGACCATCACGCCGACGTACTCCGGCTGTCCCGCGATGGACTCCATCCGCGACGACATCCTGGCCGCGTTCCACGACGCCGGCCGCGACGACGTGCGCGTCGAGTTCGTGCTCTCGCCCGCCTGGACCACCGACTGGATGAGCGACGAGGGCAAGCGCAAGCTGCTGGAGTACGGCATCGTCCCGCCGCAGCCACGCGATGCTCGCCGGGTGGCCCTCACGTTGACCCTGCGCTGCCCGCAGTGCGGTTCGCCGGACACCCGCGAGCTGTCCCGCTTCGGCTCCACGGCGTGCAAGTCGCTGTGGGTGTGCAACGCCTGCCGGGAGCCCTTCGACCACTTCAAGGCCATCTGATGATCACCCCACGAAGCCGCTCTCTGCGCTCGCTTCGCTCACTCCGTTCACGCCTTCGCGGGGACCCCGAGTGAGCGCCTCGCACGCGGTCTTCCACTCGTTGGCGGTCGCGTCGATCGAGCCGCTCACCGAGGACTCGGTCGCGATCACGTTCGACGTGCCCGAGGACCTGCGCGACGACTACGCCTTCGGCCACGGCCAGCACCTCACCGTCCGCACCGAGCTCGCGGGCGACGACGTACGCCGGAACTACTCGATCTGCTCGCCTGCGTCGTCCGGGGTGCTCCGCGTCGCGGTCAAGCGGCTGCCCGGCGGGGCGTTCTCCGAGCACGCGCTCGACGTGCTCAGGGTCGGCGACGTGCTCGACGTGATGACCCCGACGGGGCGGTTCTTCACCGAGCTCGACCCGGCGAACCGCAAGCACTACGTGTGCATCGCGGCCGGCTCCGGCATCACGCCGATCCTGTCGATCGTCGCGAGCACGCTCGAGGCCGAGCCGCTCTCGTCGGTGACGCTCCTCTACGCCAACCGCACCCACAAGTCGGTGATGTTCCTCGAGGAGGTCGAGGACCTCAAGGACAGCCACCCCGACCGGTTCCAGCTGCTGCACGTGCTGTCCCGCGAGCCGCAGGAGGTCGAGCTGTTCTCCGGCCGCCTCGACGCCGACCGGATGGGCCGGATCCTCGACGGGCTGCTGCCCCCCGACACCGTCGACGAGTGGTTCCTGTGCGGACCGTTCGAGATGGTCTCCGACCTGCGCAAGCTGCTGGTCAAGGAGGGCGTCCCCAAGCGGTCGATCCACGCCGAGGTGTTCCACGTCGAGGCGGGTCCGCCCGTCCGTCGTACGCCGGTCGAGACGACCGACGCCGAGGGGGCGAAGGTGACGATCACCCTCGACGGCCGGACCTCGACGTTCACGCTGCCGACCGACGGCCCGGCCGTCCTCGACGCGGCCCTCCAGGTCCGCGCCGACGCGCCGTTCGCGTGCAAGGGCGGGGTCTGCGGCACCTGCCGCGCCAAGGTGCTCGAGGGCACCGTCGAGATGGACACCAACTGGGCGCTGGAGCCCGAGGAGGTCGAGCGCGGCTACGTGCTCACCTGCCAGTCGCACCCCACCTCCGACCGGGTCGTCCTGGACTACGACGCCTGATGGCAGTCGACGTCGTCGTCGAGACCGTCATCGCTCGGCGGGTCGACGAGGTGGCCGCCTTCGCGGGCGACCCCTCGAACGCACCGCAGTGGTACGCCAACATCCGCTCGGTCGAGTGGGAGACGCCGCCGCCCCTGGCTGTCGGGTCCCGGCTCGCCTTCGTGGCGCAGTTCCTGGGGCGTCGCCTCGCCTACACCTACGAGGTCGTCGAGCTCGTGCCGGGTGAGCGTCTGGTCATGCGCACCGCGCAGGGGCCGTTCCCGATGGAGACCACCTACAGCTGGTCGCCCACGGGCGGGGGTGAGACTCGGATGGTGCTGCGCAACGCAGGAAGCCCCTCGGGTTTCGCCGGCCTGGCGGCGCCGCTGATGGCCCGACAGGTCAGGCGCGCCACGACGGCGGACCTCGCACTCCTGAAGGCGATCCTCGAGGCCGCCTGACCCGCCGCGTGGCGCGACGGCGCCGACGGTGCGGTCCCGTATAACCAAGTCGTGAGCACCGCCCGCCAGAGGCAGAGCACGCCCAAGGTGGGCGAGGCGCGGCTGCCCGCGGCCGTCGCCGTGGTCGCCGCGATCGCGCTCTACGTCTTCCTGCCGAACAACCTCGTCGTTGCACCCCGCTGGTTCGTGGTCGGCCTCGAGGTCGCACTGTTCGTCCCGCTGGTCGTCGCCAACCCGCGCCGGATGACACGTGAGAACCGGGTGCTGCGGGTCCTGGCGCTCGGCCTGGTGCTGCTGATCGCGGCCGCAAACATCTCCTCGCTGGTGCTTCTGGTCGACGAGATGGTCTCCGGCGGGGTCCACCAGGGCGAGGCGCTGCTGGTCGCGGCCGGCCAGGTGTGGCTCACCGACATCCTGATGTTCGCGCTGCTCTTCTGGGAGCTCGACCGGGGCGGCCCGGTGCGGCGCGGGCTCGCCCTCGAGCAGGAGCTGCCGGTGGCGGACTTCCGGTTCCCGCAGGACGAGGACCACGACGCGATCAAGGAGGTCGCGGCAAGGTCGTCGGCGGTGACCGGTTGGACGCCCGGGTTCGTCGACTACCTCTACGTCTCGGTGACCAACTCCTCGGCGTTCAGCCCGACCGACACGATGCCGCTCTCACCTCGGGCGAAGCTGCTGATGGCCGCGGAGTCGGTCACGGCGCTGATGCTGTCGGTGCTCGCGATCGCGCGCGGCGTCAGCCTGCTCAAGTAGGCCGTTCGGCGTCGCAGCGCGCGGGTCGTCACAGCTTCCGTGGTGGCCTCGGGCGGGAAGCCGTCACGTCGGTGGCCCATCAGGGACCCGATGCTCGACCCCACTGCGTACGCGACCGCGGCCGGTGTACGTAGGCGAGCACGAGCGCGGCGCCGCCGGCGAGGGCCTACCGAACCGGCCGACCGCTCGGTCCTGCGTCAGCAGCAGCGCATCGCTCGACGGGACCGGGTCCAGGGAAGCCGAGCATCGGCGCTGCTGCGGCTCGGTCGACGATCACCGAGACTGTCGGCACCGAGCATTCAGCCTCCGGGTACGTCGTCGGCGAAGTCGGGATCGGTCGTGCGCGGTCTCCGGGTGCGCCGCCCGAGGAGGGCCTACTCGCGTGAGGGAAGCGCGCAGGCCGTCGTACGCGACACCGAGGCCGCGGTGGCGGCCTCCTCGACGGTAGGTGCTGCGCCTCCGCGGGCGACCAGGTCGCGGGCCGCGGCGACCAGCGCCTGGCGGGTTCGTTGCTTCTGGCGGGTCCGCCCGGACGCTCGTACGCCGTTGACATGCCGTCACGGTATCCTAGTGCCGTCATGGGACAGAGTCCCATGAACGTGCTCGAGGCCACGATGAGACGCTGAAGACCACGGTGCGGGAGCACGGGCCGGGTGAGCGTCGCTGGTTCTCCGGGGGAGGCGTGCACACCTGGCTGGCGAACGAGGCCGAGCCGGGCGGCGCCTACCTGCTGTTCGAGGACGCCCGACGCAGGCAAGGTTACCCGCTCCACCAGGACCCCGGGGTGGACGAGACGGTCGACCGCTCGAGGGCGAGGTGCAGCTGGACGTCGCCGGACGCGAGCACCGCGGCCGGTGGCAGCGCGATCATCCGCGCGGCGCGCCACACGCCTCAAGGCCCCCTCGTCCGAGGACGCGGATGCTCTGCCTCCAGACCCTGGCGGCGGTGAGGCGTGCACCGGCACGCGAGCGAGCGGCCGGCGACGGACCACCGCCGGCGCCCGACTCGCACGTGTCCGGCGGGGTGGAGGCACCGGTGCGACCGACCGCACCCTCGTGACCACGCTTCCATCGACCTCGACGAGTCGCGAGCGGTCGTGGGGGTTCCCGCCGCTAGGCTGACGTCGTGCAGCAGTACCTCGACCTCCTCCAGCGGATCCTCGACGACGGGGCGGTGAAGGGCGACCGCACCGGCACCGGCACCCGCAGCGTCTTCGGCCACCAGATGCGGTTCGACCTCGCCGAGGGGTTCCCGCTCGTGACCACCAAGAAGGTGCACACCCGGTCGGTGTTCGCCGAGCTGCTGTGGTTCCTGCGGGGTGACACCAACGTCAAGTGGCTCCAGGACCGCGGCGTCTCGATCTGGGACGAGTGGGCCGACGACAACGGCGACCTCGGGCCCGGTCTACGGCTACCAGTGGCGGTCGTGGCCGACCCCCGACGGCCGGCACGTCGACCAGATCGCCCAGGTGGTCGAGGCGATCCGGCGGGACCCGGACTCCCGCCGGCACATCGTCGAGCGCGTGGAACGTCGCGGACATCCCGCAGATGGCGCTCGCGCCCTGCCACACGATGTTCCAGTTCTACGTGGCGGACGGGCGGCTGTCCTGCCAGCTCTACCAGCGCTCCGCCGACGTGTTCCTCGGCGTGCCGTTCAACATCGCGTCGTACGCCCTGCTGACCGCGATGGTCGCGCAGGTCACCGGCCTCGAGCCCGGCGACTTCGTGCACACGCTCGGAGACGCGCACCTCTACAGCAACCACCTCGACCAGGCCCGGCTCCAGCTCACCCGCGAGCCGCGGCCGCTGCCGACGCTGCGCCTCGACCCGTCGGTCACCGAGCTCGACGCGTTCGACCTCGAGCACATCTCCGTCGAGGGCTACGACCCGCACCCCGGGATCAAGGCCCCGATCGCCGTATGACCGACCACCCGACGCGAAGAAGGTCGTGATGGTGGCGGCCGTGGCCGAGAACGGCGTGATCGGGCTCGGCGGCGACATCCCCTGGCGCATCTCCGAGGACCTCACGCACTTCCGGGCGACGACCCGCGGGCAACACCGTCGTGATGGGCCGCACGACGTACGAGGGGATCGGCCACCCGCTGCCCTACCGCACCAACGTCGTGGTCACCCGCGACCGGACTGGCACGGGGAGGGTGTCTTCGTGGCGCCGAGCGTCGAGGAGGCGATCGAGCTGCGCCCAGGACTTCGACGGAGACGTGATGGTCGATCGGCGGCGCGCAGATCTACGCGGCGGCGATGCCGCTGGCCACCCACCAGGTGCTCACCGAGGTGCACCTCTCGCCGAGGGGGACACGCACTACCCCGACTGGGACCGCGCCGAGTGGCGGCGAGACCGACCGCGAGCCGCACGACGGCTTCGACTTCGTCTGGTGGGAACGCGCGGCTGACCCTCAGGCCTCGGTCGCCTCCGGGAGCGGCACGGCCTCGGCCGCCTTGCCGAAGAGCGCGACGTAGGACGCCCCCGCGACCAGGCCGCCGACGAGCGGCGCGAGCCAGAACACCCACAGCTGGCCGAGCGCCTCGCCGCCGGCGAACAGCGCCGGGCCGGTCGAGCGGGCGGGGTTGACCGAGGTGTTGCTGACCGGGATCGACGACGAGGTGGATCAGCGTCAACGACGAGGCCGATGGCCAGCGGAGCGAAGCCCTTCGGGGCCCGGGTGTCGGTGGCGCCGAGGATCACGTAGAGGAAGAACGCGGTCAGCACGACCTCCACGACGACGACCGGCCAGCAGCGGAGTAGCCGCCGGGTGAGCGGTCGCCGTACCCGTTGGTCGCGAAGCCCGACTCGACGCGCTGAAGCCCTGCTTGCCGTTCGCGATGACGAACAGCACGGTCGCGGCCACGGCCCGGCGACCACCTGGGTCGACGACGTAGCCGGGCACGTCGCGCCAGGCGAAGCGTCGTCGACGGTCGCCAGCCCGAGCGTCACCGCGGGGTTGAAGTGGCCGCCGCTGACGTGGCCGACGGCGTAGGCCATCGGTCGAGCACGGTCAGGCCGAAGGCGAAGGCGCGACGCCGAGGTAGCCGATGCCGACGTCCGGGGACCCCTGACGCCAGCACGGCGCGCCACAGCCGCCGAAGCACCAGCCAGAAGGTGCCGAAGAACTCGGCCGCGAGCCGTTGTGGCGCGGAGTGCGGTCGGTCATGATGGCCTCCAGGGGTCGGTCCGGACGACGTCGCCTCTCGCAGGCTAGGCCGGGCACCGGCACTGGCCAGACCCGTAAGCGGCCATTCCGGCGAGTCGCCTCGCGCCGACGTCGGGCCGCGGAACCGATAGCCTGAGGCCATGACGTCCGGCACCCTCCCGCCCGCCCCGTTCGGGCGGGTGCTGACCGCGATGGTCACCGCCTTCCACGACGACGGGTCCGTCGACCTCGAGGGCACCGCCCGGGTCGCCGAGCACCTCGTCGACCACGGCCACGACGGCGTCGTCGTGTCCGGCACGACGGGGGAGTCGCCGACCACGACGCACCGAGGAGGACGGCCGATCCTGCGGCCGTCGTCGAGGCCGTCGGCGACCGGGCCACGGTCGTCGCCGGCGTCGGCACCAACAACACCGCGCACTCCGTCGAGCTGGCCGCGCAGGCCGAGAAGGTCGGCGCCGACGGGGTGCTGCTCGTGACGCCGTACTACAACAAGCCCACGCCAGGCGGGCGTGCCGCGCACTTCGAGGCGGTCGCCGACGGCCAGCGGACCTGCCGGTGATGCTCTACGACATCCCCGGCCGCACCGGCATCACGATCGCCGACGAGACCTACCGCGCGCGTCGCCGCCAACGACCGGATCGTCGCGGTCAAGGACGCCGTCGGCGACCTGTACCGCGGCGTGCGGATCATGCACGAGACCGGGCTGCGTTCTACTCCGGCGACGACGTGCTCAACCTCGGCTGGCTCGACCCACGGCGGCTGCGGCATCGTCTCCGTCGTCGGCCACGTCGCCGGCGAGCGAGTACGCCGCGATGGTCGCCGCCGTCGACCGCCGGCGACCTCGCCGAGCGCGCTCGCGATCTACCGCGAGCTGCGTCCCGGTCGTCGAGGCGATCATGACCACCGCGCCAGGGCGCGATGACCGCGAAGGCGGCGCTGCAGCTGCTCGGCGTGCTGCCCACACCGCACCGTCGCGGCTGCCGCTCGTGCCCGCCGACGAGGACTCGTCGACCACCTGCGCGACGGGCTCGGCCGCGCCGGGCTCCTCACCGAAGGCACTGCATGAGCCATCCGCACCCCGAGCTCGTCCGCCCCCGGCCCGCTGCCGCAAGAGCGGCCTGCGGGTCATCCCGCTCGGCGGGCTCGGCGAGGTCGGCCGCAACATGACCGTCTTCGAGTACGACGGCCGGCTGCTCATCGTCGACTGCGGCGTGCTGTTCCCCGAGGACCACCACCCCGGCGTCGACCTGATCCTGCCCGACTTCGACCCGATCCGGGACCGGCTCGACCAGGTCGAGGCGCTGGTGCTGACGCACGGCCACGAGGACCACATCGGCGCGACGCCGTACCTCCTGCGCGAGCGCGGCGACATCCCGCTCGTCGGCTCGCAGCTGACGCTGGCGCTGCTCGACCTCCAAGCTGCGCGAGCACCGGCTCAAGGAGACCGTGCAGCACGTCGTCACGGAGGGCGACACGATCGAGTTCGGGCCGTTCGACCTCGAGTTCGTCGCGGTCAACCACTCGATCCCCGACGCGCTCGCGGTCGCGATCCGCACCGGCGCCGGCACCGTGCTGCACACCGGCGACTTCAAGATGGACCAGCTGCCGCTCGACGGCCGGATCACCGACCTGCGGGCGTTCGCCCGGCTCGGCGAGGAGGGCGTCGACCTGTTCATGGTCGACTCCACCAACGCCGAGGTGCCCGGGCTTCACCACCTCCGAGGTGGAGATCGGCCCGGTGCTCGACCGGGTCTTCCACACCAGCCGCGACCAGCGGATCATCGTGGCCTGCTTCGCCTCCCACATCCACCGCGTGCAGCAGGTGATGGACGCCGCGGTCGCGCACGGCCGCAAGGTCGCGTACGTCGGCCGCTCGATGGTCCGCAACATGGGCGATCGCCCGCGAGCTCGGCTACCTCAACGTGCCGCCGAACACGCTGGTCGACGCCAAGGAGCTCGCGGACTACCCGCCCGAGCGGACCGTGCTGATCTCGACCGGCTCCCAGGGCGAGCCGCTCTCGGCGCTGTCGCGGATCGCGCAGCGCAACCACAACTTCGTGCACATCGAGGAGGGCGACACCGTCGTCCTCGCCTGCTCGCTGATCCCCGGCAACGAGAACGCCGTCTACCGGGTGATCAACGGGCTGTCGCGGTGGGGCGCCAACGTCGTGCACAAGGGCAACGCGCTGGTGCACGTCTCCGGGCCACGCCTCGGCCGGCGAGCTGCTCTACTGCTACAACATCGTCCGGCCCAGCAACGTGATGCCGATCCACGGCGAGATCCGGCACCTGCGCGCCAACGCCGAGCTGGCCCGCCGCACCGGCGTGCCCGCCGACCAGGTCGTGCTCGCCGAGGACGGCGTCGTCGTCGACCTGGTCGACGGCAAGGCCGAAGGTCGTCGGCAAGGTCGACTGCGGCTACGTCTTCGTCGACGGCTCGTCGGTCGGCGACATCACCGAGTCCTCGCTCAAGGACCGCCGGATCCTCGGCGAGGAGGGCTTCATCTCGGTCGATCGTGGTGGTCGACTCGGTGACCGGCAAGGTCTCCGGCGGCCCGGAGATCCACGCCCGCGGCTTCGTCGAGGACGACTCGCGCCTTCGACGAGATCAAGCCGGCGATCGTCGACGCGCTCGACGCCGCCGCGCGCGAGGGCGTCGACGACACCTACCAGCTGCAGCAGACGATCCGCCGGGTCGTCGGCCGCTGGGTGACCAACAAGCACCGCCGCCGCCCGATGATCATCCCGGTGGTCGTCGAGGCCTGAGCCACCGGCGGGTCAGCGCGGTGCGGCGACGAGCCCTTGACGGCGTACATCGCCTCGTCGGCCTCGGCCAGCAGCGAGCGCGGCCTCGCGCCCGAGCTGGCGGTCGCGACGCCGACGCTGGCGCTGAGCGTGATCGCGCCGTCGCGGGTGCCGACCGAGAGCGCGTCGACGGCGTCGGTGACCCGGCTCGGCCAGCCGGGCGCCGGCCTCTCGTCGGCGCCACGGGCCAGGATCACGAACTCGTCGCCGCCGAGCCGGGCGACCACGTCGTCGGACGCGGGCGACGCCGCGGATCGCCATGGCGACCGCGCGCAGCACCTCGTCGCCGACCAGGTGGCCGTAGGTGTCGTTGATCCGCTTGAAGTCGTTGAGGTCGACGACCAGCAGGCTCACCGGGTTACCGTCGCCTGGCCGGCGACCTGGTTCACCGCGGCCGTCGGCCTGCAGCGAGCGCAGGCGTCGTCGAGCGCGCGGCGGTTGCCGACCCCGGTCGAGCGGGTCCTCGCTGGCGGCCCGCTGCGCGATCTCCTTGTCGCGGTGCACCCGCTCGAGCTGGAGGGCGGCCTGCGCGCCCTGCAGGGTCGCAGAGCCGCTGCTGCCACAGCACGCGGGAGAGCAGGCCGGCGTACGCCCGTCCGGTGGCGGCGCCCGGGACGCCCGACTGCGCCTCCATCTCGACCAGCAGCCACTGGGCGCTCGCCGAGACCTGCCAGTCGCCGGCGCTCTGGCGTAGAGCGACGCCGCCTCCCGGGCGACGTCGACGGCCTCGTCGCGCTTGCCCATGCGACCACAGCGACCCGGGCCAGTGCGCTGCCGGCGACCGCGCGGCTGCCCTGGTAGTCCGCGGGCGGTCGCTCGGCGAACGCCTCGCGGAGCTCGGTCAGCGAGTCGCCGGCGGAGACGCGCGGGGGCGAGGGCAGAGCTCCATGGCCCGGCAGGTGGCGACGACAGCGAGGTTGCCCGACCTCCTTCGCCGACGGCGAGTGCCCGCTCGGCGTAGTCGTGGCCCGTCTTGCGGTGGGTCTCGACGTCCTCGTCGCGAGCCGCTCGTACGGGATGCACCCGCTCGAGCTCGTCGGCCCAGCGGAGGTGCAGCTCGACGAGGTTCATCAGGTCGATGACCGGCGCCTCGGCGAGCGGGATCGGGCTGGCGTCGAGCTCCTGGGCGGCCTCGAGGTGGGGCTGGGCGAGCTCGTAGAGCCGGAGCTCGAGGTAGCTGTAGCCGAGCCCGGTGTGCGCCCAGCAGCGGAGCCCGGGGTCCTCGTGGCGGCGAGCTCGGCCTCGGCGCGGGCCAGGTCGAGCAGCGCCGGCTCCATGCGGCCCTGCCGGGCGAGGGCCAGCGCGCGCACCGACAGCCCGTTGGACGCCCAGCCGGCGTTGTCGGACCTCGACGGCCAGCGCCACGCACCGCTCGGCAGGCGGCGAGCACGCCGCCGCATCGAGCCGTCGGACGTGCCGGACGACCGCGATGGCGTACCAGAGCGCGGCCTGCTCGGAGGGTGAGGCGCCGGTGCCGTCGAGGAGGGCCGCGCTCGGCCAGCGCGCAGGGCGTCCTCCACCTTGCCGTCGAGCGCCAGGCCCATCACGGCGCGGCCGCGACCGAGAGGATCACGGGGACGATCTTGGCGCACCGGACGACGGACGAAGCCGGATGCGGCGAAACGGACCGTTCGGTCAGGCGTCGATCACGATCGGGATGATCAGCGGGACTGCGACGGAACTTCCGCTCCGCCCACCGGCCGATGTCGCGGCCGAGCATCTGCTCGAGCTGGTGGGCGTCGCCGATCCCCTCGGCGGCGGCATGCGCGAGGGTCTTCTCGACGACCGGCACCGCGGCGTCGAAGGTGTGCTCGTCGTGCACGAAGCCGCGGACCAGGAAGTCCGGCCGGTCGGCCAGCTTGCCGGTGTCGGCGTCGACGATCGCGAGCACCGTGACGACACCCTCCTCGGCGAGCGTGCGGCGGTCCTGGAGCGTGGCCTCGGTGGCGCCGCCGACCTCGCTGCCGTCGACGTACACGTTGCCGGCGGGCACCTTGCCGGTGATCTTGGCGTGACCGTCGACGAGGTCGACGACGACGCCGTCCTCGGCGATGACGACGTTGCGCGGCCGGGACACCGGTCGTGATCGCCAGGTCGGCGTTGGCGCGCAGGTGCCGCCACTCGCCGTGCACCGGCATCACGTTGGAGGGCCGCACGATGTTGTAGCAGTAGACGAGCTCGCCGGCGCTGGCGTGGCCGGAGACGTGCACCTTCGCGTTGCCCTTGTGCACGACGTGGGCGCCCCAGCGGGTCAGGCCGTTGATGACGTTGGAGATGGCGTTCTCGTTGCCGGGGATCACCGAGCTGGCCATCAGCACGGTGTCGCCCTCGCCGACCCGGATCACGTGGTCGCGGTTGGCCATCCGGGACAGCGCGGCCATCGGCTCGCCCTGGGACCCGGTGCAGACCAGGGCGACCTTGTTCGGCGGCCATCCGCTCGAGCTGCTTGAGCGGCACGATGAGGTTGTCGGGCACCTTGAGGTAGCCGAGGTCCTGGGCCACGCCCATGTTGCGGACCATCGAGCGGCCGACGAAGGCGACCTTGCGGCCGTGCGCGTGGGCGGCGTCGAGGACCTGCTGGATGCGGTGCACGTGGCTGGCGAAGCTGGAGACGATGACCCGGCGCGGAGCGGTGCGGAAGACCGTCTCGATGGCCGGGGCGAGGTCGCGCTCGGCGGTGGTGAAGCCGGGGACCTCGGCGTTGGTGGAGTCGGTCAGGAACAGGTCGACGCCGGCCTCGCCGAGCCGGGCGAAGCCGCGCAGGTCGGTGATCCGGCCGTCCAGCGGGAACTGGTCCATCTTGAAGTCGCCGGTGTGCAGCACCAGGCCGGCCGTCGGTGCGGATCGCGACGGCGAGGCCGTCCGGGATCGAGTGGTTGACCGCGAGGAACTCCAGGTCGAACGGGCCGAACGTGCGCTGGTCGCCCTCGGCGACCTCCACCAGCTTGCGGCCGGATCTGGTGCTCCTTGAGCTTGGCGTCGATCAGCGCCAGCGTCAGCTTCGAGCCGACGACGGGGATGTCCGCGCGCTCGCGCAGCAGGTAGGGCACCCCGCCGATGTGGTCCTCGTGCCCGTGGGTGAGCACCAGGGCGTCGATCTTGTCGAGCCGGTCCCGGATCCAGGTGAAGTCGGGGAGGATCACGTCGATGCCGGGCTGGTGCTCCTCGGGGAACAGCACGCCGCAGTCGACGATCAGCAGCCGGCCGGCGTGCTCGAAGACGGTCATGTTGCGGCCGATCTCGCCCAGCCCGCCCAGGGCGACGACGCGCAGGCCGTTCTTGGCCAGCTTCGGCGGCGCCGACAGTTCCAGGTGTGGGTGGCTCATGGGCTCACGCTACCGGCGATCGGCCGGCGCTCGTGCACCGCCCAAGTTGGGGCGCCCCGACCCGGCGTGTGAGGCCTGGGACTGGTGTGGCACCTGTGTAGATTCACGACCATGGCGACCCGTACGTCTTCCCCACCGGCGTCGCGGAACAAGGGCACCTCCAAGCCGGCTGCACGAGCCGGCTCGAAGGCGTCCGGATCCTCGACCCGGTCGTCCGGCAGCCAGTCCCGTAGCAAGCCCGCAGCCGAAGGGTCGGTCGACTGCGAAGTCGAAGCGCCCCGCACCGCGAGCCGTCCGCAACGGCACTGGCCCCATTGCTGCGCTCGGACTCGCCCTCGGGCGTGGCGTCGCCGCGGTCTGGCTCGGCGTCGCCCACGTCCTGGGCGCCACCGTCCGCAAGGTCGGGCACACCGCCCGGGAGCTCGAGCCCGAGCACCGGCGCGACGGGGCCGGGCTGTTCCTGATCGGCGCGGCGGTCGTGGTGGCCGCCGCCGTCTGGTGGCAGCTCCCCGGCGGCGTCGGGGACGGCATGCGCACCGTCGTCAACGGCTCGGTCGGCCTGCTCGGCTGGTTCGTCCCGCTGCTGCTGTGCTTCGTCGCCTGGCGCAACCTGCGCAACCCCGAGAGCAACGGCCCCGCCGGCCGGCAGATCATCGGCTGGGCGGCGCTGCTGTTCGGCGTGCTCGGCCTGGTGCACATCGCCAACGGCATGCCGCGTCCGCAGCGCGGGGACACCGAGGACCTCCAGCAGGCCGGCGGCGCCATCGGCTTCGTGATCTCGTCGCTGTTCATGGACCTGCTGCGCAGCACCCTGGTCGTCGTACCGCTGCTGGTGCTGCTCGCGGTCTTCGGCGTCCTGGTCATCACCGGCACGCCGGTCTACCAGGTGCCCGTCCGGCTCGCGCGAGCTGCGCGACAGGCTCCTGGGGCGTACGGCGCCCGAGCCCGAGCTCCCCGCCGAGGAGGAGACCGCGCCGCTCAAGCGCGCCGTCCCCGCCGCCGCGTGGGCTCGATGGCGACGCCGACGAGGTCGACCCGGACCTGGGCGACCAGCCCTACGACACCCCGGTGCTCGAGGACCGCGCGTTCAGCCGCCGCAAGGGCAAGGCGCCCGTCGAGGGTCGCCCGAGCAGGCCGAGGCGCCCGCCGACGAGAAGCTCGAGGCCGCCGCCGCACACCCCGCTGCCGGCCCGCGTCGAGCAGCTCGCGCTGTCCGGCGACATCACCTACTCGCTGCCGGCCAACGAGATGCTCAAGCCCGGCTCGGTGCACAAGGCGCGGTCCCAGGCCTCCGACGCGGTCGTCGCCCGGCTCACCGAGGTGCTCGAGCAGTTCGACATCGACGCCCAGGTCACCGGCTACACCCGTGGCCCGACGGTCACCCGCTACGAGGTCGAGCTCGGCCCCGCGGTCAAGGTGGAGAAGGTCACCGCGCTCGGCAAGAACATCGCCTACGCCGTGGCGTCCGCCGACGTCCGGATCCTGTCCCCGATCCCCGGCAAGTCCGCGATCGGCATCGAGATCCCGAACACCGACAAGGAGATCGTCTCCCTCGGCGACGTGCTCCGCTCGGGCAACGCCCGCAACGACCACCACCCGATGATCGTCGGGCTCGGCAAGGACGTCGAGGGCGGCTTCGTCGTCGCGAACATGTCGAAGATGCCGCACCTGCTGGTCGCCGGCGCGACCGGCTCCGGCAAGTCGTCGTTCGTGAACTCGATGATCACCTCGATCCTGATGCGCTCGACGCCCGACGAGGTGCGGATGATCCTGGTCGACCCCAAGCGGGTCGAGCTGAACATCTACGAGGGCGTGCCGCACCTGATCACGCCGATCATCACCAACCCGAAGAAGGCCGCCGAGGCGCTGGACTGGGTCGTGCGCGAGATGGACATGCGCTACGACGACCTCGCGGCCTTCGGGTTCCGGCACGTCGACGACTTCAACAAGGCGGTCCGGGCCGGCAAGGTCAAGGTGCCGCCGGGCAGCGAGCGGGTGCTGGCGCCGTACCCGTACCTGCTGGTGGTCGTCGACGAGCTCGCCGACCTGATGATGGTGGCCCCGCGCGACGTCGAGGACGCCGTCGTCCGGATCACCCAGCTGGCGCGGGCCGCCGGCATCCACCTGATCCTCGCCACGCAGCGGCCCTCGGTCGACGTGGTGACCGGTCTGATCAAGGCCAACGTGCCCTCGCGGCTGGCGTTCGCGACGTCGTCGCTCGCCGACTCGCGGGTCATCCTCGACCAGCCGGGCGCCGAGAAGCTGGTCGGCCAGGGTGACGGGCTGTTCCTGCCGATGGGCGCCGGCAAGCCGGTGCGCGTGCAGGGCTCCTGGGTCACCGAGGCCGAGGTCCACCAGGTCGTCGCGCACTGCAAGCACCAGCTGCAGCCGACGTACCGCGAGGACGTCACCGCCCCGGCGGCCGCCAAGCGGGACCTCGACGACGACATCGGCGACGACCTCGACCTGGTGGTGCAGGCGATCGAGCTGGTCGTCTCCACGCAGTTCGGGTCCACCTCGATGCTGCAGCGCAAGCTCCGGGTCGGCTTCGCCAAGGCGGGCCGGCTGATGGACATCCTCGAGAGCCGGGGCGTGGTCGGGCCGAGCGAAGGCTCGAAGGCCCGCGACGTGCTCATCAAGCCCGACGACCTCGACGCCGTGATCGCCACCTTGCAGGGGGAACAGTGAGCGCAGCCATGCACCAGCCCACCGACCTCGACGGCCCGCCACCGGGAGCACCGCCACGACGACACCGCCGCGGCCGGCGCCCCGGTCGTCGTACGCCGCAACGCCGGCCTGGCCGCCCTGGTCGGGGCCGGCGCCTCGGCGATCGCGATCGCCTACCTGTGGCGCGCCACCCGTCCGGCGCCCCGCTGGACTGGGCGCTGTGCCTGGTGATGGCGGCCATCGCGGCGCTGTACCTCGCGAACCTCGTCGACGCCCGCACCCCGCTGCTCGTCGCCGACGACCTCGGCGTGCGGATCCGGCTGGGCAACCAGTGGCGCGGACTGCCCTGGGACGCCGTCGACCGGGTCGTGGTGCAGCCGCGCCGGGGGCTGCTCCAGGACGGCCGGCTGATGTTCGCGCCGCACAGCCTGTCCCGGGCCCTCGACGGCCTGGACGCCCGCGGCCGCGGGCCGCCGCGCTGAACCAGAAGCTGTACGGCGCCGCGCTGGCCGTCCCGATGGGGCTCACGACGCGGTTCTCCGCGCACGGCCAGGAGCTCGCCGACGGTCTCGCCGCGCTCGCGCAGGGCCGCGCCGACGTGGTCGTCGTGACCGCCCCCGAGCCGGCACCGGAGCCGGCCGACCGCGAGCCGGCGCGCCGGAGCCGCGCCGACGCCGGCGCCGGCGTCGAGCCGGCGCCGGTCGTCGACGTGGCGCCGGCGTCGCGCGCCGGCGTCCGCGTCGAGCCGCCCGGGTCGACGAGCCTGTCGAGACCCCGGAGAGCGAGACGAGGACCGCCCCGCGCGCCGCAGCCTGCTCGGGGGGCTGGGGACGGTCGTCTCCCGGGTCGCCAAGGGCCGCGGCCACGACGTGGACGCCGAGGCGACGAGGACGCCGAGGACGAGCTCGAGGACGCGCCCGAGCCGACGACGCGCCGGTCGGCCGGCGGCCCCGGCAGCCCGGTCCGCCGTACCCCTGCGGGACACCCGCCGGGCGCTGCGCGCCCAGGTCACCCGCGACACCCCGGCGACCGTGCTCGGCAACGTCGCCCTGCACCCCGACCGGTACGACGCGGACGGCCGCCGTCGCACGCCGTTGCCCGAGGGCCGCGAGCTGCGCCGTCCGGGCAGCGTCGACCTGGAGTTCGAGGCCGCCCCGTCGGCGTCGGCCTTCGAGTCCGGCCGGGTCCGCCCGATCTCCACGCTCGGCGACCCGGTCGACGCGCTGGTCATCGACGACTTCGTCACCGAGCCGGCCTACGACCCGGTCATCGGCCCGGAGCTGGCCGCGGCCCGGGTCCGGGTCGGGCCTGAGCGTCGACGAGCTCGCCGAGCGCACCCGGATCCGCCCGCACGTCATCGAGTCGATCGAGGTCGACGACTTCGCGCCGTGCGGCGGCGACTTCTACGCCCGCGGTCACCTGCGCACCCTGGCCCGGGTGCTGGGCAAGGACCCGGCGCCGCTGCTCGCAGCAGTTCGACGACCGCTACGCCACGGCGCCGATCAACGCCCGCCGGGTGTTCGAGGCCGAGCTGGCGACCGGCATGACCGGCAGCATGCGCAGCACGGTCGGCGGCCCGAACTGGGCGCTGCTGGTCGGCGTCGTGCTGGCGCTGGTGATGACCTGGGGCGTCGTGCGGCTGTTCGCCGTCCGAGCCGCCGGAGCTGCTGCAGAACCCGGCGCCGGTGCTGAACGGCTCCGCCGGCGTGGACCCGGGCCGCGCCGCCTCCGGATCGGGCAGTGCCCCGGCCCCGGTCGCGAAGCCGATCCGGGTCACCCTGGTCGGCGCCCAGGCCGACTCGAAGGTGGTCGTCCGCAACGGCTCCGGCGAGGTCGTCTGGGCCGGCCGGATCGTGCTCGGCGAGAAGCGCGTCGTGAAGGCGACGCCTCCCGTCACCGTCAAGGCCCGGAACGCCGGGGCCCTGGAGGCCCAGGTCAACGGCAAGGACAAGGGCCCGCTGGGCGGCTCGGCCAGCCGGGGAAGCGGACCTTCCACCGGCCGGCCGCGCACTGAACGGCGCGGGCGTCGCCCGCGAACGGCGCTGGGAGACGTTGGCCAGACGCGGGCAGAGCAGATGGAGCTCAGGCACGCGGTCAGGGCTTGACGGCGAGCACCGGGCAGTGCGCGTCGAGGAGCACCCGCTGGGCCGTGGAGCCCATCAGCAGCTTGCCGACGGGGGAGCGGCGGCGCAGGCCGATCACGACAGGTCCGCCCGGTGCTCCCGGGCGACCGCGAGGATCTCCTCGGACGCGTCCCGGCCGCGGATGGCGTGCACGACGGTGTGGTCCACGCCGTCGAGCCGCTGCTCCAGCGCGGAGAGCTGCTCGTCGTCGACGTACCTCTGGTCGACCAGCGCGTCCCCGCGCGAGGTGTTCACCACCACCAGCCGGGTCCCGCGCGGCGGGCCTCGGCCACGGCGTGCTCGAGGGCGCCTCGCCCTCCCGGGTCGGGACGTAGCCCACCACGACGCTCATCGGCCGCTCACCTTCTGCCTGTCGTCCTCGGCTCGGTCGGTCTCGCGACGCTCGCGACGCCTCGGCCCGCGACGGCGCGACGCCGCGCAGCCGGGTGACCAGCGGCCAGAGCAGCACGAGCGCGACGATCGACGTAGACCACCACGGCGACCGGCTCGGACCACAGTCCGGAGATGTGCCCGTCGCAGAGCTGCAGGGACGTGCGCAGCTGCTTCTCCAGCCGCGGGCCCAGGATCACGCCGAGGATCAGCGGCAGGACCGGCAGGCCGAAGCGCCGCATCATGAACCCGAGCGGCGCCGAGCACCAGCAGGATCACCAGGTCGAACGCCTGCAGGTTCACCGAGTAGGCGCCCAGCGTGGCGAAGAACAGGATGCCGGCGTACAGGTACGGCCGCGGGATCTGCAGCAGCTTGGCCCACGCCGGGGCCAGCGGCAGGTTGATCACCAGCAGCAGCATGTTGCCGATGAACAGGCTGGCGATCAGCGCCCAGACCAGCGTGCGGCTCACGCTCGAACAGCAGCGGTCCGGGCTGGATGCCGTACTGCGTGAACGCGGCCAGCATCACCGCGGCCGTGGCGTTGGTCGGCAGGCCCAGCGCCAGCATCGGCACCAGGGTGCCGGCGGCGGAGGCGTTGTTGGCCGCCTCCGGGCCCGGCGACGCCCTCGATGGCGCCGTGGCCGAACTCCTCCGGGTGCTTGGAGAGCCGCTTCTCGGTGACGTAGGACAGGAACGTCGGGATCTCCGCGCCGCCGGCCGGCAGCGCGCCGAACGGGAAGCCGAACGCGGTGCCGCGCAGCCACGGCTTCCAGGACCGCTTCCAGTCCTCCTTGCCCATCCACGGCTGGCCGACCGGGATGATGTGCGCCGCCGTGCGGCGCAGGTGCGCGGCGACCCACAGGGCCTCGCCGACGGCGAAGATGGCGACGGCGACCACGACGACGTCGATGCCGTCGGCGAGCAGCGGCATGGCCGAAGGTCAGCCGCCGCTGGCCGGTGACCGGGTCGATGCCGACCAGGCCGATGGCGAGGCCGAGGCCGAGGGCGCAGAAGCCGCGCAGCCGGGACGAGCCGAGCACGGCGGTGACCGCGAGCAGCGCCAGCACCATGATCGCGAAGTAGCTCGGGGCGCCGAGGCTGACCGCGAACTTCACCACGATCGGGGCGCAGACCACCAGCAGCGCGGTGCCGATGGTGCCGGCGACGAACGAGCCGATGGCGGCCGTGGCCAGCGCCTGGGCGGCCCGGCCGGCCTTGGCCATCTTGTTGCCCTCGATGGCGGTGACCACCGAGGAGGACTCGCCCGGGGTGTTGAGCAGGATCGAGGTGGTGGAGCCGCCGTACATGCCGCCGTAGTAGATGCCGGCGAACATGATGAACGCGCTGGTCGGGCTCCAGGGCGTAGGTGACCGGCAGCAGCAGCGCCACGGTCATCGCCGGGCCGAGGCCCGGCAGCACGCCGACGGCGGTGCCGAGGAGCACGCCGATCAGGGCGTAGAGCAGGTTCATGGGGGTCAGCGCGGTGGCGAACCCGTCCATCAGGGAGGACCAGACGTCCATCAGAGCACTCCTTCCAGGACGCCGGCGGGCAGCGGGATGCCGAGGCCGAGGTAGAAGCCGTAGAAGGTGACCAGCGACAGCGCCACGCGAGATGAGCGCGTCGCGGACGTAGTGCCGGCTGCCGAGCGCCCAGACGCTGCCCCAGAACAGCAGCGCGCCGGAGATCGACCCAGCCGAGCCCGTCGATGAGCAGGATGTTGGCGACGAAGGCGCCGACCAGGGGCAGCACGGTCCGCCAGTCGGTCGGGGCGGTCAGGTCGACGTCCTCGCCCTCCTCGGCCTCGCCGTGGCCGCCGCGCAGCACGTTGACGGCGAGCAGCACGGCGCAGACGAGCAGCAGGCCGGCGACGATGAACGGGACGGCCTGCGGGCCGACCGGGTCCGACTCGGGAGTACGGGGCGTCCAGGCCGGAGCGGCGTCGACGAGGACGACCACGCCGACCACCCCGAGCAGGAGGGCGACCCCCAGCTCGGAGCGGCCGGCGAGCCGGCCCCGCGACGGTGGTGCCGGGACGAGGTGCTCAGGCCAGACCCAGCTCGCCGAGGGTGTCGGCGACCCGCTTGTCCTGCTCGGTCGAGGAAGGCGCCGAACTCGTCGCCGGTGAGGAAGGCGTCGGTCCAGCTGTTGCGCCTTCAGGGCGTCCTTCCACTCCTGCGGTGTCGTGCATCTTCGTCGAAGGCGGCGATCAGGCGCGGCCTTGTCGGCGTCGCTGATGCCGGGAGGGGCCACGACGCCGCGCCAGTTGGTGAAGACCAGGTCGATGCCGGACTCCTTAGCGTGGGGGCGTCGACGCCCTCGAGGCGCTTCTCGCCGCTGGTGGCCAGGACGCGGACGTCGCCGTTCGCGATCTGGTCCATGAACTCGCCGGCGCCGGAGGTGGCGAAGCCGAGCTTGTTGCCGAGGATGCGCCGGCAGCAGGTCGCCGCCGCCGTCGTAGGACACGAAGTTGACCTTGCTTGGCGTCGATGCCGACGGCCTGGGCGAGCTGCATCGGGCAGCAGGTGGTCGGGGCCGCCGGGCGAGGAGCCGCCGCCGACGCTGATCGACCGGGTCGGCCTTCCACGCCTTGACCAGGTCGTCGATGGTCTTGTACGGGCGAGTCCTTCGGCACCATGATCGGCGCCGGGCTCCTCGATCAGCCGGGCGATCGGGGTGGTGTCCGTCGAGCTTGGACTCGGACTTGTTGGTGTAGCTCGCGCCGACGACGCCGAGGCCCATCAGCATGGCGAGGTCGCCGTTGCCCTTCTCGTTCACGATGCGGGCCAGGCCGACGGTGCCGCCGGCGCCGGCGAGGTTGAACACCTCGGTGCCGCTGGTGATCTTCTCGTCCTCCATCACCTTCGCCGCGGTGCGGGCGGTGATGTCGTAGCCGCCGCCGGGGGAGTTGGGGACCATGATCCGCAGGTCGGTCATCGGCTTGCCGGCGTCGGCGGCGGTGTCGCTGCGTCGGACTGCTCGGTGACGCCGCAGGCGGAGGCGCACGAGGGCGAGGCCGGCGGCGACGGCGGCAGCGGAGGAGTGCGGGTGGTTCGGGTGGACGCATGGTGGTTCCTTCTCGTGCGTCAGGGGTGTGCTGGTGCCGCAGACCCTCGCCGGCTCGCCGTGACCGCCGTCACGGTTGCGGTCTCAACGGACGTTGTGGTCATTGTGGTCACGGGCACACGCGGCGCCGTCGGTGCCATCCTGCTGCGTGCGACGACGTGAGGCGACGCGAGATGACCCTGGCGGGGCAGTACCTCCTGCTCCAGGTGCTCATCGTGCTCACCGTGCTGGTCGCGGTCGGCGCGATCTCGATCGCCCAGTCGGCCCGCAGCTTCGAGCGCACCGAGGGCCGGCCGGCGCTGAGCGCCGCCGAGAACCTCGCCGGCCGCCCGTCGTGCGGCAGCGCGATCGCCGAGCGCCGGGCCGCGCGGCCGTCCGCGCTCGCGTCGTCGCGGAGTCCGTCGCGGACGGTCTCCGGCTCCACGTCCGTGCTCCTGGCCGGCACCGACGGGGTCGTGCTGGTCTCGTCCGACCCCGCGCAGGTCGGGCACCAGGCCAGCGCTCGGGCCAGCCAGGTGCTGGCGGGGCGTCCTGGACCGGCGTGCAGGACGACGGCGGGCACGCGTCGTCGTCGCCCAGGTGCCGGTCTAGGACGACGACGGCGACGTCATCGGCATCGCCGCGGTCGGCCGCACGGTACCCTCGGTCTGGAGCGGCTCGGCGACGTGGTGCCCAACCTGCTGATCTACCTCGGCGTCGCCAGCGTGCTGGGCCTCGGCGGCTCGCTGCTGCTGTCCCGGCGGGTCAAGCGGCAGACCCTCGGCATGGAGCCGACCGAGATCGCCGGCCTGGTGGAGCACCGCGAGGCGATGGTGCACGGCGTCAAGGAGGGCGTGTGGCTCTCGACCAGCAGCACGCGTCACGGTGGTCAACGACAGCGCCCGGCAGCTGCTGCGGCTGCCGGCGACTGCGTCGGGCGCCGGCTCGACGAGCTCGACCTCGACCCGCAGGTCGTGGAGGTGCTGACCAGCCGGCAGTCCGGCCCCGACCGGCTGGTGCTCGTCGGCGACCGGGTGCTGGTGTTCAACCGGCGGCCGATGCGCTCGCACGGCCGGGTCATCGGCTCGGTCACCACGCTGCGCGACCGCACCGAGCTCTCCGCGCTGGAGCGCGAGCTCGGCACCAGCCGGGCCACCAGCGACACGCTGCGCGCCCAGACCCACGAGTTCGCCAACCAGCTGCACACGATCTCCGGCCTGATCCAGCTCGAGGAGTACGACGAGGTGGTGCGCTTCGTCGACGGGGTCCGGCTGAGCCGCACCGCGCTGTACGACGAGGTGACCTCCCGGATCGCCGACGCGACGCTGGCGGCGCTGCTGATCGCCAAGGCCAGCCTCGCCGCGCGAGCGTGGCGTCGACCTGCGGCTGCTGCCCCCGAGTCGCACGTCGGCAAGGTGTACGGCGCCCTCTCGCGCGACCTCACCACGGTGGTGGGCAACCTGGTCGACAACGCGCTCGACGCCGCGGTCGCCCGCCGGCGCCGAGCAGCCGCAGGTCGAGGTGCGCGTCGTGGAGCGGGACGCAGCGTGGTCGGTCACGGTGCGCGACAGCGGGCCCGGGCGTGCCCGGACCCGGAGCAGATGTTCCGGCAGGGCTGCTCCACCAAGAGCCGGCGCCGGACCGGACGGCGGCCGCGGCTTCGGGCTGGCGCTGACCCGGCTGGTCTGCCGGCGCCGCGGGCGGCGACGTGACCGTGCGCAACGAGGACGGCGGCGGCGCCGTCTTCACCGCCACCCTGCCCCGATGCCGGCGCGAGGAGGTGCAGGCATGATCGAGGTGCTGGTCGTCGACGACGACTTCATGGTGGCCCGGATCCACACCGGCTTCGTCCAGCGCACGCCCGGCTTCACCGTCGCCGGGGTCGCGCACACCGGAGCCCAGGCGCTCGTCGAGGCCGAGCGGCTCCAGCCGGACCTGGTGCTGCTCGACGTCTACCTGCCCGACGTGTCCGGGCTGGACCTGCTCGGCGCGCTGCGCGAGGCGGCCCCCGAGGTCGACGTCCTCGTCATCTCCGCGGCCCGGGAGGCGGACACGGTGCGGCGAGCGCTGCGCGGCGGCATCGTGCACTACCTGATGAAGCCGTTCTCCTACGACGACCTGCGGGTCCGGCTCGAGCACTACCAGCAGGCCTACGCCGGGATGGCCGGCGAGCGAGGCCGACCAGGCCGACGTCGACCGGGTGTTCGGGGTCGCGGGCGCGGACAAGCGGCTGCCGAAGGGGTTCAGCGCGGAGACCCTGCGGCTGGTCGAGGACGCGCTGCGGCGGGAGACGCGCGGACGTCTCCGCGGCCGAGGCGGCCGGCCTGCTCGGGGATCTCGCGGGTCAGCGCCCGGAGGTACCTCGAGCACCTCGCCGAGACCGGGAAGGTCGAGGTCAGCCTGCGGTACGGCGAGGTGGGCCGGCCGGAGCGCCGCTACGCCTGGCGGTGAGGGTCACACCGCCCGGACCGCACGGTTGGCGGGCGGGGCGGACCGTCATACTCGGAACGGTCATGACTGCCATCTCCGAAGAACCCCTGACCACCGTCGCCCTGGTGACGCTCGGCTGCGCCCGCAACGAGGTCGACTCCGAGGAGCTCGCCGGGCGCCTCGAGGCCGGCGGCTTCCGGCTCGTCGACGACCCCGAGGACGCCGAGACCGTGATGGTGAACACCTGCGGCTTCGTCGAGGCGGCCAAGAAGGACTCCGTCGACACGCTGCTCGAGGCCTCCGACCTCAAGACCGAGCGGGTCCGCCAAGGCGGTCGTGGCCGTGGGCTGCATGGCCGAGCGCTACGGCAAGGACCTGGCCGAGTCGCTGCCCGAGGCCGACGCGGTGCTCGGGCTTCGACGACTACCCCGACATCGCCGCCCGGCTGCGGTCGATCCTGGCCGGGGAGCAGCACCACCCGCACACCCCGCAGGACCGCCGCAGGCTGCTGCCGATCAGCCCGGCGAGCGCGGCCGCAGCCGGCGCGGTCGTCGTGCCCGGCCACACGATCGCCGCCCCCGACCTGCCCGCCGGCGCCGCCCCCGCCTCCGGTCCGCGGGCCGTGCGCCGCCGCCTCGACGGCGGACCGATGGCGCCGCTCAAGCTGGCCAGCGGCTGCGACCGGCGCTGCTCGTTCTGCGCGATCCCGTCCTTCCGCGGCTCGTTCGTCTCCCGGCGCCCGAGCGACGTGCTCGGCGAGGCCCGCTGGCTCGGCGAGCAGGGCGTCAGGGAGCTGTTCCTGGTCAGCGAGAACTCCACGTCCTACGGCAAGGACCTCGGCGACCTGCGGCTGCTCGAGACGCTGCTGCCCGAGCTCGCGGCCGTCGACGGCGTCGAGCGGGTCCGGGTGTCCTACCTGCAGCCCGCCGAGACCCGGCCCGGCCTGGTCACCGCGATCGCCGACCACGCCCGGGGTCGCGGCCTACTTCGACCTGTCCTTCCAGCACGCGTCGCACGCGGTGCTGCGCCGGATGCGCCGCTTCGGCGACCCGGAGAGCTTCCTCGGCCTGCTCGAGCAGATCCGCGCGCAGGCGCCGCTGGCCGGCGTCCGCTCCAACGTCATCGTCGGCTTCCCCGGCGAGACCGAGGACGACCTCGCGACGCTGTGCGACTTCCTGGTCGACGGCCCGGCTCGACGTGGTCGGCGTCTTCGGCTACTCCGACGAGGACGGCACCGAGGCCGCGTCGTACGACGGCAAGCTCGACGAGGACGAGATCCGCGCGCGCACCGAGCACGTCACCCGCGCTGGTCGAGGAGCTCACCGCGCAGCGCGCCGAGGAGCGGATCGGCGAGCGCGGTCGAGGTGCTGGTCGAGGCCGTCGACGGCGGCGACGGCCGAGGGCCGCGCCGCGCACCAGGGCCCGGAGGTGGACGGCACGACGACCGTCGACCGGGCTCCCGGCGGCGTGCGAGGTCGGTGACCTCGTCCGCGCGGTCGTCGACCGGCTCCGACGGCGTCGACCTGGTCGCGCGAGGTCGGTCGCGTGACCGACCGCCGCCGGCCGAGCACTGCCCGAGCAACTGGAACCTCCCCAACGCGCTGACCACCCTGCGGATCGTGATGGTGCCGTTCTTCGGCTGGGCGCTGCTCGTCGACGGCGGCGAGTCGGTGCGTGGCGGCTGCGTCGCCTGCGGCGCTGTTCGTGCGTCGCGATGATCACCGACAAGATCGACGGCGACATCGCCCGCAGCCGCAACCTGGTCACCGAACTTCGGCAAGATCGCCGACCCGATCGCCGACAAGGCGCTCACCGGGATGGCCTTCGTCGGCCTGTCGATCATCGGCGAGCTGTGGTGGTGGGTCACGTCGTGGTGCTGGTGCGCGAGTGGGGCATCACGCTGCTGCGGTTCTGGGTGATCCGGCACGGCGTGATGGCGGCCGGCCGCGGCGGCAAGCTCAAGACCGTGCTGCAGACGTTCGCGCTCGGCCTGCTTCATCCTGCCGCTCCGGCTGCTCCAGGACGCCTGGGACTGGCCGGCGACGTGCTGCTGGGTGGATCGCGGTGCTGCTGATGGCCGCGGCGGTGACGCTGACCGTGGTGACCGGCGCCGACTACGTCGTCAAGGCGCTGGCCGTGCGGCGCGACGGCCGCGCCGCCGTCGGACCCGCCTGACCTCCCCAGCGCGTCCGGCGAGCGCCTCGCGGCCAGCTCGAGGTCGGCGGCGCTCGACCAGGGTCAGGTGCGAGAACGCCTGCGGGAAGTTGCCGACGAACCGCGCCGGTCGCGGGTCGTACTCCTCGGACGAGCAGCCCGACGTCGTTGGGCAGCCCGAGCAGCCGGTCGCATCAGCGCGTGGGCGTCGTCGAGCCGGCCGGCGAGCGCGTAGGCCGAGACCAGCCAGAACGAGCAGGCCAGGAACGGGTGCTCGTCGCCGGCCAGGCCGTCGACGCCGGACTCGGTGCGGTAGCGCAGCAGCAGCCCGTCGTGCATCAGGTCCTCCTCGACGGCCGCGATCGTGCCGAGCATCCGCGGGTCGTCGCCGGCGACGAACCCGACGTCGGGGAGCACCAGCAGCGAGGCGTCGACCTCGGTCGGTGTCGTAGTGCTGGGTGAAGGTGTTGCGCTCCGCGTCGAACCCGTGCTCGAGGATCTCGTCGCGCACCTGGTCGCGCAGCGCCCGCCACTCGGTCGACCGGCCCGTCGAGGCCGTGCTCCTCGACCGCGCGCGATCGCCCGGTCGAAGGCGACCCACACCATCACCCGCGAGTGGGTGAAGTGCCGCTGCGGGCCGCGGATCTCCCACAGCCCGTTGTCGGGCTCGTCCCAGTGCTCGGCGAGCTCGTCGACCAGCGCGCGCTGCAGCGACCAGGAGTCGTCGTCTCGTCGAGCGCCGACGTCGCGGGCCATCTCGCAGGGCGATCATCACCTCGCCGAGCACGTCGGTCTGCCGCTGGTCGACCGCGCCGTTGCCGATCCGCACCGGGCGCGAGCCGGCGTAGCCCGGGCAGGTGGTCGAGCTCGCGCTCGGGGAGGTCGCGGCCGCCGTCGACGGCGTACATGATCTGCAGGTCCTGCGGGTCGCCGGCGACCGCCCGCAGCAGCCAGTCGCGCCACAGCCGGGCCTCGTCGGCGTAGCCGCACCGAGCAGCGCCTCGAGGGTCAGCGAGGCGTCGCGCAGCCAGCAGAAGCGGTAGTCCCAGTTGCGCTCGCCGCCGAAGTCCTCGGGCAGCGAGGTGGTCGGCGCCGCGACGATGCCGCCGGTGCCGCCGTGGGTCAGCAGCCGCAGGGTGAGCAGCGAGCGGACCACCGCGTCGCGGTAGGGGCCGTCGTAGGCGCACTCGGTCGGCCCACGTCCTCGACAGCGTCGATGGTCTCGTCGATCCGGGCTCGACGTCGCAGCGGCTGCGGGCAGCGCGTGGTGCGAGGGCGACCCAGGTGGTCGAGAAGGTCAGCACCTCGCCGGCGCCGACGTCGAACTCGTCGACGTGCCGGCCGTCGTCGGCGTGCGGCAGCCGCGGGCCGCGCAGCACCAGCCGGTCCGGGCCGGCGACGGCGGTGATCACCTGGCTCGCCGTGCATGTCCTCGCGGCGCACCCAGGGCCGGATCTTGCCGTAGCCGAAGCCGCACCACCCACTCGTGCCGGATCCGGACCGTGCCCTCGACGCCGACGACCCGGCGGACGAGGTCGGCCCGGTCGTCGCCGATCGGCATCAGGTCGGTGACCGCACGCACGCCCGGTGTCGGTGGTGTACGTGGTCTCCAGGACGGCGCTGTCCCCGACGTACGCGGCGGGTGCACGCGTGCCGCCGCTCCGCCGGGCCGAGCAGCCAGCGGCCGTGCTCGGGGTCGCCGAGCAGCGCGGCGAAGCAGGCGGGGGAGTCGAAGCGGGGCAGGCAGAGCCAGTCGACCGAGCCGTCCTTGCCGACCAGGGCGGCGGTGCCGGTGTCGCCGAGCACGGCGTAGTCCTCGATCGGCAGGGCCATGGCCAACCGAGCGTGCTCAAGCCGCGGCTACCGTGCCGCCGTGCATCGGCAGCCCGACGGACGACGCGGCGCGGCGCACGCGCGCCGTGCGCGAGACTGCACGCCGAGCTGCTGGGCGCCAGACCCTCGCGACCGCCGAGTCGCTGACCGGTGGCGCGCTCGGCGACCTGCTGTCCGCGACGCCGGGTGCCAGCGAGACCTACGCGGCGGCGTGGTGTCCTACGCCACCGACGTGAAGGGCGGCTGCTCGGCGTCGGCGAGGACACTGGTCGCGAGGCACGGGGTGGTCTCCGCCCGGTGCGCCGAGCAGATGGCCGGCGGGGTGCGCGACGCTGCTCGGCGCCGACTGGGCGGTGAGCACGACGGGCGTGGCCGGGCCCGACCAGCAGGAGGGCAAGCCGGTCGGCACCGTCTTCGTCGGCGTCGCCGGGCCCGGACGGCGTGCGCGCGCGAGCTGCACCTCGACGGCGACCGGGCGGCGATCCGGGCCGCGGCCGCGCTGGCCGCGGCGATCGCGGTGCTGCGACGCCGGCGTGCCGCAGGCCGCGTAGGTTCTGCTCAGAGCGCAGCGTTTGCCGGTGTCGCAGCGGGAAGTTTTCTCCTGCGGGTAGCGTTGGCCATCACGGAACCGCACGTGAGCCTCAGGAAGGAGCAGCCCGTGGTGATCTTTCGCCGCCTGCTCGGTGAGGTGCTCCGTGACCAGCGGATGCGCCAGGGGCGCACGCTGCGGCAGGTGTCCGCCGACGCCCGGGTCAGCCTCGGCTACATCTCGGAGATCGAGCGCGGCCAGAAGGAAGCCTCCTCCGAGCTGCTCGCCTCGATCTGCGCCGCCCTCGACGTGCCGCTGTCCGAGATCCTCTCCGAGGTCAGCGACGCGGTGGCGCTCGAGGAGGCCGCCCTCGCCATGCAGCTCGAGGACGTCCGCGTCGACACCACCAGCCTGCGTGGCCCCGCCGACGCGGGTCCGCGCGCCGGCGACGTGGTGGCGTCGGCCGCCTGAGCGCCACCTCCTAGCCTGACCGGGTGACCCCGCAGCAGCAGCTGGTCGAGCGCGTCCGCGACGACCTCCTCACCGACGACCGCGTCCGTGGCCTCTGGCTGACCGGCAGCCTCGGCACCGGCACCGACGACACCTTCAGCGACGTCGACATGTTCGTGCTGGTCCGCGACGACGACCTCCCCGGCTACCTCGACGGGTGGCCGGACCTGGCCTCCCGCTACGAGCCCCTGCTCGCCCGCCGGCTGGGGCCGGCCCCGGTGTTCAACCACGTGCTCGCGGGCTGGCTGCGGTGGGACGTGGTGGTCGGCGCCGCGGCCGACCTGGCGAACATGGACCGCTCCCAGGTGACCGAGGTCTTCAACCACGACGGGCTCACCCCGTCGTCGCCGTCGCACCGCGGCGCCGACCCGGACGTCGTACGCGAGATGACGGAGGAGTTCCTCCGGGTGCTCGGGCTGCTGCCCGTGGTGCTCGGCCGGGGCGAGCTGGTCACCGCCGCCTCCGGTGCCGGCCTGCTGCGGCAGATGCTGACCACGCTGCTGCGCTACCGCGCCGAGGGCGACCGGCTCAGCGGCGCGCTGCACCTGAGCCGGGTGCTGCCGCCGGGCGAGCTCGCCGCCCTGGCCGCGCTGCCGCCGGTGTATGCCGAGCGCGGGTCCGTCGTACGCCTGCACCTGGCCTGTGCGGGGATGTTCCTCCCGGTCGCGCGGGAGCTGCTGGGGGAGGCCTACCCGTTCGACCTCGAAGCCGCCTGCTGGGCCCACCTGCGGGCGCCACCTCCCGGTCGAGGGCGGGGCCGAGGCGGCTCAGGCCGCAGCTAGTCGCGGTGCCGAACCCCCGGCGCCGGGCGGGGTCATGCTCGGGCTGGCATCGCCCTCGACGCGAGGGTCCGCAGGGCGGGACGCGCCGGGGTCAGAGCGGCCGCGTCCTCGCCATGGACCTCTCGCTGAGCCGCCAGTCCGCCCGATCAACGGACCTCCACGCGGCGAAGCAGGCGGTCAGCATGTCCGGTGGACGTCGACCCGGACGCCGCGTCGGCCCGGTCCCGACCGCCGGTCGACGACCTCCCGAGCGCGGCGTGGACCGGCACCCGGTCCATGTCGCGCGAAGAACACGGGTCCAGGGAGGCGTATGCCGCCGCCGGGTGTGGGCGCTGGTGCGGGGAGCGCTCGCGGCGACGGGATGCGTGCTCTGCTCGCTCGGCGTCGGTCGGCCCGCCCGCCGTGTCGTTCGCGGGGGCGGTCCTGCTCGCTCGTGGCGCTGCCGCTCCCGCACTGGGTCCGCGGCCGCCGGCTGCGCCGCAGCCGCGACGCCCTCGCCGCCGTAGCCGCCGCCACCGCAGCCGCGGTCGGCCTGACCGGGCCCGGCGCGGTGGCGCGTCCGTGCCTGGCCATGCAGACCGACAGCGAGCCTCCTGCTCGGCCTGGTGGTCGGCCTGCCTCGGCGCCGCCCTCACGGTGTCCACCGGCGAGCCCGGGGAGCTGGGTCCGGCGTCGGGGCGTCGCTGACCGTCAGTGCCGGGGGCTCGGGCTGGCAGGACGGGCACCAGTACGTCGCCCGCTCCTGGCTCTCCGGCCCTGTCATGGTCCACGCTGGATGCGGGTGCCGCACCGGCGGCAGGGCTGCCGCTCGCGGCGGTAGACCCAGGTCTGCCTGCCGCGACGGGTGTCGCCGGTGAGGGTCTGCTCGACGCGGTGCTTGTTCGCCTCGAGGGCCGTGCGGGCCCGGCGCACCAGCCGCGGCAGGTCCGGCACCGCACCGACGGGCAGCAGCGGGTGCACCCCGGCCAGGAAGCACAGCTCGCTCTTGTAGAGGTTGCCGACCCCGGCGAGGTTGCGCTGGTCGAGGATCGCGTCGGCCACCGGCCGGGTCGGGTCGGCCAGCAGCCGGCGCAGCGCCTCCTCCTCGTCCCAGTCGGGACCGAGCAGGTCCGGGCCGAGGTGCCCGACCACGGTGTCCTCCGCGTCGCGGTCGACCAGCTCGACCACGCCGAGCGCGAAGCCGACCGCAGCCCAGCCCTCGGTGCGCAGCACGACCCTGGCCTCGTGGGCCGGGCGCCGCCACGCGGTGCCCGGCTTGTAGAGGTGCCAGGAGCCCTCCATCTTCAGGTGCGTGTGCAGGCGTGCGGTCCCCGATCCGGGTGAGCAGGTGCTTGCCGCGGGCCACCGTCCCGTCGACCGTGCGGCCGGCCAGGTCGACGGTGGCCAGCGCCGGCACCCGGAAGTCGGTCTCGGTGAGCACCTGGCCGCTGAGGGCCTGGTCGAGGTGGTGCGCGGTGCGCCAGACGGTGTCGCCCTCGGGCATCGGCTCAGCGGTCCCGGAGGGCGTCGAGGACAGCGCGGCGGTCTCGTCGGGACGCTCGAGGGACGGCGAGTGGCCGGCCCAGCGGAGCTCGACGAGGTCGGCCTGCGGAGCAGGGCGGTCAGCGTGGCGGCGGTGCGCGAAGAAGGCGAAGTCGTGGGCGCCACGAGGAGGGTGGTCGGCATGGTGAGGGCCTCCGGGGTGACGGCCAGCTCGCGCGCGTCGACGTCGCCCGCGGCGACCTGGACCTCCAAGGCCCGGCGCTGCATCGTGGCGACGAGGTCCCGGGCCGCGTGTCGGCGTCGGGCGACCAGGCTGCGCACGTTGAGCTCGGTGGCCGCCGTCGAGGTCACCGGCGTCCACGAGCGTCCCTCCTCCTGCACAGGGCGCGCAGGTCGCGCGTCGGGCTCGGCCACCTCGGCGCGGGGGCGAGCAGCACCAGCCGCGGTGACCCGGGGGGCCGCGGCGGTGGCGACCTGGAGCGCGACGTGGCCGCGGAGGACGCGCCGACCAGGGCGAAGTCCGGGACGTCGAGCTGAGTCGAGCAGCGCCAGCACGCTCCCCGGCGTCGGCGTACGACGCACCGGGCTCGAGCCCGTCCCGCCGAACCCGCGCAGGTCGCAGCGCACGGTGCGGAACCCGTGATCCACGAGCAGCGACCTGGACGTCCCACATGCGGAGGTCGGCCACACCCGCGTGAGCAGGACGACCGTCGGTCCCGAGCCTCGACCCGGTGGTGGACAGCGGATGGCGATGTGCAGCCGGCGTCGACCGGGCTCATCCGCGAAGCCTCAGACCCCGCGGCGTGGCGACGAAGCCGGCGTCCTCCAGCGCCTGCCGCAGCGCGCTGGACCGCTCGCCGGTGCCGAGGATGGTGACCCCGTCGGCCTTCTCGACGGTCAGCCGGCCCAGCGCCCCCTGCCGTACGGCGGTCGCGAGCGCGCCCATCGCCGGGGTGAGCGCGTCGGCGTCGTCGGTGAAGGTGAGCAGGGTGCGGCCGCCGCGCTCGACGTACACGGCCAGCTCGCCGTCGACCAGCACCACCAGCGCGCCCGCCTTGCGGCCCGGCCGGTGGCCCGGTCGCGCGGTGCCCTCGTCGGCGGCGACGCGCTCGGGCCACGGGCAGCGCGGCGCCGTAGGGGTTGGCCGGGTCGGTCGCGGCCAGCGCGACCGCGCGCACCTTGTCGCGGGGCCGTCGCCCACCTCGCGGGAGAACGACCGCAGCCGGTCGACGGCGCCGGGACCGCCGAACTGGGCGGCGCCGAGCGAGCCGACGAAGTAGCCGCGGCGGCAGCGGCCGGAGTCCTCGAACGCCGAGAGCACCTTGTAGACGCCGGCGAAGCCGCCGGGCACCCGCTCGCTCATCACGGCGCCGCGGGTGACCACGCCGTGCCGCTCGAGCAGCCCCTCGGCGCGACGCGTGCGCGCGCCGGGTGGGGTCGGGCTCGAGCTCGGGCAGCAGCGACCACCGGCCGGCCGTGGTCGGCGGGCCGGTGCGGGTGGGCAGGTCGGGGCGGCCCGGCCGATGCCGCGCACGACGATGCGGGCCCGCGGCGGTGGCCGGCGGGACCGGTGCGCGGTGCGGCCGCCGGAGGTCAGCGCCCGCACCGGCGCGAGGGTGTCGTTGCTGAGCCGGCCGCGCCCACACCAGGTCCCACAGCGCCGCCTCGAGCGCCTTGTCGTCGGTGGACCCGACCGTGGTGGAGAGCTGCCGGAAGAAGTACGCGCCGCCGCCGGCGAGCGCCTCGACGCACGGCGTCGTGCAGCGGGGTGGTGTCCAGCTCGGCGTGGTCGGGCAGGGTCAGGTGGGCGGTGTCGGCGAGGTGCAGCGACACCCAGCCGTCGGTGCCGGGCAGCGTGCCGTGGCCGGCCCACAGCACCTCGCCGCTCGCGGTCAGCTCGTCGAGCATCGACGGGCGGTAGTCGACGACCCGGCTGCCGAGCACGAGCGGCTCCAGGGCGGAGGCGGGCACCGCGCAGCCGGCGAGCTGGTCGACCACGGTGAGCACGCCGTCGACGCCGCGGAGCCCTCGGCCGCGCCGAGCCCCGCCGACGTGACGTTCTGCCACACCGGCAGGAACCGGCCCAGGGTCGCCGGCTCGACCGGCTCGACCTCCTTGCGCAGCGCGGCCAGCGAGCGGCGCCGCAGCCGGCGCAGCACCTCGGCGTCGCACCACTCGGCGCCCGCGCCGGCCGGCCGGAACTCGCCCTCGAGCACCCGGCCCTGCGCGCCGAGCCGGGACAGCGTCTGCTGCGGCGACGGCGACCCCGAGGCCGAGGCGCTGCGGCGACGTCGGCGGGCGTGAACGGGCCGTGCGTGCGGGCGAACCGGGCCACCAGGTCGGCCAGCGGGTCCTCGACGGGCTCGGTGAACACCTCGGGCGTGCCCGGCGGCACGGGCACGCCGAGCGCGTCGCGGAGCCGGGCGACGTCCTCGACCGCGGTCCAGCGGTCCTCGCCGCCCATCCGCACCTCGACGACCCGGCGGGCGTCGGCGAGCAGCGCCAGCCAGGCGGCGGCGTCGGACCCGTCGACGGCACCGGGCCGCGACCTCGGCCGGTGGACAGCGGACCGAGCAGCCGCAGCAGGTCGGCGACGCCCTCGGCGTCGCGGGCCTGCCGGTCGGGGGTGAGCCGCTGCAGCTCGCGCTCGAGCTCGGCCGAGCACGTCGGGGTCGAGCAGCTCGCGCAGCTCGGCCCGGCCGAGCAGCTCGGCGAGCAGGCCCTGGTCGAGGCGAGAGCGCCGCGGCGCGCCGCTCGGCGACGGGGGAGTCGCCTTCGTACATGAACGCCGCGACGTAGCCGAACAGCAGCGACCGCGCGAACGGCGAGGGCTGCGTGGTCGCGACCTCGACGACCCGGATCTTGCGCGAGGACGAGGTCCCGCATCAGGCCGGAGCAGCGCCGGGACGTCGTAGACGTCCTGGAGGCACTCGCGGACCGCCTCGAGCACGATCGGGAAGGACGGGTACTTGACCGCGACCTCGAGCAGCTGGGCGCTGCGCTGCCGCTGCTGCCACAGCGGCGAGCGGCGGCCGGGGTCGCGGCGGGGCAGCAGCAGCGCCCGGGCCGCGCACTCGCGGAACCGGGACGCGAACAGCGCCGAGCCGCCGACCTCGCGTGGTGACGATGTCCTCGATCTCGTCGGGGTCGAACACGACGACGTCGGCGCCGGGCGGGTCCTGGTCGGTCTCGGGGACGCGCAGCACGATGCCGTCGTCGCCGGGCAGCGCCTGCGCGTCGATGCCGTAGCGCTCGCGCAGCCGCACCCCGATCGCCAGCGCCCACGGTGCGTGCACCTGCGCGCCGTAGGGCGAGTGGATCACGATCCGCCAGTCGCCGAGCTCGTCGCGGAACCGCTCGACCAGCACCGTCCGGTCGGTCGGCAGCGTCGCTGGTGGCCTCGCGCTGCTCGTCGAGGAACGCGACCAGGTTGCCGGCGGCCCACGTCGTCGAGGCCCGGCGTCGGTGCAGCGCTGCCTGGCCTCGTCGCTGGCCGAGCGCCGACAGCTCGCGGGTGAACGCGCCGATCGCGGCGCCGAGCTCGGCGGGCCGGCCGAGCTGGTCGCCCTTCCAGAACGGCAGCCGGCCGGGCTGGCCGGGCGCGGGGGAGACCAGCACCCGGTCGTGGGTGATGTCCTCGATGCGCCACGACGTCGCGCCGAGCGCGAACACGTCGCCGACCCGGGACTCGTAGACCATCTCCTCGTCGAGCTCGCCGACCCGGCGAGGCCTTCTCGCCGACCAGGAACACGCCGAACAGCCCGCGGTCGGGGATCGTGCCGCCGCTGGTGACCGCGAGCCGCTGCGCGCCCGGCCGGGCGGTGAGCGTGCCGGCGACCCGGTCCCACACGACGCGCGGCCGCAGCTCGCGGAACTCGTCGGAGGGGTAGCGGCCGCTGAGCAGGTCGAGCGTCGCGTCGTACGCCGAGCGGGGCAGCGTCGCGAACGGCGCCGAGCGGCGGACCGACGGTGAACAGGGCGTCGACGTCCCACTCGTCGACGGCGGTGGCGGCGACGACCTGCTGGGCGAGCACGTCGAGCGGGTTGGTCGGCACGTGCAGCGCCTCGATCGCGCCGGCGCGCATCCGCTCCACGGCGACCGCGGTCTGCACCAGGTCGCCGCGGTGCTTGGGCAGCAGCACGCCGCGGGACACCTCGCCGACCTGGTGGCCGGCGCGGCCGACCCGCTGCAGGGCCGAGGCGACCGACGGCGGCGACTCGATCTGCACGACGAGGTCGACCGCGCCCATGTCGATGCCGAGCTCGAGGCTGGACGTCGCCACGACGCAGGGCAGCCGGCCGCGCTTGAGGTCGTCCTCGATCAGGGCCCGCTGCTCCTTGGAGACCGACCCGTGGTGGGCGCGGGCGATGACCGGGTCCGCGCGCCCTCGGACTGGCCCGCCTGGCCCCATCAGCGCGGCCGGCACCCGCGGCTGGCAGGCCCGGCGCCGCCTCGCCGGGACAGCTCGGCGCGCTCGGCGGCGATCTCGTTGAACCGGGCGGTGAGCCGCTCGGCGAGCCGGCGGGAGTTGGCGAACACGATCGTGGAGCGGTGCTGCTCGATCAGGTCGACGACCCGCTCCTCGACGTGCGGCCAGATCGACCCGCGCCGCTCGGCGCCGCCGGCGGCGGACCCCTCGGGCACCTCGTCGACCGCCGCGGCGAGCGCGAGCTCGGTCATGTCCTCGACGGGACGACGACCTGTGAGGTCCCACTCCTTGGTCGAGGCCGGGGCCACCACCTCGACGGGCCGCGAGCCGCCGAGGAACCGGGCGACCTCCTCGACCGGCCGCACGGTCGCGGACAGCCCGATCCGCTGCGCCGGCCGCTCGAGGAGCTCGTCGAGCCGCTCCAGCGACAGCGCGAGGTGGGCGCCGCGCTTGGTGCCGGCCACGGCGTGCACCTCGTCGACGATCACCGTCTCGACGCCGCGCAGCGACTCGCGGGCCTGCGAGGTGAGCATCAGGAACAGCGACTCGGGGGTGGTGATCAGGATGTCCGGCGGGCGTGGTGCCGAGCCGGCGGCGGTCGGCGGCGCTGGTGTCGCCCGAGCGCAGGCCGACGGTGATGTCGGGCGCGGGGACGCCGAGCCGGTCGGAGGTGTGCCGGATGCCGGTCAGCGGCGCCCGCAGGTTGCGCTCGACGTCGACGGCCAGCGCCTTGAGCGGGGAGACGTAGAGCACCCGGCAGCGCTGCTTCTTGTCCGCGCCGGCGGGGACGCGGCGCCAGCCGGTCGATCGACCACAGGAACGCCGAGAGCGTCTTGCCGGAGCCGGTCGGGGCGACGACGAGGGCGTTGCGGCCGGCCGAGATCGCCTGCCAGGCACCGACCTGGGCCGGGGTCGGCTCGGCGAACGCCGCCTCGAACCAGGTGCGGGTGGGCTCGCTGAAGGAGGCGAGCGCCTCCGTCTGCTGACCTCTGTCCTCGTGCCACCTCACCATCCTGCCGGACGGCACCGACAGGTCCGGTCGGGCCGGAGCGATCAGGCGTGCAGACCGCCGTCGGAGCAGAGCACCTGGCCGTTGACCCAGCCGCCGTCCGGCGAGAGCAGGAACGACACCAGGGACGGCGGTGTCCTGGGGGCGTGCCGCCGCGGCCGAGCGGGGTCTCGGCCCGGATCCGCTCGCGGCAGCTCGTCGCTCATCCAGCCGGTGTCGACCGGGCCGGGGTTCACCACGTTGGCGGTCAGCCGCAGGTGCTGCAGCTCGCGGGCCGCGGCGACCACGAGCCGGTCCAGGGCGCCCTTCGTCGCGCCGTACGGCAGGTTGTGCACGACGTGGTCGCTGGTCAGCGCGACGACCCGGCCGCGTGCCGGCTGCGACGGCGGGGAACCGCTCGGCGTACTCCTTGAGCAGCAGCCACGTCGCCCGCACGTTGACCGCGTAGTGCCGGTCGAAGCTCTCCACGGTCGTGTCGAGCAGGCCCGAGTCGACCGACTCGGCAGTGGCACATCACCAGCGCGGTGACCGGGCCCGAGCTCCGCGTTGACGGCGTCGAACACCTCGGCCGGGGAGCGTACGTCGGACAGGTCGGCCTGCACCGCCACGGTGCGGGCGCCCCGCTCGGCGAGCCCCGCGGCGACGGTCGCCGGGTCCTCGTCGTGACGGCCCCAGGGCATCCGGTCGTCGTACGGCGTCCAGTGGGTCGTCGCGACGTCCCAGCCGTCCTCGGCCAGCCGCAGCGCGATGGCCGGCGCCGATGCCGACGGTGCGGCCGACGCCGGTGACGAGGACGACGGGACGGGCCGCGGCGGGCGGCTTCGGCTCATGGGGACATCCTCGCGGACCTGTCGAGCCGATATCGGGATGACACCTGTCGGTGGCCGAACGTAGGGTCGGTGCGTGCCTTCGACACCTCGCCCCCCGACCACGTCCGCCGGCAGCCCACCCGCGGCCGACCCGGCGGCCGGGCACGACGACGCGCGCGCCGGGTCGATGATCTGGGCCCGCGGGCTGCGCAAGTCCTACCTCGACGGCTCAGGACAGCGCGGGGATGTCGAGGCGGTCAAGGGCATCGACCTCGACGTGCGGCCGGGGGAGTCGTTCGGGTTCCTCGGGCCCAACGGCGCCGGCAAGTCCTCGACGATGCGGATGGTCGCCGCGGTCTCGGCCCCGTCCGGCGGCGAGCTGTCGATCCTCGGCATGGACCCGGCCACGCACGGGCCCGGCGATCCGGGCCCGGCTCGGCGTGTGCCCGCAGGAGGACACCCTCGACCTCGAGCTCAACGTCCGCGAGAACCTCGTCGTCTACGCCTCCTACTTCGGCGATCCGCAAGGCCGAGGCGGCGGCGCGCGCCGACGAGCTGCTCGAGTTCGTGCAGCTCACCGAGAAGGCCAAGGCCAAGGTCGTCGACCTCTCCGGCGGCATGAAGCGCCGGCTGACGATCGCCCGGTCGCTGATCAACGACCCCGACCTGCTGCTGCTCGACGAGCCGACCACCGGCCTCGACCCGCAGGCCCGGCACCTGCTCTGGGACCGGCTGTTCCGGCTCAAGCAGCGCGGCGTGACGCTGGTGCTCACCACGCACTACATGGACGAGGCCGAGCAGCTGTGCGACCGGCTGGTGGTGATGGACGGCGGCGCGATCGTCGCGGAGGGCTCGCCGCTGGCAGCTGATCCGCGAGCACTCCACGCGCGAGGTGGCCGAGCTGCGGTTCGGGGTCGGCGAGCACGAGGCGCTCGCCGAGCGGGTCGCCGACCTGGCCGACCGGGTCGAGGTGCTGCCGGACCGGCTGCTGCTCTACACCGAGGACGGCGAGGAGACCCTGGCCACGCGTGCACGAGCGCGGGCTCGACCCGGTCGCGGTGCTGGTGCGCCGGTCCACCCTCGAGGACGTGTTCCTGCGGCTCACCGGCCGGACGCTGGTCGACTGATGGCGGTCACGTCGCCGTTGCCGCGGCTGGGAGATGGTCGCCCGGCAGCGGCCCTACTGGACGACCGTCTACAAGCGCACCTGGAAGGGCTCGGTCGTCACCTCCTTCGTGATGCCGCTGCTCTACGTGCTCGCGATGGGCGTGCTGCTCGGCGGGTTCGTCAGCGCCGGCGCGGACCTCGAGGGCGCTCCGACCTACCTCGCCTTCGTCGCGCCCGGGCTGGTCGCCGCCCAGGCGATGCAGACCGCGACCGGCGAGACGACCTGGCCGGTGATGGGCAACATCAAGTGGCACCGCACCTACTACGCGCATGGTCGGCGACGCCGCTCGCGGTCGCCGACGTGGTCGCCGCCCACCTGGTCTTCGTGATGTTCCGGATCGCCACCACCGTCGGCCGTCTTCCTGGTGGTGATGGCGCCGTTCGGTGTCTTCGAGTCCGTCGTCGGGCGTGCTGCTCGCGTGGCCGGTCCTGGTGCTCGTCGGGATGAGCTTCGCGGGTGTCTTCTTCGCCTACTCGGCGACCATCAGGAGCGAGCAGTCGTTCGCGATCATCTACCGGCTGCTGGTCATCCCGCTGTTCCTGTTCTCCGGCGCGTTCTTCCCGATCAGCGAACCTCTCGGCGCCCCTGGAGTGGGTCGCCCGGCTCACGCCGCTGTGGCACGGCGTGGACCTGACCCGGATGCTCGTGCTCGGGCAGGTCCGGCCCGGCCTGGCGCTGGTGCACCTGGCCTACCTCGTCGTGCTCAGCCTCGTCGGCTGGTGGCTGGCCGTCTGGCGCCTCGACAAGCGGATGGAGGTCTGACATGGCCCTGGTCACCGCGGCCGTCGACGCGGGCCGCCACCTCCCCGCGCACCACGGGCTGGGAGATCGTCCGGCGCAACTTCACCGTCTACAAGTCGAGCTGGCTGGTGTTCCTGACCGGCTTCCTCGAGCCGGTGCTCTACCTGTTCTCGATCGGCATCGGCGTCGGCCAGATGATCGACGGCTTCGAGTTCAACGGCCAGGTCGTCTCCTACGCCGCGTTCGTGGCGCCGGGGATGCTCGCGGCCTCGGCGATGAACGGCGCGATCCTCGACTCGACCTTCGGCATCTTCTTCAAGCTGCGCTACGACAAGGTCTACGAAGGGGTGCTGGCCACACCCGATGCGGACCATCGACATCGCCCGGGGCGAGCTGGCCTGGTCGCTGATGCGCAGCGCGGTCTACTCGGCCGGGTTCGTCGTCGTGATGGCGGCGATGGGCCTGGTGTCGTCCTGGTGGGCGGTGCTCGCCTGGCCGGCGACCTGGCTGATCGGCTTCGCCTTCGCCGGTGCGGGCATGGCGCTGACGACGTTCATGAAGTCCTGGCAGGACTTCGAGTACATCCAGCTCGCGATCGTCCCGATGTTCCTGTTCTCCGCGACGTTCTTCCCGGTCACCGCGTTCCACGGGCCGCTGCGCTGGGTGGTCGAGGCCACGCCGCTCTACCGCGGCGTGACGCTCACCCGTGAGCTCACCACGGGGGCCGTGACCCCTGACTCCCTGGTCTCGGTGCTCTACCTCGCGGCGATGGGTGCGATCGGTCTCGCGGTCGCGGCCCGCCGCCTCGACAAGCTGCTGCTGACCTGACGTCGCGGCGGGGTCAGCCCAGGAGCTTCTGGTACCACTCCACGTCGACCCACTGGTCGAACTTGTAGCCGACCTCGCGCATCGTGCCGACGTGCTCGAAGCCGCACGCCTTGTGCAGCGCGACGCTGCCCGGGTTCGGCAGGGCGACGAGCGCCACGGCGGTGTGCACCCCGGTGCCCGGCCATCGTGTCGAGCAGCGCGGGGTACAGCAGCCGCCCGATGCCGCGGCCGCGGACCGACGGGTCGAGGTAGATCGAGGTCTCCCGGGTCAGGTCGTACGCCGGGCGGGGCCGGTAGGACCAGGAGTAGGCGTAGCCCACGACGTCGTCGTCCGTGTCGACCGCGACGAGCAGGTGGTCGCCCTCGTGCTTGCCGGCCAGTCGCTGCTGCCAGTACGCGAGCGTCGGCGGCTCGAGGTCGAACGTTGCCGTGCTGTTCGCGATCTCGTGGTTGTAGATCGCGGCGATGTCGGAGAGGTCTTCCTCGACGGCGCCCCGGATGGTCACGTCTCCTGGATGACTGGCCATCTGCATATTCTCGCAGCACGCTCTTTCCCGGTGCGTCCCGTGTCCACCGACCGTGACGACCGCCATACTCTCCGCCATGACCGATGAGACGACGTCCACGGGGGACCCGACCATCGAGCCGGACACGAAGGACTGGACGTGGGTGCTCGAGCGCCCGTGTCCCGAGTGCGGCTTCGACTCCCGCGCCGTACGTCGCGAGGAGGTGAAGAACCGGGTCTACGCCAACGCCAGCGCCTGGCGCCGCGTGCTGGAGCAGGCCGACGTCGCGCAGCGCCCGGCCGCGGGGGTGTGGTCGCCGTTGGAGTACGCGTGCCACGTCCGCGACGTGCACCGGATCTTCGGCGAACGGGTCCGGATGCTGCTCGCGGTCGACGACCCGCTCTTCGAGAACTGGGACCAGGACGAGGCGGCCGTCGCCGGCGCCTACCGCGAGCAGGACCCCGCCACCGTGGCCGACGAGCTCGTCGAGAGCGCCGCCGCCGTCTCCCGGTCCTACGGCTCGGTCGAGGGTCCGCAGTGGGACCGGCCGGGCCGGCGCAGCAACGGCTCGGTGTTCACCGTCGAGACCCTCGCGCGCTACCACCTGCACGACGTGGAGCATCACCTCCACGACGTGTCCTGACGTAGCCTCGACCTCATGCGGCACACGGAGTTCTGGTCCCGGATGGACCACGCGCTGGGCCCGGCGTACGCCCGCACCTGGGCCGAGCAGCAGGTCATCTCCGACCTGGGCCACCGCACCGTGATCGAGGCGCTCGACGCGGGCGAGCCGCCGAAGCAGGTGTGGCGCGTGGTGTGGGAGCGGCTGGGCCTGCCGCCGTCGGAGAGATGACCGGGCCCGTGACCGGGCGCCGGGTGGCCGGCTGGGTCGGCGCCAACGCCCTCGGGCTCGCCCGGGGCATGTACGCCGGCGTGCGCTGGCCGGACCACCGGGTCGACGAGGTGCAACGCCGCACGGTCGCCACGCTCGTCGTCTCGCAGGCCCTCGGCGGTCTCGGCATGAGCATCGGCATCGCGGTCGCGGCCCTGCTGGCCGAGGACGTGTCCGGCAGCGAGAAGCTCGCGGGCCTCGCGCAGACCATGCAGGTGCTCGGCGCTGCGGTCGCGTCGTTCCTGCTCGCGCACGTGATGGGTCGGCGCGGTCGACGCACCGGCCTCGTCCTCGGCTACGGGCTCGGCGCCGCGGGTGCCGCCCTGTGCGTCGTCGCCGGTGTCGTCCGGTCCTTCCCGCTGCTGCTGGCCGGCACGACCCTGCTGGGCTCGGCGACGGCCTCGAACAACCAGTCGCGCTACGCCGCCACCGACCTGGCGAGGCCGGAGAAGCGTGCCCGCGCCCTGTCGCTCGTCGTCTGGGCGACCACGATCGGCGCCGTCGCGGGGCCGAACCTGACCGGGTACGCCGGACGGACCGGGCGGGCCCTGGGCGTGCCGACCCTGACCGGGCCGTTCGTGTTCGCCGGGCTCGGGATGCTGCTGGCGGGGCTCGTCCTCACGGTCCGGCTACGGCCCGACCCGCTGCTCGTCGCGCGGGAGGCGGCGATGGCCCGCGGCGTCGTCACGGCGACCGGACGGTCCTGGCCGCGGGTCGTGGAGGTGGTCCGCACGCGACCGGGCGTCGCCGCCGGAGTCACCGCCCTCGCCCTCGCGCACGCGGTGATGATCGCGGTGATGGTGATGACTCCGCTGCACATGCACCACGGCGGAGCGGCCCTCGAGATCATCGGCGTGGTGATCAGCCTGCACGTGCTGGGCATGTTCGCCTTCGCCCCGCTGGTGGGCTGGGCCACCGACCGGTTCGGCCGGCCGTCGGTGCTGTCCGCCGGTGCGGTCGTGCTGCTCGTGTCGTTGGTGCTCTCCGGCACCGCGCCGCCCGGTGCGTCGTACCGGATCGCGACGGGCCTGTTCCTGCTCGGGCTCGGCTGGTCGCTGTGCACGATCGCGGCGTCGACGCTGCTGTCGGAGTCCGCGCCGCTCGCCGTGCGCACCGACGTGCAGGGCGCGGCCGACCTGGTGATGGGGCTGACCGCCGCCCTCGCCGGTGCGCTCGCGGGCGTCGTCGTCGGCACGCTCGGCTACGGTGCGCTCGCCCTGTTCGCGGCGTTCCTGGTCACCGGCATCGCCACCGCTGCCGAGTTCGCCCGGCGGACGGCGCGGCCGCTGGACCCCGATGACGACCCGCTCGCGCTCTGAGGTCCGGACGCCGGCGGTGGCTGTCCGAGCGCACGCGCGGAGAGCCTCGGCTGAGCCGTCAGGCGGGTCCACGGAAGTCGACGCGTACGACGTTGTCGGCCGGGTGCAGCTCCACCTCGGGGTCCGACCGCGTCAGCTGGTGGGTCCCACCGTGGTCGACGACGTACACCTGCCCGTGCGGGTCGCGCCACACGAAGATGCCCTGGAACGGTTGGCGGACCAACCACCGCCCGTGGGTCTTGATCCGGTGGTGCAGCCGGACCAGAGGACCGAGGTTGGCGAGCCGGGTGGACCAGTGCTTCTCCAACCCGCTGACCCGGTTCGCGTCGTACTCCTCGGTGTGATCGACGTCGACACGTCGACCGGTGTTGGACGCGAACGGGAACACGTCGGCGGGTGACATCAGGTGCACCGCCTCGCGCAGCCGGTCGGGGATCTCGTAGGCGTCGACGGGGGCTTGTCGGGCGAGGTCGATGACCGGCTTGATGACGTAGCTGTGCAGCGGCCGCAGGTGGTCGTGCACGAACGCGTGCGTGACCGGTCCCTCACCCTCCCAGCGCGCGACCCCACCCTCGCCGGCGGCCAGTGCGTCGGCGGCGAGGTGGAGGTACATCGTCAAAGGTGGCAGCAGTGCCGACCAGTCGAAGCGGAACTCCGGTCTGACCCGCTCAGGCGGTGGGTCTGCCCCGTGAGAGTCGGGTGGATCAGAACCCTGGTCGGTGCAGGCCGGCGTGAGCCACTCCGGCAGCCGGGTCGGGGTGAACCGGACCCGCCGTGCGAACGAATCCATCCGGCCCAGCACATCGTCCGCGGGGTCGAGCTGGTCGCGACCGACCTCACTCGGTCCCTCGTCCTCGATGCCAGCCTCATCGTCCGGCAGCTCGACGTCGACGGTGTCTGCGCGAAGGGCGGCGAACGCGGCGAGCAGCTCGACAGCACGGACCGGGTTGGCCATCAGCGCGATCGCCTTCACCCGCCGCAGGTCCGACGGGTCCCGGTCTCCGAACGCCTTCAACGCGTCGGCCAGATAGGCCACCGTCGCGTCGATGCGGGCGATCACACCAGCGGTGGAGCGGACGTAGAAGCCCGCGATCCCGTCCTCCGACGAGCGGCTGCGTCGGGCGAACTGCTCCTCCGCGGCGGCCGCCTCGCGGGCTGCGGCGACGTCCGGATCAGCGTTGACGATCTTCCCCGCGAGGCGCTTGTCGAACCGGCCCCACGGCAGCGACCCGTCCACGAACGCGACCATGGCCGCATCCACCCGGGCCGCGGCCTCCACCGACAGGTGCCGCGTCCTGGTCGCGACCAGGCGCGCGTTCCCGATCCGCGCCTCACCGGCGGTGACCCGGGCCCAGATCAACGGCAGCCGGTGGCGCGTGTCGAGTGCGTCAGCAACCAGCCGGTGTGCCGACCACGGGCTCATCTGCATCCGTGCGCCGAGCTCGGCCAGGGCGAACTCCGCGACGTGCGGAGTGCCGGGACCGCCGACCTGCACGGCTCGTTCCATGCCGGGAAGCGCGGTCCGCGAGCCGGCCAGGGAGGTGGATAGGGAGTCGCCCGAGTGCTGGTCCGCGAACACCGTCGCGAGCTCGAACAGGCGGGCGTCCGCACGGGTCCGGACGCCATGCAGACGGGACACCTCGGCGAGCGTCGCCTCGACGTCGTCGGTGGAGATTCCCGTTGCCTGCATGGAAGAACTCTCCCATCGACCACCGACAGAAAATGCCTCAGCAGCCCGCGCTCGAGCATCTCGTGACACGGAATGAGTACGAAAGCGGATGTTCCTGCCCCGGGACTGCGTCACCCTGGACGCGATGGGTCGGATCGTCCGGCTCTGGCAGGGCGACCCGAGGCAGGTCCGGCTTGATCCCGACGTCGTTCCTGAAGCTGCTGTGGGGAGCCGTTGTGCTCGGCGCGCTGGCACTCATGCTCCGTGGTCTCTGGGCCGGGCTGTACTTCGAGCCCACCGGAGAGGCAGTCGCCGAGGCTCGGTCGGGCCAGGTCATGGTGCTTGTTGCATGCGGGCTGCTCGTTCTTGCTGCGTTGTACGCCGTGCAAGGGGCGGCCTGGCCACTCTGGGTGGGAGCCGGTCTGCTCGCCCCGGTTGTGCTGTGCGGTGGATTGACCTGGTTCGCGTCCGGGACGCTGCTCCCGCAGCTGGCCGTGCTGGTCGCGTATCCGTCAGCTTTGACCAGTGCGGTGGGTGGACTGCTCGCACGGTCAGGCAGGCCGGCGAACAACAGGCCCTCGCAGGCAGCCGGTAGTCGGGAGATGGACGTGCTGCGACTCACGCTCGTCGCGCTGCTGCTCCTTGGGCTGCTCGGTTGCAGGGAGGAGGCCAAGGACCGTGCCGTGCTGGCCGAGCTGGCCGCGCTGCCCATAGCCGCGGTGCCTGACGACGGCACGGAGCTCCTCCGAGCGGAGGTGCCAGGGGCGGCTCGGACACGCCCGCGATCGCAGGCGCCTCCGCGATCCATCTGACCTACGCGACCGACCGGACGCCCGAGGCCGTCGCGGAGTGGTACCACCGCGAGTACGACGCTCGCTGGCGCCTGCACGACAACGGTTACGCGCCCACGGGCGGGACCTCGGACGCCGTGGTGCGATCTGAGCGTGGCCAGGACCCGGAACTGACCCGCCGGGCTGCGACCAGCAGGCGGCTACCGTGGACCGGGTGAGCATGCAGACCCGGACCGCTCCCGCCGGTGCGCGGCCGCTGGTCGCCGCGCAGGTGATCGGCGCGTTCGTCGCCCTGCTCTACGTCATCGAGCTGGTGGACACCGTCCTCGGGAACCGGCTCGACGGGGGAGGGGTGCGGCCCCGCGAGGTCGACGGTCTCGACGGGATCGTGTTCGCGCCGCTGCTGCACAACGGCTGGGGTCACCTGTTCGCGAACACCCTGCCGCTGCTGGTGTTCGGCTTCCTCATCCTGCTCGCGGGCGTCGCGCGCTGGCTGGCCGTGACCGCGATCGTGTGGGTGGTCGGGGGCGTGGGCACGTGGTTCACCGGGGCGGACAACTCGGTGCATCTCGGGGCGTCGGTGCTGGCGTTCGGCTGGCTGGTCTACCTCCTGCTGCGCGGGGTCTTCTCCCGCAACGCCTCCCAGGTCGCGCTCGGCGTGATCCTGCTGTTCGTCTACGGGAGCGTGCTGTACGGCGTGCTCCCGGGCCAACCGGGCGTCTCCTGGCAGGGCCACCTGTTCGGAGCGGTCGGAGGTGCAGCCGCCGCCTGGTGGCTGGGTGCTCGGGACCGGGAGCGCTCCCGGGCACGGCTCACCGGCTACTAGCCTGAGGCTCGAAGGGGTGCGCAGCTAGCCGTCGCCGGCGGCTTCGTCGACGCCCAGCCGCTGCGCCACGATGCGGCTCATCGCCAGCGCCCGCTCGGGGTCGCCGCCCCAGTCGCGGTCCGAGCGGTCGATCGTGACGTGCATCAGGTAGGGCTGCCAGCGCACGAACAGCTGCGTCCTGCCGTGCCCGTCGACGGTCTCCTGGCAGGCCGGGGTGAACTTCTCCGGCGTCCCGGCGTACACCCAGCCCTGGCTGCAGGACTTCGTCGGCAGCTCGAACGGCTTCGGGTGGTACTCCGCGACGATCGTGACCGAGCGCTCGGGGTGCTCGCGTACGACGGATCGGCACTCCGCCTCGGCGTGTGAGTGCCGCAGCGCGTTCAGGGTGCCGCGCGACGTCGTGTCGAGGTCGCTTCCGAGCAGGCCGACGACCTTGCCGGCGGGCACCATGTCGCAGCCGGTCGGCGTCCCGCTCGACGAGGCCGCGGAGGAGCCACGGGAGCCCGACGCGCTGCACCCGGCCACGAGCAGACCGAGCACGAGGACGGCTGCTGCGGTGCGCACGCCTCGGAGTGTAGGCCGACCACGCTGGTGCAAGACTCCACGTCATGCAAGCCCCTCGCGCGTCCGTGGCCGTCATCGGCGGCAGTGGTTTCTACGAGTTCCTCCACGACGCGCAGGACGTCCACGTCGAGACTCCCTACGGGCGCCGTCGCGCCCGTCGCCGTCGGCGACGTCGCAGGCACGACGGTCGCGTTCCTGCCGCGGCACGGGAAGGGTCACGCGTACCCGCCGCACCTGATCAACTACCGCGCGAACCTGTGGGCGCTCGCGTCGCTGGGGGTGCGGCAGGTCCTGGCGCCGTGCGCCGTCGGCGGCCTGCGTGACGAGGTGGCGCCGGGCGACCTCGTCGTGCCGGACCAGCTCGTCGACCGGACCCAGCGCCGGGTGCAGACCTTCGTCGAGTCCGGCGCGGTGCACGTGCCCTTCGCCGACCCGTACTGCCCGACCCTGTCGGCGGCGGCTCGCCCGTGCCGACGGGGTGACCCACGGCGGCACGATGGTCGTGGTCGAGGGACCACGGTTCTCGACGCGCGCCGAGTCGCAGCACTACGCCGCGCAGGGCTGGACCCTGGTCAACATGACCGGCCACCCCGAGGCCGTCCTGGCCCGCGAGCTGAGGATGTGCTACTCCGCGGTCGCCCTGGTGACCGACATGGACGCAGGTGTCGAGTCCGGCGAGGGGGTCGGCCAGGCGGAGGTGTTCGCGATGTTCGCGCGCAACATCGACCGCCTCAAGGCGCTGCTCGTCGACGTCCTGGTCGACCTGCCCGAGCCGGGTGCAGGATGCGCGTGCGCGTCGTGGGCCGACGGCATCGAGCTGCCCTACGCGGTCCCGGGCGGCGCCGGCTGACCGCTGCCCGCCCCGGCGGAGGGTTCCCTCGCGCGCACGTCGAACGATGCCCACAGCGACCTGGCCCCGTCCGGCTGCGGGGACACGCCCCAGGCACGGCTGACCGCCTCGACCACCGCCAGCCCGCGGGCCTGGGCGTCCCGGACGTCCTCGGTCTCCTCGGGCGCCCGTCGCGACCCGTCCCGCACGCTCAGCACGACGCTCTCCGCCGAACCCCGGAGCGCCACCGAGAACGGGACGCGTCCCTGCAGCAGGGCGTACGTCGCGAGCTCGCTGGCGACCAGCCGCACGTCCTCGACGAGGTACAGCATCTCGTGCTCGATGAGGTGCAGGCAGACGAAGTCACGGGCTCGCGACGCACTCGCTGCCTCTGCGGCCAGGACGGTCTCGTGTGACCACTCGTCGGCTTCTGGCATGACGCCCCCTTTGTGCATGTCCGCGCACGGCACGGCTTCCGCCGTCGACCACGGACCTGGAGGGGCGGGACCGGTCACATGGCTTCCAGCACCTTATCCATGTCCGCGCCTCGTTATCCAGAGCGCGCAGACGGGTGACCGGGCCGCCGTACGCGCGGGTCGTCGCCACCCCGGCGTGTTGCTCATGGCTCGAACACCTGTTCGGGCTATCGTCGGGTACGACGGACACGTCGACGACTCACCCAGGTATCCCCGGATATCCCCAGGTCGTGCACATCAGGCTCGCAGACTGTCGGAGGACCTCTCTAGTGTCAGTGGCGATGAAGAAGACAGCAGGCTCCCCCTCGAGGCGGACAGACGGACGGACAACCATGGCTGGTGGAGATCGCGACAAGGCGCTGGATGCCGCGCTCGCTAACATCGAGCGGCAGTTCGGCAAGGGCTCGGTCATGCGACTGGGCGAGGAGACCCGGGCAGCGCTCGAGGTCATCCCGACGGGCGCGATCGCGCTCGACGTGGCGCTCGGCATCGGAGGGCTCCCGCGCGGACGCGTCGTGGAGATCTACGGCCCCGAGTCCTCGGGCAAGACGACGGTCGCGCTGCACGCGGTCGCCAACGCACAGCGGGCCGGCGGCATCGTGGCGTTCATCGACGCCGAGCACGCCCTCGACCCCGACTACGCCAAGGCGCTCGGTGTCGACACCGACGCGCTGCTGGTCTCGCAGCCCGACTCCGGTGAGCAGGCGCTCGAGATCGCGGACATGCTGGTCCGGTCCGGCGCGCTCGACCTGATCGTCATCGACTCCGTCGCGGCGCTGGTGCCCCGCGCCGAGATCGAGGGCGAGATGGGCGACAGCCACGTCGGCCTGCAGGCCCGGCTGATGAGCCAGGCGCTGCGCAAGATGACCGGTGCCCTCAACGGTGCCGGCACCACGATGATCTTCATCAACCAGCTCCGCGAGAAGATCGGCGTGATGTTCGGGTCGCCGGAGACCACCACGGGTGGCCGGGCGCTGAAGTTCTACGCGTCGGTCCGGCTCGACGTGCGTCGCATCGAGACGCTCAAGGACGGCCAGGAGATGGTCGGCAACCGGACCCGCATCAAGGTGGTCAAGAACAAGGTCGCGCCGCCGTTCAAGCAGGCCGAGTTCGACATCATGTACGGCCAGGGCATCAGCCGCGAGGGCGGCCTGATCGACGTCGGCGTCGAGGCGGGCCTGGTCCGCAAGGCCGGCGCTTGGTACACCTACGAGGGCGACCAGCTCGGCCAGGGCAAGGAGAACTCCCGCAACTTCCTGCGGGACAACCCCGACCTCGCCAACGAGCTCGAGAAGCGCATCCTCGAGAAGCTCGGCGTCGGTCCCACGGTCGACGCGCCGGCGGGCATCGACGCCCCCGTGGCCGTCGAGCCCACCGGGATCGACTTCTAGGGCGCATGTCGACCTCGGCAGACCGCCGCCCGTCTGGTCCCTCCCTCCCAGGGGACCAGGCGGCGCCGGTCGCCGGTGCCGGACCGGAAGCCGACCAGGAGGCGGTCGCGCGCAAGATCCTGCTCGACCAGCTCACCGGGCAGGCCCGGAGCCGCTCCGAGCTGGCCGCCAAGCTGGCCAGGAAGAACGTGCCCGAGGCGCTCGCGACCCGGCTGCTCGACCGCTTCGAGGAGGTCGGCCTGGTCGACGACGCGGCCTTCGCCCGCGCCTGGGTGCAGTCCCGGCAGCCCGGCAAGGGACTGGCCCGCCGGGCGCTCGCCCAGGAGCTGCGCCGCAAGGGCGTCGACGACGAGGTCGCCCGTGACGCCCTCGAGGAGGTCGACCCGGACGACGAGGTCGAGGCCGCCCGGGTGCTGGTGCGCCGCAAGCTCCGCACGGTGGCCACGCCTCGACCGCGACGTCAAGGTCCGCCGGCTCACCGGGTTGCTCGCCCGCAAGGGCTACCCCGCCGGCGTGTGCTTCCGGGTGGTCCGCGAGGAGCTCGACCGGCTCGGGGACGACACCGAGGACCTGCACGACGGCTTCGAGTAGGGCTCGCTTGACCCTCCCCGACCGGGCCACCTAGATTCGACAGACGCTCGTTCTCGACAACTGACCCCGTGCGGGGCGTGCACGGAACAGGAGCCGGACATGCCGTTGGTGGCTCAGAGCGTCGGTCCGCTGGCGGCCGGGATCGGCATGGCCGAGGTGATCCTGGCCCTGCTGGTGCTGGTGGTCGGCTCCCTGGTGGTCGTCGGCGTCGTGCTCGTCCGGCGCACCGGGTCGCGGCCGGACCCCCGGCTCCACGAGGACCTGCACGAGCAGCGTCAGGACATCGAGCGGCGCGAGCACCGGATCAGCGAGCGTGAGCAGCGGCTCGACGACGAGCGCCGCGCGCTCGAGGAGCGCGAGCAGGCCGTCGCCGCGCTCGACGAGGAGCGCCGAGAGGTCCTCGAGCGGCTGGCCGGGCTGACCGCGGACGAGGCGCGCACCGAGCTGGTCGAGTCCATCGAGCACGACGCCAAGCGCACCGGCGCCCTGCTCGCCCGCGACATCGAGCGGGCGGCGGAGGAGGAGGCCGAGGGCCGCGCCAAGCGGGTGCTCGCCACCGCGATCCAGCGGCTCGCCTCCGAGCAGACCGGCGAGACCGTCGTGACGTCCGTCCAGCTCCCGGCCGACGACATGAAGGGCCGGATCATCGGCCGCGAGGGCCGCAACATCCGCTCCTTCGAGCAGGTCACCGGGGTCAACCTGGTCATCGACGACACGCCCGGCGCCGTGCTGCTGAGCTGCTTCGACCCGGTCCGCCGCGAGGTCGCCCGGCTCACCCTGGAGGAGCTCATCAGCGACGGGCGCATCCACCCCAGCCGCATCGAGGAGGTGCACGAGCGCAGCGCCGTCGAGGTGGACCGGCTGTGCGTCCGCGCAGGTGCCGACGCCGCGCTCGGGATGGGCATCACCGACCTGCACCCGCACCTGATCGAGACCCTCGGCCGGCTGCAGGTACCGCACGTCCTACGGCCAGAACGTGCTGGCCCACCTCGTCGAGTCCGGGCACGCGGCCGGTCTGCTCGCCGACGAGCTGGGCGTGGACCGTGCGGCGTGCGTGCGCGGCGCCTTCCTGCACGACATCGGCAAGGCCCTCACCCACGAGGTCGAGGGGTCCCACGCCCTGGTCGGGGCAGACCTGGCCCGCGCCCACGGTGAGCACGAGGACGTCGTGCACGCGATCGAGGCGCACCACAACGAGGTCGAGCCGCGCACGATCGAGGCGCTGGTCACCCAGGCGGCCGACGCCGTGAGCGGCGGACGGCCCGGGTGCCCGCCGGGAGTCGCTGGAGGTGTACTCCGAGCGGCTGCACCGCCTCGAGGAGATCGCGATGGCCAAGGAGGGCGTGGTCAAGGCCTACGCCATGCAGGCCGGCCGCGACGTGCGCGTGATGGTCGCTCCCGGCGCCGTCGACGACATCGAGGCCCAGGTGCTGGCCCGCGACATCGCCAAGCAGTACGAGCAGGAGCTCACCTACCCCGGGCAGATCAAGGTCACGGTGATCCGGGAGTCCCGGGCCACCGAGACCGCCCGCTGACCTGTCACTCATGCAGGGGTTCTGGCGGTGTGTCGTTGCGGAAGTGACGGGTCGATGAGGAGCTGCACCGTGGTGCTCCGTCGGGCAGGGGGTGCTGGGGTCCAGGTGCTCGGCGCCGTCTCCACGGCCCTGCGCGCGGAGGAGTCGCTCGCCGCGGCGGCGACGCGGGCGGTCCACGCACCCGATGGTCCTGCTGCGGATGTGTGGGCGGTGGACCTGTCGGGGCCGGATGCCTGCTTCGCGGTCGACGTGCTCGGCAGTCGTGGCAGCCGGCCGGTCGGGTCCGCAGCCGGGTGGGAGCCCAAGGTGGCGGCGATCCCGTGGGTGACGATCGCATTCCGGCCGATGACCAGGGCGGACCTCCCCGACGTGGTCACCTGGCAGAGCCGCCCCCATGTCGCACGCTGGTGGTCGGACGAGGCGTCCGACGTGGCGGGAGCCGAGGCGCACTACGGGCCGGCCCTCGACGGCGACGACCCGACCCGGATGTGGGTGCTCGAGGTGAACGGCCGGTCCGTGGGCATGCTGCAGGACTACCTGGTCGGCGACCACGCGGACTGGTCCCTGCTGACAGCCAAGCCCGACGCGGTCGGGTTCGACTACCTCATCGGTGACCCGGGCTGGGTCGGCTCGGGGGTCGGCACGCGGATGCTGTGGACCTACCTGCGCGACGTGGTGCGTCCGCACTATCCGCGAGGCGCGCGAGCTGTTCGCGGCGCCCGACCACCGCAACGCCGGGTCGCTCCGGGTGCTCGACAAGCTCGGGTTCGTCCGCGGCCTGTGGTTCGACGAGCCCCAGCCCGGCGGCCGCGTCGACACCGTGGTCGGCTGCACCCTCGACGTGGCCCGGATCCTCGGGTAGTTACCCGTCGGTAATAGACTGCGGGCATGAAGCTGCTCTCGGTCTACCGCCAGGTCTCCCGACTCCCGCACGGCGACCTGCTGTTCTCCCGGCTGTTCACGCTGAAGGCGCCGTACTTCGGCACCGTGCGCCCGCGCTTCGTGGAGCTGCGGCCGAACTACGCCGAGCTGGTCATCCGCAAGCGGCGCAAGGTGCACAACCACATCAAGACCGTCCACGTGATCGCGATCTGCAACGGCCTCGAGGCGGCGATGGGCGCGCTCGCCGAGGCGTCGGTGCCGAGCTCGAAGCGCTGGATCCCGAAGGGCATGGACGTCAGCTACACCGCGAAGGCGGTCAGCGACATCACCTGCATCGCCGAGACCGACCCCGAGCAGTGGACCGGCGACGATCCCGACGTGCCCGTGCGCGTGCGCGGCGTGCGCGACGACGGCACCACGGTCGTCGAGGGCGTCATCCGGCTCTGGGTGACCGACAAGCCGGCCTGACCCGAGGACTCAGACGGCGGAGCCGGTGTCGGTGACCAGGACGACGGTCTTCTCGCCGACGAACTTGCGCTGCGCCCACGTCGCCAGCCAGGTCAGCGCGAGGTTGACCACGATGTAGATGGAGGCCAGCACGATGGCGGTCTGCACCTGGTTCTGGAACTCCAGGAAGATCGCCTTGCCCACGCGGGTCAGGCCCGGAGCCAGGATGACGTAGCCGAGGCTGGTGTCCTTCAGCGCCACGATGCACTGGCTGATGATCGAGGGCAGCATGATCTTCACGCCCTGGGGCATCAGGATCTCCCGCATCACCTGGCCCTTGCGCATCCCGATGGCGTACGCCGCCTCGGACTGCCCCTTCGGCACGGCCTGGATGCCGGCCCGGAAGACCTCGGCGAGGACCGCCCCGTTGTAGAGCATCAGGGCGATCACGACCGACCAGTACGACCCGATGCCGCCCTGGCCCGCGCCGTAGGCGAAGAAGATGTAGATCATCATCAGCAGCACCGGCACGGCGCGGAAGAACTCCACGACCGCCCAGGCGGGCCAGCGGATCCACTCGTGGTCGGAGAGCTTGCCGATGCCGAAGACGACCCCGAAGAGCACCGCGAGGATGACGGAGGAGAACGCCATCTGCAGGGTCTTGAGGAGACCGTCCACCAGCAGGGCGGAGATGTACTCCGGCGTGAGGAACGGCTCCCACTTCTCGTAGGCGAGCTGTCCGGTGTTCTTCATCCGGAGCAGCACCAGGGCCACCAGCGCCACCAGCGCCAGGGTGGCCAGGACGGTGTAGAGCCGGTGCCGGCGCCGGGTGCGCGGGCCCGGGACGTCGAAGAGGACGCTGCTGCTCATCGGGCCACCTTCCAGCGTCGCTCGAGGCCGGAGGCCCCCAGGGAGATCAGCTCCACGACGATGATGTAGCCGATCGCGAAGGTGATGAAGATCAGCGTGCGGGCGTCGGCCTGGTTGTTGGTGAAGAAGCGCATCCGTGCGGTGGCCTCGAGCAGTCCGAAGCCGGCGGCGACCGAGGTGTTCTTCGCCAGCGCGATCAGCACGCTGGCGAGCGGCGGCACGACGGCGCGCAGGGCCTGGGGGAGGACGACGAACCGCATGGACTGGCCGAAGGTGAGCCCGATCGCGCGGGACGCCTCGGCCTGGCCCACCGGCACGGCGTTGATGCCCGAGCGGATCGCCTCGCACACGAAGGAGGCGGTGTAGACGGTGAGGGCCACGACGCCCTTGACGAGGAACGGCAGCTGCACGTCGAGCTGGGGGAGGCCGAAGAAGACGAAGATGAAGATGATCAGCAGCGGGGTGCTGCGCACCAGCGTGACGTAGAGCGCGCCGGCCTTGCTGAGCACCGCGACCGGTCCTACCCGCATCGCCGCCAGCAGCGTGCCGAGCAGCAGCGCCAGCACGCCGGACAGGACGAACAGCTCGAGGGTGAGCCCGAACGCTTTCAGCACCAGGTCGAACTGCGAGAAGACTGCGTCCACTCCGCGGGCCACCTCCGTCGGTCAGGGGAAGAGGCAGGGGCGCTCGGACCGAGCGCCCCTGCCGTGCGTGCTCCGGGCTCAGGTGCAGGCGTCCATCTCCGGTGCCTCGGGCGTCTCGACGCCGGACTTGCCGAGCGTGGCCTCGAAGGCCTTCTCGTAGGTGCCGTCGTCCTGGGCCTTCTTGATGGTGTCGGTGATCCACTGGCACATCTCCGGCGAGTCCTTCGAGTAGCCGACGCCGTAGCGCTCCTCGGAGAACGGCTCCCCGACGACCTCGAGGTTGTCCGGGTCGAGCGCGGCGTACCCGAGCAGGATCGCGCCGTCGGTGGTCATCGAGTCGACGGAGCCGTCGGCGACCTGGTCGCGGCACTCGGAGTAGGTGTCGAAGCCGCGCGGCTTCGCGCCCTTGGCCTCGACGTTGTCCAGGGAGGTCGAGCCCGTCACCGAGCAGACCTCCTTGCCCTTGATGTCGTCGACGCTCTTGATGTCGCTGCCCTTCTTCACGAGCAGCTGCTGGCCGGTGACGTAGTACGGGCCGGCCTGGCCGACCACCTTCCGGCGTTCGTCGGTGATGGAGTACGACGCGATGACCAGGTCGACCTCGCCCTTCTGGAGGAACGGCTCGCGGTTGTCGGAGATCGTCTCCTTCCAGGTGATGTCGGCGGCGTCGATGCCCAGCGACGCGGCGAGGATCTTGCCGATCTCGGGGTCGAAGCCGGTCGGGGCGTCGTCGGTGGCGCCCTTGAAACCGATGCCGGGCTGGTCGAACTTGACGCCGATCGTGACCTTGCCCGAGTCGGCGAGCTCCTTCATCTTCGTGCCGTCCTCGAAGTTGGAGGCGGCCTTGTCGTCGACCTTGACGTCGACGCTCTCCGAGTCGCCCCCGCCGGCGTTGCCGCAGGCCGCGAGCGAGCTCACCGACAGGGCGAGCCCGACGGCGGCGAGCAGGGTCTTGGATCGGATGTTTCGCATGACTTCTCCTTGCTGGGCGGCCAGGTGTCCCCCGGGCCGCGATGGCGTCTTCAGTGCTTGAGGATCTTGCCGAGGAAGTCCTTGGCGCGGTCCGAGGTCGCGTTCGTGAAGAACTCCTCGGGGGTGTTCTCCTCGACGATCTGGCCGTCGGCCATGAACACCACGCGGTTGGCGGCGGTGCGGGCGAAGCCCATCTCGTGGGTGACCACGACCATCGTCATGCCGCCCTGGGCGAGGTCGACCATGACGTCGAGGACCTCCTTGATCATCTCGGGGTCGAGGGCCGAGGTGGGCTCGTCGAAGAGCATCACCTTGGGCTCCATGGCCAGGGCGCGCGCGATCGCGACGCGCTGCTGCTGGCCGCCGGAGAGCTGGGCGGGGTACTTGCCGGCCTGCTGACCGACCCCGACCCGGTCGAGCAGCTGCTGTGGCCTTGGCCTCGGCCTCGGCCTTGGGGATGCCGCGGACCTTGATGGGGCCGAGCGTGACGTTCTCGAGGATCGTCTTGTGCGCGAACAGGTTGAAGCTCTGGAAGACCATGCCGACCTCGGCGCGCAGGTCCGCGAGGGCCTTGCCCTCCTGCGGGCAGCGGCTGGCCGTCGAGGCTGATGTTGCCCTTGTCGATGGTCTCGAGCCGGTTGATGGCACGGCACAGCGTGCTCTTGCCGGAGCCCGAGGGCCCGATCACCACGACCACCTCGCCGCGCTGGATCGAGAGGTTGATGTCCCGCAGCACGTGGAGGTCGCCGAACCACTTGTCGACGTGGTCCAGCACGACGAGGGCGTCTCCGGACGCGGCGCCCGCCGACGGGGCAGGAGTGTCTGCGGGGGCACTCATGAGTGAAACCTAACGGGGGTCACCCCGAATGACCATTTGCTGGTAGCCCGACCGGGGTTGCGGTCTGGTTACTCCCTGAGACTGTGCAAGTAACGACGGCGTCCGTGGGGAGCGAGATCGGGTACGGGGCGGTGTGCTTGACTCGCCGCGAAAGGCGAAGCACCGCGACGAAAGGACAGCAATGCCGCGCAGGAAGAACCCGATCGCCCAGGTCGTCGAGGCAGGCAAGGGCACGGCCGCCATCGGCAAGATGGTCGCCGGCCAGGTCGGCCGCACCGCCATCACCGTCGCCGGCGGTGCGCTGGCCGGAGCCGCGGGCGCCGTCGGCGAGCGGGCGGGTCGTCGCAAGGCGTCGGACTCCTCGGTGCCGTCGGGCTCCTCGACGTCGTCGGGCCCGTCCCGAAGCCCACGTCCCCCGCGAACCTGCGACCGGTGCCCCCGGCGCCGTCGGGTCCGCCGCAGGCCATCGCCGTCGACCCCGCCACCAAGGCGCAGGGTGACCCGGTGGCCCCGAGGAAGAAGACCCCGACCAAGAAGCCGACGGCGAAGAAGACGGCGGCCAAGAAGACGCCCGCCAAGAAGACGACCGGCCAAGAAGGCCACTCCGACTCCCGCCGACGTCGCGAAGGTCGTCGAGAAGTCGCCGGTCAAGACGACGCCCGCCGAAGGCCCCGGCCAAGAAGGCGCCCGCGAAGAAGACCCCCGCTGCCCCGGGCGACCGGCTTCCGCCCCGCAAGGCGCCGGCACCGGCGCCGGAGCAGAGCCCCGAACGCGGGCTGAGGCTCCGGGATTCGGCCGGGCGCCGGGTGCGCCGTACCCTGGACCGGTCATGAGCGCACTTCCCCCAGCCCTCGCGCGCACCTACGAGGTCCGCACCTACGGCTGCCAGATGAACGTCCACGACTCCGAGCGGCTGACCGGCCTGCTGGAGCACGCGGGGTACGTCCCCGCACCCGGCGACCAGCAGGCCGACGTCGTGGTGTTCAACACCTGCGCGGTCCGGGAGAACGCGGACAACAAGCTCTACGGGAACCTCGGCCACCTGGCCCCGGTCAAGGCCGCACGTCCCGGCATGCAGATCGCCGTCGGCGGCTGCCTGGCGCAGAAGGACCGCAGCGAGATCACCCGCCGGGCGCCGTGGGTGGACGTGGTCTTCGGCACCCACAACATCGGCTCGCTGCCGGTGCTGCTGGAGCGGGCGCGCGTCGCCGAGGAGGCCCAGGTCGAGATCCTCGAGTCGCTCGAGGTGTTCCCGTCCACGCTGCCGACCAAGCGCGAGTCGGCGTACGCCGCGTGGGTGTCGATCAGCGTCGGCTGCAACAACACCTGCACGTTCTGCATCGTCCCGGCGTTGCGCGGCAAGGAGAAGGACCGCCGACCGGGCGAGATCCTGGCCGAGGTCGAGGCGCTGGTCGCCGAGGGCGTCACCGAGGTGACCCTGCTGGGCCAGAACGTCAACGCCTACGGCGTGGAGTTCGGGGACCGGCAGGCGTTCTCCAAGCTGCTGCGGGCCTGCGGGCAGGTCGAGGGTCTGGAGCGGATCCGGTTCACCAGCCCGCACCCGGCCGAGTTCACCGACGACGTGATCGAGGCGATGGCGGAGACGCCGACCGTGATGCCGTCGCTGCACATGCCGCTGCAGTCCGGCTCCGACAAGGTGCTCAAGGACATGCGCCGGTCCTACCGCCAGGCGAAGTTCCTCGGGATCATCGACCGGGTCCGGGCCGCCATGCCGGACGCGGCGATCACCACCGACATCATCGTGGGCTTCCCGGGCGAGACCGAGGAGGACTTCGCCGAGACCATGCGGGTCGTCGAGAAGGCCCGGTTCGCGGGCGCGTTCACCTTCCAGTACTCCAAGCGTCCCGGCACCCCGGCGGCGACCCTGGAGGAGCAGGTGCCGAAGGCGGTCGTCCAGGAGCGGTACCTGCGGCTGGTGGAGCTCGCCGACCAGGTGGCCTGGGACGAGAACAAGCGGGTCGTCGGCACGACCGTCGAGCTGATGGTCGCGGAGGGCGAGGGCCGCAAGGACACCGCGACCCATCGCCTCTCCGGGCGGGCCCGCGACAACCGGCTGGTGCACTTCACGGCCGTCGACGCGGACGGTCGCCCGGTCGACGTACGCCCCGGCGACATGGTGGAGGTCGAGGTCACCTACGCCGCCCCGCACCACCTGGTCGCCGACAGCCCCGTCACCTCCGTACGACGGACGCGGGCCGGTGACGCATGGGAGCGCCGGACCGCCCCCGAGCCGCGGGGTGTGTCCCTCGGGCTACCGACCGTCGGCGTCCCCGCGCCGCTTCCCGCCGACACCGGCTGCTCCCGGTAGTCCACAGCCCCGCTCGCACCTCAGCCGGCGAAGCCGTGGGTGACGATCGGGGGAGTGCTGCCGGACCGGATCGACTGGAGCACGCGCAGCTCGTGGGGCACCACGGGCGAGGGCAGCGCGTCGAGGTTGAACCACCGCAGGTCCGCACACTTCTCCGGCTCGACGATCCGGGGCGTGCCGGTCCAGGACGTGGCGGTGAAGAAGTAGTCGACCCGCTCGTCGATGGGCAGACCGTCGGCGCCGGTGCGCTGCATCGCACACCAGGGGACGACGTCGACGTCGGTCACGCCGACCTCCTCGACCGCCTCGCGGGCGGCCGCCGCGAAGACCGTCTCGCCCCGCTCCACGTGGCCGGCGACGGCGGCGGCCCAGTGCTCGTCCATGTAGCCGGTGCCGCGTCGCAGCTGGAGCAGCACCTCCCGCCCGCCCGGCATCGGGGCGGGGCGGAGCAGGAACACGTAGGCCGCGGGCACGACGACGAAGCGGTCGGTCATGCCCGCGACCCTAGTGGCGGCGCGGTGGCCGGGACTCAGTGCCCGGGGTTGCGGCTGGGGTCGAACGGGTGCTTGTGGGCGACCTCGTCCGGCTGCACCTCGCCGGCCTGGTCGTCGGCTGCCGGCTCCTCGTCGACGTCGGCCCGTGTCGTGGGGGTCTCACCGTCGGTCCGGCCCTGCGTCGAGGCGGAGCTTCCGGTGCCCTCGACGCCTTCGAAACCGTCCGCCCGCTCGCTGCTCAACCCCAGGTCACCGGTGAGCCCCTGGGGGCCGGAGGCGTTGGGGTGGGACTCGCGGTTGACGGTCTCGTGCTCGGGGGTCTCGTGACCCGTCGACTCCTCGCCGTTCACGACGCGTCGTCGGGCTCGGGCGTCGCAGGCACAGCAGGCTCGCTGGTCTGGTCGGCGGACTGGTCGTTGGAGACGAACCCTCCCGGGTTCGCGTCGCCCGCAGGCGGTTCACCCACGAACTGGGTGGGGTCGAGCGCGTCGTGGTTCATCGTGGTCTCCTCATTCGCCGCCGGAGCCGTCGGAGGGCTGGTCGAGCGCCGACTCGGCGTTCTCCTCCTGCAGCTCCTCGTTGGCCTGCTCGGTCTGGGTGCGTGCGTGGATCTCGCCGTCCGGCGGCTCGGCGTTGGCGGGCGCCGGAGCCGGCTCAGGAGGTGGCGGGACGGTGGCCGGTCCGTCCGGGGGGCTGCTGGGGTGCACCACGGGGTCGGGCTGCTCCGGCCCTCCCGGGGTCGTCGTCCCGGCCGGTGCGTCGTCGCGCTGCGGCCCTCCCGGCGGTGCGGGCGCGTCCGGGCCCGCGGGACCGCGCGGGTTCTCGGGACCGGTGGGGGACTCCTGCTGGGTGTCGGTCATCTGGACGACGTACCCGTCGGGAGCCGGACGAAACCGCCGGTCAGGGGCGCGGCCTGCCGGGCGGTGTCCCGAAGTCGTCGTTCTTGCCGTCGAGCGAGTCGAGCCCCTTCTTGAGCTGCTCCTTGCCCTTGGCCACCTTGTCGGCGTGCTTGTTGCCGGTCTTCTCGTTGATCGTCTCGCCGAGCTTGTCGGCACCCTTCGCGATCTTGTCGCCGTGCTGGTCGACCGCCTTCGTCAGCTGCTTCTTGGCGTTGTCCAGGAATCCCATGGCTGCTCCTCTCGATCATGCGTGGTTTTGCAACACTCTCCATCATGCCCAACGACCGGGAGGGACCAGCCGTCGTGGCCGTCGTCGGTGCGACGGCCGCCGGCAAGACCTCGCTCTCGCTCGACCTGGCGGAGCGGCTCGGCGGGGAGATCGTCAACACCGACGCGATGCAGGTCTACCGCGGCATGGACGTCGGCACGGCCAAGGTCCCGCTCGCCGAGCGGCGGGGCATCCCGCACCACCTCCTGGACCTGCTCGAGGTGACCGAGCCGGCCACGGTCGCGCAGTTCCAGTCGCTGGCGCGGGCCGTGGTCGACGACTGCCGCGCCCGGGGTGTCACCCCCGTGCTGGTCGGTGGGTCCGCGCTCTACACGCGTGCCGTGCTGGACGGCTTCGAGTTCCCCGGCACCGACCCCGAGGTCCGGGGCCGGCTCGAGGCGGAGCTGGCCGAGGTCGGCTCGGGAGCCCTGCACCGGCGGCTCGCCGGGCGTCGACCCGGGAGCGGCAGCGCGGATCGAGCCCGCGAACGGCCGCCGCGTGGTCCGGGCCCTCGAGGTCGTGGAGATCACCGGTCGCCCGTTCAGCGCATCGCTGCCCGAGCCGTCGTACGTCTATCCCGGCACCGTCCAGGTGGGGGTCCGCATCCCGCGGCCGGTGCTGGACGAGCGGATCGAGCAGCGGGTACGCCGGATGTGGGCCGACGGCCTCGTCGAGGAGGTGCGAGCACTTGCGGGTCGGGGACTCCGCGACGGTCGTACCGCCAAGCGGGCGCTCGGCTACCAGCAGGTGCTGGCCTTCCTCGACGGCGACTGCACCGAGGCCGAGGCCCTCGAGCGCACGGTGGTGGGCACCCGGCGCTTCGCCCGGCGGCAGGAGTCGTGGTTCGTCAAGGACGAGCGGATCACCTGGGTGGAGTGGGACGACCCCGCGCGCCTGGACGTTGCCGAGGCGGCGGTGCGTGCCGCGGTTGAGCCCCGGTCGGCTGGGTAGTACCTCGGGGTCGGTTCGGGACTCGGAAGGGACACGTCATGAGGAACACGCGCGGGCGCAGGATCGCGGCCCTCGGAGCGGCAGGGGCGACCGCGGTCGCCGGGCTGGGACTGGTCCCGTCACCGGTGCAGGCCCGGAGCCAGGCGGCGCCCGACCCCTTCTACACGACCAAGGTCCCGACGAGCCGCGGCTTCGGCGGTGCGGTGACGTCGGTCGACCCGGAGGCCTCGCGGGTCGGTCTCAACGTCCTCAAGAACGGCGGGAACGCCGTGGACGCGGCCGTCGCGACGGCCGCCGCGCTCGGCGTGACCGAGCCCTACAGCTCCGGCCTCGGTGGCGGCGGCTACTTCGTCTACTACAACGCGAAGACCCACAAGGTCCGCACCATCGACGGCCGCGAGACCGCGCCGAAGGCGATGCCGCACGACGCGTTCATCGACAAGTCCACCGGCAAGCCCTACAACTTCACCCCCGAGCTGGTCACGAGCGGCGTCTCGGTCGGCGTCCCCGGCACCCCGGCCACCTGGGCCAAGGCACTGCGTGAGTGGGGCACCTACAAGTTCGACCAGGCGCTCGAGCCGGCCGCCGCGCTGGCGCGGCGCGGCTTCAAGGTCGACAAGACGTTCCGCCAGCAGACGCTGGACAACCAGAAGCGGTTCGAGGCCTACACCACCACCCCGCGGCTGTTCCTGCCGGGCGGCGACGCCCCGGCCGTCGGGTCGGTGTTCCGCAACCCGGCGCTGGCGCGCACCTACGAGGCGCTCCGCAAGCGCGGGGTCTCCTGGTTCTACAACGGCCCGATCGCGCGGGAGATCGCGGCCAACGTGCAGAAGCCCCCGAAGAGCCCGAGCACGACGCTGCCGGTGCCGGCCGGCTACATCAAGGCCGGCGACCTGGCGCGCTACCGGGCGCTGTTCCGGGCCCCGACCCGCGTCGGCTACCGCGGCTACGACGTCTTCGGCATGGGCGGGTCGTCCTCCGGAGGCACCACCGTCGGTGAGGCGCTGAACGTCATGGAGCGGTTCCCGCTGCGCAGGCTCACCACCGCCCAGAGGCTGCACGTCTACCTCGAGGCCAGCGCGCTCGCGTTCGCCGACCGGGCGAAGTACCTCGGCGACCCGGCCTTCGTCAGCGTCCCGCGTGCCACGCTGCTGTCCGACCGGTACGCCGCGTCCCGGGCCTGCCGGATCAGCCTGACCTCCGCGATGACCAAGCCCACGCCGGCCGGGGACGTGAAGTCCTTCGACCCGACCTGCGGCGGGACCGCCTCGCCGACGGCGGCCCGGTCGGACACGGAGAACGTCGAGACCACGAACCTCACCGTCACCGACAAGTCGGGCAACGTCGTGGAGTACACCCTGACCATCGAGCAGACCGGCGGCTCCGGCCTGCTCCTGCCGGGACGCGGGTTCCTGCTCAACAACGAGCTGACCGACTTCTCCGCGACGTACGACCCCGCCGACCCCAACCGGATCGACCCCGGCAAGCGACCGCGCTCCTCGATGTCACCGACGATCATCCTGCGCAACGGCCGACCGGTCGTGGCTCTCGGCTCACCCGGTGGCTCCACGATCATCACGACCGTGCTCCAGATGATCACCAACAAGATCGACCGGCAGCTGACGCTGCCGCAGACCATCGCCGACCCGCGCGGCTCGCAGCGCAACACCGCCGCGGTCAGCGCCGAGCCGGAGTTCATCGCGAAGTACGGCGCGCAGCTCACCCCGCTCGGGCACCAGCTGACGCCGGCCGGTGACAGGTTCACCAGCGCGTCGGAGATCGGTGCGGCGACGGCCATCGCGTTCAAGCGGCACAAGTACCTCGTCGCGGTGGCCGAGCCGCGGCGCCGGGGCAGTGGGTCCGCCCTGGTCGTGCGTCCGAGCCGCTGAGAGGCGGCACGGGCTCGCCGCGAGCGGGCTAGGGTCGGCCGGGTGAGCGACACCGACACGTACACGGTCGAGCGGTCCACCACCGTCGACGCCTCCGCCGAGCAGGTCTACGAGGAGGTCGTGGACTTCCACCGCTGGCGCGCCTGGTCGCCGTGGGAGGACCTCGACCCGGCCCTGAACCGCACCTACAGCGGGCCGGAGCAGGGCCCCGGCGCGGTCTACGAGTGGTCGGGCAACCGCAAGGCGGGGTCCGGCCGGATGGAGATCGTGGACGCGGTGCCGGCGTCACGCGTCGCTGTCGACCTGCGGTTCCTCAAGCCGTTCAAGTCCCGGAGCAGGACGACCTTCACCCTCGAGCCCGAGGGCGGACGGACCCGGGTGACCTGGACCATGACGGGGGAGAGGACGCTCGGTCTCAAGGTGATGGGGCTGTTCACCAGCATGGACAAGCTGGTCGGCGGCGACTTCGAGAAGGGCCTGGCCCGGCTCAAGGCCGTCGCGGAGGGCTCACCGGCGTAGACCCGCCTAGACTCGGCGGATGGACTTCGTCAAGGGTCACGGCACGGAGAACGACTTCGTGCTGCTGCCGGACGCCGACGGCTCCGCGCACGGCGACCTGTCGCCCGACCTGGTGCGGGCCCTGTGCGACCGGCGCGCGGGCCTCGGCGCGGACGGCGTGCTCCGCGTGGTCCGGTCCGAGGCGTACGACGACCCGGCGGCCGTCGCGGCGCGCGGCGAGGCCGAGTGGTTCATGGACTACCGCAACGCGGACGGCTCGACGTCCGGAGATGTGCGGCAACGGGATCCGGGTCTTCGCCCGCTACCTCGCCGACCACGAGGGCGTCGACGTCACCCGGCCCCTGCCCGTCGGCACCCGCGCCGGGGTGAAGGTGCTGACCTTCGGGGCCGACGGCCTCGTCTCCGTCGACATGGGCGTCCCCGTCGTGCGCGGCGAGACGAAGGTGTCGGTCGGGGACCGGTCCTGGCCGGCCCAGCACGTGTCGATGGGCAACCCGCACGCCGTCGCGTTCGTCGACGACCTCGCCGACGCCGGCCCCCTGCTCGACGCTCCCGCGCACGACCCGGGCGAGTACCCCGACGGCGTCAACGTGGAGTTCGTCGTCCGCCGCGGCGAGCGGCACGTCGCGATGCGGGTGCACGAGCGCGGCTCGGGCGAGACCCGCTCCTGCGGCACGGGTGCCTGCGCCGTGGTGGTCGCCGCCGCCCTGACCGACCAGGCGCCACCCGGTACGACGTACCGGGTGGACGTCCCCGGCGGGCGGCTCGACGTGACCTGGACGGAGCAGGGGCGCGTCGTGCTGACCGGCCCGGCCGTGATCGTCGCCGAGGGCCGGTGGCTCGCTAAATCGAATCGCCGCCCGCGCGGGCTTCGTGCGAGCATCGTGGTGCCTCGGGAATCCACCCGGGCGCCCGGACGTTCCCCTTGGTGAATATGACGAACGCACACGAGTACACCCCCGACCAGGTCAGCCCCATCGACGCCGACATCGACCTCGACGACGCCCTCCTCGAGACGGAGGACTGGGACAGCGGCTACGCCGACCAGCCCGACCCGGAGGAGAGCACCGGCTCCTACGACCTCGCGGAGCGGCACGCCCTGCGCCGGGTCGCCGGCCTGTCCACCGAGCTCGAGGACATCACCGAGGTCGAGTACCGCCAGCTGCGCCTCGAGCGCGTCGTGCTGGTCGGCGTCTGGACCGAGGGCACCGTGGCCGACGCGGAGAACTCGATGGCCGAGCTGGCCCTGCTGGCGGAGACGGCCGGGTCGACCGTGCTGGACGCGTTCTACCAGCGCCGGCAGAGCCCCGACCCCGCGACGTACATCGGACGCGGCAAGGTCGAGGGTCTCAAGGAGATCGTGCAGGCCACCGGCGCCGACACCGTCATCCTCGACGGCGAGCTGGCCCCCAGCCAGCTCAGGAACCTCGAGGACCGGGTCAAGGTCAAGGTCGTCGACCGGACCGCGCTGATCCTCGACATCTTCGCCCAGCACGCGAAGTCCAGGGAGGGTCAGGCCCAGGTCGAGCTCGCCCAGCTGAACTACATGAAGCAGCGGCTGCGCGGCTGGGGTGGCAACCTCTCCCGGCAGGCCGGTGGACGCGTCGGGTCCCAGGGCGGCGGCATCGGTGGCCGTGGTCCCGGTGAGACCAAGATCGAGACCGACCGGCGGCGGATCAACACCAAGATCGCCAAGCTCCGCAACGAGCTCAAGCACATGCGGACCACCCGCGACACCAAGCGCTCGGACCGGCAGCGGCACCAGATCCCCTCGGTGGCGATCGCGGGCTACACCAACGCCGGCAAGTCGTCGCTGCTCAACCGGCTGACCGACGCCGGCGTGCTGGTCGAGGACTCGCTGTTCGCGACGCTGGACCCGACGACCCGCAAGACCACCACCTCCGACGGCCGCATCTACACGATGTCGGACACCGTCGGGTTCGTCCGGCACCTGCCCCACCAGCTGATCGAGGCCTTCCGCTCGACGCTGGAGGAGGTGGCCGACGCCGACCTGGTGCTGCACGTCGTCGACGGCTCGCACCCGGACCCGGAGGGCCAGCTGGCCGCCGTGCGCGAGGTGCTCGCCGAGATCGGCGCCGACAAGGTGCCCGAGCTCGTCGTGATCAACAAGGCCGACGCGGCCGACCCGATGGTGGTCTCCCGGCTCCGGGCCCGCGAGCCGCACTCGGTCGTCGTCTCCGCCAAGACGGGCGAGGGCATCGCCGAGGCGCTGCGCGCGGTCGAGGCCGAGCTGCCGCACCCGGGCGTCCCGTTCGACGCGCTGCTGCCCTACGAGCGCGGCGACCTGCTCAACAGGATCCACGTCAGCGGCGAGGTCGAGTCGATCGACCACACCGGCGACGGGACGCGGGTCCGCGGACGGGTGCACGCCGACCTGGCCGGCGAGCTCGGGCCCTACCTGGTGTCGGCCGCGGGCGCCTGATGGCCCACGACTTCGGCGACCGGCCGCGCGCGCCGTTCGTCGGGGACGAGCGGGCGGTGCTCGACGGGTGGCTCGACTTCCACCGGGCCACCCTGCTCATGAAGTGCGAGGGCCTCACGTTCGAGCAGCTGAAGAGCCGGCCGATCCCGACCACCAGCCTGAGCCTGCTCGGGCTGGTGCGGCACATGACCGAGGTCGAGCGGGGCTGGTTCCTGCCTTTCGTCGGGGAGCCGGTCAGCGAGCTGTACGCCACCGAGGACAACCCGGACGGCGACTTCGCGGACGTCGACGACGCCGACGCGGCGGGTGACGTGGCGAGGTACGGCGAGACCGTCGACGCGATCAGCGACCTGCTGCGGCACCGCGCGCTCGACGAGGTCGAGGTCGACGAGGGCAGGTCCTACAACCTGCGCTGGATCCTGACGCACATGATCGAGGAGTACGCCCGCCACAACGGGCACGCCGACCTGCTCCGCGAGGCGATCGACGGCTCGACCGGGCGAGTAGCCCGGCACCGCCGGTCCCCCCTTTGTAACGCGGGGTTATCGACGCTCCACCCACGGCATACCGCGGTCAAACCGTCCACGACGCGTGCGGAGCGGCTCCTCGGAGAGGGCGGAGGTTTGGACCCGCCTGTCACGGGACACTCTCGGCGTGACCCTTGACATGTGTCGGCGGTCACTTCATGGTGGATGTAACCGGTTTCAGTAACCGGTTACATCGGACACCACCTGGGAGGAGAGGCCGTGCGACCCACCATCCGCGACGTCGCCCGGCGCGCCGGCGTCTCGATCGCCACCGTGTCCCGCGTCATGCACGACCACGAGCACGTCTCCCCGGCCACCCGCGACCGGGTCGCCGCCGCCGTCGCCGAGCTCGAGTTCACCCCCAGCCGCCTCGGCCGCTCGCTGGCCGAGCGCCGGCACGCCGCCAACGGGATCGTCTTCCCCGACCTGTCCGGCCCCTACTACGCCGAGGTGGTGCTGGGCTACGAGGTCGGTCGCCGCCGAGCTCGGCCGCTCGGTGCTGATCCTCTCCACCCACGGCCGCGCCGCCGCCCCGGCGATGGTCGAGGAGATGGCCGACCGCTGCGACGGCATGGTCGTGATCGGCCGCACCGTCCCCGACGCGCTGCTCGTGCAGCTGCACGCCCGCGGCATGCCGCTGGTGCTGCTGGCCCGCCCGCGAGCTCGCGGGCATCGACTCGGTCAAGGCCGAGAACTCCGGCTCCGGCGAGGCGCTCGCCGAGCACCTCCTCGACGCAGGGCGCCCGCTCGCTCGTCCTCGTCGGCGACGCGACCCTCGCCCCGGACCTCGGCCGAGCGCTGGGCCGCCGTCGAGCGGGTCGCCGCGCGGCACGCCGACGCGTCCGTCGTGCACCGCCCGACCGCCGTCTTCGACGAGGAGGCCGGCCGCGCCGTCGCCCGCGAGGCCGCTCGACGCCGGCTCGCTGCCCGACGCGTTCGTCTGCGCCAACGACGAGCTCGCCCTCGGCGTGCTCAGCGGGCTGGCCGACGGCCGGCGTCGACGTCCCCGGCCGGCGTCCTCGTCACCGGCTGGGACGACATCATGGCCGCCCGCTACGCCGGCCTCACCACCGTCCGCCAGCCGATGCGCGGCCTCGGCGAGACGCGCCGCCCGCCTCCTCGACGAGGTCATCACCGGCAGCCGCACCGAACCACGGCACGTCGTCCTCCCCACGGAGCTGGTCGTCCGAACCACCTCCGTCCCCCCGACCCCCACCCCTCGGACATCTCGGAAAGGTTGAACGATGAGAAGAACCATCAGCAGACCGGCCGGCGTGCTCACCGCGCTGACCGTCGCCGCCAGCCTGGCGCTCACCGGCTGCGGCCGCGACTCCACCTCGGAGGCGGGTCCGGGCTCCAGCACCGCGATCGACACCTCCAAGGCCAGCGGCGACCATCAAGGTCTGGGCGATGGGCACCGAGGGGGAGAAGCTCCAGGACTTCGTCAAGGACTTCGAGACCGCCAACCCCGACGCGACGGTCAAGGTCACCGCCGTCCCGTGGGAGGCCGCGCACGACAAGATCGCCGCGGCCATCGCGGGCGGCAAGACCCCCGACGTGAGCCTGATCGGCACCACCTGGATGGGTGAGTTCGCCAAGGCCGGCGGCCTCGACGCGACGCCCGAAGGGCCTCGTCGACGAGAGCGACTTCTTCGACGGCGCCTGGGGCTCCACGGTCGTCGGCGGCACGTCGTACGGCGTCCCGTGGTACGTCGAGACGCGGGTGCTCTACTACCGCACCGACCTGGCCAAGAAGGCCGGCTGGGACAAGGCCCCGACGACCTGGGACGAGCTCTCGAAGTTCGCGGCCGACCTCAAGGGCGGCCGGCGTGAAGTACCGCGTCAGCCTGCAGCCCGGCCAGACCGGCTCGTGGCAGAGCGTGCTGCCGTTCGCGTGGTCCAACGGCGCCGAGCGTCACCAACGACGAGCGGCACCGAGTACACCATCGACAGCCCGGAGATGACCGAGGCGCTCGACTACTACAAGTCGTTCTTCGACAAGGGCTACTCGCAGACCCGGCTGCTCGACCCGGGTGAGCTGGAGAACGGCTTCGCCAAGGGCACCTACGGCTCGTTCATCTCGGGCCCGTGGCACATCGGCCTCGTCGAGGACGCCGGCCTGAGCAAGGACAAGTACGCCGTCGCACCGCTCCCGGGCAAGGACTCGGGCCCGGGCACGTCGTTCATCGGCGGCGGTGACCTGGCCGTCTTCAAGGACGCCAAGAACCGCGACGGCGCCTGGAAGTTCGTGCGCTGGCTGTCCGAGCCCGACGACCCAGGCCAAGTGGTACGACGAGGTCAAGGACCTGCCGGCCGTCAAGGCGGCCTGGGACACCGGCGACGCTCGCCGAGCGACCCGCAGCTCCAGGTCTTCGGCGAGCAGCTCGACAACGCCCTCGCTCCGCCCGCCGTGCCGACCTGGGAGCAGGTCGCGGCCGTGCATCGACAGCGACATCGAGAAGGCGGTCAAGGGCGCCCAGCCCACCAAGGACGCGGTCGCGGACATGCAGAGCCAGGCCAAGTCGATCGGCACCGGTCTCTGACCGTGGCCACCACCACCACGCCCACCGCCACCTCCCGGCCGCAGCCGACGCCGGTGGCCAACGAGCCGAGGCACGTGGACCCCATGCGGCGGCAGCAGGCTGTCGCCGCATGGGTCCTGGCCCTGCCGTTCATGGTGCTGTTCCTGGTGTTCACCGCCGGGCCGGTGCTGGCCAGCCTCGGGATGAGCTTCACCGACATCCGCAGCACGGACATGCGCTCGCCGTTCGCCGTCGGCTTCGTGGGCCTCGAGAACTACACCAAGCTGCTCGGCGACCCGCTGTTCCAGAAGGTCATGTTCAACACGTTCGCCTACCTCGTGCTGGGCGTGCCGCTGACCATGGGCGCTGGCGCTGGCCGCGGCGGTCGGGCTCAACCGGATCACCGTTCCTGCGCGGGTTCTTCCGGGTCGGCTACTACCTGCCGGTCGTGACCAGCATCGTCGCGGTCTCCGTGGTCTGGAAGTTCCTGCTGCGCGAGGACGGCGGCCTGCTCAACGCCGTGCTCGGCCTCGTCGGGATCGACGGCCCCGGCTGGCTGGACAGCACGACGCTCGCGCTGCCGTCGCTGGTGGTGATGTCGTCGTGGCGCAACCTCGGCTCGCTGATGATCATCTTCCTGGCCGGGCTGCAGACCATCCCGGCCGAGGTCAACGAGGCGGCCGAGGTCGACGGCGCCGGCGCGTGGCAGCGGTTCCGCTACATCACGCTGCCGATGCTCAGGCCCACGCTGCTGTTCGGCGCGGTGATCACCCGCATCGGCTACCTCCAGTTCTTCGAGGAGGCGTTCGTGATGACCAAGGGCGGCCCGCTCGACAGCACCCGCTCGGTCACGTTCTTCACCTACGACCAGTTCGGCTTCGGCAACTACGGGTAGGCCGCCGCCGCGTCGTACCTGCTGTTCCTCGCGGTCGTGGTGCTCACCCTCGTCCAGTTCCGGTTCCTCGGCGAGCGGAAGGAGAAGACGATGAGCACGCGCCGCGCGCGACGGCCACAGCGGGACGACGTACGTCGCCCTGACGATCGGGCTGATCCTGATGGTGCTGCCGTTCATCTGGATGGTGCTCTCCTCGTTCAAGCCGGACGCCGAGGTGACCGCGGTGCCGCCGACCTGGTGGCCGCGAGCACGTCACCTTCGCCAACTACACCGACGCTGTTCACCAAGCTCGACTTCCCGCGCTACTTCCTCAACTCGGCGCTCGTGGCCGGGGCCGTCACGCTCGGCAACATCGTGTTCTGCTCGATGCTGGGCTACGCGCTGGCCAAGCTGGACTTCCCGGGCAAGCGCGTCATGTTCGTGCTGGTGCTGGCCACGCTGATGATCCCGGGCGTGGTGACGTTCGTGCCGCTGTTCGTCCTGACCACCAACATCGGCCTGGCCGACACGCTCCCGGGCATGTTCCTGCCGTTCCTGGCCGGACCGTTCGGCGTGTTCCTGATGCGCCAGTTCATCTCCGGCATCCCCGACGAGCTGATCCAGGCCGCCCGGGTCGACGGTGCGGGGGAGCTGCGGATCTTCCGGTCCGTGGTGATGCCGCTGTGCGGTCCCGCCGTCGCGACGCTCGGGATCCTGACCTTCCTCACCTCGTGGAACAACTTCCTGTGGCCGCTCGTGGTGGCCCAGGACGAGAGCAAGTACACCCTTCCGGTGGCGCTGGCGCTCTACAGCGTGGGCCAGAACGCCACCAAGTACGGCCTGCTGCTCGCGGGTGCCGTGGTCGTCGTGATCCCGGTGATCGCGATCTTCCTCTTCCTCCAGCGGCACATCATGCAGGGCATCGCCATGACCGGCATCAAGTAGCACCCCATCCATCAACTCCATCTCGGGAGAAGTAGATGAACCTCCGACGGACCACCCTGGCCGCGCTCGCGGCCTCCACGGCGCTCGCCCTGGGGGTGGGGCTGACCGTGGTCGGCCCCACCGCCGCAGCGAAGCCGCGCCCCGACACGAAGACGCGGACGCTCGAGAAGTACGCCCGGGACACCTGGCGCTCGATGGACGCGATGACCGACAAGTCGACCGGTCTGCCGGCGGACAACATCACCGGGTCGCTCGACACGGGCACCCGCAGCAAGTTCACCAGCCCGACCAACATCGGCGCCTACCTGTGGAGCACGGTCGTCGCGCGCGACACCGGCCTGATCGGCGGTCGTGACGCGCACAGGCGGATGGCTCGCACCCTGGGCACCCTGGGGAAGCTCGACCGGCACGACGCCAGCGGGATGTTCTACAACTGGTACGACCCGCACACCGGCGCCAAGCTGCGGATCTGGCCCGAGAACGGCAGCGTCGTGAAGCCGTTCCTGTCCAGCGTCGACAACGGCTGGCTGGCCACCGCGCTGCTGCTCGTCAGCCGGGCCGACGACGGCCTGGCGAAGAAGGCCGACAGGCTGCGCAGGTCCATGGACTTCGGGTTCTACTACAACGCCGCCGAGAACGCCCCGGGCGGCCAGATCCGCGGCGGCTTCTGGGACGAGGACCCGCACGAGGCGGCGGCGGTCAAGGGCAACTACCGGCAGTCGCGGCCCGGACGTCTGGTACACCGGCCACCACTACGGGGCGTTCAACACCGAGCCCCGCATGGCGTCGTACCTCGGCATCGCCTCCGGGCAGATCCCGCGGCAGCACTACTTCGGCACCTACCGCACGTTCCAGAACGACAACTGCGACTACTCGTGGACCGAGACCAAGCCGGTCGGCGAGTGGAAGACCTACCTGGGCGTCCGCGTCTTCGAGGGCGCGCTGCCCTACCGCGGCATGGACGTCGTGCCGACCTGGGGCGGCAGCATGTTCGAGGCGCTGATGGTGCCGCTGTTCGTGCCCGAGGAGACCTGGGGCCCGCGCTCGTGGGGCGTCAACCACCCGTTGTTCGTGAGGGGCCAGATCGAGCACGGCCTCGACGAGGCGAAGTACGGCTACTGGGGCTTCTCGCCCTCGAGCGACCCGGCCGGCGGCTACCGCGAGTACGGCGTCGACCAGCTCGGCCTGGACCCTGCCGGCTACACCTCCGACCAGCAGCGGACCACGGTCGACCAGCCCTTCGACGGCTGCCGCGCGGGCTCGGCGGCCCCGACGTCGTACGGCGACGGCGTGGTCACCCCGCACGCTTCGTTCCTGGCGCTGCGCTACGCCCCGCGGGCCGCGATGGCCAACCTCGCGAAGATGCGGACGAACCTCCACGCCTACGGCCCCGGCGGGTTCTACGACGCCGCCGCGACCCGCAGCGGCACGGTCGCCAAGCGTTACCTCTCGCTCGACCAGGGCATGGTGATGGCCGCCCTCGGCAACGCGCTCGCCGACAACGACATGCGCCGGTACGTGTCCAAGGGCGCCATGGAGAGGAAGCTGCGTCCGCTGATGGCGATGGAGGAGTTCGCCGCGAAGCCCTGACCGGCAGCACGACCCGAGGCGGCTGTGGAGCGGCGCCGACGGCCGGGGGCGCCGCTGGGTAGGGTGCTTCGGTGCCCGCCCCCGTCCCCGACACCGACTCCCGGCCCGACGCCGCGAGCACCTCCCGCGTGCGCGAGGTGCTCGCGGGCGCCGTGGAGGCCCTCGGCGGCCAGGAGCGGACCGGGCAGATCCAGATGGCCGAGGCCGTCGCCCGCGCGATGACCTCCGGCGAGCACCTGCTGGTCCAGGCCGGCACCGGCACCGGCAAGTCGCTGGCGTACCTCGTCCCGGCCCTGCTCCACGACCGCCGCGTCGTGGTGGCGACGGCCACGCTGGCGCTCCAGCACCAGCTGGTCGAGCGCGACATCCCCGCGCTGGTCGAGGCGGCCGACCACGTGCTGCACACCAAGCCGAGGTACGCCGTCCTCAAGGGCCGCTCGAACTACGCCTGCCTGCACCGGATCCGCGAGGGTGTGCCCGACGACCAGGGCGCCCTCGTCGAGATGCCGAGCGGTTCGATGGGCAGCGAGGTGCTCGCCCTGCGTGCCTGGGCCGAGGAGCAGACCCAGACCAAGGGGCCCGGCGACCGGGACTCCGCGCCGAAGCACACCGACAAGGTGTGGCGGCAGGTCTCGGTCAACCACCGGGAGTGCCTCGGCGCCCAGCGCTGCCCGTTCTCCGACGAGTGCTTCGCCGAGCGCGCCAAGGAGAAGGCCGCCCAGTCCCAGCTGATCGTCACCAACCACTCGCTGCTCGCGATCGACGCCATCGAGGGCGTGCCGATGATCCCGGAGTACGACGTCGTGGTGATCGACGAGGCCCACGAGCTGTCCGCGCGGGTGACCCAGGCCGCCACGGACGAGCTCTCGGTGCCCGAGGTCGAGCGCGCGTCCCGGCGCGCGCAGCGGCACGTCGAGGGCACCGAGGCCGACGACCTCGCCGACGCCGGCGACGCGCTGCGGGCCGCCTTCGACGAGTGCGGCCCGGGCCGTCTCGACACGCTGCCGACCGCCCTGTCCGACGCGCTCGTGCTGGTCCGCGACGCCTCGCGCGCGCTGCTCTCGGCGTTCCCCAAGGAGTCCTCGTCGGACGGCGAGGCCGACCCGGGCCGCACGCAGGCCCGCGGCTCGGTCCAGGAGCTCTTCAAGAACGCCGAGCGGATGGCCGCGAACTCCGACGCCGACGTGCTCTGGCTCGCCGAGCGCGAGCGCAACCGTGGCGGTGACCAGCTCTGCGTCGCGCCGCTCCAGGTGTGGGGACCGTTGCGCGACAAGCTGCTGAGCGAGAAGACCGTCGTGCTGACCAGCGCGACGCTGATGCTCGGCGGCGACTTCAACGCCGTCGCCACCTCCCTCGGCCTCAAGCCCGCCGAGCGTGTCGACCACTCGCTCTCCGCGCCGCCGAGCCGGACCGACGCCGACGACGACACGCAGCCGTGGCGGGGCATCGACGTCGGCTCACCGTTCGACTACCCGCGCCAGGGCATCCTGTACGTCGCCCGGCACCTGCCTCCGCCTGGCCGTGACGGGCTCGGCGCCGCGCAGATCGACGAGATCGTCGACCTCGTGGACGCCGCAGACGGCCGCACCCTCGGGCTGTTCTCCAGCCGCCGGGCCGCGGAGGCCGCCGCCGAGGCCGCCCGCGAACGGCTGCCCCACCTGACCATCCTGGCCCAGGGCGAGGCCCAGCTTCCCGAGCTGTCCCGGCTGTTCGTGGAGGACCCGCACGCCTGCCTGTTCGGCACGCTCAGCCTCTGGCAGGGCCTCGACGTGCCGGGGGACACCTGCCAGCTCGTGCTCATCGACCGGATCCCGTTCCCGAGGCCGGACGACCCGCTGATGTCGGCGCGCCAGAAGGCCGCCGACCAGGCCGGGGGCAACGGCTTCATGCAGGTGGCCGCGACCCACGCCGCGCTGCTGCTCGCCCAGGGCAGCGGCCGGCTGATCCGCACGACGAGCGACAAGGGCGTGGTGGCGATCCTCGACCCGCGGCTGGTCACGGCGCGCTACGGCGGGTTCCTCCGAGCGTCGCTCCCGCCGATGTGGTCGACGACCGACCGGGACGTCGTACTCTCCGCGCTCAGGCGGCTCGCGGCATGAAGCACGCCGGGCCGTCCCCGTGGCCGGCCCGGCGTCCCCCGTCCTGCGTCAGCGGCGCACGCGCTCCACGTCACGGCGCACGTTGTCCCGCTCGTTGACCTGGCCGTCGTTGGCGCGACCGTCGAGCGTGACCTTCACCTTGCCGGTCCGCTTGGAGTAGTCGACGGTGTCCCGTCCGGCCCCTCCGAACAGCTGGTCCGCGCCGTTCTTCTTGTTGCCCTGGTCGAGCACGTCGTTGCCGGCCCCACCGGACTCCCGGTCCCGCCCGGCGAGACCGTTCAGCCGGTCGCTGCCGGACCCACCGCGGAGCAGGTTGGCGCCCGCGTCCCCGGTCAGCCGGTCGCTGAACCGCGACCCGGTGGCGTTCTCGGTTCCGGCCAGCGTGTCCGTGCCGTCACCGGTGGCCCGGTGGCCGGCGAGGTTGACCACGACGCGGTGGGTGGCGCCGGTGTAGGACACCATGTCGCTGCCTGCGCCGCCGTCGAGGCTGTCGTTGCCCGCGCCACCGCTGAGGGTGTCGTTGCCGGCGAGGCCCTGGACCCGGTTGGTCCCGGCGTCACCCGACAGCTGGTCCGCGCTCTGCGAACCGGACAGGTTCTCGAACCCGGACAGGGTGTCCGAGCCGTTGCCGGTCGCCGTACCGGAGGTCAGGCTGGCGATGACGCCCTGCGCGGCGGAACCGAAGCCCACCGTGTCGGTCCCCGGCCCACCCTGGAGGGTGTCGTCGCCGCCGGCACCGTCGACGGTGTCGTCGCCGGCCGCACCATCGAGCGAGTTCGCGGAGGCGCTGCCGGTGAGCGTGTCGGCGAAGGCCGAGCCGGTGATGTCCTCCACATCGGACAGCGACTGGGACCCGAAGCCCGTGGAGCTGCCGCTCGTGAGGTTGACCGTCATCGCTCCGGGAGCGTTGGCGTAGGTCACCGAGTCACGGCCGGCGCCACCGTTGACGGTGTCGTTGCCGCCTGCGGTGTCCACCAGGTCGTTCCCGGCCAGTCCCATGATCACGTTGGCGGCGGTGTCGCCGGTGAGGACGTCCGACTGCGGCGAACCGATGAGGTTCTCGAACCCGGACAGGGTGTCCGAGCCGTCGCCGGTCGCGGCCCCGGTCGTCAGGCTGGCGGTCACGGGGCCGCTCGCCGACCCGAAGGTGACCGTGTCGGAGCCGGAGCCACCCCTCAGGGTGTCGTTGCCGCCGGCACCGTCGATGACGTCGTCGCCGGCGCCTCCCTCGATGACGTTGGCGAACTGGTCGCCGGTCAGCGTGTCGGCGTGTGCCGAACCGGTCAGGTTCTCGACGTCGGCGATGGTGTCCGCGCCGAAGCCGGTCGCCGTGCCGTCGGTCAGGCTGGCCGTGACCCCGGACGGTGCCTGGGCGTAGGTCAGGGTGTCGGTGCCGGCCCCGCCGTCCAGCGTGTCGTCGCCGGGGCCGCCGTCGAGCGTGTCGTCGCCCTCGCCGCCGCGGACCGTGTCCGCGCCGAACCCGCCCCGGACGGTGTCGTTGCCCGCGTCGCCGTCGACGGTGTCGTCGCCCTCGCCGCCGTCGACGGTGTCGCCGTCGTCACCTCCGCTGAGGGTGTCGTCGCCGTGGTTGCCGTCGATGGTGTCCTGGCCGGCGCTGCCGTTGACCGTGTCCTCGCCGTCGCCGCCGCTGATCTGGTCGTTGCCGGCGTCGCCGTTGATGGTGTCCTCGCCGGACCCACCGTTCAGCGTGTCGCTGCCCCCGTCGCCGAACAGGGTGTCGTCGCCGTTGCCGCCGTCCACGTGGTCGGAGTCGAGACCGCCGCGGACCGTGTCCGCGCCATCGCCGCCGTCGAGGTCGTCCTGGCCGGCCAGTCCGCGGATGGAGTCGTCGCCGTCCATGCCGTGGATGACGTTGTCGTTGTCGTCGCCGACCAGGGTGTCGTCGAACGGCGAGCCGATCAGGTTCTCGATCGCGGTCAGGGTCCCGGTCCCCTCGGGCGTGGTCGCCGACCCCTGGAGCAGGTTGGCCGTCACGGCACCGGTGGCGGCGGAGAAGTCGGCCGTGTCGGTGCCGGTGCCGCCGTCGAGGCTGTCGACGCCCGGACCGCCGACGAGCCGGTCGTTGCCGCCGCCGCCGATCAAGGTGTCGTTGCCCGCCCCGCCCTCGAGCACGTCGTCCCCGTCGCCGCCGGTCAGGGTGTCGTTGCCGGCACCGCCCACGAGTACCAGGTTGTCGACGCCCGTCAGGGTGACGACGCCGCTGTTGGGGTCGTTTGTGTCGAGGTCGACCACGTTGCCCGTGACGGAGATGTTGTCGGCACCGGCGGACCCCTTGATCTTCACGGTGTCGCTCCGGCGGGTCCCGAGATCGACATTGAACGCGATCCCGGTGCCTGTCAGGCCGGGGGAGAACCCGCCACCCGACAGGTCGATGGTGACCGTCTCGTCGTTGTCGGCGCCGGTGACTTGGACGACGTCGGTGGTGGTCACCGTCGGCGTACCTCCCGCGCAGGTGACCGCGCCGGTCGCGTCATCCTTCACGACGATGTCGACGCCGGACCTGACGATCGTGACCGCGTCCTGCTTGTCCAGCGTCAGCGTCGCCGTGGCGGCGTCGAAGGCGCAGGTGACGGCCGCTTCGGCCGGAGCGGTGAGGCTGAGCGAGCCGACCGTGAGGATGCATGCGGCGACCAGCGCCGATGTGCGTGCCGTTCGGCCGGACTGCCCCCGGTCCGATTTATTCTGACTTAGTGACATGGGTCCGTCCGAATCCCTAGATCGTGTCCGAAAGGGCACTTCGCCCCAGGCAGGTGTACGCGATCGGAGTGATCCCAGTCACTCGCAAGACACGGAAATGACCCCGCTGGATGCCTCCGATGGTCACTCCGGCACCGACGCAACCGCTGGAACGGGTCAGGTTCCTTTACCTGCCCTTTGCCAGCCTTTTACCAACCCTTTGCCATCGACGTGCCGACGACGCTCGCGCTCGTAGCGGCCCTCTGACGGCTCGCCTGCGGAGGTCGTGAAGCGCCGGCTGCTAGCTTCGGGGTCATGGAAAGAGGGCCCTGGTCGGTAGTGCTGATCCTCGTCGCCTGCCTCCTCCTGGTCGGCGTCGCCGCCGAGGAGCACGACCCCGGCTCCGCCGACACGCACCACGCGGTGGCCCCGTAGCCACGACCGGTCCGGCCTCGGCTGGAAGGATGTGCGGCATGGGCAGCACCTACGTCGTGAGCGACGTGCACGGCCATCTCGCCGACCTGCGTGCGCGTCCTGGTCGGCGCCCACCTCGTCGACGAGGACGACCGGTGGGCCGGAGGCGACGCGGACCTGTGGGTGCTCGGCGACCTGGTCGACCGCGGACCGGACGGGATCGGGGTGATCCGCTTCATACGGTCGCTCCAGGAGCAGGCCCCCGACCACGTGCGGGTGCTGATGGGCAACCACGAGGCACTCATGCTCGGCTACCACCTGTTCCCGCACACGCGCTTCGCCGAGGTCTGGATGATCAACGGCGGCCGGGGCGCGGACCAGGAGGGCCTCTCCGACGACGACGTCGCGTGGCTCCGGAAGCTCCCGGTGATGGCGCAGGCCGCTCGACCACCTGCTCATGCACTCCGACACCACCGACTACCTGAGGTGGGGCGACTCGGTGGAGGCGGTCAACGAGAGGGTCGCCGGCCTGCTGGCCGGCGACGAGGCGCAGCACCACTGGGACGTGTTCGCGGCCCTCACCAGCCGCTTCGACTTCAAGGGCGCGGACGGAGCGAAGGCGGCCCGGGGACATGCTCGACCGCCTCGGCGGTGAGCGGCATCGTGCACGGGCACAGCATCATCGGCACGATCGTGAACGCTCCCTCGGAGGACACCGAGGGCCCGCTGACCTACGCCGACGGGCTCGTGCTGGCGATCGACGGCGGCCGGTACGACGGCGGCCCGCTGCTCCTGGTCGAGCTGACCTGACGCCGGCAGCCGGTGGGCCGGGAGAACGATCGTCCCCGGCCCACCGGCTGCCCCCAGCCCCAGCTCCGGTGCGGGTCAGGACACCACCTTGTAGCGAGCCAGCATGCCCGCCGCGATGTGGTCGTTGACGTGGCAGTGGAACAGCCAGGTGCCCGGGTCGTCCGGGACCATGTCGGAGACCATCATCATCCCGGGCAGCAGCTGGATCATGTCGCGAGCGCATCCCGTTGCTGGTCACGGTGTTGCCGTGCCAGTGCGGGGTGTGCAGGTCGACCTCGGTGCCGAGCGTGTAGGTGTACCAGCGCACCCGCTGGCCGACCTTCATGCACCGGGACCGGGCCGTTGCCGTAGACGTAGCCGTTGATCGAGTGCATGAGGTTGCTCTCCTCGAAGCCCTCCTCGTCGTCGGGGGCGACCTCGTGCGGTGCCTGGGCGAGCTCCTGCAGGTTCTGGTCGAGGTGCAGGCTGGCGTTCTCGTTCTCCACGGTGAAGTAGGAGAAGATCTCGCGGTCCACGTCGATCGGCGTGGCCGTGGCGAGGTCGGCCTTGCCGCGGGCGGTGATCACCATCGGGCCCGACCAGCCCGGCGTTGGTGTCGGCGATCTCGTCGGTGTGCGAGTGGTACATCCACATCACCGAGGAGCCGTCCATCGGGCCCGGGCCTGCGCGGTCCGGCACCTTCCAGTTGTAGGTGAACGTGCCACCCGGCGGCGACGGCGTCGTCGGCCTTGGCCGGGCCGCCGGTGCCGTCGGCGTACGGCGCTCCCTCGGCGTTCTTCTCGTAGAAGACGCCGTGCGGGTGGATCGACGCCGGGTACGTGCGTGTTGTTCTTGAAGACCACCTTGATGGTGTCGCCCACGACGGCCCGGATCACCGGGCCCAGCATGCCGAGCGTGTCGTCGCAGGGCTTGACGCCGGCTGGGCAGCTCGTCGGTGCGGCGATCTGCTTGGTGAAGGTCGCGTCGGTGTACCCGCGGTAGAGCGACTTGCGGTAGACGTGCCCGATGCGGGTCGGCCCGTTCTGCGACGAAGACGTTCTCGTCGTCGTTGAACGGCTTGCCCTTGATGTCGTTGCGGTCGTGCGGCGCGTAGTCCCACAGCACCTCGTCCGCGGCGATGTAGTAGGTGCGCAGCTGCCCGGTGGTCGCCGCGACTGGTACGGCGTCCCCCTGAGGGTGCCGGTGCTGGTGCGGAGGCGCCGATGTCGCGGCTCCGCAGCCGGTGAGCAGCAGCCCCAGGAGGGCCACCCCCACGATTTTCGTACGCATGATGCTCCCGTCCGGGCAACGGCTCCCGTGCCCTCCGGGAGTGAGGATCGTCGTTGCTGGTTAGGGAAAACCTTGGATGCGGGGCCCCTCGTCAGACGTGGGTCATCAGCCCGTCATGAGCCCGTCATGTGGCGGCGGCCTACACCCGGCGCAGGACCGCGGTGACCTTGCCGAGGATGGTGGCGTTCGTGCCGTCGATGGGGTCGTAGGCGTCGTTGTGGGGGAGCAGCCAGACCTGGCCGTTCTTGCGCTGGAAGGTCTTCACGGTCGCCTCGCCGTCGATGAGTGCCGCGACGATCTCGCCGTTCTCGGCGGTCTGCTCCTGGCGGACCACGACGTAGTCGCCGTTGCAGATCGCCGCGTCGACCATCGAGTCACCCACCACCTCGAGCATGAACAGCGTGCCCTCGCCGACCAGGCTCTTGGGCAGCGGCATGATCTCCTCGACCCGCTCGTCGGCGAGGATCGGGCCGCCGGCGGCGATCCGGCCGACCATCGGGACGTAGGTCGCGGCGGGCATGGCGTCGCCGACGTCGGTCTCGTCGACCCCCTCGGCCTCGTCGGGGTTGAACACCGACAGGGCGCGGGGGCGGTTGGGGTCGCGCTTGAGGTAGCCCTTCTCCTCCAGCACCCGCAGCTGGTGCGCCACCGACGAGGAGCTGGTCAGGCCGACCCGCTCACCGATCTCGCGCATGCTGGGCGGGTAGCCGCGGCGCTCGATGGAGTCACGGATCACGGTGAGGACGCGCTGCTGCCGCGGGGTCAGGCCGTGGGCGTCGGGCGGGCCGTCGGGCAGCTCCGCGACGTCGCCGGCCCCGGTGCTCTTGGTCTTGCCTGCCATGAGATGCCCTTTCTCGCCGTGCTGACGGACCCAGGTGTCGCTCACCCGGCCGTGTCCGTCACGGTAGTCGTCCCACTGCGCCTTGTTCAAACATCTGTTCGAACGGCGTGTCGGCGCCCGGCGAGCGGCCGGATCGCGCCGTCCGGTGCTGCGGCGGCGATGCCTCTCCCGTTCCTGGCTCTTCTCGCCGCCTGGTCGGGCCGCACCCGCCGTTCGAACAAATGTTCGCCTGGTGCTTGATTCGTTCGAACAGGTGCTCTAACGTCGCACATGTGTTCGATCGAACAGGCATTCGAGGATCGCTCTCCGGAAACTGTCGGAGGGCCTCGGTAGAACTTCGGTCATGGACACGCCGTTGGACTCCCAGACCGACTCCTTCCCCAGGAGGTCCCAGATGAGCACCGTTGCGATCAACCCCGGTTTCGCCCGCAGCCGCACCCGTCGGCCCGTGCGCACCACGCCCGTCCGCCTGACCCGTCGCGGCCAGGTGGTGGCGGTGCTGGTGCTCCTCGGCCTGCTGATGGCCGTGCTGACGGTCTACGGCTCGCACTCCGCCGCGACCGGCGAGGCCGGCACGCCGGTCGCCGACCCGCACCGTCGAGGTGGGCGAGGGCGACACGCTGTGGGCGATCGCGTCGGAGACGGCCGAGCCCGGCCAGGTCCGGGACATGGTGCACCAGATCCAGGAGCTCAACGCCCTGTCGTCCTCCGCGCTCCGGGTCGGCCAGGAGATCGCGGTGCCGGTGTCCTGACCGCTACAGACTTGCCGGCGACTCCCTCGACCCGGGTCGACGGCATGAGGGGAAACACGAGGGGTGGGTCCGCGCTCATGCAGCCGCGGCCCGCCCCTCGTTGCTTCTCTCAGAGGTGTGTGGCCCCGGCGGCCATCAGCCCCTGACCGGCGGTGTACGTCGCCATCACGGCCGTCTCGAACGCGGGCACCTCCCGCTCGAGCACGAACCTCTGCAGGGCGAGCAGCGTGTCCGACACCAGGAACAGCCCCGCTCCGACCTGGACCGCGCGCCGTCCGCGGGCCGACAGCGCCGGGTCCAGCCGGCTGGCGGCGGCGAACATCGCGGCCAGCGCGGTGGAGTACGCCGCGACCGGTGCGACCAGGTCGCGGTCGGTCCGCCCGGCGGCGAGCGACATGAGAGGTCCCGTGGTCAGGAGCACGACCCCTGCGGCCTTCACGCCGTTGTTCGGGGGCGCCGCGAGCCGGTCGCCGCGCTGCGCGAACGCCGTGACGTAGGCGAGATGCGCAGCGAGGAACGACGCCAGCCCGGCCTGGAAGGCGCGGTCGCCGCGGCCCAGCAGGGCGACGTCCCCGCCCCACGACAGGACCTGGGCCGCGGTGACCGGGCGGGAGGCTCGCCTGCCCCGTGCCACGGGTGGCTGCCGCCAGCAGGGGCATGAGGGTCGGCTTCGTCAGGTAGCGCAGTCGACGGGACGTCGTACCGGGGCGGCCGGCGAGCACGGCATCGGCGGTGGCGAGGACGACGTACCCGGCGGTGAGCAGCTTCGTGGACGGCACGGCCCGCATCCTCGCACCCGCTCGCGGCCACTCCGCAGCGGCTACTGCTCGCCGGACAGCACGGCGGTCGCCTCGCTGATCCGGAGCGCGCCACCCGGCCCGGCGATGGTGACGGTCTCGGGGATGGCCTGCCAGGCACCGTTCCCGACGCGGAAGCGGGCGGTGTAGGTGACGTCGACGCTGGTCTGCACGGTCGTGTGGGCGTCGGTGTAGCTGTGGGTGACGTCCTGGGCCGGGTACGGCGCGCCCGGCGTGGAGGTCGTGGCGCGGTGCCGTCGCCGTAGTGCCAGGTGAAGGAGGTCGGCTGCGCCTCGACGTCGACGGACTGGCCCAGCAGGGTGATCGTGCGGGTGAACGCCTGCGGGTCGGCGTAGAAGATCGTCTCGAAGTTGACCAGCGTCTTGTCCCGCGGCTGGGTCCGCGCCTGCAGTGACGGCAGCCCGATCCGCTTCAGCTCGGCGAGCACCAGTCCCGGTGTGACCTGTGGCTGTGGCGTCGCTGCGGGCGGTGGGCCCTGCGGCCCGGCGCACTGCGACGCGAGAGGCTCCCAGTCACCTGGCGGGTCGAGCCCCCACAGCCGCCACACCCGTTCGGCGGGGTCGGGGCACGTGTTGGCCTGCCCGCAGTCGGGGGATGCCCGGCTGCATCCTTGGGCCTGCGACGGCGCAGACGGATGCCCATCGGTACTTAGAATGTAGGGGTCCATGCTGTCGAGACCGGGTTGCGCATCGCCGACATGTCGGCGGTCGATCCGGTCGACTGACTTCACCTCGAGTGCACGCTCGGACGCAGCCAGACCGTGATCCGTCGGACACGGCTTCCGCGCTGTCGACGCTCACGCGTGCGTCGGCAAGCGTCGGAACCGAGCACAGCAAGGTAGCCGCGGTCAGCACATGAGGAGATCGAACGCTGGCGCTCATGTTGGCTGATCCAGTTCGTTCACGACCCAGCCCTGCGTGCCGTCGCTTGAGCCAGAAGGTCATGAGCCGTTGGCCGTCCCTTGAATGCTCGGGATGGTGCCTGTCCCCGTCGCGACCACTGTCTGTGGCCGACTGTTGATCGAGCGCTGACCAGGACGGACCGCTGGTCGGCTTGCCTGTCGACGAGCCGGACTCCATCGACTGTCCAGCCGTCGCCCTTGATCGAGCCGCCGGCCCTGTAGACCTCGTCGATGTAGTCACGCGATGGCGTCGCACGTCGACGCAGCGTGCATCGCTGAGACATCGCAGAGGTCCGGAATCGCCTGCGCGCACGCGTAGTTGAGGACGTCTATCCAATGCCGAACGAATGCCTTGGCCGAGGCGGCGGTCGCGCCCTTGCGCCTCGGGCGGCAGCGTCGGGGGAGCGGGCGTGGTCGGCGCAGGGGAGGACGGGTCGAACGTCGCGGTCGGCGTGCCCAGCGGCGTCGGCTTGGCAGCGTCCCCGGAACACCCCGACACGCCCGCGCCCAGCACGAGCATCAGGGCAGCGAGCGAGCGAGTGGTACGCCTGTGTGACACCGCAGCGACCCCCAAGAACGTCGACCCGAGCGCCGTGAGACATACCGGACACGGCTCCTGCAACCTACCCACGACCCGTCGTACGACGGAAGCCCCGCTCGCACATCTGTGGACAGCGCGCGCCGTGTACCGAAGGACAGGTGACTCTCCCCGAAACGGTCGGAAAGAGCCCGTCAGCGGGGGAGCTTCCTGTTCTTGGGTACGCGGGACCCGCCAAGCCAGGGATGATTCGGACATGCAGGAGGACGGCGTCGTGCAGGCGCGCGCGCCGTACCCGTTCCGGGTGCACCAGGCCCAGGCCCTCGCCGCCGTGGAGACCAGCGAGGCGGCCGGCGCCCGGAGGTCGTGGGTGGTGCTGCCGCCGGGCGCCGGCAAGACGCTGGTCGGACTCGAGACCGCACGGCGACGGAATCGCCCCACGGTCGTGCTCGGACCCAACACCGCCATCCAGGGCCAGTGGCTGCGCGGGTGGGAGGAGCTGACCGGCGAACCGGCCGGCGGGACGAGGGAGCTGGACAGGCCGTTCACGGCGCTGACCTACCAGTCGCTGGCGACCTTCGAGCCCGACGACGAGGTGGACGAGGACGGTGCGGAGAGCCCCGTGCTGCTCGACCGGCTGCACCCCAACGGCCGCGCCCTGGTCGAGCGGCTCAAGGCGGTCGGCGACCTGACGCTGGTGCTCGACGAGTGCCACCACCTGCTGGAGGTCTGGGGGCGGCTGCTGGCCGAGGTGCTCGACGAGCTGCCCGACGCGTTCGTCCTCGGGCTGACCGCGACGCCGCCGGACGCGCTGACGCGCGAGCAGAAGGCGCTCGTCGACGAGCTGTTCGGCGACTCGGTGTTCAGCGTCAGCATCCCGGCCGTCGTCCGCGAGGGAGACCTGGCACCGTTCGCGGAGCTGGCCTGGCTGACCACCCCGACCGCCACCGAGAACGACTGGCTCGCCGCGCAGGGTGAGCGGTTCGCCGAGCTGACCACGGCGCTGGCCGACCCGGCGTACGGCTCCACGCCCTTCTTCGCCTGGCTGGACCGCCGCTTCGAGCAGGGGGGCGAGCCGAGCGACGCGTACGACGCGGCGCTGCGGATGGTCCACGCGGGGCTGATGCAGCTGCCCGACGGGGCCCGGCTGTCCGAGCGGCACCGGCACGACCCCACCGCCGACGACTGGGTCCTGCTCCTCGAGGGCTGGACCGCGCACCTGCGCACGACCGGGGAGGACGAGGACATCCTCGAAGGGTGAGGGCGGTGCTGCCGTCGGTCGGGTACCAGCTCACCAGGCGCGGCATCCGCAAGGGCCGCAGCCCCGTCGACCGGGTGCTCGCGCGCAGCGAGGCCAAGGTGGTCGCGCTCACCGAGATCGTCGCGGCCGAGCACCGCAACCTCGGGCCGCGGATGCGGATGCTGGTGCTCTGCGACCACGAGCAGGCCACCGCGACCCTGCCCGCCGACCTCGACGGCGTGCTGTCGCAGGAGGCCGGGTCGGCGCGGCTGGCCCTGGAGCACCTCGACCGGGCCGTGCCCGACCTGCACCCGCTGCTCGTCACCGCTCGCACGGTCGCCGGCTCGCCCGGGACCCTGAAGGCCCTGCACGTGTACGTCGCGACGTACGACCCGGACCTCGCCGCGCGGGCCGAGCAGGGCACCTGGACCAGTCGCGACTGGGTCCCGTGGGTGACCCGGTTCTTCGAGGAGGGCCACTGCCACGTGCTCGTCGGCACCCGCGGCCTGCTCGGTGAGGGCTGGGACGCCCGGTCGGTCACCGGGCTGGTGGACCTGACCACCGCCACCACGAGCACCGCCGTCGTGCAGACCCGGGGGCGGGCGCTGCGGACCGACCCGTACTGGCCCGAGAAGGTCGCGCTGACCTGGAGCGTCGTGTGCGTCAGCGAGGACCACCCCAAGGGCGGCAACGACTGGGACCGGTTCGTCCGCAAGCACGCGGGGTTCTACGGCGTGGACGCCGAGGGCGAGGTCGTCGCCGGTGTGGCGCACGTGGACGCCGACCTCTCGCCGTACGCACCGCCGCCGGCCACCACCTTCGACGAGGTGAACGCCCGGATGCTCGCCCGGTCGGAGCAGCGCGACCAGATCCGCGGGTCCTGGGCGGTCGGCGCGCCGTACGTCGACACGCTCGTGCACACGGTCCGGATCCTGCCGAGCACGCCGACCGAGACCGTGATCGTGCCGGCGCCCGTGGTGCTGCACCGCAACGACCTGCGGGTCCGAGACGACCGGCTCGCGCCCTGGCGGCCGCACCGCGGCATCGCCGTCGGTGTCGTGCTCGCGATGCTGGCGTTCCTGCTCGACCTCACGCCGGCCATCGTGATCGGGGTCGGTCTGCTCACGATGCTCGGCATCCAGACGTTCGTCGCGGTCGACCGGGGGCGCCGCCTCGCCGACGACCTGGCACGGCCCCCGAGCATCGAGCAGATCGCCTACGCCGTCGCGGACGGGCTGCGCTCGGCCGGGTTGTCACCCGTCGGCGCGGACGGCGTACGCGTCGAGATCGACACGGAGGGCGAGCGGCGCTGCTCGCTGGAGGGCGTGACGCCCGACGTGTCCGCGGCCTTCGCGGCCTCGCTCGACGAGGTGGTCTCCCCGATGGCCGGGCCGCGCTACGTCCTGCCGCGGTGGGTGCTGCACGAGCCGATCGACAACGCCGACGGGGTCAAGGCGGCCCTCGGCCTGCTGCGCCCCGACGGAGAGGTGTGGCACAGCGTGCCGACCGTGCTGGGTACGACGGGCCGCCGTGCCCAGGCCTTCGCCGCGGCGTGGGACTTCTGGGTCGGGGGAGGACCTGCGATCTACACGAGAAGCCCGGAGGGCGAGGGGGTGCTGGTCACCCACCGCGGCAGCGACCCGTTCGCGGTCACCACCGTGCTGCGCACGCGGTGGCGCTGAGGCCGGCCTCAGCCGATGTCGATGCGGTCCATCAGCCAGTGGTCCTTCTCGCGCACCATGATCAGCCGGAGCCGCAGCTCGCCGCCCTCGAGCGAGCGGGGCGTCGCGCCCTTGGTCTTGTAGACCTTCTGCGGGGTGGCGGTCAGGTTCACGCTGACGCCCGCGCCGGGTGCCGGGACGCCGGCCTCGTTGACCATCTTCTTGACCTTGAAGCCGTCGGTCTCCACGCGTCCACCGGCTCCGTAGATGTCGTCGAGCTGCTTCGTGAAGTCGGCGCAGGTCGTGCAGGACGGCTTCTGGAGCGTCTTGAGCTTCTTGGTGTCGCCCGAGGTGGTCGCCTCGTTCAGCGTGTCGATCCAGTAGCGCGCGAAGTTCTGCGCGCCCTTCTCGTTGTTGCCCGTGATGTACGCCGGAAAGCCGTCGACGGTGGACGCGTCGCTGGAGTCGTTGCTCTTGCAGGAGGAGAGCGCGAGGCAGCACAACAGGGACACGAAGAGCACGAGGAGACGCCTGATCACGTGCTTGATCCTGACATGCGGGTGGTGAGCGGCCGCAATCCAGGCACAATGCCAGGCGTGACCACGCACGGCTACTCCGGCACTCCGCTTCCCCAGAAGCTGGGGCTCAAGCCGGGCCTGACCGTGTACGTCGACGGCGGGCCTGACCACGTCGACGAGCTGCTGCTGGGGTCGACGTACACCTCGCGGCTCCCGAAGCAGATCGACGTCACGCTGCTGTTCACCACGTCCTACGCCCGCCTCGCGAAGCGGCTGCCGGTCGTCCTGGAGCGCACGGTCACCAACGGGATGGTCTGGGTGTGCTGGCCGAAGAAGGCGAGCAAGGTGCCCACCGACCTCGACGAGAACGTGGTCCGGGACTTCGGGCTCGCCTCCGGCGTCGTGGACGTCAAGGTGGCCGCCGTGGACGCGACCTGGTCCGGCCTCAAGCTCGTCCGGCGGCTGCAGCGACCGCTAGCTAACGGCACCGCCGGGTGCCCGACGAGCGGCGCGGGGTGTACTCGCTGCGCAGCCCGAGCAGGGCCCAGCCGCGGGCCAGCAGCACGAAGACCAGCAGCAGGCAGGCGGCGGCCCCCAGGGTCGCGCCCGCGCACACCGCCCAGGCGGCGCCCTGCCCGTCGCGGGCAGCCTGACCGAACGTGATCGCGGCCCGCACGAGGTACACCCAGGCCACCGCAGCGGCCGCCATCCCCAGCACGTGCACCGCGACGTACGGCAGCCGCTTCGGGCCGCGGCGCGGCCTTTTTCTCCGCCCGCCGTCGACCAGCGCTCACGGTCCCTCGATCCGACACACCCACAGCCACGGAGGTCATTGTGTCCGACCGCGGCCGGGTTGACCGCATCAATCGCCGAATCACCGGTGTGACGTGTGAGCAGTTAGGGACGTGCACCAACGGCAGGTAGCCTGACGTGACCTTGCCGCCGAGAGTCTCGGAGACATCCTCGTGAGAAAAGCGTTCATCGCGCTGAGCACCGCCACCGCCCTGACCGCCTCGACCCTCGCCCTCGCGGGTGCGCCCGCACAGGGCCGCACGGCAGCTCCCGCCGCCCGGGCCGCCGCCCAGTCCGTGAGCCTGAGCCTCACCCCCGGGATCTCGCAGAACAGCGCCGGGGTCGCCAACCCGAACAACGCGTTCCTGGCCGGCGGCGTGAAGGTCGCGCCCGCCCGCCCCGCGCGTCCCGTCCGGATCGAACGACGGACCAGCGCGCTGTCACCCTGGACGAGGGTGACCAGCGGACGCACGGACGCGACCGGCGTCTTCCGCTTCAAGGCAGACGGTGCCTCCGGCAGCACGCCGTACGAGTTCCGCGCGGTCGCGTCGGGCACGTCGACCCTGCCCAGCACCGCGAGCGTGCCGGTGAGCAGTGCGGTCTGGCAGCTCGCGTTCGACGACCAGTTCAACGGCACCCGCCTCGACGCGTCCAAGTGGTCCTACCGCAAGCTCGGCATCCGTGAGGGCAACCGCAAGCGTTCGCAGAGCTCGACCCGGTCCGTCGGGGTCAGCGGGGGAGCCCTGCACCTCCGGGTTCGCAACAACCCGAACAGGCGTGGCTACTTCCTCAACGGCCAGATCGGCACCCAGGGCAAGTTCGCCTACAGGTACGGCGTCTCGGCCGCCCGGATCAAGTTCCAGATGCGGCGCGGACAGCACGGGGGCTTCTGGATGCAGCCCGAGTCCACGACCGCGGCGACCGGCTCGCCGTCGAGGACCGGCGCCGAGATCGACGTCGCCGAGTTCTTCGGCAAGGGCTACCCGGGCGGCGGGATGGCGCACTTCCTGTACTCCTACCCGCGCCCCGGCAAGATCAACAAGTACGGCAAGGTCTTCCCGGGCGCCGCGAAGGCGCTCCGCGGCAGGACCGACAGCTGGTGGTCGCGCTACCACGTGTTCTCGGTGGACTGGACTGCCAACGGGTACGTCTTCCGCATCGACGGCGACGTCACCTGGCGCAGCAGCAAGGCCGTGTCCAAGCGTCCGCAGTACCTCCTCCTGAGCCTGCTCAGCTCCGACTGGGAGCTGCCGCAGCTGAATCCCCGCACCCTGCCCTCGGACATGAAGGTCGACTGGGTCCGGGCCTGGCAGCGATGACTTCTCGACGTCGGGGACAATCATCGGTATGACGCAGACCGAGTCTCCGCGACGGGCATCGAGCGGCGGGCGCCGCGCGGCGCGGCGGACGCGGTCTCTTCGACGGGTCCTCGTCCTCCTGCTGCTCCTGGTGCTCGTCGCGGCAGGACTGGTCTGGGCGCTGCTCGTCCGCGACGACGCGGGGACGAGCGGCGGCGGCGCGCCCGCGGCGGACCCGCAGCCGATCACGTCGCTGACCGCGGACCTGCTGCCTCCGATCTCCCAGACCAGTGCCCGACCCGCGGCGGCCGACAAGGCAACCGCGCTCGTCCAGGTCACCGCCAAGACCAGCGGAGGCGGCGACGTCACGCTCCAGGTGCGCAAGGACGACACCTGGTCCGACGTCGACACAGCCAGCCTCGACGGTTCCTCGCAGGCGACCCTGGAGGCACCCACCGGCGACGAGCAGGCGCCGATGCGCGTCGTCGCCAGCCGGGACCACAGCGTTCGATCGGAGCGGCTGGCCCCCTGGAACGTCGCCTTCGAGGACCAGTTCACCGGTGACACGCTGGACCTGTCCAAGTGGAACTACCGCCAGCTCGGGCTGCTCGCAAAAGAGTCGGGCCGCACGAAGTCGGAGAGCTCGACCTCGGCCGTGGCGGTCGACAACGGCTCGGCGCGAGCTCAGCATGATGGAGAACCCCGCCCGTCCCGGCTACTACCTCAACGGGCACATCAGCACCGAGAACATGTACACGTTCACGTACGGCGTCTCCGCCGCGCGCATCAAGTTCCACAAGCCGCGCGGCATGCACGGCGGGTTCTGGATGCAGGCCCCGACCTTCGGGGCGGTCCCCGGTGACGCCAAGGCATCCGGCGGAGAGATCGACACGGTCGAGTACTTCGGGTCGACGTACCCCGACGGCGGCCTCGCATCGTTCACGTACTTCCGGGACAAGGACGGCAACTCGGTGAAGGGCGGCGGGCTCCAGCCCGAGATCACCGACGCGATCGAGAAGGAAGGCGACGCGTGGTGGAAGAGGTACCACGTGTTCTCCGTCGAGTGGACCCCGGAGGCGTACATCTTCCGTGTCGACGGCGTGGAGACGTTCCGGCAGACCCAGAACATCTCCGGTGCCCCTGAGTTCCTGGTCCTCAGCCTGCTGTCGTCGGACTGGGAGCTCCCGGACCTCGACAAGAGCAAGCTTCCGGCCGACATGAAGGTGGACTGGGTCCGCGTCTGGCAGCAGCCTGCCGGCCTGACCGGCGCGAGTCTGGTCACATCTCACGCTCGACCTGTCAGCGGGGCCCGGGCACACGACGCATAGTTGTCAGGGATGACTGAACAGCAACGTGAACGCGTCGACATCAACTGGGTCCAGGTCTCGGCGAGCGCCCTGGCCGCAGTGACGTCCGCGGTCCTCCTCTCCACCGTCGGCGTCGCCGGCACCATCATCGGTGCGGCGATCGGCAGCGTCTTCGCGACCGCCGGCAGCGCCATCTACTCCTACTCCCTGCGGGTCAGCCGGGACCGGGTCGCGGCGGCCCAGGCAGCCGCCCTCGAACGGGTCACGCGCGCCCGGTCCGGGGCGAGCGGCGCGTGGGCGGACTCCCGTGCGCACAACGGAGGCACCACGACCCTGCAGGCTGAGCGTGCCGTCGACGAGCTCGACTGGGCCGAGCAGCAGCTCGAGCAGACTGCCCCGAAGCCGTCCTGGCGCGACGTGCTCGCGGGTCTGCGCTGGAAGCGGATCGCCGCCGTGGCCGGTGGCATCTTCGTGGTCGCGATGCTGGTGATCGTCTCCTTCGAGCTCCTCACGGGCCGGGCCGTCTCGTCGTACACCGGCGGCTCGGACCAGGGCGCTCGCACCTCGCTCCCGGGCGTAGGCGCGCAGCGGACCGGGGGTACGCCGGACAAGACCCCCGCGCCCACGCAGCAGCCGTCGTCGGGGGAGTCCACGCCGGCTCCGAGCTCGACGCCCACGCCCAGCGAGACGCCGACGCCCACGTCGACGCCGACACCGACTCCCACTCCTTCGCCGAGCGACGCGGCCACCGCCGCGCCCGAGACGACGGCGCCCAGCCCGGTGCCGACCCCGGTCGACACGCCGCCGGCCGCCACGCCCGCCGGCTGACCCGCTGACCCGGCTCCGCACCGTGCGGAGTCGGGTGCTGGTCCGCTGCCGCCCAACTCGCGCATGGTGCGCGGTCGGTGGCGCGAGGGCCTGTGTGCGGTCGCCGATGCTGGCGACGCGCCCACCGGCCGATCGCTGACCCGCCACAACCTCGCGGCGATCCGGCGCGCGATTCGGCTGTGGGCGGGCCCAGGGACCTGTGGACGGCACCCGACGCCCGTCGTCGAGCCCTGGCAGGCTCGTGCGATGCCCGTCACCTTGGAGCTGCGCCGCCCGTTCACCCGGGCTGACGCGCTCGCGGCCGGCATCAGCCCCGCGATGCTGAGGGGCTCACGCTTCCGCAGGATCTTCCGCGGTGTCTACGTGGACGCGCGCGTTCCGGCGCACCCGTTGCTGCGTGTCGAAGCGGCCCTGGCGCTGCACCCGCCCGGGGCCTTCGCGAGCCACTCGAGCGCGGCGCACGTGTACGGCGTCCCGCTTCCTGTGCTGCCGGACGTTCACGTCAGCGTCCTCACCGCCGCCGACCGGCGGCCACGTCCCGGGCTCCGGTCCCACCTCGCCTCCCCGGACCCGTCAGTGACGGTCGAGCGGGGGCTGCGAGTCTCGGCGCCCGCCCAGATGTTCGTCGAGCTCGCCACGTTGCTCCACCTCGTCGACCTGGTCGTGGTGGGGGACGCGCTGGTGCGGCTCCGACGGGTGACGCCCGACGAGCTCAGGTCGTTCTGTGCGGCCTCGAGCCTTCCCGCGGCGAGGGCCGCCCGGTGCGCCGCGTCGTACGTCCGCGCCCGCGTCGACTCACCGATGGAGACCCGGCTGCGGATGCTGCTTGTGCTCGCCGGGCTGCCCGAGCCGACGATCGACCACCGCATCCGGGACGCGGACGGGCGGGTGCTCTACCGCTTCGACCTCAGCTACCCGGACCTCAAGATCGCCGTCGAGTACGACGGACGCCAGCACCGGGCCGACCTGGACCAGTGGGACCACGACACGGACCGCCGGGACTGGTTCGACGCGCACGGCTGGCTCCTCGTCCCGGTGTTCTCCCGTGGCATCTACCGCGACCCGGCGAAGACCGTTCGCAGGGTCGAGGCGGCGCTCCGGGCCCGTGGCGCAGCGGTCCCGCGCGGACTCTCCGACGAGTGGCGTCGCTTCTTCCCGCAGCGCTGAGCGGAAGCCCGACACGCCCGCGCCGCGCGGGTCGAGCGGGTCTTAAGCCGGTCTGACCTGCGGTTTAACCAAGCCCCGAAAAGTGATCGTGCGAATCTTCGCGTTCCGCTTGCGCACCCTCGGGACCGGTCCTAGGGTTACCACTACATCTAGTAGTTACACCGTTGTGGTTTTCCACATCTAGGTCCACAGGCCCGGATGGGTTCTGCACACGGAACCGCTGGTTGTCCCCAGTTCGTCCACAGTTTCGCCCCCAGAACAGGGCAGAAACGGTCGGTGCGGGGTGTTCTAGTAGTAGTTCATACACAGGGTGGAAGGAGCGGCCGACATGCACTGCCCGTACTGCCGCAACACCGACACCCGGGTCCTCGACAGCAGGGTCGCCGAGGACGGCGGAGCGATCCGCCGGCGGCGCTCCTGCAACGAGTGCGGCAAGCGGTTCAGCACCGTCGAGCAGATGCAGCTCGTGGTGGTGAAGCGGTCCGGCGCGACCGAGCCGTTCACCCGCGAGAAGGCGATCGCCGGGGTCCGCAAGGCCTGCAAGGGCCGGCCGGTCTCCGAGGACGACCTGGCCTGCCTCGGCCAGGCGGTCGAGGACGCCCTGCGCAGCGAGGGCTGGGCCGAGGTGCCCGCCCACGAGGTCGGCATGGCGATCCTCAGCCCGCTCCGGCAGCTCGACGAGGTGGCCTACCTCCGCTTCGCGAGCGTCTACCGCGCCTTCGAGTCGGCCGACGACTTCGAGGCGGAGATCGCGGTCCTCCGCGCCGAGCGCGCCGCGGCGCTGGTCGACGTACAACCTCAGCCCACGGGCTGACCACAATCTGCCCGGGCCGTCGTGGGGAAGCGGCGGTCCGGGCATACCACGCAGCCGCAGGCACAGCGGCATGTTGAAGCAGCACACGAGACGACCAAGAGACACCGGGACAGAGGAGCAGGGGATGACGGAGACGGTCAGCGGATCACAGGTGGCCCGCCAGGGTTCGGCCAAGGCCA
>CAWBAQ010000006.1:0-271946 GCA_963786795.1 uncultured Actinomycetota bacterium
TGTAGACGTTCGAGCCGGTGTGGTCCATCCGGTGGTCGTGGAACCAGAAGAAGCTCTGCTTCTCCCGCTCGTCCCCGCCGGCCGGCCAGTTCAGGTACAGGTTGTCGACGAACTGGCCGGGCAGGTAACCCTGGTGCTTCGGTCCGAACTTCAACGAGTAGTGCGGGTTGCCGTCGCTCTCCGGCGCGGTGTGGCCGTTGTGCAGGTGGGTCAGGAACGACCAGTCCGGGGAGCCGAAGTCCTGACGGTCGAGGCCGAGCGGGTTCTCGTCCAGGTGGTTCTCGAAGCGCACCAGCGCCGGCTTGCCGTACTCGGCGTTGATCATCGGGCCGGGGAAGGTGCCGTTGAAGCCGTAGATCGTGCTCAGCGGCAGCGTGCGCTTGGTGCCGGCCGGGTAGCGTCTTGCCGTGGCGTCGAAGGAGACGGTGGGCTCGCCCTTCTTGTCGATCGGCAGCACCTGCGAGGTGGTGAAGGAGTGGGTGCCGGACCAGCAGGTCGATCTTGTAGACGATCGGGTCCGGGTAGCCGAGGGGCGCTGGGCCAGATCTGGTGCCGCTCGTTGCGCAGCGAGTTCTGCTCGACCCGTACCGGGCCTCGGGCGGTTCTGCTGGCCAGGCCCGGGCCCGGAGGTGACGCCCATGACTTCGAGTCCGAGCGGGAGCCATCGCCTTCGGGATGGGCAGCTGGTCCTTGAACGGCTCGAGGATCAGCGGGCTCGTCGGGAACGCCTCGACGTAGAACAATGCGTCCCCGAGCGCCGAACCCGTTGCGGCGAGCGCTCCGTCGGGCGACAGCAGTCCCCGGTGCGCAAGATAGGGAACACCCAGCCCCCCAGCAGCGCCTACGGCGGCGCCGGCTGCGCCGGCGGCGCCGACCCTCAACGTCGCCCGCCGCGATACCAATCCATCCTGCAGGTAGTTCTCTGACATCCCACTGGCCCCTCGTAGGCAGGGTCCTTCTGCGCAGCTACGCGATCCCCCACGACGCAGACTCGTGCATTCGGACAGATCACGGCCAAACTCCTACGAAGGTTCCGCCCCCGGGTCTGACCACCGATTACCAGACGTGCCGCGGCCGCAGCGCACGTCATTCAGGCAGTCGATCTTGCCCCGGGGGCCTTGAAAAAACCTTGATCCCACTTCCGGCAAGCATCGACCACGGGGGACGGGGGCGTCGGTTGTCCCGGCCCCACCCGAGAGGCAGACTGGGAGGAACGCCGACCGCACTGACGTGTCGGACGATCACTTCAGGATGAGGTGAGCGAGCGATGACCAACGGACACTCTCTCGCGTTGACCGTGCTGGCGACGCAGCGGTCGCTGGAGGAACGGCTGGGGCGTGCGTTGACCCCGCATCCGGTCCCGGAACAGCCGAGGGAGGGCTACGCGACCACGGACGCCTTCCTCGCCGGGACCAGCCGTCACCTCGGTGCGGTGGAGGCGGTCCTCCTGCCGCCGGCCCGGCGAGTCGTGGACGACGGAGGCGCCGGGGTGCGCGAGTACCTGCTGGCGGCCCGCCGGCTGGAGCAGACCCTCGCGACCGTGAAGGCGCGGCTGTACGGCGAGGCGCACACGATCCACGCGTCGTGGCCGCAGATCTGGGCAACCGTCCAACACGATCTGTCGGTGCACAACCGTGTCGAGTGGGGGCTGGTCGAGGCGCTGATCAAGTATGACGACCCCGGTGACCTCGACAGCCTTCCCCGTCGCTTGTTCGATGCGGAGTCACGCGGCCCGACCCGACCACACCCGTACCTGCCTCACAGCGGACCGGGGAGCCGGGTGGCCCGACGGCTCTGGGCGGTGGCGGACCGTTTCTGGGACAGCGCCGAGGGTCGCGTGATCCCCGAGCCGGTGCATCCGGTGCCGCACCGACACGACAGCCTCCTGGGGCAGTACCTCGTGGCCGACCCTCACTTCGACGACCAGGCCCCCATGCGGGAGCGCCGCCATCGTCCCCCGAAGGCTGAGCACTCCGACGCCCAGCCGGATGCATAGCTCGCGACAACGCCGACCGTCATGGCGGTGGCGCTGCATTTCTCACACCAGGTGACAAGCAGCTGTGCGGGGACATTCACGGACGCGCAACCACAGAGCGTCCAGCGACGAAACATGCCGTCCCTAGGTTCCAGGTGACGTGATCCCGCCTCCCGGGGTCCCCGCCCCGAGGAGCGCAGCATGTCGTCTGCCATCGCCGACCAGCAGCAGCTGGCCCCCGAGCGCACGCGCCGGAAGGGGTGGATCGACCACTGGGACCCTGAGGACCCGCGTTCTGGGAGGCGACGGCCGCAGGTCGCCCGTCGCAACCTGGTCTTCTCGATCCTGGCCGAGCACCTCGGCTTCTCGGTCTGGGTGCTCTGGGCGATCGTCGCCGTGAACCTGAACAGCGTCGGGTTCGCGTTCACCGAGAGCCAGCTGTTCTGGCTGGTGGCGGTGCCGAACCTGGTCGGGGCCACCCTGCGGCTGCCGTACACGTTCGCGGTGCCGAGGTTCGGCGGCCGCAACTGGACGTCGTCTCGGCGCTGCTGCTCGTGATCCCGTGCGCCGGCGCTCGCCTGGGCGGTGAGCGACCCCGACACCTCGTTCGGGATGATGCTGTTCGTGGCCGCGCTCGCCGGTTCGGCGGCGGCAACTTCGCGTCGTCGATGACGAACATCTCCTGGTTCTACCCCGAGCAGGAGAAGGGCTGGGCCCTCGGGCTGAACGCCGCCGGCGGCAACATCGGCGTCGCCGTCGTCCAGGCCCCGTTCGTGGTCTGCGCGGTCATCACCGCCGGCGCCGGCATCCACCTCGGCGCGCGCCGGGCTGATGTGGATCCCGCTGGCGCTGCTCGCCGCGTTCTGCGCCTGGCGGTTCATGGACAACCTGACCGTCGCGAAGACCGACTTCGCCTCCAGCGCCGCCGCGCGCGCAAGCGCCGCACACCTGGGTGATGTCGTTCCTCTACATCGGCACCTTCGGCTCGTTCATCGGCTACGCCGCGCGTTCCCGCTGCTGATCAAGGGCCAGTTCCCCGAGGTCGACGTCACCGCCTTCGCCTTCCTCGGCGCCCTGGTCGGCTCGCTGGCCCGGCCCGCTCGGCGGCCGGCTCGCCGACCGGCTCGGCGGCGCGCGGGTCACCGCGGCGAGCTTCGTGGCGATGGCGCTCGGCGTGCTCGGCGTCGTCTGGTCGCTGAGCCTGCACAGCTTCGCGCTGTTCTTCGCCGCGTTCATGCTGCTGTTCGTCGCGACCGGCGTCGGCAACGGCTCGACGTACCGGATGATCCCGGCGATCTTCCGGCACGACGTCGACGGCACCGACGCCGCCGCGGTCACCATGGCTCGCAAGGCAGGCCGCGGCCGCGATCGGCATCATCTCCGCGATCGGCGCCTACGGCGGCTTCCTGGTCCCGCGCACCTACGGCTGGTCGACGGCGAGCTACGGCTCGATCGTCCCGGCGCTCTACGTCTACGTCGGCCTGTACGCCGTGATGCTGGCCGTCACCTGGGCCTTCTACCTGCGCCGCGGTCCGCGCCGATGGCCACGCGCGGGCGTCTGAGTGCGACGTGGTCGACACCCACTGCCCCTACTGCGCGCTCCAGTGCGCGATGCGGCTCTCGACCCGGTCCGGCCGGCGGGCACCGAGGTCGACCCCGCGGGACTTCCCGACCAACCGCGGCGGGCTGTGCCAGAAGGGCTGGACCAGCGCCGACGGTGCTGACGTGCCCCGGACCGGCTCACCACGCCGCTGGTACGGGCGCGACGGCGAGCTCGCGCCGGCGACCTGGGACGAGGCGCTGGACCTGGTCGCCGGCCGGCGTCACGCCGTCCGCAGGACCGCACGGCCCGGACGCCGTCGGGGTGTTCGGGGGCGGGGGCCTGACCAACGAGAAGGCCTACCAGCTCGGCAAGTTCGCCCGGGTCGCGCTGGGCACCCGGCACATCGACTACAACGGCCGGTTCTGCATGTCGCTCGGCCGCGGCGGCCGGCAACCGGGCGTTCGGCATCGACCGCGGGCTGCCGTTCCCGGTCGAGGACATCGGCCGGCGCCGGGGCGGTGCTGCTGCTCGGCAGCAACGTCGCGGACACGATGCCGCCGCTCGTGCAGCACCTGGCGGGCGTGCGGGAGCGCGGCGGGCTGGTCGTCGTCGACCCGCGGCGTCTCCGCCACCGCGGCGCTGACCGCCGACGGCGCGGGGCTGCACCTGCAGCCGGTGCCCGGCACGGACCTGGCGCTGCTGCTCGGGCTGCTGCACGTCGTGGTCGCGGAGGACCGGGTCGACGACGGCTACCTGGCGCGCGCGTACGACGGCTGGGAGGACGTACGCCGCTCGCGTCTCGGCGTGGTGGCCGGCCCGCGTGGCCGACGCGACCGGCGTGCCCGAGACGGCACTGCGCGAGGCGGCGCGCATCCTCGCCGACGCGTCGCCGCACGCGGCGGACCGGCGCCTTCGTGCTCACCGGCCGCGGCGCCGAGCAGCACGCCGACGGCACCGACACGGTCACCGCCGCGATCAACCTGGCGCTCGCCCTCGGGCTGCCCGGGCCGTGCCGGCGTCCGGCTACGGCTGCCTCACCGGCCAGGGCAACGGGCAGGGCGGCCGCGAGCACGGGCAGAAGTCCGACCAGCTGCCCGGCTACCGCAGCATCGAGGACCCGGCCGCCCGGGCGCACGTCGCCGCGCGTGTGGGGCGTCGACGCCGGAGACCCTTCCCGGCAAGGGCGTTCCCGCGGTCGAGCTGCTCGGCAAGCTCGGCGACCGAGGTCCGCGGGTGCTGTTCGTGCACGGCAGCAACCCGGTGGTGAGCGCCCCCGACGCGACCGCCGTGCGCCGCCGGCTGGAGGCGCTCGACCTGCTCGTGGTCTGCGACTTCGTGCCGAGCGAGACCGCCGAGCTCGCCGACGTCGTGCTGCCGGTGACCCAGTGGGCCGAGGAGGAGGGCACGATGACCAGCCTCGAGGGCCGGGTGCTGCGCCGCCGCCGGGCCGTCGCAGCGCCGCCGGCGAGGTGCGCAGCGAGCTCGACGTGCTGGCCGACCTCGCGGCGCGGCTCGGCTGCCCGGCGCCGCTCGAGCACCGAGCCCGCGTGCGGTCTTCGACGAGCTCGGCTCGGGCCAGCGCCGGCGGTCGCGCCGACTACTGCGGGCATCGACTACGACCGCGCTCGACGCGGGCGAGGCGCTGCACTGGCCGTGCCCGACGCCCGACCACGCCGGCACGCCGCGGCTGTTCGCTGGACGCGCTTCGCCACCGCGACGGGCGGCGCCGCGATGGTCGCCGGTGCGGCCCGGCCGGTCCGGCCGACGACCTGCGCGCCGACGCGCCGCGTCTACCTGGTCACCGGACGGGTGCTGGCGCACTACCAGTCCGGCGCGCAGACCCGCCGCGTCCGCAGCCCTGAACCGCGTCCGCGCCCGGGCCGTTCGTCGAGATGCACCCGCAGCTCGCGCGCGGCTCGGGCGTCGAGGACGGCGACGACGTCACGCGTCACGTCGAGCCGCGGCGCGGCCGACGGCGCCCGCGCGGATCAGCCGCGGCATCCGGCCGGACACGGTGTTCATGCCGTTCCACTGGGCCGGCGACGGGCTCGGCCAACGCGGTCACCAACGACGCGACCGACCCGGTCTCCGGGATGCCGGAGTTCAAGGTGTGCGCGGTCTCGGTCGCGCGCGCCGACGACCCGTGGAGAGTGCGCGCATGAGCCCGTGAGCAGGTCGTCGTGGTCGGCGCCGGCATGGTCGGCCACCGCTTCGTCGACGAGCTGGTCGCGCCGTGACCGCGGCCGGCCGGTTCGACGTCCACCTGGTCGGCGCGGAGGAGTACGAGCCGTACAACCGGATCCTGCTCACCGACGTGCTCGCCGGGCGCGTGCGACCTGGCGGCGCTGGCGCTGCCGGAGCCGCGACGAGCGGGTCGCGTTCGCAACGGGGTACGCCGCGCCGTCGGCGTCGACCGCGAGCCGGCGACTGGTCGAGCTCGACGACGGCGCAGCGGCTCGCGGTACGACCACCTCGTGCTCGCGACCGGCGCCCGCGCGTTCGTGCCGCCGATGCGCGGGCCTGGCCGACGGGCTGCCCCGCCACGCGCACGTGCTGCGCACCATCGACGACTGCCGCGACCTCGCCGCCCGGGCACTCAACGCCCGGCACGCCGTCGTGCTCGGCGGCGGAGCTGCTCGGGCTCGAGGCGGCCTGCGGCCTGGTCCGGCGCGGGGTCGCGGGTCACGCTGGTGCACGTCGCGGACCACCTGGCGCAGACCCAGCTCGACCCCGCCCCGGCGGGCGTCGCTCGCGGCGACGCTCGGCGACCTCGGGATCGACGTGCGCACCGGCGACCGCCGTCGCCGAGGTGGTCGTCGAGGCACGGCGAGCTGCTCGCGGTGCGCCTCACCGACGGCACGGCGCTCGCCGCCGACCTGCTGCTGGTCTCGTGCGGGGTCCGCCCGCGCACCGAGCTGGCCGCGCGACCGCCGGGCTCGCCGTCGGCACGGGGTCGTCGTCGGCGCCGACCTGCACAGCCCCGACGGACCCGCGGGTGCCCGCGATCGGCGACTGCGCCGAGCCACCCGAGGGCGGCACCGGGCTGGTCGGCGCCCGGCTGGGCGCAGGCCGACCCGGCTCGCCGCCCTGCTGACCGGCACCCCCGAGCCCCCGCCTCGAGCCCGGCGGGGTCGCCACGCGGTGCGGCTCAAGGCGGCCGGGGTCGACCTGGTCACCATGGGCGTACGCGCCGCCGAGGCCGTCCCGGACCGACCGTGTCGTCACCGTCGGCGACCCCGTCGGCCGCCGGCACGTCGAGGTCTCGGTCCGCGGCGACCGGCTCGTCGGCGTCACCTGCGTCGGCGCGCCCGAGCTCGCGGCGTCGCTCGCGGTCGCCTTCGACCGCGGGACGCCGCTGCCCAGCGGACCCGCTGGCGCTGCTGCTGCCGCGAGCGGGCCGAGGAGGACGGCTCGCCGGCGCTGATGCCCGGCGCGACACCACGGTCTGCCGCTGCAACGGCGTGACCAAGAGCGACATCGTCGGCGCCTGGGAGGACGGCGCCGCACGGTCGCGAGGTGGCCGCGGCGACCCGGGCGACGACCGGGTGCGGCGGCTGCCGGAGCGTCGTCTGCGGCCTCGTGGACTGGCTCCAGGACAGCGACCCGCCGGCGGAGACCTCACAACCGGCGCGCGACGCGCCGGTGAGGCAGAGTGTTGCGGCGACGCAACACGAGGCGGCACGCGACGAAATCTCGCGCTTCCTAGGTTGACGCGCATGACCGAAGCAGAAGCAGCGCCGCCTCGTCGTCGTCGGCGGCGGCATGGTCGCCCACCGCCTCGTCGAGGCGATGCGCGACCGGGACGTCGAGGACGCCTGGCACATCGACGTCTTCGCGCGAGGAGTCCCGCCCGCCGTACGACCGGGTCGCGCTGACCTCGTTCTTCTCCGGCCGCGACCCCGAGGACCTGCTGCTCGGCGACCCCGAGCTGTGGCGCCAGCGCCGGCGTCCGGCTGCACACCAACAGCCCGGTCGCAGCGATCGACACCGAGGCCCGCAAGGTGCACGCCCGCGGCCGGGCCTTCGACTACGACGCGCTGGTGCTCGCGACCGGCTCGTCCGCGTCCGTGCCGCCGGTGCCGGGCGCGGACCTGCCCGGCTGCTTCGTCTACCGCACCGTCGACGACGTCGCCGAGCTGCGGGCCTGGGTGACCGACCGCGAGCGCACGCTGAGCCGACCGGTCCGCGGTGCCGTCGTCGGCGGCGGCCTGCTCGGGCTCGAGGCCGCCGGTGCGCTGCACGGCGATGGGCGTCGAGACCACGGTCGTCGAGTTCGCGCCGCGGCTGATGCCGCTGCAGGTCGACGAGGGCGGCGGCGAGGGCCTGCGCCGGCTGATCGAGGAGCTCGGCGTCACGGTGCGCACCGGCGACCGCGACCGTCCGGGTCAAGGCCGGCCGCGACGGCCGGGTGGCCCGGATGGACTTCGCCGACGGCGACGAGCAGGCTGCGCCGGTCGACGTCGTGGTCGTCTTCGCCACCGGCGTCCGGCCCGCGCGACGAGCTCGCCCGCGAGCGCCGGCCTCGCCGGTCGGCGAGCGCGGCGGCGTCGTCGTCGACGACGCCTGCGCGACCGCCGTACCCGACGTCTACGCGATCGGCGAGGTCGCCTGCATCGAGGGCCGCACCTGGGGCCTGGTCGGCACCCGGCTACACGATGGCCGAGGTGGTCGTCGACCGGCTGCTCGGCGGCGAGGCCACGTTCCCGGGCGCCGACATCTCCACCAAGCTCAAGCTGCTCGGCGTCGACGTCGCCAGCTTCGGCGACGCGTTCGCCGCGGAGCCCGGCAGCCTCGAGGTCGTGTACGCCGACCCGGTGGCCGGCGTCTACAAGAAGCTCGTGCGTCAGCGACGACGCCCAGACCCTGCTCGGCGGCGTGCTCGTCGGCGACGCCTCGCGCGTACGCATCGCTGCGCCCGATGGTCGGCAGCGCCGCTCGGCGCCGACCCGACCGCCTGGCTGCTGCCCGAGGGCACGGCGCCGGCCGACCGGCGCCGACCTGCCCGACGCGGCCGAACGTCTGCTCGTGCAACAACGTCACCGCCGGCGCGATCCGCGGCGCCGTCGACCGAGCACGGCTGCACCGACCTCGCCGGCGTCAAGGCGTGCACCAAGGCCGGCACCAGCTGCGGCTCGTGCCTGCCGCTGGTCAAGAAGCTGATGAACACCGAGCTGGAGAAGGCGGGCGTCGAGGTCAGCAACGCGCTGTGCGAGCACTTCGCGCGTCAGCCGGGCCGCAGCTGTTCGACATCGTCCGGGTCACCGGGCTGCGCGACGTTCAGCGAGATCATCGACGAGCACGGCACGCGGCCGCGGCTGCGACATCTGCCGCCCGGTGGTCGCCTCGATCCTGGCCTCGCTCGGCACGGGCCACGTGCTCGACGGCGAGCAGGCGCGCGCTGCAGGACACCAACGACCACGTCGATGGCCAACCTGCAGAAGGACGGCACCTACTCCGTCGTCCCGCGCATCCCGGGCGGCGAGGTCACCCCGGAGGGGCTCATCGCGATCGGCCAGGTGGCCGAGGACTTCGGGCTCTACACGAAGATCACCGGCGGCCAGCGCATCGACCTGTTCGGCGCCCGCATCGAGCAGCTGCCCGCGATCTGGCAGCGGCTGGTCGACGCCGGCTTCGAGTCCGGCCACGCCTACGGCAAGGCGCTGCGCACGGTGAAGTCGTGCGTCGGGCACGACCTGGTGCCGCTACGGCGTGCAGGACTCCGTCGGCGCTCGCGATCGCCCTGGAGCTGCGCTACCGCGGCCTGCGGTCGCCGCACAAGATCAAGCTCGGCGTCTCCGGCTGCGCCCGGGAGTGCGCCGAGGCGCGCAGCAAGGACGTCGGCGTCATCGCCACCGAGAAGGGCTGGAACCTGTACGTCGGCGGCAACGGCGGCTTCACGCCGCGGCACGCGCAGCTGTTCGCCGAGGACCTCGACACCGAGACGCTGGTCCGGGCCATCGACCGCTTCCTGATGTACTACGTCCGCACCGCCGACCGGCTGCAGCGCACCGCGCCGTGGGTCGAGGCCGATCGAGGGCGGCATCGACGCGGTGCGCGCCGTGGTCTTCGACGACAGCCTCGGCATCGGCGCCGACCTCGACGCGGCGATGGCCGCGCACGTCGACAGCTACGAGGACGAGTGGGCGGCGACGCTCGACGACCCGGAGAAGCTGGCCCAGTTCGTCTCATTCGTCAACGCGCCCGAGACGCGGCCGACCCGACGCTCGCCTACGTCGAGGAGCGAGGCCAGCGGCGACCGGCCGACGACCGCCGAGCGCGCCGGCTGTCGCTCGGTCGCCGGGTCCGAGGCTGCGAGGTTCGCGCGTGAGCGACCTTCGAGTCGGACGTGGTCGCGCTCGACCGGCTGGTCCCCGAGCGTGGCGCGGCGGCGCTGGTCGGCCGGCACCAGGTGGCGCTGTTCCGGCTCGTCGAGGACGGCGTGACCGGGTCCACGCCGTCGGCTCACCGCGACCCGTTCAGCGAGGCCAACGTGATGGCGCGCGGCATCGTCGGCAGCCGCAGGGGAACGAGTCGACCGTCGCCTCGCCGATGTACAAGCAGGTCTTCGACCTCGCGTACGGGCGAGTGCCTCGACGACCCCGGAGTCCAGTTGCCCAGCCTGGCTGCACGCGGGTCACCGACGGCGTGGTCGAGCCGCGTCGAGCGTCGCCGGGCGTGCACAGGCGTGAGCTCGGCCGGTGCTGGCCGGCTGCCGGATCCTGGTGACCGCTCAACGTCGAGCCGACGAGCTGTCCGGCGCCCTCGTCCGCCGTGGCGCCGACGTCGTGGTCGCCCCCACGCTCGGGGTGGTGCCCCACATCGACGAGGAGGCCCTGCTGGCGCGCACCCGTGAGATCCTCGCCGCACCGGTGGACATCCTGGTCGTCACGACCGGCGATCGGCTTCCGGGGCTGGCTGGACACCGCGGAGGCGGCGGGGCTCGCCGAGGAGCTGCTCGAAGTCCTCGACGGGGTGCGGCTGGTCGCGCGCGGACCGAAGGCCCGCGGTGCGCTCCAGGCCGCCGGCCTGCGCGCCGACTGGGTGGCCGAGTCCGAGACGTCCGCCGAGATCGCGGACTTCCTCGCCACCGAGGGCGTGCGCGGCCACCGGATCGCGGTCCAGCACCACGGCGCCGGGGACGACGGCCTCGAGGCCGGCTGTCGGCGGCCGGCGCGGCCGTCGTACCCCTCGAGGTCTACCGCTGGGGCCCGCCGCCCGACGCGGCGGCGGTCGCCGACTCGGTGCACGCCCTCGTGGCCGGCTGCTTCGACGCCGTGGTCTTCACCTCCGCTCCCGCGCGCGGCAGCCTGGCTGCGGGAGCTGGCCAGGCTCGACGCGACCGACGCCGTGCGCGCGCTCGCGGACGCCGGGACGTCTGCTGGTCGCCGCCGTCGGCCCGGTGACCGCCGAACCGCTCGCGTGGCGGGCATGCGCCCGGTCGTGCCGGACCGGGCGCGGATGGGGGCGCTCGTCCGCCGGGTGATCATGGACCTCGGCGACGCGTCGCGCGGGATCGCGACGCCGGGCGGGCTGCTGCACGTGCGCGCGTCCGGCTGCCACCCTCGACGACACCGTGCTCCCGGTCTCGCCGTCGGGGCTGGCGGTGCTGCGCCGTCTCGCGGCGAACCCGGGCCAGGTGGTCAGCCGGGACGAGCTGCTGCGCGTCCTGCCGGGAGACTCGGGGGACCCGCACGCCGCCGAGGTCGCCGTCGCCCGGCTGCGCGAGGCAGTCGGCTGCCCCGGCCTGGTGCAGACGGTCATCAAGCGGGGTTACGTGCTTGCTCGTCCGGTCGAGCAGGCGCACGTGTGAGCGCGTGCTGGTCAGCGGCCCCGCGCTTCCTCCCACGTCTTGATCGCGCGCTTCGTGGCAGTCATCCGCCAGGCTTCCTCGAGCAGCTCGAAGACCTCGTCGGGGTCGGCGAGCTCGAGCCGCACCCTCACCCACGCCGAGGAGTTCGTGGCCCAGCCGGCCTCGTACACCTCAGGTGCGGTAGCCAGCAGGGCGTCGCGCTCGTCGTGATGGGCCTTGATCATCGCCCGGTTCTCCGGGTGGTTGACCCATGCGAACCCTCTGCCCTTGAACGTGATGTTGGTCCAGTTGACGCCCTCCTTGAGAACTGTCTCGGGCAGCTCGGTCGACATCTCGACCAGCTGGGAGGAGGAGAGCGGCTCTTGCTTGCCCATGGGAGAGATCGTGCCACCAGGGTCCGACCTGCTGGGGGCATCGACAACCGCGTGCGCTGTCAGTTCGACAGGAGCCGGAGGATGGTTGCGTCGAGCTCCAGGTGATCGCCCTCCGTGCCGGGCGGCACGACGTGGTGGCTCGCCTGCAGGAAGGCCGCGAGAGACTCGGCAGGCAGCGTCAGTCGGGCGTGCTCATCGCGAACCGACAGGACGAGCTCGACCTCCGTGGAGCTCGCGCCTTCGACCGGGCCCAGCACCACGTCACCTGCACCGGACTGCCGGTGCAGACCTGCGGCGAGCAGGTCCCGGCCGAAGACCCAGTCCACCTGCCGGTCCGCGCCGACGTGGAGGGTCGCTGTGACGGCGTACGGATCCTTCGGGTCATAGCGGAGCAGCGTCGGGAAGCTGACCTGACAGGTTTCGGACAGATGTAGCCGAGCAGCGACATGACCGGTGACCGTGATGGGCGGCGCATCTGGTGGCACGAGCGACGGGCCTTTCTTCTCAGTGGGTGCGGCGCGGAAGGTGGGCTCTGGCGTCGTGACCCCCAAGACCCTGCATGGCGCGCGGCCGGAGCGGTGCTCGGGGGAGCGCGCCGCCCCGGCCTGCACCCAAGTCTCCCGGTGCCGCGCGGCCGGCCCACTAGACACCTCGTCACGAAGGTCTAGGTATTTCGCGGGGCCGCGGAGGTGCGATGACATGTTCCGCCGCCGCTGCGCCTCAACCCGCGCGTAGTCGCTCCAGCAGCTCCGCCTGGGAGCCGACATCGAGCTTGCGGTAGACCGCGCTGAGGTGGTTCCGCACCGTGCCCGGGCTCACGTGGAGCTGCTGCGCGATCGTCGTGACGCGCGATCCCTGGGCGAGAGCGCCGGCGACCTCCCACTCGCGGCTCGTGAGGGTCGCGAGCTCGGGTAGTGCGGCCAGCGCCGGTACGCCGCCGGTGTGCTTGGGCAGACCGGCGGCCCGGGCCTCGTGCGCGATACGCGCCAGGGACATCTCGAGCTGACGCGCCCGGTCGGTCGCCGACGGTCGGAGACTCGCCTGGGGACGCAGGGTGAAGGCGAACCGCGGAGAGTCGTCCAGGGCGGACAGGTGGGCGCGGCACCACAACCACTGGTCGTCCTTCGTCCGGACGCGAAGTCGGATCGCCGACCCGCGACCGGTGCCGTGCACGTAGGCGAGCCCCGCGAGCAGCTCCGGAAGGTCGCTCGGGTAGACGGCCGCCAGCAAGGACGCCCCGGCAAGGTCGACGGCGCGGTAGCCCAGCAGCGCCTCCACCTCCGTGCTGATGCGGTCGATGCGCCACTCCGCATCGACGGTGCCGATGACCCTTTCGTCCTCCGCGGCTGCGTGCAGTCCGCCCGGCGGTGGTCGCATGTCTTGGCGTGGTCACCATGACAGCGACGTAGCGGGCCGGCCGCCGCTCCCCGAGGACGTGGGCCCACACATAGGCCTCGACGACGGTCCCGTCGAGCCGCCGGAGCCGGCGGGGGGCCTCGATCCCGTCCAACCGACCGGTGGCGAGGAGAGGGACTCCTCCGGTCGGCTCGTCCACGACGAAGTCGCTGACCGGGCGCCCGACGAGGTCTGCCGGAGCTGCCGCCAGCAGCGCCGCCGCCGTCTCGCTGGCCGCGGTGACCCGCAGGGTGGCCAGGTCGACCTGTACGACGGCCAGGCCGGCTCGCGAGACGGCTGCCGCGGTCGATTCGCCATCCAGGCGTCCGTCCGCGAACACGTCCGTCCGTGGAGAACTGACCCTCGTGCATGCTCCACCATCACCCCTCGCGTCCGCGTTCGACAAGCGGGCGTTCACGCTGCTTCCGCCCGCGCCGCCACAGCGCCGGATGTGGTTGCGCCGGCACGGTGCTGGGCTGCCCGTATTTCTTGTGGGAAGAGGGGTTTACGCCGCGGATGTGCTGGCCATTCTGAGGGCATGGACGAGGAGGGGCGGGAGCTCGAGCAGCAGTTGAGGGCGTCGATCGAGAGCCGGACCGTCATCGGCATGGCGCTCGGCATCCTCATGGAACGCCACGACATCGACCAGGAACAGGCGTTTGCCTACCTGCGTCGTACGTCGTCCTGGGAGAACCGCAAGGTCGCCGACATCGCGCAGGAGATGGTCAGCAGCCGAATGCAGACCCAGGCGCAGGAGACCGGCTAGCACACGACCATGCTGTCCCCATGCAGTTCACCGAGCACGAGATGACGACGGCGTTGACCCGTACCGCCAAGAGGCTGCTGGCCGCTCAGCGCAAAGAGGTGCGCAAGGGGCGGGCCGACATCGACGCGGTGTGGGACGAGATGGACCGGTACGAGCGGTTCAAGATTCTCGACGCGCTGGGTGCCCAGCTCCTTCCGGTGCTGGTCGCTCTCCCCGACATCGAGGTGACGCCTGGCACGCGCCCGGCATTCACCGACAGGCAGGTCATGACCGCCGTCGATGAGTGCCTCGAGGAGAGTGGGGGCCGGCTGCGCCGCAAGGCTGTCGTGGCTTCCCGGACGGCGATGGTGAAGCTGGCCCTCCAGCAGCTACCTCCGCGCAGCCACCCGGAACCTCGCCCCGCGCCCGAAGTGAGCTAGCCACGCCGGGTGGTCAGGCTGGTCGCGCCGTGGTCCTGATCTCGAGATGCCGAGCCAGATAGATGTCGACTTCCTCACGCTCGGCCCGAGATCGAGACAGCGCAACGCTCGCGGTGCGAGCGTTGGTGATGGCCTGGCTCTGGTCCCAGGGACGCCAGTACCCCCAGCTGACATGCACGGCACTCTCCCTCCGTCTTTGTCAGGTAAGTCTAGTGACGTACTAGAGAATAACGCAAGAGCCAGCGAGCTGGGCGGGCTGCGGCTTGCTCAAGCCGCGTGGGGTCGGTCTGCGGAGCCGGAGTCGTCTCCACCCAGATACCAGTCAGGGGTCTGGGCGGCGAGCGCATCGGCCGCGAGCCAAGCCTGGACGGCGGCCGGACTGCGTCGCTCCATCTCGTCGAGGTAGACCTGGCGGGCCGAGACGACGTGGATCCGTGCCTGGGTGTCAGGAGCGCACGCGAGCGCATGCAGGCTGATCCTCCATGCGGCACACAGGTCAGCGGTGGAAAGCCGCCGGGCGCTCTGCGGATCCACGCCTGGTCTCCCCCGGTGGAGGGCATGCATGGGGCCATGGTGCGGTCGGGTCACGGCCGCCGGCGAAGCCGTGAGCCGGCTCTCCTTCAGCCGGGCGACGACCCAGGGCGACGTGCAGAACGCGGCGGCGAGGGTGAGCGCGGCGAAGACCCAGGACCACATGGCGACCAAGGTGACTGCCGTGGCAGCACCACCCAACGCCATCGCGGTGCCGGCCAGGTGTTGCCAGCTGCGCAGGGTGAGCAGGGGCGGGGTGTTGCGTCGAACCGGGTGCCGAGCATGACGAGCAGCGCGGCGGCTGCCAAGCGACGTGAGCGCGAGGCTGAGGGCGACGACGAGCGGCTGCCAGACCAGGAAGGCCACGCCCACGCCCACCCCGGCGACGACGAGCCACCACCGCGTCCACCTCTCCAGATATACGCATCGCAACTGTCCGTTCGAAAGGTCCTTGCTGGGCAACCCGGGCCGCGGGGGTCTGCTTGGGTGTTACCGCGTGTGCAGTGTTCTAAACCGCATCGTCCGGAGGTGGGGCGGTCCCGATCCGGCTCTGGCCAGAAGCTGCTGGGCCTATCCTGACGCTTTGCGGAGGTGGTCGCTGTGGTGGTCCTGGTCCTGGGTGCGAACGGTCAGCTGGGCTCCTACGTGTGCGAGGTGCTGCTGGCCGAGGGGCGCCCGGTGCGTGGCCTGGTCCGGGAAACGACGCGAGGCCGAGTGCTCGCAGACCTCGGGGCCGACACCGTGCTCGGCGACCTGGCCTCACCCGACGGGCTCGGTGCTCAGGCGTTCGACGGTGTGACCACGATGGTGGTCACCGCCAACTCGGTGGTGCCACGGGCCGGCGACGACCCCGCCGCGTTCGATGCCGGCGTGAGCCGGGCCATCGACGACGCCGCCGCTGCGGGTGTGAGTCGGATCGTGCTTGCGTCTGTGCCCGTCACCCCGGTGGATCCGCATGTTCCGTTCGTGCGCGAGCGTCGTGCCCTCGAGCGGCACCTGCGCGAGACCGCCGTGCAGAGCGTCGTGCTGCGGATGCCGCCGTTCATGGAGTGCTGGCTGGCGCTGGTCGGCTCGACCGTGCCGCTGCGCGGCGAGCCGCACGCGACGATCGGTCGGCCGTCACCATTTCTGCGCAGGTTCCGGGCAGGGACGGCCACCCTCGTCGAGCGGCGTGGGCTGATGCTGGTGCCGGGATCGCCGACCAATCGCAACGCGTTCATCTCCACTCGCGACGTGGCGCGGGCCGTTGTCGCAGCCGCTTCGGCCGAGGACGCAGCCGGGTCACAGCATGCGGAGGTCGACGTCGCAGGTCCCGAGGTGCTCAGCTGGCACGAGGTCGCGGCGGTCTTCGGCCGGCTGTTGGACCGGCGGGTGCGGATCCTGTCGATGCCTGCGCCGGGGTACGCCGCGATGGCGCATCTGCTGGCGCCCGTAGCCGCAGTTCCCGCGAACACGATGGCGCTGAACCGGTTGATGGCATCAACCGAGACTCCCTGGTCGCCCGGGGGAGGCGGCCTGCATCGACCCCGGCTCGATGACCACGGTCGAGGAGTTCCTCAACGCGAAGCTCGCGCTCCCCGAGGAGCTGCCGACAGTCGCCTGACCGGAACCGCGGAGCACGCTCAGCGCTCGTCACGGCCCCAGCCGGACAGCGCGGTGTCCAGGGCGTCGACGAGCCGGTCGAAGCTGCGGTCCACGGACCGGGCCATCGCGAAGCCGCCGGCGTTCTCCAGGGCGACGAAGCCGTGCAGCGTGCTGCGCACGAAGCGGGCCGCGTCGACGGCGGGCGTCCCCGGGCCGATGCCGTAGCCGTCGAACAGCGCGTAGAGGACGTCCAGGACCTCCTGGCTGGCAGCAGCGTGCGCGGCGTCGTCGGGACGGGCCCGGAGCAGGTAGTCGTAGCTTCCGGGATGGGCCCGGGCGTAGCCGCGGTAGGCCACCGCGGCGGCGGCGACCGCGTCGCGTCCCGCCTTGCCGGTCGCCGCACGACGCAGTGCCGCTCCGAGCTCGCGCGCGGCGGCCACGGCAAGACGGCCGTGCAGGTCGTCGAGTCCGTCGATGTGCTTGTAGAGGCTGGGCAGGGCGACGCCGAACCGCTTGGCCAGCGCCGCAAGGGTCAGGGCGCCGGAGCCCTCGGCGTCGACGAGGGCGACCGCCTCGGCCACCACGACGTCGGGGGAGAGGCCGGCCCTAGGCACGGGCGGTCAGGGAGGCGACGGCGTCCGCGACGAGGACGGGGGCCTGCGCCTGGGGGTAGTGACCGACCCCGGGGGCCATGACGACCTCGGCGTGCAGCCGCTCCCCGAGCCAGGCAGCCTCGGCCGCCGGGTCCTTCCAGTCGACGTCGTCGGTGCCCATCACCACGACCGCAGGCGCCTGGACCTCGTCGAGCCGGGCTTCCGCGGGTGCATGGGTGGTGCGCGTGGTCGCCACGAAGGCCTTCCAGTGGCCCGGCCGGCGCAGGTTGTCGCGCACGTCGGCGGTGTGCTCGTCGTACCCCTCGGGTCGAACCCCGGGGGTCCACTTCGGGTAGTAGCCCAGGAAGGCCGACGGTCCCCAGGGCTTGGTCAGGGCGAGCCGGAACATCAGCCTGCCGAGTCGCCCGCCGGGTGGGTTGCGGACGAACGGCCCGAGCAGAGCCAGGGCGCTGACCGCCTCGGGGCGGTCGGCGGCCGCGATCACGGCGGCCCCGGCGCTCATCGAGTTGCCGACCAGCAGGGCCGGCCCGCCGAGCTCGTCGACCAGGGCCAGCAGGTCCGAGGCGAGCGCCACGTCGTCGTACGACGAGAAGGTGGCGTCCGAGTCGCCGTGGCCCCGGAGGTCGAGCGTGGCGACCCGCAGGCCGCGGTCGACGAGCAGTGGGACGAGGTGGCGGTAGGACGACCGCAGCTCGCCCATGGCGGGGGCGCAGACGACCAGCGGTCCGGAGCCCGTCACGTCGTAGGCGAGGCGGCCCTCGGGTCGCTGGAGCAGGTGGTGGCTAGTTGTCATAGCGCTAAAGCTAATACCATTAGCCACACGAGTCAAGCGCGGATCGTTCAACGCGGGTGCGGAGCACGCAGGGGCAGCCGGACGCGCAGCACCGTCCCGGCCGGACGGGAGTCGATCGTGATCTCACCGTCGTGCCGGCCCGCGATGATGCGCCGCGAGATGTCGAGGCCCAGACCCGTGCCGGAGCCCACCTCCTTGGTGGTGAAGAAGGGCTCGAACGCGTGGGCCTGCACGTCGGCCGGCATCCCGGGACCGCTGTCGGCGATCTCCACCACGACGCCGTGCTCGTCCGGGCGGGTGGAGACCCGCAAGGTGCCGGACCCGTCCATGGCGTCGACCGCGTTGTCGATGAGGTTGGTCCACACCTGGTTGAGCTCCCCGGCGATAGCCTCGATGGGCGGCACGTCGTCGCCGTAGTCCCGCTCGACCGTGATTCCCCGCAGCTTCTGCGACAGCATCGTCAGGGTGCTCTCGAGCCCGTCCCTGACGTCGGTGACCTGCACGGACGCCCGGTCGAGCTGGGAGTAGGAGCGGACCGCCGAGACCAGGTCCGAGATCCGCGAGGTCGACTCCTTCACCTCGGCGAGCAGGGAGGTCATGGAGAGCGAGCTCGCCACCCACTCGAGCCCCGGCGCGAGCGAACCGGCGCCGAGCAGCGCAGCCGCCCGCTCGCACCAGGCCACGTCGATGCCGGCTGCCGCGAAGGACGGTGCGATCAGCCAGTCCTGCTCGACCTCGTGGTCCACGAGCCAGTCGGACAGGGCGTCCTCGCGGTCGGCCACGGTCAGCGGGTCGGTGCTGACCGCCGCCGGCCGGGCCTCGCGCCGCATGCGGTCCAGCTCCGACGAACTGCTGGGCCGTGATCGACGCGGCGGCCAGGCTCCCGAGTGAGGCGAACAGCGTGTCGCTGGTGCCGGCGAGGGCGTCCACGGCCCGGGTCGCGGCCGACGCGGGGTTGTTGAGCTCGTGGGCCAGCCCGGCCGCCAGCGTGCCCAGCGCGACAAGCGCCTCACGCTGGCGCGCCATCGTCTCGATGTTGCGGGCCGTCCGGACCAGACCCGAGATGAGGTGCACGCCGAACGGGAACCACACGTCCGCCCGTTGCTTCAGGTCGGCCGCCGAGACCCGCAGGACCCGGCCGGGGACGTCGCCGCGGCCGGTCGCCATGTAGACACCGTGCTCGTCCCAGGCGCGGAACCCGCCGGCCCACTGACCGGGCGTGCCCATCACGCCGAGCACGGTGTCCTCGTGACCCACGCGGCGCACCAGGCTGACGGTCCCCGAGAGCAGCACCCACCAGTCCTCGGCCGGCCGTGCCTCGTGGAACAGCTCCTCGTCCGTGCCGAACGCCAGCTCGTCCCCCACGGCGAGCAGCTCCGCCAGCTGGTCGTCGGAGAGCCCGTCGAACAGGGGGATCGCCCGCAGCTCCGCGAGCCGCATCAGACGGTCGCCAGGTAGCGGTGGACCAGGTAGACCGACATCGCGCCCTCGCCGACGGCCGAGGCCACCCGCTTCATGGAGTCCAGGCGCACGTCGCCCGCGGCGAACACCCCGGGCACGCTGGTCTCCAGCGCGTACGGCGCCCGGGCCAGCGGCCAGGCCGACGCGTGGTCGGAGGCCAGCAGGTCCTGACCGGTGATGACGAACCCCTTGGCGTCGCGCGCGACGTCGTCACCGAGCCAGTCCGTGTGCGGGGAGGCGCCGATGAACACGAACAGCCAGCTCGTCGCCACCTCCTCCTCGGAACCGGTCGCGCGGTCGCCGAGCGTCAGTGCCTCCAGGTGGCCGTCGCCGCGCGCGCCGACGACCTCCGTCTGCAGGCGCACCTCGATGTTCTCGGCCTCGAGGATCCGACTCACCAGGTAGTGGGACATCGTGTCCTGGAGACGTCTCGCTCGCACGACCAGCACCACCCGCTTCGCGTAACGTGCGAAGCTCAGCACCGCCTGGCCCGCGGAGTTGGCGGCCCCGACGACGTACACGTCCTCGTCCTGCACCTGGCTCGCCTCGCTGGCGGACGCACCGTAGTAGACGCCGCGCGCACCCAGCCTCTCGAGCCCGGGGGCGTCGAGGCGGCGGTAGGACACCCCGGTGGCGACCAGCACCGCGCGCGCCTCGACCTCGCCCGCGCCGTCCAGCAGCACCGCCCTCACCGGCCCCCGGTTCTCGAAGCCGACCACGTCGCGCGCGAGCACCATCTCGGCACCGAAGCGGACGGCCTGGGCCACCGCCCGGTGGGTGAGCGTCGCGCCGGAGAGCCCCTTGGGGAAGCCCAGGTAGTTCTCGATGGAGGCGCTCTGGCCCGCCTGACCTCCGGGTGCGTCCCTCTCGACCACGACGACGCGGAGTCCCTCCGAAGCGGCGTACACGGCGGCCGCCAGCCCTGCGGGACCGCCGCCGACGACACAGAGGTCGTACAGCGGCTGCTCGGCCCGGGTCCGGAGCCCGAGCGCGTCCGCCAGCTCGAGGGTGGACGGGGTCCGCAACGCCTCGCCGTCGGGCACGAGCACCAGGGGGAGGTCGTCATCGTGGGCCTGCGCCAGGTCGAGGAGCTGCTGCCCCGCCTCGTCGCGCTCGACGTCGATCCAGAGGTAGGGCACGTGGTTGTGGGCCAGGAAGGTCTTCACCTCGTGGCTGCGGTCCGACCACCGGTGGCCGACGACCCGCACCTGCGATGTGTCCCCGGGGTGCTCGTCGCGCCAGTCATCCAGAAGGTCGTCGACGACGGGGTAGAGCTTCTCGTCGGGTGGGTCCCACGGCTTCAGCATGTAGTAGTCGAGCCCGATGTCGTTGATGGCCTTGATCGCGACGTCGGTGTCGGCGTACGCCGTCAGCAGGAGCAGCTTGGTGTCGGGCGACTGCCGGCGCACGTCCCGGAGCATCTCGATGCCGGTCATCCCCGGCATCCGCTGGTCGGAGGCGACCAGGGCGACCGAGCGGTCGCGCAGGGTCAGCTCGGCCAGCACGGCGAGTGCCTCCGCGCCCGAGGTCGCGCGGACGACCCGGTAGTCCGCGCCGTACTTCGCCCGCAGGTCCCGGGTGATGGCCCGCGACACCGCGGGATCGTCGTCGACGGCCAGGATGGTGGGCTTGGTCATCCCGGTCGGCTCCCCTTGCTCCCTGCGGCGCGGGCCGCACTCGCGAACACCGGGCCGCCGAGAAGCCCGCTCGCACGGTACCGCGCGGCGTCCGGACGTTGAAGTGCCCGAGGCCACCGGAGCCTCCACGTGCCGACCCTGCGCGGGACCGAGAGCGACGGGACGGGAGCGTCTTACGGGTCCTCGACTGACGCTGGCGTCAGTAGGCCCTGATGACCACGGCGACGAAGGCCAGGACGAGGCCGGCGTACACCAGCCAGATGGTGGGCCCGGGCGGGGACGGCGTCGGCATGCTCACGACCTTGCCATCGGTGGGGCGCCGGGCCCATGACGACTCTGCGTTCGCGTGCGCGCTCACTCGTGCACGACATAGCCCGAACGGATCCCCTCGCGGACCCGAAGCGGAGGGGGTCCGTCTGGTGCCGTCTCCGGCCACACGGGACAGGAGCGACCCTGGAGCGAAGGGTCACCCCTGACGGGTGACGATTCCGAACGGTCGCGGGTGCAAGCATGGAGTGGGACGGATGGAGGTCGGCGTGGGCGACGTGATCGGCGAGATCCTTCCCCTCGCGCTGGGTGTCGCGCTCAGCCCGATCCCGGTCATCGCGGCCATTCTCATGCTCCTGTCGCCCAGGGCGAGGGGGACCAGCATCGGGTTCCTCGTCGGCTGGGTCGCCGGCATCGTGGTCGCTGTCACCGCCTTCACCCTCCTCTCGTCCTTCTTGCCCGAGGAGGACACCGACGCGTCGAAGCCGGTCCAGGGCATCATCAAGCTGGTCCTGGGCGGGCTGCTCCTGCTGCTTGCACTGGAGTCAGTGGCGCGGTCGGCCCCGGGGCGAGGCGGCGCCGGCGCTGCCGACCTGGATGTCGGCCATCGACACCCTCACCCCGGTCAAGGGGGCGGGGCTCGGCTTCCTGCTCTCCGCCCTGAACCCGAAGAACCTGATCATGTCGGCCGGGGCCGGCATCGCCATCGGTGGCGGCGCGCTGGAGACCGGACAGGTGGTCGCGACCATCCTCGTCTTCACGGTGATCGCCGCCTCGAGCGTCGGTATCCCGGTCATCGCGTACCTGGTGGCCTCCGACCGGATGGCCGAACCGCTCGAGGCAGCTGAGGGGATGGCTGGTCCGCGAGAACGCGGTCGTCATGGCCGTGCTGCTGCTCATCATCGGCGTCGCCATGATCGGCAAGGGGATCGGCAGCCTCTAGCCGGCTGTCGAGGGTGCAGCGCCCTAGTCGCCTGGGTGAGTCATGACGTCGAGGGCCACCCCGACGGCGAGGACGAGCAGGACGTCCGCGTCCGGCGCGATCTGGATGCCGTAGGTGTCCCTGACCCGGAACCATTTCTTGGACACCTCGGCCACCTTGCGGCCATCGCTTTCCAGCTCGTACTCGTGATCGACGATGTTGCCCTTCACGTCGAGATCTTCGCCGTCGTCAACGTCGACCTTCCAGCGTTCCCTGAGCGGGGTGATCAGCGCCTTGTGCACGGTTGCCAGCTCGCTACCGTCCGGGCGCTCGATGGTCATGGTGTCGCGGATGTGCATGACCCGGGACTGGATGCGGCACAACGGGGTGCCGTCGGGACCCTCGAGGTCGAGCGTCTTCCGGAGCCGAAGCGCCTTGCCGTTGACCCGGACCACGCGCTCGCCCTCCGAGTTCTCGATCCAGTAGTCGTCGCCGAACGAGACGAGTCGTTGGCGCATCCGGTAGCGCTCAGAGCTACCCCGGGCGCCGAACTCACGTCTCTCCTCGCGTCGCTGCTCGCGTCGTTCGCGTAAGCCCATGCCCAGCCTCCTCGTGAACTCATCCCAGCACCGCTGGGACTCATCGCGACTCATCCGCTCCGGATGACCGAGTCGTAGCCGATGGGTACGCGGAAACTGAGGCTCCCGGAGTAAAGGATTTCCCAAGGTGGGTGCGTGCATCCTGGGGGCGCAGCTCGACCGAGGGAGGTCGTACCCATGTTCCGCATCGTGATCGCAGGCTCGGACGAGCGACGAACCCTTCAGCTGGCCGGTGCCATCTCCTGCGTGGAGGGCCTGCGGGTCGTCGGTACGGCGCACGACGGTGGTGCCGTCCTGGATCTGGTGCAGCGCGCGAAACCCGACGTGGTCCTCATCGACATCGACCTGGAGCCCCTAGGGGGGCTTGCGCCGATCGGCACCATCAAACGGCTCGGGCCGGGCACCCGCGTCGTCGTCGTCGCGGAGGGCGCCCAGGTGCTGACCGTCGAGCGGGCGCAGACGTCGGGCGCAGACGGCCTCGTCACTACCGAGGGTCCCGCCCACCAGGCGACCGCGACCCTCGCCTGGTTCCTCCCGGAAGAAGAGCCGGGCGATGCTCTTCTCCCTCCGACGCCGACCTGTGCGCGTTGTACGGGTGGCGTGAGCCCGACGGGCAGGTGGTGCGCCTAGCAAGGCGGGTTCCGCGCCCGACGGGTCCTTCGTGCCTGTCGCCACGCGGGTCGGCCTGACGGTCGTAGAGCGCGCGTCGCTGAGGCGCACAGAGACGGTCGGCGTCCGGGGCCACGGGCGCCGACCACCCTGTTCCGGATCCAGCACGCCAGGGTCATCGCCTGGCTTCCGTGTGGGCCACGTCGCCGTGGTCGAACCTCGGGGTCATGTGCCGACCCGGTCGAAATCGGGACGATCCTCAAGGTCCGCTCAAGGACGGGCGCGTAGACAACATGCGTGGACACCACCAAACCGGCCCCATCTGCGCGCGAGGTTCCGCCGCACGACGATGCTCTCGACGGGTCGGGTGAGGGCCCTCCTGCCAGCGACGGGCGGCAGGTGCCCGTGCGCGTCCGCACGGTTCTGGTCGATGCCCGGTCTCACCGGGCGATCCGCCGCGAGGGGGACCGGACGGCGTGGAGCCTGATCGCCGGGTCGCTGGTGGTGCTGCTCCTGCTGATCGCTGGGGGCGGGTTGGTAGGCGTTCGGCTGGCCGAGCGTCAAGCCCTGATCGACGCCACGCGGTTCACCGAGATGGTCGGCCAGACCTTCGTGGACCCTGCGACGGCCCAGGGGCTGATCGATGGCGACCCGGCGGCCCGCACCCGGATGGACGAGATGGTGCTGGGCCGGCTGAAGGCCAACACTTCTGTGCGACGGGTCAAGGTCTGGTCGGAGCGGGGAACGGTGCTCTACAGCGACGCGCACTCGGAGATCGGCAAGCACTACGCGCTGGACGAGGGCAAGCTGGCTGTCCTGCACTCGTCGCATCCGACGGCCTCGGTCAGTGATCTCTCCGACGAGGAGGATGTCCACGAGGCCGCGCTGGACGACCGGCTTCTCGAGGTCTACACCTCGATCCAGACGTCCAGCGGGAAACCGTTGCTCTTCGAGGTCTACCTCAGCTACGACCGCGTCCGTGACCAGCGTGCTGCGGTGTTCCACACGCTGGGCACGTTGGCGGTCATCGCCCTGGTCGCACTGGCCGTTGTCCAGCTCGTCATGGGGCTGGGCCACCTGCGCTGGCTTCGACGTCGGCACCGGGCCGTCGACGACCAGGCTCGCGCGAGTGCCGAACGAGACCGCCAGCTGTTGGCGCGCAACCTGCATGACGGGGTCATCCAGGAGCTTGTCGGGAGCGCGTTCGTCCTGGACGGGGCCGCCTCGGCGTTGAAGTCCGGGGACACGCGCCACGCCCGGGAGCTGGTGACCTCCGCCGCGGCCGAGGTGCGCGGTAGCGTGCGGAGCCTGAGGTCGGTCATCGTCGACCTGTACCCACGCTCCATCCACCAAGGGGGGCTCGTGGAAGCCTTGCAGGACCTCGCCCAGCCCCTTCGCGTCCGCGGCGTCGACGTTGCGGTGGAGGCTGCGAACCTTCCCCTCGACGAGGACGACGACCGAGCGCTTGCGGAGGTGGTCCACCGGTGCGCCCAGGAGCTCGTCCGCAACGTCCTGCGTCATGCCGACGCCACCACCGTCGAGATCCTGGTCGAGTCGACGCGCGAACGGGTGACGTTGACCGTCCGCGACGACGGTCGAGGGTTGGACGCGGAACAGATGACCGCCGTAGGCGACCACCTGGGTCTGCGGGCGCTTGCCGACATCGCCCGGGAGCGACAGGGCTCGTTGGAGATCTGTTCCGCCCCGGGTCTCGGCACCGAGGTGACGATGGGTCTGCGCCGATGACCGCGCCACCCGTGACAACCGAAGCGGACCCGGCTGACCTGCGCCACGGAGGTGACTCGTGTCCTGGTGGTCGACGACCACCCGGCCGTCCACCTGGGGCTCGCCGTGCTGATGTCGACCGCCCCGGGCATCGAGCTCGTCGCCACCGCGGCGACCGGTCAGGAGGGGGTACGCAAGTTCGTCGAGGACGCCCCGCACGTCGTCATCCTGGACCTGGCGATGCCTGGCCAGACCGGGTTGGTCACCCTCCGCCAGATGTTGGAGCACGACCCGGACGCGCTCGTCCTGGTCCTGACGGCGAGCACCGACACCGAGGACGTCGCCGAGTCGATGGGGTCGGGTGCGGCCGGGTACCTGCTCAAGGACACCGAGGGGGCCGAGCTCATCGCGGCCATCCGGGCGGTCCGGCGGGGAGAGGTCCCGGTCGACCCACGGCTCACCCCGGCGGTGGAAAGGACGTCCGAGCCGGCACCGCGGGTCTTGCTGACGCCACGCGAGCACGACGTCCTCCGGCTGCTCAGCGAGGGCCTGAGCAACCAGCAGATCGGAGTGCGGCTCGGCATCCACCAGACCACGGTGAAGTTCCACCTTCGCAACGCCTTCGACCAGATCGGCGTCATCGATCGCACCGCCGCAGCAGTCTGGGCGCACCGGCACCTGGCCGACGTCCGGATCCGTTAGCCGGTCCCCCGAGGGATGCAGGAGCGTTGCCGACTACGGTGTCGCTCGAACCTGCTGACTCCCTGAGAGAAGGACATGGCCGAACCGACAGAAGTCTCGCTGCCCTACATCGCCGTCGGCGGTCCGGTCGACACGTACGGGTTCCCCGACGCCACCTACTTCCGCGTGGAGAACGGGACCCTGTTCATCCACAAGGGTCCGCAGGTGATCGCTGCCTTCGGCGCTGGAGGGTGGTCCGTGGTCACGGAGAAGAACGCCAGCTTCCTGCGGGCGACCAAGGACACCGATCTCTAGGACCGCGAGGCCAAGGAAATCTCAATGAGGCCCGGCCAGGATCTCCCTAGGACGAGGACAGCACCGGCGAGCCGGGGCGAGTGAGCCACGCGCTCACCGGTGTCCAGGGGGAGGGGCAGCGATGAGGAACAGCGCGCACCGGGCGCCGCGAAACGGCAGCGGGCAGGAGGTGTGGCGCAGCCTGTGGCAGGCGGGGGTCGCGGTGCTTGCTGTCACGGCCGCGCTCGGCGCGCATGCTCGGACTCGGCACCTACTACGCCGCACGGTTCCTGGTGGCAGGCATCGAGTACGTCGCCCAGTAGGCCGAGGTGGCTCGCGACGACCGGTGGCCGCCCGCATGGTGACGGGCCGCGGGGCATGATCGTGTCCATGGCATCGTTCGGCATCCTGTCGTCCCCCAGGCCGGCGACGCCGTGGCGGAACCGCCCCGCCCGGGCAGTCGTGACGTGCGTGAGTGCTCACCGTCGTGCTCGGCACCGCCTGCGAGGCGCAGGACGGGGGGCCCTCTCGGGCACGGACGGTCGACACCGCCTCGAGTGCACCGACGTCCGCCACGTCACGCGCGCCGGAGTCACCGGGCCCCTCCGGAAAGGCGGGGGCGCTGCCGGTCCTTCCGGCGCAGGCGTAGCCCCGCAACGCTGGCCGCCCAGATCAGCGCGGCCGAGCGGGTCCTCGGCGACCCGGACGCGCGGGGCTCCGACGTACGCCGGGCCGGGGAGCTCGCCCAGCTGTCCGCGCGCCTGCTGGCCAGGGCGCCGTTGGGGTTCCGGCGCGACGTGCTCGCGCGTCTCGGTCCGCGGACCCGGGCGAAGACACGCCTCGACGTCGAGGCCGCGTCCCTGCTCAACGCCATGACCTCGCCTGCGCCGAAGCTCCCGAAGTGGCGGATCGTGCAGCCACCCCCGCCGCGGGTCCTTCTCGGCCACTACCGGTTCGCCGCGCGACGCGTCGGTGTCCCGTGGACCTACCTGGCCGCGATCCACCTCGTGGAGACCCGCATGGGCCGCATCCGTGGGATCAGCACGGCAGGCGCCCGGGGGCCGATGCAGTTCCTGCCCACGACGTGGGACCTGTACGGCAAGGGCGGGGACATCAACGACCCTCGTGACGCGATCCTTGCGGCAGCGCGACTGCTCCGGGCCAACGGCGCACCAGGTGACATGGACGGGGCGGTCTGGCACTACAACCCCTCGAGCAGCTACGTCGGCGCGGTCGCCCGCTACGCGAAGGCGATCGGACGCTCGCCGCTCGCCTACCGCGGCTACTGGCAGTGGCGGGTGCTCTACAAGCACGTCCGTGGGACCTACGTGCTCGACATCGGCTACCCCCGGGTGCGGGCCCGGCTGCTCGGCCAGGACTGACCCGCCGGGCTTCCCTGCGGTCCGGGCCACCTTGTTCACCTGCGAGTGGCTAGCCTGCCCTCAGTGACCGGGCTCTCCGGTCCATCCGGCCCGAGCACCGAGGTGCACCCATGGCGAAGGCGGCCACCGCGAACCCCGACGCCACCGCGGTCGAGGTGCTGGGGCCCGTGCTGCGCCAGCAGGTCCAGGACCTGCGTTCGTGGGAGCCCGGTGTCCGCCTCGAGCGGGCCCAGGCCGTGCACAGGTACCGCGTCGCCGCGCGACGACTTCGCAGCAACCTCGCCGGGTTCCGGGCGCTCCTCGATGCCGACACGTGCCTCGGGCTCGGGTCGGACCTGCGGGACGCCGGCGCCGCGGTCGGTGGCGCCCGCGATGCCGAGACGGTGCGGCATCACGTCGAGGCGCTGTTGCGCGACGAGTCGGACCCGTCGGTCGGCGCCACCCGCGAGCGGCTCGACCGGCTGCTCTCGGAGGCGCACGGCCGAGGTTGGCAGGACTCCGTGCGGCACCTCGACGCACCGGAGTACGACGCCTTCACCCGGCGTCTCGAGCGTTTCGCCGACCTGCCGCCCTGGACGGAGGCGGCGGAGCGTCCGGCCGAGGAGGTCTTCCGGCCCCTGCTCCGTCAGGAGTGGGCGAGGTTCCGAGAGCGAGGCGGTGCGGCGGTGACGGGAACGTCCGGGCCGCATCGCGACGACCTGCTGCACGAGGCCCGCAAGGCCTCCAAGCGTGCGCGCTACGTGTCCGAGACGCTGGTGCCCGTCTTCGGCCGCCGGGCGAGACGGCTCGCCGAGGCAGCGGAGCAGGTGCAGGTGGTGCTCGGGGAGTACCAGGACTGTGCGATCACCCAGACGTGGCTGGGGACGGCCGCGGAGGCGGCCTTCCGGGACGGGCAGAACAACTTCGTCCTGGGGCGGATGCAGGCCCGCGAGGCCACCACCGCCCACGAGCTGCGCGAGACGTTCGTCCGGCTCTTCCTCGTCGCGGACCGCAAGCAGCTGCGTCGATGGATGCAAGGTGGGGGAGGATGACGACATGACCGCCTACTGGATCAGCGTCTACAAGGAGATCGTCGACGAGGCCAAGGTCGCGGCGTACGCCGAGCTGGCCGGCCCCGCGCTTCGAGACGCCGGTGGCACCTACGTGGCCCGCGGCCTCCCCGAGCAGACCTACGAGTCCGGCGAGCGGACCCGGACCGTGCTCATCGAGTTCGACTCGGTCGAGGCCGCCCGGGCTGCTCACGACAGCCCCGCGCTACCAGGAGGCCCTCGCCGCTCTCGACGGCGGTGCCGTGCGGGACATGCGCATCCTGCCCGGGGTGGAGTGAGGGACCGCGGGGCCTCGCGACCTCGTCAGTGCATGGTGGTGAGGAAGGCCTCGATCGTCTCGACGACGAGCCTGTGGTCCTCCAGCTGGGGGAGACCCGAGACCGCGACGGTGCCGATGCAGCCGGTCCCGCGCAGCAGGACCGGGAACGCACCCCCGTGCGCGGCGAACAGGGCGGGGTCGAGGCGGGAGTCCTCGTCGAACGACCCGCCGTCGACCCGGAACTGCTCGCCGACCCGGAGGGACGAACGGCCGTAGCGGTCGACGACCGCGCTCTTGCGTGCGAGCCATCCGTCGTTGTCGGCCGACGAGCCGGGAAGCGCCGCGTGGAAGAGTCGCTGGCCGTTGCGACGGATCGAGATCGCGACCGGCAGCGCCGCGGAGAGGGCGGCCTCGCGCAGGGCGACGCCGAGGTCCCATGCGGTGGACTCGTCGAAGCGGTCGAAGACGAGGCGCGACTCCTGCGCCGCCAGCTCGTCGAGCAGCTCCCGTCCGGTCACGTCACTGCTCCCGGCCGGACGGCCACCTGCTCCGTGGCACTGACGCGGGCGGCCTCGAGAACCTCCGCCGTGGCGACGGCGTCGGTGGCTGCCACGGGTGGCGGCCCCGAGCCGCGCACCGCCCGGGCGAACGCGGGGTAGTAGGTGTCCCACGCCCCGCGGGCCAACGACACCGGTGCCGAGCCCGACGCGGTGAAGACCCGGTCGACGTCGGAGGGTGCCTCGACACCCCAGCTGCCGCTCGTCGCGGGGGTCGCGCCGGTGACCAGCACGTCCTCCTGGGTGTCTCCGGTCGTGACGACCAGCGACGCAGCCGAGCCGGTGACCCGGAAGCGTGGCCCCGGGGCGTGCTGGCTCCAGCTGCCCCAGAGGTGGGAGACGGCCCCGTTGGTGTGGCGCAGCGCCACGAACACGTCGTCGTCGAGTCCGCTCTCGCGAGCCCGGAGCTCGGCGTGCACCCGGTCCACGGGGCCGAGCAGCGTGAGCGCCTGGTCGACGAGGTGCGCACCGAAGTCGAGCAGGGTGCCGCCGCCCGAAGCGCCGGGACCCTGGTCCGGGGCATACCGCTCGAACCGCGACTCGAACCTGCGCACCTCACCCAGCGTCCCGTCGTCGACCAGGGCGCGCACCGTGAGGAAGTCGGAGTCCCACCGACGGTTCTGGTAGGGGCTCAGCGTCACTCCCCGGGCGGCGGCGAGCTCGACGGAGCGGCGTGCCGCGCCCGGTTCCAACGCGAACGGCTTGTCGCAGACCACGGACAGCCCCAGCGAGATCGCCTCGTCGGTGAGGGCCGAGTGCGTGTCGGCCGGCGTGGAGATGCTCACCGCCTCGGCGCCGGCAGCCGCCAGGGCCTCGAGCGAGTCGAAGACGTCGGTGCCCGGGTGCTCCGCGCCGACGAGCGCGCGACGTTCGTCGGAGGTCGTGACGACACCCACGAGCTCGCACTCCTCCGCCGAGGAGATGAGCGGGGCGTGGAAGTACCTACCGCCGAAGCCGTAGCCGACCAGTCCGATCTTGACCGCGTCCATGTGATCACTTCTCCTCGAGGACTCCGTGGATCATGCCACGCGGCCCAGGTCCGCGACCGCTGTCACGCAGGGCGAGGTCAGGGTGCCGGCACGCCACCTTGACGCGCAAGGTGCTGGACCGGTCTGGAGTGGTCAGCGCTGGCCTCCCGCTGCGCTGCCTCCAGGCTCACGTGCGTGCCCGCGTACGTCGGGGCGGCATCCCCCGGATCGCGGAAGTCGAGGCGCCACCCCGTCACCGTGGTGGTGATGCGCCACTCCCGATCATCGGTGCCGGTGCCCGTGTATGCACCGCCTCGGTGGACGAACTCGATCAGATCCATGGGCCCGGTCGATCCGCCCCGACCATCCGCAGCCCCGTGCTCAAGTCCCCGTGCCATGTGCCCCACACCCCCGTGTCAACGCCCCGGGGTCCCCCACAGGTCCCGGAGTCGAGACCCACGGTAGGCCGAAGGCCACGCGAGCGTGGGAAATCAGACGATCTTCCGCTGCGTCGCCAGTGAGCTCAGCCGGCCGCGTGCACCGCTCGCCGGTCGGTGTCGCGCACCCGGAGGAGGACGGTCGCCACCGCGAGGAGCCACACGCACCAGGCGACGTAGCCGGCGAAGTTGGTCAGGCTCGCGACCTCGAGGACGGGGATCACGACGCCGGTGGCGATGAGGACGGCGGCGACGTACCCGAGCAGCGCCAGCCACCTGGGCAGGACGGTGCGGCCGAGGGCGACCACGACGAGGACCGTGAAGGTCGCGGTCAGGGCGTAGCCGAGAGTCTCGCCGATGACCTTGCCGAGCACGACGTGGAGCAGCTCGAACCGGTCCTCGGCGGCGGCGCGGCGGGCGGGATCGAGGGCGTCGTGGCTGATGCCGGGGACGAGCGTGACCCAGCGCTGCAGGCCGACGACCTGGACGGTCGCGGCGGCCACGCCGACGCCCGGCGATCCAGCGCCCCAAGGTGCCGCCGGCCAACCGGCCGAGCAGGACGCCCATCGGGGCCAGCAGCGCAGCGCTGACGACCAGGGCCAGGAACCAGGCCGTGACGGCGCCCTGGTGCTCGCGGTACAGGCTGAGGATGTCCGACGTGGGTTCCTCGAGGATCTGCGGGTACTCGAAGAGGCTGCCGAGTGCGGTGAATCCTGCAATCGCGAGGCCGGCGGCCAGCGCCATCGAGGCTCCGGCGAGTCGAGCGGTGCTCTGGGTGTTCATGGTTGCTCCTGTGGTCGGGTCGGGCCGGGATGGCGGGTGAGTGGTGGGGGGACGAGGCCGCGACGTCAGCCGGTGCTGACCCGTGCGGACAGGCCCGTCGATACCACCCGAGGGTGGTGGCGAGTGCCTCGTCGAGCGGGGTGGCCCGGCCACCGAAGACGGCTCGGAACTTGGCGTCGTCGACGACCCACCTGTCGGTGAACTGGTAGAGCGTGTGCAGGTACTCGCGTATCGCCGGCTTGGCGAGGCCGAGTGCCCACAAGGTCGATCGACCGGCGGCCAGCGTCCGTGGGCGGGTGCCGGCAAGCGTGTACACGTGCGTGACGATCTGCCTCGTGGTCCGTGCCGGTGCGACCGGTAGGTGCCAGATCTGGCCGACTGACGCGGCCGAGCTGCCCAGGGTGACCAGACCGGCGGCGACGTCGACGGTGTGGGAGTAGCTGTGCAGCTGGTCCGGGTCGCCCATCACCTGGGCCCGCTTGCCGGCCAGCGCGCTGGCGAACACGGTCTCGCCGAGGGCGGACCGCAGGGCGCCCGGGCCGAAGTAGTCCGAGGCGCGACCGACGGCGACCTCGACCTGGCCTGCTCCGTGGGCGGCGAGCAGCTCCTCGGTCATGGCCGCCCGGGTGGCGGACTTCTTCGACGTCGGGTTCGCGGCCATCGTCTCGACGAGGTCGCGACCGCCCGGCGCGCCGTACGCGTAGAGGTTGTCCAGCACGACGAGGCGGGCGCCGGCCCGGGCAGCGCCGGTGACGACCGCACGCTGCAGCGGCGGGAACTCCTGCTCCACCGTTCGTAGCTCATCGCGTTGAGGCAGAAGTAGGCGACATCGGCGTCGGCGCAGACACCGGTGGCGAACGCCGGGTCCGTGGCGTCACCGCCGACGACCCGCGCGCCCGTCAGGTGGCCTCGCCCGCTCCGGTTCACCGCGACCACGTCGTGACCTCGCGCGACGAGCTGCTCGACCAGGGGGCCGCCCACCTGACCGGTCCCGAAGACGACGTGGCGGCTCATGAGCTGCACCTCTCGGGTGCGGCGGTGCAGGGCGAGGGGAAGGACGACGGTCAGGAGGGCGATGACCAGCGCCCGGCGGACCCGAAGACGGTGAACTGCTGGTCGACGTCGATGCCGGCCACGGTGGTGACCGCCCACCCGACGGCCCAGACCCCGCCCAGCAGGGCCGGCCAGGCGAGGGCCAGCGCGCCGAGCGGGCGCAGGAGCACTACCGCTTGGGCGGCTCCGACGACCACGCCGGTCACGGCCCCCTGCAGCACGAGGTCGACGAGCTCGGTCCCGTAGTCGACCAGGGCGGCACCGAGAGCCAGCCCGGCCGCCAGGCCGACCGCGGTGGCCAGGATCCAGGCCACGGGACGGGGACGAGCCCGGCCCAGGGCCCATGCCTGGAAGGCGCCGAGGAGGGCGCCGGTGACGAGGCCGCCGACCAGGGCGGCGTCCAGGCTGTCGACGGGCCCGATGAGCAGGAAGGCGGCGAAGCCGCCGAGGGGGAAGCCTGCGAAGGAGGCCATCCACCGCAGGAAGATCCGGTGCGCTGAGGTCGGCGGTGGCCGGGGCGGTGGGTCGCGGCCGGGGGGTGCTGGTGCTGGTCGTCGTGGGCGTGACATGAGGCGGTGCTCCTGTTCGGGTGGTTGGTCAGGGACGGCCAGGTGGTGCGGCGGGGCGCTCGGCCCGCCATCCAGGCGGCGAGCAGGTGGTCGGGGTACTCGGCGAGGTGGTCCCGCACCAGCACGTCGAACAGGTCGGTGTCACCGCTCAGGCGGGCCTCGGTGAGGACGACGAGCTGCCGGTCCCGGGAGGTGGTTGCCCGTCGGCCGGCGCCGGCGAGGACGGCGCTGTCCTGCCCAGAGCAGGGCGGCGGCGGCAAGCAGTGCAGGTGAGGTGGACGTGGAGGCATGGCGGAGGATCTCGGCGGGCGCTGCCGGGTCACCGCCGATCAGGCGGAGGAGGAGGAGGCGGCGTCGTCGGGGCACATGACCAAGGTGACGCAGGGCGCTGACGATCCGCTGACGGCGGCTGACGTGGGGCCTCGGCAGTCCTAGTCTCGAGTCATGCTCACTGTCGCCGTGCTCGGCCCGGTCGAGGTACGCCGGGAGGGCGAGCTGGTTCCGGTCCCCACGGGAAAGACCACCGAGCTGCTCGTGCGACTCGCTCTCGACGCGGGTACGCCGGCCCGCGCCGACGCCTTGCTCGACGACCTGTGGCGCGAACCGGTGGGCCGCAACACGCTGCAGTCGAAGGTGTCCCAGCTGCGTCGGGCACTCGGCGACGCCTCGCTGGTCGTCGGCTCGGGCGATGGCTACACGCTCGCGCTCGACCCGGACTGCGTCGACGCGGTCCGGGCCGTCGAGCTGGCTGCCGAGGCATCCACGGCCTGGGAAGGCGCCGACAGGGCCGCGGCTCTGGACCGGGCCCGCGAGGGTCTCGCGCTGTTCCGTGGCGACGTGCTCGTCGAGTGCGGGGACTGGGCCGCGCCGCACAGGGCCCGGTTGGACGAGATCCGGATGGGGCTGCTCGAGGACGTGATGACCGCTCGCGCAGAGCTGGGTTCCGGTGGGGAGCTGGTCGGCACACTGGAAGGACTGGTCGAGCGGTACCCGCTGCGTGAGCGGCTGTGGGCCGCGCTCGTGACCGCGCTGTACCACGCGGGCCGCCAGGCCGACGCCCTCTCGGCGTACACGCGAGTTCGCACCCTGCTCCGCGACGAGCTCGGGATCGAGCCTGGGACCGAGCTGCGCACTCTCGAGCAGCAGGTGCTGCGGCAGAGCCCTGTTCTCGACGCCGGGTGGCGGAAGCCCGCGCGGGCGGGTCCGGGGAACGTGCCCGCGCAGGAGGTCGGACTGGTGGGCCGCGCGGAGGACGTCGCGTCCGTGGGCGCGCTGGTGGCAGCACATCGACTCGTGACGGTGGTGGGGCCGGCAGGGGTCGGGAAGACCCGCCTCGCGCTGGAGGTCGCGCGGCTCCTGGAGGCACCGGGTGGGGTCTGGCTGGTGAGGCTCGACGCCACGGCCACCGCATCAGGAGTCGCCCAGGTGGTGGCCGAGACCCTGCACGTCACCGGCGGGGAGCCTTCGCTCGTCGAGCGTCTGGCCGGTGCCGAGACGGTGCTGCTGATCGACAACTGTGAGCACGTGGTCGAGGGTGTGAGCGCGTTCGCTGCCGCGATGCTCGACGGAGCCCCGGGGCTGCGGATCCTCGCCACCAGCCAGGTCGCGCTGGGTCTCGACGGCGAACGCGTCCACACCCTGGCGCCGCTCTCCGGTGAGGACTCGGTGCTGCTGTTCGCGAGCCGCGCCCGCGAGATGAGGCGAGGGTTCGTCCTGGACGCGGACACGACGGAGCTGGTCGAGGAGGTGTGCGCCGCGCTCGACGGGCTGCCGCTCGCTATCGAGCTGGCCGCTGCCCGGGTTCGGTCCCTGTCGGTGCGCGACATCGCCCGTCGTCTCGGTGACCGGTTCGTCCTGCTCCAGGACCCGACCAGCCATCGCCCCGAGCGCAGCCGCGCGTTGGTCAGCGCGATCGCCTGGAGCTACGAGCTGCTGTTCCCCGACGACCAACGCGGGTTGTGGGCCCTGTCCTGCTTCGCAGGCAGCGCGACACTGGACGCCGCAGAGCGGGTGCTCGTCGCGCTCGGCGTACCGTCCACCGCCGTCCTCGACACCATCGGACGACTGGTGGACCGGTCCCTGGTCAGCCTGGACGTCGCCGACGACGGGTCGGTGCGGTACCGGCTGCTCGACAGTGTCCGGGCGTTCGCCGCCGCCCGGCTCGCCGAGGCCGGTGAGCACGATGCGGCGGTCGCCGCCCACGCCCGGTGGTACGCCGACACCGCCGCCTGGTGCGAGGACCACGTGAGGAGCGACCGGCAGGCCGAGTGTGTGGCGACGGCCCGGGCAGAGCGGGCGAACGTCGATGCGGCGCTGGCATGGTGCGCCGGCAACGCCCCGCCCCTCGCGACCAGCATCGGCAACGGGTTCGGGTGGACCTGGGTCGTGCTGGGTGACGGCACCACCGGCGCCGCCCGCGTGCGCGGCGCCCTCTCACCCGCGACACCCGCACGTGACCGCGCCACCGGCCACCTCCTGGCGGGGTGGCTCGAGGCGTCCGCCGGCGACCTCGCCCTGGCCGCCGTGGACCTGGACACGGCACTCGCCGTCGCCGAAGCACTGGACGACGACGTCCTACGGGCGGATGCACGACGCCACCTGGCGTTCCTCGCGATCCAGCAAGGGCGACCGCACGAGGTGCTGGCTCACACGACCTTCAGCCTCGAGACCTACCGCTCGTCGACACTGGTGTGGGAGACCGCGTGCACCCTGGTGCTCGCCGCCTACGGGGCGCTCATCCTCGGTGACACCGAGACCGCGGCCCGGCATGCCACCGAGGCGGTCGACCTCCTGACCCCGATCGGGGACTCCTGGGGCCTGGTGCACGCCCAGGCGATGCTCGGTGGCATCGCCCAGGCCCAGCACCGGTTCGACGACGCAGCCCGTTCGCTGACCCATGCGGCCGCGGAGTCCCGACGACTCGGCTTCACCGGGCAGGCCGCCCTGCACCTCGCGTCCCTCGCCCGCGTGCAGCATCGCGCGGGGGACACCGACGCGGCCGTCGACACGTTCGAACGTGCCACGGAGGCGGCCATTGCCGGGGGCGACCTCCGGCTGGCGGCGACAGCGCGGCTCAACCTCGCCAGGCTGCTGCGGGCCCGCGGTGACGGCACCGCCGCGCGTGCTCTGCTCGAGGAGAACCGCCGCTGGTACGACCGGGCCGGAGGCGGTGAAGGTGCGCTGCTCACGCGCTGCCTGCTGTGCGCCGAGACCGGAGATCTCCCGGAGCTGGAGAAGGTGCTCGGCGAAGCAGCCGCGGTCGGCAACCTCGAGGTGCAGGTGCATGCGCTGGACGCCCTGGCGGTCTGGGAGGCCGGAGACGGTGCGGGAGCGCGTGCCGAGCGGCTGCTGGAGGAGGCGGACGGACTCGCGTCCGAGGCGGGGCACCTGGTCGACCACGACGACCGCTTGGACATGGCTCGCGCTCGGCTGCTCCTGGGCGGACCCGTCGGCTGACGAGGACCCGTCAGCCGTCACGCAGGCGGGAGCGCAGCCGTTCGTTGTCGGCCTCGAGCTCGAGGACCAGGGCGATACCGGCGAGGTTCAGGCCGTCGTCGAGGAGCGCCAGGACGTGGCGCACGCGATCCAGGTCGTCCTCGCTGTACCGGCGGGTCCTGCCCTCCGTCCGACTCGGCGAGACGAGACCCCGGCGCTCGTACACCCGCAGGTTCTGCACGCCGGCGCCGGTGAGCTCCGCCGCGACCGAGATCGCGTACACGCCACGCGATCGTGAGGCGGCCATCGCTGCCCTCCGAGAGAATCCGAAGTCGCGTGCTTGCGCTGGACAGCCTACATGCGATATATAAAATCTGTAACAGCCAGTACAGAACTGGCGGCGACTCTTGAGTGGAGGTAGATCGACATGCTGATGCGCACCGACCCGTTCCGTGACTTCGACCGCCTGGCCCAGCAGGTGCTGGGGGCCGGCACCACGTCTCGGCCGGCCGTGATGCCGATGGACGCCTGGCGCGAGGGGACACCTTCCGGATCGAGTTCGACCTGCCCGGGGTGGCCCCGACACCCTGGACATCGACGTCGAGCGCAACGTGCTGACCGTCCGCGCCGAGCGTCCCGCCCGCACCGGTGACTGGGAGCTGCTGGCCGCGGAACGACCGACCGGCCTGTTCAGCCGCCAGCTGGTGCTCGGCGACAACCTGGACCTCGAGCGGCTCGAGGCGCACTACGACAACGGTGTGCTGCAGCCTGACGGTCCCGGTCGCGGAGAGGGCCAAGCCCCGCAAGGTCGAGATCACCCGTGGGTCGTCGGCCGGGACCAGTCGGCCATCTCGGCCTGACAGGCAACGGTTCACCGGCCCGGCGACCCTGCCGGGTCGGTGCGCTGAGCCAACCAGGTCAGCGCCGTGCGCTAGCGTTCGACAAGGGGGTTGTCGGCTCGAGTCACGCGCCATCCCGTCAGGTGCCGGAAAACGCCAGGAGCCCACAACATGGACGATCTCGAGGTCTCGGGAATCGACGCGCTGGCAGGGGGAACGCCCGCGTCCGTCGGTCACTACCGCTACGACGGGGAGTCCTGGTTCTGGGCCGACGCGCTCTACACGATGCACGGGTTCGAGCCCGGTGAGGTCGTGCCCTCCGCGGAGCTCATGGTGGCTCACCTGGACCCCTTGGACGTGGCCCAGGCCCGCGAGACGGTCAAGCAGGCTCTCGTCAGTGCTCAGCCGTACGCGTCGTACCACCACCTCGTGGACGCGAAGCAGCGTCGCCACACCGTCCTGGTCGCCGGACGCGGCGAGCTCGACCGGCACGGACGGCTCGTCGAGCTCTCGGGCTACATGGTCGACCTCACCGACGCGGTCGCCACGGACCAGAAGGCGCAGATCGACGCGGCCATTGCGGGGGTGACCGAGCATCGCTCCGCGATCGAGCAGGCGAAGGGCATCCTCATGCTGAGCCTGGGCCTGGACCAGGACGAGGCGTTCGCGCTGCTGCGCGCGCGCTCCCAGCACGCCAACCTCAAGCTGCACGCGCTCGCCGCACGACTGGTCGCGGCCGTGGTCGAGGACGACGTCAGCCTCGACGAGAGCGAGGCCCGCATCCGTGGGCGGGTCCTGGGGATCCTGAACGAGTGAGACGTCGGGCTGGCCGTCCTACGCGCCGGCCTTGATGTCCGACCCGTGCACCGTGAGCGCGAGGATCACCACGACCGCAAGGGCGATCATGATCATGGACCAGATCGGGTACGCAGCCAGGAACGCGATGTTGACGACCGCGCTGACCAGGGCCACCAGTACGCCGACGACGCGTGCCCAGATCTGGCCCGCGAAGACACAGAATCCGGCCACCATCACGACCAGCCCTGCGATGAGGTGGGCCCAACCCCAGGCGGTGTAGTCGACGCTGACGACCAGGCCGGACCTGCCGACCAGGAAGTACTCGTCCTTGAAGATCGCCACGAGGCCCTGGATGAGGTGGAACGTGCCGAGCAGGGCCATCATCGTGCCGGCGAAGGCGATCCAGCCCACCCAGGCGGTCGTGCCGTTGTAGCTCCCGGACGACGAGAGCGACTGGGGCGTGTCGGCGTACTGAGACATCAGCTTGCCTTTCTGACTCGAGGGTTGCCCTGAGCATGCCTCGCCCTCCAGGGGCGGCACGTCATCCGCAAGGGATGACCGGTCGCGCGACTATTGGCGGATCGGCTGGACGGCGGGGTCGATCGCCTGCTCCTCGTCCGGCGCCTCGACGGGCTCGCTGGGAGGGTCGGTGGCCGGGTCGCTGGCGTCGATCAGGGGGCTGAGCCACTTCTCGCCCGAGGCGATGTCGACGAGCAGCGCCTTGACGAGCAGGCTCAGCGGGCACGGCGAGCAGAGCGCCGAGTGCGCCCAGCAGCCAGGCCCAGACGACCAGGGACAGGAAGGTGAGGCTGCCCGACAGCCCGACCGCGCCCCCGACGACCCGCGGCTGGATGACCGACTGGATGACGACGTTGAGGACGCAGTACACCGCCAGCACTGCCAGCATCAGCGGGAGACCGCCGACGAGCAGCCCCAGGATCATGGGCGGGATGAGTCCGATGACGAACCCGATGTTCGGGATGTAGTTGGTGATGAAGGCCAGCAGCCCCCACACGAGCGGCGCAGGGACGCCGAGCAGCCACAGTGCGCCGGTGTCCAGGACGGCCACGATCAGGCCGAAGACGGTCGAGACCAGCAGGTAGCTCCGGGTGCCGTGGGCGAACGTGTGCAGTGCAGCAGCAAGCGGGCGCCGCTGAGCCGGCGTGCTGTCGAGCCGGTCCGGGAACCACGCCGCGTCGAGGGCGAAGAAGAGCAGCAGGGTGACGACGAAGAACAGCAACGACAACAGGCTCGTGATCCCCGTGAGCGCGTTTCCGGCCAGGGACGCGAGGTCACTGGCGTCGAACTGTTTGGTGATCTGGTTGAGCTGGTCCTGCGTGACGCCGAGGCCGCGCAGCCACGCCGCCAGCCGTCGACCTGCTGGGCCATCTGGTCCTTGTAGGTGGGGAGCAGATCAGCGAACCGCGCGGTGGCCGCGAACAGGGCAACGGCGAAGGCCACGAGGACCAGGTAGACGGTCGCGATCAGCGTGACGCTTGCCGCCCAGCCGGGGAAGCGGTGACGGATCAGCCACGCACGCATCGGGTGGGCGGCGATCGTCATGACGAGCGCGAGCATGACGGGACCGATGATGCCCGAGCTGGCCTTCACCCCGGCGATGGTGATCGTCGCAGCAGCCGTCCCGAGCAGCACCACCAACGGCCGCGGCAGCACCGCGCGGGACCCGCCGACATCCTCAGACATGCACGACCCTCCCTGGACCAGCGCTCCGGCGCCAGCGACGTGCCGATTCTCGTCCCGAGCGGCCGGTCCTGACGTCACCCGCCAGGGATGACCGTTTCTCGTCTGCCCCGGGTGATGTGCCCATTTGTCGGCACCCCCACGATGGGCCGCGTGAGCCAGTTGCAGACGCTCCTGGGGCTGGGCACCATCACTGTCCTGATCGACCTGGCGATCCGGCTGGTTGCCCTGGTGGTCATTCCCCGGAACCGGCTGCCCACGGCAGCCATGTCCTGGCTCCTGGCGATCTTCTTCATCCCCGTGATCGGCGTGCTGCTCTACCTCCTGATCGGCAATGTACGGCTGCCGAAGGAGCGCAGGGACAAGCAGGTGGAGATGAACACGGTCATCGCCGAGGAGTCACGGCAGGTGGCGTCGCCCGAGCGGAGCGAGACGCCGGACTGGCTCACCCCGGTCGTCGACCTCACGCAGAACCTGACGGCGATGCCGATGGTCGCGGGGAACGCGGGCGAGCTGATCGACGACTACGCGGGGTCCTTGAAGGCGATGGCAGCCGAGGTGGATGCCGCGGCGTCGTTCGTGCACGTCGAGTTCTACATCTTGTCCCTCGACGAGACCACGGCCGGGTTCTTCGACTCCCTCGAGCGAGCAGTGGCGCGGGGCGTGACGGTGCGGGTCCTTCTCGACCACTGGGCCTCGTCCCACTGTCGGGACTACAAGGCGACGATCGCGCGTCTCACGTCGATGGGCTCGCAGTGGCGGCTGATGCTCCCCGTGCAGCCCCTGCGCGGGCGGTACCAGCGTCTCGACCTCCGCAACCACCGCAAGCTCCTCGTCGTCGACGGGCGGATCGGGTTCGTCGGGTCCCAGAACGTCATCGACCGCAGCTACAACAAGAAGAAGAACATCAAACGGGGACTCAAGTGGCAGGAGCTGATGTGTCGGGTCGAAGGGCCCGTGGTGACATCGCTGGACCTGGTCTTCGCGACCGACTGGTACATGGAGACGGGCGAGCGCCCGCCGACCGACGTCTCACAACAGCCCGTCGGCGCGCAGGGGGACATGACCTGCCAGCTGGTGCCCAGTGGTCCGGGCTTCCCCGTGGAGAACAACCTCCAGGTCTTTCTGAGCCTCCTGTACGCGGCCCGCGAACGCATCATCATCACCAGTCCGTACTTCGTCCCGGACGACTCGATGCTCCGTGGCCTGCTGGCGGCGACCGGACGCGGAGTCCACGTCGAGCTGTTCGTCTCCGAGATCGGCGACCAGGGGCTGGTGTGGCACGCCCAGCGTTCCTACTACGAGGCCCTGCTCGGCGCAGGGGTGCACATCTACTGCTACCCGGCGCCGTTCATCCTGCACGCCAAGCACTTCAGCATCGACGACGAGGTGGCGCTGATCGGGTCGAGCAACATGGACATGCGCTCGTTCGGGTTGAACAGCGAGATCTCGATGATGGTGCACTCCCGATCGTTCGTGGCGGAGATGCGCGAGATCGAGCGCGGCTACCGCGACATCAGCACGCGGCTGACGTCGGCCAGGTGGCAGCAGGAACCCAGGAAGGCGACCGTCCTGGACGGGCTGGCCCGACTCACGTCTGCGCTGCAGTAGCCCGTGAACCTCCCGTCGGGTGACCTCGCCGCGCTGACGGAGCGCGTGTGGGGATCGTTCCTCGGACGGTGCGTGCACCGGTTCCTTTCGATGGAAGGGCTCGACCGCTGCATCGTCCTGGCCTCCCAGGCCTTCACCGCGCTCATTCCGCTGCTGCTCCTGGTCTCCACCCTGGGGCCGGCCGGCCAGCCCAACGTGGTGGCGCAAGGCATCATCGTGAAGTTCGGTCTCGAGGGGGACTCGGCCACCGCTGTGGAGCAGCTGTTCCAGGTCCCCGAGGATGCTTCCAGCAGCCTGACCGCCTTCAGTGCCCTGCTGTTCGTGTACTCGGGCGTCTCCTTCACGCGGCGGACCCAGAAGATGTACCGCGCGGCGTGGGAGCAGGAGAAGGCCGGCGTCCGCAGCGGTCTGTTCGCCGCCCTCGGGCTGTTGGCCCTCGTGGTCGAGATGGTGGTCCTCTACGCCATCCACGACCTGTTCAGGAACCTCTCGCTCGGCTGGTTCGTGATGTTCCCGCTCTCGGCCGCCTCCGGGCTCGTGCTGTGGACCTCGATTCCCTACCTGCTCCTGAACCGCCAGGTCCACTGGCGGCGTCTCCTGTTCTCCGGCGGCCTGTCTGCGACCGGTACGGCGATCTACGCAGTGGCGACCACCATCTACATGCCGCCGCTCGTCGAGCAGTACACCAACGAGTTCGGCCTCTTCGGCATCACGATGGCGATGATCGGCTGGCTGCTGGCGGTCTGCGGAGTGCTGGTGGCCAGTGCCGCCATCGGCGCCGAGTTCGATGCCTCCCGAGCGCCCTGGGCGGTCAGCCTCAAGGTGAGGTACACGCTCTTCGACCCGGACGAGGAGGTGCCGGAAGTCAGCGAGGAGGCCGAGGCATCCGGACTGAACGCGGGGGACCTCTTGATGCTGGTCCGGGTGCTGGCCAACTGGCTCGTCATCGCCGCAGCCGTCTGGGTGGCCACGGCGGTCGTTCCGGGGATCGACGTACCCGGCGGTTTCGTCACTTACCTGGGCATCTCGCTCCTGCTCGGTCTGGTGAACGCCGTGCTGGGGCCGCTGCTGCAGCTGGTGGCGCTGCCCCTGTCCGTGTTCACGGTGGGTCTGTCCGCCCTGGTGGTCAACGGCTGCCTGCTCGCGTTGACCGCAGGGCTCAGTGAGAACCTCGATGTGGCCGGCTTCGGCAGCGCGGTCCTGGGCGCCCTGGTCATCGCGATCGTGACCACGCTGCTCGAGCTCGTCCTGCGCCCGATGAGCCACGCGCACCCGCAGAAGCCACTCACCCGCGCGGGATGAGGTGGAGACCGACCGGTGAGCGAAGGCTGAGGGCCACGGTGCATCACCGAGCGGAAGGATCGGACATGTCGCAAGCAGCAAGGTCGGGAGACGCATCAACCGTCCCGGGGCAGGCGCACAGGCAGAACGTACAAGCAACTGAGGTGACGGGTTGGGTGGGCTGGATCGCCTTCGCCGGCACGATGATGCTGATGCTGGGCTCCTTCCACGTCATCCAGGGCCTGGTGGCCTTGTTCCAGGATGAGTACTTCTTGGTTGGGAAGTCCGGACTGACCATCAGCGTCGACTACACCACGTGGGGTTGGACCCACATCATCGGAGGCATCCTGATCGCAGCAGCCGGTCTGGCGCTCTTCACCGGCGCGCTCTGGGCACGGGTGGTCGGGATAGCCCTCGCCATGGTGAGCGCGGTGGTCAACATCGGCTTCCTCGCGGCCTACCCCGTCTGGTCCACGATCATGATCGCGGTCGACGTCCTCGTCATCTGGGCGCTGACGGTCCACGGTGGCGAGCTGAAGGCCGAGTAGTCGCCGATTGCGCACAACCGGCCATCGAGTCGCCGACTCGATGGCGGACGTTCGCATGTCCGGGGGAGCGTGCGCGCCGGGGTCATCCACCGGTGATGAGGCGCTGCCGCGTCTGGGACCGCAAACTGGTCCGGCAGCGTCGACGACGAGTGAAGAGCGGGACTATGCAGGTGCGGGACAGGTCTGAGGCCACGGTTGCGCGGCCGGAGCTGCTGCTGCTGCTCGACGTGGCCGTCGGTGTCTCTGCCCAGGCGGTCACGACCGCGGGAGCGGTGCGCCACGGCGTGCGGTCCGTCGCCGGACCCGTGGCAGAAGTCGTCCTCCGGCCGCCGGTCGTCGCGCGCCGGCTCCAGCCAGCGACCTGGCTCGACGGCTTCGCTCGTCGAGGTGCCGTGCGTCGGGGCGAGATGGTCAGGGGGCTGAGCGCGGCGCTCGACCTGCTCGTGCCGGCGGTCGTCGTCGAGGTCGTACGGCGCCTCGACCTGGTCGCGCTGGTCAGGAAGTACGTCGACCTCGACCGGATCATCGCCGAGGTGGACCTCGACTCGGCGGTGAGCCGAGTGGATCTCGACGCGGTGGTAGGGCGGCTCGACATGGATGCCGTGGTGGCCCGACTCGACCTCAACCGCATCGTCCGTGAACGCCTGGACCTGGACGGCCTCGTCGCCGATGTCGACCTGGATGCGGCCGCCGCCCGCCTGGACGTCGAGGCGATCATCGAGCGGGTCGACGTGGTCGGGATCGCACGCGACGTGATCGCCGAGATCGACCTGCCCGAGATCATCCGCGAGTCGAGCGGAACCATGGCCGCGGAGACCCTGCAGGGGGTACGCATGCAGAGCATGCACGGCGACGATGCGATCTCGCGTGTGGTCGATCGGCTGGTCGCCCGCAAGGGTCGCGGCAGGGCCGCGACGCCGTCCCCTGAAGTCCCGCCGCTGACGCCGAGGGCACCGTGAGGAACGGCGAGATCCCTCCTCCCGTTCCCCCCGACGCCCGCCCCTACCAGGGGGAGACGGCCGGGCTGGTGACCCGGTTGCTCGCGAGTGCCGTCGATGTCCTCACCGTCGTCGCCGTGCTCGTCGCGGTCTACTTCGGTTACAACGGGCTTCGCTTCGTCCTCGATCCCCGCAACTTCCAGTTCACCGCCTCGTCGGTCGTCCTCAGTGTCACCGCCGCCGCGATCGTCCTGGTCCTGTACCTCACCGTCGCGTGGGCGATCACGGGGCGTACGTACGGGGACCAGGTGATGGGCCTCCGGGTCGTCGACGGTCGGGGTGGACGAGTGCGGCTCGTCGTCGCCCTGACGCGCGCACTGGCTTGCGTGGCCTTTCCGCTGGGACTGCTCTGGTGCGCCGGGGGACGCTCGCGCAGGTCGCTCCAGGACCTTCTGCTGCGCACGTCAGTGGTCTACGACTGGCGTTCCAGCGCCACCGGTGTGACCGCCGGTCTCCCGGTCGATGCACCAGCGGCGCAGGGATGACCGAGCGCCCGGCGCACCACCACGCTCGTGGTGGTGGATGGTCACGCTCTTCGCGGCGGGGTCGACCTGCTTCCTCGTCGCGCCGTTGCCGGTTTTCCTCCAAGCCGTGGGGCCACAGGTCGACGCCGTGGTCTTCCTGCTGGGCTCCATCCTCTTCACGGCGGCCGCGTCCCTCGCAGTGGCTGGAGACCATCCGTCCGAGTCGCACGGACGGCGGAAGGACCCATGCGTTCTGGCAGCCGCATCGGCTCGACTGGTGGAGCAGCTCCGTCCAGCTCATCGGCACCCTGTTCTTCAACGCCACGACGTTCCACTCGCTGACCACGACCGTCGGCTCGCCGTCCTACGACCGCGTCGTGTGGAGACCGGACGCGCTCGGCTCGCTGTGCTTCCTGGTCGCCGGCGCCCTCGCCTACGTGGATCTGTCAGGAGGTCTCCTGCGCCGGCCACCGCGAACGATCGGGGGTCTCATCGCCAGCAGCAACCTGCTCGGCTCGGTCGCGTTCGGCTTCTCCGCCCTGGGTGCCTACGTGCTTGCGGACTCGAACGCCGAGGTGAACGTGACGCTCGTGAACGTCGGGACCGCCGTAGGTGCCCTGTTGTTCTTGGTGGCGTCGCTGCTGCTGGTGCCGGAGCAGCGCACCCACCACGCGGGGTGACGCGACGTGAGCTGAACCAGCCCATCTAGTGGTGGAAGGCGTTCGGCTGCTCGCCGTGCTGCGGCTCCGGCTGCTTCTCCAGTCGCGGGAGCTGTCGCTGGATGTCCCGGATGAGGAGATCACCCAGGTCGTGGGTGAAACCCCGCTTGACGACGACGCGCAGGGCCGCGAGGTCCTCGCGATCGGCCGGGAACGTGTACGCCGGCAGCAGCCAGCCCCGCTCACGCAAGGAGTTGGACACGTCGAAGACCGAGTAGTTGTCGATCTCGTCCTTCAGCTTGAAGGCGAAGACCGGAAGCTCGTCACCCTTGGTGAGGAGCTCGAACGGGCCCAGCGCGGCGATCTTGGCGGACAACGTCGTGGCCACCTCGCGTGCATACCCCTGCACGGCCGCGTACCCCTCGAAGCCCAGCCGTAGGAAGTTGTAGTACTGCGCCACGACCTGCGACCCCGGACGGGAGAAGTTGAGCGCGAACGTCGGCATGTTGTCGCCCAGGTAGTTCACCCAGAAGATCAGGTCCTCGGGAAGGGCGTCCGCGTCGCGCCAGACCACCCAGCCGACACCCGGGAAGACCAGGCCGTACTTGTGGCCCGAGACGTTGATGGACGCCACCCGGTCGAGCCTGAAGTCCCAGAGCAGATCGGGGTCGAGGAACGGCGCGATGAAGGCACCCGAGGCGCCGTCGACGTGCACGGGGATGTCGATGCCGGTCTCGGCCTGGTAGGCATCCAGCGCGTCGCAGATCTCCTTGATCGGCTCGTAGGAGCCGTCGAACGTGGAGCCCAGGATGCCGATGACGACGATGGTGTTCTCGTCACAGAGCTTGACCGCCTCCTCCGCCGACATGTGGAAGCGGTCACCCGACATCGGCACCAGGCGCATCTCGACGTCCCAGTAGTTCGCGAACTTCTCCCAGCACACCTGGACGTTGATGCCCATCACCATGTTCGGCTTGTCATAGGGCTTGCCCGCCGCCTTGCGTGCCTGCTGCCAACGTCGCTTCAGCGCCAGGCCCCGAGCATCGCCGCCTCGCTCGACCCGGTGGTCGAACATCCGGTCGCAGCTCCCGCGGACTCCGGCGCGTGCCACAGCCTCGCGAGGATCTCAACGCAGCGCACCTCCAGCTCGGCGGTCGCCGGGTACTCGTCCTTGTCGATCATGTTCTTGTCGAAGCACTCGGCCATCAGCTGCTCGGCCTGAGGCTCCATCCACGTCCCGACGAAGGTCGCCAGGTTCAGGCGCGCATTGCCATCGAGCATCAGCTCGTCGTGGATGAGCTGGTAGGCGACGTCTGGGGCCATCTCTCCGTCCGGCAGCCGATGCCGTGGCACGCTCAGCGGTTCGGAGCTGAAGAGAGGGGCGATAGAGATCTCCTCGCGCGAGGCGACGGTCTGGCTGGGGTGCTGTAGGGGCATGGGCCACGTTGATACCCGGTGGCTCCGGACGTCATCACCCAGGGCGGATGAGCCGGAGCAACCACCGCACCACGTCATCTGCACGGGGTGATGCCTCTGGCCCGGAATGCCGCGAACCTGAGGGGATGAGGCGTCCCGGAAGTGCTCTCGTAGCTGTCGCCTGCTGCACCGTCCTCGCAGCCGGTGGGCTGACGTCCTGCTCATCGGAAGACGCTGCGCCGTCGGACTTCTGCAAGTCCGTCGATGCCACCGATGCCACGCTGACGCAGATCACGAGCACGCCCATCACCAAGTCCGGGCTTCCCACCCTGAAGACGCAGCTGAGCCAGCTCGACGAGGCGGTGCAGAACCTGTCTGCGAACTCTGTCCCGGAGTTCTCCGACGAGGTCGACGCCGTAGAGAAGGCCGCGGTGCCCTTGAAGGCGGACGTCCAGGCTGCAGTCGCCTCTCCCTCGAACGACGCCTACCGGGCGGTTCAGGCGAGCCTGTCGACGTTCGAGGCCGCAGTCAACGATCTGGCGAAGAGCTCGTCGAGCAGCTGTTGAGCGCTCGGCAGGCACCGCGCCCGTGGCGGCGGGCGTCACGGACGGGTGCAGATGGCTCTGTCCGCCGACACCTGGTGAACGTCGAGGACCACGAGCCCGCGCGCTTCGAGCATCGCCACGACGTCACAGATGTCGAGGTCGTCGAGCGCGGGCACCAGGAAGATGCTGGTGGTGCCGTGATGCTCGACGCCCATCGCTTTCAGTGCGGCCACGTAGGCCGGGCCGGCAGCGCCGCTCAGGGCTACCTCGTACGACGTCCGGTACGTACCTGTGGTCACTGTCATCCGTCCTCTTCCCCGGTAGGGACCGGCGTCGACTCGCGCGGGCTCGTGTCGAGATCAGGAGCCGAGACGCGTCGTACCTCGATGACCTCGAGACCGAGGGTCCGCAACCGCGCGAGCAACCCGTACAGCGCCGCCTGGTCCGCGATTCCGTACAGGATCGTGTTCACGTGGTCCGGGGCGAGCGTCAAGGCTCCCAAGTCCCGGAGATCGGCGTCGGGCACGACTCCCGCGACGCGGATCTCGTACATGGGCTTCTGCATCTTGGACTCCGTTCGGCGATCGTCCAACGGTCGCAGGAAGAAACTGGCGCAACGTCACCCCGGGAGGGTGAGAGCGAGAAAAAGAAGTGCAGGGCCAGGCTCCCGCCCCCCCAGACGGCTCATCCCTGATGACCCGGCTGGGGCTGTCGGGCCCCTATTGTGAGGATTAGAGTCTTGAATTGAACTCACACGGATCCGAGCTCTTAGGCCGCCCCAGACCCTGGCCGCCCGCGTTGCCAACAAACGTCCTGAGGACACACATGGCGCAACTCGAGACTCCCCAGCCCTTGTCGAACCCGGCGCCCGGTCCCAGGGCTCCCAAGCGGTCTGGCGGCGTGCTGCCGCGCCCCCGACTGCTCGACGCTCTACGCGTCCTGAAGCCACTGACCCTGGTGAGCGCCCCGGCAGGCTACGGAAAGACGGTGCTCGTCGACTCCTGGATCGCACGATTCGGTGACGGGCCGTCGATCGTGCACCTGGGTCTCCACGGAGACGCGGTCGACCCTGTCCCCTTCTGGTCCACAGTGGTGAGGCTCCTGCGCAGCAACGGGATCGACGTCCCGGACGTGCCGGCCTGCGTGCCGACCGTGGCGACCTGCGATCCCTGGCGCGGGGGATCGCCGCACAGCAGCGGAAGGTCATCCTCGTCCTGGACTGTGGTGAGTTCTCCCTGTCGTCAGCGGTCGGCCAGGGCCTGGACCGGTTCCTCCGCCGGTGCAGTGGCAGGCTCGCGCTGATCCTGTTGACCCGCACGGACCCGCCCATGCCGTTGCACCGCTATCGGCTGGACGGTGCGATCACGGAGCTGCGGGCGACCGATCTCGCGTTCACGACCGCGGAAGTTGCGATGCTGGTCCAACGCGAGGGCCTCGTTCTCGAGCCGTCCGAGATCTCGTTGCTCCAGTCGCGCACCGGTGGGTGGGCAGCCGGCCTGAGGTTTGCGGGCCTGGGCCTGGTGGCCACGGCGGACATCGACGAGGCGCTGAGGGCCTTCCGTGGTGACTCGGGAAACGTCGCGGAGTACCTCCTCCACGAGGTGCTGGCGAAGCAGAGCCAGGAGACCAGGCAGTTCCTCCTGCGGACGTGCGTCGTCGACGAGCTCGATCCGGGGCTGGTCACGATCCTCACCGGGCGGCCGTGCGACCTCCAGGCACTGGAGGTCCTGGCCCACCGGAACGCTTTCATCGAGCTGGTGCCCGGCCACTACGACCGCTACCGCTACCACTCGCTGTTCCGGGAGTTCCTGCGTGGCCAGCTGGCCTCCGAGACGCCCGAGCTCGTCGCCAGGCTGCACCGCCTGGCGGCCGCCTGGCTCGCCGGTGACGGTCAGGTCTCGGCGGCGATCCGACACGCCTCCCTGGCCCAGGACTGGACACTGGCAGCCGAGCTGCTCGTCGATCGTCTGCGCTTCGCCGAGCTCCTCGTGGGGTCGAAGGGGGAGCAGCTACGAGATCTGTTGAAGGGTCTGCCCCCCGACTGGCCGGGTTCGGCCGCTGCCATTGCCCGGACCGCGTTGTCGGTCTCCGAGCTGGACGTGGAGGGGAGCGCACTGCACCTCACGGCGGCGCGCAGGCTGGTCTCCCAGGAGGTGCTGCCCGCCGGGCACCGCCGGGGGCTGGCGATCGCGGTGCTGACCGCAGTGATGGCGAGTCTCGGCAACGACACGGACGCCGGACTGCGGTCGGTCCTGGCTGCGGAGAAGGCCCTCCGCCTGGCCCCCTCCCACGACGTGGCCGCGTTGATGACCCTCAGCGCGATCATCTGCGGGTGCAAGGGACGGATCCTCTTCGCGCGTGGAGACCTGGAGGCGGGGGCCGCCGCGCTCGCGAGCGGAGTGGCGACGGCCGAGGCGGCGCACCTCGACGAGGTGACGGTGGAGCTGAAGGGAATGTCGGCGCTGGTGGAGGCGGTGATAGGTCGGCTCGGCCGGGCGACCGAGCTCGCTCTCCAGGTCTCGTCCGGAGTGTCCGAAACCTCTGAGCGCGCCACCAGCCCTCGGGTCGGCGCAGCCACGCTGGCCCTGGCCTGGGTGCGCACGGAGGAGTCCGAGCCCGAACGGGCGCGCGACCTTCTCGGACAGGCCGAGCGGCAGCTGGCGTCGTACGACTCCTCGGTGCTGGCTCCGGTGCTGTCGCTCCTCCGGGCGCGGGTGCTGCGGAGCGACGGTGACTTCGAGCTCGCCCTCGCCGAGCTCGAGGGGGCCGGTGAGCAGCTCAGCTCGGCACCCTTCACCCCTCCCGTCACCGGGTGGTTGGCCGAGTCGCTCGTCGTCGGCGAGGCGACGTCGTTGCTGGCGCTGGATAGGCACGAGGAGGCGGTCGGTCTGCTTCAGTCGCTCCGGGCCCAGGAGCGCATAGCTGACGAGCAGGTGCTTCACCAGGCCCTCGTCGTGGCGGGGGTGGAAGAACCCTCGCTCCAGGAGCCGGACACGTCACTCGAGGGAGCCCCTCTGGCCGTCCAGGTGAACTCCTGGCTCCTGCTCGCGGAGCAGTCCCTCAGATCGCAGGACCCTGAGAGGAGCGAGGAGTTCCTCTCTCGTGCCCTTCGCCTCGCCGCCCCCGAACGCCTTCGCCGCCCGTTCTTCGAAGCGGGAAACGACGTGCGGGCCTTCCTCGAGCGCAGCGGGCTGAGCGCGAGGAACCGATGGCTCCGCACGAGGGCGCCGAGCGATTCACCGGACACGGAGGAGAGCCGACTTCCCCAGCAGCGACGCCCGTTCCCGGACGCAGATCTCAGCACGACCGCGGTCGTGATCCCGTTGACCGTGAAGGAGAGCGAAGTGCTCGCCTACCTGGCCGACCTGCTGACGACCGACGAGATAGCCGAGACCATGTTCGTGTCCGTCAACACCGTGCGAAGCCATGTCCGGAGCATCTTGCGGAAGCTGGGCGTCAGCCGACGCAATGAAGCGGTCCGGCTGGCGTGGGACCTGGGACTGCTCCCGCCGCGCGGCTCGGCGTCCGCCTCCAAGCACTAGCGAGCCCCACCAGCGAGACCGCCCCCCGTTCTAACCAGTCGGCGGGGGGTCCTTGCGCAGGTACGGGAGCGGGTTGCCCGAAGCGCGGCCGCCGGAGGTGAGCCACGTCGTGAGCCCTTCCGGAGACCGTCTGTGCAACTCGTCGAGATACTGCTGACGCTGCTCGACGATGACGAGACGGTCGGCCGCCGACCGAGTGCCTTGCAGCAGGAGGAAGCTCCGGCGCCAGGCCAGGCACAGGGCGTCGTCGTCCAGCAGGCTCAGATCACCCGTCGGACTCGTCGACCAGCCCTCCGGGGCGATCTCCACGCAGGACGAGGCGAGGTTCGTCGGCGGCGCCACGCGGGGCACCACCGGGGCAGTCTCGGCGCTCGGCCACCGCAACGCCCGGAAGAGCATGCGGACGGCTGGCGAGGTCCCCACCAGCACCAGGACCACCACCAGCCCGGTGAGCTCGAACACGGCGACGAGCCCTGCGGCCGCCGTCCCGGTCAGCGCGGCGACCACCGAGAGGCGCAGGATCCTGCGGAGCGCCCGGAGCCCGTCCCCCACCCAGGCGGCGGTCGCGATGGTGCCGGCGAACACGCCGATGCTCACGATGCCGGTCACCGAGCCTTGCCAACCCCACTCGACAAGGGAGCACAGGAGCCCGAACGTGGTGGCCAGGGAGGCGCACCACCACCAGGCGCGGCCCCGGTTGCTCGCGCGGGACACCGGGCGGAACTCCTCGCGTTCGGGTCCGTCGTCCTCGTACGGTTGCCTGATCCCGCTCACGTTCCTGGGGCCTTGCACGCTTGTGTCATCGCCGTGTACCGCCATCGAATCCGGTGGAATGACCCAGCATGCAACGAGGCCGCGCGGGCCGCCTCCTCCAGGCTGGATGAGGTGGCGGCTCGGGTTGCCACGATGGTGCTCAGGTCACGGTTGACCGGATCATCACCCTCGGGTGAGGCGGCCCAACGGCATGCCCGGCAGGGTGGTCGGACGGACGAGGCGTAGGGGACCGATCGGAGGAACTCTCGATGGATGCTCAGACCGGGCTGACGACGCTGCTGGTGGTGGCGCTGGTCTCGGCTCTCGCACCGTTCGTCGCTGCAATGCTCGAACGCATCCGCCTGCCCCAGGTCGTCGTGCTGATCGTGGGCGGGGTCCTCGTGGGCCCAGCAGGTCCTCGGGTGGGCCGACCCGGCGAGCGTCACGCTGCTGGCCGACGTCGGCCTGGGCTTCCTGTTCCTGCTGGCCGGCTACGAGCTGGAGCTGAGCCTGTTCACCGAGCACGTGGGCCGGCTCGCCGTCGTGGCCTGGTTCGTGACGGCCGGTCTCGCGATCGCAGTGACCGGCGCGCTCGCCTACGTCGGGTTCGTCCACGCCTTCGTGCCGGTTGCGCTGGGCCTCACCACGACCGCGTTCGGAGCCCTGCTGCCGATCCTGCGGGACAACGACATGCTCGGCGGCCGGTTCGGCTCCTTCATCCTGCCCGCGGGAGCGGTCGGTGAGTTCCTCCCGATCGTCGGGATCGCCATCTTCCTGGGTGCGAACGGGAAGTTCCTGGGCCTCCTGTCCCTGGCGTCGATGTTCGTGGTCGCGGTCCTGTTCACACTTCTTCCCCGGATCAAGTTCCTCGGCCGGTTCTCCTCCGTGGCCAGGAGAGGAGAGCATGCAACGTCCCAGACGACCCTTCGATGGACAGTCGCGCTGCTCCTCGCGTTGCTCGTGGTGGCGGCAGAGTTCGGCCTCGATGTCGTCCTCGGAGCGTTCCTGGCGGGGGTGGTCCTGAGACGATGGGCGCCCGGCGACGTCCACTCGCTGGAGACCAAGCTCGACGCGGTCGGGTACGGGTTCTTCATCCCGGTCTTCTTCGTGGCATCGGGGATGAACCTCGACCTCGCTTCGATCGCGGAGGCCCCGCTGCGGCTGATCGCCTTCTTCGTGCTGCTGCTCGCGGTCAGGGGTCTGCCGGCGATGTTCCTGTACCGCCGGGACCTGGGCCTGACCCAGCGGCTGCAGATGACCCTGCTCACCGCGACGGCCTTGCCGCTCCTCGTGGCACTGGCCGCAGGTCGGGCTCAGCACCGGCGAGATGCTCCCCGAGAACGCTGCGGCGCTGGTCGGGGCGGGGGTGCTGTCCGTGATGGTCTTCCCGGGACTGGCCGTGGCCCTGAACCGTCGTGCCAAGCGCGAACGCGGAGCCAGGCCGACTCACCCGGGCGGGGTGAGGCGCGCCAGCCGCGCCGGAGCCATCCTCGCCTCGAGGCAGGGTGCGCCTCGGTGGCTGCCGGGCGCCCAGGGAGAAGGTTGCGATGCACCGCAGCGGAGTCCGCGAGCGCCAGCTCGCGCAAGCGGCAACGCTCGCAGGTCGCGTCCGAGCTGGGACGCACCTCGATGGAGCGCGCCCTTGCACGTGCAGGCCCTCTCGCTGCTTGCCCGCCTCGTCGTGACGGCCGTCGGCGTGGTCCTGTGCGACCTCGTCGTGCCCGGCTTCCAGGCGGACGCTGCCCTGGGGGCCCATCGGTTTCGCCGTCGTGCTCGGCGTCGTCGCCCTGCTGATGCAACCGGTCATGGTCGCGGGAGCCGTCCTGCTCGGATGGGCCGGGGTGCTGCTGCTGGCCTTCCTCGGCCAGGCGGTCGTCGTGCTCGTCGCGGCGCAGACTGCTTCCGAACGTACGCGTCGACGACTTCTGGACCGCGCTGCTGGTCGCGGTCGTCGTGGGTCTGGTCGGCACGGTGGCCGAGCTGGTTCAGCACCGCCGGCACCGACCAGGTGCTGGTCGGCCGGCTGGTCGCGTCGGGCCGCCGGCATCCGGTCGAGCTCGACCGACCCCGAGGTCGACGGCGTGGTGTTCGTGCAGCTGGACGGCGTCCCCTTCCCGGTGCTCCAGATGGCCATCACCGCCGGCACGGTGCCGACCCTGACCCGGTGGGTCCGCGGCGGGCACGCACACGCTGCGCGAGTGGACGCCGAAGCTGCCGGCCACGACGCCGGCCAGCCAGATGGGCATCCTGCACGGCGTGATCGACGGGATCCCGGCCTTCCGGTGGTACGACCGCGCGAACGACCGGGTGCTGGTGGCGAACAAGCCCGCGGACGCCGCCGTGATCGAGGAGGACCTGACCACCGGGCGCGGCCTGCTCGTCGACGGGGGTGCCAGCATCAGCAACCTGTTCACCGGTGACGCGCCGACATGCGGCGCTGACGATGAGCCGGCGGGTCGCGCGGCGGCGAGACGACCCGGCGGGCGGTCGCCGAGTTCGTGGTGCACCCCACCGGGCTGACCCGGGCGCTGTCGCGGTCGGTCTCCGAGCTGGCCCGGGACCGGTTCCAGGCCCGGCGGGCCGATCCGTCGCGACGTCCAACCCCGCTGCGAGCGCACCTGGACGACCGCCCTGCTGCGCTGCGTCACCAACGGCGCGCTGCGCGACCTCAACACGATCCTGGTCGCCCAGCACATGCTGCGCGGCACGCGGTCGATCTACGTCGACTACGTCGACTACGACGAGATCGCCCACCACGCCGGGATGCTGCGCCCGGAGAGCCTCGAGGCCCTCGAGGCGGTCGACGGCGTCCTGCACCAGCTGGAGCATGGTGGCGAGGGTCGCCCCGCGCAAGTACCACTTCGTCATCCTCTCCGACCACGGCCAGGCCCAGGGCGCGACCTTCCTCGACCGGTACGGCGAGGAGCTCGGCGACGCTGGTCGCCCGCCTGGCGGCGGCCGAGGTGAAGTCGAGCGAGGGCGACATCGAGGGGTGGGGCCGCACCCGCGTCCTCGTCGACGAGCTCGCCACCGGAAGCGGCATGGGCGCACGCGCCATGCGCAACGTGTCCGGAGCAATGGAGCGGGGCGGGGAGCCGGACCAGCCCGAGACCCGCACTCCCGAGGGCACTGCGCAGGCGCCGTCGGTCGCGCCGGGGGACCAGACCTTCCACGTGTTCGGGTCGGGCAACCTCGGTCTCATCTACGTCCGCGGCGAGAAGCGGCAGCTGTCGCGCCAGCAGCTCGACCAGCGCTTCCCGGCCCTGGTCGCCGGTCTCGCCGGCCATCCCGGGGTCGGCTTCGTCGTCGTGACCGACGAGGTCGAGGGCCCGCTCGTGCTGGGCGGCGCGGGAACTCGCAGGCTCAGGGACGGGGTCGGTCGAGGGGACGGATCCACTGCTCGCCTTCGGGCCGCTGGCACCCGAGTTCGTGCGGCGCGTCGCCTCGCGGCCCGAGACGCCGGACATCTACGTCAACAGCCTGGTGGATCCCGGGACCGAGGAGGTCGCCGCCTTCGAGGGGCTCGTCGGCTGCCACGGCGGACTGGGCGGCTGGCAGGACCGTGCGTTCGTGGTGGTGCCGAAGGACCTGCCGTTCCCGTCGACGACGGTCGTCGGCGCCGACTCCCTCCACGTCGCGTTCCGGACGATCCTCCGGCACCTCGGTCACCGTCGCGACGTACCCGACGAGCCTGCGACGGCCTCGCCGGTCGCATCGCGGGCGACGACGCCGGTGTAGGGATCGCCGCCCCAAGCGGGCTTTCACCCCACGGGGATGAGGCAGGGCCGGGACGGTGACGGCAAGGGTGGAGGGAGGTATCGGCCCTGATCAGGACGGAGATCTCCAGTGACCAACCGACCGGATCGTCAGGCACGCACCATCCTGCCGATCCCCGACCGCCCGGCAACCGGACTCACGACCTTCGACGCGAAGGATCCCGAGACCGCCTTCCCGCCGATCGAGCCGCTGCTGCCCCCTGCAGGCGCGCCCAACGTCCTGATCGTCCTGCTCGACGACGTCGGGTTCGGTGCCGCCAGCGCGTTCGGAGGTCCGTGCCGGACGCCGACGGCCGAGCGGCTGGCCGCGGGTGGGCTGAAGTTCAACCGGTTCCACACCACCGCTCTGTGCGCGCCGACTCGGCAGGCGCTGCTCACCGGCCGCAACCACCACTCGGTCGGGATGGGCAGCATCACCGAGACCGCGACGTCGGCCCCGGGCAACAGCTCCCTGCGCCCGAACACGAAGGCGCCGCTTGCGATGACGTTGAAGCTGAACGGGTACTCCACGGCGCAGTTCGGCAAGTGCCACGAGGTGCCGGTGTGGCAGTCCTCGCCGATGGGTCCGTTCGACGGGTGGCCGTCGGGTGGGGGCGGGTTCGAGACGTTCTACGGCTTCATCGGCGGGGAGAACAACCAGTGGGACCCGGCGCTGTACGACGGGACGACCCCCGTCGAACCGCCCGCCACCCCTGAAGAGGGCTATCACCTGACCGAGGACCTCGCCGACCGCGCCTGCAGCTGGGTCCGCCAGCAGAAGGCGCTGATGCCCGACAAGCCGTTCTTCGTCTACTTCGCGCCTGGTGCGACGCACGCCCCCCACCACGTCCCGAAAGAGTGGGCCGACAAGTACGCCGGACAGTTCGATGACGGCTGGGACGTGCAGCGCGAGCGCACCTTCGCGCGCCAGAAGGAGCTGGGCGTCATCCCGGCGGACGCCGAGCTCACCGCCCGGCACACCGAGATCGCTGCCTGGGACGACATGCCCGACGAGCTCAAGCCCGTCCTGGCCCGCCAGATGGAGGTCTATGCAGGGTTCCTGGAGCACACCGACCATCACGTCGGCCGGCTGATCGACGCCATCGAGGACCTCGGGGTGCTCGACAACACCCTCGTCTACTACATCGTCGGCGACAACGGCGCCTCCGCCGAGGGGACCATGAACGGCGCCTTCAACGAGATGGCCAACTTCAACGGCATGGCGGCGCTGGAGACCCCGGAGTTCCTGCTCAGCAAGATGGACGAGCTCGGCTCGCCGACCTCCTACAACCACTACTCGGTCGGCTGGGCGTGGGCGATGGACACCCCGTTCCAGTGGACCAAGCAGGTCGCCTCGCACTGGGGCGGCACCCGCAACGGCACCATCGTGCACTGGCCGGACGGGATCGAGGAGGCCGGTGGGCTCCGCTCACAGTTCACCCACGTCATCGACCTCGCGCCGACCGTCCTGGAGGCGGCGGGACTGCCCGAACCCCTGGCCGTCAACGGCGTGCAGCAGTCCCCCCTCGAGGGGATCAGCATGGTCTACACCTTCAACGAGGCCGACCAGGCAGAGCAGCACGACCTGCAGTACTTCGAGATGTTCGGCAACCGCGGGATCTACCACAAGGGCTGGAGTGCGGTCACCAAGCACCGCACGCCCTGGGTGATGGTCGGCGGCGTGGTGCCGGCCTTCGACGACGACGTCTGGGAGCTCTACGACGGGAGCAGCGACTACAGCCAGGCCCGGGACCTGGCGGCCGAGCACCCGGACATGCTGGCCAAGCTGCAGCGCCTCTGGCTCATCGAGGCCACCAAGTACAACGTCCTACCGCTCGACGACCGAACCGCGGAGCGCGTGGATCCCGGGATGGCCGGACGACCCACCCTGATCCGGGGCGACTCCCAGCTGTTCTTCCCCGGAATGGGCCGCCTGTCGGAGAACAGCGTCGTCAGCATCAAGAACAAGTCGTTCTCGGTCACGGCCGAGATCGAGGTCCCGGCCGCCGGCGCCGAGGGTGTCATCATCGCCCAGGGCGGCAGGTTCGGTGGGTGGGCCCTCTACGCCAAGGGCGGCAACGCGAGGTTCGTGTACAACGTGCTCGGCATCCAGGAGTTCGCCGTGGAAACCGAGGCGCCTGTCCCTCCAGGCGTCCACCAGGTCCGGATGGAGTTCGCGTACGACGGCGGAGGACTGGCCAAGGGCGGGGATGTCTCACTGTTCTGCGACGGCACCCCCGCGGGAAGCGGTCGCGTGGGCGCCACCCAGCCGATGATCTTCTCCGCGGACGAGACCACCGACATCGGCTACGAGTCCGGCACCTCGGTCACGCCCGACTACACCGCTGCCACGAGCCGTTTCACCGGAAAGATCCACTGGGTCCAGATCGACCTGGGCAAGGACGACCATGACCACTTCATCCAGTCGGAGGAGCGTCTTCGCATCGCGCTCGCACGACAGTAGCCCCGGCATGTGCAGACCGGTGGGACACGCCTCCCGAGCGAGCAGAGCGAGATGACGGAGCCGGACGGGCCACAAGACCCGCGCGAAGTCATCCGGTCGAAGGCCTACCTGTCCGCCCTGGTGCTGGCCGGGATCCTCGGCATCCCGGTGTCGGTGATCGCGTACGGTTTCCTGGCCCTGGTCTCCGAGATCCAGGGGTACGTGTTCGGCGACCTGCCCGACGGGATCTTCGAAGGAACGGTGCCGGCGTGGTGGCCGGTCCCCTGGCTGGTGCTGTGTGGGCTGCTGACTGCCATGACCATCCGCTACCTGCCGGGCAACGGAGGGCATTCACCGGCCTTCGGGTTCAAGGCCGGGGGCGGACCGCCGAAGATCGCCGATCTGCCGGGGGTCGCGCTGGCCGCTCTCACCACGCTCAGTCTCGGTGCCGTGCTCGGGCCGGAGGCGCCCCTGATCGCACATCGGCGGCGGACTCGGCGCCCTGGCCGTCACGCTGGCGCAGCAAGGACGCCCCGCCCATGGCCATGACGCTCATGGCGTCGGCGGGAAGCTTCGCGGCGATCAGCACCTTGCTCGGGTCGCCGCTCCTCGGCGCCTTCCTGATCATGGAGGCGGCCGGTGTCGGCGGCGTCACGCTGAGCCTGGTGGCGTTGCCGGGGCTGCTCGCCTCGGGCATCGGAGCGGTGGTCTTCGTCGGTCTGAACGACTGGACCGGCCTCGGCAGCTTCTCGCTCGCCCTCACGTCGGTGCCGCCCCAGGTGGACCCGACAGTGGCGACCCTCGCCTGGGCCGTCGCCGTGGGTGTCACCGGAGCGGCGTTGGGCTGGGTGATCCGTCGGGCGGCGCTGTCGCTGCGGCCTCTCGTCCACCGGAACCGGGTGGTGGTGACGTCGGCGTTCGGCCTGCTCATCGGTCTTTCCGCCATGGGCTACCAGCTGGTCACGGGCAACAGCTCCACCGAGGTGCTGTTCTCCGGCCAGGAGGCGATGCCGGACCTGGTGAAGAACGCGGCCGACTACTCGGTGGGCGCGTTGGTCCTGCTCATCGGGTGCAAGGCTCTCGTCTACGCCCTCTCGCTGAGCGCGTTCCGTGGCGGGCCGGTGTTTCCCTCGATGTTCATCGGCGCGGCCCTGGGCATCGCGCTGAGCGGGCTGCCCGGCATGAGTCTCTCTCCGGCCATCGGCATGGGAATCGGCGCCCTGTGCACGGCGATGCTGCGGCTGCCGCTGACGTCCGCCCTGCTGGCAACCCTGCTGCTCGGCGCTGACGGCCTCTCCGTCACTCCGGAGGTGGTGGTCGCGGTGGTGGTGGCCTTCGTCGTGACGAACCTCCTCCCTGCTCTGGGACCGGAAGACGTCGCGAGTGGTCAAAGGGCCCCGGCGCTCTCGTCGTGAGGGGTGCGCCCGTCCGTCGGACGCCGACATCTCCGGCGGTGCGCGGGTCGGGATCCACGGTGCCGCGCCCGAGCGCCTGTTCTCGATGACGGACGGTGCCGAGCAGGACCCGCGCGATCCCGCCGATCAGCAGCAGGTCGACGACCATCTGGACCGTCACCGTGACTCGCGCGGATTGCGTCGTGGCGACGATGTCGCCGAAGCCGACGGTCGCGAAGACGGTGACGGTGAAGTAGACGGCGTCGGTCCGGTCGATCGCCTCGTTGAAGCTGGCGGCGTTGGCCCGACTCATCCCGTAGTACGTCGAGGCGAACGAGAAGATCACGAGGGGGAAGCTGATGGCCACCGCCTCGACAGCCTTCAGCCGCGGATAAGGGGATCTGGCCACTGCCATGATCTGCAGGGTGAACACCGAGACGAGGACGAGGATGGAGCCCACCAGCCACAGCGCCGCCCTTCGATCGTTCGGCGGATCGAACGGTGCCACGGCGAACACGCCGAACAGCACTCCGGTCCCGACGCAGATCCGGCAGATCGACGTGACGACGTCCCTGCGCGAGGGGCGACTCGGCATGGGCTGGCTGACGACCGGAGTCATGGTCACCCCCTCCGCAGTGGCGTGCCGACAGGTTCCTCTGCGCTGCGCTTCGGGCGGTGTCGAAGGGCAACCGGGCTCCCAGGATGCTCCCGCCTGTCGAGGGAGAGCGTCATCCACCAGGGATGACGGGAGCCGTTGGGCTGGTGGGTCAATGGAGGAGCGCCTTGGCCACGATCAGGACCAGGCCGAAGAGCCCGGCTACCGCTGCGTCGATGACGGCTGCGCGACCGGTCATGCCGGCCCGCTTGCCTGCCAGGTAGCCCGCCGCCGCCAACAACAGGATCGAGAAGTAGACCGCGAGCCCGGCGGCTGCGCCGGCTTCCATGCCCGCGACGATGCCGGCCAGGTAGACGACGATGGCCGGGACTCCACCCAGGAGGATGGCCGACTCGTGCCCCGCCGCTTCACGGATCCGATGCAGGATGTGCCTGGTGTCACCGTCGAACACACCGGACTGTGCTGCCACGTAGAGGTGCGCCAGCCAGTACACACCGAGCACGACCGCGTCTGCGACGGCGGCGTTGGGGAACGCCTCGGGATGTGCGCTCACGGTTGCCAGGACGGACGCCGAGATGACCGCGCCGTACAGGAGGTTTCCCGGGTCGACGGCGGTGATCCTTGCGCCCAGTGCCGACGAGCCCGACATCATGGGCGGACCGGTTCCGGGGGTCGTGCTCACTCCGGCCTCCCTGCACGAGTAGTCCGGGATCGTCCACAAACGCTGGGACGAACACCTTATCCCGGGGTGCCGTCGACTGCGTCAGCCGGCGACGGGGACCCGACAGCGGTCGCCGATGCGGGGGATCATCACGCGGCAGCCGGGTGCCCGCTCGGCCATGGCCTGCGCGAAGACCTCCGCGGGCCGATCCATCCACCCCCGGGGCATGTTCCGGCCGCAGGGGGTGTGCAGGGTGCCCCAGTGCACCGGGACGGCGGCCCGGGCGCCGACCATCGCGCACGCCTCGGCGGCCTCTCCCGGTCCCATGTGACCACCCGACAGTCGAGGAGCCCACCCGGAGATGGGGACGAAAGCCACATCGATGGGCGTTCCCACCTGCTCGGGGATGGTCGCCAGCTCCGGAACCAGCGAGGTGTCGCCGGCGAACCAGACCGTCCCTGCGGTCGAGCGCACGATGTGCCCGGTGGCGCCGTTGGGCCGGTGGGGCATGGGTCGAGAATGGTGCACGGCCAGGGACAGCCGGACGCGGAGGGGGGATCCCGGTATCGGGTCCACCCAGTCATCCGTCCCGGGCGAGACACCGGCGAGCTGGTGGCGGTGGAGCCAGCCGACGTTCTCGCGGTGACGTGATGACGGGTATGCCGCGCCGCAGCATCCTCAGCGAGCGGAGGTCGGCATGGTCGTGGTGCAGGTGAGACAGCAGGACGGCATCCGTGTCGCGCCACAGCTCACGGGCCGGCGGCTCGCCCCGCCGGCGCAGCGGGCCCACGTGGCGGCGGAGGAGTGGGTCGGTCAGCACCCGGGTGCCGTCGATGTCCAGCACGACGGTCGAATGACCGAGCCACGTCACGTCCATGGTCACGTCAGGCACCGAGCCGGGTCAGCTCTGCGGGCCTGGCAGTCGACCGGGCCGTGACGTCGGTGACGTCGGTGGGGTCGGCCTTCTCGTAGGTGAGGATGCCGGCCGAGCTGCCCGCATCGATGTGTGCTCCCGCGGCAGCGATCTCGGCGGAGCCGATCTGCCCCGAGCGTGGATCGTCCGGGCAGCGCGAGGTCGAGGTCCGCGTCACCGCCGAGACGGGACGCGTCGATGACGTGGACGGACCCGTCCAGATCCTTGTAGATGAAGACGAGATCGAGCACTCGTCCGACGCCGGCATCCATGATGTCGGCCAGCAGGGCGAGACCGGGGCCCCTCATCGTGCCGCCCGGGAACTCCAGCACCAAGTAGTCGTTCAGCGACAGGTCTCCATCAGCGGACATAGGAACCCGTTCTGTAGGCGCGGCGGGCGGCACGGCGCACCGGATCTGCGCACCGACGGTAGAGCCACGTCGGCGCACGCGGCGTCATCCGCGCGGAGACGAGAAACCCGGCGCATGCGGCGACCGACCGTCTCACCCCACCGGGGTGAGGCGGCACGAGCAGTGCGTCGCCAGGATCGTTGCCGGGTCAGGCTGCGCTATCCCAAGGAGAGACTCATGGCGGGAACCCTGGTGACCGGGGCGAGACAAGCTCGTCGCTCCGCCGACCCACCCAGAGACCAACGGTCGCGTCCCCGGCTGGCCGGGCACACGATCCCAATCGCCACTCTGACGAGGCGGGCGCGGGCCCAGCTGGGCAAGGGGCTCCGGGCCGAGGTTCCTCGCGCCAGCCACTCGGTGTGGGAGCCGCCGCCCGACCGCAGTGACCCGGTGCAGATGCTGAACGCCGATGCCGAGGGGCGCATCGCAGAGCTCCTGCCGGTGCGGAACGGGCGGATGCTCAGCTCCGCGTTCGCGTTCTTCCGGGGGAGCGCCGCCGTCATGGCGGCGGACCTGGCGGCGACCCCGAGGACGGGGATCGAGGCGCAGCTGTGCGGGGATGCGCATCTCTCGAACTTCGGCGGCTTCGCGTCCCCCGACCGCGAGCTGGTCTTCGACCTGAACGACTTCGACGAGACAGTCCGCAGGCCCCTGGGAATGGGACGTCAAGCGCCTGGTCGCGAGTCTCGAGATCGCCGGCCGGGACCGCGGGTTCGACGAGCGCGACCGCCGCGCCGTGGTGCGAGCCGCGTCCGCGGCGTACCGGGAGGCGATGCGGGACTTCGCGCAGATGAGCACGCTGGACGTGTGGTACTCCCGGCTGACGGTGGAGGGCATCCGGCGACGGTGGGGCGGCCAGGCCGGCGCCAAGGCGGCCCGCAAGTTCGACCGGCAGGTGCAGAAGGCGATGACGCGTGACAGCGCCCGCGCCGCCGAGAGGCTGACCCACGATCGTGGACGGCAGGGCGCAGATCGCCAGCGACCCGCCTCTCGTCGTTCCGGTCGCCGAGCTGCTGACGCCCGAGCTGCTGGACGAGTTCGACAAGATCGTCACCGACACGCTGCGCAGCTATCGACGGAGCCTGCCGGGCAGCAACCGGCACCTGCTCGAGCAGTTCCAGTACGGTGACGCGGCCCGCAAGGTGGTCGGGGTGGGCAGCGTCGGAACCCGTTCGTGGGCGCTCCTGATGACCGGGCTCGACGGGGAGCCGTTGATGCTCCAGCTGAAGGAGGCGGGGGAGTCGGCGCTCGCCCCCTTCACGGGCCGCAGCCGGTACAGCAACCAGGGGCAGCGAGTGGTCGTCGGCCAACAGCTCCTCCAGGCGAGCTCCGACGTGTTTCTCGGGCTGGACCCGAGCCCCGGCCCTGGACGGGCTGGTGCACGACTTCTACGTCCGCCAGCTCTGGGACTGGAAGATCTCGGCCGACGTGGACAAGCAGAGCCCGGCCACGATGGCCATCTACGGACAGGTGTGCGGCTGGACCCTCGCCCGTGGGCATGCCCGCTCCGGGGACAGGTGTGCGATCGCGGGGTACCTGGGCAAAGGGGACGCCTTCGACGTCGCCATGAGCGAGTTCGCCCCGGCGTACGCGGACCAGAACGAGGCCGACCATCGGGAGCTCATGAAGGCCGTCGAAGACGGACGCATCGAGGTGGCTCGTGACGTGTGAGGGGACTGGCGCCTGATCTCACCCCCCGTGGGGGAGGTGCCCCCCATCGGGAGTGGCCACGCTGGATCGGATGCAGGTTGCGTCCCGAGCCATGATGCCCGATGGAGGAGCGACATGACGGATTCCAACGCACGACGCCGCACGATGGGCGACCTGTTGCTCGGGGCGCTCGTGGTCCTTCTCGGCCTGGTGGTCCTGGGCCACGCCCTGGTCGCCACCAAGATCTCGGTGCTCTTCCTGGGATGGCTGCTGTTCGCGGGAGGGGTCGTCACCCTGGCAGCAAGCCTGTTCCGCTTCGGCAAGGACGGCTTCTGGGCGGGTGCCCTCGGCGGCGGGCTGATGACCGTCATCGGCATCGTCTTCCTGCGCAACACGTCCGCTGCTGCCGCCACCCTGACGCTGGTGGTCGGCGCCATGTTCCTGATGTCCGGGTTGGTGCGCCTGGTGGCCGCGTTCCAGATGGTCGAGGGACGCATCCCCACGCTCCTGGTCGGCGCCGTGTCCACCGTGTTCGGGTTGCTGGTCCTCCTGAACCTCACGGATGCCTCGTCGAAGCTCCTCGGGTTCCTCATCGGGATCCAGATCCTCGCCGAGGGGATCGCCATCATGCTGGTCGGGCGGGAAGCGCTCGCCATGAACCGCGACGCCGCATCGACGCGGAAAGCGATGCTGACTTGAGGCGGTCCGGACCGACGCGAGGGTGCTCGATCATGACAAATCCGCACGACACCGACGTGGCACCGGGACACGGCCGACGGGTCCGGGGAGCTGGAGCGGCTCCGAAGCGAGGTCGCAGAGCTCCGGGCCCGCCTGGCCGTCCCCGCCCGAAGAGCGCCCGACCGGCGAAGGCGCCGCCCCGCCGCACCGGCAGGAACGCCGCGGCTGGTGGCGACCGGTCGTGGTGGCCCTCCTGGTGCTCACGGCATTCGTCCTCGCGCCGGCGTCGGTCGTAGCCAGGTGGGCGAACGACGTGGTCTCCGACACGGACCGGTACGTCGAGACGGTGGCACCGCTGGCGGACGACCCAGCGGTCCAGAAGGCCGTGGTGGACCGGGTGACCGCAGAGCTCTTCCAGCGCATCGACGTCCGGGCCGTCACCGACGATGCAGTGACGGCGCTGGCGAACCAAGGGCTCCCGCCCCGGGTCGCGAATGGCTTGAGCGCCCTGTCGGCCCCGCTCGCGGGCGGGATCCGGTCGTTCGTGACGGACCAGGTCACGAAGCTCGTGGCGTCCGATGCGTTCGCCGATGCCTGGGTCCAGGCGAACCGGGAGGCGCACGCCCAGATGGTCGGTGTCCTGTCCGGCGAAGGGTCCGACACCGTCAACGTCGAAGGCGACACCGTCTCCATCAACCTCGCCACGATCATCGACGTCGTCAAGCAGCGGCTCGTGTCGGCCGGCTTCACGCTCGCTCAGCAGATACCCGACGTGAACGCGCAGTTCACGATCTTCCAGTCGGACGACCTGGCGAAGGGCCAGAGCCGCGTTCAGGATGCTGAACAACCTGGCCACGTGGCTCCCCGTCGTCGCCCTGCTTCTCCTGGCCGTCGCGGTCTACGTGTCGCGGCGGAGGCGGAAGACGCTCATCTGGTCAGCGGTGGCCATCGCCGCTTCCATGCTCGTGCTCGGTGCGGCGCTGAACGTCTTCCGACCTGTGTACCTCAACGCGATCGATCCGGAGGTCCTGCCGACCGACGCGGCAGCGGCCATCTACGACCAGCTGGTCGGGTTCATCCGGCTCAACCTACGAGCGGTGCTGGTCGTCGCGCTCGCTGTCGCGGTGGGCGCCTGGATCACCGGTCCGTCGGGAGCGTCCGCGCGGGAGGCGCTTGCCCGGGCGGTCGGCTGGATGCGGGGAGGTGCCGAGCACGCCGGCCTCGACACGGGCGGGTTCGGGGAGGCGGTGTACCGCTGGAGGTCGGCTCTCCGGGGGATCATCGCCGGTGTCGCTGTCCTGCTGTACCTCCTCCAGGCGCATCCGACCGGCGCGTCGGCCCTCACGTTGCTCGTCATCACGGTCGTGGGTCTGTTCCTGGTCGAGTTCCTGGCTCATCCTCCGGAGAGGCGACACGGTCGCGTCCTGAGCCACCCAGCGTTTTGCGGACTCGCGCTCCGAGAGCGCAAAGGCGCGCGCTTGTCCTGGCCACAGGACGCTGAGGAGCTTGATCGCCGGACCGGCCCACCGTGCGTCGGTCACGATGGCCACCCGCTCGAACGCCGTCGGGTTGCGCAACCCGAGCTTGAGGTCCTCCCAGACGGCCTCTCCCTCGTAGTCGTCGAACTCCGGGCCGAAGACGTAGACGAGGCGGACCTTGCCGAACTGCGCGATGGCCTGGTTGATCGCCGGCACGATCACGTTCTCGTAGTCCTCCTTCTCCACGTCGTCGACCGCCTCGAACCCGAGAACGCCTGTCGGCATGTCACTGAGAAGACGGATCATGACCCCACTCTTGTCAGGCTCCTCGGGGGTGTCAATCGGCACGTGGTGTCCGGCGCGCCATCTACCCCGGAGGGGGTGATGTCGGAACCACCCTCCGCGGTGACAGTTTCAGGTGGGATCAACCGGCAGCGCGGATGGCACGTGACGTGCGGGTCCGCGCGGGAGGGTGGAGCATGAGCGAGCAGGACGTGGGCCCGATCGACTTTCTGGCGGTGGAGTTCCCGACGGCCGAGCTGAAGGGTGACGGCTTGGCGAACCTGGTGGACCTGGTCGACCGGGGGATCATCCGAATCCTCGATCTCCGGTTCGCCACGCGAGACGAGGACGGCTCGTTCACCGCAGTTGAGATCGCCGACCTCGACGGTGACGGCACCCTCGACCTCGCCGTGTTCGAGGGGGTCGGGTCCGGGCTGCTGGACGACGACGACCTGAGCGAGGCGGTCTCCCTGATCGAGCCCGGCAGCGGAGTGGCTCGTGATCATCTACGAGAACACGTGGGCCGGGCCGTTCGTCTCCTCCATGAGGCGGGTCGGGGCCGAGGTCGTCGCGAGCGGGCGGATCCCGGCCGACGACGTCGTGGCGGCACTGGACGCACTGGAGTCGGCGGACGCCTAGGCCGACGCCCGACGGACGAAGAGAGGAGTGAGCATGGGACTCATCGGCGGTATGGCAAGGACCGCTGTGGTCGCCGGCACGGCGACGGCAGTGTCGAACCGGGTGTCTCGCCGTCAGGCGAACCGCTGGGCTTCCCAGGGGCAGCAGCAGGAGCCAGGGCACGCGGAGCAGGCTACGAGGCCCCTCCCCAGGCGGCACCGGCGCCGCACAGGACGGACATGCTCGAACAGCTGAAGAAGCTGGGCGAGCTGAAGCAGTCCGGTGTCCTCACCGAGGAGGAGTTCGCGACGCAGAAGGCGCGGATCCTCGCCCAGTAGACGGTTGCTCGATGAGGGACGGGGTCGTCCGGGCGACCCGACCCGACTGCTCGTCCGACGGGTGCCGATCGTCGGCTGGCTGAGGTCGTACGACCCGTCCTGGCTGCGCGGCGACCTGATCGCCGGCGTGACGGTCGCGGCGCTGATCGTGCCCAAGAACCTCGGGTACGCCGGCATCGCCGGCATCCCGCTGCAGAACGGCCTCTACGCTGCCGCCGCGGGCGCCGTCCTGTACGCGATCTTCGGGACGTGCCGGCAGATCTCGATGGGCCCGAGCTCCGGGCTCGCCGCGGTGGCTGCGAGCGCGGTGGCGACGGCCGGGATCACCGCGACGGGCGACGTCGCCTCGTTCGTCGCGGGGCTGACCCTCGCGTCGGGGGTGCTGTTCCTGGTCCTGGCCGTGCTGCGGATGGGCTGGATCGCCCAGTTCCTCTCGCGTGCGGTGGTGACAGGCTTCCTGTTCGGGGCCGCGATCGACGTGGTCATCGGTGAGCTGCCGAAGATCACCGGCACGGACGTCGGCCGGCTCGAACTCGTTCCAGGAGCTGCGATCCTGGTTCGGGTCGCTGGGTGACACGCATCGGGCGACCGTGGTGGTCGGCGTGCGTCTCGCTCGTCGTCGTGTTCGGGCTGCGGGTCGTGGCGCCGCGGGTGCCCGGCGCACTGGTCCTGGTCGTCGGCGGGCTCCTCGCGTCGTACCTGTTCGACCTGGGCGACTCGCGGTGTCGCGCTGGTCGGCGAGGTGCCGCGCGGCCTGCCGTCCTTCGAGGTTCCGGACACTCGCGTTGATGTGGGACCACGCCGAGACGGTGGCGGTCGCCGCGGTGGCGTTGGTGCTGATCGGCTTCTCGCAGACGGCCGGTGACGCTCGAGCCTTCGCGGCGAAGCACCGCTACCAGATCGACGTCGACCAGGAGTCCGTCGCGCAGGCCGCTGCGAACATCGGCTCGGGTGTCCTCCACGGGATGCCGGTCTCGACGAGCCTGTCCGCAAGCTCGCTCAACGACCACTCCGGCGCTCGCACCGGTCTGGCGTCGATCACCTCCGGCGTCACTGTCCTGCTGACCCTGCTCGTGCTCGCCCCCCTGTTCTCCCAGCTGCCCAAGCCGGTGCTCGGCGCGCTGATCATCGAGGCCGTCGTGATGGGCATGATGAACCTCCCTGAGATGCGGAGGATCTACCGCGTCCAGCGGTTCGACTTCTGGGTCGCGATCGCTGCCATCGTCGGCACGCTCGCTTTCGGCGTGCTGGCGGGGGTCGTCATCGGGATCGGGCTGTCGCTGCTGTGGCTCGTCGCCGTCGCCACCCGCCCGCAGATGCCGATCCTCGGGCGCGAGCCCGGCACCCAGGTCTTCCGCGACGTGCACGAGAACCCGGACGACGAGCTGATCCACGGCGTCGTCCCGATCAGGCTCGACGGCGGGCTCTTCTTCGCGACCTCGGACGCGCTCGAGGACCGGGTCCGCGGACTGATCCAGTCCGCGGACGTCGCCTGCGTGGTCCTCGACTGCGAAGGCATCAACTTCCTCGACTCGCAGGGCTCGGCCGCAATCGATGACCTACTCGTGCTGTGCCGGCAGGCGCAGGTCACTTTGCGCCTCGCCCGCGTGAAGCCTGCCGTCCGCGCGATCCTGGAGCGAGAAGGCACCGTCGAGCGGCTCGGCACTGAACACATCCACGGCAACGTGCACCGCGCTGTCGCGGCACAACTCAACCGATGAGTCGGAGGCGCCCTGGGTCCTCGCTGTCCCTAGTCGGTCACCCGGTCACGGCTCATCATCACGCACAGTGCCCAGATCACGGCGACGTCCATCGCGATGATCGTGAGCGCCCAGGCCGGGTAGATCGGGATGAACGCGAAGTTCACCAGGGCCGAGAGGCCCACGACGACGATGCCGAGGAGGAACCCCAGGGTCGCCTCGGACAAGATCGCAACACCCACCAGGATCACCAGGACCCCGAGGATGATCTGCCCCCACCCCCAGACCGTCGTGTTGAACTCGAACGCATAGCCGTCCTTGGAGACGAACAGCTCGTCGTCGACGAGGAGCACGATCCCTTCGAGGAGCTGGAACACGCCTTGGAGGAACAGCATCACCGCTGCGAACAGCGACAGGCCCGATGCCCATGCCATCCGCTTAGACCCGTCCGTCGTGGTACGACCTGACGTAGCAGCACTCATCAGCACGATCCTCCCCTGGGTGGACCATGGTGCCGGGAACCCGGGCGGTTCCGCCCCACCCCGTTGCGGGTGGGGGTGCGGGTGTGGAGGAGGATCCGGAGAGCCAGCCGGACGGTCACCTTCCCGAGCAGCGCACCCACGGTGGCGCCGCCGAGCACGTCGCTCGGGTAGTGGGCACCCGTGTACACCCGGGAGAACCCGACGACCGACGCCGCCACCCGCAACGCCGGTCGGAGCGCTGGGATGACGCCGCCGGCAGCCACCGCGAAGGCTGCGGCGGACGCGGAGTGTCCGGAGGGGAAGGACCCCGAGGTCGGCATGCGCACCCAGCGACGTTCGGGGACGCCGAGGCTGTTCCGGTCGGGCCGGCGCCGTTCGACCGCCGTCTTCATGGGCTGGTTCACGACCAGGGAAGCCACCCCGACCGCTGCGAGCCCCGTGAGGGCGGCGCGGCGACCCCGGGGGCCGCCGAGCGTCGCGAGCGCCCCGGACACGAGGAACCAGGGTCTGGAGAAGTTGGCGAAGTCGGAGACCCGCTTCAGCGGCTCGTCCAAGACGGGTGTGGACAGGCGCGCCACCGATCGGTAGACGGCACGGTCGTAGCCACCGAGGCGACGCAGCAGAGACAGCGCGCCTGTGCGCGCCGGGCCTGCCGCGGCCGGGCGCGCCAACCGGTTCGCCACCCGTTCCTCGACGGGCTCGGGCAGCGGCGAGCCGTTCACGACCCCACGCCCCGCTGACATCAGCCACGTCTTGCGGTCAGGTGGATGACGCTGGGCTCTCGGTCACCACGTGAGCTCGACCTCGAGCTCGCTCCCCTCGTCCTCCAGCTCGACCTCGAGCTTGAAGTGCACCTGGTCGGGAACGTGCACCTTGATGTGCATGCCCGCCTCGCTCGAACTCGACATCGTTGTTCTTGGCCAGCGCGTCGGCGAGAGCGTGCAGGCGGGCGGCGGCGTCCTCCCGGCTGAGCGTCTCCTTCTCGCTGATCTCCATCAGGTCCATCAGGGTCTCCTTGGTGTTGAGGTTGGTGATTCCTTGCCGAAGGCAAGCCGCACCAGCTGGACGAAGCCGGCGCGGATGCCCTCGGGAGCCATGGCGGAGGGCGATGCGCCGGGGTGGTGGTGCGCGATCCGCACCCGGAGCACGCCGGGGCGGATGCGAAACTCCAGCGGCGCATCGAGCACGAGTGCCTCGCCGTCGATGCCTGCGGGGAGGGGCCGTTCGGAATCGACCTCGAAAGTGGCCGCCGACCACTCGCGCCAAGGGCGCTGGAAGTGCCTGCCGTGCTCACCGTCACCGGAGGGCGTCCCCACGACCGTGATGCCGAGCAGACCGTCGTCGATGCGCGGGCGCGTCCCGGATCCCACCGCACGCCCGAGGCGGTAGCGATTGTTGGAGACGAGAACGGCCGCACCGCTGGTGTGCTCGGTCCCGCCTGGTCCTCGCCACCGCATGCCGGGATGGCTGTCGCCCACGGGACTGAGCACGTCGGGCACGGTGTCGAGCAGGGTGCGGAGCTTGGCGTCCCGGTAGCCGGCTCGCTGGACAGCCTCGGCGTAGAGACCCAGCGACACGTTGTTGACGAAGACCCGGCCGTTGACCTCGGCCAGGTCCACTCGCCGCTCCCCGCCGTCGACGAAGGCGTCGAGGGCGCCGACGACATCCTCACGGTCGACGCCGAGGTCGAGCGCGAAGTGGTTGCGCGTGCCTGCGGGCACGCACGCGTACGGCAGCGAGAACTCGGCCGCGACCGCGGCGACGATCGCCTGCGAGCCGTCCCCGCCCGCCATGGCGAGCCCGTCGGCACCGCGCTCCACCGCCCCGCGGACGAGTGCCTCGAGCTCGTCCCCACCCTGCAGCTCGATCGGTTCGATACCACGATCAGCCGCCTCCTTCGCCAGCCCGAAGCGCTCCGCCTTGCCCCCACCGGAGCGAGGGTTGAAGAACAGCACGGGTCGGCGCGGTGCCGGGACACGGGGCAGATCGACATGGACGGCCAGGGTGGCGCGCACTGCCACCAGCGTGACCAGGAGACCCGCCACGACGAGAAGGTCGACGAGGAACGCCCCACGCGCCAGGACCAGGACCAGGGCGCCGACCAGAGCCAGACCGGCCACGATCAGGGCGGCGCCGCGCACGACCCCCCGGCGGAGCACTCCGTACCAGGCCGCCGCTCCGGCGATCACCACGCAGCCCAACAGCACGAGCCCGCGTGGAAACTGGTTCACCGCGACCACGACGCCCAGGACGACCGTCGCGGCTCCGACCACCAACGCAAGTTGTGCCGCGAGTCGCTGCCTCATGGGGTCAGACCCCGACGTCCGGACACGACTGAGGCCCTCGTGAGTCCCCGGTGTCGCATTCGGCGGTTTCGTCCCTGCATGGCTTCTCTCTCGGACTGGCGTTCAGGCGCGACGCCCAAGGCCACGGTGGCCTGCCCGCCCTCCCGACACATCACTCGGGCCGGATGAACCTCGGGCAGGTGGGCGGTCGGGCCGGTGCCGGATCGAGGCGTGCCAGGCAAGCCACCCGTCCCGGGTGGTGCCGTCCCACCCGCACCAGAGCAATCGTCGGGTCCGCGAGGACAAGGAGCGCACGATGACGACGTTCACGGTGTGGAAGTTCGAAGATCCCCAGGGCGCGGCCGAGGCCGACGCCGTCCTGCGGCAGGCAGCCAGAGACGGGCTGGTCAAGATCCTCGACCAGGCGGTCGTGTCCTGGCCGGTGGGAGCGTCCCAACCCGAGACGAAGCAAGACCACACCGATACGAAGCGTGGCGCGGGATGGGGCGCCCTGTGGGGCCTGCTGGCGGGCTCCCTGTTCCTGGTGCCGGTGGTCGGCGGCGTGGCCGGTGCTGCCATCGGGGCCATCAGCAAGGCAACGCAGGATTCGGGCATCGACAGGAAGCAGCTGGAGACCATCCGGACCCAGATCACCGAGGGCACGTCCGCGCTGTTCGCCGTGACCGAGCTGGGCAACCTGGACCGGCTCGGCGAGCGCATGAGGGGGATGAAGAGCACGCTCGTGGCCACGAACCTCACTGACGCGGAACGAGAGGTGCTGCTCGAGACCTTCGGCCATTGAGTCGAGCAGCTGGTAGGGCTCAGCCGAGAGCCAGCCCCTCGGAGGAACGCGACGACTGCGGATCGGGCAGCCCCCTCATCCGGAGCGAGACCACGAACCCGAGCGTTCCCGCCAGGATCGGCACGAGCAGCGCCACCTGGAGGGCGAGCGGCCTCGCCTCGGTGTTGATCCGGAGGATCTCTTCCCGGGTGTCTGCCGGTTGATCGACGAGCAGCTGCTCGAGCTGGGTGTTGCTCATCACTTCCGCGTCCTGCTCCAGCGCCTGGGCGACCTGGGCCTGCTCGCTCGGATCCAGCACGGTGCTGTCCTGGGCCATCGCCGTGAACGCGCCCGACAGGGTCGCGAGCATGATGGCACCGCCGAACGCCAGACCCGAACGAGAGCCCGAAGGAGCCGCCGGCGGAGTTGACGCCGGCGGCCTCACTGACCCGTTCCTCCGAGATAGGGGCGAGCGTGTAGTTGTTGAGCTGGGAGACCAGAAGACCGAGGCCGCTCCCGGCCACGAGCAGCGGTACGACGAGGTACCAGCCCGAATCGGCCCGGGGCACGATCGGGACCAGGGCGACCATCCCGGTGGTGACGAGTGCGAAGCCGACGCAGATGATGTTGCTCGGACGTCGACCGGCGGCCTTATGGCCTGCCAGCAGCGCGATGGCGAACATGCTCAAGGACAACGGCGCGATCGACAGGCCCGCTTGCATCGCGTTGTACTCGAGGACCATCTGGAGGTAGATCGGCAACGCGATCATCGTGCCGCCCAACGCTATCTGTTGCAGCAGCTGCCCGGAGATTCCTAGTCGGAAGGGCTTGGAGGCGAACAGGTCGGGATCGATCAGGGGGGCCTTCCCCGCGCGCTTGCGCCTCCTCAACCAGGCGACCAACAAGCCCAGAGACGTCGTGCCCAGGATCAGCAGCGCGCCCACGAACTCGCCCCCCTCCTGCCAGACCAGGATGCCCAGGACGACTCCTCCCATGCCGAGAGCCGAGAGCGCGGCCCCGACGCCGTCGACCTCGCGAGACCCGGTGTACGGCGCATCGCGAACGAGACGGATGCCGGACAGGACGACGCCGATGATGACCGCCTCGAGCAGGAACGCGACCCGCCACGACAGGTAGGTGGTGATGAAGCCGCCGAGCAGCGGGCCTACTGCGGCAGCTATGGCTGCCGCCGCCCCCACCAAGGCATACGCCTTTCGCTGCGCCTCGCCCTCGAAGTTCGCATGGACGAGCGACTGCATCGCCGGGAGGAGCAGAGACGCGCCGATCCCTCCCACGATGGCCCAGAAGACGATGATCGTCGCCAGGTTCTGCGCGAGTGTCATCGCCACGGCGCCGACCCCGTAGCCGAGCAGGCCGAGGACGTAGGCCCGCTTGCGCCCGAAGAGATCACCCACCTTGCTGCCGATGAGGATGAATGCCGCGGACACGAGAGCCTCGAGGGCAATTGCCCCCTGGACACCGCTGACCGTCGTGTCCAGGTCGCGGACCACTGCCGAGATCGACACGTTCATCAAGGAGGTGTCCACGACGAGCACGAACATCGCCATCGCGAGGAGCAGAGCCAGCCGTCGGTTCACGAGCCGAGCGTCCCGTGATCTCGGGTGGGAGGCCACCACCCGGTGAAGGGTGGGCAGTCCACCCCCTCCCGGGTGGTGCCCGACCACCCGCGGTCACGTGATCTTGGTGGTCCGAGCGGCCGACCAGGGTCCGGGACCGGCAGCGGGGGTCTCGACGATCGACGGGAGTGCTCATGGCGACGCAGGGCTCCACGATCGCAGGGCGCCGGCGCGAGGACGTCGCGTTGGTGACGTGATGGGACGCTCCCGTGACTGGGATCCGTCCGACACCGACGTCGACGCCGACCTTGTCGAGTACGTCATCGTCGGGTCGCCCGGAATCTCCTCTCTCGACCAGGTCGCGACCGCTCTGGCCGAGCTCGTGCGCTCGCACGCGATCCGGCTTCTGGACGTGGTGACCATCGTGAAGGCGCGCGACGGATCCCTCGAGGTCCTCGAGGTCGACGAGGTCAACGCCTTGAGTGCTCTCGGCGAGGTGGGCGGCTACTACGGAGGTTTCCTCAGCAGTCATGACGTCAACCTGGCAGCGCAAGCGGTGGCCCCGGAGACCGCCGCCCTCCTGCTCCTGGCGGAGGATCGCTGGGCCGGGCCGCTCTCGGTCGCCGCACGTGCCGCCGGGGGGCGGGTGCTCGGCGGTGAGCGAGTTCCTCGCAGTCGGATGCACCCGGCGTTGGCTGACGCCATCGGCTACGTCGGCCAGCCCGGTCCGGAGGACAAGGAGGAGAACCATGCACCGGATGACGAGGTCACGTGACGACTGTCCCTGACCTCCTGGCACGACAACCGCAGAGCTGGACGACGTCCGAGTCCCGGGCCGGGCTGGTGGTCGATCCCGCCGCGCAGCTTCGCGAGCTGGCGGCCCTGGTAGACCAGGGCCTGCTGACTGCCGAGGAGCTCGAACGTCAGCGGCGCGAGGTGCTCGGCGCCTGATCGGACTGCTTGAGCTGGGTCAGCGCACGCGCGATGCCGGCAGCCTCGGCGCGGGACCGGCAGTCCAGCTTGCGATAGATGACCTTGAGGTGGAACTTGAGGGTGTTCATCGAGATGGAGAGCTCGCTGGCGATCTCGTGAAGCGTGAGGCGACTCGGGAGGAGCCTGAGAACCTCTCGCTCCCGGTCGGTGAGCCGGTCGACCATCCCACGCATCGTCTCGACTCTGTCCCCGCCCTACCTCCAGGGTCGCCGCTCGCCGGAGCCGGTCGAGCCACGTCGGAGGAACCCTCCATGCCGCCAGCTCGACGAGTCGCAACACGTCGGGACCTTCCGAGGCCACGGTCTGCAGCAGCCCGTTGGTCGAGGCGACGTCGATCGCGGCGATCACCCACTTGAGCGACTCCTCCTGGGTCGACGCTGCCTGTGCCCGGAGCAGGTCCCGCACCACCAGGTGACGGATGCAGCGAGGGCTGGCGCCGTCGAGGGCGGAGGCCGCCTGGGCGCGGTCACCCTCGGCCAGGAAGATCCGCGCCCTGCTGACACCCGCCCAGAAGTCGTCGTCGACCTGGCCCGCCCAGATCCCGGCCCGCTCGACCGATCCGCCTGCCAGGGCGAGGCGCGTGCCCAGACGAGCGAGCCATCCCCGTCCGCCGCGACCGGAAGCCTCGCTCTCCACCATGTCGGTCACACGCGTGAACCAGACCTCGGCGCCGGCCAGGTCGCCCGCGTCGCAGCGTGCATGTGCCAGCTCGAGCAGCCGCCAGGAGCTGACAGTGGGGCGCCGCTTCGACCCGGAGCGTCCGCCACGGCCGCGAGCTCGTCGACGGCTCGCGGCAGGTCACCCATCTCCCGATGCGCCAGCGCCTCGGCGATGTCGAGCTCCGAGCGCAAGCTGCTCATGTTCGCGAGCTCGGCAGCGTTGCGAACACCCGCCGCGACGCGCAGGGCGTCTACGGGTTGCCCGGCCAAGGCGAGGCCGAGAGCACGGATCCCCTGGAACGAGAGCATCCGTTCCGGGTCGATGCTCAACGACTGCCGTGCCGCGCGGACCTCGGCGCCGCGTCGTCCCAGCGCTCGGACAGGCACGAACCGCGGACGATCATGGTCCAGGCGAAGACGCCCAGGGGATCCAGCACCCATTGTCTCGCCGAGTTCTCGAAGGGCCCGCTCGGACAGGGCCGCCCCTTCATCCCAGTCGCCCCGGACCGTTGCGGCGAACGAGTGCAACATCGTCATCCGAGCCCGCGTCGTCTGGTCGATGTCGCCCGACGCGCTGCGCAATCACGCTCATCTGGTCGACTGCGTCGAGGAAGCGCTGCCGACTGACGAAGCGAGCGCACCAGGCAACCTCCATGATGGTCGGGAGGTTCGCCGTCGGGATCTGGCTGCTGATGCCGTCGAGCGTCCTCTCGATGGTCGCCTCACGCCCCCCGTCGTACAGGGACGTCACGTGAGCAGCCAGCAGATGGAGCGCGTCGCGAGGGTGCCCGCTCAAGAGCCAGTGTTCCAACCCCCGCGGAACATGGCCGGTCTCCTGGTACCACCTGGCGGCGCGGACATGCTGCCGGGTGAGTCGGTCCGGCGAAGCCCTGGCGAGCTCGCGCGAGCAGGACCTCGCGGATCAGCGAGTGGATGATGTACCGCCCTGAGGGACCTATCCGGCTCACGAACAGACCTCGTGCCTCCGCGAGAGCCAGCTTGGTGGCAGCGTCCTCGCGACCGGTCAACGCGACTGCGAGAGCAGGGTCCACCAGGTCGACGACCGCGACGTCGAGCAGCACGTCCACGACCTCGGGGTCCTCGGCGCCGAAAACCTCGTGCCACACGTAGTCCTCGACGAGGAGGTCGCCGTCTCCGGCGTCGTGCGGCGCGATGGTGTCTCGCTGCACGCGACGTGTCCGGGCAGCCAGCGCCGCGAGCTCGATCCCGGCCGCCCAGCCGCCTGCACGTCGCGCAAGCTCGGTCGGCGGGCCGTCCTCGAGTGCGGGATCCAGTCGCCGGAACAGCTCGGCTGCGTCGTCCTGAGAGAACTTCAGCTCGGAGAAATGGACCTCGCGGATCTGTCCCCTGGCCCGGAGCCGGTGAAGCGGCAGACGCGGGGCCCGACGCGTCGCGACCACGACGTGCAGCCACCTCGGGAGATGCTGGAGGAACAGTGCGAGCGACCGAACCGCCAGCTCGTCCGAGTCGACGACGTGCAGGTCGTCGACCACGAGAACCGCCTTCTCGAGAGGCGCCGCCTCGAGATCGTCGAGGAGCGCGGCGACCCCCACCAGCAGGGAGCTCGGTCGATTGATCAACCCGAAGGCCCGCTGCCCACTTCCCGGCGCCAGCGTCTCCAGTGCGACGACCATCCCGGACCAGAACCGCACGGCGTCGCGGTCCTCCTCGTCGACGGACAGCCACGCGTGGGGGGTCGACAGCTCGACGAACCAGGTCGCGAGCAGGGACGTCTTCCCCGACCCCGCGGGAGCCACGACGAGAGTCAGGGGGAACGCCGCTGCGTCGTCCAGCAGCTGGTGGAGCCGGGACCTCACGATCAGCCGATCGGGGTCGGTCAGTGGTCGCAGCTTGGACATGAGGACGGCAGAAGCAGACGCCCAGGACCTGTCGTCCGCTCGACCCACCCGCCTTCGACACGATCCCTCCGTCACCGCGCCAAGGGACAGTCGCTCGTCGGAGAACCTGCCTCCGGCGGGGTCTCGGCCGGCACGTCCACGGTACCGCCCCGGGAGCCGGGCTCGCCTGCTCAGCGTCGTGACCTGAGCCGACGATCGCGGAGCGCGTTCCGGGCGTCAGGGGCGGCGGTGCGTGCGGATCTTCCGGCTGTGGAGCGCGATGCGCGCGAGCATCCCCAACGACACGGCCACGGCGACGACGAACACCACCAGCGCGATGTGGTTCTCCACCGACGCCTCGCTGCCGGACGGCTTCGCGAGCAGGGCGGAGGCCAGGATCATCGCGGCGAGCACCACCGCGGCGGCCAGCACGTTGGCCAGCTTGTGCAGGCCTCGCAGGAACTCGTCCTCGTCGAAGGCCTTGATCCGCAGCTCGAAGTTGCCCTCACCGATGGCGTCAAAGGCCCGGTTGACCCGCCCGGGCAGTTCTTCGACGAACTCCTTGGCCTCGAGCAGCGTGGCCATCATCGCCGCTGGGGTGGTGCGCATGGACGACCGCATCAGCCCGGTCATGTGCCGCTGCAGGGCCTCGCGCGGCTCGAACGACGGGTCCAGGGTCGCCGCGACCTGGTCGAGGTTGAGCAGGGTCTTGCCCAGCATGACCAGCTCGGGATCCATGCGGAGGCCGGCCTCACCGGCCTTGCGGGTGAGCTGCAGCACCAACGCACCGATGTCCAGGTCGGCCAGGGAGGCGTCGGCGGAGCGACCGACGAGGTCGGCGACGGCCCGGGCGAAGACGGCTTGGTCGAACCCGGGCAGCTCCTCGCCCATGGTGATCGCGACACGGGTCACCTCCTCGGGACGGGCGTCCGCGAGCGCGAGGAAGAGCTTGACGAGCTTGTCGCGCACGGCGGGGGCGAGCCGCGCGATCATCCCGATGTCGAGGAGCACCAGACGACCGTCCGGGGTGACCAGGACGTTGCCGGGATGCGGGTCGGCATGGAAGATGCCGTGCACGAGCACCTGGTCGAGATATGCCTCGAAGAGCTGGTCCGCGAGCGGGGCGCCGTCGAGCTCGAGCTGGGCCAGCGGCCCGAGGTCGGTGACCTTCCTGCCCGGGACGAACTCCATCGTGAGCACCCGGCCCGTGGTGAGGTCGGGGTACGGCTCGGGCACCACGATGCGCTCGTGGCCGCCGACCATCTCCCGCATCGTGGAGAGGTTGTCAGCCTCCCTGCGGTAGTCCAGCTCGTCGACCAAGGCCTTGCGGAACTCCTCCAGCAGCTGCGCCAGGCCGTAGCGACGTCCGGTCTCGGTGTGCTTGTCGAGCAGGTCCGCGAGGCCGGCGAGGAGCTCCATGTCCTCGCGCACCTGCGCCCGGATCCCGGGACGCTGCACCTTCACGACGACCTCGCGACCATCGCGCAACGTGGCGCGATGGACCTGGCCGAGCGACGCCGCCGCCAACGGTGTGCGGTCGAAGGTCGGGAAGACCCTGGAGAGCCGCACGCGCAGCTCGCTGCTGATGATCTCCTCGACCTGCTCGAACGCGAAGGGTGCGACGTCGTCCTGAAGACGCGACAGGGCGTCGATGTAGGCCGGGCTCAGCAGGTCGACCCGCGAGGACATGAGCTGCCCGAGCTTCACGAACGTCGGGCCCATCGCCTCGAGATCACCGGCCAGCCGCGCCGCGGCTTCGGGGTCTCCCTCGGCTGTCTCACCGTCGAGAACGGCGTCCATGCCGGCGGAGCGCACCAGGTCCTCCCGACCGTGGCGCAGCAGGAGCATCGCGATCTGGCGGTAGCGCTTCACGTGCGCCGGGTCGAGGGTCAGGGTCATGGTGCTCAGAGACTAGAGCAGCAACGGCGAGCTGCAGCTGCTGGAGCCAGGCGGCTCAGGCGAGGTCCCGGATGCGCGCGAGCATCGAGATGCTGGGGAACTGCTCGTCCTTCACCTTGCTCAGCAGCACCTGCGCGTACCGCGGCACGTCCTCAGGGGTCAGCAGCTCCTCGATCATGTCCATCATGGTGATGGACGGGTACGGGTCGTTGTCGACCTTTCTCAAAAGGCTCCCGAGCAGCTCGGACCTGACGTCGAATCTGCGCTCGCTCATGCAGACCTCCTGGATTTGGTTAGGACCGGTGGGTACCACGCGGAGGGGGGCTTCAAACGCCCGCTGCGCATGGCACGTTCGTGTCCGACGTGGCTGGAGTCACCATTAAAGGGTTTGCCGCGCAGGTCGGCGGGCACACCTTGTTCGGGAGCACCCAGGAGACGTGCCGTTCGGGCTTGTCGAAAGGATTGAGGGAGCGGATGAGTAGTGCATCGAAGATCGCCATGGGCGTGGCCAGCGGCTACCTGCTCGGGCGGACCAAGAAGCTGAAGCTGGCGATCACGGTCGGCAGCATGTTGGCAGGGCAGAGGATCTCGACCAGCCCCCAGGGACTGCTCAAGCAGGGATCCGAGCTGCTCGAGAAGAACCCCGAGCTGCAGAAGCTCCAGGAGCAGATCACCGGCAAGCTGTTCGAGGCTGCCAAGGCAGCGGCGATCACGACCGCCACGAGCCGGCTCGAGTCGTTCAGCAAGTCGCTCACCGACCAGGGCGGCAAGGCTCGCACGGTGAAGGGCGAGGTGCTCGACGAGGACGAGGACGAGTACGACGAGGAAGAGGCCCCCGAGGAAGAGGGCGAGGAAGAGGGCGAGGAAGAGCCCCAGGACGAGGCCGAGGACGAGGCCGACGAGTACGAGGAAGAGCCCGAGGACGAGGCCGACGAGTACGAGGAAGAGCCTGAGGAGGAGGGCGAGGAAGAGCCCGAGGACGAGGCCGACGAGTACGAGGAAGAGCCCGAGGACGAGGCCGACGAGGCCGAGGAAGAGCCCGAGGCTGAGGGCGAGGAAGAGCCCGAGGACGAGGCCGAGGACGAGGGCGAGGAAGAGCCCGAGGCTGAGGCCGACGAGTACGAGGAAGAGCCTGAGGAGCGAGGAGGCGAGGAAGAGCCCGAGGACGAGGCCGACGAGTACGAGGAAGAGCCCGAGGCTGAGGGCGAGGAAGAGCCCGAGGACGAGCCGACGAGGAGCCCGAGGAAGAGCCTGAGGACGAGGCCGAGGAGGAGCCCGAGGAAGAGGCACCCGCTCCGCGGCGCCGTCGACGCTCGTCGCCCGCGAAGAAGAGCGTCGTCACGCGCGAGCTCCGCCACGAAGGCGTCAGGCTCGCCTGCGAAGAAGACGGCGGCGAAGAAGTCCGCTGCGAAGAAGGCGCCGGCCAAGAAGACGGCGGCCAAGAAGACGGCGGCCAAGAAGGCCACCGCGACGAAGTCGGCCGCGAAGAAGGCGCCCGGCCAAGAAGACGGCGGCCAAGAAGACCGCTGCCAAGAAGGCGCCCGCGAAGAAGGCGGCGAAGAAGTCCGCGCCGGCGAAGAAGTCGGCCGCCAAGAAGTCCAGCTCGCAGCGGTCCCGCTCGGGCTCCACGCGGTCGGGGAGGTAGTCACTGATGGCAAGCAACAGCAACGAGCCCATGGACAAGCTGAAAGACGTGTCGCAGGACCTCATCAAGGCCTTGGGCGACAAGGCGATGTCCTCGGTCACCGACCGCGTCGGTGGCCTCACCGACAAGCTGGGCGACATCGCCGACGGTGGCCCGATCGGCAAGGCGGTCGAAGAAGGGCGGCGAGGCCGCGGCCGAGGGCAAGAACCCGGTCGGCGGCGCGCTCAAGGGCGCCGTGTCGGGCGTCAAGGACAAGATCACCGGCGGCGGTGGTGGGGGCAACAAGAGCCCCAAGGCCACCAAGGCGATGAACATCATCGAGGAGATCGACGTCGGCGTGCCGATCTCGGTCGCCTACAACCAGTGGACCCAGTACGACGACGTTCCCGAGCTTCATGAAGAAGGTCGAGAACGTCGACGAGATGGACGACGAGGACACCAAGATCAAGCTGCAAGGCGCAGATCTTCTGGTCCCACCGCGAGTGGGAGGCGACGATCATCGACCAGGTCCCCGACGAGCGGATCGTCTGGAAGTCCAAGGGCGCGAAGGGCCACGTCGACGGGGCGGTGACGTTCCACGAGGTCGGCTCCGAACCTGACCCGCATCCTGGTGGTGCTCGAGTACTACCCGCAGGGCCTGTTCGAGCGGACCGGCAACCTCTGGCGGGCGCAGGGCCGGCGGGCGCGGCTCGAGCTCAAGCACTTCCGGCGTCACGTGATGACCCGTACGATCCTGAACCCGGACGAGGTCGAGGGCTGGCGCGGCACCATCGAGGACAGTGAGGTCGTCAAGACCCACGAGGAGGTCGTCGAGGAGGAGCAGAGCAGGAGCAGCAGGAGGACGGCGACTACGAGGACGAGTACGACGGCGAGGAGGACGACGAGTCCGACGAGCCGGAAGACGAGTACGACGAGGAGTCCGAGGCCGAGGACGGCGAGGAGCCGGAGGAGGCCGACGAGGACGAGGACGATGGCGAGGCCGAGGAATGCCGCCTCGTCGCCGCCGCCGAGCCAGCTGACGACCAGTCCACCCAACAAAGGAGACGCGTCCCGTGACCGTTCAGACCCAACGCCGCGGAGGCGGCTACCTCGAGCGTCCCGCACCCAGCGGGCTCGCCGACGTCATCGAGATCATCCTGGACAAGGGCATCGTCATCGACGCCTACATCCGGGTCTCGCTGGTCGGCATCGAGCTGCTGACCATCGACGCTCGCATCGTCATCGCGAGCGTCGACACCTACCTGCGATTCGCCGAGGCCACGAACCGGCTCGACCTGTACGAGAAGGGCGGCAAGGACCTCGGCGAGTTCGTCGGTGACATGCAGGAAGGTGGCGCGTCGAAGAAGACGAGCGGTGCGGTCAAGGGTGTGAAGAAGGCCCTGACCGGCGGCTCGGACGACGAGGACGACGAGAGCCGCAGGCCCGCCAAGAAGGCGACGCGCCGCCGCCGGACCGAGGACGCGTGACGGCGGCCGCGATGACAGCGGCCGGCGACTCGGACATCAAGGCGGAGCCCGAGCAGACGGGCTACTACGTGTACGGCGTGGTGCGCGCCGGCGCCGGACGGGTGCCCACCGACCTGGTGGGCGTCGACCGGGCGCCGGTGCGCACCGTCGAGCACGGTGCGATCGCGGCCGTGGTCGCCGAGATCAGGATCGAGCGCCCTCCGGGCCGCCGCGCCGACCTCGTCGCCCACAGCGAGGTGCTCGACGCGTTGGCGGCCTCGGGGGTCGTGGTCCCCGTGCAGTTCGGCTCGGTCCTCGCCGACCGCGAGAGCGTCGTGACGGAGCTCCTCGAGCCGGACGCCGGCTACTTCGCGGCCCTTCTGGACGAGCTGTCCGGACGCGCGCAGTACAACCTCCGGGCGACGTACCACGAGCCGGTCGTGCTCGCCGAGATCGTCGCGGCGAACCCGGACGTCGCCGCTCTCCGGGAGCTGACGCGTGACCTCCCGGAGGACGCGGCCTACCGCGAGCGAGTCCAGCTCGGGGAGCTCGTGGCGCGGGAGATGGAGGGCAGGCGGGCGGTCGACTCCGACGTGCTTCTCGACGCCACGTTGCCCTACGTCGCCGCACACGTCGTTCGCGGCGGGGAGCGGAGTCGACCACGTGCTCGACGTGGCCCTCCTCGTCGACGACGAGCGGCGCGCAGACTTCGAGGAGCAGCTCGAGTCGCTGGCCGAGGAGGTGCACGAGCGGATCCGGCTGCGGCTCGTGGGCCCCGATGGCGCCGTACGACTTCGTGGGCGGTGCGTGATGGGTCTGATCACCGGCCTGCTCGGCCTGCCTCTCGCGCCGTTGCGTGGGACGCTGGCCGCGGCCGAGCAGATCCGCAGGCAGGCGGAGGACGAGTTCTACGACCCCGCCACGATCCGGGCCCAGCTCGAGGAGGTGGACCGGCAGCGCGCGGAAGGGCTGCTGGACGACGACGAAGCGACCGCCTGGGAAGATGAGCTGGTCGAACGTCTGATGGTCGGCCGAAGCCGGCCGCGGGAGGAGTGAGCGTGGCGACCGAGAAGGGCACCAGCCCACGAAAGACGACGAAGAAGGCGACGGCCGACGACGGGAGCACACCGAGGAAGCGCCCGTCCCGTGACAGCGCGACCGCGCCGCGAGCGGCGGCGAGGAGACGCGCCAGTGCCAAGCAGGTTGCGGCGTCCGTGGCCTCGCAGCTGCTCGAGCTCACCGGTCGTGAGGCCGAGGGCGTGACGGGCCTGGAGCGCACCGACGACGGGTGGAAGGTGCTCGTGGAGGTGGTCGAGGTGCGCCGCATCCCCGACACCACCGACATCCTTGCGCTGTACGAGGTGACGGCCGACGAGGACGGGGACCTGGAGGGATACCGGCGGTTGCGCCGCTACGCCCGGGGTGTCCCGGGGGAGGACTGAGATGACGGAGCCGTCGGGCCAGGTCCCGTCGAGTCGTCCCTACTCCGCTCCGGCCGGTCGGTCGGCGCCACCCCAACCGGCCAACCTCGCCGACATCCTGGAGCGCGTCCTCGACAAGGGGATCATCATCGCCGGCGACATCCGGGTGAACCTTCTCGACATCGAGCTGCTGACCATCAAGATCCGACTGCTGATCGTCTCGGTGGACAAGGCCCAGGAGATGGGCATCGACTGGTGGCGCAACGACCCCATGCTCACCACCAGCGAGCAGGGGCTGGCGGACGAGAACCGACGGTTGAGGGAGCGGCTCGAGGAGCTGGAGCCCGGTGAGTCCTCGAGCTCGGGTGGAGGGTCGCGTCAACGCAAGCCGCAGGGACAGTCGCGTGGCTGAGTCAGGGCGGTACATGTACGCCATCACCCGGGGCCTCGACCCGTCGCGGCTCGACCCCACGCCCGCGTTGGCAGGTGGGCGCCTCGAGGTGGTGGAGCACCGCGGCCTCGAGGCCGTGGTCAGCGACGTCGGGCTGACCGAGTTCGGCGAGGACGGGCTGCGCCAGAACCTGGAGCGGCTGGACTGGCTCGAGGAGGTGGCCCGCGGGCCACGACACCGTCGTCCAGGCCGTGGCCGCGCTGGGTCCGACCGCGCCGCTGCGGCTGGCCACGATCTGCCTCGACGACGCGGCCGTGCGCCGCCGGCTGGACGAGTGGTACGACGCCCTCGAGGTCGTCCTGGACCGGGTCGAGGGGCGCATGGAGTGGAGCGTGAAGGCATTCGCTCCTTCCGCGGAGGGGCTGCGGCCCTCGGCCGCCGGCGGTGCCGCAGCAGGGGGCGCCGCCTACCTGCAGCGGAAGAAGCAGGAGCTGGCCGCGCGTGAGAACCGCGAGGGAGACGCGTTGAAGCTGGCGGAGCAGCTCCACGACGACCTCTCGTCGGGGTCGTCGGCGAGTCGCAGGCTGCCCCCGCAGGACCCCCGGCTCACCGGCCACCAGGGCACGATGATCCTGAACGGTGCGTACCTCGTCGACATCGACGAGGGGGCCGATTTCGAGGAACGTGTGCATTCACTGATGGCCGAGCACCCGGACGCCCGCATCGAGCTGGGCGGTCCCTGGCCGCCGTACTCCTTCGCCGTGCTGGACCAGTGATGACGGTCCAACCCGCGGAGCCGTCGCCGATCGGCCAGATCGCCCTGGTCGACCTGCTCGACCGCCTGCTCGGGACCGGGGTCGTGGTGGCGGGGGACGTGGTGGTGTCGCTCGCCGGCGTGGACCTCGTGCAGATCCGGCTGCACGCGCTGATCACGTCGATCCGAGAGGACATGGTGGAGCCCCGATGAACGACGAGCCGCGCCTGTTCCCGCAACGCCTGGAGACGGACGCCGAGTCCGTCGAGCGAGACCTGTTCAAGCTCGTGCTCACGATCATCGAGCTGGTCCGGCAGCTCATGGAGAAGCAGGCCCTCCGGCGCGTCGACCAGGGGGATCTCACCGACGAGCAGATCGAGGGGCTGGGCAACGGCCTCATGCACCTCGAGTCGGCCATGGAGGAGCTCAAGAGCCGCTACGGACTGACCACCGCGGACCTGAACATCGACCTCGGACCGCTCGGGACGCTGCTGTCCGAGTGAGGGGACGGGCGGCCTAGTCCCACAGGCGTGCCAGGTCCTCGCCGGCTTCGGTCCAGGTGCGGAGCGTGGGCACCGCGCGGTCGTTGCGGCTGTTCGCCGGCCGGGTGTCGAGGAGCCGGGTCACCGCCGCGGCGACTGCCTCGGCGGACCCCTGCACGACGGTGCCGTTGGCCGGGTCGAGCAGGGTCTCGGGCGCCCCGCCCGAGTCGCCGATCACGACCGGCAGCCCGCACGCCTGCGCCTCGAGGAACACGATGCCCCAGGCCTCGACCTCGAGTCCGAGCCGCCGGGTCCGGCAGGGCATCGCGAAGACGTCGCCGGCGTCGACGTACGCCGGCACCTGGTCGGAGGTGATCGCGCCCGTGAAGCGGATGGACGAACGGACGCCGCTGCTCGCCGCCAGTCGCTCGAGGCGGGCCCGGTCCGGTCCGTCCCCGACCAGGAGCAGGTGCGCGTCCGGGTGGCGCTCCACCACCTCGGGCCAGGCCTTGATCAACGCGTCCTGACCCTTGCGACGCACCAGCCGACCCACGCAGACCACGACGGGCGTGGTCTCGCGGTAGCCGAACCGGGCGCGGATCGATGAACCACCGCACCCGGGGTAGAAACGAGCCGGGTCGACCCCGGGGGACAGGCGCACCATGCGCGTCCGCGCGGCCGGGGACAAGGCGGACCGGATCCGCGTGTGGCACCACTCGCTGACGTAGGTGGTCACGTCCACCGACTCGCCCACGCGCCGGAGCATGGCACGAGTGCCCGGGAGTCGCGCCCACCACACCTCGTGGCCGTGGGTGAGGGCCACCAGTCGTCTGGCGCCGGCCCGGCGCAGGGCGGGAGCGAGCAGCCCGAGCGGGACGCTGGAGCCGAACAGGACTCGGTCGCAGCCGTGCTCGCGCATCACGGTCCTGATGCGGCGGGCCACCGCGGGCGTCGGCAGGAGGATGCGTCCGGGATCGCGGTAGACCGGGAAGGGCAGACCCGCGTCGTGACAGCTGCCACCCGGCATCGAGGCGGTGTACACGACCACGTCGTCGGGCGGCATGGCCCGACAGAGGGCCAGCACGAACGACTCGATGCCCCCGACCCGGGTGGGAAAGTCGTTCGTGACGACGAGGACCCGTCCCTGGGGGCTCACCGCTTGGCCGAACGGGCCTTCATGACCGCCGCGATGACCAGCAGGCTCAGCAGGAAGACGAGCAGCAGCACGGGGGACAGCACCACCAGCAGGAGCAGGCCCACCAGCGCGGCCACCATCGCGGCCCTGACCGTGGCGGAGCCGCCTGACCAGGCTCCCTTGAAGGCGGCCCAGACGGGGTTCTTGCCCCGGATGCCGGCCGAGACGGCGTCGATGGTCGCCTGCTCCTTGGCGTTCCCCCCGTCGGGCGGGCTGGCGACGTCGTTGAGCCGGTCCGTCCACTCGTCGGCCTTGCGCGACAGCTTGCTCGTCGCCACGTCGACGGCCGTGCTGAGCACGTGGGTGAGGGCCAGGCCCGGGTTCGTGCTTCGCTCGTCGGATGTCGCGGTCTGTCCAGTCATGGTCACGCTCCTTCGCACCGCCGTACCCGAAAAGCCGCCTCGCACCGGGTCGGGGCGTCGTGAGGTCACGGCGGGGGCGGCCCGGCGATCCTAGGCCGACGGTGACCGATCCTCGGGTCGCATGCCGAGACAGGACGCTTTTGCCCTCAAGTCCGGCCGGCCGTGTGCCGATGGCATCCGTGGAAACTCATGCCGCGGATCCGCTCAGTCCCCCCGAGCGCTCCGCGACGCCGGTCGTCAGCCCCCCGACGCCGGCAAGCCGGCCCCGGACCGACTCCCTATTGGTCCGGGGCCGCGCTCAACCCTTGTGACCGGCCCTGCGTGCCGCGTGGCTCGAGCGGGCCATGGACAGCGCGCGGGCGCAGAGGAACCATGGCCGCATGGCTGTGCCCCGAGGGCTGACCGCCCGGACCACAGCCGTGGCCGCGACGCTCCTGCTCACCGCGTGCTCCGCGTCGCCGACGCCCCCGGAACCACCGGCACCATCACCGAGCGTGGTGCAGAGGTTCACCCAGGCTCAGCAGGTGCCCGTCCTGCGGATCGAGATGAGGACACTCGTGCGGAGCGGGATCGTTCCGGGGATGGTCGTCCTCATCCGCCACGGGGACCGCGAACGCGTGCTGACTGACGGCCTCGCCGACACCCGACCGCGCACACGCATGACCGCCGACGATCGCTTCCGGGTCGCCAGCATCACGAAGCCGATGGTCGCCGCCCTCGCGATGCGCCTCGTGGAGGCGGGCAAGATGGGCCTCGACGATCCCGTCGAGAAGTGGCTGCCCGGGCTCCTCCCGTCCACGTCGGTCACGGTGGAACAGCTGCTGGCGCACACCAGCGGTCTCGCTGACTACGAGGATCTCCCGGCCGCGCGAGCAGTCCTCCGGCACGCACCGGTGGACCCTCGAGAGCTGGTGACCGTCGCCGCCCACGCGCCTCCGGTGTTCGCTCCCGGTCAGGGGCAGCGGTACTCCAACACGAACTACCAGGTGCTGGGTCTGGTCATCGAGCGGGCCGGCGGGGCCTCGCTCGAGTCGATGCTCGACCGCGAGATCCTGACCCCTCTGGGGATGACCAGCGCATCCCTGAGCCGCGCGAGGTGGACGCAGGAGCCGCTGGCCCACGGATTCGTGGACGGTCGCGACGTCAGCGGCACCGACCTGAGCCCCGGGTGGGCAGCCGGCGGCCTGGTGTCCGACGCAGCCGATGTCAGTACGTTCTTCCGCGCCCTGCTGGGGAACCGGCTCGTGCCTGCTCCGCTGGTGGCCGAGATGGTGCACCCTGCAGCCCAGGACATGGGCGTGTACTCCGGCTACGGACTCGGCCTGGGTGAGCTCGCCACCTCGTGCGGGTCCGCGGTCGGCCACTTCGGCGCCTGGGACGGGTACTCCTCGGCTGCCTTCACCCGTCCCGACACCGACCACGAGGTCGTCGTGCTCGTGAACGCCAGCCGGGACATGGCGACAGGACCGCTGCAGGACATCCTCGACACCGCCCTGTGCGGCCCGTGAGGATCACTGGTCGGACCCTCACCCGACAAGGGCAAACGGGGGTAGATTTCTCGGTGACCCTGAGTGAGCGGATGGAGGTTCCCATGCATGCACAAGTGGGCGACCGGCTGCACGTGCACAGCCGAACGGTCGGGAGCCCCGACCACCTGGCCGAGATCATCGAGATCCGCGGAGAGGACGGCGCACCGCCGTACCTCGTGCGCCACGAGGACGGGCACGAGGCGCTGATCTTTCCCGGCGCCGACGCGACGGTGGAGCATCCGCAGGGCGGTGGCAGCACCTGAGCGCCGTCCGGCCCCTCCTGCCCCGCCTCAGCGGTAGCGGAAGCCGTCCCTGAACCGCCGGAAGAGGCCGCCCTTCTGGGGCAGCGGCGGCGCGGGCGGAGGTGCCGTCGGCCGGCGGGTTGCGATCGGCTTGTCGTAGTCGGTCCGCACGATCGCGTCGATGATCTGGTCCTCGGTGTACTCGTCCGAGCCCTCGATCGCGGGGACGTACCCGACGAGAACGCCGTTGCGCATCACCTGCGCTTCGAGCGCGGCCGTGCCGTCGGAGTCCCACGTCGCCTCGCGACCGTCCAGGAGCTTGATGCTCACCCCGAACTGGTAGACACCGACGCGGGCCAGCTCGGCGTTCGTGCCGCGTTCGCGCAGGGCGTCCACGACGCGGCGTGCCTTGTTCTCCTCCATGGTGCCTCGAGCGTACCCGCGAGCCGGCTCAGGGACGGTGCCCGCGCCGACGGTCGTCGGGAACCTGCGGCAGCACCTGCGTCTCGGCATCGGCAGTGGGCTCGCGGGAGGCGCTCGGTCCGCTGGTCGGCGCGGGCGTGGCCGAGCGGCGGGGTCGGGTGGGTCGCATCATCCGGACCTGTCGGCGCATGCGTTCGTCGAGGTCCATCTCGCGCAGCAGCCGCTTGACGGTCGAGAGCACGGCCGCGTGCAGCTCGAGCAGCTCGGGAGTCGGACGTGGCCAGGACCAGGTCGTCGAGCCGGGCGCGTGCCTCGTGCAGTCCCTCGAGCGCCTCACGGAGGACCTGCACGTCGGCGGGGTTCATGTGGTTCGCGGCATCGGCCTCGTCGCGCACCAGCTGCCCGAACGCGTCGACGCCCGCTGCCATCTCCCGGAACGTCTGGGCGAGCCCGAGGAGCACGTCCGTCGGCGCTCTCGTCGTCGAGCCAGGTCGCGCCGTACGTCGCGTCCACCAACGACGCGGAACATCCCGCGGATCGCGACCGCCGAGTGCTCCAGCGCCTCCAGCCCCTGCCGGAGGCCCGGTCCCACGTCCGGGCGTGCCGACGGCGCGGACGTTGAGACGACGGCCCTGCTCGGCGTGCAGGAGGGCGGCCCCGACCTGGGGGATGTCGTGGGTGATGCGCCGCGCGTCGTCCAGCCAGGCCCGTGCGTACGGCGCGACGTCACGACCGTCGTCCACCACGCTCGGTCAGCTCGTCGGCGGCCCTGGCTCAGCAGCTCGCTCACCGCATCGGCCAGCCCGTCGATGGCCCGGCCGGCGTCGTCGATGGCGACCTTGCGGCGGAAACAGCAGGTTCGCCGCGATGCCCACCGCCGCGCCCACCAGCGTCTCCGCGATCCGCTGCCAGGCCGCGGAGTCCGCAGCCAGCGAGCCGACGCCGAGCACGAGCATGCCGCTGATCGCGACCTCGATGAGGTTCGAGCGCAGGCGCAGCGCCTGGCCGATCGTGATGGAGACGAGGATGAGCAGGCCGAGGCTCCACCACTCGAGGGGCACGACGGCGGCGAACCCCACCGCGAGGGAGACGCCGGCCACCACGGCCACCACGCGGTCGATGCCGCTCGCGAGCAGGGAGACCGGGGTGACCTGCACGACGAGCATCGCGGTCAGCGGTGCGAGCAGCGGTTGGGTGCCCGGGAAGAAGAGGGTGGCCACGACATAGCTCGCAACGGCGGCGAAGGTGATCCGCAGCGACCACAGCACGGAGGCCCGGCCGTCCTTGCGCAGCCGTGCCAGCTCGCGGTCGAGACCCCGGCGCCACCAGGGAGGCATGTCACCGCTCCAGCCTGCCGCCCGCGATCGTGACGAGGCCGCTGAGAACTGCGGGGTCTGGGCGGGCCGCGGGTGGGGACCCGACCTCGTTCGCAACCCAACCTAGACCTCCGGTCCGTCCAGGGTCCAGATCGTCACGGCGCCCCGCTCCGGTCACCCGGCGGGGACGAATCCCTCGGTGCGCTCTCCGTTGATGCGGTAGCGCCCTCGGTCGAACCTCAGGTCCAGGACGGTCGGCCGGCGGCCGGTGCCGAAGTTGTCGAAGCGGACGCGGTAGCTGACCACCAACGTGCCGGGGTCGGCGGAGATGTCGAGGATCCGGCCGTCACCGACGCCGCTCCAGAACCTCCGGTAGGTGTCGAGGTCGCCGCTCTCCCGCTGGAACTTCGGGGTCAGCATCCGCCAGGCGGCGTCCGGGTTCGAGGCCACCGTGGCGACGTAGTCCCGGATGAACGACTCCATCCCGCGCGCGGTGGGCTCCGGGACCTCGGCGGCCTGGCTCGGCTGCGTCGCCGTCCCTCGGCTGGAAGTGGCCTGCCGACGGGCCGTCCGCGGCGCTGTCCCCCGTGGGCTCCCGGCGGGAGAGGGCAGCGAACAGCACCAGTCCGAGCACGAGGGACAACGAGACGCCGACGAGCATCCCGATGACGAGCGGGCGGGAGAGACGTCGCGAAGGCGCGGGCACCGGGGCTGCCGCTGGTCGGGGCACCTCGGCCGTTGCCGTCGGCCGGGTCGGCAGCAGCTGCTCCGGCCGGGTCGGCGAGGAAGTCGCGGACCTGCACCATCGTCCACCGCAGCGACGGGTCCTTGGCCATGGTCCCTTCGAGCAGCGGCGCCATCCAGCCGGCGTCGGCCAGGCGGGGTGGGTCCTCGTTGACGATGCGGTAGAGCCCGCTGAGCACGTTGGCGCCCATGTCGTAGGGCGGCCGGCCCGACAGGACGTAGAACAAGGTGGCACCCAGCGACCACACGTCGACGGCCTCGTCGCCCCGCTGTCCCGTCGCCACCTCCGGAGCCAGGTAGGCCGGCGAGCCCGTGACCAGTCCCGTCTGCGTGAGCGCGGGGTCGGTGGAGATCCGGGCGATGCCGAAGTCGGTCAGCTTCACCTGGCGACGGTGGTCGACCAGGATGTTCGACGGCTTCACGTCCCGGTGCACGATGCCTGCTGCATGGGCCGCCACGAGGGCGTCGGCCGCCTGCCACATCAGGGGCGCCGCCTCGTCGGGTGAGAGCCTGCCCTCCTGCCGGACGAGCTGGCTCAGCGTGCTGCCGTCGACGTACTCCATCACCAGCCAGCGGGAGTCGGTCTCGGCGTCGACCACGAGGTTGAGGACGGCGACCACGTGCGGGTGGCTGAGCCGGGCAGCCAGGCGTGCCTCACGCTCGGCGCGGGCGAGGTCGGTGCCGTCCTCCCCGGGCAGCAGGCCGATCCGCTTGAGCGCCACCTCGCGCCCGAGCACCTCGTCGATGCCGAGCCAGACCCTCCCCATGCCGCCACGGCCGATCTCCCGGTCGAGCGTGTACCTGCCTGCGATCACGGGTGCCCTTCGGTCCGAGTGTGTGCTTGCCAGAAACCAGATCATGGTAGGCGGGCCGGAATGAGTCCGCGGACGACGGCGTTGGGGACCGGTATGACGCTCAAGAAGGTTCTCGTTCCCGGCCCGCGCCACCCGATCACCCTCGAGGCGACGGGCGCGCGGGTCACCGTGACACTCGGCGGCCGGGTCATCGCCGACACCACGAACGCCATCACGCTCCAGGAGGCGTCCTACCCCGCGGTGCAGTACATCCCGCTTGCGGACGTCGACCCGACCGTCCTGCGGCCGAGCGACCACGCGACGTACTGCCCCTTCAAGGGTGAGGCGTCCTACTACTCGATCGAGGTCGGGGAGGACGTCGCGCCTGCCGCGCTGTGGTTCTACCCGACGCCGCACGACGCCGTAGCGGCGATCAAGGACCATGCGGCCTTCTACCCGGACCGGGTGGCCATCGAGGTGCACCGTGCAGCGTGAGCACGTGGTCACCGTCGAGGACGGCCGGATCCGTTCGCCGCGACTCACGCTGCGCCCCTGGGACGTCGAGGACGCCGAGGCAGCGCTCGCGGTCTACGGCACCGAGGATGTCGCCCGTTGGCTCAGCCCGGCCATGGACCGGGTCATCCGACGCCGACGCGATGCGCGCGCTCATCGAGCGTTGGGCACGGCGAGGACCTCGCCCCGCCCCAGGGGCGCTGGGCGGTCGTGCACACCGGCAGCGAGGAGCTGGTCGGGGGAGTCGCGGTGCTCCCGCTGCCTCCCGAGGGCGACGACCTCGAGGTGGCCTGGCAGCTGGCACCGCACGCCTGGGGCCAGGGGTACGCCGCCGAGGCCGGCCACGCGGTCGCGCACCACGCATTCGCCTCGGGGGTCGAGGAGCTGTTCGCCGTCGTGCGCACCCAGAACGGCCGCGGCGCAGCCACCGCGCAGCGGGTCGGCATGGAGTGGGTCGGCGAGACCGAGAAGTACTACGACCTGCGGCTCCAGGTGTACCGCCTGCGCAAGGGTGAGCTCGACGCCCCCACGGTCGTCCCGGCGCAGCGCGCGTGACGGTTCAGCGGGCGACGTACACGGTGTTGGACGACGTCCCGCCGGTGAGGAAGTTGTCGAACGGCACCACGTGCGCCGCGACGTCGTCGAACTCACCCCGCAGCAGGGCGACGAAGTCCTCGTCCGGCGGGTCGTCCGACCACAGCGCGAAGACGCCGCCAGGCCTGAGCCGCCTGCGCATCCGGCGCAGCCCCGCCGCGCTGTAGAACACCGCGTGGCTCAGGTGCAGGACGTGTCGCGGGCTGTGGTCGATGTCGACGAGCAGCGCGTCGTAGGTCCGCTCCGGGTCGCTCGCGTCCACGGGCAGCCCGGCGCCGACCGTGGTGAAGAAGTCGGCCGTGACCAGGCGGGTGCGCTCGTCCGAGACGAGGGTGTCGGCCACCGGAAGCAGCCGCCGCTGGTGCCAGTCCACGACCTCGGGCAGCGCCTCGACGACGGTCAGCGCGGCGACGCGCGGGTCCTCGAGCGCCGCGACGGCGGTGTAGCCGAGCCCGAGCCCGCCGACCAGCACGTCGAGGCGGTCACCGTCGTGCGCCGCCAGGCCGAGTCGTGACAGCTCGATCTCCGCGACCGTGAACAGGCTGGACATGAGGTACTCGTCGCCGAGCCGCACCTCGAAGACGTCCACGTCGAGGGTCGGCTCGCGCCGCCGCCGGAGGCTGATCTCGCCCATCGGCGTCTGGCGCCAGTCGAGCTCCTCGAAGCGTGCAGCTCATCGGGGCTCCGAACCGTAGGACTCACACGACGAGGGGGTCGCGCCGTACCTCGTCAGTCTCGCAGGGGTCCAGGTCGTGCCGCGCGCCGGTGCGCTCCGCGCCGACGCCGGCCGCCACGACGAACGCGATGCCCAGCACCGGCCACAGCCCGGGAGTCTGGTGCAGGAGAAGCAGTCCGATCACCAGGGCGAACGCCGGCTCGAGGCTCATCAACGTGCCGAACGCGGAGGTCGTCAGGCGTCGCAGCGCCAGCATCTCGAGGCTGAACGGTACGACGGGCAGCAGCACGGCCAGCCCGAGACCGATGACCACCAGCTGCCAGGTCAGGGCAGGCAGCGTGGAGGGTCCCGCCACCGCGGTGGCGACCAGGCCGGCCACCGGCAGCGAGACGGCCAGCCCGTGCAGGCCGGAGAGCTCGTCGCCGACCGCCTGGGTGAGCAGGATGTACGCCGCCCAGCAGGTGGCCGCGCCCAGGGCGAAGGCCACGCCGACCAGGTCCACCTCGCCACGCCACGGCTCGGTGAGCAGCGCGACGCCGACGCCCGCGAGCAGCGGCCAGAGCAGCAGGCGTCCGCCACGGCTCCGGGCGACCGCCACGCCGAGCGGACCCAGGAACTCCAGGGCGCTCGCCGTGCCCAGGGGCAGGCGGGCCACGGCGGCCATGAACAGCATCGTGACGCCGGCCGTGACAACGCCCAGAGCGACGCCGGCGAGCAGGCCGCGCCGGGTCAGGTCGCTGCGCCGGGGCCGCACCAGCACCAGCACGATGACGCCGGCCCACGCGAGTCGGAGCCAGGCCGCGCCCTCCGGTCCGATCCGGTCGAAGAGCCCGACGGAGACGGCCAGGCCGAGCTGCACGCAGAGCATCGAGGCGACGGCCATCCCCGTGCCGGCTCGGCTGGCGGCGGAGGCGTGGGCGGCAGTGGTCATGTGGTCCAGTAGAGCCCCAGACAACCGTTCGCGTCCACGTGAGATGTGTGGACATACCGTTCGGGAAACGTGAACAATGACCGCCATGGACCCCCGCCGGCTCGAGCTGCTGCTGGAGCTGTCCCGCCTCGGGTCGATGCGGGAGGTCGCCGAGGTCATGCACGTGACCACGTCCACGGTCTCGCAGCAGATCGCGGTGCTGTCCCGCGAGGCCGGTACCCAGCTCGATCGAGGCCGACGGGCGCCGGGTCCGGCTGACCCCTGCCGGTCGTCGCCTCGCGGACCACGCGGTGACGGTCCTCGCCGCCCTGGAGGCGGCACGGCTCGACCTGGACCCCTCGGCGGAGCCCGCGGGCACGGTGCGCGTCGCGGCGTTCGCCACCGCCGTGCGGCAGTCGCTGATGCCCGTCGTACGCAGCCTCGCGGTCAGCCATCCCGACGTGCGCCTGCAGATCCTCGAGCACGAGCCGGCCGAGTGCCTCGACCTGCTGGCGGCCGACGACATCGACCTCGCGCTGACCTACGACTTCGACCTGGCGCCGGCCAGCTTCGACGCCACCCTCGAGCCGGTCCCGCTCTGGGAGGCGGACTGGGGGCTCGGCGTACCGGCCGGCGACCCGGTGGTGCGCGGGAGGTCGGCAGACGTGGTGGGCCACTACCGCGACAGCGACTGGATCGTGAACTCGCGGAACAACTCCGACCTCGAGGGGGTGCGGCGGATCGCCTCGCAGGCCGGCTTCGTGCCGCGGGTCGTGCACCGCGCGGACAGCCTCGAGCTGGTCGAGGACCTCATCGTGGCCGGCCTGGGCGTCGGACTGCTCCCGCAGGCCCGGCCGCTCGCCGACGGGGTGCGGGTGCTGGCGCTGCGCGACCCCCGCGTCGCCCTGCGCGCCTACGCCGTGACGCGGCGCGGACGCACGTCCTGGCCGCCGCTGGCACTGGTGCTCCGGCTGCTCACGGAGGGGTGAGGTCCGGCTCACCGTTTGCGCAGGCACGCAGGGGGCACCGACGCCAGATGAGCAACGCCACCGAGAAGCGCGAGAACGCGCCGCAGCCGGAGTCCGACTACAAGCCCGACTCGCCCGCCCAGCTGACGAAGCCGTCCTGGGGCTACGTCCTGCGCAAGACGGCGCGCGAGTTCTCCAAGGACCAGTCCACCGACCTGGCCGCCGCGCTGACCTACTACGCGGTGCTCGCGCTGTTCCCCGCGGTGATCGCCCTGCTGTCGCTGGTCGGGCTGGTCGGCCAGGGCCCGCAGACCGTCAAGACGCTGCTCGACATCGCGAAGCAGGTCGGGGCCGGCTCCATGGTCTCGACGATCGAGGGTCCGCTGACGGACATGGCCAAGCAGCCCCAGGCCGCCGGGATCGCGTTCGTCATCGGCCTCGCGACCGCGCTCTGGTCGGCCTCGGGGTACGTCGGGTCCTTCGGCCGCGCGATGAACCGGATGTACGAGATCCGCGAGGGCCGGCCGTTCTGGAAGCTCCGTCCCGTGATGCTCCTGGTCACCGTCATCTCGCTGGTCCTCGTCGCGCTCGTCGCCCTCGCGCTGGTGCTGACCGGGCCCGCGGCCACGGCCGTCGGCAACGCGATCGGTATCGGGTCGACGGCCGTGACGGTCTGGAACATCGCCAAGTGGCCGGTGATCCTGGCCGTGGTGGTCTTCATCGTCGCGGTGCTCTACTACGCGACCCCCAACGTCAAGCAGCCGAAGTTCCGCTGGATCAGCGTCGGCGCGGTCCTCGCGATCGTCGTCTGGATCATCGCGTCGGCCCTGTTCGGCCTGTACGTCGCCACCTTCGCGTCGTACAACAAGACCTACGGCACGCTCGCCGGCGTCGTGGTCTTCCTGCTCTGGCTCTGGATCACCAACCTCGCACTGCTCTTCGGGGCCGAGCTCGACGCCGAGCTCGAGCGGGGCCGCGAGCTGCAGGCCGGCCTGCCCGCCGAGGAGACCGTCCAGCTGCCCCCGCGTGACACCCGCAACATCGAGAAGGCCGACAAGAAGCAGGCGAAGGACGTCCAGCGGGGACGCGAGCTGCGCGAGAGCCGCGGCGAGCCCGCGGACAAGTAGAGGTCTGTTCGCCCTGGGAGAACGACGGAACAGGCGGCCGGGGACGTGGGTTGAGTGGGTATCGCTCAACTCCTGGAAGGTGCCACCCATGGCTACTCGGCTGCCCGTTCTGTTCGTCTCCGACCTCGTCGTCCTGCCCGGGATGGTCGTGCCGATCGCCCTCGACGAGTCCTCCCAGGCCGCCATCGACGCCGCCCGGGCCACCGGTGACGGCCGCCTCCTCGTCGCCCCCCGGCTCGAGGACCGCTACGCGTCGTACGGCGTCATCGCCAGCGTCGAGCGGGTCGGCCGCTTCAGCGGCGGAGCCCCCGCCGCCGTCCTCAAGGCCGAGGAGCGCGGCCGCATCGGCAGCGGCGTGACCGGTCCCGGTGCCGCCCTCTGGGTCGAGGTCGACACCGTCGAGGAGCACGTGACCGAGCGCGCCTCCGAGCTCGCCGAGGAGTACAAGCGGCTCGTCGTGGCCGTGCTCCAGCGCCGGGAAGCCTGGCAGGTCATCGACTCGGTGACCCAGATGACCGACCCGAGCGCCATCGCCGACGCGGCCGGCTACGCGTCGTACCTCTCCAACGACCGCAAGCGCGAGCTGCTCGAGACCCCCGACGTGGAGCAGCGGCTCGCCAGCCTCGTCGAGTGGACCCGCGAGCACCTCGCCGAGCAGGAGATCACCGACAAGATCGGCGAGGACGTCCGCGAGGGCATGGAGAAGAGCCAGCGCGAGTTCCTGCTGCGCCAGCAGCTCGCCGCGATCCGCAAGGAGCTCGGCGACGGCGAGCCGGAAGGATCGGACGACTACCGCGCCCGCGTCGAGGCGGCCGACGTGCCCGACGCGGTGCGCGAGGCGCTGCTGCGCGAGGTCGACAAGCTCGAGCGCTCCAGCGACCAGAGCCCCGAGACCGCCTGGATCCGCACCTGGCTGGACACCGTGCTCGAGCTGCCCTGGGCGGTGACCACGCAGGACATCGACGACGTCCGGGCGGCCCGCGAGGTGCTCGACGCCGACCACCACGGCCTCGACGAGGTCAAGGAGCGGATCGTGGAGTACCTCGCGGTCCGGGCCCGCCGCGCCGAGCGTGGCCTCCAGGTCATCGGAGGGCGGGGCTCCGGCGCCGTGATCCTGCTGGCCGGTCCTCCCGGTGTCGGCAAGACCTCCCTCGGCGAGAGCGTCGCCCGGGCCCTCGGCCGGAAGTTCGTCCGGGTCGCCCTCGGTGGCATCCGCGACGAGGCCGAGATCCGCGGGCACCGGCGGACGTACGTCGGAGCGCTTCCCGGCCGCATCGTGCGGGCCATCAAGGAGGCCGGCTCGATGAACCCGGTCGTGCTGCTCGACGAGGTCGACAAGGTCGGCGCGGACTACCGCGGCGACCCGGCGGCCGCGCTGCTCGAGGTGCTCGACCCGGCGCAGAACCACACCTTCCGCGACCACTACCTCGAGCTCGACCTGGACCTGTCCGACGTGCTGTTCATCGCCACCGCCAACGTGGTCGAGCAGATCCCGTCGGCGCTGCTGGACCGGATGGAGCTGGTCACCCTCGACGGCTACACCGAGGACGACAAGGTCGCCATCGCGCGTGACTTCCTGCTGCCCCGTCAGCTCGAGCGGGCCGCGCTGACCGCTGACGAGGTGACCGTCACCGATGCGGCGCTGCGCGAGCTCGCCGGCAGCTACACCCGCGAGGCGGGCGTGCGTCAGATGGAACGGCTCGTCGCCAAGGCGCTGCGCAAGGCGGCGACCAGGCTGGCCACCGAGGACGGGCCGATCACGGTCGACGAGGGCAACCTCAAGGACCTCATCGGCCGGCCCCGGTTCACCCCCGAGTCGCACGAGCGCACCTCCGTGCCCGGCGTCGCGACCGGGCTCGCCGTGACAGGACTGGGCGGTGACGTGCTCTTCATCGAGGCGTCGGCCTCGGGTGGCGGAGGGGGCGAGCCGCGGCTCACCCTGACCGGACAGCTCGGCGACGTGATGAAGGAGTCCGCGCAGATCGCGCTGTCCTTCGTCCGCTCGCACGCGGAGCAGCTCGGCGTGGACCCGGCGGTCCTGGACCGGAACATCCACGTGCACGTCCCGGCGGGCGCCGTCCCCAAGGACGGTCCCAGCGCCGGTGTCACGATGGTGACCGCCCTGGTCTCGCTCGCGACCGGCCGGCCGGTGCGCGGCGAGGTCGGGATGACCGGTGAGGTCACCCTGAACGGTCGGGTCCTCCCGATCGGTGGTGCGAAGCAGAAGCTGCTCGCGGCCCAGCGCGCCGGGCTGACCGAGGTGTTCCTGCCGCAGCGCAACGAGGCCGACCTGGACGACGTTCCGGCCGACGTCCTCGAGGCCGTCACCGTGCACCTGGTCGGCGACGTGCTCGACGTGGTGGCCGGTGCGCTGGAGCGGACGGCTCCCGCCACGGCGGCTGCCTGAGGGCCTTTACCCGGCCGCGACGCTGCGCCTACGCTGGGAGCTCGGCTCGAATGAAGGTTGGCGCATGTCGTCTCCCGGGGTGTCCATGATGAGTCAGAAGGTCTTCGACCCGGTCCACGTCCTCGGCTGTACGCCGGAGGAGGCGGCGCGCCTGCTCGCCGGACGGCGCGTCACACCGGGTGAGGTCGAGGCGCTGGCCGTCGTCTACTACGACTGGCGTCGCCATGCACGCGACCGTGGGTCCTACTGGGTCACCGTCGGCCAGGCCGCCCGCATCCTGCGGGTCTCGCCGATGGTGGTGCGCCAGCACGTCGAGTCCGGCGGCCTGCCGCACGTGTGGCACGAGTCCGGGGTGCCGCTGATGCGCCGCCACGAGATCGAGGAGCGCGCCCGGCTCGCGTCAGGCCGCGACGAGTAGCCGCTGCGCCGCGTCGCGCGCGTGCTCCAGGGCGTCCTGCTCGTCGCCCGCGGTGAGCGCCACCACCGCGCCCTCGTAGAGCAGGTGCAGCTGCGCGCCACATCGGGCGCTGTCGTCGTACCCCGCCTCGTCGGCCAGCGCCGTGAACAGCTCGCGCATCCAGGCCTTCTCGGCCCGGATCAGCGGCAGGGCCGGGTGGTCGGTGCCGCCCACCTCGGCGTACGCGTTCACGAAGGCGCAGCCCCGCTCCTGCCGGTCGAGCCAGCCGCCGAGGGCGTCGAAGACGGAGAGGATCCGCTCGGGTCCGGGCTCGGGATGCTGCGACAGGTGGGCCAGGGCTCGCTGCTGCCAGAGCGCGGCGCGGCGGCGGAGGTAGAGCACGACCAGCGCGTCCTTCGACCCGAACCGGTCGTAGAGCGTCTTCTTCGTGGTGCCCGCGTCCTCCGCGATCAGCTCGACGCCGACGCTGCGGATGCCGCGTTCGTAGAAGAGCCGGCTGGCGGTGTCGAGAAGCCGCGCGCCGGCAGGGGTCATCACGTCGTCGACCGTGGTCGCGACAGGTAGTGGGCTCATCTCGCCTCCTGGCGGTCCACTGCGAGTATACCGACCGGTGTGGTTACCTGTCCTGGTGAGACGACTCGACGGGCTGGCCGCGACGCTGCTGGTGGTGATGTGGAGCTCCGGCTTCATCGGTGCCGAGCTCGGCACCCGGTTCGCCCCCTCGGACACGCTGCTCGGCTGGCGGTACGTCGCCGCCGCGCTGATCGTCTGCACGTGGGCGGCGCTGAGGGGGATCCGCCCGAACCGCCGGACCTGGCCGCGGCTCGCGCTGATCGGCGTGCTGTGCCAGTGCCTCTACCTCGGCGGCGTGGTGACCGGCGTCGGGCTCGGCGTGCCACCGGGGACGGCGGCCCTGGTCGCCGCCCTGCAGCCCCTGCTGGTCGCGGTGCTCGCCGCCCCCGTGCTCGGTGAGACGACCAGCGTCAAGCAGCGGGTCGGCCTGGTGCTCGGTGTGGTCGGCGTCGCGCTCGTCGTGGCGGGCGACCTGGGCGCGGGTGCGGCCGGGCTGCTCGCCTACGCCCTCGTCGTCGGCGGCATGGCCTCGCTCGCGGCCGGCACGGTCCTGGAGCGTCGGCTGGCGCTGCCCGTCTCGCTGCTCGAGTCGTTGACCGTGCAGACCATCACCGCCGCGGTCTTCTTCATGACCCTCGCGACGATCGACGGTCACGTCCGGCCTCCGGCCGACCCGCGGTTCTGGTGGTCGGTGCTGTGGGTGGTCTCCCTGTCGACGTTCGGCGGCTACGGGTCCTACCTGCTCGTGCTCCGTCGCAGCGGCGCGACGCGGGTCAGCACGCTGCTGTTCCTGACTCCGCCGACGACAGCGCTCTGGGCCTTCCTGATGTTCGGCACCCGTCCCGGTCTCCTCGCGCTGCCCGGTGCGGCCGTGTGCGCGCTGGCCGTGTGGCTCGTCGTACGAAGGACGAGCCGGCCGGTCAGCGCGCCCGGGCCGGTCGTGGGATCCCGAGCACGGTGACGGCGCCGAGCACGAACAGCACGGCGATCGCCGCCGCGGCGGCCGGCCACCCGTCGTACTGGTAGGCGAAGCCGATCAGCGCACCGAAGGCGCTGGAGCCGAGGTAGTAGGCCAGCAGGTACATCGCCGCGGCCTGGCCCCGTGCGGCCTGCCGCCAACGAGGACACCCAGGAGCTCGCCACCGAGTGCGTCGCGAAGAAGCCGGCCGTGAAGACCAGCAGCCCCACGGTGATCGTCGCGAGGTGGTCCGGGAGCATCAGCGCCAGGCCGGCCAGCGAGATCCCGATGCCGGACAGGGCGAGCCGCCGCCGGCCGAACCGGTCCGAGAGCCGGCCGGCCAGCGGCGAGCTGACCGTGCCCGCGAGGTAGGCCAGGAACAGCAGCGACGTGACCGTCGTCGACAGCCCGAGCGGCGCCGCCTCCAGCCGGAACGTCAGGTAGTTGTAGCAGGCGACGAAGCCGCCCATCAGCAGGAACGCCAGCAGGCACAGCCGCACGATGCTGCCGTCACGCAGCAGGTCGCGCACGGCGCCGACGTGCTCGCGTGCGCTGGCCGGGTCCGCCCCGTTCGTCGTACGCCGGGCCGCGGGGAGCAGCCGGGTGAACGTGATGGCCGCGAGCAGCGCGACCACGCCGAGCAGGGCTACCGCCGCGCGCCACGACAGGCTCTCCTCGACCAGGCCCGGGATCAGCCGGCCGGAGATCCCACCGAGCGTGTTGCCCGCGACGTAGACGCCGATCGCCGTGCCGAGCTCGGCCGGATGCACCTCGTCGCCGAGGTGGGCCACCGCGACGGCGACGACCGCGGCCAGCGCCACGCCGACGAGGCCGCGGGCGACCAGCAGCAGCCAGAAGTACGGCGCGGCCGCGGCGACGAACGTGAACAGGCAGGCCAGCAGGAGACCGGCCCGCATCACCGGCACCCGGCCGACCGACTCGGCCACCGAGGACAGCGGCAGGATCGCCAGCGCCAGCGCGCCGGTCGCGGCCGACACGGTCAGGCTGGACGCGGTCGGGCCGACGCCGAAGCTCGCGCCGATGGACGGCAGCAGGGCCTGCGTGGAGTAGAGCAGGCCGAACGCGGCGAGGGCCGCGAAGAGCATGGCGACGTTGAGCCGCCGCAGCTCGCTGCTCCCGGAGGTCAGGCCCTCGGCGGTGCTCCCGATCGTCATCACCGACCACGCTACGAGCGACGGCTGGCACCTACAACGAGATGTGTCTCATCTGACTGGGCGTGCTCCTCTGCTAGCGCCGGTCCCGCACGTTCAGCGTGGCTTCAGCGGTCCCGGGGCACGCTGGTGGCTCGGGTCCGAGAAACCGAGAGGAGAGAACGATGAGGAAGCGCACAGCACTCGTGGCCGTGGGTCGGTGCGGTGGCCCTGTGGCGGGCGGTGGTGTCGCGGTGGCGTCGAGCGACGACGGCGACGACACCGTCACCGGCGGCAGGCCGACCAGGCCACGGCCGCCGCGTTGAGGCTCACGAACGGCGGGCACGCGAACTCGGTCGAGCGCGACTCCGAGAACGGAGCCACGTGGGAGGTCGAGGTGACCAAACCGGACGGTACGACGGTCGACGTGCGCCTCGACGAGGGCTACGGCCTGGTCGTCATCGAGAATGACTCGAGGCCGCTGACCATCACGACGCCGAGGCTGGCCCGAGCGGCGCGCCTGACAGACTCAGCCGGGTGAACGACGCACCGCACTGGACCGAGCCCGGCGCCTACCCGGTGGCGGACGGCATCCACCGGATCCCGCTGCCCCTGCCGATGGACGGGCTGCGCGCGGTCAACGTCTACGCGATCGAGACCGAGGAGGGTCTGACCCTCGTCGACGGGGGCTGGGCGATCGAGGAGTCCCGCAAGCTCCTCGACGAGGCGCTCACGTCCATCGGCCACCGCACCGCGGACATCACCCGGTTCCTCGTCACGCACATGCACCGCGACCACTACACCCAGGCACTGACCGTGCGACGAGAGTTCGGCTCGCACGTCAGCCTCGGCCTCGGCGAGCAGGCCAGCCTGCACGTCGTGCAGAACGAGCGGGCGACCTCCGACCCGACGGTCGCGGTGATCCTGCGGGCCGGGGCGGAGCGGGTGGCGCGCGGGTGGGAGAAGGTGATGCGCGACCAGAAGCCGGACCTGTCGCTGTACGCCGATCCCGACGCCTGGCTCGACGGCGACCAGCGGCTCACGGTCGGCACCCGCACCCTCGACGCGGTCTCGACCCCCGGCCACACCCAGGGACACTTCGTGTTCGCGGACCTCGCGGCCGGGCTGCTGTTCGCGGGGGACCACGTGCTGCCGACCATCACGCCGTCGATCGGCTTCGAGCCGGCGCAGGCCGACCAGCCGCTCGGCGACTTCCTCGCGTCGCTCGCGAAGGTGCGCGCGATGCCCGACCTGCGTCTGCTGCCGGCGCACGGGGCGGTCACCGCGTCCACGCACGCCCGCATCGACGAGCTGGTGGCGCACCACGACGACCGGCTCGCGCTGTGCCTCGCATCGGTGGTGGCGGGACGGGACACGGCGTACGACGTCGCGGTGGACCTGCCCTGGACCCGGCACGCGCGGCGGATGGACGACCTCGACGTGTTCAACGCGGCGCTCGCGTCGATGGAGACGATGGCACACCTCGACCTGCTCGCCGCCCGCGGCCAGATCACCCGCACGCAGGTCGACGGGGTGAACCGCTACTCGGCGGGACGGCGCATGGGGGTGTGCGGGATGCCGTCCTCGACGAAGGCGGCACCGTCCGGGACGTAGCCGAAGCCGGCGTACCAGCCGGCCAGCGGCGTCTGCGCGTCCAGCACCGACGCCCGCTCGCCCACGACGTCGAGCGCGGCCCGCATCAGCACGCCCGAGAGGCCGGCGCCGCGGTGTGAGGCGACGACGAGCACGCGACCGATCCGGGCGTGGTCGCCCTCGTCGAGGATCCGGAGGTAGCCCACCGGCTCGCCGTCGACCTGCGCCCACAGGTGCCGCGTGCCCGGTTCGAGGTCGCGCCCGTCCAGCTCCTGGTAGGCGCACGCCTGCTCCACGACGAACACGGACTCGCGCAGCGCCCAGAGCAGGTAGGCCGTGCGGGAGTCCAGCTCCGTGAAGGCGGCCACCCGCACGTCGTACGCCGGGGACTCGGCGTTCTCGGGGCTCACAGGGGCGGAGCCTATGTCACAGGATCCGGCCTCAGGCGGACGTGACGGTCCTCCGGTCGCTGACGGAGTTGGCGCTGAAGTGCACCCGCATGTCGCCGTCGCGCGACGTCGGCCGCACCAGCTCGAAGCCGCCGGTCACGACGAGGGCCCACTCGTCGACGCGTACGCCCTGGCCGAGCACGGCCACGCCGAGCCGGGGATAGAGCTCCAGGGCCGCCTCGGCGCAGGCCTCGTGCAGCGGAGGGAAGTGGAAGGCGTTGGCCGTCGCCTCCTCCAAGGAGCCGACGAACGTCACGCCCCACGACAGCGACCGCCCGCACAGCCCGCAGATCCGGCTCAGTGCGCACTGGAGCACCAGCTTCTTCAGCGGCGGGCCGAGCGCTTCGCCGCACGCGAACGGCACCGGGACGTCGTACGTCGCGTCCCGGGGCCGTTCCGCGAGCGGCTGCGGCAGCACGGTCATGCCGACCTGAGCTTCGACCACGCGCCGGTCTCGAGCCGACGCGTCGGACGCTCGGCGTCGGTCAGCCGGCGACCGCGCGTCGATGGGGCTCGGCGGCGGCGTGGGGGAGTCGTCGGACGTCATCCCGTTGGGCAGCGCGAGCTTGTGGATCGTGCGCAGCACCTGGGCGTACTGGTGGTGCAGCGGACCGGTCGTGTAGGGATGCCGTAGCGGTGGCAGATGTCCTGCACCTTCACGGAGATCTCCGCGTAGCGGTTGCTCGGCAGGTCCGGGAAGAGGTGGTGCTCGATCTGGAACCCGAGGTTGCCCGACATGACGTGCAGCAGCGGGCCGCCCTCGAAGTTGGCGGAGCCGAGCATCTGGCGGAGGTACCACTCCGCGCGCGTCTCGTCCTCGATCTCCTCCTCCGTGAAGTGCATCGCCCCGTCAGGGAAGTGCCCGCAGAAGATGATCAGGTAGGACCACACGTTGCGCATCAGGTTCGCGGTCGCGTTGGCCTTCATCGTGGTCAGCGCGTTCGGTCCGGACAGCAGCGGGTAGACGACGTAGTCCTTGGCGAACTGCCGGCGGACCTTCCTGCCGATCTGCTTGAGCTGCCGCTTCATCTCCTTGGGGTCCTTGCGGCGCTTGCGGATCGCCTCGAGGTCGAGGTCGTGCAGCGCGACGCCCCACTGGAACAGCAGGGCCAGCAGGGCGTTGTAGACCGGCTGCCCGATGATTGGCGGGGTGCCACTTCTGCTCGCGGGCCATCCGCAGCACGCCGTACCCGATGTCGTTGTCGTGGCCGAGCACGTTGGTGAACTGGTGGTGCACGTAGTTGTGCGAGTGCTTCCACTGCTCGGCGGGCTGCGCGGTGTCCCACTCCCAGTTGCTGGAGTGGATCTCCGGGTCGTTCATCCAGTCCCACTGGCCGTGCATGACGTTGTGGCCGATCTCCATGTTCTCCAGGATCTTGGCGATCCCGAGCATGGCCGTGCCCGCGAAGAAGGCGGGCTTGTACCTGCTGGCGAACAGCGTCACGCGGCCTGCTGCCGCGAGGCGTCGCTGGATGGTGATCAGCCGGTTGATGTACGCCGCGTCGGCGGCGCCGCGCGACTCCTCGATCTCCGCACGGATCGCGTCGAGCTCGCGGCCGAGCTCCTCCACCTGCGCTGACGAGAGGTGGGTGTACTCCTTGACGTCCGAGATCGCCATGTGGCTGTCTCCTCTGCTCTAGATGTTCAGGGTCACGTCGCCGCACGCGGCGGTGACGCAGGTCTGGACGGACTCGTTGGGCTCCTGGTGCTCCTCGCCGTTGCGCAGGTCCTTGATGCGCCCCGAGGCGAGGGTGAGCGTGCAGGTGTGGCAGATGCCGATCCGGCACCCGTAGGGCATCCCGACGCCGGCCTTCTCGCCGGCCTCCAGCAGCGTGGTCGCGCCGTCCACCTCGACCTGCTTGCCGGAGTTGGCGAAGGTGATCACACCGCCCTCGGCGTCGCTGTCGCCGAGCTCGAGGGAGAACCGCTCGAGGTGGAGCTGGTCCTCGAGGCCGGCGTCCTCCCAGAACTCCTCGCACGCGTCGAGCATCGGCGCCGGACCGCAGGCCCAGGTGCCGCGCTCGCGCCAGTCCGGGCAGGTGGCCTCGAGCTCGGGGAGGGCGAACATCCCCTCCCGGTCGGTGAACCGCTCGACGACGCGAAGGGTCGGGTGCTTGTCGTGCAGCTGCCGCAGCTCGTCGCGGAAGATCATCCGGTCCTCGGTGGGCGAGGAGTAGATCACCAGCGGCGTCCGGCATCGTGTCGCGCCGGTCGAGGGTGCGCAGCATCGACATCACCGGGGTGATGCCGCTGCCGGCGACCAGGAACAGGGTCTTGGCCGGTGGCGGGTTCGGCAGCGTGAACGCACCCGCCGGCGCAGCGAGCCGGACGATCGTGCCCGGCGCGAGACCCCGCACCAGGTGGTCGGAGAGGAACCCCTCCGGCATCGCCCGCACCGTGATGGTGATGGTGCCCTTGCCGCGCAGGGGGACCGAGCTGAGCGAGTAGGACCGCCAGTGGTAGCGGCCGCCCATCTCGACCCCGATGCCGATGTACTGCCCGGCCTCGTGCTCGAAGGACCAGCCCCAGCCCGGCCGGATGGTCAGCGTCGCCGCGTCCTCGGTCTCCGGGACGACCTCCTCGATGCGGCCGCGCAGCTCGCGCGAGGACCACAGGGGGTTGATCAGCGAGAGGTAGTCGTCCGGGTGCAGCGGTGTGGTGAGCCGGCTCGCGACGTCGCGGACCCGTTGCCAGTCGAGACGTGTCGCGGTGCGCTCTGCCATGCAGCGTTCCCTTCTCTGGGCCGGACGAGAAAATGTAACTCAAAGTTACAGTTTCTGTGAACCCCCCGTCCCCACGCCGGACGAGCACGGCGGGAACTCTGCGCAGGTGTACCCCGTTGAGCCTTCGCCAGTCACGCTTGCGAGCGGAGCGAGCCTCGAGACGACCCGGAGTGGCGCATGCACGACGAGCTCGACCGCCAGGCCGCCCGACTGACCGAGCTCGGCTACCCCTCGGGCTCCAGACGTACGTCGACCGGCTGCACGCCCTGCTCGACGACCTACCCGCTCACGGTGGAGCCGGCTACCCCCTGCTGCTCGTGGTGACCGCCGCGCTGGTCCCGACCGTCTCGGCGGTCGAACGGATCACGGTCCGCGGCCGGCAGGGCTGGACCGACATGCACGACGAGCTGGCGACCTACCGGACCATCGACGGCGATCGAGGTGCCCGCCTCGCCGGTGTACCTCCTGCTCGACGTCGGCACGGGGCCCGAGACACTGAACGTCCGGCCCGACGACGCGCTGCCGATGATCCGGTCGGCCGGCCGCACGCCGCTGACCCTCGACGAGGGCGTCGCCCTGCTGACGCAGTTCCCCTCGGTGTTCTCCGACCACAACGCCTTCCAGGTCGTCGGGACGCGCAGCCCCGTCGCGCCGTACACGAAGCGGGTGCCGAGCCTCTGGATGAGCAAGGGGGCACCACGGCTCGGGTGGTGCTGGGCCGGGAACCCGCACACCTGGCTCGGCTCCGCGAGCGCCGCCGCCCGCGTCGCTGGTTGAGGGCGAGCGAGCAGCCTCGAGGCCGACCTCCGTAGGATCCCGAGCCATGACCACCGCGAGCAGCGACCTCGTCCGGGACCTGGCGCCGACCGGTGTGCTGCGGGCGTCCATCAACCTGGGCAACCCGGTGCTGGCGCAGGGCACGCCCGACGACCCCTCCGGCGTCACCGTCGACATCGCGCGGGAGGTGGCGTCCCGGCTCGGCGTCCCGCTGGAGCTCGCCTGCTTCGACGCGGCCCGCAAGTCGTTCGAGGCGATGACCGACGGCCGGGCGGACCTCTGCTTCCTGGCCGTCGACCCGGCCCGGGCCGCCGAGGTCGCGTTCACGGCGCCGTACGTCGTGATCGAGGGCGTGTTCGTCGTACCCCGCGACTCGGCCATCTCCACCGTCGCGGACGTCGACCGGGAGGGAGTCCGGATCGGAGTGAAGCAGGGGTCGGCCTACGACCTGTTCCTGACCCGGACGCTCGAGCATGCGAGCGTCGTCCGCGGCGAGGAGGGCGTCGACGTGTTCCGCGAGCAGGGGCTGGAGGCCGGGGCCGGCATCCGCCAACCGATCACCGCGTACGCCGCGACGCATCCCGACGTCCGGGTCCTCGACGAGCGGTTCATGCAGATCCAGCAGGCGGTGGGGACGACGATCACGCGACGCCCCGAGACCGTGCGTTTCCTGCGCGACCTCGTCGAGGAGCTCAAGGCGAGCGGCTTCGTCGCCGAGGCCCTCCGTCGTTCGAACCAGCCTGACGCGACCGTGGCGCCGCCCTGGACGAGCTGATCGTCGTGGGCGAAGCCGAGGACGTGCGACGTGACACAGCGAGCCGGCTCGAGATCGTCGATGCTGTCCTGGCTGCCATGGGGCGTCGCGGCGAGGTGCTCGGCGAACAAACTGTCGAATAGCGGCTCAGTGGGTGGGATCGGAGCGGGATTCTGTCGGTGGCCTCGGCCTCGGCCGCACCGCCCGGCCGCACCGCCCGGCTGCACTCCACCGCCCAACGCCGGGCCCTCTCGGTCGCCCACGACAGCTGCGCCGCCGAGGGCTGCGAACGCCCCTTCGCCTGGACCGACATCCACCACCCCCACGCCTGGAGCCAGGGCGGCGCCACCGACCTCGACAACGGGCTCCCGCTCTGCGGCTGGCACCACCGCCGCGCCCACGACACCCGCTTCGACCTCCGGCGGCTCGCCACCGGCGAGGTCCGATTCCGCCCGAGACGGTGAGGGCGACGGTCAGAGGAACGACTCCACGGTCTGCCACGCCCGCCGGGCCTCGGGGACCGGCAGCAGCGGGTAGACGTGCAGCAGTCCGGGCTCCTCGACGTACGTCACCCGTGTCCCGGCCGCACGGGCGCCCGCGACGAGGGCGCGCGACCTGCGGGAGCAACAGGTCGCGGGTCCCGCACATGACCAGGGTCGGTGGGAGACCGGACAGGTCGCCGGACAGCGGGCTCGCCTCCTCCGCGGGCGGGTCGCCGGCGCCCCACCAGGTGCCGTAGAGGCGGAGCTTGCTCAGGGTCAGCCAGGGATCCGACGAGGCGGCCTCCTCCGTGCCGGGCGTGCGGCCGGTGAGGTCGACCCACGGGGCGAAGACCACCAGGTGGGTGGGCTGAGGACCGGGCCGGCGGGCCACGAGCTGGGCGAGGCCGACGGCGAGGCCGCCTCCCGCCGAGTCGCCCATCAGCACCACTCCCTGCGGCGAGTCGACCGCGAGCTGCTCGAAGAGCTCGACGAGCCGGGGCAGTCGTGTCCTTCCACGTGTGGGTCGGGGTCAGCGGGTAGTCCACCAGCACCACGCGGACGCCGAGCTCGCGGGCCAGCCGCGCGACGTACCTCCAGTGGAACCGGTCGATGCCGCTGACGAAGCCGCCGCCGTGCAGGTAGAGCACCGTCCGGACGGGGGAGGTGCCGGGTGAGCGCAGCTCGAAGAGCGGCAGACCGGCGGTCTCGGTCCGGCGGATCTCGAAGGTCCCCGGCGATCCGTCGGGGCGGCGACGGGTCCGCGCCTCGCTGGCGGGCCAGCACGTCGCGACGCACCTGCTCGGGGTCGGTCACCTCGCTGCGGCGGCGGAGGACCGGGATGACCCGGGTGATGACCTGGTGCTGGAGACTGGGCACGACCGGAGGCTATCCAGTCCGACGCGTGTAGTCTCGGCAGGGAACGACAGGGGAGCGCCACCGGGCGCTGAGAGTGCGGGATCGCCGCAGACCCTCGAACCTGATTCGGCTAGCACCGACGAAGGAAGTCGAGACTCGACCGCTTTGTGCGGTTCCCTCCCAGAACGAACGGGAGACGAAGCATGCACGCCTGGCGCGCACTGACCACGGCGGGACTGACCCTCGCCCTCGGCTCGGCCGCGGCCTGCTCCCTCGGAGGTACGACGGACGAGGCCACCGACGCCGGCGGCAAGGGCCGGACCGTCGTGGTCGCCACCCACGACTCGTGGGCGATGTCGAAAGACGTTCTCAGAGGAGTTCACGGCGCAGACCGGCTACACCGTCAAGGTCGAGCCGAACGGCGATGCCGGCCAGCTCACCAACAAGCTGGTGCTGACCAAGGGGTCGCCGATCGCCGACATGGTCTACGGCATCGACAACACCTTCGCGTCGCGCGCGGTCGAAGAGGGCGTGCTCGCCGACTACACCCCGCGGCACCTGCCGGCGTCCGCATCGTCGTACGCGCTCGACGACCCGACCGAGGCCGCCCAGCTGACCCCGGTCGACTACGGCGACGTCTGCGTCAACGTCGACGACACCTGGTTCGCGCGGCACAAGGTCACCCCGCCCACGAGCCTCGACGACCTCACGGACCCCGACTACCAGGGCCTCTTCGTGACGCCCGGGGCCTCGAGCTCGTCGCCGGGCCTGGCCTTCCTGCTGGCGACCGTCGCGAAGTACGGCGACGCGCTGGCCGTCGTACTGGCAGAAGCTGATGGCCAACGACGCCAAGATCACGTCCGGCTGGTCCGACGCCTACGAGGTCGACTTCACGGCCGGCGGCGGTAGCGGCGATCGTCCGCTCGTGCTGTCCTACGCGTCCTCGCCGCCGTTCACGATCCCCAAGGGCAGGACGAAGCCGACGACCAGCGCGCTGCTCGACACCTGCTTCCGGCAGGTGGAGTACGCCGGTGTGCTGAAGGGTGCGCAGAACCCGAAGGGCGCGCAGGCGTTTCTCGACTTCATGGAGCAGAAGTCCTTCCAGGAGGCGCTGCCCGACAACATGTACGTCTTCCCCGTCGACCGGCACGCGGCCCTGCCCGCCGACTGGGTGAAGTACGCGAAGGTCGCTCCGCGGCCGTACACCGTCGCTCCCGCCGAGATCGCGAAGAACCGCGACACCTGGCTGCGGGAGTGGAGCGACGTCACCACCCGATGAGCCGGCTGCGCTCCGGGGCAGGGCTCGGCCGCGCTGGCCGCCCTGCCCCTGGTCGCGCTCGCGCTGTTCGTGGTCCTGCCGGTCGCCGGCATGATCGGCCGCGGGTTCGCACCCGACGGCGAGCTCGACGTCGCCGGCGTGCTCGAGGTGCTCGGTCGTCCGCGGGTGCACCGGGTGCTGTGGTTCACGGTCTGGTCCGCCGGTCTCGCGACCGTCGGCACCGTGCTGGCGGGGCTACCGGTGGCGTTCGTGCTCTACCGGCTGCGGTTCCGCGGCCGCGGCCTCCTCCGGGCGTTCGTGCTGATGCCGTTCGTGATGCCGACCGTCGTCGTCGGGGTCGCCTTCCGGACCCTGCTCGTCCCGTCGGGTCCGCTCGGTGCGCTGCGTCTCGACGGCACGCCGGTCGCGATCGTCGCCGCGATGGTCTTCTTCAACCTGGCCGTCGTGGTCCGCACCGTCGGGTCGCTGTGGGCGGGCCTCGACCGCCGCCGCGAGGAGGCGGCCGCCGCGCTCGGCGCCTCGCCGCTCCAGGTGCTGCGCACGGTCACCCTGCCCGCCCTGGCCCCCGGCATCGTGTCCGCGGCGAGCGTGGTGTTCCTGTTCTGCGCCACGTCGTTCGGTGTCGTGCTGACCCTCGGCGGGCTGCGCTACGCCACCGTCGAGACCGAGATCTACCTGCTCACCACCCAGTTCCTCGACCTCCAGGCCGCCGCCGCCCTCTCCCTGCTCCAGCTCGCCGTCATCGCCGTCCTCCTGTACGGCGCGCAGCGGACCCGGGCGAACCGCGAGCAGGCCGTCGACCGGGCGGCGGAGCGCGACACGACGCGACGACCCGGTCGACGCGACGCCGGCGTCCTCGCCGTCACCGTCGCCGTCCTGCTGTTCGTCGCGGCCCCGCTCGCGGCCCTCGTGCTGCGGTCGCTGCGGGTCGACGGCCGGTGGGGGCTGGGCCACTACCGCGACCTGTTCACGACCGGGGACAACGGCACGTTGCTCGTGCCGGCGACAACCGCGCTGGCGAACTCCTGGCGGGTGGCCGTCGACGCCACCCTGCTGGCGATGCTGCTCGGGGTGCTGGTCGCGGTCGTCGTGTCCCAGCGCCCGCGGGCACGCGGCGAGCGGCGCGTCCTGTCGCTGCTCGACTCGGCGTTCATGCTGCCGCTCGGCGTCTCCGCGGTGACCATCGGCTTCGGCTTCCTGGTCACCCTCGACCGGCCGCCGTTCGACCTGCGCAGCTCGCCGGTCCTGGTGCCGATCGCGCAGGCGATGGTGGCGCTGCCGCTGGTGGTCCGGACCCTCGTGCCGGTGCTCCGCTCGATCGAGCCGCGCCAGCGTCAGGCCGCCGCGTCGCTCGGTGCCTCACCGGTCCGCGTCGCCCTCGCCGTCGACCTGCCGGTGCTGTGGAGACCGCTGCTCGCCGCGACCGGGTTCGCGTTCGCGGTCTCGCTCGGCGAGTTCGGGGCGACCAGCTTCCTGGCCCGCCCGGACCGGCCGACCCTGCCCGTGGTCATCTACCAGCTGGTGTCCCGTCCGGGGGAGACCAACTTCGGCATGGCGCTCGCCGCGTCCGTCGTGCTCGGGCTGCTCACCGTCGCCGTGATGGCCGCGGTCGAACGCCTCCGCCTCGGGTCCGTGGGAGCGTTCTGACGTGCTCACCGTCCGCGACCTCACCGTGCGCTTCGACGGACCCCGCCAGCGGCCTGCGGTGGACGACGTCAGCCTCGACCTGCCCGCCGGGGAGGTGCTGGCCGTGCTCGGCCCGTCCGGCTGCGGCAAGTCGACCCTGCTCCGTGCCGTCGCCGGCCTCGAGGCGCTCGACGCCGGCTCCGTCGCGTACGACGGGCAGGACCTGGCCGCCGTACCCACCCACCGGCGCGGCTTCGCGCTGATGTTCCAGGACGGCCAGCTGTTCCCGCACCAGAGCGTGGCCGGCAACGTCGGGTACCCCCTCCGGCTGCGGCGCCGCCCCCGGGCCGAGGTGGCCCGCCGGGTCGAGGAGCTGCTCGAGCTCGTCGGTCTCCCGGGACTGGGGGAGCGGAGCACCACCCACCTCTCCGGCGGCGAGCGGCAACGGGTCGCGCTGGCCCGGGCCCTGGCCGTGGAGCCGCGGCTGCTGCTGCTCGACGAGCCGCTGTCCGCTCTCGACCGCGGGCTGCGCGAGCGCCTGGCCCACGACCTCCGCGACATCCTGGTCGCCGCCGGCACGACGGCCCTGCTGGTGACCCACGACCAGGAGGAGGCCTTCGCCGTGGCCGACCGGATGGCCTTGATGCGCGACGGGCGGGTCGTCCAGTCCGGGACCGTCGACGAGGTGTGGCGGGCGCCGGTGGACGCGGAGGCGGCCCGGTTCCTCGGGTACGCCACCGTGCTCGACGCAGACCACGCCAAGCGGGTGCTTGCTGCCGGGGGTGCGCGGGACACGGAAGGGCCGGTGGCGCTGCGCCGGTCCGCGTTGCGGCAGGCCTCGGACGGGTCGTTGCCGGGCCGGGTGACTGCGGCGCGGATCACACCGGAGACCGTGCGGCTGACGGTGGACGTCGACGGCATCGGCGAGCTGCCCGCCGTCGCGGACCTGCCCGGCGAGGGGCGTCCGGCCGTGGCCGTGGGGCAGGACGTGCGCCTCGTGGTGGACCTCACCCGGACCGCCAGGCTCAGCCGGTCCGACATGGACCGCGGGAGCACCTAGAATGTCGCCTCGTGAAACGGCGCGCGTACGGACTCCTCGTGGGAGTCGCACTGATGATGGGTGCCGTCGCCGTCGTCGCCAGCCTCACCCTGGGTGAGGGGCTCAAGGACCCGGACGGTTCGCTGGGCCCGTCATGGTTCCGGCTGCCGATGATGGTGCTCGGCGCCTTCGTCATCGACGTCGTGCCCCGTTCCCTGTGGCGCTCGCGCCGGCGCATGTCGTCGTTCGGGTCGCACGCCCGGAGCATCATCGACGAGCACTGGACGCGCGAGCGCATCGTCCTGGTGGTCGTGGGGCTGGTGAGCTTCTACGTCACCTACGTGAGCTACCGGAACCTCAAGAACTTCCTGCCGCTGGTCAACGACTCCAAGACCCACGACCTGCTGCTGCACAGCGTCGACAAGGCGGTCATGTTCGGCCAGGAGCCGGCGATCGTGCTGCACCAGCTGCTGGGCGAGAACTACGCGGCGCACGTGCTCGCCACCGTCTACCTGCTCTTCCTGCCGATCTCGCCGGCGTCCCTGATCGTCTACCTGGTGTGGTCGCGCAACATCAGCTACGGCTACTGGTACGCCACCTCCCAGTGCCTCGCCTGGGCGCTGGGCACGGTGAGCTACTACGTGCTGCCGACCCTGGGCCCCAACTTCGCGTTCCCGTTCCTCTACGCCGACCTCGACGTGACCGGGGTGAACGCGCTCCAGGACTCCCTGTGGTGGGGGCGTCAGGACGTGCTCACCGCACCGCTGACGACCGACTCCATCCAGAGCGTCGCCGGCTTCGCGTCCCTGCACGTCGGCATCATCCTCACGCTGGCGCTGGTCACCCACTACACGGTCCGCCACGCCGTGATCCGCTGGAGCATGTGGACGTTCTTCGGGCTCACCGTGGTCTCCACGCTGTACTTCGGCTGGCACTACATCGCCGACGACATCGCCGGCGCCGCGATCGCGATCATCGCGGTGTGGCTCGGCGGCCTGGCGACCGGCCAGAAGTTCGAGAGACACGGTCGCGGGTCGCATCCGACGACCTCGACGTCGAGCGTCCCGGTCGACGAGACCGAGTCCGAATCCGTCTGAGAACCGACGTCGCAGGCGAGTAGCCCGACCGGGTCATCCGCGAATAGTCACACCCACGCGCTGGGTTGAGCCGAAGAGTTGACGTACGATTGTCGTGCAGGAGCGGCCGCTCGAGACTCTCGGGCACACCGCGCTCGACCGTGTCCCAACCTCCCAATGGGACAGGGTCAGAGGTCCCGCCCCAACCTCCCAATGGGGCGGGACCTTTTTTCTGCCCGGACACCGCCCGCGCGCCACGAGCCGACGGCTCCGAGGCCCCTCTCGACCGCGCCGTCTCGAGGCCGCTCAGGTCGATCGCCGAACTTGGAATTACATCTTTGTAGTTTGTCAACCCGACACGCCGTGGGGCTGAAGTTATTTATTGGGGAAACTGTTCCCTTTGTGACTGATGAGCACTAGCGTTCCTCGCGCAGCCTCCTCGGGAGGCTCACCCGGTGGGGTCGGTCGCCGATGCGTGGGAGGCGGCGACGGGCCCTGCCGGCCGGTACAGCCCCCCGAGCCGAAGGGAAGCGGCTCGAGGGGCCGACGAAAGGTTTCGCGCGTGCGACGAGTCCGACCCCCGGCCATCTCTGTGGTCGGCCCCCTGGTGACGCTGACCCTCTGCCTCGCGATGACGGTGGGTCTCGCCGTCGGCACGGCGGGGGCTGCGAACGGTGACCCGCAGGGCGGACTCCGGTGACACGGGAGGTTCGGGCGGCACGGCGTACCCCAGCCAGGACGAGGTCGACCGGGCCAAGGCGCGCGCCGTGCGGACCGCTCACGACGTGGGCGCCATCAAGGGTCGGCTGCTGCTGGCCAACCAGTCGCTCGACCAGGCGAACCTGCGCGCTGAGCAGGCCTCGGAGGCCTACAACGGCGCCATGTGGCGCCTCGAGCAGGCCAAGGTCGCCTACCGCCAGGCCCGGCAGGACGTGGCGCAGGCCCAGGCCAGCGTCGCCGAGCAGCGGAACCGGATCGGCGCGCTCGTCGCGCAGTCCTACCAGAACGGCGGAGACCTGACCGCGCTCAACGCGATGATGAGCGCCGACGGACTCGAGGGCGTGATGGACCAGCTCGCCGCCTTCCAGGGCGCCTCCACGTCGATGCAGGCCGACTACAAGCGGTTCGCCGCGACGGACGCGCTCGCGCAGGTCTTCGAGAGCAAGGCCCGGCGCGCCAAGGCCGAGCAGGTCCGGCTGGCCGCACGTGCCGAGCAGGCCAAGCAGCAGGCGGTCGCGAGCGTCGACGCCGCCCAGGCCGAGGCCACCCGGATCGCCGCCGAGAAGGAGCGCCTGATCAGCGCCCTCGCCGACGCCCAGAACATCTCCGTGGGCCTGGCCCGCAAGCGGCAGGCCGCTCTCGAGGAGCTCGCCCGCAAGCGCGCCGAGGAGCGCGCCCGCCAGGCCGCGATCGCGGCAGCGAAGGCCGCGGCCGCGGCCGAGGCCAAGGCCCGCGCCGAGGCTGCCGCCGCGCAGAAGGCCGCCGACGAGGCCGCCGCGGCAGCGAAGAAGAAGGCTGACGACGAGGCCGCCGCCGCGGCGAAGAAGAAGGCCGACGACGAGGCCGCCGCGGCAGCCGCGGCGGCAGCGGCTGCGAAGAAGCGCGAGCAGGAGAAGGCGCGCCGCTGCCCAGCCGTCCGAGTCGGCGCCGAAGACCAACGGCGGCAGCGACAGCGGCGGCAACGGCGGCGACGGCGGCGACAACGGCGGCGGCGCGTCCGACCCGACCCCGACCCCGCCCCCGCCGACCCCGCCCGCCCCGCCGCCGACCCCGCCGGCGCCCCCGGCCCCCAGCGGCGGCGTGGACGCCGCGATCGCCTACGCCAAGGCCCAGCTCGGCGAGCCGTACCGGTGGGGTGCCACCGGCCCGACCTCCTGGGACTGCTCCGGGCTGACCATGCGTGCGTGGCAGGCCGCCGGCCGGTCGCTGCCGCACTACTCGGTCGCGCAGTACGACGCGGGCACCCCGATCCCGATCTCGGACGCCCGCCCCGGCGACCTGCTGTTCTGGAGCTCGAACGGACGCCCGAGCGGGATCCACCACGTCGCGCTCTCCCTCGGCGGCAGCAGCTTCATCGAGGCTCCGCGCACCGGGCTGGACGTGCGCTACAACTCGATCTACACGTGGTACCCGGACTTCGCCGTCCGTCTGTGACCTCCGTGTGACGGGTCGCACGGCCCCTTGACGGCTCGGCGACGGCCCAGCGTGGAAACATGACGTCATGGCCGACGCAGCTGTCCTCGACGTCCCCGCGCTGACCGCCTTCCTCGACGGGAAGTACGCCGACGTCCGCACGCTCGTGCGGACCAACCTCGCCGAGCACGCGTCGATCCTGGACGACCAGATGACGATGTCGCGCGACGACTTCCGGGAACGGGTCCTCGAGGTCGTGCAGCTGATGGCGAGCACCGGTCAGACCGGCTTCGGCTTCCCGAAGGAGTACGGCGGCGGCGAGGACGTCGGCGCGTCGATCGCGGCGTTCGAGACGCTCGCCTTCGGTGACCTGTCGGTCGTGGTCAAGGTGGGCGTGCAGTTCGGCCTCTTCGGCGGCGCCATCCTCCAGCTCGGCACGAAGCCGCACCACGACGCCTACCTCGACGACCTGATCCACGGCCGGCTGCTCGGCTGCTTCGCGATGACGGAGTCCGGACACGGCTCCAACGTGCAGGCGCTGGGGACCACGGCGACCTACGACGCCGGCACCCGCGAGTTCGTCATCGCGACGCCCGACGACCGTGCGCGCAAGGACTACATCGGCAACGCCGCGAAGCACGCGAGCCACGCGGTGGTCTTCGCGCAGCTGGTGCTCGCCGGCGAGTCGCACGGCGTGCACGCGTTCGTCGTCCGCATCCGCGACGACCAGGGGAACCCCGTGCCCGGCGTACGCATCGAGGACGACGGGCCGAAGATCGGGCTCAACGGCGTCGACAACGGACGACTGTGGTTCGACGACGTGCGCATCGCGCGGACGGACCTGCTGGACCGCTACGCCGTGGTCACCGACGACGGGCGCTACTTCTCCGACATCGAGAACCAGAACCGCCGCTTCTTCACGATGCTCGGGACGCTCGTGCAGGGCCGGGTGTGCGTGGGCGGCGCCGCGATCAACGCGTCCAAGGTGGCCCTGGCGATCGCCGTGGAGTACGCCCACCACCGTCGGCAGTTCGGCAACCCCGGGTCGGACACCGAGGAGGTGCTGCTCGACTACGGCATGCACCAGCGCCGGCTCTTCCCGCTGCTCGCGCGCACCTACGCCCTGCACTTCGCGCAGGAGCGGGTGGCCGCGGACCTGCACGACGCGTTCTCCGACATCGAGGACGAGGGCGCCGCCGAGCTGGCCCGTCGGGCCCTGGAGTCACGCGCCGCGGGGACCAAGGCGCTGGGGACCTGGCACGCGTCGCGCACCATCCAGGAGTGCCGGGAGGCGTGCGGCGGCGCCGGCTACCTCTCGGTGAACCGCTTCGACGCCCTGCGCGCCGACACCGACGTCTTCACGACGTTCGAGGGTGACAACACCATCCTCATGCAGCTCGTCGCCAAGGGGCTGCTCACCGACTACAAGGACTCCTTCGAGGACCTCGACCAGATCGGCATGGTCCGCTTCGTGGCGTCCACGGCCGTCGAGACCGTGCTCGAGCGCACCAACGCCCGGTCGATCCTCGAGCGGCTGCGTGACGTCGTGCCCGTCGGGGGCCGCAGCGGTGACGACGACCCGGACCTTCTCGACGGGGCCTACCAGCTGGAGATGCTGACCTGGCGCGAGGAGCACATCCTGTCCTCGGTGGCCCGCCGGCTGAAGAGCGGCATGGACAAGGGGCTGGACCCGGCCGAGGTGTTCAGCCGGTGCCAGGACCACGTCATCAGCGCCGCGCACGCACACGTCGAACGCATCGTGCTGGAGGCGTTCCTGGACAAGCTCGCCACGATGGAGAGAAGGACCGAACCGGGACGCGCTCACCCTGATGTGCGACCTGTTCGCGCTGTCGAGCATCGAGAGCGACCGGGCCTGGTTCCTCGAGCACGGGCGGCTCTCGAACGCGCGGGCCAAGGCGGTCACCGCCCAGGTCAACGAGCTCGGTCGCCGGGTGCGGCCGCTCGCGCAGCAGCTCGTGGACGCGTTCGGCGTCCCGCGCGAGATGCTCCGCGCCGAGCTCCTCGAGTTCCCCGCCTCGTAGTCAGGCCGGCTGCGGCTGGCCCTGCGCGCGGGTGGTCGGCATCTGGTGGCCGAGCTCCCTGACGCGGGCGAACGACGCGACGACCTCGGCCTCGGCCTCGGTGCGCCCGACCCACTCGGCGCCCTCGACGGACTTGCCGGGCTCCAGGTCCTTGTAGACCTCGAAGAAGTGCTGGATCTCCAGCCGGTCGAACTTCGACACGTGGCTGATGTCGCGCAGGTGCTCGAGGCGCGGGTCGGTCGCGGGGACGCACAGCACCTTGTCGTCGCCGCCGGCCTCGTCGGTCATCCGGAACATCCCGATGGCGCGGCACTTGATCAGGCAGCCCGGGAAGGTCGGCTCCTGGAGCAGGACCAGCGCGTCGAGCGGGTCGCCGTCCAGACCGAGGGTGTCCTCGATGTAGCCGTAGTCGGCCGGGTACTGCGTGGAGGTGAACAGGGTCCGGTCGAGACGGATCCGTCCGGACTCGTGGTCGACCTCGTACTTGTTCCGCTGGCCCTTGGGGATCTCTACCAGGACGTCGAACTCCACTGCGCTTCCTCCATGCCTCGACCGTGCACTGCTTCGGTTAGTGTCCCGCACGAGGATCGAAGACGTGGAGCCGGGAGGAGTGAGACGTGCCGGAAGGTGACGGAAGCCACGCCGCGGCGCCCTCGCAACCTCCCCGTCGGCCGCGGGACGGCCGCTGGCTGCGCCGCGGCACCGCCACGCTCGTGGTGCTGGTGCTGGTCGCCGCCGGAGCCTCCTTCGAGCTCGACCTCGGCCGCCGCTGGTTCGGCTTCGACTACCCGTCCCCGGTCACCCAGCCGGCCCAGGTGCTCCCGCCGCCCGGCCTGACGCTCCCCGCGGCGAAGCCGGTCGCCGCCGTCGCGCCCCAGACACCCGCGGTCCACGTCGACGGCGACGCCGTGCGGCGGTCCCTGGCGAGGCTGCTCGCGGACAAGCGTCTCGGCCGTCACCTCGCGGTGGACGTCGCCCAGCTGCCCGACGGGGCCGTGGTCTTCCGGCACGGCGCCCGCGCGGTGACGCCGGCCTCGACCCTGAAGATGCTCACCACCACCGCCGCGCTCGAGGCGCTCGGCCCGGACCACCGGTTCACCACCCGCGTGGTGGCGACGCCCTCGTCGCCGCGGATCACGCTCGTCGGGGGCGGTGACCCGCTCCTGGCTCGGGACGCGTCCGACCCGGACGGCACCTACCCGGCCCGGGCCGACCTCGACACGCTCGCGCGGGCGACGGCCGGGCGCTGCGGGGGCTCGGACGGAGCCGGGTGCGCCTCGGCTACGACGCGTCGCTGTTCACCGGGCCCTCGGTGAACCCGCAGTGGGAGCCGTCCTACGTCCCGGACGACGTGGTCAGCCCGATCTCCGCCCTGTGGGTCGACGAGGGACGCGACCGTCGGGGCCTCGCCTTCCGCAGCCCGGACCCGGCCGCCGCCGCCGGGCAGGCGTTCGCGCAGGCCCTCCGCCGGCGCGGGATCGCGGTGACCGGCAGGCCGACGGCCACCCCCGCCCCGACCGAGGCCGACGGCGGGCAGGACATCGCCTCCGTCCAGGGCGCACCCCTGGCCCAGGTGGTGCAGCACGTGCTCGAGGTCAGCGACAACGAGGGCGCGGAGGTGCTGCTGCGGCAGGTGGCGATCGCCGAGCAGCAGCCCGCGTCGTTCGGCGGCGGGGCCCGGGCCGTTCGTGCCGTGCTCACCCGGCTCGGCGTCGACCTGGCCGGGGACCGGATCTACGACGGGAGCGGGCTGTCCCGCCAGGACCTGCTCACGCCGGGAACCCTGCTGGCCGTGATCTCGGCGGCCTCGAGCACCGACCACCCCGGTCTGCGGAGCGTGGTGGCCGACCTCCCGGTGGCCGGGTTCACCGGGTCGCTGGCCGTCCGGTTCCAGCGCGGTGACCGCGACGGCCTCGGCATGGTCCGGGCCAAGACCGGCACCCTGACCGGCGTACACGGTCTGACCGGCACCGTGACGTCCAAGGACGGTGCGGTGATGAGCTTCGTGGCCGATCGCCGACCGGGTGCGGGTGCCGAACACGATGGCCGCCCGATCCCTGCTCGACCAGATGTCCGCGGCGCTGGCCGGCTGCACCTGCGCCGCGGCCCAGCCCGCCGGATAGGTACCCCTCGCTAAGGTCGACCCATGCCAGGACGCACCATGATCGACTGGGACCTCGCGGTCACCACCGCCTCGCGGCTCGCCGGCCCCGGGCCGGTGATCACGCGGGCGGACGCCGACGCGGTCGTCGCCGAGCTCAAGGCCGACGCGAGCCGCTCCACCGGCCTGGTGCGCGACTTCACCGGTCTGGAGGCGACGGAGCGCACGGCGCCCGTGCTCGTCGTCGACCGCACCGGCTGGATCCAGGCCAACGTGGACGCCTTCGCCGACGTGCTCACCCCGCTCGTCGAGAAGATGCAGACCCGCAAGGGTGCCCCCGGCCCGGTCGCCGAGGCGGTCGGGTCGAAGGTGACCGGCCTGGAGGTCGGCGGCCTGCTCGGGTTCATGTCCTCGAAGGTGCTCGGTCAGTTCGACCCGTTCTACTCCGGGCCCGGCCTCGACGGCCTCACTCCCTCCGCCGGCCGGCTGCTGCTGGTGGCGCCCAACATCGTGCACGTCGAGAACGAGCTCGACGTCGACCCCACGGACTTCCGGCTCTGGGTGTGCCTCCACGAGGAGACGCACCGGGTCCAGTTCACGGCGGTGCCGTGGATGAGGGACCACATCAAGGGCGAGATCGACCGGCTGATCGGTGCGGTCGACCTCGACCCGGGGCGGGTCGCCGCGATGGTCGGCGAAGCGGTCAAGCGCCTCGGCGACCTGGTGCGCGGCGACGACGAGGTCAGCCTGCTCGACCTGTTCTCGAGCCCGGAGCAGCAGGTGGTGATGGACCGCCTGACCGGTGTCATGTCGCTGCTCGAGGGTCACGCCGACGTCGTGATGGACGGCGTCGGGCCGGCGGTGATCCCGTCGGTGGACGACATCCGGGCCAAGTTCAACCAGCGCCGCAAGGGGGCCGGGCACGTCGACCGCCTGCTTCGCCGCCTGCTCGGCCTGGACGCCAAGATGGCGCAGTACCGCGACGGCGCGGCCTTCGTGCGGGCGGTCGTCGACAAGGTCGGCATGGAGGGCTTCAACGCCGTCTGGGCCGAGCCGGAGAACCTGCCCTCCAAGGCCGAGATCGGTGATCCGGGCTCCTGGGTGCGCCGCGTGCACGGCTGACGCTCACGACATGTCGCTCGACCCTGCCGTGGCCGCGGTCCGTCTCGCCGTACGACGGACGCTCCTCGACTCCGGTGAGGGGCCGGTCCTCGTCGCGTGCTCGGGGGGCGCCGACTCCCTCGCCCTGCTGGCCGCGACCGTCTTCGAGGCCAGGTCCGGAGCGCGGCAGGTCGTCGGCGTCACGGTCGACCACGGTCTCCAGGACGGGTCTGCCGGCGCAGGCCGACAGGGTCGTCGCGCAGATGGCCGCGCTCGGCGTCGACGAGACCGTGTCGGTCCGGGTCGACGTCACCGCCGCCGGCCAGGGGCCCGAGGCCGCCGCACGCGAGGCGAGGTACGCCGTGCTGGCGGAGGTCGCCCAGCGGCTGGGGTCGGACGTCGTGCTCCTCGGCCACACGCTCGACGACCAGGCCGAGACGGTGCTGCTCGGGCCTGGCCCGCGGCTCGGGGGGCCGCTCGCTGGCCGGGATGCGTCGCGCGTTCGACGCCTACCGGCGGCCGCTGCTCGACCTGACCCGGGCCCAGACCGAGGCCGCCTGCCGGGCCGCCGGCATCGAGTTCTGGAGCGACCCGCACAACGACGACCCGCGCTTCTCCCGGTCCCGGGTCCGGAGCCGCGTGCTGCCCGTGCTGGAGGAGGAGCTCGGCCCCGGGGTCGCGGCGGCCCTGGCCCGCACCGCCGAGCAGCTGCGCGAGGACAGCTCCACGCTCGACGAGATCGCCGCCGAGCGGCTTCCCGGGCTGCGCGACGACGGTGCGGTCTGGATGCCGCGGCGGTGGCGGCCGAGCCGTCCGGCGTGCGGCTGCGGGTGCTGCGGCTCGCGGCCCTGGAGGCCGGCTGCCCGGCCTCCGAGCTGTTCCGTGTGCACGTCCTGGCGATGGCCGACCTGGTGGGCGCACCCGCCACCGGACGGCAGGTCCAGCTGCCCGGCCACGTCACGGCGTACCGCCAGGGGAACCTCCTGAAGTTCCGGCGCCACGCCTGTGGCAGGCTGACGCCATGGACGAAGCGGACGTCGAGGGCGACCTGGTCAACATCCTCTTCACGGAGGAGCAGATCCAGTCCCGGCTCGGTGAGCTGGCCGCGGAGATCGAGAAGGAGTACGACGGCAAGGACATCCTCCTCGTCGGCGTGCTGCGCGGTGCCGTCATGGTGATGGCCGACCTGGCCCGCCACTTCGGACGCCACCTCGAGATGGACTGGATGGCCGTCTCGTCGTACGGCTCGGGCACCAAGTCCTCCGGCGTCGTGCGGATCCTCAAGGACCTCGACACCGACATCTCCGGCCGGCACGTGATCATCGTCGAGGACATCATCGACACCGGTCTGACGCTGTCCTGGCTGGTCTCCAACCTCTCCTCGCGCGGCCCGGCGTCGGTGGAGATCTGCACGCTGCTCCGCAAGCCCGAGGCGCTGCAGATGTCGGTCGACGTGCGCTGGGTCGGCTACGACATCCCCAACGAGTTCGTCGTGGGCTACGGCCTCGACTACGCCGAGCGCTACCGCAACCTGCGCTCCATCGGGACCCTCGCCCCGCACGTCTACTCCTGACTCAGGCAGGGGACACCGCGCGCGGCGGGAGTATTTCTGACCCCGGAGCGACGCGGGTCACAGGGTTTCGGGGACAATGGCCGGAACGGGTGACGCGGTCCGGTTCGTTGTACTCCGCGTGTACCGTCGATGTGTTGTTGGTCTGAGCTGGCAGGAGGCCGGGGCGAGGGCCCCGAGTTATGGACGTTAAGCGAATCTTCCGCGGTCCGTGGTTGTGGATCGTCATCGCCGTGGTCGGGGTGCTGATCGCACTCCAGTACCTCGCGCCCAACGGCGGGTACGACGAGATCGACACCTCCAAGATGAGCGGCTACATCGACGACGGCACCGTCAAGACGGTCACGTTCGTCGACCGGGACCAGACCATCCAGGCCACCCTCGACGACGGCAAGAAGGTGACCTCGTCGTGGGTCGCCGGCCAGCAGCGCGACCTGGTCAACGCCGCCGAGAAGGGCGTCAAGGACGGGTAGATCGAGGACTACAAGGTCGACGTCGCCAAGCCGAGCCTGCTCGGCCAGATCCTCGCGACGTTCCTGCCCTTCGTGATCATCATCGTGCTGTTCCTGTTCCTGATGAACCAGGTCCAGGGCGGCGGCGGCCGCGTCATGCAGTTCGCCAAGTCCAAGGCCAAGCTGATCTCCAAGGACATGCCGAAGACGACGTTCGCGGACGTCGCCGGCTGCCAGGAGGCCATCGAGGAGCTCGGCGAGATCAAGGAGTTCCTCCAGGAGCCGGCCAAGTTCCAGGCCGTCGGCGCCAAGATCCCCAAGGGCGTGCTGCTCTACGGCCCGCCCGGCACCGGCAAGACCCTGCTCGCCCGCGCGGTCGCCGGTGAGGCCGGCGTCCCGTTCTACTCGATCTCCGGCTCGGACTTCGTCGAGATGTTCGTCGGCGTCGGCGCCTCCCGGGTGCGCGACCTGTTCGAGCAGGCCAAGGAGAACGCCCCGGCGATCGTCTTCATCGACGAGATCGACGCCGTCGGCCGGCACCGCGGTGCCGGCATGGGCGGCGGGCACGACGAGCGCGAGCAGACCCTGAACCAGCTGCTCGTCGAGATGGACGGCTTCGACGTCCGCGGCGGGGTCATCCTGATCGCGGCGACCAACCGCCCCGACATCCTCGACCCCGCGCTGCTGCGCCCGGGCCGCTTCGACCGGCAGATCGGCGTGGACGCACCCGACCTCGCGGGCCGCCACCAGATCCTGCAGGTGCACTCCCGCGGCAAGCCGATGGCCCCGGGCGTGGACCTGATGAGCGTCGCCCGTCGTACGCCTGGCTTCACCGGCGCCGACCTGGCCAACGTGCTCAACGAGGCCGCCCTGCTGACCGCCCGCAAGAACCTCAAGGTGATCGACAACGAGGTGCTCGACGAGGCCATCGACCGCGTGATCGCGGGACCGCAGCGCAGCAGCCGGCTGATGAGCGAGAAGGAGAAGCTCATCACCGCCTACCACGAGGGCGGCCACGCCCTGGTGGCCGCGGCGCTGCCGGGCACCGACCCCGTGCACAAGGTGACGATCCTGCCGCGCGGTCGCGCGCTGGGCTACACGATGGTGCTGCCGGACGAGGACAAGTACTCCCAGACCCGCTCGGAGCTGCTCGACAAGCTGGCCTACATGCTCGGCGGCCGGGCCGCCGAGGAGATGGTGTTCCACGACCCGACCACGGGTGCCGGCAACGACATCGACAAGGCGACCTCGGTCGCGCGGGCGATGGTCACGGAGTACGGCATGACCGAGCGGCTCGGGGCGATCAAGCTCGGGGACAACAGCTCGGAGCCGTTCCTCGGCCGCGACATGGGCCACCAGCGCAACTACTCCGAGGACGTCGCCGCGATGGTCGACGAGGAGACCAAGACGCTGCTGACCAACGCGCACCAGGAGGCCTTCGACATCCTGGTCGAGAACCGCGACGTGCTCGACTCCCTGGTGACCCAGCTGCTCGAGAAGGAGACCCTGGACAAGGCGCAGATCGCCGAGGTCTTCGTGCCGCTCCGCCGCCGCCCGGTGCGTCCGGCGTGGACCGGCTCGCCGAGCCGCGAGCCCTCGGACATACCGCCCGTCGTGGTCCCGAAGGCGGCGTCGAACGGCACCAAGCCCGAGCCGGAGTCGGCGGTCGTCCTGACGCCTCCGGGCAGCGGGGGCGACGTGCACGGCGACCCGAGCGTCCGCGGCACGGACTGAGGTCCGACGCGGACGATGGCGGTCGACCGCATCAGCCAGGAACCACGCACGAGGATCCCCGACTTCGACCAGGCGCGCGCCGAGGCGGCGGTCCGCGAGCTGCTGATCGCGGTCGGCGAGGACCCCGACCGCGAGGGCCTGCTCGAGACGCCCTCCCGGGTGGCCCGGGCCTACCAGGAGCTGCTCGGCGGCATGCGGCTGTCCGCCGAGGACGTGCTGACCACGACCTTCGACGCCGGTCACGACGAGATGATCCTGGTCAAGAACATCGAGCTGTGGTCGATGTGCGAGCACCACCTCGTGCCGTTCACCGGCGTCGCGCACATCGGCTACATCCCCGGCGACAACGGCCGCATCACCGGGCCTGTCCAAGCTGGCCCGGCTCGTCGACGTCTACGCCAAGCGCCCGCAGGTGCAGGAGCGGCTGACCACCCAGGTCGCCGACGCGATGATGAGCATCCTCGAGGCGAGCGGCGCGATCGTGGTCATGGAGGCCGAGCACCTGTGCATGACGATGCGCGGTGTGCACAAGCCCGGGTCGAAGACGGTCACCTCCGCCGTGCGCGGCAGCATGCACAACGCCGCCACCCGCTCGGAGGCGATGAGCCTGATCATGTCCCCGAGCCGCTAGGGTCGCGGGCGTGAACCAGATCCGCCCGATCCGCGACGTCCGTCGCGCCGTGGGCCGGCTGGCCCGCCGCGACACCGACCCGGCCGACGCAGCGCGCGGCCGACGCTGCAGGAGGTGCGCACCCGGCTGCGCAGGACCCGGGCCCGGCTGAAGGCGTCCCGCACGGAGGTGGCCTCGCTCAAGACCGAGCTGCGCGCCACCCGGGCCTCGCTGCGCCACCCGTTCCCGGGCCTGGAGCCCGACGCGCAGCGTGTACGACGTGATCGAGCGGGTGCGCGAGGAGAAGCTGACCTACCTGTCGCGCGACAACCTCGCGGCGCTGGCCGTGATGACCGCCGAGGCGGACCGTTCCGGGCGGCCCGGGCTCGATCATCGAGGCGGGCACGGCGCTGGGCGGTTCGGCGATCGTGATGGCGGCGGCCAAGGACCCGGCGCGGCAGGATGTTCGTCTACGACGTCTTCGGGATGATCCCCGAGCCCGGGGAGCGCGACGGCGCCGACGTGCACCAGCGCTACGAGAAGATCAAGGCCGGGGAGTCCCAGCGGCGTCGGCGGCGGCACCTACTACGGCTACCGCGACGACCTCTACGGCGAGGTCACCGAGTCGTTCACCCGGCTCGGCGTGCCCGCCGCGGAGCACTCCGTCGAGCTGGTCAAGGGGCTGTTCGCGGACACCATCCACCTCGACGAGCCGGTGGCGCTCGCCCACCTCGACGGCGACTGGTACGAGTCGACGATGACCTGCCTGGAGCGGATCGCGCCCCTGCTGGTGCCGGGCGGACGGATCGTCCTCGACGACTACTGGGCCTGGTCGGGCTGCCGCGACGCGGTCGACGACTACACGGCCGGCAGGCCCGGGCTCCACGTCGAGCGCCGGGCGAAAGTGCACATCGTCCGGATTTAAGCCGGCGTGCCGCCTCAAGTCGGGCGCCTGGACGACCGAAGGTAAAGGGAGTTGCCCCCCAGCTTTCCTGGAGCCTCCTTCATGCACGTCCGCCTCATCTCGGCCGGTACCGCCCTGCTCTCGCTCGTCGCCGCCGGCCTCACCAGCCTCACGGTCACCTCCGGTCCCGCGACGGCGGCCCCGGTCGACGTACGCGTCGGGACCTTCAACATCGTCACGGTCAGCGCCGACCAGGCCGCCGGGGAGCGCCGGCCCTGGGCCGAGCGTCGGTCCACGGTGATCGGCCAGATCCTGGGCCAGGGGCTCGACGTGGTCGGCGTGCAGGAGGCGAACCAGAGCTCGATCTACGGCAGTCGCCTCGTCGACGACAAGCGCAACCAGTACCTCGACCTGCGCGACGGGCTGAACCGGGCCGGGGGCGCCTACCAGGTCAGCAGCGTCTACCCCTACAACTGCCTCAAGGCCGTTCAGCTCGCGCAACTGCAAGTACCGCAACCGGGCGGCGTCCGGGGACAACCGGATCCTCTACAACACCCGGACGATGCTGCTGCTGCACAAGGGGGCCTACAAGTACCCGCACCAGGTCCGCAACAGCACCGCCCGCTACCTCGCCTGGGCCGTGTTCCAGAGCAAGGTCTCGGGTCAGCAGATGCTGTTCACGACCACGCACCTGGACCCCTACAGCAAGTCGGTCCGCGTGGCCCAGTGGCGCGACATGATCCGCAAGGTCAATGCCATCAAGGCGTCCCGTCCGGTCGTGCTGACCGGCGACTTCAACACCACGAAGTACTCCCCGTGGGCGAGCAGCCTGCTCCCGGCGATGGTGTCGAACGGGTACGGCGACGCGCTCGGCCAGCGCTACCAGAGGAACCCGGTCGCGCTGCGTCCGCAGAGCACCCACCGGGTCTGGATCAACTCGTTCAACAAGTTCCGTCGCGACGCGACGAGCTACGGCTACTGGGACGACCGCTACTCGTCCCAGCCGCGCACCGGCAACGGGGTCGACTGGATCTTCGCGTCGAACAACCTGACGGTGCGGGACTTCGAGGTGGTCAGCAACCTCGACGACTCCAGCGGCCAGGTGATGGGCACCATCCCGTCGGACCACCAGATGCTGCGCGCCACGATCAGCCTCTCCTGATCCGCCTATAGTCGTCCGGGTTGCGACGGCTAGCGGAGGGGTGCATGACGGACGACCAGTACGAGCCTGGCCCGCGTGGGGCCCGCATGCTCATCCGGCATGTCAGACGTCTCCAGCGGGTCGTCTCGGGGCATGTCGCGCCCGTCCCCGTCCCACGAGATCGAGCGCGCCGGACGTCGCGGCCGCCGCTCACGACGGTCGCGGTCGAGAAGAGCTGGCTCGAGCCTGGTCTCGCCGACCTCCTGACGGACCTCGACGGCGCGCTGCGCTCCGGCCCGCGGCCCCCCAGGGTGGCCGTGTTCGTCCGTGCCGGTTCGCTGCCCTGGGCCGCCCTGGTCCGGGAGTCCTTCCCTCGAGCACGCGTGCTCGTCCTGGACTCCGCCACGCCGGACCGCGAGGCGCTGCACGCGCGGTTAGCGGCGGAGGGGCGTTTCCACGCCGTCGTCGACGACACCCTGCAAGGGGACCGCCGCGTGGCCGACCTCGAGCGCGTGTTCCTCCACCTGCGCAAGGGGGGATTGCTGCTGGTGCGCCGGCCGGTCCCATCGCTCGGCGCCGAGGGGTCGATGGGGACGCCGGGAGACGGCACCGACCCCTGGTCCCGCCTCGATCGCGAGGTCCGGGCGCGTACGTCGGAGGGCGCGGATGTCCCACGAGGACCCTCTTGGCCGACATTCCCCGAGGGGGTCGCGCAGGTCCGGCTCGCCCCCGGTCATGTCGTGCTCGTCAACCAGATCAGGGCCTTCGCGAAGGTCCGCGAGCACCAGATGGACCAGGTCATCGAGGCCCGTGATCTGCCGACGGCCAGGGTGCTCACCAGGCTTCCCCCCACCAAGCTCACCTCACGTTGCGCGCTGCGGCAGAACACCGAGGTGAGGGACCCCGCGATGCCAGAGACGTACTCGACGCCTGCGATGGTGCTGCGCCGCTACTCCGACGTGCTCTGCGCACCGCGGCAGGTCGCCGTCCAGGGCAACCTGCTGCTGCCTGACACCTACCGCTTCAACGCCGCGCCCGCGTTGCAGAACCGATTCGCGCCCGACCTCGGGCACGACTTCGCGGACCTCCGGGCGCGCACCAAGGGGGCGAAGAGGCTGGAGGGCGCTTACTTCTACCTCGACAGCGAGTGGACCGGCCACTTCGGACACGCGTTGACCGAGCAGCTCTCGCGGCTGTGGGCGGTTGACCGGGCGCGCCGGGAGGAGCCCGGCTTGCGAGCCCTCGTCTCCAGGCGCAACAGCAGGACCGGACTGGCGGAGTACGAGCGCGAGATCTTCGGCGCAGCGGGGTTCGCAGAGCGGGACATCGTCCTGCACCACCGGCCGGTCCGGGTGGAGACCCTGCTGGGCGCCAGCCCGATGTGGGCGCTGCCCACGCACGTGCATCCCGATCTGCCCGACCTCTGGCGGACGCTCGGTGGCCGCATCGCCGCCCGGGCGCAGGCGGCCGACACCCCCCGACGGATCTTCTGCTCGCGGCGGATGAGTCGACGGATGTGCCGCAACCTCGGCGAGGTGGAGGCGCTCTTCGAACGGCACGGCTTCGCCGTCGTCCACCCCGAGGAGATGGCCTTCGTCGACCAGGTGGAGATGTTCCGGCAGGCCGAGGTGATCGCCGGTTTCGCGGGCAGCGCGATGTTCACCTCGATGTTCTGCCCCACCCCCAGGCACCTCATCGTGCTCGGACCGACGTCGTACCCGTCGCGCAACGAGTACATGATCAGCGCGGCAGCGGGGCACCGGCTCGACCACGTCTGGAGCGAGCCGGACCCGGAGGAGGCGGCGGGGGAGCAGCCGCAGTACGCCGGGTTCCGCTTCGACTTCGCCCACGAAGGCCAGTTCCTGCAGGAGATCCTGGCCGACCTCTGAGCCACCCTCGTTTGGTACGTTGGCGCCTCCGGTGCCTCCCGATCCGAGTGACCCCGAGAGGAGTCCGATGCCACCGCTTCTGGCGCGCTCCACCGTCCGTCTGGTCAAGCCGATAGTGGGCGAGGAACGGTGGGAGTCGTTGCGTCTTCGCGCTGGTCGGCCCCCCGCGAAACGGCCGCCCGCTCCGTTGACCCCGGCCCAGCAGCGGCGACGTGAGCTGCGAAGGATGAGCCTCACCGAGCTGGCGCTGCATTTCGGTACGGACAAGGCCGGCCGCCACCACTACACCCAGCACTACGAACGTCACTTCGGGCACCTTCGTCGTGAGGCGTTCACCCTCCTGGAGATCGGGATCGGCGGCTACCGGCGCAAGAAGAAGGGCGGCGCGTCCCTGCGGATGTGGAAGCACTACTTCCCGCGCGCGTCGATCGTCGGCCTGGACCTGCAGGACAAGTCCTTCGTGGAGGCGAAGCGGATCCGGACCTACCAGGGCAGCCAGACCGACGGCGACGTGCTTCGACGCATCGTCGGCGACTCGGGCGGGATCAAGGTCGTGGTCGACGACGGGAGCCACCGCCCCGAGCACATCCGGGAGTCGTTCCGGGTCCTGTTCCCGTTGCTGGACGACGACGGTATCTACGTCATCGAGGACACCCAGACGTCGTACTGGCCCAGCTGGGGCGGAAGCACGGACCTGGACGACCCTCACACGACCATGGCCCTGGTGAAGGCTCTGCTCGACGGGCTCAACCACGAGGAGTTCGAGCAAGCCCACGAGCCGAGCTACACGGACCAGCACGTGGTGGGCGTGCACGCCTACCACAACATGGTCTTCATCGAGAAGGGCCGCAACGACGAGGGCAGCACGCGGGGAAGGCGGTAGGGCGTGTTCGCCGGGCCGCCGCGGTACGTCGACGGGTTGCCCCGTCCCGGCCGCACGCTGGTGATGGGGGTCCTCAACGTGACCCCGGACTCGTTCTCGGACGGGGGCCGCTACCTCGACCCGGCGCTGGCCGTGAAGCACGGTCGCCAGCTGGTCGCCGACGGCGCGGACCTCGTCGACGTGGGCGGGGAGTCCACCCGGCCCGGTGCGACCCGGCCGTCCGTGGCCGAGGAGATCGACCGGGTGCTCCCGGTCGTGACGGCTCTCGCCGGTGACGGCGTGCCGGTGTCGGTGGACACCATGCGTTCCGAGGTCGCCGCCGAGGCGGTCGGCGCCGGCGCCGTGCTGGTCAACGACGTCTCGGGTGGGCTGGCGGACGAACGGATGCTGCCGACCGTCGCGTCCCTCGGTGTCGCCTACGTGATCATGCACTGGCGGGCGCACTCCGCGCAGATGCAGCAGCACACGGACTACGACGACGTCGTGTGCCGACGTGCTCGACGAGCTGCGCGCCCGCCTGGACGCCGCGTCCGCGGCGGGGATCGATCCGGCCCGGGTCGCCGTCGACCCGGGCATCGGCTTCTCGAAGACCGCCGACCAGAACTGGGACGTGCTCGCCGGCATGGAGCAGGCTGCACGAGCTCGGCCACCCGGTGCTCATCGCCACGAGCCGGAAGCGCTTCCTCGGGGCGCTGCTGTCCGACGCCGCGGGTGAGCTGCGTCCTCCCGAGCTCCGCGAGGACGGCACGACGGCGACGTCGGCCCTCGCGGCGGCAGCGGGGGCGTGGTGCATCCGCACGCACCGGGTGCGGGCCACCCTGGACGCCGTACTCGTGGCGGGGCGCTGGGCGCTGGGGTCGGGCGGCGCGGGGGACCCGCGTGGCTGACCGGGCGGCGCAGCAGCACGAGGTCGAGGCGGTCAACGCGACGTTCTACGAGGCGTTCGAGAGCGCCGACCTCGACGCCATGCAGGACCTGTGGCTCGACGACCCGGACACGCTGTGCGTCCACCCCGGCGCCCTGCCGGTCCGCGGGACCGGGGCGATCAACCGCTCCTGGGCGCTGATCATGGCCAACACGCCCTACATCCAGTTCTTCCTGACCGATGTCGAGGTGAGCGTGCTCGAGGGGGTCGCCTCGGTGACCTGCACGGAGAACGTGCTGACGGGCGACGAGAGCACCGGGCCGGACGCCTTCGGCGGCGCCAAGGCGGTGGCCACCAACGTGTTCGTGCGCACACCGGAGGGCTGGCGGTTGTGGATCCACCACGCCTCACCGGTACTGTCGGCGGGGAGCCATGATGACCAATGACCACGCACCCGCACCAGTGACCAGCGGGGGTGCAGACCGGCTCGCCGTGCTCGGGATCGAGGCCTTCGGCCACCACGGGGTCTTCGACTTCGAGCGTCGGGAGGGCCAGGTGTTCGTGGCCGACCTGGTGCTGGGGATCGACACCCGGGACGCGGCACGCACCGACGACTTGCAGCACACCGTCGACTACGGAAGCCTCGTGTCGAAGGTAAAGAAAGCGATCGAGTCCGACCCCGTCGACCTGATCGAGACCCTGGCCCAGCGCATCGCCGACGTCTGCCTCGCGGATCCCCGTGTGCAGTGGACGGAAGTGACCGTGCACAAGCCGGACGCACCCGTCGAGGCGACGTTCTCGGACGTCACCTTGACGATCACCCGAACAAGATCCGGAGCCGACCGTGACTGAGACCCCGAACCCGCACATCGTCGACACCGACACCCTCACCGGGGAGATGCACCCCATCCGACGCTGCGTGCTCGCGATCGGCTCCAACCTCGGTGAGCGGCTGAACAACCTGCAGGGCGCCGTGAACTCGCTGGCCGACACCCCGGAGGTCTGGGTGACCGCCGTGTCCCCGGTCTACGAGACCGCGCCGGTGGACGCCCCCGAGGGGTCCAAGGACTTCCTGAACGCCATCGTCCTCGCGGACACCACGCTCTCGGCCCGCACCCTGCTCGAGCGGGCGCTCGCCGTCGAGGACGCCTACGGCCGCGAGCGCACCACGGAGTCCGGCTCGCCCCGCACCCTGGACGTCGACCTGATCGTGGTCGGCGACCGCCGCGCCCACGACGACGACCTGGTGCTCCCGCACCCCAAGGCCCACGAGCGGGCCTTCGTCCTCGCGCCGTGGAACGACGTGGAGCCGGACGCCGACCTCCCCGGCCAGGGGCCGGTCGCCGAGCTCCTCGTCAAGGCGGCCGACCAGGAGATCACCCGGCGCGACGACCTGAGCCTCAACCTCCAGTGACGTGACCAGGGAGCCTCCCCGCGACGGCGACCCTGACGGAGACCGCGACGGGAACGGCGGCGAACCGTCGGGTCACATCCGGTCCACCAGCGCCGGCGTCCTGGTCGGGTGGTCCCTGGTGGGCCTGGTCCTGGGCTGGGCCCTGAGACCGATCGGCATCCGCCTCAACGGCACCGCCCCCACGGTGGGCTGGCTGCCCGTGCTCGCGCTGGCCTTCGTGGCGCTGGTGATGGGCGCGGTCGCCTGGTCGACGTACCGGTCGGTGCAGCGCCGTCGGGAGCGGCTCGAGCCCCACCACGCGGTCAACCGGCTGGTGCTGGGCAAGTCCGGAGCCCTCGCCGGGGCCGTGGTCGCGGGCGGCTACTTCGGCTACGCCCTGGCCTGGGTGGGGCTCACCGAGGCCGAGCTGGCGCAGCAGCGGATGCTGCACGCGTTCCTGGGCGGGGTCGCAGGGGTCGCCCTCGTCGTCGGGTCGCTGCTGCTCGAGCGCGCGTGTCGGGTCAGCGCGGACGACGTTTAGTCCTACCCTGACCCCATGGCCAGTTCTTCCCCATCTGTCCCTGCCGCCTCCTCCGTCACTCCGTCCTCGACTCCCCGCACGGGCCGCCGCCGGCAGCGCAGCGTCCGCGTCACCGTCGCGGTGGTCCTGCTCGCCGCCGCGACCGCAGCCGTGCTGGCCGCGCTGCCGACCCAGTCCCCGTTGTGGCTGAGCGTCGCGTCCGTGGTGGCCCTGGCCGCCGGCTGGGCCGCCGCCCGCATCGTCTACACCGAGCTGGCCCAGAGCCGGCGCGAGGCGGCTGCCGACCGCGCCATGCAGGCGCAGGCCTACCGCATCCTGTTCTCCGAGCGGGCCGTCCGAGCACGCCGAGTTCACCACCGCGATGACCGACCGGCTCGTACGCCGCGACCGGGACGTCGTCGAGCTCGAGAACACCGTCGTCGCCGCGGAGAAGCGCGCGATCGAGGCCGAGGCCCGCGTGCAGCGCGAGGCCCGGCGCGCCAACGAGGCGCAGGAGCAGGTCGCCGAGCTGACCGAGCGGGTCGAGGAGCTGGAGATCCGCAAGGCCGAGCAGGCCGACGAGCTGGCCACCTGGCACTCCGAGCACGACGTGCCGCTGCCGGTCAACGCGTGAGCCGATGAGGCCCCCGTCGGCACCGCCCGGGCACGCTCGGCACCGACCCGGCCTAGGTATGTTGTCGAGTCGTGAGCACCGGGAGCGGTAGCAGCGGTAAGCGATGGGGCCGGGCACTCCGCGACCTGGTCGCCACCACCCGCGCCGCCGTCCGCCCCGGCCCGGCCGGCCACCTGCCCGAGAACGCGCTGCTCAGCGTGGTGGTGCCGGTCTACCAGGTCGAGGCCTACCTCGCGGCCTGCCTCGACTCGCTGCTCGCGGTGCGCTACCCGCACCTGGAGATCATCGTCGTCGACGACGGCTCCACCGACGGCAGCGCGGCGATCGCGGAGTCCTACCGGGCTCGCGACGACCGGATCCGCGTCGTACGCCAGGAGAACGCCGGGCTCGGGGCGGCCCGCAACACCGGCATCCGGGAGGCGACCGGGGACCTGGTCACCTTCGTCGACTCCGACGACACGGTGACCCCGAACGGCTACGGCAAGATGGTCCGGCTCCTGGGCGAGACCGGCTCGGACTTCGCGGTCGGCTCCCTGCGCCGGCAGGTGCGCGGCCGCTACGTGGAGCGGCACTGGCTGCGCAAGCTGCACGCCGAGCAGCGGCTCGCCATCACCATCGACCAGGCCCCCGACATGCTCGGCAACATCTGGGCGGTCACCAAGGTCTTCCGGCGCGACTTCCTGGAGCGGATCGGGCTCGAGTTCCCCGTCGGCGTGCGCTACGAGGACCAGGTCCCGATCACCCGCGCCTACCTCCAGGCACGGTCGTTCGACGTGCTCACGGACTCGGTGTACCTGTGGCGCACGCGGGCCGAGGGCACGTCGATCACCCAGCAGAAGCATCAGGCCGAGGACCTGCGGGACCGGCTGGCGGCCAAGCAGCAGGTGGCGGCCCTCCTCGACGAGGGAGCCTCGGAGCGGGTGGTCAGCCAGTGGTACACCAAGGTGTTCCGGCTGGACCTGATGCCCTACTACCGAGCCGCCCTGATCGCGCCGGAGGAGTCCTACTGGGCGGTGCTGACCACCGCGACCGCGTGGCTCGTCGAGCACGCGCCCGCACGGACCTGGGAGCTGCTCGAGCTGCGGTTCCGGGTGGCCGCCCACCTGGTCGCCCGAAGGGACCGCGAGGCCCTGCAGCAGTTCCTGAGCGTCCCGCAGCTGGAGACCTCGAACTTCCCGGTCGTCGACCGTGACGGCGTCCTGCTCGCCGACCTCGGTCTGTCGTTGGGGTCCGGTCACGAGGGAGCCGCCGACGCGGACGAGCTGCTGCGCCTCCAGGACGTCGACCTGCCCAGCACGGCCCAGCTCGACGGGGTGACCTGGACGCCGTCCGGCCGCGTGGAGCTCCGCGGCAGCGCCTTCATCCGGCACCTGGCGCCCGACCGCTATGCCGTCTCGACCAGCCTCGAGCTCCGGCCACCTCCCTGGTCCGACGCCGCCGGCGATCCCGGTCGAGACGCGTCCGGAGACCGGGCCGGAGGCCAACCGGTTCGCCCGCCGGGTCTACGAGGACCACTCCGGCTCGGCGTTCTCCGCGGGCTTCGACCTGCACCCGCTCGTGGCCGCCTCCGACCCGCTCCGGCCCACCCTCTGGCGGGCGGCCGTGCAGGTCTCGGCACGCGACCTCCGCCGTTCGGGGTTCTTCGTGCAGCGCAACGACGTCGGGACCGCGCGGGCGCGGCACGCCGGCCTCGTCGACGGCGCCCTCCTCGTCGACTCGTGGGAGCGCCGCCGGGGCTGGGGCGTGACCGTGCACCGGCGCCACGCCGCGGTCCTGGACGCCGCCGAGGCCGGCCCCGCCCTGCGGCTACGCGTGCACCTGGGCGCCGGACAGGGCGTCGGCGGCCTGCTGCTCGGCGACGAGGCGCTGGACGTCTCGTGCACCCCCGACGAGGCGCAGCCGGACGTGCAGGTGCTCACGGTGCCGGTCACGGAGCTCGCCCGAGCGGGCTCCGGGGGGCTTCGCCTGGTCGGCGACGGGGACGACGGGCCGCTTCCGCTCGTGGTCGTGGGCGACCTCGACTGGGTGCCGCTCGGGGCGGACGTCGCGCTCCTGACCGCGGGCGACCGGACGCTGCAGGTCGTGCCGCAGGCTCCGCACCTGCTGCTCTCCTCGGTGACCTTCGGGCCCGACTCCGTCACGGTGGCCGGTACGGCGCACGGCGCGGACCGCTTCACGCTGCGGCTGGCCGGCGACCGGGTCACGGGAGGAGCGTGCGACGTCAAGGTCGAGGAGGGTGTGTTCGAGGCAACCGTGCCGAGCACCTTCACGTTCTGGGACGGCTCGCCGACGACTCTGTGGCGCGACGTCTACCAGCTCGAGGCCGACGCGGACGGGAGCGAGGTGACCGTCCGTGCGTCGAGCCGACTCCAGCAGGACGCCCCGGGGCAGAGCCACGGGTGGCGGATGCGGGTTTCCGCGTCACGGAACCTCGCGTTCCGCCGGGTCAAGGACCTCGAAGGCCGAGCAGGCCAGCGCCTACGGCCGCCAGGTGCTCCGGCGCACGGTCTACCAGCGAGCCCGCGACGTGGCACGCCGGGACGCCGTGGTGTTCGAGAGCTTCGCGGGCACCGGCACCGACGACAACCCCGGGGCCGTCTGCCGGGCCCTGCTCGGACAGGAGGGACACGGGCACGAGCTGCTGTGGTCCGTGAGCGACGCCGCGGTGCCGGTCCCGGCGGGCACCCGTCGGCTGCTCCAGGGGACGCCGGAGTGGTTCGAGGCGCTGGGGTCCGCCCGGTTCGTGGTCACCAACGGAGCACTGCCTCCGTGGTTCCGGAAGGCGCCCGAGCAGGTCGTCGTGCAGACCTGGCGTGGCCAGCCGCTGCGTCGGCTCGGTCCCGACGTCAACGACCCGCGCGTGCTCGACGAGGACGACGACGTGCTGGCCCGGCAGGCCGCCGAGTGGGACCTGCTGGCCTCCCCGAGCGAGTTCGCCTCCCGCACGCTGACCTCCGCGCTCGGGTTCCGTGGCCGGGCCCTCGAGGTGGGATCCCCGCGCAACGACGTGCTGCTGTCCGCCGACACCGGGCGGGTGCGGGACGACGTACGCCGGCGCCTCGGGCTGCGCGACGACCGGCTCGTCGTGCTCTACGCACCGACCTACCGGGAGTACGCCCGCGTCGCGGGCCACCACGAGAAGGTGCTGTTCCTCGACCCGGCCGAGCTCACGGCGCGGCGGCCGGACGTGGTGCTGCTGGTGCGCGGCCACGCGTACACCGCGGCGGCCCCGGCCGTGCACGGCGAGAGGGTCGTCGACGTCACGACGTACCCCGACGCGGCCGAGCTGTACCTGGCCGCCGACGTGCTGGTCACCGACTACTCGTCGGGCGTCTTCGACTTCGCGCTGACCGACAAGCCGATCGTGCTGCTCTCGCCCGACCTGGAGGAGTACCGGCACGGCGAACGCGGACTGTACGTCGACCTGGCCGCGGATCCACCGGGTCCGCTCGTGGCCACCACGGACGAGGTCCTCGCCGTCCTGGACCGGTTGCGGTCGGATCCCGGCGACGACGCGTACGCGGCCGCCCGGCGTCGGGTGCGCGAGACCTATGGCTCGCTCGAGGACGGCCGGGCAGCACAACGGCTGCTCCCCCTCGTGTTCGGGGAGAGCAGCCGCTGAGTGGTGCGGTGTCTGAGTGTCAGCGCTGCCAGACGCGGGCCCAGTCGACCCGCATGACGGAGTTCGTCGAGAGGCGGGCCTTGTCGAGGTACTTCAGCTCCCAGTCGGAGCTGAGCAGGCTCAGGATCGAGGAACTGCTCGGTGCTTGCGAGAGGGCCCGGTGGTGTAGTACATCTGCTGGCCGTCGACGTAGAAGGTGTAGCTCTGCGGCGTCCACTTCACCGCGAACACGTGGTAGCTGTTCCACCAGGTGTCGCTGGCGGGCTTGAGCCGCGACGCGCCGAGGCCAGACGCCACCGATCTTGACGTCTTGCGCGAAGCCTTGCGGTAGTAGAGGAAGTTCGCCAGCCCGCCGCGGGGTAGCCCTGGCCGAAGAACTCGACGGCGTCGATCTCGGCGCCGCCTTGCAGCGGCGTTGCCCGGGTAGGCGTTGTAGCGTCGGGGACTGCAGCCAGAAGGAGCCGTGCTGCACCGCGGCCCGCTGGAACTTCATCGCGGGCGGCGGCCACGCCGTAGGTGAACCGGTAGTGGTTCTGGGTGGTGATCTGGCCGTTGAGCAGCTTGGAGCGTCGACGAGGGGACCTTCTTGAGGACTGAGGGCGACGGTGCCGCCACCGACGGTGACGGCGCGGCGGTCGCTCTTGGACTTGGTGCGGCGCCGATGTAGATGCCCGCGTTGCGGTAGTCCCAGACTCCGGTGTCGAGCGTGCTGCCGTTGAACTCGTCGGACGAACGTCAGGCGCCAGTCGTTGACCGCTGGCGAGGTGGAGACCGCGGAGCGCCGTAGCGTGCGGCCGCAATAGCGCGAGATCGGTGCCGCCGCCCAGGTTGGCGCGGAAGACGCGCGGTGCCGTCGGCGCGCTGCGTGGTGGCCGTGTTACCGGAGCCGCCGGTGAGCGGTGGAACGTCACGGGACGGCCCGGGCGGGCCGGGGAGAACTTCGCGAGGACCGAGTTGACGAGCCGAGCCGGCGCTGGCGGGGGAGCCGCCGCGCTGGGACGATCTGCGGAAGCACCGAGATCGTGGCGGACTGGCCCACGGGCCGGACTGTGCGGGTGCGCGGACACGGACTGGCCGAAGGTGCGGCCCTTGTACTTGTAGGCCCGGGCGACGACGGAGTACGCGGTAGCGGCGCTGACGCCTGAGGTCGGGCAGCCGGTAGGTGCCGCTGGCGGTGGTCCAGCCGGCCTTGGCGGTCCGCCAGGCCCCCGCGCTGTAGACCCGGAGGACCACGGGGCGCTTGAACTTGGTGGAGACCCGGCCGGTCGCGGCGAAGGACTCACCGGCGATCGGAGTGGTCGGTGTGAGCGCGAAGGAGGTGCTTGCGAAGGCGGACGGGGCAGGGCGACGTGAGCGTCAGTCCGGCTGCCGTCACGACGACGGCAGCGGCCGAGGCCACGAAAGAGCGGGTGCGGTTCATGCCGGAAAGGTTAAAGGATTTCTAAAGAACGTGAGGCCAAAACCGCAGAAACGGTCATCCGACCGCACTCCGCCCCGCCGCAGCGCTCCCGTATACCCTGGGGCGGGCTCGACGGTTGGTGTGGCATCCGAGAGGGTCCGAGACCCGCCCGCGACGGCGCTGTGGTCGGTCGCCAGGGTGCCGCCCGATGATCGGGGGAAGTTCGCAGATGAAGATCGAGCAGGCGCTCGCGAGATGGCGAGAAGTGGCGCATCTCACCTTCGCGCGCGTGCGTGTGACCGGCACGACCGCTGACGGCGATGCCACCGGATCGAACGGAGCGGACACCGCCTCGGTCCGCCTGCTCCTGTCCTCCCCCTTGTTCGACGCCAGCTGGTACGCACGGATCGCCGGCTGCAGCACGGAGCCCGGGACTGCCGCCCGCCACTACCTCCGGCACGGACGCCGCCGGGGTCTCTGGCCGCACCCGCTGTTCGTCCCGGAGCGGGTCGCCAGCCGGGCCGCCGCCGCGGGTCGGGGAGGCCGACCCCCTGGTCGCTTACCTCGAGCAGCGGCTCTTCGACGTGTCACCGCACCCACTCTTCGCCGTCGGCGCCTATCTCCGAGCGCATCCCGAGGCCGGCCGGCACGAACACGGCCCCCTCGCGCACTACGTCGACCACGGTGCCGCCGCAGGGTGGGCACCCAACCCCTGGTACGAGCCGCGTGTCGACCAGCCCGGCGGCCTCACCGACTGGTGCGCCGAGCGCTGGGACGCGTGGAACGGACGGCGCCGGTCGGTGCCGCGCGAGCGGGTGGCCGACCTCGAGACCCTCGGCCTGGACCGGCTGCAGGCAGTCGACGGGGAGGACGACGCCGCCGAGCGGGTCAGCGTGGTGGTCGAGGCACGCCGTGACCTCGACGTGCTCGTCGACTCGGTCCGCTCCGTCGTCGACCAGGGGCTCTCGGACTTCGAGATCCTCGTCGTCAGCGACGGAGCCATCCGCGACCTCGAGGTCCGGCTGGCCGCAGCGTTCCCGGGCGTCTCGCTGTCGTTCGTCCAGCACGAGGGACCGCGTGCCTCCATCGGGCTCAACCTGGCGTTGGAGCGAGCGACCGGTGACTTCGTCGCCTGCATGGCACCCGGAGAGACCTGGGCGCCGGGCCGGGTGCGACTGCTCCTCGAGGCCTGCCGCAGCAGCGGACTGCCGGTCGCGTACGACTCCGTGCGGATCCGTCGCGTGGGCAAGGCCGACGTGTACGCCGCGTCCGAGCCGCCTTCGCATATGCCCCCCACGAGCCTCACGAACGTCGACCTGACCCGGTTCCTCGATCGCCCGCGGACGCCCTCATCTCCTCGGGCGGGTTCGACGAGACCCTCGCCAGGCGGGTGGGAGGCCGACCTCTCCTTCCGGCTGATGGCCGCGCTGGAGGCACGGCACGTCCCGGTCGTGGGGAGCACCCGGGACCTCGCGGCGGTCGAGCGAGGGCGCGTCCGTCGACCCCTCGCTGCGTCCCGCGCCCGACCACACGACGCGTGCCGACCTGGACCGACGTCGCCTTCAACCGGCACGCCATCGACTGGGACGCCCTCGGCTCGCCGCGAGCAGCAGCCGTCAGTGGTGACGGTGGTCATCCCGACCTACGAGGACTACCGGATGACCCGCGCCAGCGTCGCCACGGTGATGGCTGCCGACGTGCCGGCCGGGATGAGCATCGAGTGCATCGTGATCGACAACGGCTCCGGGCCACTGACGGCGCAGGTGCTCGACGCCCTGGCCCTCCGGCACGACCGGCTCACGGTTCTCCACGAGCCCAGCAACTTCGGCTACGCCCTGGGCAACAACCTCGCGCTGCAGCCACGCGACCGGCGCGACGATCGTCTTCCTCAACAACGACACGAAGGTCGAACGGGGCTGGCTCGGCCCGCTCGTCGAGAAGCTGGCCGATCAGGACGTGCTCGCGGCCCAGTCCCTGCTGCTCTACCCGACGGGCACCATCCAGTGCGCGGGCGATCGCCTTCCCGGCCTGCGGCGGACTGCCCTACCCCTTCCTGAGCGGCTTCCCGGTCGAGGATGCCGACCGCGTCGACGACGTGGCGTTCGCAGCGCTCACGGGTGCGGCGCTGGCGATGCGCTGGGACGACGTGGTGGCGTTGCGGGGGTTCGACCCGCTGTTCCGGAACGGCATGGAGGACGTGGACATCTGCCTGCGGCTGGCACGGCTGCGTCCCGGCCGGTTCGTGGTGAGCCCCGACTCCCGGGTCACGCACCTCGAGTCCCGCACGCCCGGCCGCTACGCGAAGGTGGTCCGCAACCGTCGCCTGTACCTGGAACGGTGGCGGGACGCTGCGCCGCGCGACGACGAGCGGCTGTGGGCCCAGCGCGGCTTCGAGGTCGTGGACCACGTCGTCCGCAACGTCATCGACGAGGACCGGCGCGTTGTGCGTGCCGGAACCGGTGCTGGTCCGGCCCCGGGCGGCGGTCATCGAGAGCCCGCCCCGGCTGCGGTGGGCCATCAAGAACCCCGCCACCACCGGCGAGTGGGGGGACGCCTGGGGGGACACCCACTTCGCCCGGAACCTCGCGAGCTCGCTGCGCGCGCTCGGCCAGGAGGTGGTCATCGACCGCCGCGACGAGTACTACCGCAAGACCGGTCACCTCGACGACGTGACTCTCACCCTGAGGGGCCGCACCGAGTTCCGGCCGGCGTACGGGCAGGTGAACCTCGCCTGGGTGATCTCGCACCCGGAGATGGTCAGCGGCCACGAGGCGATGTCGTACGACCGCGTGCTCGCCGCCAGCGAGTCGTGGTCGAAGCGGATGTCCGAGGTGTGGGGGCTGCCCGTCGAGCCGCTGATGCAGGCCACCGACCCGGAGCTCTTCCGTCCCGACCGCGCGGAACCCGGAACCGGTGAAGAGGTGCTGTTCGTCGGCGGTTCACGCGGCGCGCGCCGCCAGATGGTGCAGGACGCCATCGACGCCGGCCTGCCGCTGGCGGTCTACGGGTCCCAGTGGGAGGACTTCATCCCGGCTCGCTACGTGCACGGTGAGTTCGTCCCCAACGACCAGCTCGGCGCCATGTACGCCGCCGCGGGCGTCGTGTTGAACGACCACTGGCCGGAGATGCGTGCGGAGGGGTTCGTCTCGAACCGGCTGTTCGACGCCGTGGCGTGCGCGGCGCGGGTCGTGAGCGACGACGTCGCCGGCCTGGAGGAGCTGTTCGGTCGATCGGTCCAGGTGGTGCACGACGCCGCCGAGCTCGGGGCGTTGGCCCGCCGCAGCGACCTGGACCAGGTCTTCGGGGGTCTGGACGAACGACGCGACGTCGCCGCTCGCGTGCGACGCGACCACACGTTCCGGCACCGGGCCCGGCGGCTGCTCGACGTGGCTCTCGAGGTCCGAGCAGAGCAGGGTCTGGGCCGCTGACCCCACCCGCCGGCACCGCCGTCCCTGCGAGAGGATGGCGGGGTGACCCACGACGCCGACGAGGCTGCCCCGCTGCACGAGCTGACCGCTTCGCTCCCCGCGGGCTGGTCGGCCGGGACACCCGGACGCGGGCGACGCGACCGAGCTGACCGAGCTGCTCCGGCAGCACGAGGCCTTCGGGAGAGGCTGGCCCGGGGCCTCCGAGGAGGATCTGCTCGTCGAGATCTCACCCTCTGACGGCGACACCCGGGAGAACGTGGTGCTGCGTGACCCGGAGGGAGCCATTCGTGGCTGGGCCAGTGCGCACGACCGGGCAGCCGGGCGGATGCTGCTGGTGCTGGTGGTGGACAGGCGGCTGGCCGACGACACCGCCGACGAGGTCGCGACGCTGCTGTTCGCGTGGGCGGACCGGACCGCCGCGGTCGTGGGTGCCCGACGCGGCCTGGACGTCCAGCAGATCGACAGCGGCGCCTTCGCCGAGGACGAACGGCAGCAGCGGTGGCTCGGCCGGGCCGGGTTCGAGCGGATGCGGACCTGGTGGCAGATGTCACGGCCGGTCGAACCGGGCGAGGCGGACCTGGACGCCGCGGTGAAGGACGGGGTCCGCATCCGTCAGGTGGAGCGTCAGGGCACGGGCATGCCCGACGAGGACGACCTCCGCACGGTCCACGAGATCCTCGAGAGCGCCTTCACCGACCACTTCAACTCCCACGAGGAGACCTTCGACGAGTTCCTGTCCCGGCTCCGGGAGGACCCGGGCCACCGCTGGGACCACTGGTGGATCGCGGAGATCGTCGACGGTGACGAGCCCGAGCCGGCGGGTGCCCTGGTGGCCGCCGTGTCGCAGGGGTCGGAAGGCTCGGCGGCCGGCAGCTACGTCGAGTACATCGGAGTGCTGCAGAACGCCCGCGGCCGGGGCGTCGCGAAGTCGCTGCTCACCACGGTGATCGCCGACGCGGCATCCAGGTCGCGTGACCGGGTCGGGCTCGAGGTTGACGCGGACTCGCCGACCCGGGCCGACGGACTCTACGTCTCGATGGGCTGGAAGACCCGCTACATCACCCAGTCCTGGCACCGGAACGTCCCCGTCGGCCCCTGATCCAGCGCCCGGACGAAGGTGGTCCCGAGGTGGGCACGGACCAGTAGGCTTCGCCCACGACCAGCGCACGGCAGATCCAGCCCCGAGGAGACAGATGCAACACCCTTCCGCGTGGCGGCTCCGTGATCGCGTCTCCGGGCAGGCGGCCCGGGTGCTGCGGCGGACGAGGAGCCACGTGTCCCCGCCGGGCGCACCCTCGACCACGCCCACTCTTCCGGTCCCGGCCCCGCCCCCGCCGCCGGCCGCAGCCGCCTCGGGCGCCGGCCCCGGACGAGGCGCCACTTGTCGACCGGCTGCTCCGGGGCGCCGACCTGGGCACGGCCGTGCTCGAGCAGGTCCGGACCTGGGTCGCCGAGGGACGTGCCGACGCGGCCGTGGCGCTGGCCGAGTCCCTCCGGACCCACGAGGACACCCGGCCTCTCGGCGACCTGGCCAGCGCCGTCGTCGCGTTGCAGAGGGGGTTCCCCGAGCTGGCCTGGGCTCGGTTCGCCCCGCTGGCCCGGGCGACCTGGGCGCCGTACGCCGCGGAGGACTACACCCGGTGCGGGCTGACCCAGGATCGCGACCGGACCGTCCAGGAGCTCCGCCAGGTCATCGCGGAGGAGCCCTCGATCATCGGGCTGGGCGACTGGATCACCCTCTCGGGCGTGGCGTTCGGGGCCGGCGAGCACGCGCTGGCCGGTGAGATGTTCGACCTGGCGGAGCGCGTCGCGGCCGACGACCCCCGGCCGGTCCTCCGCCATCGACCGCCGCCTGGAGTGGCTCAGCGCCCTGGGTGCGTGCCGAGGTGGGCGACACGTCGCCGCGCCGGGAGCGCCCGGTGTTCGCCGTCATGGACTACGGACACCCGGGCATGTCCCGCGGGTCGGCCAACATCGGTGACCACGTGCAGAGCATCGCCTCCCTGGGGCACCTCGTGCGGCACCGGTCCGTGAGGTTCCACGGGGAAGAGGACCTCGTGGCCCTGCTGGAGCGTCTGGCTGCGCGGACCCGGCCCGAGCTCGCGCTGGACGCGGTCGACGCCGACCTCGACGTGCTGACGATCCACCGCGACGCGTCGATGTACCAGACGATCCCCGAGGGCACCTGGACCCTCTGCTTCGGCTGGTTCATGCACCCCCTGTTCCGGATGCGCTACGGCTTCCCGCTGCACGACGCCTTGCGCCCGCTGTTCGTCTCGTTCCACTGCAACAAGCGCGACCTGCTCACCGACGACGCGATCGCCTACCTCAGGCGCTACGGCCCCGTGGGGTGCCGGGACTGGACGACCGTCTACCTGCTGCTCTCCGCCGGAGTTCCGGCCTTCTTCTCCGGCTGCCTGACCACGACGGTCAGCACCACGTTCCCGCGGCTCGACGAGCGGCCGTCCGACGACGCGCCGGTCGGCTACGTCGACGTGTCCGACGCCGTGCCGTCCGGTGCGCCGACGTACGCCCACTCGGACCGGGCCGTACGCCGTCGGTCCTTCCTGGAGAACTGCGACGACGCCGTCGACCGGCTGGAGTCCTACCGGCGGGACCTGTCCGCCGTGGTCACGAGCCGTCTGCACGCCTACCTGCCGCTGCGCTCGCTGGGCGTCCCCGTGGAGTTCAGGCCGGGGAACCTCTCCGACATCCGTTTCGACGGGCTGGCCGGCATCACCGACACCGAGTTCGACGCAATGCGGCAAGGCCTGCTCGAGCTGCTGCAGGGGGTCTTCGAACCGATCCTCTCGGGCGCTCCGGAGGACCAGGTCTACGCCCGCTGGCGCGAGCTCACCGCAGGCAAGGTCGCCGAGGCGGAGGCCCGGCTGCACGCCGCCGCGGCGCCGGGCGGTCCGCCGGTCGACCTCGACGGTCCCCTCGCGACCGCGCTCGCCAAGACGGTCACCGTGCCTGCGAGCGAGCCCGCGGGTGTCGGGGAGCCGGTGCACTGCGCCGTGTTCGTGACCAAACGGGAAGTCGGGCACCTGGCCCCGCTCGTCCGGTCACTGGTGGCCGGGACGGACCGGCCGGTCCACGTGTGGGTGCTCGGCCGCCCCAAGGCCGAGCAGCCGCGTCGCGCGCTCGCGGCCGCCTTCCCGGGTGTCACGTTCAGCTGGGTGCGGACCGGCGGGCTCGACCGAGCACTGCGCCCGCCACAGCGGGTCCCCAACTCGGTGGCCCGGCTCGTCCTCCCCGAGCTGCTGCCGGGGGCGGAGCGGGTCGTCGTCCTGCCTCCTGCCAGCCTCGTCGAGGGTGACGTGGCGGAGCTTGCCGGGCTGGAGCTTGCCGGTGGTCCGTTCGCAGCCGCCCGGGACCGTCGCACGAGCACGAGCGGGTTCCACCTGCTGCACGATGCCGCCGCGCGCCTGGGCCCGGCCACCCGGCTGTCGTCCGAGCTGAGGCGAACGGCGCACGCGCGGCACGCGTTCGACTTCGACGCCTTCGCCACCGACCTGCTGGTCGTCGACACGGCAGCGTTCGCGGACCGGCTTCCGCGCGACGTGGCGCTCGGGCTCGTGCAGGACTACGGCCTCCGCCCCTCCGAGGTGCTCCACTACGTCGTCGGTCCGGACCGGGCCGAGATCCCGGACGTCTGGCAGCACGCACCCGGCGAGGACGCCGTGACCGAGCCCCGGTTGGTGCGGTGGCGCAGCCCGATCGTGCCCTGGGGCAGGTCCTTCGTGCCGGAGCGGGACCGGTGGCGCCGTCACGCCAAGTCCTCGGCCGCGGCACCGCCGCCGGTCGCGAGTCGGGTCATGAGCCGGGTGCCACCAGAGGGTGCGACAGCGTCTGCTGCGCCGGACCGAGCCGGGATTGCGTAGCCTTTCCCGGACGGGACTGGCGGGACGAGGAGATTTGTCGCGGATGGATGTGTCGGTGAGGCGCCTCAAGCGCACCCGGGCCGCTCAGCTCGTCAAGCGGGTCGTGCTGCGGCGGGGTGGCCCGGTGCTGCCCCGACTGAGCGTGGTCGTGCCGTTCCACGACGCGGTCGGGCAGCTCGAGGCGTGCGTGGAGAGCCTGCTCGCCCAGACCCATCCGAAAGTGGAGATCGTGCTCGTGGACGACGGGTCGGTCGACGGCTCCGCTGTCCTCGCCCGCGGCTACTCCCGCGACCACCGGCGCGTTCGCCTGGTCAGCCAGGCGCACCTGGGCGTCGGCGCAGCGCGGAACGCGGGCGTGGCCAAGGCTCGGGGGAAGCATCTCGCCTTCTGCGACGCGGACGACACCGTGCTCCCGCAGGGCTACGAGCGGCTCGCGAGCGCGTTGCTCGAGAGCGGGTCCGACATCGCCATCGGGTCGGTCACCCTTCAGCTCCAGGGGCAGCACCAGGAGCCCACGTGGGCCAAGCGCTCCAACGGGCATCGCAGGCTCGCCGTCACGCTCGACGAGCACCCCGAGATCATGGCCAACCTGATGCCCGGCACCCGGGTGTTCCGGCGCGCGTTCTGGGACGAGCAGGAGCTGGCCTTCGCCGCACAGGGCAACCACTCCGACATCGTCACGATCGTCAGCGCGATGCTGTCCGCCAAGCTCGTCGACATCATCCCGTCGGTGGTCTACCGCTGGCACTGGCGCGAGGACGGCGCCTCGCTGTGGCAGCAGGGGCTGCAGGACCGGCGCCAGGTCGTGGACCGGGTCGCCCAGATGTGCGCTGCCGGAGAGCTCGTCACCGCCTCGGCGAGCGAGCCCGTCCAGAAGGCGTTCTTCTCGGAGATCCTGCACACGACCGTGCCGGACCTGGTCCGGGCCGCGGTGACGCGTGACGACGGCTTCTGGGAGACCCTCGGCGCCGAGCTGAACCGGCTCCTCGAGCTGGTCTCCGCCGAGACCTACCCCGACGTTCCGGTCGAGGACCGCATCATCGCCTGGCTCTGCGCCCACGACCAGCGCGAGGCCGCGGAGAGCTTCCTGGAGTACGCCTTCGACAACCAGAACGGCTACCCGCACCGGATGGCCGGCGACCGGCCGCACATCACGCTGCCGTTCATCGACGCCCTGGCCGGGGCCTCCGACCGGCTGACCGCTGTCGCCGACGTCGAGCTGCGCTACCGCAGCCGCCTGCTCGAGGCGCGCTGGTCCTCCCCGACCGTGCTGCACCTCCAGGGGGCGGCGTTCGTGGAGTACCTCGGCGACGAGTACGCCGGCAGCGAGATCTCGCTGCTGCTGCGGGACACCGGCTCCGGGCGGACCGTGCGCGTTCCGACGTACCCCACCCCCGAACCGACCGTGAACCACTGGTCCGCCCGTGCGCACGAGGACCACAGCGGGGCCGCGTTCAGCTGCGACCTCGACGTGACGTCCATGACCCGGGAGCTCGGGCTCTCGCCACGAGGCACGCGCGAGCCGGCCCAGGTCGAGGTGCTCGTGGACCTCCGGATCGGGGCGCACGAGCGGTCGGACGGCTTCCACAGCCGCGCGGTGAACGCCAGCGCCGGGCTGCTCGAGACCTCCGTCGCCGACGGGACCGCGGTCGAGCCGCTGTGGACCCCGCACGACGGACTGGCCCTGGAGATCCGCTCGGCGACCCGCGCGGACCAGCGTCCACCGGGCCCGACCGGACCGGTCCGGGTCTCCGACCTCTCCGCGGACGGCGGTGTCCTGCGGCTGGTCGGCGCGACCGACCGGGAGGTCGAGATCGCACTGGTCGGCCCCCGGGCGCGCACCGCCTGGGTCGCCGCCTCCCGCACCGGCGACACCTTCGAGGTCGGGCTGGACGTCTTCATCGACGAGTGGGGGGTGGGCCGGACCTCGCTTCCGGCCGACCGTTACTCGGTGATGGCGCGCACCTCCGACGGCCGCACGCTCGACGTGACTCCGACCCGGTCGCTGTGGCGCACGCTGCCCCGCTTCGTCGAGGACTCCGGTCTTCACTTCCTGCCGCACGTGACGATCGAGGCCACGCTGATGATGCGGGTCATCCCTGCCGAGTGGCGGTCCAGCCGTCCGCCGTACCTCCGTCGGCGACTGCGCGACGAGGTGTACCCCGAGGCACGCACCCAGCCGCTGGTCGACGTCGTGCTCTTCGAGACCTTCGCGGGCAAGGCGGCAGGCGACAACCCGGGCGCGCTGTGCAAGGAGCTGCTGAGCCGCGACGAGGACCTCGAGCTGGTCGTCAGCGTCATGGACTACTCGGTCGAGGTGCCGCGGGGTGCCCGACCGGTGATCCGGTTCTCCCGTGAGTACTTCGAGCTGCTCGGCCGCGCGCGCTACCTGCTGGTCAACGCCTCGTTGCCGTACTTCTTCCGCAAGCGGGAGGGACAGCTCTACTTCCAGACGTGGCACGGCAGCCCGCTCAAGCGGATCGCGCACGACCGGCCCCACCTGGACTTCTTCAACTGGCACCACCGTCGCCAGCTGCTGATCGCCCGGGACGGCTGGGACTACCTGCTCAGCCAGAGCGAGTTCTGCACGCGCTCGCTCGGCAGCGCCTTCCGGTACGACGGCCCGATCATGGAGCTGGGCTACCCCCGCAACGACCTGATGCTCAGCGACGAGGCGGACGACGTACGCCGGCGCACGCGGGCCGCGCTGGGGATCGCCGAGCACCAGCGCGTGGTGCTCTACGCACCCACCTGGCGCGACAACCTGCGGGTCGGCCGGGTCTTCGACAAGGTGCTCTACCTCGACCCGCACGAGGTGGTCGAGAGCCTCGACGATGCCGTGGTGCTGGTGCGCGGCCACTACAACTCGGTGCGTGCGGCCGAGGACGTCGACCCGGACAACCGGGTCATCGACGTGACGCGCTACCCGGACATCGCCGACCTCTACGTCGCCGCGGACGCCCTGGTGACGGACTACTCCTCGGTGTTCTTCGACTTCGTGCTGACCGACAAGCCGATGGTGTTCCTCGCGCCGGACCTCATCGAGTACCGCGACGACAACCGCGGGTTCTACCTGGACTACCACGAGACCGTCCCGGGGCCCGTCTGCCTGACCACGGCCGAGGTCATCGACACCTTGCGCGGTCCCGACGCCTACGCCGAGCGACGTCAGGCCTTCCGGGCGGAGTTCGCCCCGCACGACGACGGGAAGGCCGCAGCCAGGGTCATTGACTCGATCCTGTCGGTGCACCCGTACCGTTGACCCGCGCTCGTGCGCTGCCCCACCACGAAGCACCACGAAGGGAAGTCACATGCAGGAGCTCGACGAGTCGCGGCTGCGGGAGATCGCCGGCGCCGCGGCAGACCGACTGGAGCTGTGGACGTCGTTCGTGCAGTCGTTCGACGTCGCCTCGATGGCGGAGGTCGGGGTCTACCGCGGTGACTTCGCGGCGCGGATGCTCGGGAGCGCCGAGGGCCTCGAGCGCTACTACATGATCGACCCGTGGCGGCACCTCGACGACTGGAACAAGCCGGCCAACCAGCCGGACGACATCTTCGAGCAGTTCCACGACGAGACCATGGCCAAGACGGAGGCCCAGGCCGAGAAGCGGATCGTCCTGCGCGGCCGGACGACCGAGGTGGTCGACCGGATCCCGGACGACGACCTCGACCTGGTCTACATCGACGGCGACCACACGCTGCGCGGCATCACCATCGACCTGCTGCGGTTGTTCCCCAAGGTCAAGGAGGGTGGGTTCGTCGCGGGCGACGACTTCTGCCGCAACATCTTCCAGCACCAGGCCGGTTTCGAGCCGACCCTGGTGTTCCCGTACGCCGTGTACTTCGCCGAGGCCGTCGGCGCCCGGATCTACGCGCTGCCCTACAAGCAGTTCGTCATGCAGAAGGTGCCGGCGGGAGAGCACGCCTTCGTGGACCTGGCCGGCCGCTACGACCGCACCACGCTCGACGAGCAGATCGCCGCCCGCGACCGCAAGATCGCCAAGCAGCGGCGCCAGAAGCGCCGGCTGGCCCGCGAGGCCGCCGCGACGGCCACGCCTTCCACCGGGCCCACTTCGGCGGTGCGGAGCGCCGTACGCCGCCTGCGGTCCCGCTGAGCGAAGGGGGACGACACGTGATCCGCACAGAGCTGCCGCCGAACAAGACGGCGACCTACGTGATGAAGCGCTGGAAGACCGTCTACGTGTCGGTCCCCAAGGCGGCCTGCACGAGCCTCAAGTGGCTGGTCGCGGACCTGCAGGGCGAGGACCCCGAGCACTTCTACCAGGCGCTGAGCCGTGAGACCGGGCGCAGCATGACGATCCACCACCGGGCCCGGTGGCAGCGCACCCCGATGCTCAACGAGCTCTCCGACGAGGAGCTCGCCGACATCCACCCCGACAACGGCTGGTTCGTCTTCGGGGTGGTCCGGCACCCCTCGGCGCGGCTGTGGTCGGGCTGGCAGTCGAAGTTCCTGCTCCGCGAGCCGCACTTCCTCAAGCACTACCCCGAAGCGCCTTGGCCGCGACTGCCCCAGACCACGTCCGACGTGGTGGAGGACTTCCAGTCGTTCGTGAAGACGCTCGACCGCGAGCCCGAGCTGACGATCTTCCAGGACCGCCACTTCCGGTCACAGACCCGGTTGCTGCGCGACGACGTCGTGCCGTACTCGAAGATCTACAAGACCGCCGAGTTCCGTGAGCTGATGGGCGACCTCGAGGCGCACCTGCGTCCGTTCGGGCTCGAGCAGATGCCTCGGCTTCGGCGCAGCAACGAGACGCCCCTGCTGCCCGTCGCCCCGCTGTTCACCCCTGAGGTCAACGCCACGATCGAGAAGCACTACGCGGCCGACTTCGAACGGTACGGCTACCAGGACGTCGTCCCGGAGGCGTTGTTCCGCAGCCCGGAGTACACCCCCGAGCTGCTGGCCGAGGTCGGCCGGCTCGTGGAGCGGGGGGAGCGCATCGGGGACCTCTACCAGCTGGCCCAGCACGCGAAGCGCCGGCACCGCGCGGAGATGCGCGCGCTCCGCCGAAAGCACCGACAGGCCGCGTCGAAGCAGACGGCTGGCGCCGTCGATCCTGCGGCGCGCCCGGCGCAAGGCAGGCAGGATCGCGCGTCGGGGCCTGCGGGTCGCCCGTCGCCCCGGGGTCAGCGGAAGTTGAGCCGGAGGGAGTCGTCGGGCGCGTAGGCGACCTCGACCCGTCGGCTCGCCGCCGGCCGGACGCTGCACGAACGAGTCCCAGGCGCTGTTCTGCCAGACGAACCGCAGCCGCAGGCGCACGTCGTCCAGGGACTCCTCGACACCGAGCACGTCGGACAGGGGCACGGTGCTGGACACCCGGAACCCACCCTCGACCCGCTTGACCGAGACCGGCACGTCGACCGACCTGCCGGTCTCGAAGTGCACGGCGGCCAGTGAGACCTCGGCCTCGTCGAGGGAGGCCCTCCGGCTGTGCCCCTTCACGTGGAGCATGCCCCCCAGGCGCAACGCGCCGTCGCGCTCGACCGCGGATGGGTGCCGGCCGGCCGGATCGGCGGCCGCGGCGACCCGGGCGCACGACCTCGAGGGTGGTGACGTCGAACCGGATGTCGTCGATCTGGGTCCGCAACGGCTTGAGCTCCACGGCCCGGTCGAGGACCTGTCGCCACTCCTCCAGGAAGCGGACGTGCCCGTGGTGGCGGGCCTTGTCGAGGGCCGCCTCGCTCATCTTCTCCACCAGCTCGGGGGAGGTGAGCATCTCCACGATCCGGTCGGCCATCGGCTTGATGCCACCGCTGGGCACCAGGAAGCCGTCCACCCCGTCGGTGATCTGCTCGCGGGGACCGTACTTGATGTCGTAGCTGATCACCGGGCAGCCATGGCTGAGGCTCTCCAGCGTCGACAGCGGGTAGCCCTCGAAGAGGCTGGTCATCAGGAACGCGCTGGAGCGCCAGAGCGCGTCGCGCGCCCGCGGGTCGTGCCCGTGCAGGGTCACCGCGTCTGCGACACCGTGCTTCTCCGCGAGCTCGGTGAGCAGCGGCATCTGGCTCCCCGACCCGTAGATGTCGAGCCGGGCGGTCGGGACCTTGTCGGCGGCCCGGGCGAAGGCCCGGATCGCATGACCGAGGCGCTTCTGCTTCTCGAGGCGGGCGACCACCGTCACCCGGTTGGGGTCGCGGGGCGGCAGGTCCGGGTCACGCTCGGGCATGTCGACCGGGTTGGGCACGACGAACAGGTTCGACGTACGACCCCGCCGCTCGGCGATGTCGTCCTGCTGGCGGGCGGTGAGGGTGACGAAGGCGTCGATTCCGCCGACCTTGCCGACCAGGCGCTCGTAGATGTCGCCGATCGGGGAGCTCCACAGCCGCGGCGGGGCGACGTGGATGTTGTGCAGGACGTAGACCAGGTGGACGTTGCGGGCCCGCATCGGAACCAGGTGCTGTGCGCTGAACCGCGAGTCGATGAACAGGAAGCTGCGCTCGTCGCCGGCGAGGTGCCGCACGAAGCGCTTGAACCACTGCCCGAGCGACCGGAACTCGCCCGAGACGGAGCCGTCCGGCGCCACGCGCTGGATCGAACCCGGCCAGCTGTCCGGCTCCTTGAACACGAACTGAGGGATCCGGAGGAAGGTCGACCCGTCCGCCCGCTGGTAGTCGTAGACCGTGCGCTCGAGGGCGTCCGCACGGTAGACGACCCGGAACGGTGACCCGTCCGGGAAGGTCTCCTCGGCCACGGTGTACGCCGACAGGTCCGGTAGCTCCGTGGCGACGTCAGCGCCCGACCCGCCGTCCTCGGAGTCCGCTGCGTCAGCGCCCCCGTCGTCCCACGCGTGGTGCCGGTAGTGGTCGTAGATGTTCGGGGTGCTGATCTCGGGCAGCAGCATGCCCCGCTCGAGGAGCACCGCCCGCCGCTCGGCGAGGTCGGTGCGGGCGTTGAACGTCGCCACGACGGGCGAGATACCGCCCTCGGTCACGAAGATCCGGTTGCGCATCAGCATCGCGCGGGTCTGCCCGCCCGCGTCGGGGCTCAGGTCGATGGGGCAGTTGAGGTACCGACCCGCTGGCAGCTCTCTCGACGACACGGGGCGACCCTATCCTCTCGCCCGGACCGGCTCTCCGGGCCATGGGCCGGTCGGTCGGACGCTCATTTGTCGATGTCCCCGACCACGAAGAACATCGAGCCCGAGGATCGCCACCATGTCGGAGACCAGGCAGCCCTCGAGCACCTCGGGCAGCACCGCGATGTTGTTGAACGAGGCGCTGCGCAGCTTCATCCGCCACGGTGTCTTCTCGCCCCGGGAGACCAGGTAGTAGCCGTTGATGCCGAGCGGGTTCTCGGTCCAGCAGTACGTCTCGCCCTCGGGCACCTTGAGGATCTTGGGGAGCCGCACGTTCACCGGACCGGTCTCCAGCGACCGCAGCCGGTCCACGCAGGCCTCGGCGAGGTCGAGCGAGACCTTGACCTGGTCGAGCAGCAGCCCGAACCGCGCGTAGCAGTCGCCCTCGTCGCGGACCGCGACCTGGAGCACCCCGTCACGGGTGAGCTCGTCGTAGGCCAGGTAGGGCTCGTCGCGCCGCAGGTCGAAGTCGACGCCGGCGGCCCGGGCGATGGGCCCGCTGACGCCGTACGCGTCGACGAGCTCGGGGGTGAGCACGCCGACGCCGCGGGTGCGGGCCCGGAAGATCTCGTTGCCGAAGATCAGGTCCTCGATCTGCGGAAGGCGCGAGCCGACGGCGGTGACCGCGGCGGTGACCCGGTCGAGCCAGCCGGCCGGGAGGTCCTCCTTCAGCCCGCCGACGCGGTTGAACATGTAGTGCATGCGGCCGCCGGAGACCTCCTCCATGACCGCCTGGATGGTCTCGCGCTCGCGGAACGCGTAGAAGATCGGGGTGATCGCCCCGAGCTCGATCGGGTAGGAGCCGAGGAACATCAGGTGGTTGAGCACCCGGTTGAGCTCGGCGAGCAGCATCCGGGTCCAGGTGGCGCGCACCGGCACCTCCATGCCGAGCATCCGCTCGACCGCGAGGACCACCCCCAGCTCGGAGGAGAACGCCGAGAGCCAGTCGTGCCGGTTGGCGAGCACGATGATCTGGCGGTAGTCGCGGACCTCGAACAGCTTCTCGACGCCGCGGTGCATGTAGCCCACGATCGGCTCGCAGTCGACGATCCGCTCCCCGTCGAGGGTGAGCCGCAGCCGGAGCACGCCGTGCGTCGCCGGGTGCTGCGGCCCGATGTTCAGGATCATGTCCTGGGTGGCGAGGCCGCCTGCCTGACCTCCACGCTCGTGCCCGGCCAGGCCTGCAGCGCCGGCGCCGATCCCCACGATGCGGTGTTCGGTCACCGGGTCATCCTCGCACCCGTCGCACCCGCCGCTGCTAGCGCAGGCGCCGACGCAGGGACCCCAGCATCCTGCGGGCGGTGTCCTTGAGCGTGGCCACGTCGACGGTGTACTCGCGGTCGGCGCCCGGAAGGTCGACGTCGCCCGGGTGCTCGAGCGCCTCGTGCGGCTGGGGTGCGCGCACCACCGCCCGGCTCAGGTCGCCGGACAGCCTCCGGGCCCGGCTCGACACGTGGGTGAAGCCCTCCTCGGGCCCGTCGTACCACCAGGACCCGGTGATCGCGTCGACGACGTCGTCGATGTCCTCCCGGGAGTCCTTGAGCCGCAGCGCCCGGGCGAAGCTCGACGTGCGCTCGAAGCGCGCCACCGCACCGTCGGGCATGGTCACGGACATCAGCCCGCGGACCTGGTTGTTCCCCTCACGGGTGAGCTTGCGGAGGCTGTCGCGGCCGGGGGTCCAGCCGGCCGGGAGCTCGAGCCTCCAGGCCGACGGGAACGCCGTCGTGCCGACCTCCTTCCGGAAGCGGACACGCGGCTCGCCGACGTACTCGGCGTGGAGCATGCGGGTCTCGAGGTGCTCGTCCTCCAGTGGCGGCCGACGCTGGTCGCCCTTGTCGACCCAGTCGCCGAGAAGCACGATCTCGAGGTCGGCGACGCTGCTCCGCAGCAGCCCGTCCACGGTGTGGGCGACCGCCTCGAAGCTGGCGCCCTCGGTCTGCACGACGGCCTGGAGCCACGGGACGGAGTAGGTCCGGCCCTTGCTGCGCCAGTGCCGGAGGTCGGTGATCCGGTCGGTGACGAACGGACGGTTGTAGCGGTTGACCTCCTCCTGGCGGAGCATCAGCGTCGAGCGGCCCAGGTGCCAGGAGCGGGCCTCGTTGTCCGGGATGAAGAGCGCACCGCGCTGGGCGAGCCGGTAGCCGAGCTCGACGTCCTCGCCCAGCTTGAGGTCGGAGTCCATGCCGCCGCTGGTCTGGTAGAAGTCCCGGCGCAGGGACGCGCTCGCCCCGACGTGCACCAGGTAGGCGTGAAAGGCGGCGGCGTTCAACCCGTCGTGCTTGGCGGAGAACTCCTCGACCCAGTCGTGCCGGGCCGTCCAGCGGCCCTCGAACATCTCGCCCGCGCGGCCCGCGCGCACTCGTTCGTAGACCGTCTCCACGTCGTCGAGTCCCTCGGAGGGGTCGACGAACAGCTTGTGGCCCAGCACCACGGCATGGTCGATCAGGTGGTGCCAGCGCAGCTGGGCCTCCACCTCGTCGTGGTGCAGCAGCATGTCGGCGTCGAGCCAGTGGATGACGTCGCCCTCGGCGTAGTCCGCGCCCTCGGCGCAGGCGTGGGCGCGGCCCCAGGACTCCGAGGTGCGGATCACCTGGGTGTTCTCCGGGCGCAGCGCCGGAAGGACGACCGGGGGGTCGCTGCCGTCGTCGACGACCAGGACCTGGAGGAGGTGGGAGGGGTAGGTCTGCGCGGCGAGGCCGGCGAGGCAGTAGGACAGCGTGGACTCCGCCTGGTGGGCGGGGATCACGACACTCACGGACAGACGGGGCTTCCAGGCGCCGAGGGACGGCGGCTGGAGCGAGCGCCACTCGTTGCCGCGGACCCGGGGCTGGTCGGACTGCCTGCTCATCTGGGGGACTCCTCGCGGCTCGTCCGTACAGGCCGGTCAGTCGGTTCGAGCTCGAGCAGGGGGCTCGGCCTGAAGCCCCGCCACTGCTGCCAGGATCGTCCACGACTGACGAAGTAGCCCAACCCGGGTTCCCAGGTGTGTCCCGACGCCTGACGTCGGAGCAGGTAGTTCAAGCCGTGCGACCGGTAGATGGTGCCACCTGCGGCACGCACCGCCCGGAACAGGTTGGCGTCGACGTACTTCCGGGTGTCACGGAACCCGCCCACGGCGCGGAACGCCTCCCGGGCCACCATCATCGTCCCGCCAGCCACAACCGGACGATACTGCTCCGTGGCGTCCCGGCGCCGCACCGTGACCCACAACGGCTCCACGAACATGAACTCCGGCGGGCAGCCGATGATGTCCGCGCCGCTGTAGTCGCGGGCCAGCAGGAGGTCGCCGACGAAGTCCGGGCCGTACCAGTCGTCGTCGTCCATCTTGAGCAGGACGTCGCCGGTGGCGCGTCCGGCCGCCGCGTTCAGCAGCCGCCCGAAGGTCTCCTCCGCGGCGCCCGGGACCGTGTGCACCGGGATGCCGGTGGCGGCCGTGAAGTCGTGCACGACGGACGGGTCCACCGTGAAGCCGTGGGTCGCGAGGACCAGCTCGAGCTGCACGCCCCGCTGGCGGGCGACCTGGCGCAGCGCGTGCGCGACGAGGTCCGACCGGCGCGTGGTGAGCAGCACGGACACGCGGAGGGCACGAACCGGCTCGCCGGCCGGCGTCGCCAGCCCACGTCGCCACGGCAGGGCGCCGTGGACGGAGAGGGCGGCGCGCCGCATCCGGATGCTGTGCACCTCGCGCTCGAGCACGTCGTCGAGGTCCGGCTTGGCCTCCAGGAGCGCGGCCACCGCGGGGGCCAGCAGCGCCCGGGCCCACGGGGGCACGAAGTCGGCGGTGAGCGGCACGCCGGCCATGGCCAGTGCCGCGACGGTCCGCGCGTAGGCGTGCGGCCCCTCGCCACCCTCCCAGGTGATGTGCAGCCCGGTCTTGGGTCGGAGCCGGGCCAACGTGGCGTCCCCGGGCCCGCGCAACGTGTCGATCACGGTGTCCGGTCCGCCCTCGACGTGCAGGAGGTGCCGACTCCCGGAGATGGGTCGAAGGACCCCCGTCGGGAGGGTCGGGCGTCGCAGGAAGCCGATCGGGTTCAGCAGCATCTCGTCGAGCGGACCCAGGCCGGCGACGCCCGGAGGCCTGGAGCCGGGAGAGCGACTCGTGCAGCGGGAGTCGCTCGTAGTCCGCCCACGTCATCGACCGGCCCAGGATCCGCTCGGCCTGGACCCGGCCGGTCACGGGGTGCGGCGGACGCTCCCTCGCCCGCGCGTTGCGCGCCGACCGTCTCGAGCATCAGCAGGTCGGCCGGGTAGTCACCGGAGACGTCGTGCACCGCCTCGTCGTCGTCCACGACCGCCAAGGCATCTCCGGGCGGCCAGCGGTGCGGCTCGTTCGAACGCGCGCCGAGAACGGGCCACCCGGGGCTCATCAGGTGGCTCACCGTCGTGCGACGAGCCAGCTCGGCGACGAGGAACCCGACCGCGACGGGGGCGACGAACTCCGCCATGACCCGGGCTCCGCCTCCGGTCTCGACGACCAGGGAGGTCAGCCGGGGCCAGGCCGGTGACGGCACAGGCACGGGCGGCTGGCCGCCGAGCTCAAGCAGGACGCACACGACCAGTCGGCTCGCCGGCAGCCGCTGCACCGCCGCGGCCGCACGGCGCAGAGCGACGCGGTCGACCATCACCACGACGACCGCGTCGGGAGCCTCGGGCAGGTCGCCGAGCGGTCGCAGGCCACCCTCCAGCTGCAGGTGGGTGGCGTGGGAGGCGAACCGGCCGAGGTGGGCCACGTCGTCGGCGGAGACGCCCACGCCGCTGACGACGAGGACCGAAGAGGCCGAGGACAGGAACTTGTCGAGGCCGGACGCCGGCTGGGGGCTCAAGGGCGGACCGTGCCCGCCGCGAAGGTCGCGCGGGGACGGCCACGGCCGTGGACCGTGCTAGACATGCGGGGCAGTCTAGTGGGGAACGGCCGTCCGGGGTGTCCGGGCCGTACGCTCGCAGGCGTGGACGACCTCTTCGCGCCCCCGGGCGCCCACTGGCAGCCGATCTCCCCGTCGCTCGCCAGGATGAGGCGCATCGTGCTCGCCGTGACCGGCGTGCTGGTGATGGTGGTGCTCGCCGTGGCGACGCTGCTGGTGCCGCTCCCGGCGAAGGTGTGGCTCCCACTGCTCGTGGCGCTCCTGGCCCTGCTGGTGTGGGGGTGGGCGCTGATCGGCCGCAACGTGCGGTGGTGGGGGTACGCCGAGCGCGACGAGGACCTGACGATCAAGCACGGGGTGATGTTCCGGTCGCTGGTGGTGGTCCCCTACGGACGCATGCAGTACGTCGACGTCCAGGCCGGCCCGCTCGAGCAGCTGTTCCACATCGCGAGCGTGCACCTGCACACCGCCAGCCCCGGCACGAGCGCCCGGATCCCCGGGCTGCCCGCAGAGGAGGCGGCCCGGCTGAGGGACCGGCTCACGACGCAGGGCGAGGCGCAGGCAGCGGGACTGTGAGCGAGCCCGAGCGCCCCTTCAAGCGGCTGTCCCCGCTGACGCCGCTGGTCCGCAGCTTCATCCTCGTGGTGGCTGCCGCCGCCTCCACCTGGGACGACCTGCTGCGCGGCGACCTCGGCCCGCTGGCCTGGGGCTTCCTGGTGGTGCTGGTGGCCGGAGGCGTGTACGGCGCAGCCTCCTGGATGCGGACGAAGTACTGGATCGAGGCCGACGAGCTGCGGGTCGACACCGGCGTCATCTCCCGGCAGTCGCGGCGGATCCGGGTCGACCGGCTGCAGGGCATCGACATCAGCCAGCCGTTCGTGGCCCGGCTGTTCGGGCTCGCGGAGCTCAAGATGGACGTCGCCGGCGGCGGGGCCGGCGAGGGGTCGCTGGCGTTCCTCCCGCTCGCCGAGGCGCAGGACCTGCGGGCCACGCTGCTGGCCCGCCGCGACGCGGTGCGTGCCGGTCGGAGGTCCGGCAGCCGATGGCGACGACGCCGCCGGCGGGTGGGCCGTCGGACTCCCCGGCTCCGGAGCGTGTCCTCGCGACGCTCGACCTGCGGACCCTGGTGCTCAGCCTGCTGCTGTCCCCCGAGACGGGTGCGTTCGTCGTCGCGGCGCTCGTGTTCGCCGGGCTGTTCGCGGCCCTCGGCCAGTTCGCCGGCGTCGCCGCAGCCGTCCCGGTGCTCATCGGCTTCGGCCTCACCCTGTTCCGCAGGCTGTCGGCCTACTACGGCTTCACGGTCTCCGAGACGCCCGCGGGCCTGCAGGTCCGCCGCGGCCTCTTCGAGCGCGACGCGCAGACCATCACCCTGGCGCGTGTGCAGGGCGTGGTGGTCAGCGAGCCGATCCTGTGGCGCCGGTTCGGGCTGGGCGAAGCTCGACGTCGCGCTGGCCGGCTACGCGAGCAGCCTGGACACGGACGGGCGGCCCTCGGCCTCGACGGTGATGCCGGTCGCCCCCCGGCCGTTCGTGCTCGCGCTGGCCCGGCGCCTCCTCGCCGAGGCCGGCTCCCCGGACCCCGACGACGTCGAGCTGCTCGCCCCGCCGGAGCGGTCGCGCTGGGCGGCGCCGGTGCAACGACGCTTCCTCGCCGCGGGGGTCGGCGAGCACCTGGTGGTGAGCCGGGAGGGGGTGCTGACGCGGCGTACCCACGTGGTCCCGCACGCCCGGGTGCAGTCGCTGCGGCTCGACGCAGGGCCCGTGGCAGCGGCGGCTCGGGCTGGCGGACCTGCTGGTCGACAGCCCGCCCGGGCCCGGTGCGGGTCCGGGCCCGGCACCGGGACGCGGGCGAGGCTCGCCGACTTCTCGACGAGGAGAACCACCGCGCGCGGCTGGCTCGCGCGAGCCTCCGCGGCCTGGGGCCGTCTGACAGGGTTGGCCGCATGGCCGCGACCACCCGACCGTCCCGCCTGACCCGGACCTGGCCGACGGTCGGTGCCGCGTGCTGGCCGTGGTCGTGCTGGCCCTGACGTGGGGCCGCGACCTGGCTCCGGTCACGGTCGGGCTGGTCGCTCTGGTGCTGGCCGGGGCAGTGCTGGCCGCGGTGCAGCACGCCGAGGTGATCGCCCACCGGCTCGGCGAGCCGTTCGGGTCGCTCGTGCTCGCGGTCGCCGTGACGGTCATCGAGGTCGCGCTGATCGTGACGCTGATGGTCTCCGGCGGGCCCAAGACCGAGTCGCTGGCCCGGGACACCGTGTTCGCGGCGGTGATGATCACGACCAACGGCATCGTGGGCCTGGCGCTGCTGGCCGGCGCCCGTCGCTTCGGCGTCTCGAACTTCAACCCCGAGGGCACGGGAGCCGCACTGGCGACCGTCGTGTCGCTGGCGACCCTCTCCCTCGTGCTGCCGAGCTTCACCTCGAGCGCGCAGGGCCCGCGGTTCTCGTCCGGCCCAGCTGGCCTTCGCGGCGGTCGCGTCGCTGGTGCTCTACGCGTTGTTCGTGCTCACCCAGACCGTGCGTCACCGGGACTTCTTCCTGCCGGTGACGCCGAACGGCGAGGTGGCGCCGCCCGAGGTGCACGCCGACCCGCCGACGGCCCGTGCCGCCTGGACCAGCCTCGGACTGCTGCTCCTCGCCCTGGTCGCCGTCGTCGGGCTGGCCAAGGTCGAGTCGCCCGTCGATCGAGGCGGGCGTCAAGGCCGCCGGGTACCCACCGTCGTTCGTGGGCGTGGTGATCGCGCTGCTCGTGCTGCTGCCGGAGACCCTGGCGGCGTTCCGTGCGGCGACCCGCGACCGGGTGCAGATCAGCCTGAACCTGTCCTACGGCTCGGCGATGGCCAGCATCGGGCTGACCATCCCGGCGATCGCGGTGGCCTCGATCTGGCTCGACGGGCCGCTGCTGCTGGGCCTCGGGCCGGTGCAGATCGTCCTGCTGGCGCTGACGGTCGTCGTCAGCATCCTCACCGTGATCCCCGGACGCGCGACCCGGCTCCAGGGCGCCGTCCACCTGACCCTGTTCGCGGCGTTCCTCTTCCTCTCGGTCAGTCCCTGACCGATCACGACCCACCAGAAGTCCCCGAGGCCCCCAGGGGCGGTGAGCTCGCCCGCCTCGGTCGCCGTCGCGAGCGCCCGGACGTAGCCGGCCGGGTCGCTGGTGGCGCGAGCCAGGTCGGGCCGCTCCCCGGAGACGCCGAGTCCGCGGAGCACGTCGCGCTGGCGCCGCACCTCGCCCGCGACCCGGTCCGCGACCGCGTCGACGGCCACGTGGGCGGTGACGTCGCGCGAGCCGTCGGGGAGCACGTCGACCTCCTGGCCACCGCGGTAGGAACGCAGCGACCCGAAGGCGGGCCGGTCCTCGCGCAGGTGGCCGTAGTCGATGGCCACCGCGATGCCGCGCGTCACCCGCGCCACCACGTCGGCCCAGGCGGTGTCGCGCGTCGTACCCACCTCGGCCCGCGTGCCGGGCTCTCCCAGGTCCAGCGGCCACCAGCGCTCCACCCAGGCCGCGCAGCGACGAGGGCGACGGACGAGTGGGTGAGCGGCTGGCCCGAGCGACTCCGCCCCGGTCGCCGGGTCGACGTGCACCACGCGCAGGCGACCGTCGTCGGCCACCTCGACGACGTGGCACGGGATGTCGTCGAGCCACTCGTTGGCGACGACGAGGCCCTCGACGGCCTCCGGAAGCGCGGTGGTCCACGCGATGGCCGGGTCGAGCCCCGGCGGTCGCGCGGCCACCTCGACGCCGAGCAGGTCGAGTCGCGGGTCGAGGGCGTGCACCTGCGCGAGCAGCTCGCCGCGGCCGGCGCCGATGTCCACGACCGTGTCCAGGCCGGCCTCGCGGGTCATCCGCACCAGCGCCTCGGCGAACAGCGGGGAGGCGTGCACCGAGGTGCGGAAGTGCTGGGCCGGCGCCTCCCGGCGGAAGAAGCCGTCGGGGCCGTACAGCGCCGCGTCCCACGCCTGCTTCCAGGTCGGGTCCGACGTCGGCGGCGGCACCACGGGCATGCCCAGCGAGGTCATCGCGCCAGGCTACGGCCACCCGCTGGTCCAGGTGCCCGCGCGGCAGCGCTGTGACCGAGCCCACTCCGGGCGCGGGTTACCGGCACGGTTACCCCGCGCGTACGCTCGTGGTGCACGCATCAGCACACCGTCCGGTACCTCCGCGAGGACTGGAACGAAAGGTGATGAGTCCATGACCCGCATCGGGGTTGTCGGCGCCGGCCGGGTCGGCGCAGTCCTCGCGGCCGCACTGCGCGCCGCAGGCCACGAGGTCGTCGCCGTCGCCGGCGAGTCCGCCGCGTCGCGCACCCGCATCGAGACGCTGCTCCCCGGCGTTCACGTCGACAAGCCGACCGCCGTCTCGCGGGCCTGCGACCTGCTGCTGCTCACCGTCCCGGACGACATGCTCCCCAACGTCGTGACGATGCTCGCCGCGTCCGGCGCGATCCGACCCGGCCAGCAGGTCGTGCACACCTCGGGCAAGCACGGCCTCGCGGTGCTCGGACCGGCGGCCGACGTCGGCGCCGAGGTGCTCGCCATGCACCCCGCGATGACGTTCACCGGCACCGATGTCGACCTGGCCCGGCTGCCCGGCTGCGTCTTCGGCGTGACCGCGACGCGCGGCACCCGCGCGCCTGGCGGAGGTGCTGGTCTCCGACCTCGGCGGCAGCATCGTCTGGGTCGACGAGGACAAGCGGACGCTCTACCACGCCGGCCTCGCGCACGGCGCCAACCACCTGGTCACCCTGGTCTCCCAGGCGATGGACCTGCTGCGCGCCTCCGGGGCGACCGACCCCGCCGCGACGCTGCGGCCGCTGCTCACCGCGGCGCTCGACAACGCGCTGTCCTACGGCGACGCCGCCCTGACCGGCCCGATCGTGCGCGGTGACGTGGAGACCGTCCGAGCACACCTCGCCGACATCGCGGCCCACCAGCCGGCCACGCTCGGGTCGTACGTCGCGATGGCACGCGCCACGGCCAACCGCGCGGTGGCCGACGGACGGCTGCTGCCGATCCGGGCGGCCAAGCTGGTCGGCATCCTCAACGACGCCCTGCCCAGGTCGCGCCTGTCGAGACCGTCCGCCGCGGACGGGGCGCGTGACCACGACCGTCGTGCACCGGCCCCTCGTCGCCCGCACGCGGGCCGAGCTGGTCGAGGCGCTGGCCGCGACCCGCGAACGCGGGGGACGGGTGGCGCTCGTGCCGACGATGGGCGCCCTCCACGCCGGCCACGCCGCCCTCGTCGACGAGGCCCGGCGGCGGGTCGGCGACACCGGCGCGGTCGTGGTGTCGGTCTTCGTGAACCCGCTCCAGTTCGGGGCGGGCGAGGACCTGGACCGCTACCCGCGCACGCTTCGAGGCCGACCTCGAGCTGTGCCGCCGAGCACGGCGCCGACGTGGTGTTCGCGCCGGGCGTGGAGGAGGTCTACCCGGGTGGCGACCCGCAGGTGACCGTCGAGCCCGGACCGCTCGGGTCGGTGCTCGAGGGCGCGACCCGGCCCGGCCACTACCGCGGCGTGCTCACCGTCGTCGCGAAGCTGTTCGGCCTGGTCCGCCCCGACCTCGCCGTGTTCGGCCAGAAGGACTACCAGCAGCTCGTGCTGGTCCGGCGGATGTCGTCCGACCTCTGCCTGGGCGTGGACGTCGTCGGGGCCGAGACGGTGCGCGAGGAGTCCGGGCTGGCCCTGTCCTCGCGGAACGCCTACCTCGACCCCGACCAGCTGCGGCTCGCCGCTGGCCCTGTCGCGCGCGCTCCGATCCGGCGCCGAGGCTGGCTCGCCACGGAGCCGGACCGGGTGCTGGCCGCCTCGACGGCCGTGCTCGACGCCGCGGACGGGGTCGACGTCGACTACCTGGCGCTGACGTCGCCCGAGCTGGGAGACCCACCGGCGTACGGCGTGGCGCGGCTGCTCGTCGCCGCCCGGGTCGGCTCGACGCGGCTGATCGACAACACCGAGATCCACCTGGGAGGCCGGGACTGATGCTGCGGACGATGATGAAGAGCAAGATCCACCGGGCGACCGTGACCCAGGCCGACCTGCACTACGTGGGGTCGGTGACGGTCGACGAGGACCTGCTCGACGCAGCCGACCTGCTGCCCGGCGAGCTGGTGCACATCGTCGACGTGACCAACGGGGCCCGCCTGGAGACGTACACGATCAAGGGCGAGCGCGGCTCGGGCGTCATCGGCATCAACGGGGCCGCGGCCCACCTGGTGCACCCCGGGGACATCGTGATCCTGATCGCCTACGCGCAGCTCGAGACTGCCGAGGCCCGGAGGCTCGAGCCGTCGGTCGTCTTCGTCGACGCCGGGAACCGCGTCGTGCGCACCGGCTCCGACCCCGCCGAGGCGTTGCCGGGGACCGGACTCGTCCGCGGCGACGTGCTCGCCCGCTAGCCTCAGCCCGGTGAGCCTCCCGCAGCGCCTCGCTGCCCCCACCCCCGGCTGGTCGACCTACGCCGACGTCGTCGTGATCGGGTCCGGCATCGCCGGGCTGACCGCCGCCCTCCAGCTGCGGGCGTCGCCCGTCCGTCGGCTCGGTGATGGTCGTGACCAAGGACATCTTGTCGGCCGGCTCGACCCAGTGGGCGCAGGGCGGCATCGCCGCGGCGCTCGGGCCCGGGGACACCCCCGACCAGCACCTGCACGACACGCTCGTCGCGGGAGCCGGGGTGTGCGACGAGGAGGCCGTCCGGGCGCTGGTCACCGAGGGTCCCGAGGCCGTCCGCGAGCTGATCTCGCTGGGCACCATCTTCGACCACACCGACGCGGGCGAGCTGTCGCTGACCCGCGAGGGCGGCCACCGCCGCGACCGGATCGCGCACGCCGGCGGTGACGCGACCGGCGCCGAGATCCAGCGGGCCCTCGTGGCAGCGGTGCGACGCGGCCCCCGACATCGACGTCACCGAGCACGCCCTGGTGCTCGACCTGATCCCCGGGCGCCGACGGCGGCGTCGCCGGCGTGACCCTGCACGTGATGGGGGAGGGGCAGCGCGACGGTGTCGGCGCCGTGCTGTGCCGCGCGGTCGTGCTGGCCAGCGGCGGCCTGGGGCAGGTCTTCTCCGCGACCACGAACCCGTCGGTCTCGACCGGCGACGGCATGGCGCTCGCGCTGCGGGCCGGAGCCGTGCTCCGGGACCTCGAGTTCGTGCAGTTCCACCCGACCGTGATGTGGCTCGGAGCCGACTCGAAGGGCCAGCAGCCGCTGATCTCCGAGGCGGTGCGCGGCGAGGGCGCGTTCCTCGTCGACGACGCGGGCGTGCGCTTCATGCTGGGCCAGCACGACCTCGCCGACCTCGCGCCGCGCGACGTCGTCGCCAAGGCGATCATGCGCCGGATGCGCGAGACGGGTGCGGAGCACATGTGGCTGGACGCCCGGGACTTCGGCGCCGAGAAGTGGGAGCGCCGCTTCCCGACGATCCTCGCCACCTGCCGCGCGCACGGCGTCGACCCGGTGACCGAGCTGATCCCGGTCGGCGCCCGCCTGCCACTACGCGTCCGGCGGCGTCGCCACCGACCTGCGACGGCCAGTCCTCGGTCGCCGGGCTCTTCGCGTGCGGGGAGGTCGCCTGCTCCGGCGTGCACGGCGCGAACCGGCTGGCCTCCAACTCGCTGCTCGAGGGCCTGGTGTTCTCCCGCCGGATCGCGGCCCGGCTCGCCGCCGGCCTGCCGGCGCGCCAGCAGCCGGCGGCCGACCCGCGGCCGGCCGGGCTGGTGCCCGGTGACGTGCGCGCCGGGCTCCAGCACGCGATGACCGAGACGCGCCGGCGTGCTGCGCTCCCGCGGCCGGCCTCGCCGACGGGGCCGCCGCGCTCGGCCGACCTGGCCGACGCGTCACGACGGACGTGGCCGACGTCGCCGCGTGGGAGACCACCAACCTGCTCACGATCGCGACCGCCCTCGTCGACGCCGCCACCCTGCGCGAGGAGACCCGCGGGTCGCACTGGCGCGACGACTTCCCGGAGCGCGACGACGCGCACTGGGCCCGGCACGTCGACGTCACGCTCGACGGACGGCCTGCCGCGGCTCGGGCTGACCCCCGTCCTGACCGGAGCCCTGGCGTGACCGCCGCCGAGCCGACCCGCCGCACCGCGCTGGCCGACGAGCTCACCGCCGCCGGCCTCGACGCCGCGCGCGGTCCTCGACGAGGTCGAACGGCGCCGTGGCCGAGGACCTGCCGGGCGAGGACGTCACCAGCGCCGCGACGCTCGACCCCTCGCGTCACGGCGTGGGCCGACCTGGTCGCGCGCGGCGACGGCGTCGTGGCCGGCCTCGCCGTGGCCGAGCTCGTGTTCCGGGACGGTGGTCGGTCCCGGGCGTCGACGTGCGGCGCCGGGCCGCCGACGGGCGACCGGGTGACGCGCGGGCGACGTACTGCTGTCGGTGCACGGCCCGGTCGCTGCGCTGCTCACCGCCGAGCGCACCGCGCTGAACTTCCTGTGCCACCTCTCCGGCGTCGCCACCGCCACGTCGCGCTGGGTCGACGCGCTCGCCGGCACCGGCGCCCGGGTCCGGGACACCCGCAAGACGACGCCGGGCCTGCGGGCGCTGGAGAAGTACGCCGTGCGCTGCGGCGGCGGCCTCAACCACCGCGCGACGCTCTCCGACCAGGCCCTGGTCAAGGACAACCACGTGCTCGCGGCCGGCGGGGTGGTGCCCGCCTACCGCGCGGTGCGCGAGCGCTACCCGGACCTGCCCGTGCAGGTGGAGGTGACCACGCTCGACCAGCTCCGCGAGCTGCTCGACGTCGGCGCCCCGGAGATCCTGCTGGACAACATGAGCACCGCAGCAGATGGCCGAGGCCGTCCGGGTCACCGCCGGCCGGGCCCGCCTCGAGGCGTCGGGCGGGCTGACCCTCGAGCGGGCCCGCGAGGTGGCCGGCGACCGGCGTCGACCTGATCGCAGTCGGCGCGCTCACCCACTCGGCGCCGGTCCTCGACGTCGCGATGGACCTCCGGACGTGACCATGCGGCCGCTGCTGTGCGCCGACATCGGCAACAGCCACACGACGATCGGGCTGCTCGACGACGGCGACGTCGTCGACCACTGGCGGGTGGCGACCGACGAGCGACGCACGGCCGACGAGTGGGGGGTGCTGCTCAAGGGCCTGCTCAACGACTCGCACGGTCGGCAGCGACCTGCGCGGCGTCTCGGTCTGCGCGACGGTCCCGGCCGTGCTGCACGAGTGGCGCGACATGCTGCGGACCTACCACGGCGACGTGCCCCAGGTGATCGTCGAGCCGGGGGTGCGCACCGGCGTACCCGTCCTCATGGACAACCCGCGCGAGGTCGGCACCGACCGGATCATCAACGCCCTCGCCGCCTCGCAGCTGTTCGGCGGCCCGGCGATCGTCGTGGACTTCGGCACCGCGACCACCTTCGACGTGGTCAGCGCCCGCGGCGAGTACGTCGGCGGGGCGATCGCCCCGGGCATCGACATCTCCCTGGAGGCGCTCGGCCGGCGCGGTGCCCAGCTCCGCAAGGTCGAGCTGCTGCGGCCGCGGTCGGTGATCGCCAAGAACACCGTCGAGGCGCTGCAGTCCGGGATCCTCTACGGCTTCGCGTCGCAGGTCGACGGCATCGTCGGCCGGATGACGGCCGAGCTCGGGCTGCAGCCCGGCGAGCTGACCGTGATCGCCACCGGCGGGCTCGCGCCGCTGGTCGTGGAGGAGTGCGCGGTGTTCACCGAGCACGAGCCGTGGCTGACGCTGCTCGGCCTGGAGATCGTCTTCGGCCGCAACCAGCCCTGAGAGGTCTCCTGAGCGGCCGGGTAGGGTGCTCCTGATTCGAAGGCTGCCCGCGCGTCCGCTCGCCGGCGCGCGCACGACGCGGAGAGGTAAGGGGGTCGGTGTGTCCGGCTACGAGGTCGACATCGAGCTGAGGAATCCCGAACGACAGCCACACGCAGGTCGTGGAGCTCGTCGGCCGACGACCGGCGAGTCCTCGACGTCGGATGCGCTGCCGGCGACATCGCCCGGCTGCTTGACGGCTCGCGGCTGCACGCGTGAGCGGCGTCGAGATCGACGAGAAGGCCGCCGAGAAGGCCCGCGCGCGACCTCGGCAGCGTGGTCGTCGCAGACCTCAACACCAGCTCGCTCACCGAGCACTTCGAGGCCGGAGCCTTCGACGTCGTCGTCTTCGCCGACGTCCTGGAGCACCTCCTCGACCCGGCGCGCGCGCTGCGAGGAGGCCGTCGAGCTCCTCGCGGACGGGCGGCCGGGTGGTGATAGCGTCCCCAACGTCAGCCACGGCTCGGTGCGGCTCGCGCTGCTCCAGGGCCGGTGGAGCTACACGGAGACCGGGCTGCTGGACCGGACCCACGTCCGCTTCTTCACCCGAACCAGCTTCTCGACCTCGTCGAAGGCGCCGGGCTCGCCGTCGAGCACTTGCGCTCCACGGTCGCCGACCCGCTGGCCGTCGAGGTCGACGTCGACCGCGAGCGGCTGCCGCCGACCGTCGTCGAGTGGGTGCGGCACCAGCCGGAGGCGCTCAACTACCAGTTCGTCGTCAGCGCCGTGCGGGCGCGTGCCGGCGAGGTGCGCCCCGCGGCCTGACCTGCGCCCGGCGGTCGCCCTCGACGCGGTCCAGGTCGACGACGAGTACACCCAGCAGATGCAACCAGGAGCAGGACGATCCGGCACCGGCTGCTGACCACCCGCGACCACGTGATCGGGCTCGAGCGTCGAGTCGCCAGCGCCGAGAGCCGGCAGGCCGAGGCCGAGGCGCTGCTAGCGCGGGTCCGCAAGCGGGCGAACCGCGAGCGCAAGGAGCTCCAGGAGGTCCGGGAGTCGCTCGGCGTACCGGGCCGGCCAGGCGGTGATCCGGCCACTCGCGCGCGCCGTCCGACGGGGCAAGGGTCAGCCCGTGAGCGGCGAGACCCCGCTGTTCTCGGTCGTCACCCCGGTCTACAACCCGCCGGTCGACAGCACCTGCGGGCAACGATCGCGTTCGTGCGCCAGCAGACGCTGCGGCGACTGGGAGCGGATCCTGGTCGACGACTGCTCACCGGACGAGCAGGTCCGGGAGGTGCTGCGCGAGGCAGCCGCCGCGGACGCCCGGATCCGGGTCGATCGAGCGGGAGACCAACGGCCACATCGTCGCGGCGTCCAACGACGGCATCGACGGCCGCGCGTGGCGAGTTCATCGTCGCTGCTCGACCACGACGACCTGCTCGTGCCGCGTGCGCTGGCGCGCGATGAAGGCGGGCGATCGAGGCCGAGCCCGAGGCCGACTACCTCTACTCCGACGAGGACAAGGTCGACGAGGACGGGCGAGCTACTACGACTCCGTTCCGCAAGCCCGACTGGTCGCCCGAGCGGCTGCGCGGCCAGATGTACACCTGCCACCTCTCCGTGCTGCGCACCGCGCTGGTCCGCGAGGTCGGCGGGCTTCCACGAGGGCTTCGACGGCTCCCAGGACCACGACCTGGTGCTGCGTGTCGACCGAGCGTGCCCGGCGGGTCGTCCACGTGCCCGAGGTGCTCTACCACTGGCGGGCCGTCGCCGGCTCGGCCGCGGCAGACCCCGATGCCAAGCCCTACGCCTGGATCGCGGGCCGCAAGGCCGTCCAGGCCCACATGGACCGGATCGGCATCAGGCCGCGACCGTCGCAGCTCGGACCGCGTGCCGGGCACCTACCGGCTCGAGCCGCCGGCTCGACCCCGACGTCCGGGTCAGCGTCGTCATCCCGACCCGCGGCGGCGACGGCCTCGTCTGGGGGGAGCGGCGCTCGTTCGTCGTCGAGGCGGTGCGCTCGCTGCTGCGACACGGCCGGCGCACGACAACCTCGAGATCGTGGTCGTCCACGACACCGACACCCCGCCTACGTCCTCGACGAGCTGCGCGAGGTCGGCGGCGCACGCCTGCACGCTCGTGCCCTACGCAAGGCCTTCAACTTCAGCGAGAAGTGCAACCTGGGCGTCGTCGCGTCGTACGGCGACGTGGTGGTGCTGCTCAACGACGACATCGAGATCGCCTCGGAGAACTTCATCGCCGAACCTGGTCGCGCCGTTGTTCGAGCGACGGCGTGGGAATGACCGGAGCCCGCCTGCTGTACTCCGACGACACGATCCAGCACGCCGGGCTGGTGTTCTACGGGCACGGTCACCTCTCGCACATGTTCTACCGGCAGCCCGACGACGGGCTCGGGCCCCTTCAACGCACTCGCCGTCAACCGTGAGTGCTCCGGGCCTGACCGGTGCCTGCGTCGCGTTGCGCCGGTCGACGTACGACGAGGTGGGCGGGCTGACCGAGGTCACTGCCCGTCAACTACAACGACGTGGACTTCTCGTTCAAGATCGGCCACGCCGGACTCCGAATGCTCTGGGTGAACAACGCGAGGGCTTTCCACTTCGAGTCCCAGACCCGGGTCGCTGTCGTGCATGCCTGGGAGTACGACATCATCACCCGCCGCTGGCCGACGCCGGACCAGGATGTCTGGATGCCGGAGTTCGGGTTCACGCCTCCGCGACGGAAGAGCGCTCTCCGGCGCGTGCGTCTCGAGGGGGTCCGGGTGCGGGAAGCTGCAGGGGCCGCTCGCTGGCCCAGGATTTCGGATAGAGTGCCGGCGCGTCGGTATGGATCTCGAGACAGACCTACGAACGGTTGACGTGACGTCGTCAGCGGGGCGGTCGTGAGCGTGCACGGAGGTGGGGCGTCGTCGCCGGTATGACAGCGGCGTGGGTGCTGGTGGCGGCGGTGATCGTGCTCATGCACGCGCGCGCGTACCCGACGTTGTCTCCCATCGACGAGCTGCCAGCACTTTGACTATCTGGAGAGCGTGTCCCGGTTCGACATGGTGCGCTCGGGTGAGCGCGTCGGTGAGGACGCCATGCGCGAGGAGGCCTGCCGAAAAGTCGACGCGCCCGGTTTCGTCGCGCCTCCCTGCAATGCTCCGACGCTGAGTCCCGACCAGTTCCAGGAACTGGGGGTGAATACTGCGGCCGCCCACCCGCCAACGTATTACTTCCTTCACCGGTGTCTTGGCGAGAGCCATCGACGGCCTGCCTGGGGTGGAAAGCCTCCTTGCCGCGGCGCGGAGCGTGGGCGTGCTGTGGTTGGGCTTCGGTCTGTCCCTCACCTACGGCCTGAGCAGACGGCTGGGTGCCAATCCGATGGCGGCCACCGGTGCGGTACATATCGTGCTCGCCACCACTCCGGCGTGTCATCCACTCGACGACGACGGTGACCAACGACTCCCCGAGTCTCGTGCTGGGAGGACTGCTCTTCCTCGCGGCTCTGTGTGTCACTGAAGGTCGGCTGTCGGCCTGGTGGCTTGCTGCCGCCTGCGCACTCGCCACTTCCGTGCAAGGTGACGAATGTACTGGCCGTCGGCGTGGTCGTGGTCGTGATCCTGCTTGTGAGCTGGAGAGGCTTCAAGGCCACTGCGAATGCGTCTGGATGGCAGCCGGGCGAACACCGCGCGGCGCCGCTCACAGGCCGCGCGCACGTCGGCTCTCGGTTCCGGTGCGGGAGTGCTCCGCCGATGTGTGGAACATCGTCTCCGCCCAGATCGCCGTGCCAAGTGCTCGTCGTGGCGCCCATGGTCAAGGCCTTTGCGGTGAGTGAGATCCACTCCGGGGACTACGTGGCCAATCTCATGTCAGTGGTCACGCCGGTACAGAACGCGTACGTACCAGTGCTCCTGCAGAGCCCGCAGATACTCACTCTCGTGTCGGTTCTAAACTTGCTGCTCCTCGTCGCGGTGGGCGGTTGTGCCTGGTTCGACTCTCGTCGGTATCGGCCGACGGGTGACCTGGCGGTGGTGACATTGGCTGGCATGTTCTTGGCGGGACCGTTGCTGGTGGGATTGCTCTCTTCTACATCGCATTCCTACATCGCCATCCCGGCCCGTTACGGTCTGGCCTCTTCCTGAGCCGCCATAGCGGTGCTGGCCCAGTGGCATCCCGGCGGCGCCGCGGAGGCGTGGCCCTGGTGGTACTGGGCGTCTGGAGCACGTCGGCGGTCCTCACCGCGATCACTTGACCCACAGCCGGAAAGCGCAAGCCGCCGGCACTAGGCTGGCCGCATGAGCGAGCAGCCGCGGAACGCGACCCCCGAGCCGGCGGAGGACGACCTCCCCGAGCAGATGCGGGTGCGCCGGAGCAAGCGCGAGCGGCTCGTCGACGAGGGCGTCGCGCCGTACCCGGTCACCGTCGAGCGCACGCACACGCTGGCGGAGATCCGGGCGACGTACGACGGGCAGGAGCTCGAGCCGGACACGCACACCGGGGAGCGGGTCGCGGTGACCGGCCGGGTGATGTTCCTGCGCAACACCGGGAAGCTCTGCTTCGTCCGGCTGCGCGAGGGCGACGGCACCGAGCTGCAGGTGATGCTCTCGCTGGCGGACGTCGGGGAGGAGTCGCTGGCCGCGTTCAAGGCGCTCGTCGACCTCGGCGACCTGCTCGCGGTCACGCGGCGAGGTGGTCACCAGCCGCCGCGGCGAGCTGTCCGTGCAGGCGACCGACTGGTCGATCGCCGCGAAGACGCTGCGCCCGCTGCCCAACGAGCACAAGCCGCTGTCCGACGAGGCGCGGATCCGGCTGCGCTACGTCGACATGATGGTCCGTCCCGAGCCGCGCGAGATGGTGCGGACCAAGGCCGTCGGTGCTGAAGAGCCTGCGCGCCACCCTCGACGAGCGCAGCTTCATCGAGGTCGAGACGCCGATCCTCCAGCTCACCAACGGCGGCGCGGCGGCCCGGCCGTTCCGCACGCACCTGAACGCGCTCGACCAGGACATGCTGCTGCGCATCGCGCTCGAGCTGGACCTCAAGCGGGCGATGATCGGCGGTGTCGACCGGGTCTACGAGATCGGCCGGACCTTCCGCAACGAGGGGCTCGACTCCACGCACGCCGCCGAGTTCTCGATGCTGGAGGCCTACGAGGCCTACGGCGACCAGCACACGATGATCGCGCTGGCCAAGGCGCTGGTGCAGCGACGCCCACCGCGCGATCGGCAGCCCGACCGTGACCGGCCGGGACGGGTCCGAGATCGACCTGCACGGCGAGTGGCGGGAGGCGCCGATCCTCGACCTGGTCTCCGAGGCCGTCGGTGCGACCGTGGACGTCCACACCGACGCCGACACGCTGCGCGGCTACGCCGACAAGCACGACGTCGAGCTCCAGGACCAGTGGGGCGCCGCCGGAGATCGTCGGTGGAGCTGTTCGAGCAGCTCGTCGAGGACACCCTGATCCAGCCGACGTTCGTCATGGACTACCCGGAGGCCGTGAAGCCGCTGGCCAAGCCGCACCGCTCGACGCCGGGCCTCAACGAGGCGTGGGACCTGATCATCAACGGCGTCGAGCTGGGCGCGGCGTACTCCGAGCTCAACGACCCGGTGATCCAGCGCGAGCGGCTCGAGGAGCAGTCGCGGCTCGCGGCCGGCGGTGACCCCGAGGCGATGGAGCTCGACGAGGTGTTCCTCAAGGCGATGGAGTACGGCATGCCGCCGGCCGGCGGGATCGGGATCGGCGTCGACCGGCTGATCATGCTGCTCACCGGTGCGAGCGTGCGCGAGACCATCCTGTTCCCGCTGCTGCGCCCCGAGTGACGGCGCCGATAATCCGCAATCAGCTGCGCTTTATCGAGAGTCTATTCCGGCCGTCGACGAAAACGGTGTCCGGTCTCGGATTTGCCTTTCCTAATCCCGGGTGAATAGTATTTCTCTTTGCCCCCGAGTCGGGGATTCCTGGGAATTCGAAAGGCATATCCATGGCACAGCGCGTGAACGTGGTTCTCGTCGACGACATCGACGGCAGCGACGCCGAGGAGACGGTCAGCTTCGCCCTCGACGGGGTCGACTACGAGATCGACCTCTCCGAGAAGCACGCCGGCGAGCTGCGCAACGCGCTCAGCCTCTACATCGGCCACGCCCGTCGCACCGGCGGCCGTCGCAAGAGCGGCCGCCGCTCGTCGGCGCCGGCCGGCCGCCGACGGTGGCGCGTCCGCCGCGGACATCCGCGCCTGGGCCCGCGAGAACGGCTGGGACGTCCCCGAGCGGGGCCGGGTCAGCGCCGAGGTCCGCGAGGCGTACGCCGCCGCCAACTGATCGCACTGGTCGAGCCTGTCGAGCCAGCTCGCCGGCAGCGCGAGCGGGGCCCTGTTCGCTGTCGGCGAATGCTTTAACGGCGCTGCGGGGGAACACGTAGGCTGAGTCGCAGGGGTTGAGCACACGTACCGGTTCGATCTCACGGACCGGGGCACAGGTCCCGCGACGACGCGGGACTACTGTGTCGTCAGACGAAGTCCCACCGCATCCGGCTCCAGGCCGGGTGCGGCACGGTGAGGCACGGCAAGGAGCGATGAGACATGTTCGAGCGGTTCACAGACCGAGCCCGCAGGGTGGTCGTCCTGGCGCAGGAAGAAGCCCGGATGCTCAGCCACAACTACATCGGCACCGAGCACATCCTCCTGGGCCTGATCCACGAGGGCGAGGGCGTCGCCGCCAAGGCGCTCGAGAGCCTCGGCATCTCGCTCGAGGCGGTGCGCGCCCAGGTCGAGGAGATCATCGGCCAGGGCCAGCAGGCGCCGAGCGGGCACATCCCGTTCACGCCGCGCGCCAAGAAGGTCCTCGAGCTCTCGCTGCGCGAGGCGCTGCAGCTCGGCCACAACTACATCGGCACCGAGCACATCCTGCTCGGCCTGATCCGCGAGGGCGAGGGCGTCGCCGCCCAGGTGCTGGTCAAGCTCGGCGCCGACCTCAACCGGGTCCGCCAGCAGGTCATCCAGCTGCTCTCCGGCTTCCAGGGCAAGGAGACCGCCGCCGCCGGCGCTCCGCAGGAGGGCGCGCCGTCCTCGTCGCTGGTCCTCGACCAGTTCGGCCGCAACTACACGCAGGCCGCTCGCGAGGGCAAGCTCGACCCGGTCATCGGGCGCGAGAAGGAGATCGAGCGCGTGATGCAGGTGCTCTCGCGCCGCACCAAGAACAACCCGGTGCTCATCGGAGAGCCCGGCGTCGGCAAGACCGCCTGCGTCGAGGGCCTGGCCCAGGCGATCGTGCGCGGCGACGTGCCCGAGACGCTCAAGGACAAGCAGATCTACAGCCTCGACCTCGGCTCGCTGGTCGCCGGCTCCCGCTACCGCGGTGACTTCGAGGAGCGCCTGAAGAAGGTGCTCAAGGAGATCAAGACCCGCGGCGACATCGTGCTGTTCATCGACGAGCTGCACACGCTGGTCGGCGCCGGCGCGGCCGAGGGCGCGATCGACGCGGCCTCGATCCTCAAGCCGATGCTGGCCCGCGGCGAGCTGCAGACCATCGGCGCGACCACGCTCGACGAGTACCGCAAGCACCTCGAGAAGGACGCCGCCCTCGAGCGCCGCTTCCAGCCGATCCAGGTGCAGGAGCCGTCGATCGCGCACACGATCGAGATCCTCAAGGGCCTGCGCGACCGCTACGAGGCGCACCACCGGGTCACGATCACCGACGAGGCGCTGGTCGTCGGCGGCGACGCTGGCCGACCGCTACGTCTCCGACCGGTTCCTGCCCGACAAGGCCATCGACCTGATCGACGAGGCCGGCTCGCGGCTGCGGATCCGCCGGATGACCGCGCCGCCGGACCTGCGCGAGTTCGACGACAAGATCGCCGACGTGCGCCGCCGCAAGGAGGGCGCGATCGACAGCCAGGACTTCGAGCTGGCCGCGTCGCTGCGCGACGAGGAGAAGAAGCTGATCCTCGCCAAGGGCGAGCGCGAGAAGCAGTGGAAGGCCGGCGACATGGACGTCGTCGCCGAGGTCGACGAGGAGCTCATCGCCGAGGTCCTCGCCGTCGCCACCGGCATCCCGATCGTGAAGCTCTCCGAGGAGGAGTCGACCCGGCTGCTCAAGATGGAGGACGAGCTGCACAAGCGCGTCATCGGCCAGGACGAGGCCGTCAAGGCGCTGTCCCGGGCGATCCGGCGCACCCGTGCCGGCCTCAAGGACCCGAAGCGTCCCGGTGGGTCGTTCATCTTCGCCGGCCCGTCCGGCGTCGGGAAGACCTGGCTGTCCAAGACGCTCGCGGAGTTCCTGTTCGGCGACGAGGACGCGCTGATCCAGCTCGACATGAGCGAGTTCAGCGAGAAGCACACCGTCTCGCGGCTGTTCGGCTCGCCTCCCGGCTACGTCGGCTACGAGGAGGGCGGCCAGCTCACCGAGAAGGTGCGGCGCAAGCCGTTCTCGGTGGTGCTGTTCGACGAGGTCGAGAAGGCCCACCCGGACATCTTCAACTCGCTGCTGCAGATCCTCGAGGAAGGTCGCCTGACCGACTCCCAGGGCCGGGTCGTCGACTTCAAGAACACCGTGATCATCATGACCACGAACCTCGGCACCCGCGACATCTCCAAGGGCGTCAACCTCGGCTTCCAGCAGACCGGCGGACGTCGCAGGGCAACTACGACCGGATGAAGGCGAAGGTGTCGGAGGAGCTCAAGCAGCACTTCCGCCCGGAGTTCCTCAACCGTGTCGACGAGATCGTGGTCTTCCCGCCGCTGACGCAAGGAGCAGATCGTCGCGATGGTCGACAACATGATCGCCGGCGTCGAGAAGCGCCTGAAGGACCGCGACATGGCCATCGAGCTCACGCAGGCCGCCAAGGACCTGCTCGCCGACGCGCGGCTTCGACCCGGTGCTCGGCGCGCGCCCGCTGCGTCGCACGGTCCAGCGCGAGATCGAGGACACCCTCGCCGAGAAGATGCTGTACGGCGAGGTGCGGCCCGGCCAGATCATCCTGGTCGACGTCGAGGGCGAGGGCGCCGAGGCGAAGTTCACGTTCCGGGGCGAGCAGAAGAGCGAGCTGCCCGACCTGCCCGCCGATCGAGGAGCCGGCCGCGACCGGCGACGACCGAGTAGCGCCGAGTCCGGCCGACGCAGCCCCGACGTTGCGACGTCGGGGGTGCTGCACGTTCAACCGGCGTCGCAACGGCAGGGGTGTGCACGTTGGCGCGGTGGGCTCAGTGCGCGCCGTGCAGGTTGAGCACCAGCGACGCCGCCGATGATCATCAGCAGCGCGAGCGCCCTTGACCAGGTCCCAGGCGCTCGCCGAGCAGCAGCACGCCGACCAGGGCGATGCCGGCGGTGCCGAGGCCGGACCAGACGGCGTAGGTGACCGAGACCGGGATGTGCCGGATCACCACGGCCAGCAGCCAGATCGACAGCGCGTAGCCGCCGAGCACCAGCGCGGTCCACAGCGGGTCGCGGAAGCCGTGCGTGCGCGGCAGCGCGGCCGTCGAGGCGACCTCCACCCCGATCGCCGCCAGCAGCAGCACCCAAGCGCCGACCATGACCCGACCTCCGATTCGTGTAGCAGTTGCTACACGACTACTGTAGCACTCGCTACAGTGTCGAAGTCGAACCGAGAGGAGCGCCGATGCCGCGGGACACCGCCCGTCGCGACGAGGTCGCGCAGGCCGCCACCGACTACGTGCTCGAGCACGGGCTCGTCGGGCTCAGCCTGCGCCCGCTGGCCGCCGAGCTCGGCACCAGCGACCGGATGCTGCTCTACCACTTCGCCAGCAAGGACGACCTGGTCGCGACCGTGCTGCGGGTCTCCAACGACCGCTCCGTCGCGGAGATCCGCGCGCTGCCGCCGTCGCCGCGACGTGCGCGCCGCCGTGCTCGACCTCTGGGCCGCGGTCACGACCCCGCGGCTGGCGCGCTGCCAGCGGATGTACGTCGAGGCGGCCGCCCTCGGGCTGTTCGGGCGCGAGCCCTACGCGCGCGTGGTGCGCGAGGCCAACGAGGTGTGGGTCGCGGCGGTCGCCGACCACCTGGTCGCCTCCGGGCACGCCGCGGGAGCGGGCCCGGCGTGCGGTGGCGCTGCTGGACGCGGCGCTGATGGGCTTCCAGCTCGACCTGCCGCTCGACGCCGGCGACCCGCGTGCAGGAGCAGGCGGTGCGTCGACCTCGCCGACGCGATCGCCGCGCATCGCCGCGGCCGACGCTCAGGGCAGCGCGTAGGCGCTCGTCGGCCACCTGGGCCGACCAGGCCGTCGTCGACGAGCCAGCGCAGGCACCGCTCGCGCTGCTCGGCCACCGGCCACGCCGTCGTCGAGCCGGCTGCGGTGCACCGGACCGTCGCTGTCCCGGAGCACGCCGAGCAGCCGGCCGCGGCACTGGCGGTCGGTGCCGTCGTAGGTCTGGCCCCTGCGGGGCGGTCCGTCGTACGCCGGGTAGCCGGCCGCCCGCCACGCGCACAGGTCGGCGACCGGGCAGGCCGCGCACCGCGGGCGCGGCCGCGACGCAGACGGTGGCGCCGAGCTCCATCGTGGCGACCGCCCAGGCCGCGGCGGTCGGGCCGTCCTCGGGCAGCAGGCTCGGCGGCCAGGTCACGCTCGGCCCGGGTGACGGCGGCGGGCGGGAACTCCACGCCGCGCGACCGTCCGGGCCAGCACCCGCCGGACGTTGGTGTCGAGCACGACGTGCCGGCGGCGGAACGCGAACGACGCGACCGCGGCCGCCGTGTAGTCGCCGACGCCCGGGCAGCGCGATCAGGTCGTCGTAGTCGCGACGGCACCTCGCCGCCGTGCTCGCGCGACGATCGCGGTCGCCGCGGCGTGCAGCCGCAGCGCCCGGCGCGGGTAGCCCGAGCCGGCCCCAGGCGCGGACCGCCTCCCCGGTCGGGTCGGCCGCCAGGTCGGCCGGCGTGGGCCAGCGGTCGAGCCACCGCTCGTAGACCGGCAGGACCCGGGCGACCGGCGTCTGCTGCAGCATGAACTCGCTGACCAGCACCGCCCACGGGGACGCGGACGGCTCCCGCCAGGGCAGGTCGCGGGCGTGCTCGTCGTACCACGCGAGCAGGGGTTCACGGAGGTCGGACACGGTCCGCACACCCTATGTCGGAGCCGGATCGCGCCGCCTCGACGGTGTGGCACCCGGGCGTACGCCGGACGCGAAGTTACCGTGACGCCATGACCACCGTGACCCGCCCTCGGGGGCCGCTCCCGGCCCGCGTCTACTGGACGCGTCGGCTGCTGCTGGTCGTGGTGGCGTTCGCCCTGGTCTTCGGTGTCGCGCACCTGCTGGGCAGCGGAGGGTCCGGCGGCCCGGCGGCCTCGCCCGTCGGTGCGACGCCCGTCGAGCACGGACGCACGCGCGACCACGCCCGCGGCCACGCCCCGGGCGACGTCCACCGGCCGCACGCGCACCGGCAAGGCGGCCAGCGCCGGCAGGCCGTCGCCGACCCCCACGCCGCTCGCCTCGCCGACCGGCACCTGCTCCGACAGCGACGTCGTCGCGATGCCGTCGGTCAAGGGGACGGCCTACGCCGGGCACCCGGTCGTCTTCACCATGACGCTCTCGACGCGGGTCTCGCAGGCCTGCACCTGGGACGTGTCCTCCCGCACGATGGCGGTCAAGGTGACGTCGGGGGCCGACCGGATCTGGTCGACCCAGGAGTGCGACGGCGCCGTCCCGCAGCAGTCGGTGGTCGTGCGCAGGGACCACCCGACGACGGTGGCGGTCGGCTGGAACGGCCAGCGCTCGGACACCGACTGCACCCGGTCGACGGCCTGGGCCGAGCCCGGCTACTACCACGTCGTCGCGGCGTCCTTCGGGGCCGACCCGATCGACGTCCAGTTCGAGCTCGAGCCGCCGGTGCCGCGCACGATCACCGCTACGCCGACGCCGGAGAACACCGCCCAAGGGCTCCCCGTCGGGCTCGCCGTCGAAGAAGGCCAGCGCCGACGCCGACCGCTCAGCGCTGACGCAGGCTCAGACGTAGCGCTCGAGGATGCTGGACTCGGCCAGCCGGGACAGGCCCTCGCGGACGCTGCGGGCCCGGAGCTCGCCGACGCCGTCGACCGCCTGGAGGTCGTCGATGCTCGCGGAGAGCAGCTTCTGGAGGCTGCCGAAGTGGTCGACGAGCCGGTCCACGACCGTGCCGGGCAGGCGCGGGACCTTGGCCAGCAGCCGGTAGCCCCGCGGCGTGACCGCGCCGTCGAGGTGCTCGCTGGCGCCCAGGCCGAGCGCGCGGGCCACCGCCGCGACGTCGACGAGATCCGTCGGGCTCAGCGACTCGAGGTCGGTCAGCACCTCGCCGGGGCTGCGCTTGCGGCGGCTGCTCGGGCAGGTAGTCGCGGATCACCAGCTCACGCTCGATGTCCACACCGGTGACGAGCTCGTCGAGCTGCAGCGAGAGCAGCCGGCCGTCGCTGCCGAGCTCGAGCACGTAGTCCTCGATCTCGCGGGCGATCCGGGTGACCATCTCCAGCCGCTGCGCGACGACCGCGACGTCGCGGGTGGTGACCAGGTCCTCGATCTCCAGCGCCGACAGGGTGCTGGAGACCTCGTCGAGGCGCATCTTGTAGCGCTCGAGGGTGGCCAGCGCCTGGTTGGCCCGCGACAGGATCTGGCCCGAGTCCTCGAGCACGTAGCGGATCTCGCCGACGTACACCGCGATGATCTGCATCGACTGCGACACCGAGATGACCGGGAAGCCGGTCTGCCGGGCGACCCGGTCGGCGGTGCGGTGCCGGGTGCCGGTCTCCTCGGAGTGGATGCCGGGGTCGGGCATCAGGTGCACGGCAGCGTGCAGGATGCGGGAGGCGTCGCGGTCGAGGACCAGCGCGCCGTCCATCTTGGCGAGCTCGCGCAGGCCGGTCGCGGTGAACGGGACGTCGAGGAAGAAGCCGCCGGTGGAGATCGAGTCGACGACCTTGTCGCTGCCCAGCACGAGCAGGGCGCCGGTGCGGCCGCGCAGGATCCGCTCGAGGCCGTCGCGCAGGGTGGTGCCGGGCGCGATGCTGGCCAGGGTCGCGCGCAGCCGGAGCACCTCGTCCGTGCGGTCGTTCGCTGCCACTGTGCTCCCGGATGTGATGCCTGTTGACGTGCCCTCGGCGGAGGTCAGTCTAGGGGGAACGCGACGCGGCTCGTGGTCACGATCCGGGGCAGTGCGCGTTCACACGACGCCGAGCGCGGGGCGGCCGGGCTCGGTGCGGTGCACCTTGAACGTCGGCGTGCTGTCCTGCACCCCGAGGTCGAGCACCCGCAGGGCGGCGTCGAGGTCCGGCACGGAGACCACCTTCATGCCGTCGACGGAGCGGACGGCGCCCGCGTCCTGGTGCGACTCGGCCGGCACGATCGCGCCGCGGAAGCCGAGCCGGGACGCCTCGGCGAGCCGCTGCGGGATGTCGCGGACCCGGCGCAGCTCACCGGCCAGGCCGATCTCGCCGATCGCGACCAGGTCCGTCGGGATGTCGCGCTGCTTCCACGCCGACGCGACCGCGATCGCCGAGGCGAGGTCGGCGGCGGGCTCGGCGATCCGCACGCCTCCGACGGTCGAGGCGAACACGTCGTGCTGGTGGAGCCGGATCCGCGCCCGCTGCTGGAGCACGGCGACGATCATCGCGATCCGGGAGCCGTCGAGCCCGGACGTCGTGCGCCGCGGGCGCTCGGCCGTCGCGGGTGTGACCAGCGCCTGCACCTCGGCGAGGATCGGCCGGCGTCCCTCGAGCACCACGCTGACACAGGTGCCGGGGACCGGCTCGTGGTGCCGGGCGATGAACAGCCCGGTGGGGTCGGTGACGGCCACGATGCCGTCGCCGGAGAGGTCGAAGCAGCCGACCTCGTCGACGGGGCCGAAGCGGTTCTTGACCGCCCGCACCATCCGCAGCCGGGAGCTGCGCTCGCCCTCGAAGTGCAGCACCACGTCGACGAGGTGCTCCAGGACGCGTGGCCCGGCGATGCTGCCGTCCTTCGTGACGTGCCCGACCATGACCGTGGCGATGTTCTGGGTCTTGGCCACCCGGACCAGCGCCGCCGCGACCTCCTTGACCTGGGTGACGCCGCCGGGCACGCCGTCGACGTCGGCGGCACCGATGGTCTGCACCGAGTCGACGACGAGCAGCTGGGGCCGGACCGCCTGGATGTGGCCGAGCACCGCCCCGAGGTCGGTCTCCGCGGCCAGGAAGAGCTCGTCGTGGATGCCGCCGGTGCGGTCGGCGCGCAACCGGACCTGCGAGGCGGACTCCTCGCCGGTGACGTAGAGCGTGCGCAACCCGGAGCGCGCCGTCTGGGCGGCCACCTCGAGCAGCAGGGTGGACTTGCCGACGCCCGGCTCGCCGGCGAGCAGCACGGCCGCGCCGGGGACGATGCCGCCGCCGAGCACCCGGTCGAGCTCGGGGACGCCGCTGGTCCGCGCGCGGGAGTCCTCCACGGACACGTCGCCGATCCGCACGGCCGGTGTGCTGACCGGCCCCACGGCGGTGCGCCCGCTGGGAGCGGCCGCCGCCTCCGCGACGCTGCCCCACGCCTGGCACTCGCCGCACCGGCCGACCCACTTCCCGGTCGCCCAGCCGCACTCGGAGCAGCGGTAGCCGGGTCGGGGGGCGCGGGACCTCGCTGAGCTCATGCGGGAGACGCTAGGCCAGCCCGCCGACACCCTGTCGGCGCCGGGCCGACGGTGGGGCGATCGGGCTCCGACCGACGTGCCGCGTCGCGCCCGTGGTTTCATGCGTGAGACCATTTGATCGATCCATTCGCTTGCAGACCGGGGGCCCAGCCGATGTCACGCCGCACCGAGACCGGAGGCAGCGCGCCGACGCTCGCCACCGTCGCGGACGAGGCGGGCGTCTCCCGGCAGACGGTCTCCAACGCCCTGAACAGTCCCGACCTGCTTCGTCCGGACACCCTCGCCCGGGTGCAGGAGGCCATCGAGCGGCTCGGCTACTCGCCCAACCGGGCGGCCCGCAGCCTGCGCACGCGCTCCTCCCACCTCGTCGGCCTGCGCGTCGACCCCGCGGTCGAGGACAGCGCCAACGCCCTGATGGACCGGTTCGTGCACTCGCTGGTCGAGAGCACCCGGGAGGCGGGCTACCACGTCCTGCTGTTCAGCGGCGACGGCGAGGACGACGCCACCGAGGCGTACGACGAGCTGCTGCGCTCCGCGTCCGTCGACGCCTTCGTGGTCACCGACACCTACCGCGGCAACCCGCACGCCGCGTGGCTCGCGCAGCAGGGCGTCCCGTTCGTCGCGTTCGGCCGACCGTGGGGAGAGCCGGCCGCGCGACACCCCTGGGTGGACGTGGACGGCCGCGCGGGAGTCGTCCAGGCCGTCGACCACCTCGTGGAACGCGGGCACACCCGGATCGCCTGGGTGGGCTGGCAGAAGGGGTCGTTCATCGGCGAGGACCGGCGCAGCGGCTGGCTCGACCAGATGCACGCCCACGGCCTGTCGACCAGCCGGCTGTCGGCCCGCGGCGACGACACCCTGGAGTTCGGGTCGCGCGCGGCCCGGGCCCTGCTCGACGTCGACGGCTCCGAGAGGCCGACGGCGTTCGTGTGCGCCAGCGACACGATGGCGATGGGGGTCCTGCGCACCTGCGACGAGCTGGGCCTGCGGCCCGGCCGCGACCTGGCGGTGGTCGGCTTCGACGACTCGATCGCGGCCCAGGTCACCACACCCGGGCTGACCTCCGTGCGGCAGCCGCTCGAGGAGGTAGCGGTCGAGGTGGTGCGCTACCTCGGCGAGCTGCTGGCGCACCGGCCGATCCCCACCCTGGGCTCGGTGCTGACGCCGACGCTGCGGATCCGCGCGACCAGCTAGCCACTCAGTAGCTGCGCCACCAGAGGTCGACGGCGTAGTCGACCTCGGTGCCGCCGTGGTCGGCGAGCACCTCGTCGGCGACCCGCTCGTCGAGCTCGATGCGGACGCAGGCCTCCAGGTCCGCGCGCGTCGCTGAACCGCCAGTACACGTCCAGGGGCCGGCGCTGCCAGCCGTGCACCGGACCAGAACCGCTGCACCTCGTCGGCGTCGATCATCGGGTAGCCGCGCCGGAACCACGCGCCGAACGTGCTGCGCGTCGTGTCGTTGTCGATCACGAAGGCCGTGCCCCCGCGGCGCATCACCCGGTCGAGCTCGCGCAGTCCGGGTTCGCAGCCGGGTCCGAAGAAGTACGCCCACCGGGCCTGCATGACGTCGACGCTCGCGTCGGGCAGCGGGACCTGCTGCGCCGTGCCGGTCAGCACCGTGACGTTGCCCAGCCGCGCCGTACGACGGGCCGCGACCGCGGCCAGGTCCGGGGTGCGGCTCGACGCCGTGCACGGACCGCGCGTCGGCCGCCCACCGTGGCAGGTGGAAGCCGGTGCCGCAGCCGAGGTCGAGCACGTCCAGGCCGGCCCATCCGGACCCGCCGAGGACGTCGCGCATCGCGGACTCGATGACGCCCTCGGGGTCGACGGCCTCGGTTCTCGAGCTCGTAGGTCTCGGTGTGGTGCCAGATGTTCGGGCTCGGGACGGAGCCCGGAAGCGGCTGGGACACGGTCGACCTCGTCGAGCCAGTCCGGATCAGATCCGGACGACGCCGTTCGGGGTGCTGAACTGCGCGGCGACCACGCCGGGGGTGCCGTGCGGCGCGACCCACCGGACGTTGACGTCGTCGAAGGGCGCGTCCGCGGAGTTGCCCAGCCAGTCGCCGACCCGGTGCGGGTCGCCGGCGATCTCGATCGCGGAGAGCACCACCTCACCCGTCGCGCCGGCGCTCGGGTGCTGCTCTGCGGGGGACTCCCACTCGATGAAGAACGGCAGCTGCGGGTCGGACTGGAGGCCCTTGACGCCGACCTGGCGCCAGCGCAGCTCGATCCCGTCGGGACGGTGCCGGTTGCCGGGCACGGACTCGCGGCCGAGACGCTGCGCCACCTTGTCGATGTCGTCGACCGCGACGACCCAGCCGAGCCAGCCGCCGCCGAGCTCCGAGCGGGCCCGGACGGCCTGGCCGAACGGCGCCTTGTCGGAGGCCGGGTGGTCGAGCACCACGACGACCTCGAGGTAGGTGCCGGCGGTGAGGGGCAGGACCATGTTGCGGGTCCCGAAGCGCGGGTGGATGCCGCCGTCGCGGAACTCCTCGCCCAGCAGGGCGCCGATGCGTGCGGCGGTGCTCTTCAGCCCATCGGGTCCGGCAGCGTACGAGACGTGGTCCAGGCGCATACGAAGCATTCTCACCACAGCGGCGTCCGCGGTCCGACACCGGGGTCGGCTGCGGTGTGCCCTTGTGCAGGTCCTCACGCTGGGTGAAAGGTGGGCCGTGCACCCGCGATGTCCGGGCGGGCGATCGCAGCTCGAGGAGGCGCGACGTGGCAGGCAAGCAGGCATCGGGAGCGGCCGGGAAGGAGGCCGCCCCGGTCGCGGACCGGCCCGACGCGATCCGCAACGTGGCCCTCGTGGGGCCCGCCGGATCCGGCAAGACGACGCTGGTCGAGACCCTCCTGGTCTCGGCCGGTGTGCTGAACCGGGCGGGTACGACGGCCGACGGCAGCACCGTCAGCGACTTCGACGACGCGGAGGTGCGCCAGCAGAGGTCGGTCGGTCTGGCCCTCGCGCCGCTGGTGCACGACGGGGTCAAGGTCAACCTGCTGGACACCCCGGGGTACACCGACTTCGTCGGCGAGCTCCGCGCGGGTCTCCGGGCCGCGGACTGCGCGATGTTCGTGGTCGCCGCCAACGAGGGCATCGACGAGCCGACCCGGATCCTGTGGCGCGAGTGCGCCGACGTGGGCATGCCGCGCGTCGTCGTGGTGACCAAGCTCGACCATGCGCGCGCCGACTACGACGGTGTCGTGCGCCAGGCGCGGGAGGCGTTCGGGGACAAGGTGCTGCCGGTCTACCTGCGTGAGGGCGACCGGCTCGTCGGCCTGATCTCCGGGGACGCCGAGTCGTTGAAGGGGCACGAGGAGGCACGCGACCGGCTCATCGAGGGCGTGATCGAGGAGTCCGAGGACGAGACCCTGATGGACCGGTTCCTCGGCGGCGAGGAGGTCGACGCCGCGCTGCTGGTGCAGGACCTCGAACGAGCGGTGGTGCGCGGGTCGTTCCATCCCGTCGTACCCGTCGACTCGTCGGCCGGCACCGGGGCCCGCGAGCTGCTCGACCTGGTCGTCTCGGGCTTCCCGTCGCCGCTCGAGCACCCGATGCCGGAGGTGTTCACGCCCGCCGGCAAGCGCGGCCCGGACCTGAGCTGCGACCCGGCCGGTCCGCTGGTGGCGGAGGTGGTGAAGACGACCAGTGACGCGTACGTCGGACGGGTCAGCCTCGTGCGGGTGTTCTCCGGGACCGTGCGGCCGGACGCCACCGTGCACGTCTCGGGCCACCTCGCTCAGTTCTCCGGCGCGGAGGACGGCGAGGTCGGGGGGCACGAGGACCACGACGAGGACGAGCGGATCGGCGCGCTGTCGGTGCCGCTCGGCAAGGCCCAGCGGCCCGCCGACCGCGCCGTCGCCGGTGACATCTGCGCGATCGGCCGGCTGTCCCGCGCGGAGACCGGCGACACCCTGTCGGACAAGGAGAACCCCCTGGTGCTGCGGCCGTGGACGATGCCGGAGGCGCTGCTGCCGGTCGCCATCGAGGCCCGGGCCAAGGTCGACGAGGACAAGCTCGGCCCCGGGCTGCAGCGGCTCGCCGCCGAGGACCCGACGCTCCGCATCGAGCACAACGCCGAGACGCACCAGATCGTGCTCTGGACCATGGGCGAGGCGCACGCCGACGTGATCCTCGACCGGCTCGAGAACCGGCACGGCGTGGCCGTCGACCAGGTCGAGCTGCGGGTGCCGCTGCGCGAGACGTTCGCCGGCTCGGCCACCGGCCTGGGACGCCACGTCAAGCAGTCCGGCGGGCACGGGCAGTTCGCCGTGTGCCGCATCGAGGTCGAGCCGCTTCCCGGCGGGTCGGGCTTCGAGTTCGTGGACAAGGTGGTCGGCGGGTCCGTGCCGCGCCAGTACATCCCCTCGGTCGAGAAGGGCGTGCGCGCGCAGATGGAACGCGGCCTCGCGGCCGGGTACCCGGTCGTGGACATCCGGGTGACCCTGACCGAAGGCAAGTCGCACAGCGTCGACTCCTCCGACATGGCCTTCCAGACCGCGGGGGCGCTGGCCCTCCGCGAGGCGGCCGCGGCGACGCGCACCTGCCTGCTCGAGCCGGTCGACGAGGTCGCCGTGCTCGTGCCGGACGATCTCGTCGGCACGGTGATGAGCGACCTGTCCGGGCGCCGCGGCAGGGTGCTCGGCAGCGAGCCGGCGGGCGGCGACCGGACGCTCGTGCGCGCGGAGGTGCCGCAGGTGGAGATCGGGCGCTACTCGATCGACCTGCGCGCCGCGTCGCACGGCGCGGCGTCGTTCACGCGCAGCTTCGCGCGCTACGAGCCGATGCCCGACAGCGTCGCCCAGAAGGTGACCGCCGTCGACGTCGCGGCCGGCTGAGAACGCTCGCGCTCGCCCTGCAACCAGCGGCGGGACGGCTTCAGTGGGGGTCGGCGGGGTGGATCGCGAGCATCGACCGCGACGCGAGGTGTGCCTCGCAGTGGTCCACCAGCTCGTCGTACGCCGCGCTGTCCCATCAGCTCGGTCAGCTCGGGGGCGTTGGTGACGTAGAGCGGGTCCGGGCGCGACGTGCGCCTCCGGGTTGCCGGTGCAGTACCAGTCGAAGTCGTGGCCGCCCGCGCCCCAGCCGCGGCGGTCGTACTCGCCGATGGTGACCTCGGTGTACTCCGTGCCGTCCGGGAGCTCGACGTCGCGGAACGTACGCCGGATCGGCAGCTGCCAGCAGACGTCGGGCTTGGTCTCGAGCGGGTGCATGTCCTTGCGCAGCGCGAGGCCGTGCAGGGCGCAGCCCTCGCCACCCGGGAAACCCGGACGGTTCAGGAACACGCAGGCCCCGTCGTGCACGGCGGTCTTCCGGTCACCCTCGTCGTCGGTCTCGATCCACGCGTTCTTGCCCGCCGTGCCCACGTCGTGGAACTGCCAGGTGTCCGGGTCGAGCAGCTTCACGAAGGACCGGACCCGCTTCTCGTCGCCCTTGTCGGCGAAGTGCGCGCCGTGCGTGCAGCAGCCGTCGTCGGGGCGCTCGGCGTAGATGCCGGCGCAGCCCTGGCCGAAGATGCACATGTACTGCGAGGTGAGCCAGGTCAGGTCGCACTTGAACACCTGAGAGGCGTCGTCGGGATCGGCGAACTCGATGTAGGCACGGGGGATCACGAGATCGGTCTCTGGCACGGGCAAACCCTACGTCGGGCGATAGCGTTGCGCGCATGCGGCTGGGCGTTCTCGACATCGGCTCGAACACCGGGCACCTCCTCGTCGTCGACGCCGCGCGGGGTGCCGCGCCCATGCCGGCGTACAAGCACAAGGAGCCGCTGCGTCTCGCGGAGCACCTCGACGCCTCGGGGGCGGTGACCGACGAGGGCGTCGAGGCGCTGACGAGCTTCGTCGCGTCGTCGGTGGAGGTGGCCGAGGACAAGGGCTGCGAGGAGATGGCCGGGTTCGCCACGTCGGCGGTCCGGGACGCGACGCAACTCCGACGAGGTGCTCGAGCACGTCCGCGAACGGACCGGCGTCGACATCGAGGTGCTGCCCGGCGAGGACGAGGCCCGGCTGACGTTCCTGGCCGTGCGCCGGTGGTTCGGCTGGTCGTCCGGCCGGCTGGCCGTGTTCGACATCGGTGGCGGTTCGCTCGAGATCGCGGTCGGGTCGGACGAGGCCCCGGACGTCGCCCAGTCGCTGCCGCTGGGGGCGGGCCGGCTGACCCGCGACCACCTGGCCGCGGGCCTCGACCCGGAGGCCGTGCGCGAGCTGCGCAAGAAGATCCGTGCGGACATCGCGCGCGACGCGGGGTCGGTGCTCCGGTCGGCGCCGGACCACTCCGTCGCGACCTCCAAGACCTTCCGGTCCCTGGCCCGGATCTGCGGGGCGGCGCCGGCGGGCGAGGGTCTGCTGGTGCGTCGGGTGCTCGACCGCCAGGCGCTGCGCGACATCGATCCCGAAGCTGCTCGAGATGTCCGCCGACGAGGTCGGCGAGCTGCCGGGCGTCTCGCCGAGCCGGGCGCACCAGATCGTCGCGGGGGCGCTGGTGGCGGACGCCGTGCTGGACCTGTTCGACCTCCCGGAGCTGGAGATCTGCCCCTGGGCCCTGCGCGAGGGGGTCATCCTCGAGCGACTGGACCGCATCGGCCTCGTCGGTTGAGTCAGCCCACGACCAGGTCGGCGTACTCCGGGTGCCGGTCGACGTACGCCTTCACGAACGGGCAGAGCGGCCGCACCGACAGGCCGGCCGCGCGTACGTCGTCCAGGGCGCCACGGACCAGCGTCGAGCCGACGCCCTTTCCCTCGAGGGAGTCGTCGACCTCGGTGTGCGTGAACACCACGACGTCGCCGTGTCGCCGGTAGGCGGAGAACCCGAGCACGGAGCCGTCCTCGTCGCGTGACCTCGTAGCGGTGCTGCTCGGGGTTGTCGGCCACCGTGAACTGGCTCATCTGGTCTCCTCGCGCGCGGGACGTCTCGGGCTGTCGAGACTATGCCGGGGCGGCGGAGCCGCAGTGGATAGGCTCACACCGTGATCGCCCTGTCCACCGCCTCGGTCTACCCCGAGTCGACGGCGAACGGCTTCGAGCTCGCTTCGCGGCTGGGCTACGACGCGGTCGAGGTGATGGTCGGCATCGACCCGATCAGCCAGGAGGTCGACGCGGTCCGGCACCTGTGCGGACTACCACGAGATGCCGGTGTGCGCGGTGCACGCGCCGTGCCTGCTGATCACCCAGCGGGTCTGGGGCACCGAGCCGTGGGGCAAGCTCGAGAAGAGCGCCGAGATGGCCGTGGCCGTGGGCGCCGACGTGGTCGTCGTGCACCCGCCGTTCCGCTGGCAGCGTGACTACGCGCGCGGTTTCGTCAAGGGGATCGCTGACGCTGGAGTCGCGCACCGGGGTCGCTTTCGCGGTGGAGAACATGTACCCCTGGCGAGCATCGAGGCGCGAGATGCAGGTCTACGTGCCGGGGTGGGACCCCTCGGAGCAGGACTACGCGAACGCCACGATCGACCTGTCGCACTCCGCCGTCGCCCGGCAGGACCCGGTCGCGGATGGCCGAGCGCCTCGGTCCCCGGCTGCGACACATCCACATGACCGACGGGACCGGGTCGGCCAAGGACGAGCACCTGGTTCCGGGCCGCGGGCACCAGCCGGTCGTCGAGCTGCTCGAGCACCTCGCCGGTGTCGGCTTCGCCGGCCACGTCGTGCTCGAGATCAACACCCGCAAGGCGGCGGACCGGGCGGCCCGCGAGCTCGACCTGGTGGAGGCGCTGGCGTTCACGCGGCTCAACTTCGCGGCTGCGCCGGAGACCTCGTGACCGCGTCCGCCGGGCGCGGCCGGGGGCGGCGTCCGGGCGGCCCGGACACCCGGGGCGAGATCCTGGCGGCGGCCCGGGAGTCGTTCGCCCACAAGGGTTTCGCCGGCACCACGATCCGGGCGGTCGCCGCGGAGGCCGGGGTGGACCCGGCGCTGGTGCACCACTACTTCGGGGCCAAGGACGACCTGTTCCTCGCGGCCCTGCAGATCCCGGTCGACCCGCGGGTGCTGGTGCCGACCGTGTTCGACGCCGGGGTGGCCGGGGCGGGGGAGCGGCTGGTGCGGCTGCTGCTCTCGGTGTGGGACGACCCCACCTCGCGGCTGCCGCTGATCGCCCTGGTGCGCAGCACCCTGGTCGGAGGAGGCGCCGGAGACCCTGCTGCAGCAGGGGATCCTCCGCATGGTGCTGCAGCCGTTGCGTTCCGCGCTGCCCGCCGAGGAGGCCGACCGGCGGGTGCAGCTCGTCGCCAGCCAGATGATCGGCCTGGTGATGACGCGCTACCTGCTCGCCCTCGAGCCGCTCGCCTCGATGCCGGTCGAGGACGTCGTCGCCTGGGTCGCGCCCCACCCTGCAGCGCTACCTCGACGGCCCGCTGCCCTGACAGGGAATCTGCCCTGGCTCTCTTGACGTCGCGTGGTCGTCGGAGCACAATTCAACACATGATGAAAAACGCCACGGTGATCGACGTACGGGACCTCGACGTGCAGCGCGGACGGGTGCACGCGCTCCGCGGGGTCAGCTTCTCGACCCGGCCCGGGGAGGTGACCGGCCTGCTCGGCCCGTCCGGCTGCGGCAAGTCCACGCTGATGCGCGCGGTCGTGGGGGTGCAGGTCGTGAACAGCGGCACGGTCGAGGTGCTCGGCCTGCCGGCGGGGGACAAGCGGCTCCGCGACCGGGTCGGCTACGTCACCCAGGCGCCCAGCGTCTACGAGGACCTGACCGTCTCGGAGAACCTCCGGTTCTTCGCCCGGGTGCTGGGCGTGCCGCGCTCCGAGGCGGACCGGTGCATGGAGGCGGTCGACCTCGGCAACGCCCGCGACCAGGTGGTCGACCGGCTCTCCGGCGGCCAGCGGTCCCGCGTCTCCCTCGCGGTGGCGCTGCTCGGCAGCCCCGAGCTGCTGGTGCTCGACGAGCCGACGGTCGGTCTCGACCCGGTGCTTCGGCGCGACCTCTGGGCGATGTTCCACCGGCTCGCCGACGAAGGCGCCGCGGTGCTCGTCTCCAGCCACGTGATGGACGAGGCCGAGCGCTGCGACCGGCTGCTGCTGATGCGCGACGGCGCGCTGCTGGCCACCGAGACGCCCCGGGAGCTCCTGGTCCGGACGCGTGCGACGGACGTGGAGGACGCGTTCCTCGCGCTGGTGGAAGGAGTGGCGGCATGAGCCCGCGGATCACGGCCGCGATCGCCGGACGGGTCCTGACCCAGCTGCGGCGCGACCACCGGACCCTGGCGATGCTGCTCGTCCTGCCGTGCCTGATCCTGACGCTGCTGTGGTGGATGTTCGGCGCCGGCGACGCGGCCGAGCAGGGCTTCAGCGCCCTCGGGCCGCCGCTGCTCGCGCTCATCCCGTTCATCGTGATGTTCCTGGTGACGTCGGTGACGACGCTGCGCGAACGTTCCTCGGGCACCCTCGAGCGCCTGCTCGCCATGCCGACCGGCAAGGGCGACCTGCTCGCCGGCTACGCCCTGGCGTTCGGGCTGGTCGCCGCGGTGCAGTCGCTGCTCGCCGTCCTGCTGTCGTTCTGGGTGCTGGGCCTGGACGTGACCGGCCCGCTCTGGATGCTCGTCGTGGTCGCGGTGGGCGACGCGATGCTCGGCACCGCGCTGGGGCTGTTCGTCTCGGCGTTCGCGCGGACCGAGTTCCAGGCCGTGCAGTTCATGCCCGCTCGTCGTCATCCCGCAGATCCTGCTGTGCGGGCTGTTCCTTCCGCGCGACGCGATGCCGCCGGTCCTCGAGGCGATATCCGACCTGCTCCCGCTGTCCTACGCGGTCGACGCGATGACCGCCGTGGCCACGTCGACCGGGACGGCCCTCGGAGGAGTCGACGCCTCGGTCTGGTCCGACCTGCTCGTGGTGCTCGCGTTCGCGGTGGCCGGGCTCGCCCTGGGTGCGGCCACCCTGCGCCGCCGCACCCCCTGACGACCCGGGCACGACCGCTACCTCGTGGCCCTCGTCCACGGCGTAGCCTGGCCCCGCGGGTCGCAGGTGGCGGCCCACGCGTCCTGCTGGAGGAGATTCGTGTTACGGCAGCCGTTGCTGATGCTCGCGCGCAGCGACAAGGTCAAGGGGTTCGTCACGGCCATGCCGGTGTCGAGCGGCATCGTGTCCCGCTACGTCCCCGGTGAGGCCACCGAGGACGCCGTCACGGCGACCGACGAGCTGATCGAGTCGGGCCTGCACGTGACCCTGGACTTCCTGGGTGAGGACACCCTCGACCGCGAGCAGGCCGACGCCACCGTCGCGGCGTACCTCGACGTGCTGGGCGCCCTCTCCGAGCGAGGGTCTGTCCCGCAACGCCGAGGTGTCGCGTGAAGCTGTCGGCCGTCGGCCAGGCGCTCCCGGACATCGGCGAGAAGGTCGCCATCGAGAACGCCCGGACCATCTGCCACGCCGCCCGCAACGCCGGCACCACGGTGACCCTCGACATGGAGGACCACACCACCACCGACTCCACGCTGAGCATCCTGCGCGAGCTGCGCAAGGACTTCCCGGAGACCGGGGCCGTGCTCCAGGCCTACCTGCACCGCACCGAGGCCGACTGCCGCGACCTGGCCTACGAGGGCTCGCGCGTGCGGCTGTGCAAGGGCGCCTACAACGAGCCCGAGTCCGTCGCGTTCCAGGACAAGCACGAGGTCGACAAGTCCTACGTGCGCTGCCTCAAGGTGCTGATGGCCGGCGAGGGCTACCCGATGATCGCCTCGCACGACCCGCGGATGGTCGACATCGCCGGCGCGCTGGCGACCCGCAACGGCCGGGCCCAGGGCAGCTACGAGTACCAGATGCTCTTCGGCATCCGCCCCGACGAGCAGAGGCGGCTGGCGGAGGCCGGCGAGAAGGTGCGCGTCTACGTGCCCTACGGCCAGGAGTGGTACGGCTACCTCATGCGCCGGCTCGCCGAGCGCCCGAGCAACCTGTCGTTCTTCGTGCACTCGCTGGTGTCCAAGAAGTAGGAGGGCTGATGACGGTCGCCATCATCGGCGCGGGCGTGATGGGGGAGACCCTGCTGTCCGGGCTGATCCGCGCCGGCCGCCGCCCCGACGACCTGCTGGTCGGCGAGAAGCGGCGCGAGCGGGCCGCCGAGCTCCAGGAGCGGTACGGCGTCGAGGTGGTGTCGAACGTCGACGCCGCCGGCAAGGCCGACACCCTGGTGCTCGTCGTGAAGCCGCAGGACATGGGCGACGTGCTCGACGAGCTCGCGCCCGTCGTACGCCCGGGGCAGCTGGTCGTCTCGCTGGCCGCCGGCATCACCACCGCGTTCATCGAGGCACGGCTGCCCGACGGCGTCGCCGTCGTCCGCGTCATGCCGAACACCCCCGCCCTCGTCGACGAGGGGATGGCGGCGATCTCGCGCGGGTCGCACTGCGACGAGTCGCACCTGGCCGAGGCCGAGGCGCTGATGGCCTCGACCGGCAAGGGTGATCCGGGTCCCGGAGCGCCAGCAGGACGCCGTGACCGCGATCAGCGGCTCCGGCCCGGGCTACATCTTCTTCGTGGTCGAGGCGATGATCGAGGCGGGCGTCCACCTCGGGCTGCCGCGCTCGACCGCCACCGAGCTGGTCGTCCAGACCGTCGTCGGCTCCGCGAAGCTGATCCGCGACACCGGCGAGCACCCCGTGGTGCTGCGCGAGCGGGTCACCTCCCCCGGGGGCACCACGGCCGCCGCGCTGCGCCAGCTCGAGGAGCACAAGGTGCGCGCGGCGTTCCTGGTCGCCATCGAGGCCGCCCGCGACCGCTCCCGCGCGCTCGCCGAGGGCATGGACTAGGGCCTCTCCAGCACCAGGTCGACCACGAACCGAGCCAGCGCCGCCCGCCGCCGCAGGTACGCCCGGTGTCGACGTCGCCCGTCGAGGTGCTCGACCGGGAACGCCCCCGGCAGCGTGCGCGGGCCGAGCGAGCTGCACACCATGCCGCGGTGCACCGTCCCGCGGGACACCTCGAGGCCCTCCTCGGCCAGCCCGTCGACGTACGCCGTCTCGACCAGGTCGAGCAGGTCCGGCAGCCGCGCCGGGTCGCCGCGGCCGCGCTCGACCTCGCCCACGAGGAGCTGGCCGAGGTCGTGGCCGAGCGGCAGCTGGCAGCGGAACGCCCAGTCGATCGCCACCAGGGTGCCGGGCTCGCCGCAGGGGCGGAGCAGGTTCACCGGGGCCGCGTCGCCGTGCGGCAGCGCGGTCGGCAAGGTGTCCATCTCGGCCAGCAGGTCCGGCAGCGTGGCTACCGCCCGGCGGAGGTCGTCCCGGAGGCCGGGGTCGACGGCGGCGACGACCACCGGCCGAGCCCACAGGGCGTCGTCATCGAGAACAGCGGCCAGCATCCCGGCGCGGGAGTCCACGACCTTGCGGACGCCGAACCCGGCCGGGAGGGCGCTGGTGCCGGCGGGGCTGCCGGGACCGCGATGTGCGGCCAGCCGCCCCAGGAGATGAGCGGCTCGCGCGTAGTCCTCGTCGTCCCAGCGGTCGTCGTCGACATCGATGTCCTCCATCCACCAGGCCAGCCGGTCGTCGCCGAGGTCGGCGACGGCGTACTCGTCCGGGACCCGCAGCCCGGGGGGCAGCACGGGCCGCACCTGCTCGCGTGCGTCGAGCTCGTCCCGCCAGGGGAACAGCTCGAGGATCTCCGCCGCGGCCTGCGGCGGGACCATGTCGATCAGCGGCCAGTGCCGCGGGTGGTGCAGCAGCTTCACGAACGCCGACCACGGCCGCTCGCCGGCGGTCGTGCGCGCGGTGCCGACGACCCGGTAGCAGCCCGCCCGTCGACGATGCTCGTGAACGGGTAGCCGGTCGCGACCGCGTCCACGTCGAGCACCGTCACCGCGGGGTCGCCGCGAGCGACCTGCGCGGCCGACCTCGGTGACCAGGGCGTCCGTCGCCGCCGAGGCCGGCGAGCTCCGTGGTTTGGTCAGGTAGCCTGATCATGTTGAAGATAGTAAGGTTGCCTTATGTTCCTGGTCAACGGGCACCGGTCGACGGGGACGCCGGTCTGGTCCAGCTGCTCGACCTGGCCCAGCGCGAGGTCATCCGCAGCTTCGCCGACGCCCTCGCCGGCGACCCGCCGCCGCCCCTGCGGGGCTCGCAGCTACCGCGTCCTCTCGATGGTCCCGCGTCGAGGGCGGCCGGCGGCTCACCGACCTGGCGATCATCGCCGACATGACCAAGCAGGCGATGGGCGAGTTCGTCGCCGACCTCGCCGAGCGGCGGGTACGTCACCGTCGAGCCCGACCCGGCCGACCGCCGGGCCAAGCTGGTCCGCTGACCGCGCCGGGCCGCGAGGCCGCCGATCTCGGCCGCGACACTGCTCGGCCGCGTCGCAGGCCGCTCTGGGCCGAGCGGCCTCGGCCCCGAGGATGCCGCCACGCTCAACGCCCTGCTCGCCCGCGTCGCCGGCGTCGGCTCGCCGACTGATCCGGCTCAGCCGAGCCCGATCGCCTCGCGGGCCGCGGCCAGCACCGGCGCCGTCTCCGCGCGGCACCGCTCCGCCCCCTCGGCGTAGACGCGGTCGACGTACGCCGGGTCGTCGGCCAGCTCGGCGTACCTCCGCTGCACCGGCTCGAGCACCGCGAGCACCGCCTCGGTGGTCGACCTTCTTCAGCTGCCCGTACGTCGAGACGTCCGGCACCGGCCTCGGTCCGGGGAGACCCCGGTGCAGGCCGCGAGGATCTCGAGCAGGTTGCTCACCCCCGGCTTGGCCGCCGGGTCGTGCCGCACGGCGTCCGGGCCGGTGTCGCTGTCGGTCACGGCGCGCGCGATCTTGCGGGCCACCGACGTCCGGCTCGTCGAGCAGGAACACCACCCCGGCGCCGACCGGGTCGGACTTGCTCATCTTGCGGGTCGGGTCCGCGAGGTCCATCACCCGCGCGCCGGCCGGCGGCGTGGTGATCTCGGGGACCGTGAACACCGCGCCGTAGGTCCGGTTGAACCGCATCGGCGAGGTCGCGCGTCAGCTCGACGTGCTGGCGCTGGTCGTCGCCGACCGGCACCTGGCTCGGCCGGTAGAGCAGGATGTCCGCGGCCATCAGCACCGGGTAGGTGAGCAGCGACGCCCGGGTCCGGCGGCCGCCGTCCCCGGCCCTTCTCCTTGTACTGGATCATCCGGCCCAGCTCGCCGACGTACGCCGTGCACTCGAGCAGGTAGGCCAGCTCGGTGTGCGCCGGCACCCGGCTCTGCCGGAACAGCGTCGCCCGTCCCGGGTCGAGCGCCGCACGGCGAGCAGCAGCGTCTGCAGCTCGCGGGTCGTCGCGGCCAGCGTGCCCGGGTCGTGCGTGGTGGTCATCGCGTGCAGGTCGGAGACGCCGTAGAAGCAGCGCCGGCGTCCTGGGCCGCCGCCATGCCGCGCAGCGCCCCGAGCAGGTTGCCGAGCGTGAGGTGCCCGCTCGGGGTGAGCAGGCTGAGCCGTCGTTCGGTGCGGGACATCGTGTTCTCCTGGGTGTGAGGCCCACGAGACGTCCGGACATGCAGGACGGCCGCCCGTGGGCGGCCGTCGTGTGCTGGGTGTGCGCAGTCGAGGGGTCCGCCTAGTCGGCGGGCCACCACAGGTTCACGGTCGTGCGCATGCCGGAATGCTACCTCCGGGATCAGCGCGTGCGGGGGAACCCGAGGTCGACCTGCGACTCGGTCGGGTCCGGCCAGCGGGACGTGACCACCTTGCCGCGGGTGTAGAACGAGATCCCCTCGGGGCCGTACATGTGCTTGTCGCCGAACAGCGAGGACCGCCAGCCGCCGAACGAGTAGTAGGCGACCGGCACCGGGATCGGCACGTTGATGCCGACCATGCCCGACCTCGGCGTCGAACTGGAACCGCCGGGCCGCGCCGCCGTCGCGGGTGAAGATCGCGGTGCCGTTGGCGTAGGGGTTGGCGTTGAGCACCTCGCAGCGCCTCGTCGTAGTCGTCGACCCGGACCACGCAGAGCACCGGGCCGAAGATCTCGTCGGTGTAGACCTTCATGTCCGGTGGTCACGTGGTCGAGCAGCGTGGTGCCGAGGAAGAAGCCCTCGGCCGGGACGTCCTCGTCCCGGCCGTCCACCACGACCGTGGCGCCGGCCTCGGCGCCGGCGCCGATGTAGGCGGCCACCTTGTCGCGGTGCTCGGCGGTGATCAGCGGGCCCATGTCGGTGTCCGGTGCGGCGCCGTCGCCGATCGTCAGCTTGGGCAGCCGCGCGGCGATCGCGTCGACGAGCCGGTCGCCGACGTCCCCGACGGCGACCGCGACGGACACCGCCATGCAGCGCTCGCCCGCCGCGCCGTACGCCGCCGAGACCGCCGCGTCGGCGGCCAGGTCGACGTCGGCGTCGGGCAGCACCACCATGTGGTTCTTCGCGCCGCCGAGGGCCTGCACGCGCTTGCCGTGCGCGGTGCCGGTCTCGTAGACGTAGCGGGCGATCGGCGTCGAGCCGACGAAGCTGAGCGCGGCGACGTCCGGGTGGGTCAGCAGCCCGTCGACCGCGTCCTTGTCGCCCTGCAGCACGGTGAACACGCCGTCGGGCAGGCCGGCCTCCTGCCACCAGCGGGCCAGCAGCAGGGACGCCGACGGGTCCTTCTCGCTCGGCTTGAGCACGAACGCGTTGCCGCAGGCGATCGCGTTGGCGCACATCCACAGCGGCACCATGACCGGGAAGTTGAACGGGGTGATGCCGGCGACCACGCCGAGCGGCTGCCGGATCGAGTAGACGTCGACGCCGGTGGACGGCCTGCTCGGAGAAGCCGCCCTTGAGCAGGTGCGGGACGCCGGTCGCGAACTCGACGTTCTCGAGCCCGCGGGCGATCTCGCCGGCCGCGTCGGCGAGCACCTTGCCGTGCTCGGCGGTCACCACCGCGGCGAGCTCGTCGGTGCGGGCGTGGAGGATCTCGCGGAACGCGAACAGCACGCCGGCGCGCTGGGACAGCGACGCCTGCCGCCAGGTCGCCGCGGCCTCCTTGGCGGTGGCGACGGCCTGCTCGACGTCGGCCTCCGAGGCGAGGGCGACCGCGCCGGTGACCTTCCCGGTCGCGGGGTTGTGCACCGGCGAGGTCCGGCCGGAGGTGGCGTCGTACGCCCGGCCGCCGATCCAGTGGGTGATGTGCTCGGGTGTGGTCACATCTCGATGGTAGTGACGCACGCCACGGTACTGTCAGGCGCATGTCAGGTCCCGCCTGCGTCGTGTTCGACCCGACGCTCACCGACTACGACTTCGGGCCGACCCACCCGATGTCCCCGATCCGGGTCGACCTGACCGTGCTGCTGGCCCGCGAGCTCGGCGTGCTCTCCGACGGGCGGGGCGGCCCGGGCCTCGAGACCGTCCCCGCCCCGATGGCCGAGCGACGACCTGGTCGCCACGGTGCACGACCCGGCGTACATGGACGCCGTCCGCCTGGCCGGCAAGGACCCCTACCGCGTGATCGAGGAGCGCGGGCTCGGCACGCCGGACAACCCGACGCTTCGAGGGCATGCACGAGGCGTCGGCGCACATCGTCGGGGCGACCGTCGAGGCGGCCCGGCGGGTCTGGACCGGCGACCGGCTGCACGCCGCGAACATCTCCGGCGGGCTGCACCACGCGATGCCGGACAAGGCGAGCGGGTTCTGCGTCTACAACGACGTCGCGGTCGGCATCCGCTGGCTGCTCGACCACGGCGCCGAGCGGGTGGCGTACGTCGACGTCGACGTGCACCACGGCGACGGGGTGGAGAAGGTGTTCTACGACGACCCGCGGGTGCTCACGATCAGCCTGCACGAGACCGGGCAGATGCTCTTCCCGGGCACCGGCTTCCCGTCGGACACCGGCGGGCCCGGGCGCCGAGGGCACGCGCGGTCAACGTCGCGCTGCCGCCGGGCACGTCCGACGCCGGCTGGCTGCGCGCCTTCCACGCCGTCGTGCCGCCGCTGGTGCGCGAGTTCGCGCCCGACGTGCTGGTCACCCAGCACGGCTGCGACTCGCACATCGAGGACCCGCTGGCGCACCTGATGCTCACCGTCGACGGCCAGCGCGCCGCCTACCTCGCCCTGCACGACCTGGCCCACGAGGTCTGCGACGGGAAGTGGGTGGTCGACCGGCGGCGGCGGCTACGCCGTCGTGGACGTGGTGCCCCGCTCCTGGACCCATCTGCTCGCGATCGTCGGCGGCGCGCCGCTCGACCCGGCGACCGCGACGCCCGGAGGGCTGGCGCGCGCACGTGCAGCAGCTGCTCGGCCGGACCGGTCCGTTCCGGATGACCGACGGGCGGACCCCGGCGTACCGTGACTGGTCGCAGGGCTACGACCCCGTCGGTGTGGCTGGACCGGGCGATCAACGCGACCCGCGAGGCGGTGTTCCCGCTGAACGGTCTGGACCCGCAGCCCTAGGTCGAAAACCTGAGCCGGCCGTCGACCGGTCAAAACCGCCGGAATCGGCCGCGTCCACCCGACACGCTGGGACAAAAGCAAAATGTTGGACAGAAGTCCCCTCTTCCCCAACAGTCACACTAGGCTCTACTCTCACGGAAGCACATACGAAGGGTCTCCGGTGGGGAAGCCGGAGGGCGCATGTGCGCGAAAGTGCGGTGCATCATGGCCTCGAACAACGGTCCTACCGGCAGCTGGCGGCGACATCTCAGAGGTGAAGTTCCTGACGGTCGCGGAAGTGGCGACCGTCATGCGCGTGTCCAAGATGACGGTCTACCGGCTGGTCCACTCCGGTGAGCTTCCGGCCGTCCGCGTCGGGCCGCTCGTTCCGGGTGCCCGAGGACGCGGTCAACGAGTACCTCCGCAAGAGCTTCTTCCAGACCGGCTGAGTCCGCCGCGGACGGCACCTGCCGCACGCTCGCAGACACGGACAAGCAAGCCACCCGCCTGAGGCGGGTGGCTTCTTGCGTGTCGGGACCGACGCTAGCGGGAGGCTCGGTCGCCGACCGTGTGCGAGGTCGGCGCTGGCCGTGCGCAGGCCGGACTGGCGCGGGCCGGACAGTCGGGCAGGGTCAGAACCGCATGAAGTTCGCGGCGACGACCCACTCGCCGCGGGCGTTCGGCGTGGCGCCGATGCCGATCCGGCGTGGGGCTCCTGCTCATCAGCACCGCGCGGTGCGGGGCCGAGTGCATCCACATGGTGACCAGGGTCTGCGGGGTGATCGCGCCCGTGCCGAGGGTCTCGCCGGCGTAGTGGGCGTGGCACCTGGTCAGCAGCTTGGTCATCGACTGGTGGTAGAAGCGTCGTGCGTGGCCAGGTGCTGCTCCAGCTCTCGGCGACGCCGTCGGTGCAGGTCGCGAACGTCAGCGGCCGCAGGCCGTGGCTGCTTGCGCGACCCGGTTCACCCAGTACTGCACGCCCTGCTCGTAGTAGGCGTCGGAGTAGGCGGGGAACACGGCTCGGCGTGGCGACTGGCCGACGCGGCCGGGGCGGCGGCGGTGGCGGTCGAGGGGGCCGCGGCGGTGACGCCGGCGGCGGTCACGAGCGTGACGAGGGTGGTGGTCAGGATCTTTCGCGCAGGGCGCAGCACACGGTCAAGGTTCATGGCTAAGGCCCCTCCCAAGGCCTCACGGCGTTTCGGACGCCACCCCTCCAGGCGGCTCGGTGTCCGGCACGAGTTGCTGTCGCGTCGACACGTCGAGCTGCTACAGGAGGAGTCTCGGTGCCGGCGTCGCGGAGGACTTGAGGGCGATCCGGAGATCCGTCGGATTTTTACCCACCGCACGGCGTGGCGCTCCGGGACGGCCGCCGTTTCGCCGCCGCAGCACGCGGCGGTTAGGCTGGGCACTTCGCGCCGCGCTCGGGGGAATCCGGCGCCGCCCGTGTCAGCCGGTGCACCCCAGCTCGCACCGGGTGCACCGCCAGCCAGTACGTCGGCCCCGGGCCGTCGTGAAGTCCCGGAAGGTCCATCGTAGTGGGTTCGGTAGTCAAGAAGCGTCGCAAGCGGATGGCCAAGAAGAAGCACCGCAAGCTGCTGAAGAAGACGCGCATCCAGCGTCGTCGCCAGGGCAAGTAGCCCGGCGGCACCCGGGCCGGGACCGCACGTCATGGGCCGCGTCGTCCTCGTCACCGGAGTCTCTCGTGACTTCGGTGGCCGGTTCGCGCGCCGGATCGCCGCCGACCCGGCCGTCGAGCGGGTCATCGGCGTCGACGTCGTCCCGCCGCGCGACGACCTCGGCAGCGTCGCGTTCGTCCGCGCCGACATCCGCAACCCGGTGATCGCCAAGGTGATCACCGGGCAGGACGTCGACACGGTCGTGCACATGAGCGTGCAGTCCGCGCCCGCACGAGGCGGGCGGGCGGACGTCGATGAAGGAGCACAACGTCATCGGCACCATGCAGCTGCTCGCCGCCTGCCAGAAGGCGCCGGGGCTCGAGCGGCTGGTGGTCAAGTCGTCGTCGGCGGTCTACGGCTCGTCGAGCCGGGACCCGGCGATGTTCACCGAGGACATGAGCGCCAAGCGGATGCCGCGCTCCGGCTACGCCAAGGACGTCCTCGAGGTCGAGGGCTACGTCCGCGGCTTCGCCCGCCGGCGCCCCGACGTCGCGGTCACGATGCTGCGCGCCGCGAACACCGTCGGCCCCACGCGTCTCCTCGCCGCTGACCCACTACTTCCGGCTGCCGGTCGTCCCCACCGTGCTCGGGTTCGACGCCCGGCTCCAGTTCCTGCACGAGGACGACCTGCTCGGCGCGCTCGCAGCACGCCACGCTCGGCGGGGTGCACGGCACCTTCAACGTCGCCGGCGACGGCGTGCTGATGCTGTCCCAGGCGCTGCGCCGGCTCGGCCGCCCGACCGTGCCGGTGCCCGGCGTTCGCGCTCGGCTGCGCTGGGCTCGGTGTCCCGGCAGGCCGGCGTCAAGGGCCTCCAGGCCGAGCTGACCGGCTTCCTGACCTTCGGCCGCGGCCTCGACACCACCCGGATGCGCTCGGTGCTCGGGTTCGACCCGGCGTACACCACCGCGGAGGCGTTCGCCGACTTCGGCGCGCTCGGTCGCGCCGAGCGCTGCTGCCCCGCACGCCGGGCCGCCGCGTGCCTGCGTGAGCGCGGAGGCGACCGTGGCTGACGCCGAGGTGATCCCGCTGGGCACCCGCGGCAAGCCCGGCCGCGGCACCGGCAGCAGCAAGCCGTCGTCGGCGGCCCGCAACCTGGCCGCGCCGGCCGCCGGCCGCGCAAGAAGGCCGCGCCCCGTCGCCCGGAGCCGGCCCCCGAGCCGGCCCGAGCGACCGCCGACACCCGCCGCCGACGCGAGCGGTCCCGAGCCGCCGCCGGCGCCCGCGGCGGACCCCGAGCCGCCCGCACGCCGAGCGAGCCGCGCCGACCCGCGTCGAGGTCCGCGACCGCGAGCCGTACCGGCGGCATCCCGGTCGGCGACTGGCTCGCCGGCGCTCACCGCGGCCGCCGTGGAGGTCTTCGGCGACCGCTGGGAGCCGCGGCTCGCCGAGTTCCTGGCCTTCCTGCGCCGCCGGGTGACCGGCGACTTCGAGGTCGACGAGTACGGCTTCGACGCCGAGGTCACCGAGCGGTTCCTGCTCGCCGCCCTGCGCCCGATCGCCCAGAAGTGGTTCCGGGTCGAGGTCCGCGGCGCCGAGAACATCCCCGCCGAGGGCGGCGCCCTGGTGGTGTCCAACCACTCCGGCACGGTCCCGCTCGACGGGCTGATGACGATGGTGTCGATCCACGACACGACCGGCCGCAACCTGCGCCCGCTCGGCGCCGACCTGGTCTTCCGGATGCCGTTCGTCGGCGAGCTGGCCCGCAAGGGCGGCGCCACCCTGGCCTGCAACGAGGACGCCCAGCGGATGCTCAGCGGCGGCGAGCTGGTCGGCGTCTGGCCCGAGGGCTTCAAGGGCATCGGCAAGCCCTACTCCGACCGCTACAAGCTCCAGCGCTTCGGCCGCGGCGGCTTCGTGTCGGCCGCGATCCGCACCGGCGTGCCGATCGTGCCCGTGCTCGGTGGTGGGCGCCGAGGAGATCTACCCGCTGGTCGGCAACGTGCCCGTCGCTGGCCCGGCTGCTCGGCGTGCCCTACATCCCGATCACGCCGTTCTTCCCGCTGCTCGGCCCGCTCGGCCTGGTGCCGCTGCCGTCGAAGTGGCTGATCGAGTTCGGCGAGCCGATCCGCACCGACGCCTACGACGAGGGTGCGGCCGACGACCCGATGCTGGTGTTCAACGTGACCGACCAGGTGCGCGAGACGATCCAGCAGACGCTGTACACGCTGCTCATGCAGCGCCGCTCGGTCTTCTACTGAGCCGCGCGGCTCAGGGCAGCAGGCCGCGGTGCCGGGTCGGGCAGGATCGTCTCGACGCGTCGCCGAGGCCGTCGGTGATCGTCGCCGGGGTCGACGTCGGCGCTCGACCGGGACCTTCGGCGTCGGGCCGGGTCGTGACGTTCAGCTTCGGCAGCGGGATCCGGCGGTCGGCGCGGGTGCCTCGGGGCCGCCGGCACGGCCGGGACCGCGCCGGTGCCGGGCGCCGGGGCCGTGCGGCGGTGCCCGGGACCGTGCCGCGCGTGCCGTCGCCGGTGCTCGTCGCGGCCGCCCGTGGTCCGGTCGCGGACCGGCCGTCGACCCGGCGGCCGCGCGCCGGACGTCCTGCTTGGCCGCGACCACCGGGTGGCTGTTGTCGGGCCTGGGCCGCCTCGACGCGCCGCATGGCCCGGTCCGACCTCGGCCGAGGCCAGGAACGACCGGCGGGCACGTCCAGGGCCGGCAGGTCGGCAGCAGGTGTCGCACAGCCGGCTGGCGCGGGCGTCGATGTCGCGCAGCGCGAGGGCGGCGTCGCGCAGGTCGGCCTGCGGCCTCCGGCGGGCGCCGTGCGGGTCCAGCGCCTCGAGCTGCCGGAGGGCGGCGGCGGCGAAGTCGCGCACGGTGGCGACGGTCTGCGGGGTCGCGGCTGTCCGCGTAGGACGCCATCAGCAGGTCGGAGCCCTGCGCGGCCTGGCTGGTGAACGACGCGAGGGTGTGCCGGGACCTGGGGCGTGCCGGTGGCGGAGTCCGCGGTCGACCAGGCCCTGCGGCCTCGCCGAGCCGGTCGGTCGCCTGGTGCGAGCAGGTCGCGGCCCTGGCCGGCCGAGCTCAGTCGACAGGCGGACCTCGGCCTTCTCGATGCCGCGCTTGATCGGGTAGAGCGCCTCGCCGGGCAGCGCGTTCTGGGCGGCGGTCGCCATGCCGGCCGTGCCGCCGAGCAGGACGGCGGCGGAGGCGACGGCGACCAGGCGGCGCTCGCGCTTGCCGCGGGTGCGGGCCGGCAGGGCCAGCGCCGGCGTGCTGCGGGGTGAGCACCGTCGCGGCCTCGGCCATCAGCCGCTCGCGCAGGTCGGCGGCGAAGGCGTCGCGGGGGTCGCGCGCGGCGTCGGCCGGCGCCGCGCTCCCGCAGCAGCTGGGCGAGCCCGACGAGCCGCTCGGTCGCCGCGTCGTCGCCGTCCGCCCCGTCGGCGTCCGCGGCGCGCTCCGTCGACGCGCGCGGCGAACTCCTCGGCGCGCCGTCGGAGCGGAACAGGGTGGTCATCGCGCGGTCCTTCGAGAACGGGTCGGCGTCGGTCAGCACGCCTCAACGACCCAGGCGGAGGCCGAGGTTACGGGCCGGACCCGGTCCAGACCGGAGCGTGCGCCAGCGCGCCACGGCCGGTCATCGCAGGCCCTCGGGCAGCAGCTTGGCGAGGTTGCGGACGCCCGCGCAGCTGGAGCTGCTTGACCGCGCCGTCGCTGCGGCCGAGCACCTGGGCGGTCTCGGCGATCAGAGGCCCTGGAGGAACCGCATGATCAGGCACTCCTGCTGCTCGTGCGGCAGCTCGGTGAGCGCCTCGAGCAGGGCCTCGTTGGTCAGCGACGCGAGCACCGCGCTCTCGGGGCCCTCGGTGGCGCCGTCGTGCGGCGCACATGTCCTCGGTGGCGAACTCGAGCCGGGTGCGGCCGGCCTTGAAGTGGTCGGTGGTGAGGTTGCGGGCGATGGTCATCAGCCAGGCGCCGAAGTCCTTGCCCTGCCAGCGGAACGAGCTCATGCTGCGCAGCGCCCGGAAGAAGCGTCTCCGAGGTGAGGTCCTCGGCGAGCGCCACCGAGCCGACCCGGTAGTAGACGAACCGGTAGACCGAGACGTGGTAGTGGTCGTAGAGCAGCCCGAAGGCCTCGCAGTCGCCGCCGCGGGCCAGCTCGACCAGGGCGATCAGCCGGGTGCGCCTCGGCCTCGTCCTCCTCGGAGGAGACGGCCTGGTCGGCGTCGCCGTGCGGGTCCGGCCCGCCGGTCGTCGCGCCGGTCAGCCGACGGCCTCGGCGAGCCGGCCAGCCGGTACGACGGCCTCGGCGGAGCCAGCCGGGGCGGCGTCGCCGGGCGCGGTCGCGAGCAGGGGAGCAGGGTCCAGCGCGTGCCGCGAGTGCGAGCTCGCAGCTCCGTCGAAGCCACGACGGAACTCGTCGTCGCGCGTGAACATCGAACTCCCTCCCCGGCTGCGCCTGCGCGCGGCCGGGCTCCCTACCCCACGTGATCCGACCACACTAGGCGCGGTCCTCGCATTTGTGAACCCGAGAGTAACTTCGGTTTGCAGCACGCGCTGTGGGCCGGGTCACACCGATTGTCACCCGCACGCGGCCGGCGACGCGAGCCGGCGGGTCAGCGGACCTTGCGGCGGATCGCCACGCGCGGCCGCGACGCTGCCGGTGGCGGCGCCCGGCGCAGCCCGGCGGTGAGCAGCCCGGCGCGGGCGGCCTTGCGGCCGGTCCGGTAGTCGCGGACCCGCCAGCCCTCGGCGCGGGCGTGGTCGCGCAGCTTGGCGTCCGGGTTGATCACGCACGGGTCGCCGACCAGCGTCAGCATCGGCAGGTCGTTGTAGGAGTCGGAGTACGCCGAGCAGCGGGACAGGTCGAGGCCCTCGCGCTGCGGCGAGCGCCTTGACCGCCTCCGCCTTGGCGGGGCCGTGCAGCATGTCGCCGACCAGCCGGCCGGTGTAGACGCCGTCGACGTGCTCGGCGACGGTGCCGAGCGCGCCGGTCAGGCCGAGCCGGCGGGCGATGATCTGGGCGATCTCGACCGGGGCGGCGGTCACCAGCCAGACCCGCTGGCCCTGGTCGAGGTGCATCTGCGCCAGCGCGCGGGTGCCCGGCCAGATCCGGTGCGCCATCGCCTCGTCGAAGATCTCCTCGCCGAGCTCCTCGAGCTCGCTCGACGGGGTGGCCCTTGATGAAGGCCAGGGCCGAGGCGCGGGCCTCCGCGACGTGCTCGGGGTCCTCGACGCCGACGAGCCGGAAGTAGGCCTGCTTCCAGGCGGCGCCGAGGATGTCGCGGGTGGTGAAGAACTCGCGCCGGTGCAGGCCGCGGGCGAGGTGGAAGATCGACGCGCCCTGCATGACGTGTTGTCGACGTCGAAGAACGCCGCGCCGTCCGGGTCGGGCGGGATCGCCAGCGAGCGTCTCCACCTCGGCCGCGGCCGCGGCGGCCTCGCCGGCCAGCGTCGAGCGGCTGCGCAGGTCGGGTCGCGGCGTGCGGCTCGCTCGGGGCGTCTCACGCGCAGCGCAACCCTAGTGGCGCCGGAGCGGCCCTCACCGCCTGTGCGAGACTCACGGCTGTGAGCGCCCATCTCGCCGAGCTGCTGTCCGTCGCGGCCGCGGAGGCCCCGGACCGGGTCGCGCTGGTCGAGGCCGGCGTCCGGACGCCGGGTCACCTGGGCCGAGCTCGACGCCGAGGTCGACCGGGTCGCCCGCGGCCTCGAACGCGATGGGCCTGGTCGCCGGCTACCGCGTGGTGCATCGCGCTGGGCAACCGGACCGAGTTCGTCACGACGCTACCTCGGCGTCCTGCGGGCCGGGCTGGTCGCCGTGCCGGTCAACCCGCGGTCCGCCACCGGCGAGCTGGTCCGGCTGATCGCCGACTGCGGCGCCCGGCGTGGTCGTCGCGGACGTCGTCGCCCTGACCACCGTGCGGCAGGCGGTCGCCGGTCTCGAGGACGCCCTGGTCGGCGCCGACGAGGCGCTGCGCCGCACCGACCGTCGTACCCCGCGTGGTCGTGGTGGGCGCTCCGACGGCACCGGGGGAGTCGACCTACGACGAGCTGGTGGCGTCCGCGGGCACCGACGCGCCCGTCGCCGTCGACCCCGAGCGGCTGGCCGTGCTGCTCTACACCGTCCGGTACGTCGGGACGTCCGCGCGCCGCGATGCTCAGCCACCGGGCGCTGCTCGCCAACATCGACCAGGCCGCCGCGGATCGAGCCGCCGATGCTCACCGGCGACGACGTGGTGCTCGGGGTGCTGCCGCTCTTCCACGTCTACGGGCTCAACGCCGTGCTCGGGCAGGTGCTGCACCGCCGGGCCCGGCTGGTGCTCGTCGCACGGCTTCGACATCGAGGAGTCGCTCGTCGGTCATCGAGGACGAGGCGGTCACCGTGCTGCCGGTGGCGCCGCCGGTGCTTCGCCTACTGGCAGGCCGTGCCACGACCTCGGCGAGCGGCTCGGCCGCGTCCGGCTGGTGCTGTCCGGCTCGGCGCCGCTGTCCCGCGAGCTCGTCGACGCCTTCAGCGAGCGCACCGGCATCCCCGTCCACCAGGGCTACGGCCTCACCGAGGCGGCGCCCGTGGTCACCTCCACCCTGCACAGCAGGCCCGGCCCGACGGCCGCGCCAAGGCCGGCTCGGTCGGTGCCGCCCTGCCCGGCATCGAGATCCGGCTCGTCGACGACGCGGGCCGCGCGCCCGAGGGCGGGGACCCCGGCGAGATCTGGATCCGCGGCGCCAACCTGTTCAGCGGCTACTGGCCGGACGGCGCGGACGGCCCGGACGCCGAGGGCTGGTGCGCCACCGGCGACGTCGGCTTCCTCGACCCCGACGGCGACCTCTTCCTGGTCGACCGGCTCAAGGAGCTGGTGATCGTGTCCGGCTTCAACGTCTACCCGGTCGAGGTCGAGGACGTCGTGACGGAGGTCGAGGGGGTCGCCGAGGCGGCGGTGATCGGCACGCCCGACGCGCGGACCGGCGAGGCCGTGGTCGCCTACGTGAAGGCGCGGCCCGGGACGACGTACTCCGCCGACGAGCTCGAGACGCTCGTGCGGGAGCACTGCGCGGTCCGGCTGGCGCGGTTCAAGCAGCCCACCGAGGTGCACGTGGTCGACGAGCTGCCGCACACGGTGACCGGCAAGGTCGCCAAGGGCCGGCTGCGGGCCGCGCGCCGCCGCCGCGACGCTGGGGCTCCTCGAATGACGCACGCCACGGGTCCGGCTCTACGCCAAGCCCGGCTGCCACCTGTGCGACGACGCCCGCGCCGTCATCGAGCAGGTCTGCGCCGAGCTCGGGGAGACCTACGACGAGGTCGACATCACCGCGGCGCCGGACTCCGCCGAGCTGATGGAGGCGTACGGCGAGGAGATCCCGGTGACCTTCGTCGACGGCCGGCAGCACGACTTCTGGCGGGTCGACCCCGACCGGCTCCGCGCCGCGCTGGCCTAGACCCGACCCGCCCCGCGGCGGCCCCCGTGACGGTGGGACAGGTCACATGTGCTAGTGATCCCGCCGCTCAGTTTGTTCTCACGTTCACAAACTCCTAGAGTGAATTCGCCGCCGGCCCGGTACGGGTCGCAGGAGGCTTTCTCGGCGTCGTCCGACCAGGCTCACCCCGCGTGTCCGGCGGCTCGCCCGCAGCTCTTCGACGTCAGGAGAAGCGTGACCGCGCCACGGAGTCCCCGGGCCGGGACCCCCTCGTCCGAGGGCACCCGACCCAGCGCCTGCGAAGGCGCAGGAGCGGGGCATCCCCGAGGCGACGGTGGCCCGGCTCCCGGTCTACCTGCGGGCGCTGATCGGGCTCTCCGAGCGCGGCACCGCCACCTGCTCCAGCGAGGAGCTCGCGACCGCCGCCGGCGTGAACAGCGCCAAGCTGCGCAAGGACCTGTCCTACCTCGGCTCCTACGGCACCCGCGGCGTCGGGTACGACGTGGAGTACCTCCGCTACCAGATCGCCCGCGAGATCGGCGTCACCCAGGACTGGCCGGTCGTCATCGTCGGGATCGGCAACCTGGGCCACGCCCTGGCCAACTACAGCGGCTTCTCCTCGCGCGGGCTTCCGGATCGTCGCGCTGCTCGACGCCGACCCGGCCCGGCAGGGCGAGGACGTCGGCGGGCTCGGCATCCGCGCCTTCGACGAGCTCGAGGACCTGGTCGAGACGCAGGGCGTCGCCATCGGCGTCATCGCCACCCCCGCACAGGCCGCGCAGGCCGTCTGCGACCGGCTGGTCGCGGCCGGTGTCACCAGCATCCTGAACTTCGCGCCGGCCGTGCTGTCGGTGCCCGACGGGGTCGACGTACGCAAGGTGGACCTGTCCATCGAGCTGCAGATCCTCGCCTACCACGAGCAGCGCAAGTCCCTCGCCGACCAGTCGCTCGCCGCCGAGCTCGACGGGGTGGTCGGGCGCATGAGCGTCCTGGTCGTGGGGGTCTCCCACAAGACCGCTCCGGTGTCCGTCCTCGAGGAGCTGGCCCTCGACGCCGACGGCGTCGAGAAGCTCGTGCAGGCCGTCGCGCAGTGCGAGCACGTCCTCGAGGCGACCGCGCTGACCACCTGCAACCGGGTGGAGATCTACGCCGAGGTGGACCGTTTCCACGGCAGCGTCGAGTCGGTCTCGCGGCTGCTCTGCGACCTGGCCGCGCGGACCGGCGGAGCACCGGAGGAGGTCGTGCAGCACCTCTACGTGCACTACGACGACGGCGCCGTGTCGCACCTGTTCGGCGTCGCCTCCGGCCTCGACTCGATGGTCGTCGGCGAGAGCCAGATCCTCGGCCAGGCACGGCACGCGCTGCGCGTCGGCCAGGAGTCCGGCACGATCGGCCCGGCCCTCAACGTGCTGTTCCAGCAGGCCCTCCGGGTCGGCAAGCGCGTGCACGCCGAGACCGACATCCAGCGCGCCGCGCCGTCGCTGGTCTCGCTCGCCCTCGAACGCGCCGTCGACCGAGATCGGCCCCGTGGACGGCAAGCGGGTGCTCGTCGTCGGCGCCGGCTCGATGGCCGGCCTCGCGGTCGCCACGGTGAGCCGGCTCGGGCGCCGCCGACGTCGTGGTCGCCAGCCGCACCCAGGCGCACGCGCACCGGCTCGCCGAGCAGTACGACGCCCGCGCCGTCCCGATGACGCACGTCCAGGACGTCGCTCGCGGACGTCGACCTGCTCGTCTCCTGCACCGGCGCGACCGGCGTCGTGCTGCCGCTCGCCGTCGTCGCCGGGGCGCGCGCAGCCGCCGACCGGCCGCTCGCGGTCATCGACCTCGCCCTGCCCCACGACGTCGACCCCGCCGTCGCCGAGCTGCCGGGCGTCTCGCTGTTCGGGCTGGCCCGGCTGGCCGAGGAGGTCAACCAGGACGACGCCACCGACGTGGCCGCGGTCAGGGAGATCGTCGCCCAGGAGATCGCCGCCTTCCTCGCCGCCCGCCGCTCGGCCACCGTGACCCCGACGGTGGTCGCGCTGCGGACGATGGCCACCGGCATCGTCGACGCCGAGATGGGCCGGCTGCTGGCCCGGCTGCCCGACCTCGACGACGAGGTGCGGGCCGAGGTCGAGCACGCCGTGCGCCGGGTCGCCGACAAGCTGCTCCACCAGCCGACCGTGCGGGTCAAGGAGCTGGCCAACGAGACCGGCGCGGTGTCCTACGCCGCCGCGCTGGCCGAGCTGTTCTCCCTGGACCCGGACGCCGTGGACGCCGTGACCCGGCCGGAGGGGATCAGATGAGCACCCCGATCCGCATCGGCACCCGCCGCTCGCTGCTCGCCCGCACCCAGTCCGAGCACGTCGCCGCCGCCCTGCGCGTCGTCGCTGGGCCGCGACGTCGAGCTGGTCGAGGTGACCACCGAGGGCGACGTCTCGACGGCGCCCCTGGCCTCGATGGGCGGCACGGGCGTGTTCGTCAGCGCGCTGCGCGACGCGCTGCTGCGCGGCGACGTCGACCTGGCCGTGCACTCCCTCAAGGACCTGCCGACCACCCCGCACGACGGAGATCGCCCTGGCCGCCGTACCCGTCCGGGAGGATCCGCGCGACGTCGTCGTGGCCCGCGACGGGCTCACGCTGGGCGAGCTCCCGGCCGGTGCGCGCATCGGCACGGGGTCCCCGCGACGGGCCGCACAGCTGCACGCGCTCGGTCTCGGTTTCGACGTGGTGGCAATCCGTGGCAACGTGGACACCCGGATCAGGAAGGTGTCCGCCGGCGAGGTGGACGCCGTCGTCCTGGCCCGAGCCGGCATCGCCCGGCTCGGACGGATGGACGAGGTGACCGAGGTGCTCGACCCGTTGCAGATGCTCCCCGCCCCCGGGCAGGGTGCGCTCGCGGTCGAGTGCCGGGCCGACGACGTGGACCTGGCCGCCCTGGTCCGGAGACGCGATCGACGACCCGCGCACGCGGGCCGCCGTCGTCGCGGAGCGGGCGGTGCTGGCCACGTTGGAGGCGGGATGCTCGGCGCCGGTCGGGGCGATGGCGGAGATCGCCGAGGGCGACGACGGCGACGAGCTGTGGCTGCGGGCCGTGGCGCTGTCGCGCGGACGGAGCGGTGGCCGTCCGCCGGTCGGCCACCGGGCTGCCGGAGGACGCGGAGAAGGTCGGCCGGGGGCTGGCCGAGGAGATGTTGGACGACGGGGCGTCGACGCTCATCGAGGAGCAGACGGCATGAGCACGAGCAGGAACAAGACACAGCCCACCACCAGTAGCAAGAAGGCGACTGTGAGCACGAAGAACACCGAGACCACGACGACCGCCCAGGACACCCCTCGGGCGGCCGCCAAGAAGACGTCACCGGCACGCAGTGCGGCGGCCAAGACCGTGGAGGCGCCCGTGAGGTCCGCCCTGCCGGTCGGCTTCGTGTCGTTCGTCGGGAGCGGCCCGGGGGACCCCGAGCTGCTGACCGTGCGTGCCGTCGACCTGCTGCGGCAGGCCGAGGTCGTCATCACCGAGACCCCCGAGCACGCCGCGCTCGTCGAGTCGTTCTGCCCCGGCGCCGAGGTCGTCGACGGCGGCTTCGGCCAGGACGGCCAGCCGCTGACGCACGCCGGCCGCGCCAAGGTGATCGTCAAGCAGGCCCGCTCCGGCCGTCGCGTCGTCCGGCTGATGGCCGGTGACCCGTTCGTCTACGCCTCCGGGCCCGAGGAGGCCCAGGCCTGCGTGAAGGCCGGTGTCGGCTTCGAGATCGTCCCCGGCGTCTCGTCGGTCACCGCCGTCCCGGCCTACGCCGGCGTGCCGCTGACCGACAAGAAGCACCGCGAGGTCGCGGTCGTGAACTGCTCCGAGGCCAAGGTCGACTGGACGCAGTACGCCGACGACCGCACGCTGGTGCTGCTGTCCGCCGTGAGCTGCATCGGCGACGTCGCGGCGGCCCTCGTCGCCGCCGGCCGCAGCGCCGAGACCCCCGTCGCGATGACCCGCGTGGGCACCACCACCGAGCAGGAGACGGTCGTCTCCACCCTCGGCCGCATCGGCGCCGACGCCCGGGCAGCCCGGATGTCGCCGCCGGCCGTCACCGTGGTCGGCGACGTCGTCGACCTGCGCACCGCGCTGTCGTGGTTCGAGACCAAGCCGCTGTTCGGCTGGCGCGTGCTGGTGCCGCGCACCAAGGAGCAGGCCGGCTCGCTGTCCGCGCGGCTCCGCGGCTACGGCTCGGTGCCCGAGGAGGTGCCGACCATCTCGGTCGAGCCGCCCCGCAACCCGCAGCAGATGGACAAGGCGATCCGCGGGCTCGTCGAGGGCCGCTACGAGTGGATCGCGTTCACCTCGGTCAACGCGGTCAAGGCGGTGCGCGAGAAGTTCGACGAGTACGGCCTCGACGCCCGCGCGTTCTCCGGCCTCAAGATCGCGGCCGTCGGCGAGAAGACCGCCGCCGCCATCGAGGCGTGGGGCCTGCGTGCGGACCTGGTGCCCTCGGGCGAGCAGTCCGCCCGTGGCCTGCTCGAGGACTGGCCGCCGTACGACGACCTGCTCGACCCGATCAACCGGGTGTTCCTGCCGCGCGCGGACATCGCCACCGAGACCCTGGTGGCCGGGCTGCTCGACCTCGGCTGGGAGGTGGACGACGTCACGGCGTACCGCACCGTGCGGGCCACCCCGCCGCCGGCGCCGACCCGCGAGGCGATCAAGTCCGGCAAGTTCGACGCGGTCGTGTTCACCTCGTCCTCGACGGTGCGCAACCTCGTCGGCATCGCCGGCAAGCCGCACACCTCGACGATCATCGCCGTGATCGGCCCCGCGACGGCGAAGACCGCCGAGGAGCACGGCCTGCGGGTCGACGTCCTCGCGCCGTCGCCGTCGGTCGAGGTCCTCGTCGACGCGCTCGCCGACTTCGGCGCCTCGCGTCGTGCCGCCCTGCTCGAGGCCGGCCAGCCGGTCACGAGGCCGTCCGAGCGGCGTCCCTCGGCCCGGCGCAGGGCGACCTGATGACGTTCCCCTCGACGCGGCCGCGTCGGCTGCGGCGCACGCCGGCACTGCGCCGGCTGGTCGCCGAGACGCGGCTGTCGGCGCACCAGCTGGTGCTGCCGGTGTTCGTGCGCGAGGGGGCGTCCGAGCCGACGCCGATCAGCACCATGCCCGGGGTCGTCCAGCACACCCGTGAGTCGCTGCGGAAGGCCGCCGCCGAGGCCGCCGAGCTGGGGCTGGGCGGGCTCATGCTGTTCGGCGTCCCGCGAGCACAAGGACGCCCGGGGCAGCGGGGCCGTCGACCCGGCCGGCATCCTCAACGTGGCCATCGAGGACTGCGTCGCCGAGGTCGGTGACGCGCTGCCGGTGATGGCCGACCTGTGCCTCGACGAGTTCACCGACCACGGGCACTGCGGCGTGCTGACACCGGACGGCGCCGTCGACAACGACGCGACGCTCGAGGTGTACGCCGAGATGGCGCTCGCCCAGGCCGCGGCCGGCGTCGACGTCGTCGGGCCCAGCGGGATGATGGACGGTCAGGTCGGGGTGATCCGCGACGCGCTCGAGGGCGCCGGGCACCAGGACGTGGCGATCCTGGCCTACTCCGCGAAGTACGCCTCCGCGTTCTACGGCCCGTTCCGCGAGGCGGTGGACTCCTCGCTGCAGGGCGACCGGCGCACCTACCAGCAGGACGGCGGCAACGTCGTCGAGGGTGTCCGGGAGGCGCTGCTGGACGTCGAGGAGGGCGCCGACCTCGTGATGGTGAAGCCCGCGCTGGCCTACCTCGACGTGGTCCGCGCGGTGCGCGAGGCGGTCGACGTGCCCGTCGCGGCCTACAACATCTCCGGCGAGTACGCCATGGTCGAGGCCGCCGCCGCGAACGGCTGGATCGACCGCGACGCCGCGATCCTGGAGACGCTCACGTCGATCCGCCGCGCCGGCGCCGACGTGATCCTCACCTACTGGGCCGCCGAGGTCGCGGCCCGCCTCGCGACGCAGGCCGGTTGACGTCGGTCGGGGAGGAGGCCGCCGCCTCCGCCGCCGGTGACCGTGCCGGCCAGGCTGTTGAGCAGGTTCGTCACCGCTGCCGCGCCGCCGTTGAGGTAGGCGGTCGTGCACTTGTCCAGCCTGCCCAGGCGGTGATCTGGACTGCGGAGACGTTGTTCTGGCAGTAGGTCGTGGCCTCCTGCAGCGGGGTGACCGTGTTGGTCACCGTGCCGGCCGTCGCGTCGGTCGTGTCCTTGACGGTGCCGGTGGCCTTCTTGACGGGCGCGGTCGGGTCGGACGCGGTCGCACCGCCACCGCCGCTGCCGCCACCACCGGGCAGGTTCGGCGTGGACCGCCGCCGCCCGCCGGGGCCGACGGGCTGGTGGTGCCGGTGGACGGTGGACGACTTCGGCGCGGCCGTGCCGGCGGCGGACGACGAGGAGCCGCCCGACGAGCTGCCGGCGCCGCCGCCCTTCGGGTCGAGCGCGGGTAGTGGTAGCCGGTGGTGCCCGAGGCCATCACGGAGTCGCCGTAGTCGGGGGTGAACGTCGTGGTGCCGGCCGAGCTCGTGGGGACCGAGGAGAAGTCGCCGGAGGCGTAGGCCTGCATGATCGACAGCACCAGGTCGACGTACTCCTGGCTGTGGTTGTAGCGGTAGACCGCCGACTCGCTGGCCCTTGGTGGTCGAGAGGTCCTCGTTGCCGGAGCAGAGGTAGACGGCGGTCGCGAGCGCCGCGTCGTCGATGTCCTGCGGGTTGCGCTTGCCGTCGCCGTCGCCGTCCACGCCGACGACCGACCAGGTCGAGGGGATGAACTGCATCGGGCCGACGGCGCGGTCGAACTGCGTGTCGTCGTCGTACTGGCCGGCGTCGGTGTCGGAGATCTTCGCGGTCCCGTTGCCGCCGTCGAGCGGGATGCCGTAGATGCCGGGGCGGCTCACGCCGTTGCTGTCGAGCGCGTTGCCGCCGTAGCGGCCGTGGTTGGACTCCACGCGGCCGATGGCGGCGATCAGGGTCCAGTCGATGTTGCAGCTCTTGTCGGCGGAGTCGATGACCTGCGCGGCGCGCTGGTAGGCCGCCAGGGCGGCGGACGGGATGCCGTTGGCGGAGGCGCCGGCGATCACCCGGTCGGCGGAGCCCGCCGGGACGCCCGGGGCGATCTCACCGGGGTTGGACACGCTCGCGGGAGCCTTGATGGCCTGGTCGGGAACCGTCGTGCCGTCCGGCAGCTTCCCGTCGGACCCGTCGGCGCTCGCGCGTGCTGGTGACGGTGAGGCTGGTGGTCCAGGCGCCCGACAGGAGCGCGAGCGGCACCAGGGCGCTCGCCTTCTGGAAGGTGGTCAGCTTCTTGTGCGACGACATCCGACTCGATTCTCCCCAATCACGTCTGCTCCGGTCGCAGCCGGTTGTCCGACTGGTACCCGGTGGCTCCCCCACTCACACCTGACAACGAGTCCGGCGGCGGTGACGTTACGCGGCAGTAGTGCGTCTCACAACGCCACGAGCCGCGCGACCGGGTTCGTGGTCGGGCCCGCCCGCGGGGGAGAATGCCGGGGTGACCAGCCCGCACCGAAGCCTCCGCCGCCCTGTTCGAGCGTGCGCGCGCCGTGACACCGGGCGGGGTGAACTCGCCGGTCCGCGCCTTCAACGCCGTCGGCGGCACCCCGCGGTTCATCGAGCGGGCCTCCGGGCCCTACCTCTTCGACGTGGACGGCACGGAGTACGTCGACCTGGTCGGCAGCTGGGGCCCGATGCTGCTCGGTCACGCGCACCCGCAGGTGCTCGCGGCCGTGCAGGCGGCGGTCGCCCGCGGTACGTCGTACGGCACGCCCACCCGCCCCGAGGTCGAGCTGGCCGAGGCCATCGTCGCGCGCACCCCGGTCGAGAAGGTCCGCTTCGTGTCGTCGGGCACCGAGGCGACCATGTCGGCGATCCGGCTGGCCCGCGGGTTCACCGGGCGCGAGCTCGTCGTGAAGTTCGCCGGCTGCTACCACGGCCACGTCGACTCGCTGCTGGCCCAGGCCGGCTCCGGCCTCGCCACCTTCGCGGTGCCCGGCACACCCGGTGTCCCGGCGGCCTCCACCGCCGCCACCCTGGTGCTGCCCTACAACGACCCGGCGGCGGTGGCCGCGGTGTTCGCGGAGCACGGCGACGAGATCGCCTGCGTGATCACGGAGGCGGCCCCGGGCAACATGGGGGTCGTCCCGCCGGCACCCGGCTTCAACCGGCTGCTGGCCGAGACCTGCCGGGAGCACGGTGCGCTGTTCGTCAGCGACGAGGTGATGACCGGCTTCCGGGTGACCGCGTCGGGGCACTGGGGCCTCGACGGCGCGGTCGAGGGCTGGAGCCCCGACCTGACCACGTTCGGCAAGGTGATGGGCGGCGGGTTCCCCGCCGCGGCGTTCGGTGGGCGCGCCGACGTGATGTCGATGCTGTCGCCGGAGGGACCCGTCTACCAGGCCGGGACGCTCTCGGGGAACCCCGTCGCGACCACTGCCGGCCTCGCCACGCTCCGGCTGGCGACCGACGAGGTCTACGCCCACCTCGACAAGGCCGCCCAGGTGGTCCGCGAGGCGGCGGGTGCCGCCCTGGCCGAGGCCGGGGTGCCGCACGTCGTGCAGCACGTCGGCAACATGTTCAGCGTGTTCTTCACCGACGAGGGCGTGAGCCAGGTCCCCGACTTCGCGGCCGCCTCCGCGCAGCATCCCGAGCGCTACAAGGCGTTCTTCCACTCGATGCTGGACCAGGGCGTCTACCTCCCGCCGAGCGCGTTCGAGGTGTGGTTCCTCTCCGCGGCCCACGACGACCGCGCCCTCGACCGGATCCTGTCCGCCCTGCCCGCCGCCGCACGAGCGGCGGCCGCCGACCGACGAGGGAGCCAACCGATGAGCGAGCAGACCACCGTGCACCTGCTTCGGCACGGCGAGGTGCACAACCCGACGGGCGTGCTCTACGGCCGGCTCCCGGGCTACCACCTCTCGAAGCTGGGTCAGCAGATGGCGCAGCGGATCGCGCGACGCCGTCGGTGACCGCGACATCACGCACGTCGTCGCGTCCCCGCTCGAGCGCGCGCAGGAGACGGCCCGGCCGACGGCGGTCGCACGCGGCGTCGACATCGTCACCGACGCCCGGGTGATCGAGTCGTCGAACATCTTCGAGGGCCGCCGGTTCAGCGTGGGTGACGGGATCGTCAAGCGGCCCTCGTCCTGGCGTCACCTGTGGAACCCGATGCGGCCGTCGTGGGGCGAGCCCTACAAGGCCATCGTCGCCCGCATGATGGCCGCCGTGTACGACGCCCGCGACTCCGCTCGCGGCCACGAGGCCCTGGTCGTCTCGCACCAGCTGCCGATCTGGACCACCCGGCTGCACGTCGAGAACCGGTCGTTCCTGCACAACCCGCGCAACCGGCAGTGCACGCTGTGCAGCCTGACGTCGCTGGTGTTCGACGGCGACGAGCTGGTCACGCTGCGCTACTCGGAGCCGGCCGCCGACCTGATCCCGGTCAAGGACCGCAAGGCCGTCTTCTCCTCCGGCGGCCAGGAGACCGACGAGACCCCGCCCGCATGAGGCACGCCCGGCGCCTCGCCGCCTCGGTCTCCGCCCTGGTGTCCGTGGCGGTCCTGGCGGGCTGCTCCGACGACATCGGCAGCTCGGGCAACCAGGGCTACGTGTCCGGTCAGGGGATCATCACCTCGGTCGACGCGGCCGACCGCAAGATGCCCGGCGCAGTCTCCGGCACGACCCTGGACGGCGACGAGGTCTCGCTGTCGGACTTCCGCGGCAAGGTCGTGGTCGTGAACGTCTGGGGCTCCTGGTGCGGCGAGTGCGCCGGAGAGGCCCCCATGCTCACGCAGGCCGCGGCCGAGCTCGAGGCGAAGGGCGTCGAGTTCCTCGGCATCGACAGCCGCGACTCGAGCAAGGCCAACGCGCAGGCGTTCGTGCGACGGTTCGAGACGCCGTACCCCAGCATCTACGACCAGGGCGGCCGCACCCTGCTCGCCTTCCGCGGCACGCTGACCCCCAACTCGGTGCCGAGCACCATCATCATCGACAAGCGGGGCCGGGTCGCCGGCAGCGTGCTCGGCTCCATCACCCGCACCACGCTGGACGACCTCGTCGACGACGCCCTCGGGGCCACCGGTGGTGGAGCGTGATCCTGCTCGACGTCGGCGACTGGTTCCGCGCAGACCGTGCTGTCCGGGACGCTCGTGGTCGCACTGCCCGTGGCCCTGGTCGCAGGGCTCGTGTCGTTCTTCTCGCCGTGCGTCGTGCCGCTGCTGCCCGGCTACCTGTCCTACGCGACCGGCCTGTCCGGCGTCGACCTCGAGAACGCCAGGCGCGGCCGGATGGTGCTGGGCAGCTTCCTGTTCGTGCTCGGGTTCTCCTTCGTGTTCGTCGCCTTCGGCACGGCGTCGGGTGCCCTGGGCGACTGGCTGCTCGTCTACACCCGCCAGATCAGCGTGGTGCTCGGTTTCCTCACGATCCTGCTCGGCGTCGCGTTCGTCGGGCCTGGTGCCGTGGCTCCAGCGCGACGTGCGGGTGCACCGTGTGCCCGCCGTCGGTCTCGCCGCGGCTCCGCTGCTCGGCGTGCTGTTCGGTCTCGGCTGGACGCCCTGCATCGGCCCCACCCTGTCGGCGGTGCAGGTCCTGGCGCTGCACGAGGGCACGGCCGGCCGCGGCGCGCTGCTGAGCGTCGCCTACTGCCTCGGTCTCGGCATCCCGTTCCTGGTGGCCGGGTTCGCGTTCCGCCGGATGCTCGGCGCCGTGAGGTGGGTCCGGCTGCCACCAGGCCTGGGTCACCCGCATCGGCGGCATGATGCTGATCATGGTCGGGCTGCTGCTGGTGACCGGCCTCTGGGACCAGTGGATCGGCGACCTGCGCTCCACGATCGTCGGGTTCCAGGTCCCGGTATGAGCGTGACCACCGAGAACGCCGAGCACACCGAGGCCGGCGGGTCGGCCTCGCAGCCGCCCCAGCCGCCGTCCTCCCCGCCGGCCCTGAGCCCCGTCGAGCTGTCCCGCTGGGCGTGGCGGCAGCTCACCTCGATGCGGACGGCGCTGGTGCTGCTGTTCCTGCTGGCGCTCGCGGCGGTGCCCGGTTCCGTCGTACCCCAGCGCAACATCGACGCGGTCAAGGTGGCGAACTTCCAGGACGCCCACCCCGGCCTGACGCCGGTCTACGAGAAGCTCGGGCTGTTCGACGTCTACGGCTCGGTCTGGTTCTCCGCGATCTACATCCTGCTGATGGTCTCGCTGGTCGGCTGCATCGTGCCGCGGCTGCGCATCTACTGGCGCGGCTACCGCGCCGCGCCGCCGCGGGTGCCCGCGGCACCTCGGCCGGCTGCCCGAGTCGCGGACGCTTCGAGCTCGACGAGGACGCGGACGCGGTCCTGGAGCGGGCCCGCGAGGTGCTCCGGAAGAAGCGCTACCGGGTGGTCTCGACCGCTCGACCGACGGCGGCGCGCTGTCGGCGGAGCGCGGCTACCTGCGGGAGGCCGGGAACCTGCTGTTCCACGTCTCCGTGCTCGTGGTCCTCGTCGGCTTCGCCTACGGGCAGCTGTTCGGCTACAAGGGTGGCGTCGTCACCGTCGTCGGCCAGGACTTCTCCAACTCGCTGAGCCAGTACGACGACTTCTCGCCGGGCAGGCTGTTCGACGCCGACGACCTGTCGCCGCTCAGCCTCAAGGTCGACGACTTCCACGTGAAGTTCCTGACCTCGGGGCCCCAGATGGGCCAGCCGGAGTCCTTCGACGCCGACATCACCTACCGCAGCAGCCCGACCGCCGCCCCGCGGAAGCACGACCTCGCGGTGAACCACCCGCTGACCGTCCCCGGCACCAGCGTGTTCCTGGTCGGCCACGGCTACGCGCCGGTCGTCACCGTCCGCGACGGCGACGGCAAGGTCGCCTACCAGGGCCCGGTGGTCTTCCTGCCGATGGACGCGTCCTTCATGTCCAGCGGCGTCATCAAGGTGCCGTACGCCGCGCCCGAGCAGCTCGGCTTCGAGGGGTTCTTCTTCCCGACCTACGGCTACACCCGGGCCACCGGGCCGTTCTCGCAGTTCCCCGACAAGCTCGACCCCGTGCTGTCGCTGACCCCGTCGCACGGCGACCTCGGCCTCGGCCTGGGCAGGCCGCAGTCGGTGTACTCCATCGACATGAAGAACATGAAGTACTTCCCGAGCGCCGACCCCGAGAGGCTCGGCCCCAACGCCCGGATCAAGCTGTCGCCCGGTCAGACGGTGCAGCTGCCCGACGGGCTGGGCTCGATCCGCTTCGACCGGGTCGACCGCTGGGTCAAGCTCCAGGTCAGCAACTCTCCCGGCAAGGGCATCGCGCTCGGAGGCGTGCTGCTCGGCATCGTCGGCCTGATGGGCTCCTTGTTCATCCGCCCCCGGCGGGCGTGGGTCCGGGTCAGCCGGGCAGACGGCTCCCGGCGTACCGTGGTCGAGCTGGCCGGGCTCGACCGCAGCTCGGGCGGCGACCTCGCCTCCGAGATCGACGAGCTGCAGCGGCTCGTGAGCAGGACAGAGACCCCGAAGGAGCACGCGTGAGCACCGCGGAGTTCGCCGCCTTCAGCGACAACGCCATCATGTTCGCCTCGATCGTCTACGTGCTGGCCTTCCTGGCCCACCTGGCCGAGTGGGTGTTCCTGCGGTCCGTCCCGGTGCCGGTCGCGGAGCCGGAGTCCGCCCTGGTCGGCGCTCCGGCACCGACCTGTCAGGCGGCTGACGGCCCGGCGACGCCACGACGTCGGGGGACGCTGAGGTGCGGGTCGAGATGTGGGGACGGATCGGGCTGGCGCTGACGGTGCTCGGCTGCGTCCTGCACCTCCTGGGGCTGGTCACCCGCGGCCTGGCCAGCGACCCGGCGCGGGTGCCCTGGGGCAACATGTACGAGTTCACGCTGGCCGGCACGTTCGGCGTCAGCGTGATGTACCTCCTGCTGATGAAGCGCTACCACCTGCGCTGGATGGGTGTCGCCGTCACCGGCTTCCTGGTCGTGGTGCTGATGCTCGACCAGCTGGTGCTCTACCAGGACGCCGGTCCGCTGGTGCCCGCGCTGCACTCCTACTGGCTCGTGATCCACGTGCTCGCCGCGATCGTCGCCTCCGGCGCGTTCGCGACCGGCGCGCTCGCCCTCGGGCTGTACCTGGTCAAGGACCGGGCCACCCGCCGCGGCAGGATCCGCCCCGGCGGCTACCTCACCCGGCTGCCCTCGCTCGAGGCGCTGGAGCGGGTCGGCTACCGGCTCAACGCCTTCGGCTTCCCGATCTGGACCTTCGCGGCCCTGGTCGCCGGGCCGATCTGGGCGGAGTACGCCTGGGGCAGCTACTGGAACTGGGATCCCAAGGAGGTGTGGGCGTTCATCACCTGGGTGATCTACGCCGCCTACCTGCACGCCCGGGCGACCGCCGGCTGGAAGGGCAAGGCCGCGTCCGTCATCGCCCTGGTCGGCTTCGCGTCCCTGCTGTTCAACTTCGTCGGGATCAACTTCTTCTTCGGCTCCGGCAGCCTGCACTCGTACGCCGGCGGCTGAGCCAGCCCGCTACTCGTTGTTGGGGCGGTCCTCGTCGCGCTTCTTCCGGCGCCGGTTGAGGTCCCGCAGGAAGTCCTCGTCGTCGTCGGGCGCGACCACGCGCGGAGCCGGCTTGTGCGGGGCACGGCGCGTCGTGGAGGAGGCGCCGCCACCACGGCGCCGCTCGATGAGCCAGAAGAAGGCATAGACGCAGGCGGCGAACACGATCACGACCAGCAGGAACTTACCCACGCCCCCAATGTAGGCGCGTGTGCAAACGGACCGTGCCACGGTCCAGGAATGAAGCCGATCCGTGATGCGCCCAGGGGCCCTCGCAAGGCCACGACTACCCTGAGCGCGTGAAGGAGTTCGCCGTCTACACCCTCGCGCGCGTCGGCCTGTTCGTCGCGTCGTACGCCGTGATCGTGGGCGTCTACATGCTCGTCCGGGGGGCCGACCACGTGCCGCTGCTGTGGCCGTTGCTGGTCGCCGCACTCATCTCGGCGCTCGCGTCGTACTACCTGCTGAAGGGTCCGCGGGCGCGCTTCGCCGCCCGCGTCGACGCCCGCGCCCGGGCCGCCACGCAGCGCTTCGAGGAGCGCCGGGCCCGGGAAGACCAGGACTGAGGTGACCGGGGCGTGACCGGCTGCTGTCGCGAGGAGCAGCGCCTCGACGACCGGACCTGGGTGAACGAGGCGATCCGCAAGGTCGAGGCGGACAGCAACCGCTCGGCGGACACGCACCTGCACGTCTTCCCGCTGCCGGCGGGCTGGGACATCGACCTGTACCTCAAGGACGAGTCGGTGCACCCGACCGGCTCCCTGAAGCACCGGCTGGCGCGGTCGCTGTTCCTCTACGCGCTGTGCAACGGCTGGATCCGCGAGGGCACCACCGGTCATCGAGGCCTCGTCCGGCTCGACCGCGGTGTCGGAGGCGTACTTCGCCCGGCTGCTCGGGCTGCCCTTCGTCGCGGTGATGCCGGCGACCACCTCGCGCGGCAAGATCGAGCTGATCGAGTTCCACGGCGGTCGCTGCCACCTCGTGGACGACCCCGGGTCGATGTACGACGAGGCGCGACGGCTGGCCGACGAGTCGGGCGGCCACTACCTCGACCAGTTCACCTACGCCGAGCGGGCGACCGACTGGCGCGGGAACAACAACATCGCCGAGTCCATCTTCGACCAGCTCGCGCAGGAGCGGCATCCCGTGCCGGCGTGGGTGGTCGTCGGCGCGGGCACGGGTGGCACGTCCGCGACGATCGGACGCTTCGTGCGCTACCGCCGTTTCGACACCCGGGTCTGCGTCGTCGACCCCGAGAACAGTGCCTTCTTCGAGGGCTGGTCGACCTCCGACCCGACGTACAGGCTGCCGCCGGGCGGCCGCGGCTCCCGCATCGAGGGGATCGGCCGGCCGCGGGTCGAGCCGTCGTTCGTCCCGACCGTCGTGGACGCGATGCTCTCGGTCCCCGACGCCGCCTCGATCGCGGCGATGCGGTGGTGCTCGACGGTGACCGGCCGGCTGGTCGGCGGCTCGACGGGCACGGCGATGTGGGGCGCGCTCCGCATGGTCGCCTCGATGCGGGCCTCCGGGTCGGCCGGCAGCGTCGTCACGCTGCTGTGCGACGGCGGCGACCGCTACACATCGACCTACTACGACGACGCCTGGCTCGAGCAGCAGGGCATCGACATCGCGCCGTACACCGCCACGCTGGAAGGCTTCTACGAGACCGGCACCTGGAAGGAGCCGTCCCGGTGAGCCCGGTCCGTCACGACGCGATGAGCAGCCCCACGAAGACCCCGGCGGCGTAGAGCAGCTCCGCGACGCCGGTCTGCTGGAGCACCGGGACGAGTCCGCGGCCCGTCGTACCGGACAGCACGACGCGGGTCGCGGAGAGCGCGGGCACCAGGAACACCAGGCCCAGCAGGGCCAGGGAGGACGTCGTGATCGCGATGCCGAGCAGGGTCGCGACGGCGACCCAGACCAGGAGCACGTAGAGGTAGCGGCTCTGCTGGTCGCCGAGCACGACCGCGAGCGTGCGCTTGCCCGACGTCGTGTCGGTCGGGATGTCCCGGACGTTGTTGGCGACCAGGATCGCGCAGGCCAGCGCGCCGACGCCCGTCGCGGCGAACCAGGCGGGGAGCGGGAGCGAGGCGGTCTGCACGTACGTCGTCCCGAGGACCGCGACCAGCCCGAAGAACACGAACACCATCACCTCGCCGAGGGCGTGGTAGCCGTAGGGCTGCGAGCCGCCGGTGTAGAACCAGGCGGCCACGATCGCGGCCGCCCCGACCAGCAGCAGCCACCACGACGAGGTCGCGGCGAGCACCAGGCCGGCGACCATCGCGACGCCGAACGCGGCGAACGCGGCGCGCTTCACGTCCGCCGCGGCCGCCACCCCTGAGCCCACCAGGCGCAGGGGGCCGACCCGGTCGGCGTCCGTGCCGCGGATGCCGTCGGAGTAGTCGTTCGCGTAGTTCACGCCGACCTGCAGGGCCAACGCCACCACGAGCGCCAGGAACGCCTTCCACCACACGACCTGGTCGACGAACGCCGCGACGCCGGTGCCGGCCAGCACCGGCGACACCGCCGCGGGGAGCGTGCGCGGGCGCGCGCCTTCGATCCACTGCGCAGGGGTTGTCACAGTCGAGGATTGTGGCAGGCATAGCGTGACCCCTCGTGAGCAGCCCGACCCTGGACCCCGTGCGGGGCAGCGCGGACGAGATCCTCGCGCTGCTGCGGGAGTGGGACGCCGCGGACGACCCGGCGCCGCTTGCCGTCGAGACGTCCGGGTCGACCGGGGCGCCGAAGCGGGTGCGGCTGTCCCGTGCGGCGATGCGGGCCTCGGCGGACGCGACGCACGCGCGGCTCGGCGGCGCCGGGGCAGTGGCTGCTGAACCTGCCGCCGGCCTACGTCGCCGGCCTCCAGGTGCTCTTCCGCTCGGTCCGGGCCGGCACCGACCCGGTGGTCCAGGACGGTCCCTTCGAGGACGCGGTCGCGGCGATGACCGGCGAGCGGCGCTACGTCTCGCTGGTGCCGACCCAGCTCGTGCGGCTCCTCGACGGCGGTGCCCTGCGCGGCTTCGACACGGTGCTGGTCGGCGGCGCCCGCCTCGAGCCCGCCCTGCGCGCCCGTGCCACCGCGGTCCGGCGTCCGGGTCGTCGCGACCTACGGCATGAGCGAGACCTGCGGCGGCTGCGTCTACGACGGCCGCCCGCTCGACGGGGTCGCCGTCAAGATCGGCTCCGACGCACGCATCCGGATCGGCGGACCGGTCCTCTTCGACGGGTACGACGGGCAGCCCGGGCTCACCGCGCAGGCCACGGAGCACGGCTGGTTCGTGACCCAGGACCTCGGCCGGATCGACCACGACGGGCTGCTGCGGGTGACCGGACGGGTCGACGACGTGGTCATCTCCGGAGGCGTCAACGTGCCCGCCGGGGCGGTCGCGGCCCGGTTGCGGGAGCACCCCTGCGTCACGGAGGCCGAGGTCGTCGGGGTCCCGGACCCGGAGTGGGGACAGGCGGTCGTCGCCGTGCTGGCCGGGGACCTGTCGCTCGATGCTGCCCGGGACTGGGTCGCCGCCGACCTGCCGCGTGCGTGGTCGCCGCGTCTCGTCGTACCCGTGCCGGCGCTGCCGCTGCTGCCCAACGGCAAGGTGGACCGGCTGGCCGTGGAACGGCTGGCCGCGAACGAGGCCCGGCTCGACGGTGAACGAGGACCCGGGTCGACGGTGAACATGCCCCGGGTCAACGTGTTCTCGATCCCGATGACCACCCGCTTCCGGGGGATCACCGTGCGCGAGGGGATGCTGCTGCGCGGCGACGCGGGCTGGGGGGAGTTCAGCCCGTTCCTGGAGTACGACTCCCGGGTCGCGGAGCCCTGGCTGCGCGCCGCCCGGGAGGCCGCCGACGAGGGCTGGCCGGCGCCGGTGCGGGACGTCATCCCCGTCAACGTGACGGTGCCGGCCGTGGACGCCGAGCGCGCGGCGGCGGTCGTGCGGGCGAGCAACGGCTGCCGCACCGCCAAGGTCAAGGTCGGCGAGCCCGGGCAGGACCTCGCCGACGACCAGGCCCGGCTCGAGGCGGTCCGCGACGCCCTGGGACCCGGCGGCCGGATCCGCATCGACGTCAACGGGCTCTGGTCCGTCGACGAGGCGGTCGCCCGGATCCCCTTGCTGGACAGGGCCGCCGGCGGTCTGGAGTACGTCGAGCAGCCCGTCGCCGACGTCGAGGACCTGGCCGTCGTGCGACGCCGCGTCGACGTCCCGGTCGCCGCGGACGAGTCGATCCGGCGCGCCGAGGACCCCTACCGCGTGCGGGACCTCGAGGCCGCCGACGTCGCGGTGCTCAAGGTGCAGCCGCTCGGCGGTGTGCGGGCCTGCCTGCGGATCGCCGAGGACATCGGCCTGCCCGTGGTGGTGTCCAGCGCCCTCGAGACGAGCGTCGGCATCGCCGCCGGCGTGGCGCTGGCGGCTGCGCTTCCGGAGCTGCCGTACGCCTGCGGCCTCGCGACGGTCCAGCTGCTCACCGACGACGTCACGGCGACGTCGCTGCTGCCGCGCGACGGTGCCCTGCCCGTCGTACGCCCGGACGTCGACGCCGCCGCCCTGGACCGCACCCGCGCCACACCGGAGCGCGAGCAGCACTGGCGGGACCGGCTGGCGGCGATAGGTTCCAGGGCATGACCCCGGCCAACGCCTCCACCGCACTGGCCACGGTGCTGCTCGACGAGCTGGCCCGCTGCGGTGTCCGCGACGTGGTGCTCGCCCCGGGGTCGCGCAGCGCGGCGCTGGCCTTCGCGGCGTACGCCGACCCGGAGCGCCTCACGCTGCACACCCGCATCGACGAGCGGTCCGCGGGGTTCCTCGCCCTCGGCCTGGCCCGCACCAGCCGCCGGCCGGTCGTGGTCGTGACGACGAGCGGTACGGCGGTCGCGAACCTGCACCCCGCGGTGCTGGAGGCGTCGCACGCCGGCGTACCCCTGCTCGTCCTCACCGCCGACCGGCCCGCGCGGCTGCGAGGCAGCAACGCCAACCAGACCACCCACCAGGCGGGCATCTTCGGGCACGCGGTGCGGGAGTCCGCCGACGTCCCCGCGGCACACCCGGGCAGCGGTGAGGCCGAGCGCCGGCAGGTCGTCGCGTGGCGCGCGCTCGCGGCCCGGAGCGCGGGCGTGGCCACCGGCCGCCTCGGCGCCCGGCCGGGACCGGTGCACCTCAACGTCCAGTTCGAGGAGCCGCTCGTCCCCGAGACGGGAGACGGCTGGGGGAGCGCGCTCGACGGCGCACCGGACGGCGGTCCCTGGATGTCGCCGGGGGCCCGGCCGCAGGCACAGCCCGAACCGGTCAGCCGCGACCTCCGCACCGTGGTGGTGGCCGGCGACGACGCCGGCCCGCCTGCCCGGGTGCTCGCGGAGACCGCCGGCTGGCCGCTGCTCGCCGAGCCGACCAGCGGGTCGCGCACGGGCGACAGCGTCATCCGCACCTACCGGCTGCTGCTCGGCGACCCGGACCTGGCCGGCCGCATCCAGCAGGTCGTGGTGTTCGGCCACCCGACCCTGTCGCGTCCGGTGACCAGGCTGCTGGCCCGCGACGACATCGAGCTGTACGCCGTCCGGGGTCCGTCGGGCTGGGCCGACCCGGGCCACCACGTGCACGCCGTGGTCGACCGGGTCCAGCTCGAGGGCCTCGACCCGGGCTGGTTCGCGAGCGAGAAGGTGGCGGCTCCGGCCCCCGAGCCCGATCCGTGGGCCGAGGAGTGGCGCACCCGCGACGCCGACGTGTCGCGACGGCTCGACGCCCTGCTCGCCGGCCGGGGCACGATGACCCCGCACCAGGTCGCGGGCGCGGTCAGCGCGGCCCTGCCTCCGGGCGGTCTGCTGTACGTCGGAGCGTCCAACCCGGTCCGCGACCTCGACCTGATGGTCGCGCCGTACGCCGTCGGCGACCGCCGGATGGTCGTCGGCAACCGTGGGCTCGCGGGCATCGACGGCTCGGTCTCCAGTGCGATCGGCGCGGCGCTCGGCCGGCCGCACAGCAGCAGGTCCCTGGCCCTGCTGGGCGACGTGACGTTCCTGCACGACGCGAACGGTCTCGTCCTCGGTCCCGGCGAGGCGCGTCCCGACCTGACCATCGTGGTGGTCAACGACGACGGCGGCTCGATCTTCGCCTCGCTCGAGCAGGGCGACGCGCGTCACGCGGGCTCCTACGACAAGCTCTTCGGCACCCCGCACGGCGTCGACGTGGCGAGCCTGTGCGCCGCGACCCGGACCCCGCACTGGAAGGTCGACTCGGTCGCCGAGCTCCGGCACGCCCTGGACAACCCGGCCGGCGGCATCGAGGTCGTCGAGGCCGTCGTGCGCCGCGACGACCGCCGCGAGCTCGACGCCGCCATCCGCGCCCTCGCCACCCACCCCACCGGGGGACCTGAGCAAGGATGATCAAGCCGGCGCACGCGCCGGGTCGTCAGGATGGGGACCATGACCGCAGCCACCGACCACTTCACGAGCTTCGTGGACGTCCTCGCCGAGGCGCTGGACGACCACGAGGCGACCGGTGAGGACCTGGCGGCCCGGCTGTACCTGTCGCGGTTCCACCTCGACCGGATCGTCGCCTCGGTGGCCGGCGAGCCGCCCCGCCGGCTCAGGCGCCGCCTGCTCCTGGAGCGCTCGGCCTACCGCCTCGTCACCACCCGGGACACCATCCTCGACATCGCTGTCGAGGCCGGGTACGGCTCGCACGAGGCGTTCACCCGGGCGTTCACCAAGGCGTACGGCGTCGGGCCCAGCCGGTGGCGCGCCCACCCGACGCAGATCCGGATCGAGGCGCCCAGCGACGTCCACTTCCACCCGCCGGGGAGCATCCGCCTCCCGGCCAGAACGAAGGTGACTCCCATGGACCTGCTGACCAAGATGGTCGAGCACCACATCTGGCTGACCGGCCAGATCGTCGAGCACGCCGCCCGGCTCACCGACGAGCAGCTCGACGAGGTGATCGAGCTGAACGTCGACGACGACCGCCAGACGATCCGGTCGCTGGCCTCGCGCCTCGTCGGCCAGATGGGCATGTGGAACGCCGCGATCGCGCAACCGCGCCTACGACTGGTCCGTCGAGGAGCACGAGTCGGTCGACTCGCTGCGCCGCCGGCTGGCCGTCGAGGGGCCGGCGTACCTCGCCCAGGTCCGCGAGGTGGCCGAGCAGGGCCGCCTGGACGACACGTTCGTGGACGCCCTGTGCGAGCCCGCGGAGGTGTTCACCTACGGCGGGATGATCGCGCACGTGCTGACCTTCGCGGCCCACCGTCGCTGCCTGGTGGTGATGGCGCTGGACAAGCACGGCGACTCCGACCTGGGCTGGGGCGACCCGATGCGCTGGGTGGCCGAGCAGCCGGCGTAGCACCCGGGAAACACCCGTCCGGTTGAATGGCCGGGTGGACGTAGCGCTCTCCCTCTCCGCCCTGGCGGTCGTCGTCATCAGCCGTGGCAGCGCTGTGCAGACGCTTCGACCTCCCCGCCCCCATCGTGCTGGTCGCGCTCGGCGCCGCCGCGTCCTTCCTGCCGTTCGTCCCCGAGGTGCACCTGACGTCCGAGGTGGTGCTGGTCGGGCTGCTGCCGCCGCTGCTGTACGCCGCGGCGCTGCAGACGTCGCTGGTGGACTTCAACGCCAACCGTCGCGCGATCCTCCTGCTCTCGATCGGGCTGGTCGCCTTCACCACGGTCGGGGTCGCCGTGGTCGCCTACTACGTCATCCCGGCCGTCACCTGGCCCGCGGCGTTCGCCCTCGGGGCCGTCGTCGCACCGCCGGACGCCGTCGCGGCGACCGCGATCGCACGACGGATCGGCATCCCGCGCCGGATCGTCACGATCCTGGAGGGTGAGTCGCTCCTCAACGACGCGACGGCGCTGGTCGCCCTCCGCACCGCCATCGCGATCGGGGGCGCGGGCACCGCGGTCGCCGCTCAGCGACCACGTCACCGTGCTCGACGTCGGGCTCGACTTCGTGCTCGCCGCGGCGGGGGGCGTCGCGGTCGGCCTGCTGCTCTTCTTCGTCGTCGGTCGCGCGCGACGCCGGGTGACCGACCCGGTCATCGACACCAGCATGTCGCTGGTGACGCCCTTCGTGGCCTACGTCGCGGCCGAGGAGATCCACGGCTCCGGGGTGCTCGCCGTGGTGATCGCCGGGCTGCTCCTCGGCCACAAGTCGCCGATCCTCCAGACCGCGACGTCCCGCATCGCGGAGCGGCTGAACTGGCGCACCATCCAGTTCCTGCTCGAGAACAGCGTGTTCCTGCTGATCGGCCTCCAGGCCCGATGGATCATCCGCGACGTCCAGGACAGCGGCGTACCCACCTCCGACGTCGTCACCCTCTGCGTGTGCACGTTCGTCGCGGTCGTCGTCCTCCGTCTCGTGTGGGTCTTCCCGGCCCGGTTCCTGCTGGTGCGACCCGTCCCGGACAAGGAGACCGGTCGCCACCCGTCGTGGCAGCACACGACCGTGCTCGGCTGGGCCGGGATGCGCGGCGTGGTGACGCTCGCGGCCGCGTTCGCGATCCCGGAGGAGTTCGACTACCGCGAGACGCTGATCCTGACCGCCCTGGTGGTGGCCGCGGGGACCTTGTTCGTGCAGGGCTCGACCCTGCCGTGGCTGGTCCGCCGGCTCCGGCTGCCCGCGCCCGACCCGCGCGAGGACGCGCTCGCCCGGGCGGCGCTGTTCGAGAAGGCGTCGGCCGCCGGCCTCGAGACGTCTCGAGCTGCACCACGACGACGACGACCCGTTCAACACGGTGCAGGCGCTGCGGGACCGGGCCACCCAGCGCAACACCGCGGCCTGGGAGCGGCTCGGCGGCACCAGCCCGACGAGGAGACCCCCAGCGAGTCCTACGCGCGGCTGCGGCTGGAGATGCTCGACGCCGAACGCGCCAAGGTGCTGCACGGTGCGGAGCACCGGCACGATCCCGCACGAGGTCGTCGAGGACGTGCTCGCCGCGCTCGACGTGGAGGAGTCCATGCTCGACATCCGCAACGCGCGGCAGGCCGAGCTCGAGAACGCCGAGACGGTCAGCGGCATCGCGGGCACGATCGCAGCTCTGCGAGCACCTCGAGGCGGCACCGCGCGACGTCGAGCTCGCGGGTCGAGCGGGAGTGCGAGGACTGCGTGCGCGACGGGTTCACCCAGTGGGTGCACCTGCGCAAGTGCCTGGAGTGCGGCCACATGGCCTGCTGCGACTCGTCGCCCACGCCGGCACGCGAGCAAGCACTTCGAGGAGTGCGCGCCACCCGGTGATGCGCTCGGCGGAGCCCGGCGAGGACTGGCGCTGGTGCTTCGTCGACAACCGGCTGGGCTGAGCCGGGCGCTGGGTAGGTTGGCGCCATGAGGATCACCAAGTTCGGGCACGCCTGCGTCCGCATCGAGCACGACGGCCAGGTCGTCGTCATCGACCCGGGTGCCTTCACCGAGCGCGAGGCCGTCGACGGCGCGACCGCGGTGCTCATCACCCATGAGCACCCGGACCACCTCGACGTCGGACACCTCGGCGCGACCGACGCGCCGATCTTCACGATCGACGCGGTGCGCCGGCAGATCGCCGAGTCCGACGGCGACGTCGCCGAGCGGGTCACCGTCGTGTCTCCGGGCGAGCAGGTCGACGTCGGTCTGCCGGTCACCGCCGTCGGTGAGATGCACGCCGTCATCCACGACGACCTGCCGCGCGTCCACAACAGCGGGTACGTCGTCGACGCGGGCGGCGCCCGCGCTCTACCACCCCGGGGACTCGTTCACCCCGCCCGGCGGACCGGTCGACGTGCTCTGCCTGCCGATGCACGCGCCGTGGAGCAAGATCTCCGAGGTCATCGACTTCGCCCGCTCGGTGGGGGCGGGGCGCGCTCTGGCCGTGCACGACGGGCTGCTCAACGAGACCGGCCTCTCCGTCGTCGGCCGCAACCTCGGCGATCCTGCTCGGCGACGGCTCCTACGAACGGCTGGAGCCCGGCACCGACCTCGCCCTCTGACCGAACGGACGAGCGCCGGTCCATCCGTTCGGATCGTCGGCATGATGCCGGTCGGTCTACAGACGAACGGCACCTCCCGGCCCGCACACTGGACAGGACGCGCCTGCCACGGGGGAGGTGGCGTCGCGCTCACGCTCGCCCTCGTGGGTGGTGGTCGTTCCCGAGGGACTGCCACCCATGAGGGCGGCGGACCGTCGCAGGGGTGCGGGTCAGTCGGCGCCCGCGAGGGAGTCGCGGACCGGGACGAACTTGGCCTGAGCCTCGGCCAGCTCGGCCTCCGGGTCCGAGTCCGCGACGATCCCGCAGCCCGCGAACAGCCGCACGCGAGGTCCGTCGATCTCCGCCGAGCGCAGCGCCAGGCCCCACTCGCCGTCGCCGGTCGCGTCCATCCAGCCGACCGGCCCCGCGTAGCGGCCGCGGTCCATGCCCTCGATCTCCGTGATCAGCGCCGTGGCCGCGTCCGTCGGGGTGCCGCCGACCGCGGCCGACGGGTGCAGCGAGGCCGCCAGGTCCAGCGAGGTCGTCGACGAGTCGCCGGCGTCGTGGATGACGCCGGCCACGTCGGTGGCCAGGTGCATCACGTTGGGCAGGTGCAGCACGAACGGCGCCTCGGGCACGTTCATCGACGAGCAGTGCGGCGCCAGGGCGTCGGCGACGGAGCGGACGGCGTACTCGTGCTCCTCGAGGTCCTTCGACGACCGGGCCAGCGTGGCGGCGAGCGCCAGGTCGCGCGCGTCGTCGCCGGTACGCCGGATGGTGCCGGCCAGCACCCGGGAGGTGACCAGCCCGCGCTCGCGACGCACGAGCATCTCCGGCGTGGCCCCGAAGAGCCCGTCGACGTGGAAGGTCCAGCACATCGGGTAGCTCTCCGCCAGCCGGGTCAGCGGCCAGCGCACGTCGATGTCGTCCTCGGCGGTGGCGTGCAGGTCGCGGGCCAGGACGACCTTCTCGAGCGCGCCGTCGTTGATCCGGCGGACCGCGTCGGCCACGACCGACTCCCAGTCGGTGCCGCTCAGGGCGCCGTCGGCGAACGTCACGCCCTGCGGCGCGGACGGGGCCGGCGTCGCGGCGACCTCGGTGGCAGGGGTGATCGTGCCGACGCCGATCGTGGTGACCCAGGTGGTGTCGCCGCGGCGGCCGACGACCACCTCCGGGACGACCAGGACGCTGTCGCCCGGCTCGTCGGCGAAGGCGAAGGAGCCGAAGCAGACCAGGCCGGAGCCGGGCAGCTCGGCCTCGTCGCGGACCACGGACGTGCCGGGTCAGCTCGGTCCACCAGGTGCGGGCGTCGGCGAAGCGGTCGGGACCGGAGGTCCGGCAGACGGCGGCGGTGCCCCAGCCGACCAGGCCCTCGCCGCGGCGCACCCAGGCGGTGACGTCGGCGTCCGGCGGGAGCAGGGCCAGCAACGGCCCGGTGTCCTCGACCAGCGTCGTGCGCACGACGAGGGGGTGCCGACTCGGGACCGGCGTATGGCTCGCTCACGGTGCGTCAGCCTACGGCTCGTGGCGGTCGCCACCCGACAACGAGGCGCACTCCGTGTCGCCACCTAGGCTGGCGCCCGTGACCCGAGCCCAGCTCGACAAGCGCCCCGCCGACGTCGCCGCGATGTTCGACGACGTGGCCCGCCGCTACGACCTGACCAACGACATCCTGTCGCTCGGCCAGGACCGGCGCTGGCGCAAGGTCGTGGTCGACGCCGTCGACCCGCAGCCCGGGCGAGCGGGTGCTCGACCTGGCCGCCGGCACCGGCACGTCGAGCCAGCCGTTCGCCGACCGGGGCGCCACCGTCGTGCCCTGCGACTTCTCGATCGGGCATGCTGCGGGTCGGCAAGCGGGCCCGGCCGCAGCTGGCGTTCACCGCCGGCGACGGGACGCGGCTGCCGTTCGCGGACGACACGTTCGACGCGGTCACGATCTCGTTCGGGCTGCGCAACATCGTCGACCCGGACGCCGGTCTGCGCGAGATGCTGCGGGTCACCAGGCCCGGCGGCCGGCTGGTCGTCTGCGAGTTCAGCCACCCGACGTGGGCGCCGTTCCGCACGGTCTACGTCGAGTACCTCATGAAGGCGCTGCCCGCCGGTCGCGCGCGCGGTCTCGTCCAGCCCGGACGCCTACGTCTACCTCGCCGAGTCGATCCGGGCCTGGCCCGACCAGGAGCGGCTCGCGGACCGGATCGCCGCGGCCGGGTGGCAGCGTCCCGAGTGGCTGAACCTCTCCGGCGGCATCGTCACCCTGCACCGCGCCACCGCCTGAGCCGTCCCGGGGCGCGCGGAAATACGCAACGCCGCCATGATCTAAATGCGCAGGTCAGGAAGGGTTTCCGGACGTCGTCCAGCGGGTCGGGGGGCGGGTCGCGGGATGTGATCCCGGCCTCTAGACTCCTGCCTGGTGCCGGTTCGTGAAGACTTTCACAAAGGCACAATGCACACCCCGTTGGACCAGTGATCGAGGTGCCCCGCATGACCCGGACGACCGCTGACGCGCGGCACGCCGACGTCATCGTCGTCGGCGCCGGGCCGGCGGGTGCGAGCGCGGCGTACCACCTCGCGAACGCCGGGGTCGACGTGCTGCTGCTGGAGAAGTCGGCGTTCCCGCGCGACAAGATCTGCGGCGACGGGCTCACCCCGCGCGCGGTCCGCCAGCTGGTCGCCCTGGGCCTCGACCTCGACGCCCCGGGCTGGCAGAAGAACCTCGGCCTGCGCATCGTCGGCGCCGGCCACCGCCTCGAGCTGCCGTGGCCCGACCTCGCGTCGTTCCCGCCCTACGGCATGGTCCGCACCCGGATGGACCTCGACGAGATCCTCGCCCGGCACGCCGAGAAGGCGGGCGCCCGGCTGATGGAGCGCACGTCGGTCACCGGCCCGGTCGTCGACGAGCGCACCGGCCGGGTCGTCGGCGTCACCGCGAAGCCGGTCGACGACCGCGGTCGCCGGCTCGGCGACGGACGAGACCTACACCGCCCCCGTCGTGATCGCCGCCGACGGCGTCTCCGCGCGGCTCGCCATCGCGCTCGGCCTCGAGCGGCGCGAGAACCGGCCCATGGGGGTCGCGGTCCGCGCCTACTACGAGACCCCCCGCCACGACGACGCGTGGATGGAGTCCTGGCTCGAGCTCTGGGACGGCAAGCCCAACGCGTCGAACCTGCTGCCGGGCTACGGCTGGATCTTCGGTGTCGGCGACGGCACCGCCAACGTCGGCCTGGGCATCCTCAACACCTCCAAGGCGTTCCAGCACGTGGACTACAAGGACGTGCTGAAGCGCTGGCTGGAGCACACGCCGGCCGAGTGGGGCTTCCGCGAGGAGAACCTCGTCGGCCGGATCGGCTCGGCCGCGCTGCCGATGGGCTTCAACCGCAAGCCGCACTACACGCGCGGCGTGCTGCTCGTCGGCGACTCCGGCGGCATGGTGAACCCGTTCAACGGCGAGGGCATCGACTACGCGCTGGAGGCCGGCCACATGGCCGCCGACACCATCGTGCAGGCCCTGGCTCGACCGGAGGGCCCGGCACGCGAGAGGGTGCTCGAGGGCTACGCCGCGGCGCTCGACGCGGCGTACGGCGGCTACTTCACGCTGGGCCGGGTCTTCGCCAAGATGATCGGCAACCCGACCTTCATGAAGCAGGCCACGAAGTACGGCCTGCCGCGCACCACCCTGATGAAGTTCACGCTCAAGCTGATGGCGAACCTCACCGACCCGCGCGACGGCGACGTCTCGGACAAGGTGATCAACGCGCTGTCCAAGGTCGCCCCGGCCGCCTAGCACGCACCCGCACGACCCCGCACGACCCCGCACGACACGGACGGACAGGACTAGGAGGGAACCAGGTGGAGCTCTACACACCCGTTCTCGCGCTCGGTGTTCTCGCGGCCGGCTTCGCGATCTTCTCGGTCGTGGTCAGCTCGCTCACCGGTCCGAAGCGCTACAACCGCGCGAAGCTCGACTCCTACGAGTGCGGCATCGAGCCGACCCCGCAGGCGCTCGGCGGCGGCAAGTTCCCGGTGAAGTACTACATCACCGCGATGATGTTCATCGTCTTCGACATCGAGATCGTGTTCCTGTACCCGTGGGCCGTCTACTTCGACTCGATGAAGATGTTCGGCCTCGATCGAGATGGTGCTCTTCATCGTGACCGTCTTCGTCGCCTACGCCTACGTGTGGCGACGCGGCGGGCTGGACTGGGACTGAGGGACAGACTGATGGGTATCGAAGAGAAGCTGCCGAGCGGCGTGCTCCTGACCACGGTCGAGGGCGTCGCGGGCTACATGCGCAAGGCGTCGTTCTGGCCGGCCACGTTCGGGCTGGCCTGCTGCGCCATCGAGATGATGACGTCCGGCGGCCCGCGCTACGACCTCGCCCGCTTCGGCATGGAGGTCTTCCGGGCCTCGCCGCGCCAGGCCGACCTGATGATCGTGGCCGGCCGGGTCAGCCAGAAGATGGCGCCCGTGCTCCGCCAGATCTACGACCAGATGGCCGAGCCGAAGTACGTCCTCGCGATGGGCGTCTGCGCCAGCTCCGGCGGCATGTTCAACAACTACGCGATCGTCCAGGGCGTCGACCACGTCGTCCCCGTCGACATGTACCTCCCCGGCTGCCCGCCCCGGCCCGAGATGCTGATCGACGCGATCCTCAAGCTGCACAAGCAGGTCCAGGCGACCAAGCTCGGCGCGAACCGGCTCGCCGAGATCGAGGAGAACGAGACCGTGGGCCTCAACGCGCTGTCCACCTCCGACATGATCGGCAAGCTGCGATGACCGAAGGACCCAAGGAGCCCAAGGACTTCCCGGAGGTGACCCCCGGGACCGACGCGGACGCGACGGACAGCGCGGTCGAGAACACCGTCCCCGACCAGCCCTCGCCGGCGAGCCCGTCGAGGCCGGCCCCGAGGTCGTCGGCGTCCGGCACGGCATGTTCGGCGTCCGCGGCTCCGGCGACACCAGCGGGTACGGCGGCCTGGTCCGCCCCGTCACGATGCCCGGCAGCGCTGCCCGTCCCTACGGCGGCTGGTTCGACGAGGTCGCGGACGCGCTGGAGGCCGGCCTGCGGGGCGGCGGCGTGAGCAGCGCGATCGAGAAGGTCGTCGTGCACCGCGGGGAGATCACCTTCTTCGTCCGCCGGGACGACCTGCTCGCGGTCGCGCAGCTGCTGCGCGACGACGAGCTGCTGCGCTTCGAGTTCTGCTCCGGCGTCTCGGGCGTGCACTACCCCGAGGACCAGGGCCGCGAGCTGCACGCGGTCTACCACCTGCTGTCGATGACCCACAACCGGCGGATCCGCCTCGAGGTGACCTGCCCCGACGCCGACCCGCACATCCCGTCGGTGGTCGCGGTCTACCCGACCAACGACTGGCACGAGCGCGAGACCTACGACTTCTTCGGCATCATCTTCGACGGTCATCCCGCTCTGACGCGCATCCAGATGCCCGACGACTGGCCCGGGCACCCGCAGCGCAAGGACTATCCCCTCGGTGGCATCCCGGTGGAGTACAAGGGCGCCACCATCCCACCGCCGGACCAGCGGAGGTCGTACAGCTGATGACGACGACAGAGCAGGACCCCTACGCCCAGGAAGCCGACACGTCGGCCGGCCGTGTCTTCACCGTCACCGGCCAGGACTGGGACACGATCACCGACGGTCTCGCGGAGGAGGGCGACGACCACGTCGTGGTCAACATGGGCCCGCAGCACCCGTCGACGCACGGCGTGCTCCGGCTGATCCTCGAGCTCGAGGGCGAGACGGTCACCGAGGCCCGGTGCGGCATCGGCTACCTGCACACCGGCATCGAGAAGAACATGGAGTTCCGCTCCTGGGTGCAGGGCGTCACGTTCTGCACCCGGATGGACTACCTGTCGCCGTTCTACAACGAGGCGACGTACTCCCTCGGCGTGGAGCGGCTCCTCGACATCGAGGCCGACATCCCGGAGAAGGCGCAGGTCATGCGCGTCCTCCTGATGGAGCTCAACCGCATCTCCAGCCACCTCGTCGCGATCGCCACCGGCGGCATGGAGATCGGTGCGCTGACCGTGATGACGATCGGCTTCCGCGAGCGCGAGCTGGTGCTGGACCTGTTCGAGCTGATCACCGGGCTGCGGATGAACCACGCGTTCATCCGGCCCGGCGGCGTCGCCCAGGACATGCCTCCCGGCGCGCTCGACCAGATCCGCGACTTCGTCGCGCTGATGAAGAAGCGGCTGCCGGAGTACGCCGCGCTGTGCAACGCCAACCCGATCTTCAAGGGCCGCCTCGAGGGGGTCGGGCACCTCGACCTCGCCGGCTGCCTGGCGCTCGGCATCACCGGGCCGGTGCTCCGCTCGACCGGACTGCCCTGGGACCTGCGCAAGAAGCAGCCGTACTCCGGCTACGAGGACTACGACTTCGAGGTCGCGACCTGGGACACGAGCGACTCCTACGGTCGCTTCCGCATCCGTCTCGACGAGATGTGGGAGTCGCTCAAGATCGTCGAGCAGGCCGCGAACCGGCTCGCCGGCCTCGAGGGCGCGCCCGTCATGGTCGCCGACAAGAAGATCGCCTGGCCCAGCCAGCTCGCGGTCGGCACCGACGGCATGGGCAACAGCCTCGACCACATCCGGCACATCATGGGTGAGTCGATGGAGGCCCTGATCCACCACTTCAAGCTGGTCACGGAGGGCTTCCGCGTCCCCGCCGGCCAGGCGTACGTCCCGGTCGAGTCGCCCCGCGGCGAGCTCGGCGCGCACGTGGTGTCCGACGGAGGCACCCGCCCGTTCCGCGCGCACTTCCGGGACCCGTCGTTCACGAACCTGCAGGCCACGTCGGTGATGAGCGAGGGCGGCATGGTCGCCGACGTCATCGTCGCCATCGCCTCGATCGACCCCGTCATGGGTGGAGTAGACCGTTGACTCGACAGATGGCTCAGGACGGCGCCGAGATGAACGCCCCCTTCGACGCGGCGGTCCTCGCGGAGCTGCGGGAGATCACCACCCGCTACCCGCAGGCGCGCTCGGCGCTGCTGCCCATGCTGCACCTCGTGCAGAGCGTCGAGGGCCGCGTCACCTCACGCGGCATCGAGGCGTGCGCGGACATCCTGGGCATCTCCGCCGCGGAGGTGTCCGGCGTCGCGACGTTCTACACGATGTACAAGCGTCGCCCCGTCGGTGACTACCACGTCGGCGTCTGCACCAACACGCTGTGCGCGGTGATGGGCGGGGACCTGATCTTCGAACGGCTCAAGGACCACCTCGACATCGGCAACGACGAGACCACCGACGACGGCGTGGTCACCCTCGAGCACCTCGAGTGCAACGCGGCCTGCGACTACGCCCCGGTGATGATGGTCAACTGGGAGTTCATGGACAACCAGACCCCCGAGTCGGCGACCCAGCTGGTCGACGACCTCCGCGAGGGCAAGGAGGTCCGCTCCACCCGAGGCCCCCGCATCTGCACCTGGCGAGAGGCCGAGCGGGTGCTCGCCGGCTTCCCGGACGACCGGGCCGACGAGGGACCGGCGGCCGGACCTGCGTCCCTGATGGGCCTGCAGATCGCCCGCGAGCGGGGCTGGACGGCACCGGAGCCCGAGCAGCGCAGGAAGTCCGCCAAGAAGGCCCCGGCGAAGAAGTCCGCCGCGAAGAAGTCCGCCGCGAAGGACAAGAACCTGGGCGCGCAGACGACGATGGGCCGGGCCAAGTCCGAGAACGTCGTCGAGGAGTCCGGTGCGGAGACCGTCGGCGAGGACGCCGGCGGCAAGCAGAACCCGAAGGGCGGATCCTGACGATGGTCGACCTGCTGACCCCGGTGCTGTCGAACGACTGGGACACCGACCGGCCGTGGACGCTGGAGTCCTACGAGAACAACGGCGGGTACGCCGCGCTGCGCACCGCCCTGGGCATGACCCAGGACGACGTCATCGGTCTCGTCAAGGAGTCCGGCCTGCGCGGCCGCGGCGGTGCCGGCTTCCCGACCGGCATGAAGTGGAGCTTCATCCCGCAGGGTGACGGCAAGCCGCACTACCTGGTGGTCAACGCGGACGAGTCCGAGCCGGGCACGTGCAAGGACATCCCGCTGATGATGGCCACCCCGCACACCCTGGTCGAGGGCGTGATCATCTCCTCCTACGCGATCCGCGCGAACCACGCCTTCATCTACGTCCGCGGCGAGGTGCTGCACGTCGTACGCCGGCTCCAGCGCGCCGTCCAGGAGGCCTACCTCGCCGGGCACCTCGGCAAGGACATCCACGGCTCCGGCTTCGACCTGGAGATCACCGTGCACGCGGGCGCCGGCGCCTACATCTGCGGCGAGGAGACCGCGCTCCTCGACTCCCTCGAGGGCCGCCGCGGCCAACCCCGGCTGCGTCCGCCGTTCCCCGCCATCGCCGGCCTGTACGCCGCGCCGACGGTCATCAACAACGTCGAGTCGATCGCCTCGGTGCCCTGCATCGTCACCAACGGCCCCACGTGGTTCGGCTCGATGGGCACCGAGAAGAGCAAGGGCATGACGCTCTACTCGCTCTCGGGCCACGTGCAGCGCCCCGGTCAGCTCGAGGCACCGCTCGGCATCACCCTGCGCCAGCTGCTCGACCTCGCCGGCGGCGTCCGCGAGGGGCACGAGCTCAAGTTCTGGACGCCGGGTGGCTCGTCCACCCCGATCCTGACGGCGGAGCACCTCGACGTGCCCCTCGACTACGAGGGCGTTGGCAAGGCCGGCTCCATGCTCGGCACGAAGGCCCTGCAGATCTTCGACGAGACCACCTGCGTCGTCCGCTCGGTGCTCCGCTGGACCGAGTTCTACAAGCACGAGTCGTGCGGCAAGTGCACCCCGTGCCGCGAGGGCACGTGGTGGCTGGTGCAGACCCTCGCGCGGCTCGAGGCCGGACGGGGCGAGGAGCGGGACCTGGAGATGCTGCTCGACCAGTGCGAGAACATCCTCGGCCGGTCGTTCTGCGCACTGGGTGACGGGGCGACCAGCCCGATCACGTCCTCGATCGCGCACTTCCGGGACGAGTACGTCGCGCACTTCGAGAACGGCGGCTGCCCGTTCGACCCGGCCGCCTCCACCCTCTTCGCACCCGCAGGAGCGAACGCATGACCCAGTCAGTGGAGAAGTCCGACCTGGTCACGGTCACCATCGACGACGTCGAGATGGCCGTGCCCAAGGACTCGCTGGTGATCCGCGCCGCCGAGCAGCTCGGCGTGCAGATCCCGCGCTTCTGCGACCACCCGCTGCTCGCGCCGGTCGGCGCCTGCCGCCAGTGCCTCGTCGAGGTGTGGGCGCCGCGCAACGGCGAGCTCGCCCCGATGGGCAAGCCGCAGGCCTCCTGCACGCTGTCCGTCAGCGACGGGATGGTCGTGCGGACGCAGGCCACCTCCAAGGTCGCCGACAAGGCGCAGCAGGGCGTCATGGAGTTCCTGCTGATCAACCACCCGCTGGACTGCCCGGTGTGCGACAAGGGCGGTGAGTGCCCGCTGCAGAACCAGGCGATGTCCAACGGCCGCGGCGAGTCGCGGTTCACCGAGACCAAGCGGACCTTCCCCAAGCCGATCAACATCTCCGCGCAGGTGCTGCTCGACCGCGAGCGCTGCGTGCTCTGCGCCCGCTGCACCCGCTTCTCCGAGCAGATCGCCGGTGACCCGTTCATCGCGCTGATCGAGCGTGGCGCGCTCCAGCAGGTCGGCATCTACGAGAAGGAGCCGTTCGAGTCCTACTTCTCCGGGAACACGATCCAGATCTGCCCGGTCGGCGCGCTGACGTCGGCGTCGTACCGCTTCCGTTCCCGGCCGTTCGACCTCGTCTCCACGCCCTCCGTGTGCGAGCACTGCGCGTCCGGCTGCTCGCTGCGCACCGACCACCGCCGCGGCAAGGTCACCCGCCGGCTCGCCGGTCACGACGCCGAGGTCAACGAGGAGTGGAACTGCGACAAGGGCCGGTTCGCGTTCCTGTACGCCCGTCAGGAGGACCGGCTCACCACCCCGCTCGTGCGGGACCAGCAGACCGGCAGCCACCGCCCGGCCTCGTGGCCCGAGGCGTTCGCGGTCGCGGCCCGTGGCCTGCAGGAGCACGCCGGCAAGGTCGGCGTGCTGACGGGAGGGCGGCTGACCGGCGAGGACTCCTACGCCTACAGCAAGTTCGCCCGCGTCGCGCTCGGCACCAACGACATCGACTTCCGGGCGCGGGCGCACTCCGCCGAGGAGGCCGGCTTCCTGGCCGCCCACGTGGTCGGCAAGGCGCTCGACGTGACCTACGCCGACCTCGAGAAGGCCAGCGTCGTGCTGCTCGCCGGCCTCGAGCCCGAGGACGAGTCGCCGATCGTGTTCCTGCGGCTGCGCAAGGCCGCCCGCAAGGGCCGCACCAAGGTCGTCTCGATCGCGCCGTTCACCTCGCGCGGCCTGCAGAAGATGCACGGCACGCTGATCCGCACGGCGCCCGGTGACGAGCCGTCCGCCCTGGAGGCGGTCGCCCACGACGGCGAGATCGCCCTCGACGGCGGCGGCGTGATCCTGGTCGGCGAGCGCCTCGCGTCCGTCCCCGGTGCCCTGTCCGCCGCGCTGACCCTGGCCGGCACGACCGGCGCCAGGCTCGCCTGGGTCCCGCGTCGTGCGGGGGAGCGCGGTGCCCTGGAGACCGGCTGCCTGCCGAACCTGCTGCCCGGTGGCCGTCCGGTCGTCGACGCCGCCGCCCGGGTCGACCTCGGCACCGTCTGGGGCACGACCGTCCCGCACGAGCCCGGTCGTGACGGCGACGCGATCGTCGCCGCTGCCGCCGCCGGTGAGCTCACCGCGCTGGTCGTCGCCGGTGTCGACCCCGTCGACCTGCCCGACCCCGTGGCCGCCGCCGCAGCGATCGAGAACGCCGGCTTCGTGGTCAGCCTCGAGGTCCGCGCCAGTGCCGTCTCCAAGGCCGCCGACGTGGTCTTCCCCGTCGCACCGGTCGCCGAGAAGGCCGGCATGTTCGTGGACTGGGAGGGCCGGGTCCGTCCGTTCGAGAAGGTGCTCCGCGACTCCCACGCCCTGCCCGACCTGCGGGTGCTGTCCGGCATCGCCGACGAGATGGGCGTGCGGCTCGGCTTCCGCACCGTCGACGAGGCCCGCGCCGAGATGCAGGACCTCGGTGCCTGGGACGGCGACGCGGGCTCAGATGCCCGAGTTGTCAGAGCGCTCACTCGGCCAGGACCGACTCACCGCTCTGACAACTCGGTGAGGGTGGCGAGCTGGAAGCTGCTGATCGACGACGGCCGGATGCTCGACGGCGAGCCCTACCTCAAGGCCACCGCGCGCAAGCCCGTCGCGCTGGTGTCGGCCACGACGCTGGCCGACCTCGGACTCACCGCCGGTGAGCTCGTCGAGGTCTCCGGCGAGCGCGGCACCGTCACCCTCCCGGTCGGCGTGGCCGACCTGCCCGACGGGGTCGTGTGGACGCCGGCGACCGTCGGCTCGGCCGCCTCCGGGTCCGACGTACGGCTCGTCCCGAAGGGAGCCCAGGCATGATCGCCCCGATGAGTGCACTGCTCGCAGCACCGGCGCTGCAGATGGTGTCGGCCGCCGGCACCGACGACATCAAGGGCTTCGGCGACGACCCGGCGTGGGTCGTGATCCTCAAGGCCGTGCTGATCTTCGTGATCCTCGTCGTGCTGACGCTGTTCAACATCTGGCTCGAGCGTCGCGTCGTGGCCCGCATGCAGCACCGCATCGGCCCCAACGTGAACGGTCCCTTCGGCCTGCTCCAGTCCCTCGCGGACGGCGTGAAGCTGGCGCTGAAGGAGGACATCGTCCCGAAGGCCGCGGACAAGGCGATCTTCCTGATCGCCCCCGTGCTGTCGACGGTGCCCGCGTTCCTGGCCTTCGCGGTGATCCCGTTCGGGCCCGGTGGTGCGGATCCCGTTCACCGACGTGCACACGCCGATGCAGCTGACCGACATGCCGGTCGGCGTGCTGTTCGTCCTGGCGATCAGCTCGATCGGGATCTACGGCATCGTCCTCGGCGGCTGGTCGAGCGGGTCGACGTACTCCCTGCTCGGCGGCCTGCGCTCGAGCGCGCAGATGATCTCCTACGAGGTCGCGATGGGCCTCGCGCTCGTCGCCGTCTTCCTCTACGCCGGCTCGATGTCGACCTCGGAGATCGTGGACGCCCAGTCCCGGCTGTGGTTCGGCATCATCTTGATCCCGTCGTTCGTGATCTACGTGATCTCGATGGTCGGCGAGACCAACCGCGCGCCGTTCGACCTCGCGGAGGCCGAGGGCGAGCTCGTCGGCGGGTTCCACACGGAGTACTCCTCGCTGAAGTTCGCGCTGTTCTTCCTCGCCGAGTACGTCAACATGGTGACCGTCTCCGCGCTCGCGACCACGCTGTTCCTCGGCGGCTGGCGTGCCCCGTGGCCGCTGTCGGCGATCAACGACGGCATGTTCAACCAGGGCTACTGGCCGTTCCTGTGGTTCATCGCCAAGGTGATGATCTTCATCTTCATCTTCATCTGGCTGCGCGGCTCCCTGCCGCGGCTGCGCTACGACCAGTTCATGGCGTTCGGCTGGAAGCGGCTCATCCCGATCTCGCTGGTCTGGATCGTGGCGGTCGCCGCGATCCGGGCGATCAGCCTCGAGGGCGGCATCGACCGCAGCTACCTGCTCGGCGCGATCGGCGTCGTCGCGGTGCTGTTCCTCGTGATGTTCTTCGTCGGCGAGCGCGAGGAAGAGGCCGCCGAGGGCGAGGCGGCCGAGGACGAGGCGGAGTTCGACGCGTTCGCCGGCGGCTACCCGGTCCCGCCGATGCCTGCCCAGGTCGCGCGCGAGCTGTCCCGCCAGAGCAGCGGTACGTCGACCGTGTCCGCCACCCCCGATGGGAAGAGTGACTGATGCCCACCCTCAAGGAACAGTTCTGGGACCCGGTCGCGGGCTTCGGGGTGACCTTCCGGACGATGTTCAAGAAGGTCGTCACCGAGCAGTACCCGTTCGAGAAGAAGCCGACGGCGCCCCGCTTCCACGGCCGGCACCAGCTCAACCGCTGGCCCGACGGCCTGGAGAAGTGCATCGGCTGCGAGCTGTGCGCCTGGGCCTGCCCGGCCGACGCGATCTACGTCGAGGGCGCCTCGAACACCGAGGGCGGATCGGTTCTCGCCCGGTGAGCGCTACGGCCGCGTCTACCAGATCAACTACCTGCGCTGCATCCTGTGCGGCCTGTGCATCGAGGCGTGCCCGACCCGCGCGCTGACCATGACGAACGAGTACGAGCTGGCCGACAACAACCGGGCCGACCTGATCTACGAGAAGCAGGACCTGCTGGCCCCGCTGCTGCCCGGCATGGAGGCGCCGCCGCACGCGATGCAGCTCGGCAGCGACGAGGGCGACTACTACCGCGGCACGTTCACGCCGCAGACGCGTCGCGCCGACGAGAGCGAGGGCTGACGTGGTCGCCTTCTGGATCCTGGCCCCGGTCATGGTCGCGGCCGCACTCGGCATCCTCTTCGCCCGCAAGGCGGTGCACGCCGCGATGCTGCTCGCCATCGTGATGATCGGCCTGGCGGTGCTGTACGCCGTCCAGGACGCGCCGTTCCTGTTCGCGGTGCAGATCATCGTCTACACCGGCGCGATCCTGATGCTGTTCCTCTTCGTGCTGATGCTCGTCGGCGTCGACGCGTCCGACTCGGTCGTGGAGACGATCAAGGGGCAGCGGAGCATGGCCACGGTCGTGGGTCTGCTCTTCGGGCTGATCATCGTCCTCGAAGTCGGGCAGGTGTCGGTTGGCGCCGTGACCGGCCTGGCCGCCGCGAACGCTGACGGCAACGTCCCGGGTCTCGCGCAGCTGCTGTTCAGCAAGTACGTCTTCGCCTTCGAGGCGACCAGCGCCCTGCTGATCACCGCCGCGATCGGCGCGATGGTGCTCGCGCACCGCGAGCGGCTCACACCCAAGCTCACCCAGGCCGACCTGGCCGCGCGACGGATGCGCGACTACGCCGACCACGGCAAGCACCCCGGTCCGCTGCCGTCCCCGGGCGTCTACGCGCGGCACAACGCCGTGGACACCCCGGCCCTGCTGCCGGACGGCTCGCCCTCGGAGATCTCGGTGTCCCGCACGCTGCAGTCCCGCGGGTCGGTGCGGTCCGCCCCCGCAGCCGAGGTGCGCGGAGCTGACCGGCACCGTCGACCACTCCCGCGCGCGTCGAAGGGGAGGACGAGTCATGAGCGCGACACCGTTCCTGGTGCTGTCGGCGATCCTGTTCACGATCGGCTGCATCGGCGTGCTGACCCGTCGCAACGCGATCGTCGTGTTCATGTGCGTCGAGCTGATGCTGAACGCCTCGAACCTCGCCCTGGTGACCTTCTCCCGGGTCAACGGCAACCTCGACGGGCAGGTGGCCGCCTTCTTCGTGATGGTGGTCGCGGCCGCCGAGGTCGTCGTGGGGCTGGCGATCATCATGACCATCTTCCGCACCCGCAGGTCGGCCTCGGTCGACGACGCGAGCCTGCTGAAGTACTGAGGAGTCCTCCATGTCCTACGTTCCCCTGCAGGAGACCGCGCCCGTGGTGGACCCGTCCTCCGCGGACGGCGTCTTCTCGCTGCTCTGGGTGATCATCGCGCTGCCCGCGCTGGGCGCGGCGGTGATCCTGCTGCTCGGCAACACGCGTACGACGCGCTGGGCGCACCTGCTCGGCTGCGGCACGGTGATCGGCTCGTTCGTGATCAGCCTGGTCTCGTTCTTCGCGCTCGCTCGGACGGGCACGAGGACGACCGGCAGGTCGGCCAGACGCTCTACACCTGGGTCGAGGCCGGCAGCTTCAAGGTCGACATGGGGCTGCTCTACGACCCGCTCTCGGCGGTGTTCCTGCTGCTGATCACCGGCGTCGGCTCGCTGATCCACATCTACTCCGTGGGCTACATGGAGCACGACGTGCGTCGTGCGCGGTTCTTCGCCTACCTCAACCTCTTCGTCGCGGCGATGCTCACGCTGGTGCTCGCGGACAACTACCTCGGCCTGTTCCTCGGCTGGGAGGGTGTCGGCCTCGCGTCGTACCTGCTGATCGGCTTCTGGCAGCACAAGCCGTCCGCGGCGGTCGCCGCCAAGAAGGCCTTCGTGGTGAACCGCGTCGGCGACCTCGGCATGGCGCTCGGCACGATGATGGTCTTCACGACCTTCGGCACGCTCACGTTCGCGGGCGTCTCGGCCGCTGCGGACCGCGCCGGCGCGACGAGCATGACCATCCTCGGCCTGCTGTTCCTGCTCGCCGCCTGCGGCAAGTCAGCCCAGGTGCCGCTCCAGTCGTGGCTGCTCGACGCGATGGAGGGCCCGACCCCCGTCTCGGCCCTGATCCACGCCGCAACCATGGTGACCGCGGGCGTCTACCTCGTGGTCCGCTCGAACTTCATCTACGACTACACCCCGACCGCCCAGACCGCCGTCGTGATCGTCGGCACGGTCACGCTGCTGTGGGGTGCGGTCATCGGATGCGCGAAGGACGACATCAAGAAGGCGCTCGCCGGGTCGACCATGAGCCAGATCGGCTACATGATGCTGGCCGCCGGCCTCGGCCCCGCCGGCTACGCGTTCGCGATCTTCCACCTGCTCACGCACGGCTTCTTCAAGGCGAACCTGTTCCTCGGCGCGGGGTCCGTGATGCACGCGATGGACGACGACGTCGACATGCGGCACTACGGCGCGCTGCAGAAGGCGCTGCCGGTGACCTTCCTGACCTTCACCTTCGGCTACCTCGCGATCATCGGGATCCCGCCGTTCGCGGGCTTCTGGTCCAAGGACAAGATCATCGAGGCCGCCTTCGGCGACAACCTGGTCGTCGGGCTGGCCGCCCTGGTCGGCGCCGGCGATCACCGCGTTCTACATGACCCGCGTGATGCTGATGACCTACGTCGGCAAGAAGCGCTGGGAGGACGGCGTCCACCCGCACGAGTCGCCCAAGGTGATGACGGTCCCGCTCATCGTGCTGGCGGCGCTGTCCGCGCTCGGCGGCCTGCTGCTGCTCAACGACTGGATCGTCAACTGGCTCGACGCCGGTCGTCGGCGAGGAGGTCGCCGCGCCGAGCTCGGTGTGCCGGCGCTCGTGCTCACGCTGATCATCCTGGTGGTGGTGCTCGTCGGCATCGCGATCGCCTGGCTCACCGTCGGCCGCCACGAGGTGCCGCGCACCGCCCCGGCCAAGGTCTCGGTGTTCACCCGGGCCGCCCGCGCCGACCTCTACGGCGACGCGCTCAACGAGGGCCTGCTCATGCGGCCGGGCGACCAGTTCGTGACCGGGCTGGTCGGACTTCGACGACAACGGCGTCGACGGCGTTCGTCAACGGCACCGCGCGCGCGTTCGGCGGCATGTCCGGCACCTTCCGCCGGGTGCAGACCGGCTTCGTCCGCTCCTACGCGCTGTCGGTCCTCGGCGGCGCCGTGCTCGTGGTGCTCGCCCTGCTGGCGGTGAACCTCGCATGAACGGTCTCGTCACGCCGGTCAGCTCGACTCTGATGGTGGTGTCGCAGTGAACGGCTTTCCCCTGTTGACCACGGCCCTGCTGCTGCCGATCGTCGGCGCACTGGTCGTGGTGGTGCTGCCCAAGGGCGGTCGCGCCGACCTGCCGAAGCTGGTCGCGCTCGGCTTCTCGCTGCTGACGCTGGTCGTCGTGGCGGTCGTGGCGTTCGGCTTCGACGCCGACGGAGCGCGCTTCCAGTTCTCCGAGGAGCACGAGTGGATCCGCGCGTTCGGCGCGCACTACGCGCTCGGCGTCGACGGCATCGGTCTGACCCTGGTGCTGCTCACCGCGATCCTGTCGCCGGTGGTCATCCTCGCCTCGTGGAACGACGGTGAGACCGGCCGCTGGGGGATCAACGCGTTCTTCGCGTGGATGCTCGCCCTCGAGGGCCTCGCGATCGGCGTGTTCGCCGCGACCGACGTGTTCTTGTTCTACGTGCTGTTCGAGGCGACGCTGATCCCGATCTACTTCCTGATCGGCGGCTTCGGCGGTCCGCGACGGTCCTACGCGGCCGTGAAGTTCCTGCTGTTCTCGCTGCTTCGGCGGGCTGCTGATGCTGGCGTCGGTCGTCGGCCTGTACGTCGTCGTCGGCCAGCGAGGGCACTCCGACGTACCTCCTCGAGGACCTCAGCAAGCTCGACATCTCCACCAGCACCGGTCGCTGGCTGTTCATCGGCTTCTTCGTCGCGTTCGCGATCAAGGCGCCGATGGTGCCCGTGCACACCTGGCTGCCGGACGCCGCCGACGAGGGCAGCCCGGGCACGTCCGTGCTGCTGGTCAGCATCCTGGACAAGATCGGCACCTTCGGGATGATCCGGTTCTGCCTGCAGCTGTTCCCGGAGGCGTCGCAGTGGGCCACCCCGGTGGTGCTGGTGCTCGCGGTGGTCTCGGTGCTGTACGGCGGGCTCGCGGCGATCGGCCAGAAGAGCATCCCGCGCCTGATCGCCTACACGTCGGTGTCGCACTTCGGCTTCATCGTGCTCGGCATCTTCGTGCTGAACAGCTACGGCCAGGTCGGCTCGATGCTCTACATGTTCAACCACGGGCTCTCGACGGCCGCGCTGTTCCTGGTGAGCGGGTTCCTGATCAGCCGGCGCGGGTCGAAGCTGATCCCGGACTTCGGCGGCGTCGAGAAGGTCGCGCCCGTGCTGGCCGGCATCTTCCTGGTCGCCGGCCTGTCGTCGCTGTCCCTGCCGGGCCTGTCGCCGTTCATCTCGGAGTTCCTGGTGCTGCTGGGCGCGTTCGCGCACAACCCCTGGTACGCCTCCTTCGCGGTGCTCGGCATCGTGCTGGCCGCGCTGTACATCCTGCTCATGGTGCAGCGCACGATGACCGGACCCACGGTGCCCGCGGTCGCCGGCTTCAAGGACCTCAACGTCCGCGAGGTCGTCTCGCTCGCCCCGCTGCTCGTGCTGATCGTCGTGCTCGGCTTCTTCCCGAAGCCGCTGACCACGATCATCAATCCCGCCGTCCACGACACCCTCGAGCAGGTCGGCGTGCAGGATCCCGCGCCCGCCGTACCCGCTCGGGCCGGTGCCCAGGAGGAGACCACCCCGTGAACCTCGCAGCCGACTTCTCCAAGCCCAGCATCGAGTACGGCCTGCTGTCGCCGATCCTGATCGTCTTCGGCGTCGCGCTCGTCGGCGTCGTCGTCGAGGCGTTCGTGGCCCGCAAGCACCGCTACCTGGTGCAGACCGTGCTCTCGGTGGCGGGCGTGCTCGGTGCCCTGGTGGCGACGTGCATCGTGGCGAGCAACCTCGCGCCCAAGGGCGACACCGCCGGCCGTGGCCAGATCGCGGTCGAGGGTGCGATCGCCGTCGACGGGCCGACGGTGTTCATCTGGGGCACGATCCTGGCTCTCTCGCTGATCAGCGTGCTGCTGTTCGCCGAGCGGCACCTCGAGGGCGGTATCACCGCGTTCGCCGGCCAGGCCGCGGCGCTGCCCGGCACGGCGGCCGAGCGGGAGGCCTCCACCCAGGGGGTCGAGCACACCGAGGTCTTCCCGCTGATGCTGTTCTCCATCGGCGGCATGCTGCTGTTCCCGGCCTCGAACGACCTGCTCACCCTGTTCGTGGCGCTGGAGATCCTGTCCCTGCCGCTCTACCTGCTCTGCGGTCTTGCCCGGCGTCGCCGGCTGCTCTCGCAGGAGGCGGCGCTGAAGTACTTCATGCTCGGCGCGTTCTCCTCGGGCTTCTTCCTGTACGGCATCGCGCTGACCTACGGCTACGCCGGCTCGATGAACTTCGGTGACATCGCCGAAGCGGTCTCCGGACGGATCGGCGGCGAGGTGCTGCTGCTCGGCGGCATCGGCCTGCTCGCGGTCGGCCTGCTGTTCAAGATCGGCGCCGCACCGTTCCACGCGTGGACGCCCGACGTCTACCAGGGCGCCCCGACCGCGGTCACCGGCTTCATGGCGGCCTGCACCAAGGTGGCGGCCTTCGGTGCGCTGCTGCGGCTGTTCTACGTCGCGTTCGGCGGCGGCCCGCTGGGACTGGTCGATCATGATCGGCATCATCGCGGTGCTGACCATGCTGGTCGGCTGCATCTTCGCGATCACCCAGTCCGACATCAAGCGGATGCTGGCCTACTCCTCGATCGCGCACGCCGGGCTTCATCCTCGTCGGCTTCGTCGGCCTCACGTCGGTCACGAGCTTCGCCGGTGACGAGATCTCCTCGATCCAGGCGGTGCTGTTCTACCTGGTCACCTACGGCTTCATGACGATCGGCGCCTTCGCGATCGTGACGGTCGTCCGCGACGCGGGCGGCGAGGCGACCCACCTGTCCCGCTGGGCCGGGCTGGGCAAGGAGTCCCCGTTCGTGGCCGGCGTCTTCGCGTTCTTCCTGCTCGCCATGGCGGGCATCCCGCTGACGTCGGGCTTCACCGGCAAGTGGGCGGTCTTCGCGTCCGCGGTGTCCGGGGGCGCGTGGCCGCTCGTGGTCGTCGCGGTGGTCCTCAGCGCGGTGGCGGCGTTCTTCTACGCCCGCGTGATCGTGCTGATGTTCTTCTCCGAGCCGGTGGGGGAGGGACCCGTGGTGATGATGCCCAGCATCCTCACCACTATCGTGATCGCTGTCGGGTTCGCTGCGACCGTCGTCCTGGGCATCTTCCCGGGTCCGGTCCTCGACCTCGCCGCCAACGCGGGTCAGTTCATCCGCTGACCCACTTGTCCGCTGAGGAAGCCCCCATGACCTCGACCTCCGACGGCAGCTCGTCGCTGGCCCTGCCGGTCCTCGACGCCGAGCTCGAAGCACGGCTGCGCGCCCGGATGATCGAGGTGGAGGAGCGGCTCGAGCGGGAGATCCGGAGCGAGGCGGAGTTCGTCACGAACGCGGCCCGGCACCTGATGCACGCCGGCGGCAAGCGCTTCCGTCCGCTGCTGGTGCTGCTGGCCGCCGAGACCGGTGACCCCACCCGCGACGGCGTGGTCACCTCGGCGTGCGTCGTCGAGCTGACGCATCTCGCCTCGCTCTACCACGACGACGTGATGGACGAGGCGGACCTGCGCCGCGGGGCCGAGTCGGCCAACTCCCGCTGGGACAACCACGTCGCGATCCTGACCGGTGACTTCCTGTTCTCCAAGAGCTCGGAGCTGACCGCGACGCTGGGCGCGGACGCCGTACGCATCCAGGCCGAGACGTTCACCAGGCTCGTCGAGGGACAGATCCTCGAGACGCTGACCCCCGGCCCCGACGAGGACGCGCTCGCGCACTACCTGCGCGTGGTGGCCGGCAAGACCGGCTCGCTGATCGCGACGTCCGCGAGGTACGGCGCGCGGTTCTCCGGTGCCTCCCTCGAGGTCGAGGAGGCCCTCACGGCGTACGGCGAGAAGGTCGGCGCCGCGTTCCAGCTGTCCGACGACATCCTCGACGTCGCGTCGGAGTCCGTGGAGTCGGGCAAGACCCCCGGCACCGACCTGCGCGAGGGCGTGCCGACGCTGCCGGTGCTGATGGCCCAGCGCTCCACCGACCCGGCCGACGAACGGCTGCTGACCCTGCTGGCCGGCGAGCTCACCGACGACGCGCTGCACGCCGAGGCCCTGGACCTGCTGCGCAAGCACCCCGCGATGGACGAGGCCCGGCAGTACGTCCTCGACATGGCCCGCGAGGCGCAGGACCTGCTCAAGGCCATCCCCGAGGGCCCGGTCCGCGACGCCCTCGACGCCTTCGCGGTCCTCATCGCCACGCGCACCGCCTAGGCCCGAGCGGTCCGGCCTCCGGAGGTAAAACTTCTGTGGGGGACGCATTGTCTTGATGCGGGTGGGGTACAGGAGGCTGTTTGTTCACCCACAAGAAGGAGCACCCCATGGTCGTCCTCGGACTGATCCTGCTCATCATCGGGCTGGTTGCCAGCATCCCGATCCTGACCACGATCGGCATCATCCTGCTGATCGTCGGACTCATCCTGAACTTCGTCCCGCTCGGCGGTAGCCGCCGACGGGTCTTCTGACCGGCTGAGACGACTACGGAGCCCCGGCGCGCGCTGCGCGCCGGGGCCTCCTCATGTCCGGGATCAGCTCCGCACGTCGTCGCCGAGCAGCGTCGCGGTGACGAAGTCCGCGGCCGCGCGGTCGAAGACCCGATGGTGCGCGAGCATCGCGTGCTTGCCGCCGGGGACGCGCAGGTAGTCGACGTCCGTGCTGCGGCGCAGGTCCTCCGCCACCCGGAGCGATCGGGCCGGGCTGGCGATCCGGTCCTGGTCGCCGTGCACGAAGAGCACCCGCCGACCGCGCAGGTCGCGCTGCCCGTCGTCGGCGTACAACCAAGGTGCCAGCGCCACCACGCTGCGGACGTCGCGCTGGTCGCCCGCGAGGATCGCCGCGCGTCCGCCGAGCGAGTGGCCGACGAGACCGACCGGCAGGCCGTCCCCGAACCGCTCGCGCAGCTGCGACAGCGCCCAGGTCACGTCGTCCACGGGCGTGTGCCCGGCGTCCCACCCGCGCGTGGAGTTCAGCAGGCGGAAGACCGCCAGCCGGCCGCGGCCGACCCGGGCGACCCTCGCCGCGATCGGGATCATCCGCAGCACCGACAGCTGCGTGGGGCTGACCCGCACCGTCTCGCGGCGCGAAGCTCCGCCGTGCAGCACCAGCACCACGCCGGCCGGGTCGCGCGGTGCGGTCGTCTCGATGAGGCGCGCCTGGTTGGTCATGGCGCCAGTCTCCTGGGCGCATCCAAGCGCAGGATCGGGAAGGCAGGGCGTGCGGGCCGTGTTGGAAGGACCATGAGAGCCATCGGAGTGACTGAGCACGGCGGCCCGGAGAACCTGAAGGTGCTGGACGTCCCGGAGCCGCACGCCGGACCGCGCGAGGTGCGCATCCGCGTGCACGCCGCGGCCGTCAACCCGACCGACACGGCACTCCGGGCCGGGCGCTACAAGGACCGGCACGCCGACCGGTCGGGCCCGTTCATCCCCGGCGCGGACGCCGCGGGCGTCGTCGACGAGGTCGGCGAGGGGTCGCGCTGGCGGATCGGGGACCGGGTCGCCGCCGTGGTCGTGCCCTACCGTGACGCGGGCGGTGCCTACGTCGACCACGTCGTCGTCCCTGACGCGTCCGTGCTGCGCCTGCCCGACGACGTCGACTTCCCGGCCGGGTCCACGTTCGTGATGAACGCGCTCACCGCGCGCCTGGTCCTCGACGAGCTCGGGCTGACCGCGGGACAGACCCTCGCGGTGACCGGCGCCGCGGGCGCGTTCGGCGGGTACGTCGTGCAGATGGCCAAGGCCGACGGCCTACGGGTCGTCGCCGACGCGGCGGAGAAGGACGAGGAGCTCGTGCGCAGCCTGGGCGCCGACGTCGTCGTGCGCCGGGGTGACGACGTCGCCGACCACGTCCGCGCCGTCGTTCCCGAGGGAGTCGACGGACTCGTCGACGGCGCCGTGCAGACGGAGCTGGTCGTGGCCGCGGTCAAGGACGGCGGCGTGATCGGGACGATCCGCGGCTGGACCGGCCCCGCCGAGCGCGGCATCACCGTGCACCCGGTCCTGGTCTACAACTCCGCCGGGCGCGACGACCTGCTGCAGGTCCTCGAGCAGCAGCTCGCCGACGGTGTCTACACGCTCCGCGTCGCGCAGGTGCTGCCCGCGGAGCGGGCCGAGCAGGCGCACCGCACGCTGGAGGCCGGCGGCGTGCGTGGCCGGCTCGTGCTCGACTTCTCCTGACGCGTCAGGTCGAGGGCGTCGTCCGGAGCCCGTTCTCCACGAGGCGTACGGCGGCCGCGAGGTCGTCGGTGAAGGGACGGTCGGCCCGGTCCTCGTCGAGCACGGCCGCGGCGACGTCGTACACCTGCCGGACCGGGGTGTCCGGCAGGCGTGCGGGGTCCATGCGCAGCGCCCGGACGGCGGCGACCAGCTCGCAGCCGAGCACGACCGGCGCGAGCTCGACCATCTGCTCGCTGGCCCACACCGCCTGCGTGGAGAAGCTCGCGTGCTCCTCGAGGCCCAGCGAGACCGAGGCGTGGCCGGTCGAGACCGGCGTGGTGAGGATCCGCGCACGGGCGAGGGCGTCCTGGGCGAGGTACTCCAGGATCATCACGCCCGAGCTGCCGGCCGGGCCCGACGCGAGGAACGCCGGCAGGCCCGACAACGACGGGTTGATCAGTGCGGAGAGCCGCGCGGCCGAGAGCGAGATGACCGGGTACGTCGCCTGGCGCAGGGCGTCCAGCGTGGCCGAGAGCCGGGCCGTCACGAAGCCGCCGTGGTGCAGCGGAGTGCCGTCGGCGGTCACGAGCGGGTTCTCGGTCGAGTCGTCGACCTCGACGACCACCGCCAGCTCGGTCGTCACCAGCGCGTCGACGAACGGCGCGTGCACCTGGGGCACGGTGCGCAGGGCGAACGGGTCCTGCACCCGCGCCGGCACCCAGCTGGCCGGGGCCAGCAGCTCCATGAGCCGTCGGGCCACGGCCTGCTGCGAGGCGTCCGGCCGGCCGGCGTGCACGCGGGGGTCGAACGCCTGCACCGAGGCCTGCAGCGCCACCGCCGACAGGGCCGTCACCTTCTCGGCCGCCTCCGAGAGCATCGCCAGCCGCCGGTGCACGAGCGCGGCCGTGGCCAGGGTCAGTGCGTTGCTGGACATGAACGGCAGCGCGTCGCCGTCGTCGAGGGCCGCGACCGGAACCGAGCCGGAGCGCCACGGCCGCTCCCCGACGAGCGTGAGCCCGAGCTCGGCGAGGGGCACCAGGTCGCCGGTGCCGATGGAGCCGAAGCGGTGCAGGTCGGGCACGGCGCCCTCGGCGACGGCCGCCCCCAGGGACGACGCGAGCCCCGCGCTGACGCCCGAGCGGCCGGACGTGATCTGGTGCAGCCGGATCGCCATCGCGGCCCGTGCGGTCGCATCGTCGTACGTGTCGCCGAAGCCGGTGGCATGGCTGCGCCAGAGCCGCAGCGCGTGGGACGTGCCGTCGCTCGGCGTGATGTCGGTCGGCACGTTGCGCAGCGCGCCGACGCCGGTGGTGAGCCCGTAGACCGCGCCGGACCGGCCCGCGAGGCGGAGGTACTCGCTGGCCAGGTTGATCCGCTCGACCGACGCGTCGGTGAGCTCGACCGGGGCCCGCCCGCCCTTCATCGCCCAGGTGATCAGGTGCTCCAGGGACATCCCGGCGGACGGCACGAGCGGCACTCCTTGGGGTCGGGTCAGCGCGTCAGGCTCCAGCATGGACCACGCCGGGACCGGGCGTCCCTTGGGCTGGGCGTCACGATCGCTCGCCTCTTGGTCGCTGCGTCGGTCTCCTCGTTGGTCGAGGTGCGAGGGTCGGGGCCCCCACGTCGCGGGCGGCGGCCCGCACAGGTCGCGAAACTCATCGAAATACTTCTCCACATTCGGGTGTCTCAGCCGGCTTTCGGGGCGGTTTGTGTCGGTGCTGGCTGGGAGAGTTTCCTCATGCAGGTAACGCGATCCATCCCCGACAGCGTCGAGGCGACGCTGGATGAGGTGTCGCGTCTGCACGCGCTTCGGACCGATGCGGAGGCGGGGTTGTTCGTGCTGGCGGCGGCGTTCGCGGACCAGCACTCGGGCGACTCGCTCGCGGGTTCATGGCGGGCGTTGCCGGGGTTGGAACGCTCGGTGCGGGTGGGTGGGGTCGGTACGCCGTCGGTGGCGGAGTTCGCGTTCGCGGAGCTGGGTGCCCGGATGCAGATGAGCCCGTGGTCGGCGCGGCGGCTGGTCGCCGACGCGCTCGATGTCCGGGGCCGGTTGCCGTTGATCTGGGCCCGGGTGGTGGCCCGTCGGGCCCGGGTGTCGAACGCGCGGCTGGTCGCGGCCAGGACGCGGCACCTCTCGGTGGCGGCCGCCGGGGTGGTGGACGCGGCGATGGTCGGGTTCGTGGACGGGTCGCTGCCCTGGGGCCGGTTCGAGACCCGGCTGGCCGGCAGGATCGTCGCCGCTGACCCGGCGGCCGCGGCGGCCCGCGAGGAAGCCGCCGCCCGGGAGCAGTTCGCGCGACGGACCCGGTCCAGCGAGGCGGGCATCGCCGGGTTCTACGTCCGCTCCACGGTCGGGGTGATCGCCCGGCTGGACGCCACGGTCGCGTTCCTGGCCGACGCGCTGGCCGCGTTCGGCGATCCCGACGTGGAGGAGCTGCGCCGGGTCAAGGCCGTCGCGCTGCTGGCGAACCCGGTCCGCGCGGTCGAGCTGCTCGCCGCCTTCGCCGCCCACCGCGCCGACACCCCCGCCACCGCGAGCTCCCCGTCGACGCCGGGCTTCCCGTTGACGCCGGGCTCCCCGTCGACCCCGGAGCCGTGCGACGGACCAGCCGGAGGTGCCCGTCGATGCGTTGGCCCGGATGGATGCTGTTCGCGCGGCGGGTCGGGTTCACCCCCACCCGGCTACCGGACTGGCTCACCCCACCGGATCCGAGCACACCACCGCGACCACGAGCCACCGAGCGCCGCGTCCACCGCACGGCGCCAGCGGATCCACCGCCCGACCGGGCGGGACCGGAGTTCGTGTTCGACTGGTCGAAGCTGTTGCCGTCGCTGACCCTGTACCTGCACTTCGCCGCCGACGACCTCACGTCCGGGGAAGGTGGGGTGGTGCGTTGGGAGGGGGAGGGTCCGGTCACCCACGGGTTCGTGCACGAGCACCTGCGCCCGCTGCACGACTACGTCATCCGACCGGTCATCGACCTCGCCCACCAGGCACCCGTGGACGCCTACGAGCTGCCCGACCGGCTCCGCGAGGCGGTCCGGCTGCTCGCACCCGCCGACGTGTTCCCCTTCGCCGGCACCAGCAGCCGGCACCTCGACGTGGACCACACCCTGGCCTACGACCCCACCCACGCCACCGGACCCGAACGGCACTGGTCCACCCGGATCGGGAACCTCGGACCCGCTGGGCCGGTTCCACCACCGGATCAAGACCCACGGCCACTGGGTGCTCCGGCAGCCCTTCGCCGGGATCTACCTGTGGCGCGACCCGCACGGCATCGTCTACCTCCAAGACCACACCGGCACCCACCAGATCACCCCACCCGGCCAGCACGCCGGCCCGGCCCGCAGCCACGACCCCGACCTCGAGATCCACCCCACCGACAACCTCATCGAGATCGACTTCACCCGACACGGCTGAACGGCCTAGTCGCCGCGGGGTCGGGCGGCGTCGCTGGGGAAGCCGAACTCCGTGTGCACCCCGGGGCTGAACGCCACGTGGTCGGGCGAGCGGTGAGCGAGCTCGCCCAGCCCCACCGAGTCCAGCAGTCCGTCGTCGAGCGCGAGCACCTCGGCGTCGTGGATCGGCCAGCGGCCGTGGGTGTTGGGGACGTAGAGCGTCCGGCCCCACCACCGCACGTGCAGTCCCCACCGGGCGCTGACGAAGTCGTCGAGCGGGGTGCTCTCGCGGGGTGCTCCGGCGCGTACGGCGACGTGGCTCGTCGCCCGGGTGCCCGGCCAGCGCAGCCGCGCGTCGTACGTGTGCACGTCACCCCGGGCGTCGTACCGCATCCGTGCCCAGCGGTAGGGCAGGCCGAAGGCCGCCCGTGCTCCGCCACCACCAGCGAGCGGTCGGTGTCGAGGCTCAGGAACACGATGCCGCGCCGGCCGGTGTCGTCGACCGAGTACAGCCGCACGTTGGTCTCCAGGAACGACCCCGCCCAGGGGACCCCCGGACCGCGGGCGAGCCCGGCGTCGACCATCCGGAACGGGATCAGGCCGACGTACGTCACGCCGTCGAGGGTGTCCGGCCGGACACCCGCCGGCAGGTAGTGCTGCACGCGGCTCGGCTCGACCGCCCAGTGCAGGAACGTCAGGTCCCGCCAGTCCTGGTTCATCATCACCCGGCCGGACAGCGCCGGTGCGACGGGAGAGACGGGCTCGGTCACGTCGCAAGCGTAGGCGGGCCGGAGAGGCCCGGGCAGGGCGAAGGCCCCGTCCACGAGGGGTGGGACGGGGCCTTCGCGTCGTGACCGGCCCGAGCCGGTGGCCTGCTACTTGGTGTCGGTGATCGTCAGCGTCATGTCGGCTGCCGCGCCGGCGTACAGCGAGGTGAGGATGTACGCCGCACCGGACGGGATGGTGCCCGCCTCGTTGGCGGACTCCGTGGCGTACGACGCGAGCTGCACGCAGTCGGCGTCGTAGATGTAGACGTCGGCGTCCACCGCCGTCGCTCCGGCCGCGAGGCTGAAGGCGTGCTGGCCGTCGTTGGCCTCACCCTTCAGCACCGAGACGTGGCCGTCGCTGTCCTGGCTGGCCGGCGGGACGGTGCAGGTGTTCTCCAGCTCCGTGCCGACCACGCCCGGGGAGACCACGTTGGCCGGGTTGCCCGCGGCGATCGTGAACTTCTCGGTCACCGGCGCGTCGAGCGGCGGCGGGGGCGGCGGGGTGAGGCCGGAGGTCGTGGTGCTGAACACCTGGATGTCGCCGACCTGGACGTTCGTCTTCGTGTTGCCCTGCGGCTCGTCGGCCCAGAAGCGGATGAAGCCCGCCTTGGTCGGCGTCGGCAGCGTGAACGTCTTGTAGTGCAGGTCCGGGACCACCGGGCGCGGGGCCTGGTAGCCGAAGGCGTTGGTGCCGCCGACGTTCTGCGTCTTCCAGTTCACGCCGTCCGTGCTGGTCTGCAGGGTGAAGCTCTTCAGACCCTCGAACCGGCTGTTGGTGTAGGCGCTGACCTGCACCGTGTTGACGACCGACTCCTTGGCCAGCTTGATGACGGCCTTGCCGCCCTTCGTGGTCTTCCACGAGCTCGCCTCGGTGTCGTCCATCGCCGCACCGGCGTCACCGGAGACCGAGACGGCACCGAAGGTCTTCGACGCGAGGTTCGGCGCCAGCGACAGGTTCTTCGTGGTCGTCTTGCCCTGCGGTCACCGCGACCCCGTCGAACGTCTTGGAGCCGAAGCCCCGCGACTGCACGGTGAGCGGGTACGTCGCCTGGGTGGCCGTGATCCGGAAGGTGCCGGTCGGGCCGGTCGTGGCGACCGGGGTGGTGCGGGCCTCGAACCTGCCGAGCATGATCCGCGCGCCCTCGACGGGCTTGCCGGTCGAGGCGTTGAGGACGGTGCCGGTGATCGTGCCGTTCAGCGCCGGGTTGCGGTTGTCGAAGCCGGGGACGCCGTCGGTGTCGTTGCCGCCGGTCGGGTCGGCGTCGCTGACCGTGTTGTGCGCCGAGAGACCCATGCCGCGCTGCGCGAACACCGAGTAGACGGTGTCGACGAGCGAGTCGAAGTCGGACGCGCGCGTGGTAGCGGTTGTCGAGCGCGGTCATGATCGCGGTGCGCTCGTCGAGCATCGACGGGTTGTTCGGGCTCAGCGGCATCGCGTCGGTGACGATGTGCTCGGCGATGTCGGAGCCGGCGATCTGGCCGTACTTCGCGACCAGCGCCTTGCGCATCTGCCACAGCGTCGCGGTCCAGATCTCGCCGTCGGCGTGCACCTCCGGGCCCGACCAGGTCGTAGCCGATGTCGCCGAAGGTGGTCGGGTTCTGGTCGTAGGCCCAGTTGCGGATGCCGCGGGACTTGTTGCCGGTCACGTAGCCACCGAGGACCGAGTCCTTCTGGTAGCCGTTGCGGTGCAGGTAGTCCAGGGCGTACCAGTCGCCCCAGCCCTCACCCATCGAGCCGGACTGGTGGGTGCCCAGCGAGCCGTCCTCGGTGCCGACGTAGCGGTTCGAGAGGCCGTGGGAGTACTCGTGCTGGATGACGCCGGCGTCGAAGTCGCCGTCGGCGCAGGGGCCCTCGAACGCGTCGTCGATCGGCTCCCACAGGAACATCCCGCTCCACGGCGGGATGCCGTCGGGCAGCGTGAGCATGTAGGCGTTGTCGCGACCGGTGTACGTCGGGGAGCCGCCGGAGAGCGGCGCCGGCCTGGACGAGGCCCTGGATCGCGTCGCCGGGGTTGCCGCCGGTGGTCGGGTCGGGGTCCTTGTTGGTCAGCTGGAAGTTGCCGGCGGACTCGGTGAAGCCGAGCCGGTAGTACTCGTCGTGGATCCGGTTGTGCTGGTAGAAGAGGTTCGTGCTCGCGGCGTCCTGGTCCTGCGGGTAGGACGTCGGGTCGCACTTCGACGTGCCCCAGTGGTCGGCGAACCGGTAGTCGAACTGGCCCGTCGGGCTGACCGGGCGCGGGCCCTGGTCGGCCGGGACCTCGAAGTTCGACCAGTTCGCGTGCGCGTTGGCGTTGTTGCCGAACGTCGTGATGCCGATGCCCGGTCAGGCCGGTCGGGTCGACGTACCCGCCGGGGGAGGCGTCGTTGGGCCGAAGGACACGTGGCGCGGCTGGCCGCCGGCCGGGGCGCCCGGGTAGTTGTCGTAGATCGTGCCGCCGGACTCGTGCTGGACGAGGCTGGACTTGTAGAGCTGCTTGCCGGTCTCCGCGTCGACGACGACCTGGTAGCCCTCGTCGAGGTGCTCGACGAACAGCACGGAGTACGCCGCGCGGGCGCCGTCGGCCGTCGGGAAGGCGACCTTCTTGACGTACGACGAGGCGGCGAACGGGCCCTTGGCGAACACGTCGTAGCCGGCCTTGGTGCCGGTCTTGGACGGCGCGAAGGTCAGCGCGTTCGCGATCTTCGCGGCCACGCCCTTGAGCGCGTCGGACGACGACAGCTTGTAGCTGACCGAGCGAGGCTGCCGGAGCGGATCGTCTCGCCGGTGTAGGCCAGCACCGAGCCGTCCTGCTGGACCGCGAGGCCGAGCGAGCCACCGCGGGCGGCGGCGACGCCGTCGAAGGTCTGGATGAACTGCACGACGTGGGTGCCGGTGCCCGGGAGCACGTGGTCGCGGCGCAGCTGCAGCGCGTCGATGTCGGCGGCGGACAGGCCGAGCATCGCCTTGTTGGCGGACAGCCAGGCCCTGGCCACGTCGACGGCGCTGCCGCTGCGCGGGACCGGACAGGGTCCTGCCGAGCGCCGGGGTCAGCGTGCGCGGGGTGCCGAACCGGGCGTCCCACGTGGCGCGGGCGCCGGGGCTGGCCTTGACGACCGCGGCGACCGCGTCGGCCTGGGCCTGGGTCGGCTTGACCAGCGCGCCGGCGCGGCTGTCCGGTGGTGACGGCGGAGCCGGCGCGTCGGGGGTGGTGGTGACGGCGGCTGCGTTGGACGAGAGCGAGAGGCCGGCGATCGCGGCTGCGGCTGTCGCTGCGGCCAGTACCTGAGTCGTGCGGGTTCTCCGCATGCTGGGTACTCCTTCTCGGAGAGGGCCCGGGCGGCTGATGCCCGGGTCGATGCCCCCTCAACGACCGCAGCGCGGGTCAGGTCACGCGCAGCGCGTGTCCCGCGGGTCAGGCGGACCTGTCTCCTCCGGGTCGGACGCCGCAGCCGCTGCCGGTGCCGGTGCCGCAGCGTCTCGGCGGTGAACAGCACCAGCGCGAGCCAGATCAGCGAGAACCCGACCCACCGCATCGCGGGCATCGGCTCGTGGAAGAACAGGATGCCGAGCAGGAACTGCACGGTCGGGGTGAGGTACTGCATCAGGCCCGAGCGTGCTCAGCGGGATCCGGGTCGCGGCGCCGCCGAAGCAGAGCAGCGGGATCACCGTGACCACACCGGTGCCGACGATCAGCAGGACGTGCCCGGCGCCGTTGCCCCCGAACGTCGAGGCGCCGGTCGCCGTCAGGAACACGAGGTAGCCCAGCGCCACCGGCGAGACCACCAGCGTCTCGACGACCAGGCTCTCGACCGCACCGGCGTTCGCCTTCTTCTTGGCCAGCCCGTAGCAGCCGAACGAGAAGGCCAGGACCAGGGAGATCCACGGCGGCCGGCCGTACTCCACGGTCAGCGCCAGCACCGCGACCGCGGCCAGCGCGAGGGCCGCCCACTGCAGCCGGCGCAGCCGCTCGCCGAGGACGACCACGCCGAGCAGGACCGAGACCAGCGGGTTGATGAAGTAGCCGAGCGACGTCTCCACGACGTGGTGGCTGTTGACGCCGTAGATGTAGGTGCCCCAGTTGACGGTGATCAGCACCGCGGCCAGCGACGAGCAGCCAGCGGGTGCGGCGGTCGGCGAGCGTCGCGCGCAGGCTGGCCCGCTTGCGCAGTCGACCAGGACGACGCCGAGCATCACGATCATCGACCAGAAGATCCGGTGCGCCAGGATCTCGACCGCGCCGGCCGGCTCGAGCAGCGGCCAGTAGAGCGGGAAGAACCCCCACAACGTCCAGGCCGCCAGGCCCAGGAGCACTCCGCGACGCGTCTCGCCCACAGCCCCAGGCTACGGCACCTGTCAGGGGTCAACCAGGCGTTGACCACTGACCGGACACCGCGCGGGTCGAGGCGCGCCCCCCGCTGGTTGAGGTGCGGCGGAGCGCTAGCGGAGTCGCCTCGAAACCTCGCCAGCCTCAGGTGCTGAGGTTTCGAGGCCCTCGGCTAGCGCCTCGGGCACCTCGAACCAGCGGCGCTCGGCGAGCGCCTCGGGCACGTCAAGCCAGCGACCGGTCAGACGACGGTCCAGGTGTCGCCGCCGGCGAGCAGGCCGGCCAGCGCCGGCGCTGCGGTCGTCGGTGCCCTGGCTGGCGGTGGCGATCTGCTCGCGCGCCTGGTCGTCGTACGTCGGCGCTCGACCTGGCGGAAGATGCCGATCGGCGCGTGGTTGAGGACGCCGGCGTCGGTGAGCCGGGAGAGCGCGAACGCGGTGGTCGGGTCGTCGGCGTGGGCGTCGTGGACGAGCAGCGTCGCGCCGGTCGTCGGCGGTCGTCGACGACCTCGACGCCGCCGGTGGCCGGGTCGCGGACGACGCCGAGCTGGCCGCTCGGCTGCCGAAGCGGATCGGCTCGCCGTGCACCAGCGGGATGATCGCGTCGGCCTTGGTGTCGTTGTCCTTGATCGCGTCGAAGGCGCCGTCGTTGAAGATCGGGCAGTTCTGGTAGATCTCCACCAGCGACGTGCCGCGGTGGGCGGCGGCCGCGGAGAGCACCGCGGTGAGGTGCTTGCGGTCGGAGTCGATGGTGCGGGCCACGAAGGTGCGCCTCGGCGCCGAGCGCCAGCGAGACCGGGTTGAACGGGTTGTCCAGCGAGCCCATCGGGGTGGACTTGGTGACCTTGCCGGGCTCGGAGGTGGGGGAGTACTGGCCCTTGGTGAGGCCGTAGATCCGGTTGTTGAACAGCAGGATCGTCAGGTTCACGTTGCGGCGCAGCGCGTGGATCAGGTGGTTGCCGCCGATCGACAGCGCGTCGCCGTCGCCGGTGACGACCCAGACCGACAGGTCCTCGCGGGCGGTGGCGAGGCCGGTGGCGATCGCCGGGGCGCGGCCGTGGATCGAGTGCATGCCGTAGGTGTCGAGGTAGTAGGGGAACCGCGAGGAGCAGCCGATGCCGGAGACGAACACGATGTTCTCGCGGCTTGAGGCCGAGGTCGGGCAGGAAGCCCTGGACGGCCGCGAGCACGGCGTAGTCGCCGCAGCCGGGGCACCAGCGGACCTCCTGGTCGGAGGTGAACTCCTTGCGGTTCTGCGGGGCGTCGGCCGTCGGGGACGCTCGGTGCCGCGCAGGCCGGGGAACGGGAGCTCGGTGGTGCGTCATCGGACGAGCCTCCTCGTGGTGGTCTCGACGGTCGAGCTCGACGTCGACGGCTCGGTCGCGCCGATCAGGTCGGTGATCGCCTCGGCGAGCTCGGCGGCCTTGCAGCGGCAGGCCGCGGACGTGGTTGTAGCCGACGACGTCGACGAGGTACTTCGCCCGGAGCAGCATGCGAGAGCTGGCCGAGGTTCATCTCGGGGACCATCACCGCGTCGTAGCGCTTGAGGATCTCGCCGAGGTCGCTGCGGGAACGGGTTGAGGTGGCGCAGGTGCGCCTGGGCGACGTCGCAGGCCGGCGTTGCGGACCCGGCGGACGGCGGCGCCGATCGGGCCGTACGTCGAGCCCCAGCCGAGCACCAGCACCTTGCGCCTGCGCCGGTCGGGTCGTCGACCTCGAGCGGCGGGAGCGACTCGGCGATCCGGTCGACCTTGGCCTGCGCGGGTGCGGACCATGAAGTCGTGGTTGGCGGGGTCGTAGGAGATGTTGCCGTGCCCGTCGCCCTTCTCCAGGCCGCCGATGCGGTGCTCGAGGCCCGGCGGTGCCGGGGATCGCCCACGGCCGGGCGAGGGTCTCCTCGTCGCGCAGGTAGGGCCAGAACTCGGCCTCGTCGCCCTTGTCGGCGTCGGTCGTGGTTGGGCTCGGTGGCGAAGTCCGGGTCGATCTGCGGCAGGTCGTCGACGTCGGGGATCCGCCACGGCTCGGAGCCGTTGGCGAGGTAGCCGTCGGAGAGCAGCATCACCGGGGTGCGGTAGGTGACCGCGATCCGGGCGGCCTCGACGGCGGCGTCGAAGCAGTCGGCCGGGCGACTGCGGCGCGACGATCGGCACCGGCGCCTCGCCGTTGCGGCCGAACATCGCCTGCAGCAGGTCGGCCTGCTCGGTCTTGGTGGGCAGCCCGGTCGACGGGCCGCCGCGCTGGACGTCGATCGACGAGCAGCGGCAGCTCGGTCATCACGGCGAGGCCGATGGTCTCGGACTTCAGCGCGATGCCGGGGCCGGAGGTGGTGGTGACGCCGAGCGAGCCGGCGAACGACGGCGCCGAGGGCGGCGCCGATGCCGGCGATCTCGTCCTCGGCCTGGAACGTGGTGACGCCGAACGCGCTTGTGCTTGCTCAGCTCGTGCAGGATGTCGGAGGCCGGGGTGATCGGGTAGGAGCCGAGGAACAGCGGCAGCCCGGACTGCGCCGCGCCGGCGACCAGGCCGTAGGCCAGCGCCAGGTTGCCGGTGATGTTGCGGTAGGTGCCGGCGGCCATCGGCGGCCGGCTTGATCTCGTACTGGACGACGAACGCCTCGGTGGTCTCGCCGAAGTTCCAGCCGGCCTTGAACGCCGTGATGTTGGCGTCGCGGATGTCGGGCGACCTTGGCGAACCGCCGCTCGAGGAACGCGATCGTGGCCTCGGTCGGGCGGCCGTACATCCACGACAGCAGCCCGAGCGCGAACATGTTCTTCGCGCGGGCGGCGTCCTTGCGGGACAGGCCGAACTCCTTGACCGCCTCGACCGTCATGCCGGTCAGGTCGACGGCGTGCACGTGCGTACTCGGCGAGGGAGTCGTCCTCGAGCGGGTTGTCGGCGTAGCCGGCCTTGGTCAGGTTGCGCGCGGTGAAGTCGTGGGTGTCGACGATGATCGTCGCGCCCTTGCGGCAGGTCGCCGAGGTTGGCCTTCAGCGCGGCCGGGTTCATCGCGACCAGCACGTCGGGCGCGTCGCCCGGCGGTGAGGATGTCGTGGTCGGCGAAGTGCACCTGGAACGACGAGACGCCCGGGCAGCGTGCCCTGGGGCGCCCGGATCTCGGCGGGGAAGTTCGGGCAGCGTCGACAGGTCGTTGCCGAACGACGCCGATCTCCTGGGTGAACCGGTCGCCGGTGAGCTGCATGCCGTCGCCGGAGTCGCCGGCGAACCGGATGATGACGCGGTCGAGCTGCTTGACCTGCTTGGTCACGCTGACGTCGCCTTCTTTCCTGCCGTGGTGCCAGTGACGCGTTCGCCGCCTGGCCGCACGATCAGGTGCCCGTATCCTCGGTCGCCATGCTACGACGCGCCGCACGCGATAGCCCGTCACGTCCGGATCGTCGCGCCGTCCCGAGCGTCGTGTGAGTCGCGACACGCCGCACGTCCGGACGATGCGAGATCGGATCAGTATCGACTAAAGTCGAGTAAGTCTACTCGACATTAGTACGTCACTGCCTCCGAGCGTGCGGCCGAGACAGAGGACGAGTCACACATGAAATCAAGTTCAAGGCCGCGGTCGCGCCTCCGTCGCGGCGCTGCTGGCCCTGACCGCCTGCGGCGCGACGCCGGCGGCGTCCGGCTCGCAGGCGACGACACGCTCAACCTCGTCGGCTTCTCGGTCCTCGAGGCGGCCAACAAGCCGCGTCATCGCGGACTTCCAGGGCACCGCCGCGGGCAAGGACGTCACCTTCAAGACGTCGTACGGCGCCTCCGGCGACCAGAGCCGCGCGGTCGAGGCCGGCCAGGACGCCGACGTCGTCCACTTCTCCCTCGAGCCCGACGTGACCCGGCTCGTCGACGCAGGGCTCGTCGCCGACGACTGGAAGGACGACGCCGACCAAGGGCATCGTGCACCCACTCGGTCGTGGTCGATCGTGGTCCGCAAGGGCAACCCGAAGAACATCCAGGGCTGGGACGACCTGGTCAAGCCCGGCGTCGAGATCGTCACGCCCAACCCGGCCTCGTCCGGCTCCGCGCAATGGAACATCCTCGCCGCCTGCGGCCACGTCATCGGCCAACGGCGGCACCGAGGCGGACGCCAAGGCGTACCTGACCAAGTTCTTCGAGCAACATCGTCGCCCTGCCGGGCAGCGGCCGCGACGCCACCACCGCGTTCACCGAGCGGCACCGGCGACGTGCTGCTCTCCTACGAGAACGAGGCGATCCTGGCCCGGCAGAGCGGCGCGGACTTCGACTACATCGTCCCGGACGACACCCTGCTGATCGAGAACCCGGGCGCGGTCACCGACGGACGCCGACGCCGACGGCCGCAGGAGTTCCTCGACTTCCTGACCAGCACGGAGGCGCAGGCCGACTACGCCAAGTCCGGCTTCCGCCCGCTCGTCGACGGCGTCGACGTGCCGAGGTCGAGGGTGCCAACGACCCGAGCCGACCCGTTCCCGACGCCCGGAGAAGCTGCTCACCATCGACGAGCGACTTCGGCGGCTGGGCCGAGGCCGAACGACGAAGTTCTTCGACGAGGACGAACCGGGCATCGTCACCGAAGATCCAGGCAGGAGACCGGGCAAGGACGTCGAGTGACCGCCGCCCTGTCGCGGACCGCATGCACCGCGGCCGGGCCGGCCGGCGCGCAAGCGCCGCGGCGCGGCGCGGGCCGGCTCGCACACCTGACGCCGGGTCCGGCGCTCGGCCTCGGCGTCGCGATGATCTGGTTCAGCCTGCTCGTGCTGATCCCGCTGGCCGCCGTCGTCGTCACGGCCGCCGGCGGCGGCTGGGACGGCTTCGTCGACACGCTCACCAACCCGCAGACGCTGGCCGCCGTCCGGCTGACGGTCGTGCCAGTCGCTGCTGGTCACCGCTGGTCAACGTGGTGATGGGCACGGTCATCGCCTGGGTGCTGGTCCGCGACCGGTTCCGGGGCAAGGCGGTGCTCGACGTGGTCATCGACATCCCGTTCGCGCTGCCGACGATCGTCGCCGGCCTGGTGCTGCTGTCGCTCTACGGGCCGCAGAGCCCGCTCGGGCGTGAACGTCGGCCAACACCCGAGACGGCGGTGTTCCTCGCGCTCGCGTTCGTGACGCTGCCGTTCGTCGTGCGGACCGTGCAGCCGGTGCTCGAGGAGCTCGAGCCCGACGTCGAGGAGGCGGCCGCCTCGCTCGGCGCCAGCCGGCTGACGATCTTCCGGCGGGTCATCCTGCCGAGCCTGGTGCCGGCGATCGCCGCCGGCGCGGCGCTGTCCTTCGCCCGCGGCGATCGGCGAGTACGGCTCGCTGGTGCTGCTCTCGCGGCAACCTGCCGTTCCGACCGAGGTCGTCTCGGTGCGCGTGCTCACCTACATCGAGAACGGCAACCCGGCCGCGGCCGCGGCGCGTCGCCACGGTGCTGCTCGTCGTCGCGCTGGTCGTGATCGTCGCGCTCGACGTCATCCAGCGGAGGGTGGCCCGCCGTGGCTAGAGCCCGTCTGCGCGACGCCCCGCGTCAGGTGGGCGCTGCGCGCTGCTCGCGGTCGGCTACGTCTTCCTCCTGGTCGCCTGGCCGGTCGTCGCTGGTCGTCAAGCACGACCTTCGCGGACGGCCTCGACGGCGCTGCACCGACGCGCTCACCGACCCGCGACGTGATCGCACGCGCTGCAGCTGACCGCCGATGGTCGCGCTCTCGGCGGTCGCTGATCAACCTGGTCTTCGGCGTCGGCATCTCGCTGCTGCTGGTGCGCTACGGGTTCCCGGGCAAGCGGGTGCTGTCCGCGCTGATCGACCTGCCGCTGGCGGTGTCGCCGGTGGTCGTCGGCCTCGCGCTGCTGCTGGTCTACACGGCCGCGACGGCTGGTTCGGCCCGGCGCTGGAGACCGGGCATCCAGATCATCTTCGCCACCCCCGGCATGATCATGGCGACCTGCTTCGTGGCGCTGCCGCTGGTGATCCGCGAGGTCGTGCCGGTGCTCGAGGAGATCGGCGACGAGCAGGAGCAGGCCGCCCGCAGCCTCGGCGCCAACGCCGTCCAGACCTTCTGGCGGATCACGCTGCCCGAGCATCAAGTGGGCCGTCGTCTACGGCGTCGTGCTCAGCCTCGCCCGGTCGCTCGGCGAGTTCGGCGCCGTGAAGGTGGTCTCCGGCAACATCGCCGGCCAGACCCAGACCGCGACCCTGGTGGTCGAGCAGAAGTACCAGAACTTCGAGCAGACGACGGCGTACGCCGACGCCGTTCCTGCTGGCCTTCGTCAGCGTGCTCTGCATCGTCGGTCGTCTCGCCTCGCTCGCGACCCCAAGGAGGCAACTGCATGAGCATCGAGGTCACAGGACGTCGACAAGAGGTTCGGCGACTTCGTCGCCCTCGACGACGTCAACGTCTCGACATCCCGACCGGGCAGCTGACCGCGCTGCTCGGGCCCGACCGGCGGCGGCAAGTCGACGCTGCTGCGGATCATCGCCGGGCTGGAGTACGGCCGACACCGGGCACGGTCAGCATCGAGGGCGCCGAGGCGACGCACCTGCCGCCGCAGAAGCGCAACGTCGGCTTCGTCTTCCAGCACTACGCCGCCTTCAAGCACATGACGCGTGGCGAAGAACGTCGCCTTCGGCCTGGAGATCCGCAAGCGCCCGAAGGCCGAGGTCAAGCGCGCGGGTCGACGAGCTGCTCGAGCTCGTGCACCTCTCGCAGTTCGCGCACCGGCTGCCCTCGCAGCTCTCCGGCGGGCAGCGGCAGCGGATGGCGCTGGCCCGCGCGCTGGCCGTCGAGCCGAAGGTGCTGCTGCTCGACGAGCCGTTCGGCGCGCTCGACGCGAAGGTCCGCAAGGAGCTGCGCGACTGGCTGCGCCGGCTGCACGACGAGGTGCACGTGACCACGGTCTTCGTCACCCACGACCAGGAGGAGGCGCTCGAGGTCGCCGACGAGATCGTGGTGATCAACGACGGCCGGATCGAGCAGATCGGCGCGCCCGACGAGCTCTACGACGAGCCGGCGAACGACTTCGTGATGAGCTTCCTCGGCCCGGTCACCACGCTCGACGGCCAGCTGGTCCGGCCGCACGACATCGACGTGTTCACCGCGCCGGGCGCCCGACGCGGTGCCGGCGAGGTCGCCCGGCTGCTGCGGGTCGGCTTCGAGGTGCGGCTGACCGTGCGGCCGGTCACCGCGCTCGGCGGGGCGTAGGCGGGGGAGCGCGCGCCGATCGAGGACGACGACGTCTCGGTGGTGCTCACCCGGTCGCACGCGCGCGAGCTCGGGCTGGAGACCGGCACCAAGGTGTGGCTGGCCGCCAACCGCGGCGCCACGCTCCGTCTCGACCCTCGCCCGCCGACCCCGGACACTGTCCCGTCGAGCCCGGGCTTGATCCCGAGCCGGGTGAGTCCCGGTCGAGCCGCGGGCCTAGTTCCGGTCGAGCCGGGCCTCCGGTGACTAAGGCCCGGCTCGACGGTGACTTTGCCCCGGCTCGACGGTGACTTTGTCCCGGGCTCGGCGGTGACTTTGTCGCCGGGTCGGCGACGTCAGGAGCGGTAGACGATCGACCTTGTCGCCGACGCGGACCTGGTCGAACAGGGACTGCGATGCCGGCAGTAGTCGCGGACGTTGACGCAGCCGTGGGAGGCGCCGTTGTAGCCGCGGGCGGCGAAGTCGCGTGGAGTAGTGCACGGCCTGGCCGCCGGCTGAAGAACATCGCGTACGGCATCGCGGAGTCGTAGAGCGTCCGAGACGTGGTCGCGGGACTTCCAGCACGACCGAGAACAGCGCCCTCGCGGGT
>CAWBAQ010000007.1:0-92031 GCA_963786795.1 uncultured Actinomycetota bacterium
GTTGTGGCGTACCTCGTTCAGCACTGCTGCTCCAGTATGCGCAAGTCGTTGCAATCGCCCAAGGGCTGGGTGATGAACGCATCATCATGTACACCGTCGCTGATCTGGCCCAGGTCATGCTGACAACGCCCCAGCCAGAGCGGGCGGCACACCTGCTGGGGGCCATCGCGGCCAAGAAGGATGCGACCGGATTTATGGATGTCCTGGCAGACATGAAGGTCAGGCAGACAGGGCCGATGCCCGGGCCGCACTCGGGGACGTGGCGTTCACACACGGGTGGGAGGCCGGTCGACAACTCCTCTGGGCGGACGCCATCAGGGAGGCGCTGGCCGCGCTTGATTCGACGCCGTCGATCGCGCCGACACATGTTCTGCTACGCGGGCAACCGGCGCCAGCCGACGTTGATCTCACCTTCCGCGAGCAGGAAGTCTTGGGACTTCTCTGCCAGCACCTGACCGATCCGGAGATTGCCGCGCAACTGTTCGTCAGTCCCCGCACCGTCAACAATCACGTCGCCAACATCCTGGGCAAGCTGGGGGTGCGCAACCGTCGCGAAGCCGCCGCCCTGGCCGCCCGGCAAGGGCTGATCTGATCCCTCGATTCCCAGCGCGCCGTCCAGTCTCCCACCCAAATAGGAAAGGCGAGTTCCTTGAGGTGGAGGACAGCGGGCTTGCCCAGGAGCCGATTGAGATGAACGCACAGGGTATGCGCGGACAGTTTGGTCAGCAGCCGGGCGGTCAACCCCCAGAAACGCTGGGCGTGGTTGACCTCGATGTGGAATTGCTCGGCCAGTTGGCTGTTGACCGTCTCGGCGACCTGGCGGGCGCCATTGAGCAGACGGCGCAGGGGCTTGGGCACCTGCCGCTGTTCGTTGCGGCGCGGGATGGTCAGCAGCCGCACGCGGTTCTCGGTCCACAAGCGCTCGGCCACCGGGGCGCTGACGAAGGCCTTGTCGCCCAGCGTCTCCAGATCGGTGTGCTCTTCCAAGACCTCCTGCCCGGCGTGCAACTCCAGCACGTTGGCGGGGGCCAGGACGAAATCGAGGATCACCCCCGACAGCGTCACCAACAGGTAGAGCTTGTAGCCGAAGATGGTGATCTTTTGGAGGGTACCCGGCCGAAGCGGGCCTCGTAGGCCTGCCAGGCCGCCCGGTTGGCGCTGGGCACGAGGTGGAAACGAATGACCGGGATGGGCAGGGAGGCGATGACGCACTGCCGGTCTTGCGCCAGATCGAGCGTGGCGAGGAGCAGGCGGCGCAGTTCGTTGATCGCCCTTTGCAAGGCGCGGTGGCGGCGATTGAAGCGGGTGCGCGAGGGCTGGTGCGGGAACAGGTCGCGGTGCTGCTGCCAGCGGCTGACGGCTTCGGTTTCCTGGTCCCAGCCGCAGCATTCGCTGACCAGGGCCATCGTCACCAGTTCGGCATCGGAGCAGACTGGTGCCGGCCCCGGTCGCCGGCACTGGGGCGCGACTTGCCGCCACACCTCGTCGACAATGCAGTACGTCCACAGGCAGAAATCCTCGAACGTCCACGGGCAGGCACCTTCGCTCTCCGATACCATGATGGGGGTCCTCCGTCGGGTGAGGCGGTTCCAAGCACCGCGCTCTTACCCGATCGAGGGCCTCTTCGCAACTCACACCAACTAGCACATTGGCTCAATAGCCAATAGCCCGTCAGCCGTCACCCATCACCCCGGTCAAGTGGTCGCGGGCAATGGTGAGAAAGCGTTGTGGCGCGGCGCCGCGGGGCCGGTTCGCCGCCCAGAGCAGGGCCACGGTCCGCCGCGGCAGCCCTTCCAGGCGCAGCGCCGCCACCGCCTCGCCCGGTTCTTCCGCCAGCGAGCGGGGGACCACCGCAACTGCCAACCCGCGGGCCACGATGGCGCGCACCAGCAATTGCTCCGATGTCTCGAAGCCACCCGGATGCTGGCGCCGGCCGCGGCGGCGGCATCCGTGACCGCGCGGCGGATCGGCGAGCCAGGCGTGGCGAGGACGAACCTCTCCTCTGCCAATTCCTCCAACCGCACGATCGGGCGATTGGCGAGTGGGTGGCTGGGCTCCACCATCGCCACCAGATCCTCGGCGAAGAGCGGCTCGGCAACGATTCCTTTTGGGACCGTGTCACCCATGAGCGCGCCCAGGGCCACGTCGATGCGGCCGACCTCTAGCTCCCCGATCAGGATGGGGGTGGTTTCCTCCCGCAGCGCGACCTCCACCCCGGGATAGCGGGCGTGGAACGCCGCCAGCAGGCCTGGCAGATCGACGCGCCCCAGCGTCTGCACCGGGGTGGAGCCCACGATCACGCGGCCCCGGCCCAGACCGGCGAACTCGGCCATCTCCGCTTCCGCCGCCGCCACATCGGCCAGGATGCGCTCCGCCCAGACCAGAAACGCCTCGCCGGCATCGGTCAACTGCACGCGCCGCCCGCCGCGATCGATCAGCACGACGCCCAGCTCCCGTTCCAGGGCCCGCACCTGCTGTGAGAGGGCCGGCTGGGCGAGTCCCAGCTCCCCGGCCGCCCGCGTGAAGTGGCGGTGACGGGCGACGGCAGCGAAGTAGCGCACCTGTCGCAGCTCCATGCAGCGTTCTCCCTGGTTCCGGGTTATACCCTCCATTCCATCATAACGAATCGTTATCGTGAAGAGAGGAAGTTGGTCTTGGACATATGGGAGATGAGGCCGTAGAGTCGGATTGCGTGGAGTGAGGGTAAGTCCTGGCAACCAGAGGGATGGCGATGAACGTTCAGGAATCGGTGCGCAGGCAGTTCGGACCCGTGGCTGCCGCCTACGCCACCAGCAGCGTGCACGCGGGCGGACCCGACCTGGAGGCCATGCTCGCGGCAGCGGCGATCCGGGGAGACGAGCGCGTGCTCGACGTCGCCGCTGGCGCGGGGCACACGGCGCTGGCGTTTGCTCCGCAGGTGGCCTCCGTGATTGCCGTCGACCTGACCGAGGCGATGCTGGAACTCGGTCGCAGGCTGGCTGAAGAGCAGGGAATCAGCAACGCCACCTTCCTCCTGGGCGACGCCGAACACCTCCACTTCCCCGACGGGGCTTTTGATCTCGTGACCTGCCGCTACGCCGCCCACCATTTTCCCCGTCCCACTGTCGCCGCGCGGGAGTGGGCGCGCGTGCTGAAGCCGGAGGGCCGCCTGTTGCTGGTCGACGTCGTTTCCCCCGACGACCCCACCACCGATACCGTGCTCAACGCCGCCGAGGTGCTGCGCGATCCCTCCCACATGCGCGACCATACCGTGGGGCAGTGGCTGGCCATACTGGCAGGGGCGGGATTTGCCGCCGAGGAGCTGGGCAGGTGGCCGCTGCGCCTGTCGTTCCGCTCTTGGGTGGAGCGGATGCGCACACCCGAGCCCACGGCCGTCCAGATCCGGGCGCTGTTCGATCACGCACCGGCCTCCGCGCGCGAGGCGCTGGCGATCGAAGCGGACGGCACGTTCACCGGTGCGGTGGCGTTGTTGAAGGGTGAGAAGGTGATGGGTGATGGGGTGATAGGGGAAGACGGTCGAAACGTGGTAGCTCCTGGTTTGTGGGTGATCCTCCCCTAACAGGACAGACGCTATCCTGATTACGGATTAGCTACCGGAAAGGGCCGGTGAATTCGCACGGCCGCCAAATAGGTAGGTTCTAGGTAGACCCTACGCATGTGACGGCGCCCGATCAGGCGCATCCTCGGAGCGCGCCAACGAGAACGGCACCGGGGAACGGAAGCACCGGACCCGGGGAAACGCGAGATTACTCCCCTGATATGCTTATTTTGGACACATGTAGAGGGACAGCCGGTGGACGAGCAGACGACCCACCCCACATCCCCACCAACGACCCCCGCAGGGTGGCGATCGGACCCGGTGGTCGCACCCAGGCCTCTTTTTTGGCGACACCGGCCCTGTAGCCGAGTTGGCGCGTGCCCCGGCCCGGCTTGTGCCCCCATCCGGGTGGCACTGGAAGATATTTACCGCCTGCGGTCCCCTCATGATCGTGGTCGGCGTCCCGCTGCGATGGTTCGGCGACGTGGAGACCGGCACCTTTATCGCCGTGGTCGGCGCCTGCGTCCTGTTTACGCACCTCTACATGCGGTTCTGCGCCCTCGATGCCGTGGACCGGTTTCACACGTTCCCTGGCTCGTAGAGTCATTGCCGTGACCTTCCACCTCGGAGGCCGTTGAAGCACTAGCAAAGGAGTCCGCGTGATGATCGACCGCCCATTGAGCTTCTCTTCCAAGGTTTTCCAGACCCGCACCGTCAAGATGGCCGACCGCGAAGAGACCATCGTCAAGGGCGGCCGCGACCTCTTCAAGCTGCTGCCCAAGGCGTTCGACGGCATCAAGCAGATCGGCGTCATCGGCTGGTCCTCGCAGGGGCCGGCGCAAGCGCAGAACCTGCGCGAATCGCTCGAGGGCACCGGCATCAAGGTGAAGGTCGGCCTGCGCGAGGGCTCCTCGTCGATGAAGGAAGCCGAGGCCGTGGGCTTCACCAAGAAGGACGGCACGCTGGGCGAGATGTACGACGTGATCCGCGAGAGCGACATGTCGCTGCTGCTGATCTCCGACGCCGCCTTCGCCGAGAACTACAAGAAGATCTTCGCGGCCTTCCGTCCCGGCACGACGCTGGGCTTGAGCCACGGCTTCCTGCTGTCGCACCTGCAGGCGCAGGGCGAGGACTTCCCCAGGAACATCAACGTCATCGCCGTCTGCCCCAAGGGCATGGGCCCCTCGGTGCGCCGTCTCTACGAGCAGGGCCGCGAGGTGAACGGCGCCGGCATCAATGCGAGCTTCGCCGTACACCAGGACGTCAACGGCAAGGCGACCGACTATGCGCTGGGCTGGTCGGTGGCGCTGGGCTCGCCCTACACCTTCGAGACGACGCTGGAATCGGAGTACCACTCGGACATCTTCGGCGAGCGCGGCATTCTGCTGGGCGCCGTGCACGGCATCGCCGAGAGCCTCTATGCCCGCTACGTCGGCAACGGCATGGGCAAGGACGACGCCTATCTCAACACCTCGGAGTCGATCACCGGGCCGATCAGCAAGACGATCTCGCGCTCGGGCCTCAAGGCCGTCTACGACGAGCTCGACGACAAGGAGAAGGCCGCCTTCCGCAAGGCATACAACGCCTCCTACCATCCCTGCCGCGAGATCCTGGAAGAGATCTACGACGACGTCGCCTCGGGCAACGAGGTGCGCTCGGTCATCCAGGCGACGCGCCGCCACGGCACCTATCCGATGGGCAAGATCGACAGCACCGACATGTGGGTGGTGGGTGAGAAGGTGCGCGCCAACACCGAGCGCAACGACGCGCCGCTCAATCCGGAGACCGCCGGCGTCTACATGGCCTGCATGATGGCCCAGGTCGACCTCTTGAAGGACCGGGGCCATCCCTATTCCGAGATTGCGAATGAATCGATCATCGAAGCCGTCGATTCGCTCAACCCCTACATGGACTTCAAGGGCGTGTCGTACATGGTCGACAACTGCTCGACCACGGCGCGGCTCGGCGCCCGCAAGTGGGCGGCGCGCTTCGACTACATCCTGAAGCAGCAGGCCTTCCCGGCGATCGACGAGAGCGCCGCCAAGGGGGCGACGCCGTTCGACACGTTCCTGTCGAGCAACATCCACGAGGTGCTGAAGGTCTGCGCCGAGCTCAGGCCGTCGGTCGACATCGCCGTGGTCCCGACGCGGCGCGGCTAGCCCTTCTTTGCGGTCCTGGGCAGCGAGTAGGTCAAGGTGGCGTGAGCCACCGGCTCCTGCTCGCCCTCGCTCCAGATCGTGAAGTCGCCGACCGCCAGCGCGCGGCCGAGGCGCTCATGTTCGCCTGCTCGAACGGCTAATAGAGTTCATCAAGACGTTTGATGGCGTCTGGTTCGCCACGCTGGAGCAGATCGCCAATCATGCGCTTGCGACCGGGCAGGTGCGCTATCGCCCGCACGCCGATCTCGGCGAGGGCTGATTCTCAGGAAAGATCGGCGCGAGCCAGCGCGATCACCCGGTATTTGCGTGCGACGAGCCTGCAAAATGCTCGCGCGCAATGGAAAGGAAGCGCTCTGCCGCCGCGGAACGGGGGCGGTTTGTGGAGTAGAGCAGCGCAACCGTGCGCCGCGCCGGGACGTCTGCCAAGCGCAGCAGCGCCACCGCAGGACCGGTCTCCTCCGCCAGCGACCGGGGAATCGCCGAGACAGCCAGGCCACGGGCGACGATAGCGCGGGCCAGAGAGGGCTCGGCGGTCTCGAAGGTTACGGCGATGGGCGAGGTCATGGCGGCGGCGATAGCCTGGCGAATTGGCGAGCCCGGCGCGGCCAGCGCGAATCGCTCCTGCGCCAGCTCGGCGATGCGCACGTTGCCGCGTCGGGCAAGGGGATGATCGGGCGCCACGATAGCGACTAACTCCTCGGCAAAGAGCGGCTGGGCGACGATGCCCGGCGGGACGACATCGGCCATGAGCGCGCCGAGGGCCAGATCGAGCCGGCCAGCCTCCAATTCGTCAATCAGGATCGGCGTGGTCGCCTCGCGCAGCGCGATTTCGACGCCGGGGTAGCGGTGATGAAACGCCGCCAGGAGACCCGGCAGATCGACGCGGCCGAGCGTTTGCACCGGCGTCGTGCCGAGGACGACACGGCCGCGCCCCAGCCCGGCGAAGGCGGCCAGCTCGGCCTCCGCCGCGGCGACATCGGCCAGGATACGCTCGGCCCAAACGTGGAAGGCCTCACCGGCATCGGTCAGCCGCACACGGCGTCCGCCGCGGTCGATGAGGACGACGCCGAGCTCTCGCTCCAGGGCGCGCACCTGTTGCGAAAGGGCAGGTTGCGCCAGCCCTAGCTCGGCGGCGGCACGCGTGAAATGGCGGTGGCGGGCGACGGCCGCGAAGTAGCGAACCTGGCGCAGCTCCATGTTTCGTCTCCCTGGCGAAGGGGCTCATACCTATCATAACGAACGCTTATTGCAGGCAGACAACATTGGTCTTGGACATATAGTCGAGGAGTGGATAGAGTCGGCATAGAGCGGCACTCACCTGGTGTCAGGCTGCGCAAAGCGCAGCATCACCGGGGATGCTGGGTGAAACGAGATTCTTCGCTGGCGCTCAGAATGACACCCCTTGGGTTCGGCGCAGTAGGACAATAACGCGTGTCTGGAGCATGGAAATGAACGTGCAAGAAGTAGTGCAACGACAGTTCGGGCCGGTGGCCGCGGCCTACGCCACGAGCCAGTGTGCAAAAGGGTGGGCCAGAGCTGACAGCGATGCTGGCGGTGGAGCTGCGAGGCGACGAGCGGGTGCTGGACGTCGCCTGCGGAGCCGGGCACACCGCACTGGCTTTCGCGCCGCGCGTGGCCGAAGTGGTGGCGGTTGATGTCACCGAGGCGATGCTGGCGACCGGGCGGCGGCTGGCTGAGGAGCAGGGGATTGGCAATGTTACATTCCAGCCGGGAGACGCCGAGGCATTGCCGTTTGCGGACGCCAGCTTCGATCTGGTGACCTGCCGCTACGCGGCTCATCATTTCGCGCACCCCGCGGTGGCAGCGCGGGAATGGGCGCGCGTCCTGAAGCCGGGGGGCAGCCTGCTGTTGGCCGATCTTGTCTCGCCGGACAATCCGGCGGCAGACACGGTGCTCAATGCCGCCGAAATCCTGCGTGATCCTTCACACGTGCGCGACTATCGCATCGCGGAGTGGTACACCATGTTCGCGGCGGCGGGGCTGGCGGCAGAAACGCTGGGGCAGTGGCCGTTGCGGCTGCCGTTCGCCTCGTGGACGGAGCGGATGCGTACGCCCGCGGCGACGGCGGTGCAAATCCAGGCGCTCTTCGCTGGCGCACGTGATTCAGTGCGTGCGGTGCTGGCGCTCGAGCCGGATGGCACCTTTACCTGTCCGGTGGCGTTGCTGCGCGGTCATCACCAGGACTGACAACCTCATCGTCGGTCACGAGATCAATTTGATACCAAGTTGTCATTCCGAGCAGTCGCGAGGAATTTCCGCGCAGCGCGACCGACCATTGGGCTGTGCCGAGATCCCTCCTTCGTCGGGATGACACCGTGTTAGGGATGCGACTTTCGTCGGATGAGACGCTCCCACGTAACGCGTGGCAGCGTCAGCGTGCGCTGAGCGTTGACTTCGCTGTTACGTTAGAGGGGTATGCTGCCCGTTGGTGATTGGCGGCGATGAGCGGGCCGCGGTGTGGCTGCTGGGGTGGACGGGCTATGAGCAAAGGGAGCGAGTTTCGCGGGCTGCATGAGCAGGAGGGCGCATTCATCATCCCGAACCCGTGGGATGTGGGCACGGCGCGCATTCTGGCGTCGCTCGGCTTCAAGGCACTGGCGACGACGAGCGCCGGCATGGCTTTTTCGCTCGGCGTGGGCGATGGCGGCGTCTCGCGGGAGGACGTGCTGGCGCATTGCCGCGCACTGGTTGCGGCGACCGACTTACCGGTTTCGGCCGATCTGGAGAAGGGGTTTGGCGACAATCCTGAGAGCGCAGCAGAGACGGTGCGCGCCGCGGCGGCAACGGGCCTGGCGGGCTGCTCACTCGAGGATTTTACTGGCGATCGGAACGATCCGATCTTCCCCTTCGCGCTGGCCGTCGAGCGAATCGCGGCGGCGGTCGAGGCGAAGCGCGGGCTCGCGGGCGATTTCGTACTGACGGCGCGCTGCGAGAATCTCATCCGCGGGCGGGATGATCTCGACGACACAATAGCCCGCTTGCAAGCGTACGGGGCGGCGGGGGCAGATGTGCTCTATGCGCCGGGGCTGCGCGACCTGGAGACGATTCGGATGGTCTGCGCCGCGGTGGACAAGCCGGTCAACGTGCTGGCCGGGCTGCCAGGGATGAACTTTGGGTTGGACGAAATGGCCGCGGCGGGCGTGAAGCGGATCAGCGTCGGTGGGTTGCTGGCGCGCGTCTCCTTTGGCGCCTTCATCGCCGCCGCGCAAACCATGGCCGAGCAGGGCAGTTTCGCCTTTGCCAAGGACGCGATTGGCTCGGCCAAGATCGAGGCGTTGCTCGGCGCAACGACGCGGTAAAGATCTTCGATTGTGGCCGAAGCGGGAAGGGACACGCGGGCGATGGGTGACGGCGAACGCGAGGCCGTGCTGGCGGCGTGCACAGCGCGAGATGAACGCGACCTGGCCGATCTCTACACATTGATCAGGCAGCCGAGTATCAGCGCCCAGAACATCGGCGTGCGCGAGTGTGCTGACCTCTTTGTGGATGTCCTGCGTGAGGCAGGATTCGATGCCCGCCTGATGCCGACCCCCGCGCACCCGATCGTCTACGCGGAATGGCTCGGCGCGCCGGGAAAGCCGACGGTGTTGATCTACGGCCACTACGACGTGCAGCCGCCTGAACCGCTCGACCAGTGGCTCAGCCCGCCATTCGAGCCGACGGTGCGCGACGGGAAGCTTTTCGCCGCGGCGCCGGGGACAACAAGGGCCAAATATTTGCCCAGATTGCCGCGGCTCGCGCCTGGCTGGAGGTGGCGGGCAGCCTGCCGGTCAACGTCAAATTCCTGATCGAGGGCGAGGAAGAGACCGGCTCGCCCCACCTCCCCGGGTTCATCGCCGAGCATCGTGACCTGCTCGCGGCTGATCTCGCGTACACCTCCGACGGCCCGGTCCACGATGACGCTCATCCGCAGGTCGTCTACGGGGTTCGTGGCTTGCTGTATGTCGAGCTACGGCTAACCCCCCAACCGCTGCAAACGTTTACGCAACCGTTGCGTCTTGCACAGCCGAGCGGGGCCGGGCTGCCGCGGACCTACATTTTTTGTACGCTGCATCCCGGTCCCCATGGCCCGTTCGCTGAGCGCGTCAAACATGATCCGGACTGGCGCTACTACGATATTGCCTCCGACCACGATGCGATGGTGACCGCGCCGGTCGAGCTGGCCAAGATCCTGAACGAGGCGGCGCAGGCCGAAGTTGCCCAGTGGGCCAGCATTGCTCGCGGTGCCTGCTACGCACAGGACCAGCCCTCCTTCACGCCTCTATGCACCCCTGTCGAGCCTTGATCCATGCTCGTCGCTGCCCTCAGGGGAAGAAACGGCAATGACAGAAAATTCGCCCACCCGGTTCCCATAACGCCCAAACTCGGAATCACTCAGCCCGTTTTTCCGCTTAAGAGCGTGAGGACTCGGTTCCAGATAATGGGGAAAATACCCGCGTGGTCTCGGGCCAGGTGGATTTCGCCATCGACACGCTGGCGGCGACCGGGCCGCTGGTGCGGCAGGGCGCGCTGCGCGGCGCTCGGCATCTCGCTGGCCGCGGGCAGCGAGCTGGCGCCGGACATCCCGCCGCTGGCCCAGGTGCCGGACGGCCGGGCTTCGATGCCGGCGCCTTCGGCGGCTACATGATGCCGGCCGGCACCCCGCAGGCGATCGTCGCCCGGCTGGCGGAGGAAACCGGAAGGCCATGGCGACGGCCGAGGTGAAGCAGCGGATGGCCTGCATCGGCTTCCAGGCGCAGCCCGCAGCACGGCCGATTTCACGGCCTTCCTGAAGACCCACCGGGAGCAGTTCCGCAAGGTGATCGAGGCGAACAACCTGCGGGTGGAATAGATCCCTATCGTCCCTTCCACACCGGCGGCCGCTTTTCGGCGAAGGCGCGCGGTCCCTCCCGCGCGTCCTCGCTCGCATAGACCGGCTCGAACAGGTGGCGGGCGGCGCGGCGGGCGGCGCTGGTGCCCATCTCCTGGCTGAGATGGACCAGCTCCCGGCAGGCGCGCACCGTCAGCGGCGCATTGCCGGCGATACGGGTGGCGAGCGCCAGCGCGGCTTCCATCAATTGCGGCCCGGGCACCACCTGGTTGACATAGCCGAGGGCGTGCAGCCGCTGCGCCGGGATCGGGTCGCCGGTCAGCAGCACCTCCATCGCCACCCGCTGCGGCAGCATCCTCACCAGCGGCGCCGCCCAGGGCGTGCCGCGGCCGACCTTCGCCTCGGTGATGGCGAAGACGGCGTGCTCGGCGGCGACGCACAGGTCGCACATCTGGGCGAACATCCAGCCCCCGGCCATGGCGAAGCCGTTGACCGCGGCGATGCTCGGGCTTGGTCATCTCGATGGTGTCGCCGATGACCGGCAGGAAGCCGCGTGGCATGACGCCGCGGCCCTCGGCGGCGGCTTCCTTCAGATCCATGCCGGCGCAGAAGGCGCGGTCGCCGGCGCCGGTCAGCACCACCACCTGCACCGAGGCATCGGCCTCGGCGCGGGCGAAGGCGGCGAACAGCCCCTCGCGCACCGCGCGGTCGATGGCATTGCGCGCTTCGGGACGGTTGATGGTGACGATGGCGATGGCGTCGCGCTGTTCGTAGAGGACGGCCGCCATCTCAGTAGCTCTTCGGCAGGCCGAGCACGCTCTCCGCGATGTAGCAGCAGATCAGCTGGGGCTGACCGGCGCGATGCGCGGGATCATCGCCTCGCGCAGGTAGCGCTCGACGTGGTATTCCTTGGCATAGCCGAAGCCGCCATGGGTCATGACCGCGTGTCTCGCAGGCCTTGAACGCCGCTTCGGCCGCGAGGTATTTCGCGGCATTGGCCTCGGCGCCGCAGGGCTTGCCCCGGTCGTAGAGCCAGGCCGCCTGCAGCACATCAGCCAGGCGGCCTCCAGCTCCATCCAGTCACTCGCGCCAGCGGATGCTGCATCGCCCTGGTTCTGGCCGATCGGGCGGTCGAACACGACGCGCTCGCGGGCGTAGTCGCGTCGCGCGCTTCAGCGCGACGCTGCCGATGCCGACCGCCTCGGCGGCGATCAGCACGCGTTCCGGGTTGATGCCGTGCAGGATGTAGCGGAAGCCCTTGCCCTCCTCGCCGATGCGGTCCTCCACCGGGATTCGCAGTCCGTCGAAGAAGAGCTCGTTGGAATCGACGGCCTTGCGGCCCATCTTCTCGATCTCGCGCACCTCGACGTGGCGTGCGGTCGAGGTCGGTGTAGAAGAGGCTGAAGCCGTCGGTCGGCGCTTCGCACCTGCTCGATCGGCGTGGTGCGCGCCAGCAGCAGGATCTTGTCGGCGACCTGCGCGGTGCGAGATCCAGACCTTCTGGCCATTGACGATGTAGCGGTCGCCGTGCGCGTTCGGCCCGCGTCTTCAGCCGGGTGGTGTTGAGGCCGGTGTTGGGCTCGGTGACGCCGAAGCAGGCCTTCTCCTCGCCGCGCGACGATCGGCGGCAGCATGCGCGCCTTCTGCTCGGCGTGCCGTACACCACGACCGGATGCAGGCCGAAGATGTTCATGTGCACGCGCCGACGCGCCGGACATGCCGGCGCCGGAGGCGGCGACCGCCTGCATCATCAGCGCCGCCTCGGTGATGCCGAGGCCGGCGCCGCCATATTCCTCCGGCATGCAGATGCCGAGCCAGCCGGCATCGGCCATCGCCCGGTGGAAATCATGCGGGAAGCCGCCTTCCTGGTCCTTCTTCAGCCAATAGGCGTCGTCGAAGCGGCTCGCAGATGGCGCCGACCGCCGCGCGGATGGCGTCCTGTTCCGGGGTCAGCGCGAAATCCATGGGATGTCCTCCTGCCGGGCAGGCTTGCCCTTGGGGCGTGGGATGGTCAACCGTGTGGCCGGATGATGGAGGGATACCGCCGCATGGTGCCGCTGATCGGCTATCTGGACCGCTTCTCGGCCCGGCCCGGGGAGCGCGCTGGCGGTGAAGGTTCCTCCCGGCTCGCCATGCCCTACGCGGCGGATCTGGTGCGGATCCGCCATGCCGATCCCAACCCGGCCGGGCCGGGGATGAAGCTGATCCCGGTGCCGGCGGAGTTTGCCGGCGAATATCCCGGCGCGGGTCGCAGGCCGGTGCCGCTGCGGCGTCCTGGGGCCGGGCCGAGCGGGGCGCTGGATCTCGGCCGCGGCTTCACCTGCTGCTGCGGGTGCAGCCCTGGCTGCTGCGCGGATCGCTGCTGACGCTGGAGGCCGGTGGCGATCAGGCTGACGCTGGGCCTGTCGATGACGCTGCCGGCCTCGCCGCCGAGCGGCGCGATGGCGCCCCTGCACCGCTGGCGGCCGCCACCGCTGCCGCGGCGCTGGTACGAGATGGCGGTGACCCTCGGCGATGGCCGGCTGCGGCTGGCGCAGCGGCGCGCTGGTGCCGGTCGCCGGCGCGGCCGGATGACGGGCAGCGGCCGAGGCCGGCCTGCCCGCCGCCGCCTGGGCCGGGCCGGCCACCATCACCTTCGCGCACCGGCTTCAACGGCCGCATCGAGGACCCGATGCTGCTGGCGGCACCGCCGCGGCGACGCTGGACGAGCCGGAGGCGCTGCTGGCCGCCGGCCGGGTGCTGGCCTGGTGGGATTTCTCGGCGGCGATCCCGACCGACGGCGATCATCGACCGCGGGCCCGCCGGGCTGCACGGCACGCTGCTCAACCTGCCGACGCGCGCGGTGACGCGGCGCCGCTGGACCGGCGACGGAGACATGCTGGCGGCACGCGCCGCGGCACTATGCCGCGATCCATTTCCACGAGGACGACCTCTACGATTGCGGCTGGGAGACCGATTTCGACGGTCGAGATCCCCGCCGGGCATGCCGAGCGGCGTCTATGGCGTGCGGCTGCGCTGCGGCGAGCGCGCAGGACATCGTGCCGTTCTACGTCCTGCCGCCGCGGGCGTGGCGACGCGCGCCGATCGCCTTCCTCGCCTCGACCTTCACCTACCAGATCTACGGCAACCACCGGCGCGGCAATGCCGACGACGCGTTCCGCGCCCGGCAGGCCGAATGGGGCGCCTATCCGTGGAATGCGCGACGAGCACCCGGAATACGGCGCCTCGACCTACAACACGCATCCCGACGGCAGCGGCATCTGCTATTCGAGCATGCGCCGGCCGCTCCTGACGATGCGGCCGGGCTACATCACCTATAACGACGCGCGCGGCTCCGGCCTGCGGCATTTCCCGGCCGACACCCACCTGATCGACTGGCTGGCGGCGAAGGGCATCGCCTTCGACGTCGTCACCGACCAGGACCTCGACGCGAGGGCGTGGCGCTGCTGCGGCCGTATCGAGCCGTCGTGACCGGGTCGCACCCGGAATACCACACCCCGAACACGCTGGACGCGCTGCAGGACTATGTCGACGGCGGCGGCCGGCTCGCCTATCTCGGCGGCAACGGCTTCTACTGGCGGATCGCCACCAGCGCCGCGATTGCCCGGATGTGGTCGAGGTGCGCCGCGCCGAGGGCGGCATCCGCGCCTGGGCGGCCGAGCCGGGCGAGTATTTCCACGCGCTCGACGGCGGCTATGGCGGGCTGTGGCGGCGCAACGGCCGGCCGCCGCAGATGCTGTGCGGCGTCGGCTTCTCGGCCCAGGGGCTGTTCGAGGGCTCCTATTACCGCCGCATGCCCGGCGCCGCCGACCCGCGCGCCGCCTGGATCTTCGAGGGCATCGACGGCGAGATCATCGGCGATTTCGGGCTGTCGGGCGGCGGCGCGGCGGGCTTCGAGCTCGACCGCGCCGATCTCGAGCTCGGCACGCCGCCGAACGCCGCTGATCCTGGCGCGGTCGGAGGGTCACCAGCGGCCATTTCGTCGTGGTGCCGGAGGAATTGCTGACCGCACGTCACGACCGTCACCGGCGAGCGGCCGAAGGCGCTGATCCGCGCCGAGATCGTCTATTTCGAGACGCTCGGCGGCGGCGCGGTGTTCTCGACCGGCTCGATCACCTTCTGCGGCAGCCTGTCGCACAACAACTACGACAACAAGATCTCGCGCATGCTGGAAAACGTCCTGAGCCGGTTCCAGGCCTGATCTGCATGAAGACCGACACCCCCGTCACCATTCGCCGCACCGACTACGTGCCGCCGGCTTTCCTGGTGGATACGGTCGACTGGATTTCGACCTCGACCCGGCGGCGACCACGGTGCGCGCGCGGCTGGCGCTGCGGCGCAACCCGGCCGCCGCGGCGGATGCGCCGCTGCATCTGGATGGCGACGGGCTGACCCTGGTGGAGGCGAAGCTCGATGGCGCGGTGCTGCCGCCGGAACGGCTGGCCTTCGGCGCGGACGGGTCGCTGACCATCGCCGAGCATGCCGGACGTCGGCGGTGCTGGAGACGGTGGTGCGCATCGCGCCGGAGGCGAACACCGCGCTCTCGGGCCTCTACACCTCGGGCGGCAATTTCTGCACCCAGTGCGAGGCGGAGGGCTTCCGCCGCATCACCTTCTTCCCGGACCGGCCCGACGTGATGGCGCGCTTCACGGTGACGATCACCGCCGACAAGGCGCGCGTTGCCCGGTGCTGCTCTCGAACGGCAACCCGGATGGCAGCGGCGATGCCGGGGACGGCCGCCACTGGGCCCGCTGGGTCGATCCGCACCCGAAGCCGAGCTACCTCTTCGCGCTGGTCGCCGGCGAGCTGGTCGCCGTGCTCGAGGACCGCTTCACCACGCGATCCGGCCGCGACGTCGCGCTGCAGATCTGGGTGCGGCGCGGCGACGAGGATCGCTGCGGCCATGCGATGGACAGCCTGAAGCGCTCGATGAGCTGGGACGAGGACGTCTTCGGCCTCGAATACGACCTCGACGTCTTCAAGATCGTCGCGGTCGCCGACTTCAACATGGGGGCGATGGAGAACAAGGGGCTCAACGTCTTCAACACCAAATACGTGCTGGCCAGCCCGGAGACGCGCGACCGACGGCGACTACCAGGGGATCGAGACGGTCATCGCGCACGAGTATTTCCACAACTGGACCGGCAACCGGGTCACCTGCCGCGACTGGTTCCAGCTCTCCTGAAGGAAGGGCTGACCGTCTTCCGCGACCAGGAATTCTCGCGCCGACATGGGCAGCCGCGCGGTCAAGCGCATCGCGCGACGTGCGCGGCCTGCGCGCGGCGCAGTTCCCCGAGGATGCCGGGCCGATGGCGCATCCGGTGCGGCCGGACAGCTATATCGAGATCGACAATTTCTACACGCCCACGGTCTACGAGAAGGGCGCCGAGGTGGTGCGGCATGCTGCACACCCTGATCGGCGCCGCGGCCTTCCGCAGGGGCATGGACCTCTACTTCGAGCGCCACGACGACCAGGCCGTCACCATCGAGGATTTCGTCGCGGCGATGCAGGACGCCTCCGGCATCGACCTGCGGCGCCTTCTGCGGCTGGTACGACCAGGCCGGCACGCCGGAACTGACCGCCAGCGACAGCTACGACCCGGCGACGCGCCGCTTCACGCTGACCCTGCGGCAACAGACGCCCGCCGACGCCCGGGCCAGCCGGAGAAGCAGCCCGGTGCCGATCCCGGTCGCCATGGGCCTGCTCGGCCCGGACGGCGCGCGACTGCCGACGCGGTTGGACGGCGAGAACGCCGCGCAGCCCGGCACCCGCATGCTGCTGCTCGAAGGCGCCGAGCAGAGCTTCATCTTCGAGGACGTGCCGGCGCCGCCGGTGCCCTCGCTGCTGCGCGGCTTCTCCGCCCCGGTGCGGCTGCGCGGCGTGTCGCGCGACCGGCTGCGCTTCCTCGCGGTGCACGACACCGACCCCTTCGTCCGCTGGGAAGCCGGGCTGCAATACGCCACCGCGTGATGCTGGAGCTGGTCGCGGCGCAGCAGCGCGGCGAGCCGCTCGGCTTCGACGACGGCGCTGGCCGAGGCGGTGCGCGAATACCCTGGCCGGCGCCGATGACCGACCCGGCCTTCGCCGCCGAGGCGCTGGCCCTGCCGGGCGAGAGCTTCCTCGCCGACCAGATGGAGATCGCCGATCCGGTGGCGATCCACGCGGTGCGCCAGTACCTGCGCGCGCGAGATCGGCCGCCGCTGCGGCGCCGCGCTGCGCGCGACCTATGACGCGGCTGGCCGATACCGGCCCCTACCGCATCGACGGCACGCGCGCATCGGCCGCCGCGCGCTGCGCAATACCTGCCTCGCCTATCTGGCCGCCGGCCGGCGACGCGGCGCTGGCCGCAAGGCGCAGTTCGACGCCGCGACCAACATGACCGACAGCCTCGCCGCGCTGTCGCTGCTGGCGGATACCGACGGCCCGGCGCGCGACGCGGCGCTGGCCGCCTTCCATGCGCGCTGGCGCGGCGACGACCTGGTGCTGGACAAGTGGTTCTCCATCCAGGCGATGTCGGCACGCGCCGGATGCGATCGCCGCGGTGCGCGCGCTCTACGCGCATCCGGATTTCGACCTGCAGCAACCCGAACCGCGCGCGCTCGCTGATCGGCGCCTTCGCCAGCGGCAACCCAGCGCAATTCCACGATGCTGTCGGGCGAGGGCTACCGCTTCCTCGCCGATGCGGTGATCGCGCTCGATCCGATCAACGGCTCGATCGCCGCGCGGCTGGTCGGGCCGCTCGGCCAGTGGCGCCGGCAGTCGGCGGCGCGCGGCACGCTGATGCGGCGCGGAGCTGCAGCGGGTGCTGGACACGCCGAACCTGTCGAAGGGAACCTTCGAGAAGGCGTCGAAGGCGCTGCTGTAGAGGTTCCTACAACGGCGCTGATCGCTACCCCTTCAGCGCGCCGCCGATCGCATCCAGCACGCTGCCATCGCCGTCTGGAAGGCCGGGCCGTCGAGATAGCCATCCGTCTCGCCGGCGCGCTCGACGAAGGCCTGCCAGCTCGGCTGCGCCATCGCCGCGCGGAAGCGGTCGTGCAGATACGTCACCGCCGCATCCGGCGTATTCGCCGGCACCACCCAACCCTTCATGTTCTCCAGCGCCATGTCCCAGCCGAGCTCCTTCAGGGTCGGCACGTCGGGATAGCCCGCGGCGCGCTCGGCCGAGCAGCAGGCCAGCACCCGCAGCAGCCCGCCATCGGTCAGGCCGCGGAACTCCTCCGGGGCTCGCCACCATCAGGTCGACCTGGCCCGCGGCCACCGCCTGCAGCCCCGGCGCGCCGCCGGTAAAGGGCACGTGCAGCAACTCGACTCCCGCGCGCTTCTCCAGCACCACGAAGACGGCGTGGTAGATCGAGCCATTGCCGGAGGAGCCGTGGCTCACCGCCTGTGGCTTCACCCGCGCCACAGCCATCGCCTCCCGCATCGTCCGGTATGGTCCGTCGGTCCGGCCGAGGATGAACATCTGCTGCCGCATCAGCCGGATCACCGCGCGGAAGCCGTTGCGGGCATCGTAGGGCAGGGCGCGGAACGCGGGGATGCTGGTGCTCTCGGACCCGCCGCCCATCAGCAGCGTGTGGCCGTCGCCTTGCAGGCCGGCGACCTGCTGCGCCGCGATGGTGCCGCCGGCGCCGGGCTTGTTCACCACGACCAGCGGCTGGGGAAACAGCGGCTGCGCCGCCTCGATGATCGCCCGGGCGATCAGGTCGGCGCCGCCACCCGGCGCGAAGCCGATGATGCACTGGATGGGCCGCGTCGGCTGCCCAGCCTTGCGCGCGCGCCGCGATGGGCGCGGCCGTCATGCCCCGCCAGCAGGTGCCGTCGCTGCAGCATCGAAATCCTCCCCGTTTGCTTGGTGCCATCCTAGCCTGGACAGCGCCGCCGCGCGCGCCTTCACTCGCCGCCGGAGGAACAGCCATGCCGACCAAGCCGCGCCTGCTCGTGCCGCCGGGTGCCTGCGACACCCATATGCATATCTATGGGCCGGTGGCACGCTATCCGCTCGCCGCCACCGCCGCCAAGCCGCCGCCCTTCCACGCCGATCTCGCCGCCTGGCGCAAGGTGCTGGCGCGGCTGGGCCTGACGCGCACCGTCGTGGTGCAGCCCTCCGCCTACGGCGCCGACAATGCCTGCACGCTGGATGCCGTGGCCGCGCTGGGCGAGGCGGCGCGCGCCGTCGTCGTCGTCACGCCGGACACGCCGGAGGCTGAGCTGCTGCGCCTGCACGAAGCCGGCGCCCGTGGCGCGCGCTTCTTCATGATGCAGGGCGCGCCGCAGGGCTGGGATGCGTTGGCGTCCGTCGCCGCCCGCATCGCCCCGTTCGGCTGGCACGTGCAGTTGCAATTCGACGGCACCGAGATGTCGGAGCGCGAGGCGACGATCCGCGCGCTGCCCTGCACCGTCGTCATCGACCATGTCGGCCGCTTCCACCCGCCGGTGCTGCCGGATCGGCCGCAGGTGCGCGCCCTGCTGCGGCTGCTGGAGAGCGGCCGGGTCTGGATGAAGGCGAGTGCGCCCTACAACACCTCGCTCAGCGGCCCGCCGCACTACGACGACGTCACCGCCATCGCCCGTGCCGCCATCGGCGTGGCGCCCGACCGCATCGTCTGGGCCAGCAACTGGCCGCACCCGAACCCGCCGGATTATCCGATCGAGGAGGCGGATCTGCTCGACCTGCTCGGCCACTGGACGCCGGACGAGGCGACGCGGCGGCGCATCCTGGTGGATAATCCGGCCGCGCTCTACGGTTGGAGCTGAGGAAGGAGCCAGGAATGTTGAAGCGCCTGTTGCTGCTGTTGCCGCTGCTCGCCATGCCCACCTGGGCGGCCGAGCCCGACCCGCGGGTGCTCACCTTCACGCTGCCGGACCAGATCCCCTGGGGTCCGGTGACCGCCAATGGCAACCAGCAGGCGGTGCTGGTCGGAGATCCCGCTAAGCCCGGCTTCTACGCGGTGATGGTGAAATGGCTGCCCGGCCACATGTCCCGGCCGCATTTCCACGCCAATGATCGCTTCATCACCGTGCTGTCCGGCACCTGGTGGATGGGCTCCGGCCCGCGCTTCGACCCCGACGGCACCATGGCGGTCCCGGCCGGTGGCTTCGTCACGCATTTCGGCCGCGGCATCCACTACGACGGCGCGAAGGGCGAGCCCGCCGTGCTGCTGATCGTCGGTGAAGGCCCGGCACCTCCACCCCGGCCGAGGTGAAGTGAGCACTGCGCCGTCGAGGGCCGCTTCCGCGGTCCGGCCGGTATCGGCAATGGCGGCTATGTCGCCGGCCGGATGGCGGCGCTGCTCGGAAGCCAGCCTGCGGAGGTAGCTGGTCGCGGGGCCGTCGACCTGCCGCTGAGCCATAGCCCACGCCCGGAGGCGCGGTGCGCCCGCGACGCCGGCTTCGCCGAGGCACGCGAGGCCACGCTCGACCTCGATCCGCCGGCCCCGCCGACGCATGGGGAGGCGGCCGCGGCGACGCGCTGGTTCCTCGCCAGCCCTTTCACCCATTCGACGGGCCTCTGCTTCGTCTGTGGTTCCGCCGCGCCCGGCGGGCTGGGTGTTCACCGGCCGGGTCGAGGGCCGGCCCGGCATCGCCGCGGCGCTCTGGCACCCCGCTGCCGCCTTCGCCGGCCCGGATGGCCGCATCGCGCCGAATTCCTTTGGGCCGCGCTCGACTGCGCCGGCGCCTTCGCCTTCACGGTGGAGACCGGCCGCAGCGCATGCTGCTTGGCCGCATCACCGGCCGGCTGGATGGCATGGTCGTGCCGGGCGAGCCGATCATCGTCCTCGGCTGGCAGATCGGCCGCGAGGGGCGGAAGCTCCACGCCGGCACCGCGCTGTTCGGCGCGGACGGCGCCCTGCGCGGCCTGGCCCGGGCGCTCTGGGTCTTGCCGGCCCCCGTGGCAGGGTGATGCCGGCCGGGCCTATGCTGCGCGGCGCAGCATGGAGGCCAGGGAATGGGCAGGATCCTCGATGACGCCGCCATCGCCCGCTATCGGCGCGATGGTGATCTTGCGCCGTTGCGGGCCTTTCCCGCATCCCAGGCGGAGGCATGGCGGCGGGATCTGCTCCGCTGCTGCGGTGAGGCCGAGCGGCCGGTTTCCGCAGCCGGCATCCTCCTGCCCTCGAGCACACCAGCGAGCGGCCGCCTGCTGCCACGGCGCCGACATGAGACTTCGAGATCGCCACGAGGCCGGGCGAACCCGACATCCCGAGCGCGTACATCTTCGCGCGCTCGCGCGGCGACCACTCCTTGCCCAGCGAGTTGCGGATCGCCTGGTCGGACATCGCGTTAGTGACAGGTGCCCGATGCCCTGGGTCATCGGCGTCGCCACCTCGTCCGAGTCGTCCTCGACGAACGTCAGCATGCGCATCCGGTGGGAGTCGTCGCTCAGGTAGCGCACGAGCGTGGAGAGCCGCGCTCGGATCCAGTCGACGTTCCAGGGACCGGCCAGCCGGAGGAGCAGCTCGTCGGTGACGGCGCTGCCGAACGGTGACGAGGCGATCAGCAGGGCGGCCAGGTGGCGTCGCTCGGAGTCGCGGTGGAACAGCGCCTCCCGGATCAGGCGCGTGAGCATCTGGTCCTCGTCGTACGTCGGATCCTGGGGAGCCCGCGCTCGGGCGGCGGCCGCGAGGTCCTCCGAGAACCGTTCAGCCTTGCTGGCCACCAGGTCCTCGCCGTGCTGGACGACGTACCCGAGCTTGCGCCGGCCGGCCTTGTCGGCGGCATGGACAAGGGTGGCCCGCATGCCTTCGGGGAGCTCGGCGATGAGCTCGGCCAGCTCCTCGCTGGCCTGCGTCGGGGCTGCGGCGCCACGCCTTGAGGATGAGCATGTCGAGCTCGGTCCGCTCATCGTCGGTGAACGCCGCGGCGGATGACCTTCTGGGTGGCCAGCCAGACGCCGGTCGCGTAGGTCAGGCTGTTCTGCGGCTTCTCGACCATCTCGAGCACGAGCCGTGCCGAGTGCCTGGTCGGGAGCCGGTCCAGCAGGCCGGCGGGGCTGGTGATGATCTGGACCGCAGGGTCGGAGATGTACTGCGCGATCGCGTCGACCATGATGTCCTGCGCGCGGGGGATGGCCGCGAGGTTCATGGCTGCGGTGCTGAACTGTCGGTAGGACACCTTGATCGAGCGCGGCAGCTGGTGGATCAGTCGAGCAGCTGAGCACCTCCCAGGTGGGCCGCCGAAGGTGCACCATCGGCGCCGCCGCCAGGTGCCAGCCGAGCTCCTGCCAGTCGCGGGCTCGGGCGGTCCCCGCCTCCGCCAGGTCGATCAGCTCGTCGAGCCGGTCGGCGAACTCCACCGAGGACGGGTCGAGCTTGGGCCTCACGACCCGGGTCTTCAACGACGGGATGGACGCCTTGATGTAGCCCGTGAGGGATGAGATCTGCCCGACCTGGAGCCCGAGCACCGTCTCGTAGGCGGTCATCGCCTCGTAGGAGATCGGGATCTCGCCGGACTCCCACCGGCTGACCAGGCTGCGGCTGGCGGGAAACCCCGCGTCTCCCAGATGCTCCGCGAACCGGCGGCCGTCCTGGTGGCTGTCGTCGACGTTGTGGAGCCGCGACATCGCCAGCAGCCAGCCGACCCGGGCGTCGATGTTCGGGTGCGCGCTCAACGGGGTGTCGTCGACCGCGATCTTCTGGGTGCGCCCCGGACGCTTGCTGGTCACCGCGCTCCTCCCCCGACCTATCGCGACCTCCTCGTCCGAAGCATAGAGCGACCGACTGCTACAAGGGCGGCGCCGGCCAAGGCTCCGGCTGTGTTCGCCACCACGTCGCTGAACGCCGCCTGCCTCCCCGGAAGCAGCAGTCCCTGGGACGACCTCCACCAGCACCGCGAGCACGAAGCCGAACGCCGTCCAGTCCCGCCAGGACCGCGCAGGCCAAGCCAGCGATGCCAGGAAGGTCACCGGCGCGACGATCGCGGCGTTCATCAGCACCTCGAGCCGGTCGAACGTGACGAGGTGGACCGGGACGCCGACCCGCACCAGGAGGCCGGCCAGCCGGAGCACGGCGCCGCTCTGGTGCTCCGAGGTCGGCGAGAAGAGCGCCAGCGCGAGCAGCACCGAGTAGACGCCCAGCAGGATGCGGGCGTGGCGGACGACCCAGGTCATCGAAGCGTCGGACGCACGTGCAGGCCGACCTCGGGGTCGACCACCATCTCCTGCGCGACGGCCAGGCCGTCGACGACGAGAGCCGCATCGAGCGGCACGCTGCGCTTCACCAGGCCGAGGGCGATCGGACCGAGCTCGTGGTGCCGGGCACTGGTGCCGACGAACCCGACGGCCTTCTCGCCGTGGAGCAGGTCGCTGCCCCGCTCCGGAAGCCGGTCCGCGGAGCCGTCGAGGTGCAGCAGCGTCAGCCGGCGGGGCGGACGGCCCAGCGTGTGGACGCGGGCCACCGTCTCCTGGCCGCGGTAGCAGCCCTTGTCCAGGTGCACCGCGGTGCCGATCCAGCCGGCCTCGTTGGGGATCGTGCGGTGGTCGGTGTCGAGGCCGAGCCTGGGCTCACCGCGGGCGATGCGGAGCGCCTCGAACGCCCACATCCCCGCTGCGGGGCCGGCGGCCGCGGCGTACGACTCCAGCCGCTCGCGCGGGACGAACTCGTAGCCGGAGTACGGCGCACCGTCCATGCCGGGCCGCGGGGCGCCAGGTGACGGCGACCTCGGGGGTCACGTCCGCGACCTCGACCCGCATCATGAAGCGCATCCGGTCCAGCCACTCGACCAGCGCGGCGGCCTGGCCGGGCTCGACGTGCGCGGTGAACGCCTCGCCGTCGTCGACGCCGTACATCGCGTGCTCGACGTGCCCCTGCGGGCTCAGGATCAGCGCCGCGGTCGGGACCTGGGGAGCCAGTCCCTCGAAGAACTGGCTGGTCAGCGAGTGCAGCCAGCCGAGCCGGTCGGGACCGGAGATCCGGACGACCTCACGGTGCGAGAGGTCGACGAACCCCTCACCTCGCTCGAGGATGCGCTGCTCGACCGTGAAGGACCCGTAGTGGGCCGCCACCGGGGCGTCCAGGCCGTTGCCGGCCACTGCTCCGGGGAGCGCCAGCAGGGGGCTCACGTCGGACACGACCTCACCTCTTGTCTTCATCGTCGGCATAACCACCGGGGACGGACGATGCTTCCCCGGTCGTCCGAGCGCACTCCTGGCAGGTGCCGAAGACGCTGAGGTGCCCGACGTCGGTGACGAACCCGTAGCGGTCCCGCACGGCGACGATCATCGGCTCGACCGCCTCGGGGGCGACCTCCGTGATCCCCTTGCACTCGCGGCAGACGAGGTGGACGTGCGGCGGTGCGGCCGCCGAGTGGTACGTCGGAGCGCGATCCGTGATGTGCGCGTGCCGCACCAGCCCCAGCTCCTCGAGGAGCTCCAGCGTGCGGTAGACGGTCGAGATGTTCACCGCCTGCGACTCCTCGCGCACCGCGCCCAGGATCTCGTCGGGGGTGGCGTGCCCGAGCCGGTCCACGGCCCGCAGCACGAGCTCGCGCTGCGGAGTCAGGCGGTAGCCCTTGGCGCGGAGCGTCGCCTGCCAGCCGTCCAGGGAGGACGCGTGTTCGTGGACGTGGGCAGGCACTCAGCCAGTCTAGGTCCCGCGCGAGAGTCGCCCGGACCGCGAGAAGCAGGTGTCAGCCGGTGGCTCCGGGCCAGCGTCGCCCCACCGTCGGTGCTGACGTCGACGACGTCGCCCACCTGCGCCACCACCAGGTCGCCGGCCGCCCCGATGGCACGCGGGTTGTCACCGTCGAGACAGGTCTGCCGGTCCCAGGTGGCGCCACCGTCGGAGGTTTCCATCACCGCCGCGGGACAGCCGTCCTGCGCCGCGAGCGCGACCCCTTCGCCCGGCGAGGTGAACCGGATGCTGACCGCGCCCTCGAGACGTCCGAGGGTCACCCAGGACGAGCCGCCGTCCGACGTGCCCAGCACCTGTCCGTCAGCGCACAGCAGGCGTACGACGTCGGGGCCGATCGACGAGACGCCCGTGGGCGCGCACGGTGTCGCCTTGCGGCCGGACGGCGCGAACACGACGCTCTGCCGCGGGTTCGCGGCGAGGTACCAGCTCTGCGGGGCGCCGTCCGTCGTGGACCAGGACCGACCGGCGTCGTTGCTGGTCCATTGTTCGACGGCGCACGCCGTGTTCCGACCGACGAGCGAGAGGGAACCGTCGCCGAGGACCTCGACCCGCAGCACCTCGGCAAGGCCGTCGACCGGCGGTCGCGGAAGACTCCGCCGCGGTTGGTGGAGACGGAGACGGCCGGCTGACGAGAAGCCTCGCAGTCACCCCGCGTCGCGCGCAGGACGGCGCCGTCAACCCCCACTGCGAGGAACACCGGCTCGTTAGGCGGGATGGCAGGAGCGCTACTCGTGGGAGCCGATGGCTTCGCCGCGATCGATCGCGATGGAGACGCGCTCGGCAGGGTTGCATCAGACGGCGGCGCTGAGATGGGGCCGGCCTCGGCGGCGGGAATCGTCGAGGTGTGCCGGACCGCCAGCGTGACGAGCACGACGTCGAAGGCCACGAACAGCGCGAGCAGCACGATCGTCAACCGTGCACGCACAACCGCGCCCCTCCCAGACCTCTGAAACCCCGTGCCGGGAGACTACCCCCACGTCCGGTCTCAAACCCTGCAGAACGAGCGGTCAGAAGGCGCTTGCCGCGGTCTTGCTAACCAGAGCGATCGTGGTGTTGCCCTGGGTCGTAAAGGTCACGTTCGCGGGCGGGAGTATGGCCCCGGGGGCGATGACACCGGCGTACGTCGCAACCACGTTGTCGCCCGACCGGGCGACCGACCAACCGCTGTCGGCGGGCACGGCGAGCCCGCTCGGCGTCTTCTTGGAGCTGAAGGTGACCACGACGTTCTTGATGGACCCGGTGCCACCGTTGCGGACGCGGAAGTCCAAAGTCCAGGTCTTGTCTCGCCGCTGTCGTTCTCCCCGCTCGATGGAGGCACGTAGGCGGAAGTGTTCCCCGCCTGGATGAGATCGAAGGTCACCGCGGGCGAGGTCGCCGGGATGTTCCCCGACGAACTCACCGACGACGGCACGTTCGTCGCCGACGCGACTCCCGTCAGCGTCCCACCGGAGTAGTTCGCCTCGTTGAACGTGGCGGTGAAGCCGTCCGTCGTGCCCACAGGGAGCGATGTCGAGCGCGTGAACGTCCAGTCCTTGCCGCTGCCCGTCGCTGTCCATCCAGCGGTCACGGTCGCGAGGCTCGTGGCCGAGACGGGGAGTTTGAGCTTGATCTTGGCGGACGCGGCCGCGACGGAGCCGGTGTTCTTGACCGAGTGGTCACGTTGAGCAGGTTCGCATTGGCCGCGACATAACTGCCAGAGAGCGCAACCCACGCAAGCGTCGTGTTCTGAGCAGGCGCTGCAGGAGCGGCCGGAAGAGGGAAGCCTGTGTATGCTCCAGTCGCGCCGCTCGCGGATGCGGTCGCGGTGACTGTCTGAGCCGCTCCGCCTGGGTTGATCGTGAAAGTGAAGTCGAACGTCGCGCTGGCGTCCTTCGCCAACGACGCGACCGCAAACGTCGTACCGCTTCCTGCGAAGCCGCTACCCGGGGTCACCGCGGTCCCCGTGACGCCATTGGGCACACCGATGATCAACGTGACAGTGGAGCCCTGCGCGGCGCCGGTGACCTTCACCGAGCCGGTGACCTTCAGGTGAGTCGAGTCCGGGTACGAGGCCTCGAGGTTCAGGACCGACAGGATGGGGGCGTTCGACACCGCCAGTGCGGGCGCGGCGCCGATGACCTGCACCACCGGGATGGTCCAGGCGGCCGTGGCTCCGGCGCGCACGAGCGCGCGGCGGCTGACCAACGGGCCGGCCGGCGCATCTGCGACCGAGTCTCTTGCATCCACGATTCGTTCCACCTCAACGTCACCACCCCCGGCCCCCCGGGTGTTCGCCTATCGGATAGGCGTGAGTAAAGCGTCGCAGAGCGATACGTGTGAGTTCAACAAATCGGGGGATGTCTGACCGAACGGCGGACAAAGGGGACAACAAGTCACCCGAACGGGTGGTGCAGGCCTAGTCAATCCGGCCGGATGGGCCCGGGCGACTACTTCCGGACGAGCCGTCCCCACAGGTGCGGCTGGAGCTCCTGCCCCATGGCGGCCATGTCGTAGGCCCACAGCAGGTCACCGTCGACGAGGCCGTACATCCGGTGACCGCCGGCGTACTCCTTGGCGGAGTGCGTGCGTACGACGGCGTCGGTCGAGATCTCGATCTTCGCGCCCTCGGCGGTGCCGTAGTAGACCTCGGCGAACCCGGTGTTGTGGGTCAGCAGCCACTCCAGCGAGCCGTCGGCCTTGGGCCGCAGGAAGCCGGTCTCGATGGCGGCGTCGCGGACCTTCTCGCCCTGCTCGTCGACGATCCAGGCGCGGCTCATGTAGTGGAAGAACGGCCGGCCGTCGTGGGTGAAGATGCACTCCTGGCCGAACTGGAACGGCTCGATCGTCGGGTAGTCACCGTGCCCGTTGCCCTGCCAGGTGCCGAGCAGCCACGCGATCGGTGCGCAGTCCGGGTGCAGGTTGTCCGGCAGCTCGAACGGCACGGACTCAGTTCTCGGTCTTGAAGAGCTTGTAGAGCACCACGAGAGCGACGTAGCCGGTCACCAGGACCACGAGCGCCATGAGGGAGATGAAGACGGCTTCCATGCGGCGGAGTCTATATAGAGTCGCAGCCATGACTCGGAAGCTGGTCGTGAAGGTGACCGTGGGCGACGCGGACCCCGAGCGCTGCAACCAGGCGTTCACGGTCGCGGCCGCAGGGGTCGCCGCCGGGGCGGACGTGAGCCTGTGGTTGACCGGCGAGGCGGCCTGGTTCGCGGTCCCGGGACGGGCCGAGGAGTTCTCCCTCCCCCTCGCGACCCCGCTCGCGGACCTGCTGTCCGTCGTCCGCGAGAGCGGCCAGGTGACGCTGTGCACCCAGTGCGCCGCCCGTCGCGGCCTCGGGGAGGACGACATCCTGCCCGGGATCAGGATCGCCGGGGCCGCGGTCTTCGTCGAGGAGAGCCTCGCCGACGGCGCGCAGGCCCTCGTCTACTGACGGGCGGCTTGCATTCGGACAATTGGTAAAGCCCCGGTTAGAGTGAGCGCGCAACGCCGGGCAACGAAACGAGGAACGTGTGGAGCTGCGTGACTACCTCAAGGTCGTCCGCCGCCGCTGGCGCGTCATCGTGGCGTCGCTGCTCGTCGTCGTGGCCCTCGCGGCGTTCGTCACCCTGAGGACGACTCCCGAGTACGAGTCCCAGGCCCGGCTGTTCGTCTCCACGACCGACCAGTCGGCCAGCCAGACGTTCCAGGGCGGCACGTTCGCCATCCAGCGGGTCAGCTCCTACGCGGACCTGGTCAAGGGCCAGGAGCTGGCCGGCCGGGTCATCGACAAGCTGGACCTCGACATGACCCCGGCCGACCTCGCGAAGAAGATCACCGCCACGGTCGTGCCCGACACCGTCATCCTCGAGGTGTCCGCGACGGACCCGGACCCCCGGCTGGCCCAGCAGATCGCCCAGGCGACCGCCGTCGAGCTCACCGCGTTCGTCAGCGAGCTCGAGACCGCCCCCGGCAAGACCCGGGCGCCGATCAAGGCCACGGTCGTCGACTCCGCGAACCTCCCGACCAGCCCCGTCTCGCCCCAGCCGGTCCGCAACCTCGGGTTGGCGATCGTCCTCGGCCTGCTCCTCGGCGTCGGGCTCGCGGTGGTGCGCGAGCTGCTCGACACCACCGTCAAGGGCCCCGACGACATCAGCGCGATCACGGACACGCCGGTGCTCGGCGGCATCCTCTTCGACAACAACGCCCCCAAGCAGCCGCTGCTGAGCGACCTGTCGCCCCACTCTCCCCGGGTCGAGGCCTTCCGGATCCTGCGCACCAACCTCCAGTTCGTCGACGTCGACCGCAAGCTCAAGGTCTTCGTCGTCACCAGCTCGGTGCCCGGGCGAGGGCAAGACCAGCACGGCCAGCAACACGGCCCTGGCCCTGCAGACGGCCGGGCAGCGCACGCTGCTCGTCGACGGCGACATGCGCCGGCCGCAGCTGGCCAAGATCTTCGACCTCGAGGGGTCGGTCGGTCTCACCTCGGTCCTGCTCGGGCGGGTCAGCCTCGAGGAGGCCGTCCAGGAGCACCGGCCCACCGGGCTGTCCGTGCTCACCAGCGGCTCGCTGCCGCCGAACCCGGCCGAGCTGCTCCAGTCGCACGCGATGGAGCAGCTCCTCGACAAGGCCCGGACCGACTTCGACGTGATCGTCATCGACGCCCCGCCCCTGCTGCCGGTCACGGACGCGGCGCTGATCGCCACGCAGGCCGACGGCGCGGTCATCGTCATCCGTCAGGGCAAGACCACCCGCGACCAGTTCTCCACCTCGATGGAGCGGCTCCGGGCCGTCGGCGCCCGCCCGCTCGGCGTGACGCTCAACATGGTCGTCCAGCGCGGGCGCAAGGGGTACGGCTACGGGTACGGCTACGGCTACAGCCCCAACGAGGGACGCCGCGCGAAGGGCACTGACGACTAGTTCTCCGGCTCAGCGTCGCTTGACCTGCAGCAGGTCGCGCGCCTCGGCCGGCGTCATCGGCGTCCGCTGGGCGATCTCGCCCAGGCGTACGACGCGCTCGACGAGCTGCTCGTTGTGCTCGACGGGCACGCCCTTGGCCAGCGTGAGCACGTCCTCCATGCCGACCCGCAGGTGACCGCCCTTCGAGAGGGAGGCGAGCGCCACCGCGAGCGTGGACCGGCCGATGCCGGTCGCCGACCACGACGTCACCTCCGCCGGAAGGGCGTTGACCGCGGCGACGAGGGCGTCCGCCGTGCCGGGCATCCCGCCGGGCACGCCCATCACGAGGTCGACGTGCACGCGACCGCCGTACGGCAGGCCGAACCTGCCGAGCAGCCGCTGGAGGGAGGCGACGTGGCCGAGGTCGAACAGCTCGAACTCCGGCACCACCTCGCGCTCCTGGGACAGCTGGTAGAGCTCGGTGATGAACGGCCACGGGTTGGAGAACACGTCGTCGCCGAAGTTGGTCGTGCCCATGGTCAGGCTGCACGAGTCCGGCTCGGCGTCGAGCACCCGGAGCCGCTGGTCGAGCGGGTCGTGGACGGAGCCGCCGGTCGAGAGCTGCACGACGAGGTCCGTCTGCTCCCGCAGGGCGTCGACCGTGTCGGTCAGCCGGCCGAGGTCGAGCGTGGGCCGGTGGTCGTCGTCGCGGATGTGCACGTGGATCATCGCGGCGCCCGCGGCCTCGCACCGCCGGGCCGTGTCGACCAGCTCGGCGAGGGTCGTCGGCAGCTGCGGACAGTCCGCCTTGGTCGTCTCCGCGCCGGTCGGCGCGACGGTGATCAGCAGTCGGTCAGCGGCCGTCGTCATGGCGCACATCGTGTCAGACTTCGACGGTCCGAAGCGACCCGGAACGGGAAGATCTACTGATGCGAGCCGTCGTACAGCGAGTTCTTGAGGCATCGGTCCACGTCGACGGCAAGGTTGTCGGCGAGATCCACGGCCCGGGTCTGCTGGTCCTGCTCGGGGTCACCCACGACGACGGGCCGACCGAGGTCGCCTGGATGGCGCGCAAGATCTGGGGGCTGCGGATCCTGCGGGACGAGCAGTCGGCCTCGGACGTGGACGCGCCGATCCTCGTGGTCAGCCAGTTCACGTTGTACGGCGACGCGCGGAAGGGTCGACGGCCCACCTGGAACGCCGCCGCGCCGGGCGAGGTGTCCGAGCCCGTCTACGAACAGCTGTGCGCCGAGCTCGAGCGGCTCGGCGCGAGCGTCGGGCGGGGCAGCTTCGGCGCGGACATGCAGGTGCACCTGGTCAACGACGGCCCGGTCACCCTGGTGCTCGACACCGCAGGCTGATCAGGCCGCGCCGGTCTTCGGGCCCCTCGGCCGCTTGCCGGACTGCGGGCGCTTCGTCGGCACCGGTCGGTTCCTGGCCTGCGTCGGCCTGACGGGCTGCGCCACGGGCGGCTCCTCCACCGGCTTGGCGTCCACCACCGGCATCGTAAGCCGCCGCCTCGGCCGACGCGGAGGACCGGTAGTTGCCGCCGTAGTAGCCGGACGTCGAGTCACGTCGCGGCACCCGGTTGAAGATCACGCCGAGCGCCTTGCCGCGCACGGCCTGCAGGTGGCCCAGCGCTGCGCCGAGCTCGGAGTCCAGGGTCTTGCCGCTGGAGATCACGATGAAGGCGCCGTCGGCGACCGCGGTCAGCACAGCGGCGTCGGTGACCGGCAGCAGCGGCGGTGCGTCGACGATCACCACCGTGTCCTCGGCCAGCTGCCTGAGCAGCTTGCGCATGGCCTGGGAGCCGAGCAGCTCGCTCGGGTTGGGCGGCGTGCCGCCCGCGGCCAGCACCCGCAGGTTGGGGTAGTCGGGGTGGTACTGCAGGACGTCCTCGACCTCCACCCGGCCGACCAGTACGTCGGTCAGCCCGGCGCCCTCGACGAGACCGAAGGACTCGGCCACCGTGGGTCGGCGCAGGTCGCCGTCGACCAGGGTGACCTTCTCGCCCGTCACCGCGAGGGCGGCGGCCAGGTTCGCGGCGATCGTCGACTTGCCGTCGGCCTGCTGCGGACTGGTCATCACGATGATCCGCGGCGGGTTGTCCACGTCCATGAACTGGAGGTTGGTGCGGAGCTTGCGGAACGCCTCGGCGGCCTCCGACGGACGGAGGCCGGCCGACCGGTGCTGGACCGCGATGGCGGCCGGCTTGCCCGGGTCGTGGGCCAGGTCCTGAGCCGCCGGGATCGCGCCGGCCACCGTCACGCCGAACTGCTTCTCGACCGCGGCCGCGGAGCGCAGTCGCCGGTCGAGCTGGTTGCGGACCAGGGCGTAGGCGAAGCCGAGCAGCACGCCGAGCACGAGCCCGATCATCAGGTTGACCTGGGTCCGCGGGGAGATCGGCGCCGAGGGCAGCTCGGCCGACTCGATCGGGACGATCTTGAGGGCTGCGGTGCCCTTGCCCGACGGGTTCTCGACCGACTCGACCTGCTTGGCGAGCGCCGAGACCCACGCGTCGGCGAGCCGCTGCGACTCGAGCGGGGTGGCCGAGCGCGCCGTGATCTTGATGAGCACGGTGTCGACCGGCTGGTCCACGCTGATCTGGCCGATCAGGGACGACGGGCTGGCCTCGAGCCCCAGCGTGTCGATGACGCCGCGCGCGGTGGCCCGGCTCTTCGCGATGTCGACGTAGGACTTGGCGCGCGACTTCGCGAGGGTGTCCGCGACCGACCCCAGGGCGGGGTTCGAGTCGTTGCCGGCGCTGACGAAGCCGGTGGCGTTGGCGGCGTACACCTTGGGCTGGGTGAGGTTGAACAGTGCCGCGGCAGCGATGGCGGCCAGGATCAGCGCCAGCACACCCGTCCAGTGCGCACGCAGCACCCGCAGGTAGTCGCTGAGTTCCATGCTGGGGCACCTTCGAGGCGGCAGAAGTCGGTCAACGGGAAAGGGTAGTCGTGCCCATACACTCCTGGGATGCCTTTGCGTCTTTCGAGCAACCGCCTCGAGACGCAGCTCAGGGCACTGGGAGTGCCGGTCTCGGTCCGGTGCCACGGCGGCCGGGCCGCCGAGCTCCATGCGGCGGTCGCCGATGCGTGGCGGGACTGCGCGGCACCGGCACACCACGACGCCGCCGCGGTTGAGTACTGGTCGACGTACTCCTCGACGACGATGACGACCTGGTCCGGCGCGCCCGGCTCGAGGGCATGACCGCCGCCACCTCGCTCGAGCAGGTGCTGCACGACCTCAGCCCGGTGGTGACCGAGGCGGTCATCACCCGCAACGCGGGCGACCTCTTCATGCTGCACGCGGCGGGGCTCGCGGCTCCGGGCTCGGGCGCGTGCGTGGCGCTGGTGGCACCCTCGGGCACCGGCAAGACGACGGCCGCGCGGGTGCTCGGCCGCGAGCTGGGCTACGTCAGCGACGAGACGGTCGGGGTCGCCGCCGGACCGCGCGGTGGTCGCCTACCCGAAGCCGCTCTCCGTGATCGAGCGGTCGGGCTCGGGCCTCAAGACCCAGTCGGCCGCCTCGGTCCTCGGCCTGCGCCGGGCTCCCGACCGGCTCACCCTCGCGGGCATCCTGTTCCTCGACCGAGACCCGTCGCTCACCGAGCTGCGGGTGGAGCCGGTCCCGACCCTGCGGGCGCTCGCGGCGCTGGCTCCGCAGACCTCCTACCTCGCCCGCCTGCCGGCTCCGCTGCACCGCGTGGCCGACCTGCTGCAGGCGACCGGAGGCCTGCGCAGGGTGAGGTACCGGGAGGCGGAGGAGCTGGTCGACGTGGTCCACGACCTGCTCGGTCACGTCGCATGAGGGCCCGGCGACGAGCCGTGCTGGACGAGTACCACGAGGACGGCGAGGCGGCCGTCTTCGTCGACGGCAACGTCGTGGTCCTCTCTCCCCTCGCCACCCACCTGCTGAGCCTGGTCGGCGACGACTGGACGGAGCTGGCGGCGATCGCGGCCGGCCTGGAAGAGGCCTTCGGTCCCCCACCGGGCGAGGGCTCCACCGACGAGGCGACCCGCTCCGCCCTCGGGGAGCTGCAGGCGCAGGGCATCCTCGACTTGAGGCCCTGAGCCCGATTTGTCCGAAGTTTTACGGAACCGCGCTGGTTCGAAATTCCCTCCTGCCTACTCTGGGAGGACGTGAGCAACCGGGGGCGGATGCCACGTGATCGGCCGGGTGGGGTGGACGTCTCGCGTTCCGAGCGGGACAGCCCGGATACACAGGGTGGGGCACTACTTCCATGCGCGACAGCGACTCTTTCGACGCGCCCGTTTCCGGGCGAACTCTGGGCGAACCCTCAGCCGGCGCTCCGTGATGAAGGCCGGCGCGCACGCGGCCTGGATCGTCCCGGCCGTGCAGGTCGTGGGCGCGGCGCCCGCGTTCGCGGTCTGCTCGAACGGCACCCATGTCCACCACTTCACCTTCGAGAAGGTGAGCGCAACGTGGGCTCCTCAGGGCGGCGGTTCCGGCAAGCAGGTGCTCACCGTCGCCTACCGCATCTCGGACAGCGACCCCTGCCCGATGCCCGGGCTCACGGTCCAGCTCACGGCCCCCAGCTCCTGGGGCGGTATCCAGGACCACTCGACGGCCAAGGAGTACGGCGCCAAGAAGGTGGGCAGCGGCAAGAGCAGACACCTGGAGCTTCACTCCGGTCCTGCGTGAGCCCCGGCAAGTGGTACGTCGAGATGAAGGTCCAGGCCGACGACTCCGCAGGTCAACCACGGCACGCTGACGCTGACGGCGAGCCTCGACGGCCACAGTGAAAGCACTACCTTCGTCGTGTGACCAGCCCGCCCGCCACCTCCCTCACGCTGACGGAGTCCGTCCAGCTGCTGCACGCGGTGGTCGACCGCGCCGCTCGCGACGTCGGCGCCCGGGTGCTGTTCATCAAGGGGCCGGTGCTCACCGCGCAGGGGCTGCGGGCTCAGCACGAGTCCGTCGACGTGGACGTGCTCGTCGAGCCGGCACGCCTGGACGACCTGCTGGGCGCGCTCCACGGCCTCGGCTGGACGGTCCCGGTCGAACCCACGTCCGCGCACGTGCTGCCCCTGCACTCGACGACGCTGCGGCACGCGAGCTGGGGGTGCGAGCTCGACGTGCACGACCGCTTCCCCGGCTTCCTGGCCGAGCCGTCCGAGGTGTTCGAGGCGCTGTGGGAACGACGTACGACGGAACGGATCGCGCATCGCGCCGTACCCTGCCCGGACGTCGTCGCCCACGGTGCTCATCGCCGCGCTGCACTGGCTCCGCGACGGCAGGTCTGTGGCGACCGACGAGAAGCTGGGCTACCTGGCCACGGCTCTCGAGGCCCGGCTGGACGAGGCGGACCGTGCCGCGCTGGCCGACCTGGCCCGCCGCACCGGCGCCGTCGAACCGCTGCGTCCGCTCCTCGACAGGCTCGGCCTGCAGGTGCGCGCCGACCGGGCACGACACGACCCTGTGGCGGATCCGCACCGCGTCGACGGGCGTGAAGAGCGTGGGATGGCTGGTGGAGCTGCGCAGCACTCCGCTTCCGCCGCCTGCCGGCGCGACTGTGGCGCGCCCTCGTGCTGACTGAACCCGAGATCCGCGCGCGAGCAGCCGGATGCCGCACCCGGCGCGCGCGGGCTCTTCGTGGCACGCCTGCGTCGGCTCCGCTACGGGCTGCGCGACCTGCCGCGCGCGATGCGCATCGTGTGGCACGAACGGCGGCGGTCATGAGCGCCGTCTGGCGGGTGGGGGACGAGGTCGCCTGGACCGAGTGGCCCCGACCGCGTCGCCGTTCTCGACCTCGACCGGCCGACCCTCCTCCCGCAGCTGCTGACCGACTCCGGTGCGGTGATCTGGCGAGCAGTCGACGGGGAGCGAGACGAGGACTCGATCATCGCGCAGGTCGCGGCCGAGTACGACGTGCCTCACACCGAGATTGGTGAACAGGTCTTGGCGTTCCTGGCAGAATTGGCCGAGCGTCACCTGATCGTTCGGACCTAGAAAGGGCGGCCGTGTCCGCGCAATTTTCGATCCTGGTGGTCTGTCTCGGGAACGTCTGTCGATCTCCCCTGGCCGAGCGCCTCCTGCGTCAGCGTCTCGAGCTCCGGCTCGGCGAGGCTGCCTCGTCCGTGCGTGTCTCGAGTGCCGGGGTGCGGGCGCTGGTCGGCGATCCCATGCACGAGCTGAGTGCCGCTGAGCTCCGCCGGCTCGGTGGCGACCCGGAGGGCTTCGTCTCCAGCCAGGTCACCGCGCAACGTCTCGACGAGGCCGACCTGGTGCTCACCGCCACCCGGGAGCTGCGCTCGCGCGTCCTCGAGGAGGCGCCGCGAGCCCTGAAGCGCACGTTCACGATCCGGGAGTTCGCCGCCCTGACCGCCGGGCACGTCGGGGAGAGCCCGCCCTGGATCCCCGGGACCTGGTCACCCAGGCTGCCTCGTGGCGGGGGTCCGCCCAGATCACGGAGTACGACGTACCCGACCCGATCGGACGCTCGGCGGCCGTGCACCGCGAGGTGGCCGACCTGCTCGACAGCGACACCGAGCTCATCGCCGACGCCGTCGTCGGGGCGATCCTCAGCGACGTCACGCCCCGCTGAACATTCGGCGTCGTCCAGCCCTCAAGGTGGACTAGGCGGGTGCCGATGCTTCTGGCATGAGCACGTACTCGGACACCTCGGCGCGGCCCAGCTACTTCAAGATGCCGGTCGACGCGCAGGCTCGCCGGTCGCCCCTCGCGCCGAAGAACCTGGCCAAGGTCGTGCTGCTGTCCGTCGAGGCCGGCGTGACGCTCTCGCTGGTGCTGCACTCGCTCGTCCGCTGATCGGTCTCGACAAGCTCGACCAGCGCTCGCGCTAGCTGCCGCCTGGCCGATCCGGAGCTCGCTGACCGCGATCGTGTTCCGCGGGCCGCTCTCTACGTCGAGGATCTCCACGACGACGCGGCTCGACTTCGTCACCGGGATCCGCATGCTCTGCATCGCCCGGTTCGTCGGCGACGCGTCGAAGGACTGCTCGACCGACGTACCGTCGTCGAAGACCCAGCGCACCTTGGTGATCCGGTTGTTCTCCGCGTAGCGGTCGACGCCGCTGCGCGCGTCGGTCTTGGCGTAGCCCGGGATCAGGCCGACCTCGCCGATCTTCGTCGTCGTCGGCCAGGTCGACCGTCAGCTTCTGGCCCGCGCCGTCACCGTCGCAGCGCCAGGCCGTCGTGAGGTCCTGGTCGTAGACGTTGCTCGGCGCGTAGCTCACCTGGTTGCCCGCCGAGTCGACGCTCGGCGCCGCCTCGCAGGTGCCCGACGCCCCGCCGATCGCTGCCGAGTCCGTCTCGCCGGCGTACTTCTTGGCGTGCGGCTTCTTCGACGGCTTCGGGGTCGGCGACTCCGGTGTGCTGGTCGACCCGTCCTCGCTGAGGACCACGCCGTCCGGCTTCTCGGGCGTCACGTCCGTGTCCGACAGGTTGTCCGAGAGCACCCGTCCGATGCCGTAGGCACCGAGGAGGAGTACGACGACCAGGCCGGCCAGCAACGCGGGAACCAGCCACGCCGGACGGTCCCGGGGCTCGTCCGGCTCCGGGTCGTAGAGGTGCTCGTCCAGCAGGAGGGGAGCCGGCGCGGACGTCAGGGCCGGACTGGGCTCGGCGCGGTGCGCGCCACCGCGGGGGGCCTCGGCGCCGGGGCTCGTCCACTCGTCGGTGAACGGCGCGGGGTGCTCGGCTCGTGCTCGAGCGTCGTCTCGTCGCCGACGGACTCCCGGTAGGCACGCTCGTAGCCGCGCCGGTAGGCCTCGGCGTAGTCGGGCGGCAGGTCCGGCGGCACGTCGCCGGGGCGGTTCGGATCGGACACAACCCAACACCCTACGGATCGAGCGTTCTTCGGCAAATTGCGACAGGACCCTCGGACCGCCCCGATGGGGTCCGAGGGTCCTGTCGGCCGGTGCGATCAGATGGCGACGGCGACCTCGGCGACGACACCCTGCTGGGCGACGACCTTGTTGTCCACGGGCTCGGCCTTCGGCGCCAGCGTGCGCAGCGTCCACTCGCCCGGTCGCCGGCGAAGAACCGGAAGTGGCCGGTGGCCGACGTCGGCACCTCGGCGGTGAACTCACCGGTCCGGTCGAGCAGCCGCACGTAGGCGTTGCCGACCGGCTGGTCGTCACGCGTGACGACTGCCCTGGATCACCGCCTCCTTGGCGACGTTGACGCCGTCGAGGGAGAGCGCCGCCCTCGGTCGCGCCGCACATCAGCGCCCCCGTCGCGAGCCCGGCTCGTCGCCGAGGGCGATCGGGACGCCGACGAGGGAGCCGTACTCGGTCCACGAGCCGTCGTAGTTCTTGACGTTCTCGTGGCCGAGCAGCTCCTTGAGCACGAACCAGGTGAGCGAGGAGCGCTCGCCGATGCGGCACAGGGCGATGGTGTCCTTGCCGTCGTCGATGCCGGCCTCGGCGTAGAGCGCCGTGAGCTCGTCGTCGGACTTGAAGGTGCCGTCGTCGTTGGCGTTCTTGCTCCACGGCACGTTGAGCGAGGTCGGGACGTGACCGGCGCGCTGCGCCTGCTCCTGCGGGCAGGTGGGCCGGGGCGAGCAGCCGGCCGGCGTACTCGTCGGGGCTGCGCACGTCGACGAGGTTCTTCACGCCGATCGCGGCGACGGTCTCGTCGCGGAAGGCGCGGATCGAGCGTGTCCTGCTCCTGCGCGGTGTACGCTGGTCTTCTCGCGGGTGACGGTCTCGTCGGTCAGCTCGCGGGAGTCGAGCTCCCACTTCTTGCGGCCGCCGTCGAGGAGCTTGACGTCCTGGTGGCCGTAGAGCTTGAAGTACCAGTAGGCGTAGGCGGCGAACCAGTTGTTGTTGCCGCCGTACAGCACGACGGTGTGGTCGTTGGCGACGCCGCGCTCGGACAGCAGCGCCTCGAACTGCGCCTTGCTGACGAAGTCGCGGCGGACCTGGTCCTGCAGGTCGGTCGTCCAGTCGAGCTTGATGGCGCCCCGGATGTGGCCCTTGTCGTAGGCCGTGGTGTCCTCGTCGACCTCGACGAGCGACGATGCTCGGGTCGTCGAGGTGGTCCTCGACCCACTGGGCGGTGACGAGTGCGGTGTCGCGGCTCATGGTTGTTTCCTTTCGTTGCCCGGGCTGTCCGGGCGGTGGTCAGATGTGGTGGGGTTCAGTGGGCTCGCGCAGGGCGTGCGCGCTGGAGCAGGAGGTACACCTCGCAGCCGAGGCAGAAGCCGAAGGCCGCGTTGAGGAGCGCCGCGGCGAGCGCGAAGCCGGTGGCGACCGTGCCGAGCAGGTCGGCCCCGGCGGCGAACCCGAGCCAGGCCGACGACGCGCGAACCCGAGCCCGACGGCCTGCGCGAACCGCGGCGGCGCCGCGTCCTCGAGCTCGGCCGGCGTGCCGAGGCGGGGCCGGAGCGAGGGTCTTGAACAGCCAGGCGTACGGCGTGTGCTGGATGCCGGCGACGGCCCCGATCGCGAACACGGCCACCTGTACGGCGAGCAGGGCGACCGCGCCGCGGACGGCGCGAGGACGCAGCGCCGCCGCGAGGACCACGGTCGTCAGCGTCGCCGCGAACCGCGGGCCGCGCGGGTCGATCTGCACGCGGTCGACCGGTGTCGGCGGGACGGGTGGTCGTGGACATGGAGGTCTCCTGCGAGGGAATCGGCCTGGGCTGCTGGGCAGAGGCACGGACACGTCGACGGGACCGGAGAACCCGGTCACTCCTCGAGCTTCAGAGGTGGGCGACGTCCGTCAGGACATTCGACACAGCGCCGAGCGCACGCGGCAGTGGTCCACTGCGCGGCGCTTGGTGAGCATGGTCGAGAACATGACGCCAGAGTACGCAGGGCGGAGGACCCCCCGGAAACCACCGTCTCGCGATGTGGACGCTCGGTCCACTATGTGGGATCGCAAGGTGGGGCGTCGATTTCGTCCACCTGGCCTCAAGGGCATGAGTGCAGCTGGCCGGGGTCCATTTCGTCCACCTGGACGAGAACAGCGTGGCACCTTCGGCCTGGGCTGTGGATGACGGCCGACGTACGAACGCAACGTTGGCAGCGTAGGAACATGTCGTCTCCGCCGCCCCCGACCCGGTGCCGACCCCGTCCGACGCGTCCGACGCGTCGACGGCCGAGCCGGTCGTTCCGACCCTTGACACCTGGCATCCCTTCACGACCGGCCAGGCGCTCGCAGCGGGGATGACGCAGTCCCAGCTGCGCGGACGCGACTTCCGCAGGTTGTCCAAGGGCAAGTACGTCTCGGCGGCACGGCGGCCCGTCCGCCCTGCTCGACGCCGAAGCCGCCCTGCCTCGGGCATCCCGCGCGTGCCGTCGCCTCGCACACTCGACCGCGGCGAGGGTCTTCGGCCTGCCCGTCCCCGACGATCCCGAGTGGCACGTGGGCGTCCTGCATCCCGACGACCGACGGCGCCGCGCAGGGGTTCGCAGCCACGTCATCAGTCCCCGCACGCGCGTGATCTCGCTGAAGGGCGTACCCCTCGCCGCCCCGATGGACGTCTTCGTCCAGCTCGCCGACGTGCTCACCCTCGTCGACCTCGTCGTCGTGGGCGACTGCCTCGTCCGCAAGGAATGGGCATCACCCGCACAGCTCGTGGACTTCTGCGCTACCTCCGACGAGGCCCACGCAGGTCGTGCCCTGGCCGCCGCCCGGTTCGTCCGCGCCGGCGTCGACTCCCCGATGGAGACTCGACTGCGCATGCTGCTCGTGCTCGCGGGCCTGCCCGAACCGCGGGTCAACTACCTGCTCCGTGACGAGCACGGCAGCGTCGTACGCCGCTTCGACCTGTACTACCCCTCCGTCCGCGTCCTCGTGGAGTACGACGGAAGGCAGCACGCCGAGGATGCTCAGCAGTACGCCCACGACATCTACCGGCGCGAAGAGCTCGACGACGGCGACTGGAGGATCGTCGTCGTCACGTCGGCCGGCATCTACGTGCGACCGGAGGAGACATTGCTGCGGGTCCGGAAGGTGCTGCGGGCGCGGGGGATGCGCGACCTACCGCCCCGGTTCCACGGCCGGTGGCGGCGGCACTTCCCGGGACGCACGCCGTGATGGAGGGCGCGGTTTTCGTCCACGTGGCCGACAACTGGGCCCTGAGCGTGTTCTTCGGCGTCGTTTCCGGCCGTGTGGACGAAAACGACGCCCGCCCCGGGGAACGGGCCAGTCAGACGGCGTTGCTCAGCGTCGAGAGGACGGCGTCCCTGCTCGGCGCGCCGCTCGCCCGCGACACCTCGTGCCCGTTCGCGTCGAGGATCAGCGTGGTCGGCGTACGCACGATGCCCAGGCGGCGGACCAGGTCGAGGTGGTCCTCGGCGTCGAGCTCGACGTGCGCGACGCCCGGGACCAGCCCGGCGACCTCGCCGAGGATGCGCCGGGTGGCTCGACAGGGTGCGCAGAACGCGGAGGAGAACTGGAGCAGCGTGGCCCGCTCGCCCAGCGGATGGTCCAGGTCGGCGAGGACACCCGGCTCGGGTGCCGCCGCGGCCGTCTCGGGACCGAGCGAGTGGGTGCCGCGGAACCGTCCGTCGCGGGCGGCGCGCCACAGGCCGAAGGCGGACGCCAGCACCAGCGCGACGAGGAGGACCCACACACCTTGGCTCATGGCTTGGTTCAACCGTCTCGGAGCTGTGTTGATTCCGGGACCCGGAGACAGGACCCCGGGGCGATCCCCCTGGGAGGTGACGGACCGCCCCGAGGCGTCTGTCGGCGCACGCCGAAGCGAGCGCACACGTCAGTGTGCCCCTTGCCTGGCAAGGGAAACGCGGATATCTCGGTAAAGATCACGGCCGCTGGGACGGGCCAGGATCAGCCGCCGGCGAAGGGCGGCAGCAGCTCGACGGTGTCGCCGGGACGCGACGGGTACGTCGCCCGGGGCGCGCGACCCCACGGGACGGTCGCCGACCAGCACCGAGCAGACGCCGAGCACGTCGTGCAGCCGCAACGAGTCGGGGTGCAGGCGCCGCACGGCGTCGAGCACGTCGGCCAGGCGTCGCGCCCTCCGCGACCGGCACGGCGTCGGACTCGACGCCGGCCGCGGCCCGTGCGGCGGCCCAGTAGCGCACGGTGACGCTGCCCACGGCTGAGACGCTTCGGTCGGCTCGGTCGGTCATGTTCGGTATCCTTCCTTATCGCGCAAGACCGGCTCCGGTCCGGACGCGCGCACCAGCGGCTCAACGGCGAGTCGGCCAGCCCCGTGTTCCGGGAGGCCCCATGAGCACCCTGCTGCTGCTGACCAGCACGACGCAGCCCTCCGCCGACGTGCTGCCCGCGCTCGCGCTGCTCTCGCACCAGGTGAAGATCCTGCCCGCCGAGGGCAGCGCTCTCCTGGACGCCCCCGACGTCGACCTGGTCCTCGTCGACGGCCGCAAGGAGCTGGCCCACGCCCGCGACCTGTGCCGGCTGATCCGGACGACCGGTTCCGACGTACCCGTGCTGCTGATCGTCACCGAGGGCGGCCTCTCGGTCGTCACGGCCGACTGGGGCATGGACGACGTGCTGCTGTCGGTCTGCGGTCCGGCCGAGCTCGAGGCCCGGCTCCGGCTGGCCGTCGGGCGCCTCGCCGCGCAGCGCGACGCCGACGACCCCGAGGCGCACGTGATCCGCTCCGGCGAGGTCACGGTCGACGACTCGACGTACACCGCCAAGCTCGGCGGCCGTCCGCTCGACCTCACGTTCAAGGAGTTCGAGCTGCTGAAGTACCTCGTCCAGCACCCGGGCCGCGTCTTCACCCGCGAGCAGCTGCTCCAGGAGGTGTGGGGCTACGACTACTTCGGCGGCACCCGCACCGTCGACGTGCACGTGCGGCGCCTGCGCGCCAAGCTCGGCCCCGAGAACGAGACGCTGATCGGCACCGTCCGCAACGTCGGCTACCGGTTCGTGCTGCCGCCCAAGGAGTCCGTCGCGGAGCGCGAGAACGCCTGAGCCTCCGCGCGCGACCAGGCTCGCCACCGGCGCTTCGCGCTGGGCGGGGATGAACACCTGCTGGGCCGGAGCGGGCCGGACCGGGATGGCCAGGATCGGTGCCGGGTCCGGCCTGCGACTGGCCCGCTGCACGTCCTGCGGAAGCGTGTCCTCGAGGTGCGCGAGCCACAGCAGCAGCGCGAGACCGAGAAACGGCGACAGCAGCGCGGCCGACCACGATCAGCACCACCTGCATCACAGGCCCCTCTCGACACATCGACCATAAGGTGGGGGCATGAGCTCTGCCAGCACCGTGACGCGCGTCGCGCCCGGCGATTTCGACTGGGCGGCGGCCTCCGGGACCGCCGAGGACGTACGTCGGATCGTCGCCGCCGCCACCGACGAGGACGGTTCCGCGCCGCTGGACGAGGCGGCCCTGCTCCGGCTCCGGCACCACGGCCTCGACGGCTCGGCGCTCTGGACGGCCGGGCCGGACGGCTTCGCGTGGCTGCACGACGGCGCGCTCGACCTCGTCGTCACCCCCGCGGCGCGGGGAAAGGGGCTCGGCGCGGACCTCGCCGCGGCGGCCGTCCCGGACACCGGTGGCCTGACCGCCTGGTCGCACGGCAACCACCCCGCGGCCGCCGCCCTGGCGTCGCGGTTCGGTCTGCGACGCGTGCGCGACCTCTGGGTCATGAGGCGGTCACTCTCCTCGCTGCCACCCCTGCCGTCCACCGATCTCACAGTTCGGCCGTTCCGGCTCGGCGTCGACGAGGACGCCTTCCTCGCCGTGAACGCCGCCGCCTTCGCGCACCACCCCGAGCAGGGCGGCATGACCCGCGCCGACCTCGACGACCGGATCGCCGAGGACTGGTTCGACGCCGACGGCTTCTTCCTCGCCTGGGACGGCGACGAGCTCGTCGGCTTCCACTGGACGAAGGAGCATCCGACGTACGGCGAGGTGTACGTCGTCGGCATCAGCCCGGCCGCGCAGGGCGGCGGGCTCGGGAAGCTGCTGACCCTGACCGGCCTGCACCACCTCGCCGGTCGCGGGCTGGGCGAGGTGATCCTGTACGTCGAGTCGGACAACGCGCCCGCGATCGCGGTCTACGAGCGGCTCGGGTTCACCCACGCGGAGCGGACACGCACGTGATGTACGCCCGCGACTGACCCACCTCAACCGTGTCGAGGGCGGCCTTGAGCTTGGCGGCGATCTCGGCGACGGCGGCGCGGTTGGTCCGGCCCACGCCGACGACGTTGACGAAGCCGTGGACGAACCCGGGGTAGCGCCGCAGCTCCACCGGTACGCCGGCCTCCGCCAGCGTCCGCGCGTACCTCTCGCCCTCGTCGCGCAGCGGGTCGAAGCCGGCCGTCACGACCAGCGCGGGCGCGAGGCCGTCCGGGAACTTCTCGGTGAGCTGCACCGACACCAGCGGGTCGGTGACGCGGTGGTCGCCGGTCACGTACGACGTGTGCGCGAGCTCGATGAAGTCGCGGGTCAGCAGGAAGCCCTCGCCGAACAGCCGGCGGCTCTCGCTCTCCTCGGCCATGTTCGTCATCGGGTAGATCAGCAGCTGGAAGCAGCAGGTCCACACCGGCCTCGGCGGCCTTGATCGCGCAGACCGCCGCCAGGGTCCCGCCGGCCGAGTCGCCGCCCACGGCGATCCGGTGCGGGTCGGCGCCGAGCGTGCCGGCGTGCTCGGCGACCCACTCCAGCGACGCCCAGCAGTCGTCGACCGCGGCGGGGTACGGGTGCTCCGGCGCGAGCCGGTAGTCCACCGCCAGGACCAGGGCGTCGGCCCGCTCCGCGAGCATCCGGCAGGTCGCGTCGTGCGTGTCGAGGTCGCCGAACACCATGCCGCCGCCGTGGAGGAAGAACAGCAGCGGCGCGGGCTCCGCGGCGCCGACCCGGGCACGGGGCGTGTAGAGCCGGGCGGGCAGCGGGCCGTCGGCACCGGGCAGCTCGAGGTCCCGGGTGGCGCCGATCGGCAGACGCCCGCCGGCCAGCCGGGTCTGGTCGAGGGTGTCCCGGCGGATCTGCTCGACCGTGCCGCCCGAGAGGCCGGGCTTCCCGGCCAGCCGCTGGAGCCGGAGCATCAGCTGGGTCTCCGTGTCCAGGACCTGCCCGTCCCGGACGACCGGACGCCCGGCGAGCAGCCGCTGCACGAAGCGGCGGCAGGGCCAGCACGCTCCGCAGCACCCCGAGCTCCAGGCGGGCGGCGATTCCTGGGCGTTTCGGTGTCATGCGCCGGAACCTACCCGGTGGTCCGACCCGCCTCCGCACCATCCGGCCAGACCATTCGCTACCCCTCGTTCACCTGCGGGTGCCACGATGAAGGTATGACCGTCGACTCCTCCTCCGGCAGCTCCCTCGCCGCGCACGTCGGGGGGCCCTCGCAGGACGGTCCCACCGACCTGCGGGCCGTGCCCTCCGAGCCGTTCGACATCGAGCCGCCGTACGACGCGACGGCGCCCGACCTCGACCCCGACCGGTTCCTCGACCGCGAGCTGTCCTGGCTGCACTTCAACACCCGCGTGCTCGAGCTCGCGGAGGACCCGACGCTCCCGCTGCTCGAGCGGGTCCGGTTCCTGGCCATCTTCGCCTCGAACCTCGACGAGTTCTTCATGGTCCGGGTGGCCGGCCTCAAGCGCCGGATCGCGGCCGGGGTCGCCGTACCCGCCGCGTCCGGCCTGCTCCCCCGCGAGGTGCTCGAACGGATCTGGAGCACGACGTCCGAGATGATGCAGCGCCACGCCCGCCTGTTCCGCGACGAGATCGTGCCGGCGCTCGCCAAGCACGAGATCGAGCTGCTGCGCTGGCACGACCTGACCCGCGAAGAGCAGAAGCAGTGCAAGAAGCTGTTCAAGGACCGGGTGTTCCCGGTGCTCACGCCGCTGGCCGTCGACCCGGCGCACCCGTTCCCCTACATCTCGGGGCTCTCGCTCAACCTGGCCGTGCTGGTCCGCAACCCCAAGACGAACAAGGAGCACTTCGCCCGGGTCAAGGTGCCGCCGATCTTCTCGCGCTTCGTGCCCGTCGGCGACCAGCGGTTCGTGCCGCTCGAGGACGTCATCGCCGACCACATGAAGCGGCTGTTCCCCGGCATGGACGTGCTCGGGGTGCACACCTTCCGGGTGACCCGCAACGAGGACCTCGAGGTCGAGGAGGACGACGCCGAGAACCTGCTCGCTGCGCTGGAGAAGGAGCTGCTGCGGCGACGGTTCGGCCCCTCGGTCCGGCTCGAGGTCGAGGAGTCGATCGACGACCACATCCTCGAGCTGCTCGTCTCCGAGCTCGGCGTGACCGCCGGCGAGGTGGTCCGGCTGCCCGGCCCGCTCGACCTGACGGGTCTCCACGACATCGCCGACATCGACCGTTCCGAGCTGAAGTTCCCGGCCTTCGTGCCCTCGACGCACAACCAGCTCGCGGAGGTCGAGTCGGCCTCCCCCGTGGACGTGTTCAAGGCGGTCCGGCGCAACGACGTACTCCTCCACCACCCCTACGACTCGTTCGCCACGTCGGTGCAGCGGTTCATCGAGCAGGCCGCCGACGACCCGCACGTGCTCGCGATCAAGCAGACGCTCTACCGGACGTCGGGCGACTCCCCGATCATCGAGGCTCTCGTCGACGCCGCCGAGGCGGGCAAGCAGGTGCTCGTGCTCGTCGAGCTGAAGGCCCGCTTCGACGAGCAGGCGAACATCCGCTGGGCCCGCAAGCTCGAGCACGCCGGCTGCCACGTGGTCTACGGCCAGGTCGGCCTGAAGACGCACTGCAAGCTCGCGATGGTGGTCCGCGACGAGCCGGAGGGCATCCGCCGCTACGTGCACATCGGCACCGGCAACTACAACCCGAAGACCGCGCGGATGTACGAGGACTACGGCCTGCTCACCGACCACGAGGGCATCGGCGAGGACGTCGCGCACCTGTTCAACAACCTGTCCGGCTTCTCGCGCAACGCGAGCTACGAGCACCTGATGGTCGCGCCGGACGGGGTGCGTGACGGGCTGCTGGAGCGGATCAGGGCGGAGGTCACCCACCACCTCGAGGGCCGCCCGGCCAGGATCCGGATCAAGGCCAACTCCATCGTGGACGAGGCGGTCATCGACGAGCTCTACCGCGCCTCGATCGCCGGCGTCCCGGTCGACCTGCTGACCCGCGGCATCTGCTCCGTGCGACCCGGCGTCCCCGGCCTCTCGGAGACCATGCGGGTGCGCTCGATCCTCGGCCGGTTCCTGGAGCACAGCCGGGTGTTCTGGTTCGAGAACGGCGGCTCCCCGTCGGCCTGGATCGGCTCGGCCGACCTCATGCACCGCAACCTCGACCGCCGCGTCGAGTGCCTGGTCGAGCTGCCCGGTCAGCCGCAGATCGACGAGGTGAGCCGGCTGCTCGACCTGGCCTTCGACGACGGTACGGCGTCGTGGTGGCTGACCTCCTCGGGCGAGTGGGAGCGGCACCACCTCGACGCCGACGGGCAGCCCCTGCGCGACCTGCAGGAGACCCTCATCGCCCAGAACCGCCGCCGTCGCGCCACGCGTCCCGTCGAGGCCGCCCGCTGACTCACCCCCGCGTAGTCCGTGACGTTCTGCAGGTTCTGGGGCTGGTTTTTCCTGCAATCCGTCACGGACTATCCGGCACGCGACGGATTGGGCTGTGGACGACGCCCCACGGAGGCGGTCGTGAGACAACCCTGAGGGGATGTCTCGCGCACGACACCGATGGGACCCGGTGTGCGCCCCGCCGACCGGGATCGTCCGCCCGGTCCCCGTCGACGTCAGCGGTCGCGACGGCCCTACCCGTGGCCAGGCCCAGGGCCCGCGATGGCGTACGACGAGCCGCGGACTGTTCGTCCCCGCCGGACGTCGACCCCGACCGTCCCCGAGCAGCGGATCCTCGAGCAGTCGATGCGGTTGACCGGCGGGGCCGTCACCGGTTGGGCTGCGTGTCGCATGCACGGTGCCGCGTTCTTCGACGGCCTGCGCCGCGACGGGCGCACGCTGCTCGCCGTGCCCCTCGCGTGCGGGCCGCTGCACCAGATCCGGTGCGCGCCCGGCGACGACGTGATCCGGGACATCCTTCGTCCCGACGAGGTCGTCATGGTGCGAGGCGTGCCGTGCACGACCGTGCTGCGGGCCACGTTCGACGCGATGCGGTATGCCCCGGACGTCCGTGAGGCTGTGGTCGTCCTCGACATGATGGCCGCGGCCGAGCTCACGAGCGTCCGGCGCATGCGGGAGTACATCGGCGATCGGCAGGGATGGACCGGCATCCAGCGGGTCCGGGACGCCGTCGCCCTCGCGGACGACCACAGCCGCTCGCCGCAGGAGACGCGGTTCCGGCTGATCTGGCAGCTGGACGCCGGCCGGCCCCGGCCGCTGGTGAACCGGCCCGTGTTCGACCGTCACGGACGACTGCTCGGCTACCCCGACCTGCTCGACGTAGACGCCGGGGTGATCGGCGAGTACGACGGCGCGGACCACCGCGACGCCCTCACGCACAGCCACGACGTCGGCCGGGAGGGCGGGTTCCGCGACCACTTGTTCGAGGTGGTCCGGGTGACCGGTCCGGACATGCGGCACACCCCTCGCGTGACCGGTCGCATCCACGCGTCGTACGCACGGGCCTGGCGGGTGCCGGAGCACCGACGCACCTGGACGCTCACGCCACCGCCCCACTGGCGGCGCGAGGTGACACTCGACGAACTCCTCGACCGGCGCGAGCTGGTCCGCCTGCCCACTGACGCCGTCTGCTGAATCCGGATAGTCCGTGACGGAGTGCAGGAAAAACATGCCCAGAAACCTGCAGAGTGTCACGGACTACCGGGAAAGGACCGAGTCAGCAGGTGGCGAAGAGGACCGGGCCGGAGGTCAGGTCGGAGAGCACGGCGGCGTTGCGCCGGGTCGGCTCGGTGGTGAGTACGACGTCCTGGCCGTCCGCCTGACCGGAGGCGATGGTGAACCGGTCCGGGAAGCTGCCCCCCTGGCCCGGGGCGGAGCCGGCCGCGAGATCCACCCGCGGCTGGAGGTTGCGGGCCGCCTGGTCGGAGGTCTCGAAGTGCAGCCCGAACACCAGGGACCGGTCGGCCTGCTGGGCCATCACCAGCCCCGCGAGCGGCGACACGTCGCCCGCCTTCGCCACCAGGTCGTCACCCGCGCGCTGGTCCTCCTCGTCGGCGCTGCCCATGCTCAGGTCCTCGCACGCGAAGGTCGAGGTCCACTGGGTCGCCGCCACCGGGTCGCCGGCCGCCTTCGCCAGCGACGACACGCCGTCGTCGTCGGCGAGCGCCTTGTCCGAGCCCTTCACCACCGACGTCGACGCCGACAGGTAGGCCGCGTTGTCCGACATCACCACGAGGTGCTGGTCGGCGAGCACGGCGACGTTCTGCTGCACCGGGCTCAGGTCCGCGTCGATCTGCGCGACGAGGTCGGCTCCCCCGACCCACGTGCCGCCGGTGCCCGAACCGCCCCGCGGCGGCGTGTAGCCCAGCGTCCGGAGGCGCCGCTCCACACCCGCGAGGTCCACCGAGTCGTCGACCCGCAGCACGTCGACCTGGCCGTCCTTGCCCTGGCCGAACGCCTCCCACTCCGCGTCGAGCGGTGAGAAGCCGAACTTCTGCTGCAGCGCGTACGTCGAGTCCGCGACCGCCGAGCCGGAGGTGAGGTCGAGGTCGTAGGCCCGGGTCAGGAACGCCTGGACCCGCTCACGCGAGGTCGCCGCGCCGAGCCCGTCACCGTCTGCACTCGTCCGCACCGACGCCCAGTCGGTGTACGTCGTCCGGAGCGTCGAGGCGGGCAGGGTCCCGAGCGCCTGCTCGTAGCGCGTGCTCGCGCCGAGCAGTCGCCATGCGACGACGCCGGCCAGCACCACGACGACGAGGAGGCCGGCGACGTAGACCACCAGGCGAGTACGCACCGAACGTTCACCTTTCTCGGGGCCCGGAGGCCATAACCTAGTGGCGTGCCAGCAGACCTCATCGTCGCAGCGGGTGCCGTGGTCGTTCGCAAGGGGCCGGAGGTGCTGCTCGTGCACCGGCCGAAGTACGACGACTGGTCGTTCCCCAAGGGCAAGCTCGATCCGGACGAGCACGTCACGACGGCTGCCGTGCGCGAGGTCGCGGAGGAGACGGGGCTCGACGTACGCCTCGGACCGCCGCTGTCGATGCAGGAGTACGCCGTCACCACCGGCATCAAGCACGTCTACTACTGGGTCGCGCGGGTCGTGGGCGGCGACGACGTCTCGACGTACCGGCCGAACAACGAGGTGGACGCGGTCGAGTGGGTCTCGCTCGACGACGCCGCGCGGCTGCTGACCTACCGGCGCGACCGGGAGACGCTCGCGGAGTTCCTCGGCGTGCGCCGCAAGACCCACCCGCTCGTGGTGCTCCGGCACGGCAAGGCGAGCCCGCGCAAGGAGTGGACCGACGACGACCGCAAGCGACCGCTCACCGACGAGGGGGCGGTCCAGGCCGAGCTGCTGGTCCCGGTGATCGGCTCGTACGGCATCGACCGGCTGGTGAGCTCGTCCAGCAAGCGCTGCTGGACGTCGGTCGGTCCGTACGCCGACGTGGCCGACCTCGACGTCGAGGTCACCGACGAGCTGTCCGAGGAGGACGCGTCGCCGGACGGTGTGGAGAAGATCGTCCACGAGCTGCTCGAGCGGGCCGAGCCCACCGTGCTGTGCTCCCACCGGCCCGTGCTGCCCTACGTGTACGACGCGCTGGGGGTCACCAACCCGAAGCTCGCGGCCGGCGAGATGCTGGTCGTGCACCACCGACGCGGGCAGATCATCGCGGTGGAGCAGCACAGCGTCTGAGGCGTGCGACGCGGTCGTTCACGTGACGGCCGTCTCATGTCCGACGATCGGTGGCCAAACAGGCCGTTGGCGTTCACCCTCCGTTCACCCGAGACCGCCGGTCGCTTCACCTCGACTCCCTAACTTGTGTCTCGACCAGTCATGTCCTGACACTCACAGGAGAAGAAGTGAAGCTCTCGTCCCTCCGACGGACCGCAGCACCGTCCGTCGCGATCCTCGCCCTCGGCCTGAGCCTCAGCGCCTGCGCCGCCGGCAACGAGCAGCCCTCGTCCAGCGACGCATCTGCCGCCGGGGGCGCCACGCTGTCCGGCACCCTCAACGGCGCCGGCTCCAGCGCCCAGGAGGCCGCCCAGGGTGCCTGGACCGCCGCCTTCCAGACCGCCAACTCCGGCGCCACCGTCAACTACGACCCCGTCGGCTCCGGCGGCGGTCGCGAGCAGTTCCTCGCCGGCGGCGTCTCGTTCGCCGGGTCCGACTCCTACATGGACGACGAGGAGCTCGCCTCCTCGAAGGACACCTGCAACGGCACCGAGGCCTTCGAGGTCCCGGCCTACGTCAGCCCGATCGCCGTGGTCTACAACGTCAAGGGCGTCGACAAGCTCCAGCTCTCGCCCGAGGCCCTCGCGGGCATCTTCGCCGGCAAGATCACCAAGTGGAACGACCCGAAGATCGCGGCCGACAACTCCGGCGTCGAGCTGCCCTCCACGTCCATCACGCCCGTGCACCGCTCGGACGACTCGGGCACGCAGGACAACTTCACCCAGTACCTCTCGGCCGTCGCTCCCGACGTGTGGACCAGCGAGGCCGACGGCGTGTGGCCGCTGAAGTCCGGTGAGGGCGCCAACGGCACGTCCGGCGTCATCGAGTCGGTCAGCAACGGCGAGGGCTCGATCGGCTTCGCCGACGAGAGCCAGGCCGGCGACCTCGGGGTGGCTTCGGTCAAGGTCGGCAGCGAGTACGTCGCCCCGTCGGCCGAGTCCGCCGCCAAGACCGTCGACGTCTCCCCGCGGGTCGAGGGCCGTCCCGCCGGCGACATCGCCATCGACGTCGACCGGAAGACCACCGAGTCCGGTGCCTACCCGATCGTCCTGGTGTCCTACGTGATCGCCTGCCCGACGTACACGGACAAGGACGAGGCGGCACTCGTGAAGGGCTACCTGTCCTACACTGGTCGGTGGCGACGGCCAGGCCGCCGCCGCCAAGGCCGCGGGCTCCGCGCCGCTGTCGAGCAAGCTCAGCGACGAGGCCGCCAAGCAGATCGACACGATCAAGGCCGGCTGACTCGCAGCAGCACCCGCACGGGGTCCGCGTCATCCGGCCAGTCGCCGGTGACGCGGGCCCCGATGTCGGTGAGTCAGCCAGCACCCGAGAGAGGAAGGAACCCATCGTGACCGCCACCGCAGCCCCGCCGCAGGCCGGCCGCAAGGCCAAGCAGCGTCCGGGAGACCGCATCTTCGCCGGCCTCACCCGTGCGGCCGGCTACGTCATCCTGGTCGCGCTCGCCGGCGTGGCCATCTTCCTGACCCTCGAGGGCATCCCCGCGTTCAGCGCCGGGCCGAGCGACCTGGCGGGGGCCACCAACTTCGTGGCCTACGTGTGGCCGCTGCTGTTCGGCACCCTGCTCGCCGCCGCGCTCGCGCTGGTCATCGCCACGCCCCTGGCGCTCGGCGTCGCCCTGGTGATCTCGCACTACGCGCCGCGTCGCCTCGCCGGCCCGCTCGGCTACGTCGTCGACCTGCTCGCCGCCGTGCCGAGCGTCGTCTACGGCCTGTGGGGACTCGCGTTCCTCGGCCCCCGGCTGGTCCCGCTCTACGGCTGGCTGGAGACGCACCTGGGCTTCATCCCGTTCTTCGCCGGCCCCGCGTCCGCCAGCGGGCGGACCATCCTGACCGCCTCCATCGTGCTGGCCATCATGGTGCTGCCGATCATCACCGCGATCACCCGCGAGATCTTCGCCCAGACCCCGACGCTGCACCAGGAGGCCGCCCTGGCCCTCGGCGCCACCCGGTGGGAGATGCTGCGGCTCGCGGTGTTCCCCTACGCCCGCTCCGGCATCGTCTCGGCCGTGATGCTCGGCCTCGGCCGCGCGCTCGGCGAGACGATGGCCGTCGCCATGGTGCTCTCCGCCAGCGGCGTCATCACCTTCAACCTGATCAGCACCACGAACCCCTCGACCATCGCCGCGAACATCGCGCTCGGCTTCCCCGAGGCGACCGGGCTGAAGGTCAACGCGCTGATCGCGAGCGGCCTGGTGCTCTTCGTCATCACGTTCGCCGTGAACTTCGCCGCTCGCTCCATCGTGGGCCGGCGCGACCGGAGGATGGCATGACACCCCCCGCACGGTCGAAGACGACCCCCTCCCCTCCGACAGAGGCACCGACCGTGACTCCTCCCGTGAACGAGTCCACCGCCGACGCGTCGCAGCACCTCACCCTGCGCCACCCCCGGCTGCCGGAGTGGGCCCCCTGGCTGGTGGCCGCGGTGGCGGCCGCGACCTCGGCGATCCTCGCCCTGCTCCTCGGCTGGAACGTCGCCGGTTGGGCGGTCGTGTCCGCGCTGGTCTACGTCGTGGCGCTGCCCTCGTGGTCACGCGTCGTCGAGAACGGCCGCGCCGCCAAGGACCGGCTCGTCACCACCCTGGTGTGGTCGGCGTTCGCGGTGGCGCTGGTGCCGCTGGTCGCGCTGATCTGGAAGGTGCTCGCCGAGGGCGCCCCGCAGATCACCAAGGAGTTCCTGACCTTCTCCATGCGCAACGTGGTCGGCGAGGGCGGCGGGATCTACCACGCCATCATCGGCACGCTGCTGATCACCCTCGCCGCGACCGTCATCTCGGTGCCGGTCGGGCTGATGAGCTCGATCTACCTCGTGGAGTACGGCAACAACTCGCGCACGGCCCGCACGATCACCTTCCTGGTCGACGTGATGACCGGGATCCCGTCGATCGTCGCCGGCCTGTTCGCCTACGCGCTCTTCGTGCTGTTCTTCGGCGAGGGCGTCCGGATGGGCTTCGGCGGTGCGGTCGCCCTCTCGCTGCTGATGATCCCGATCGTGGTCCGCTCCTGCGAGGAGATGCTCAAGCTCGTCCCGCACGAGCTGCGCGAGGCGTCGTACGCCCTGGGCGTGCCGAAGTGGCGCACGATCACCAAGGTCGTGCTGCCCACCTCGCTGGCCGGCATCATCACCGGCGTGACGCTGGCGATCGCCCGCGTGATCGGCGAGACCGCGCCGCTGCTGATCATCGCCGGCTCCACCGACTCGGTGAACATGAACCTCTTCGCCGAGCGGATGATGACCCTGCCGGTGTTCATCTACTACTCGTACACGCAGCCCGGCGTACCGGCCGAGTTCGGCCAGGAGCGCGCCTGGGGCGCGGCCCTCGTGCTGATCGTGATCGTGATGACCCTCAACCTCCTCGCCCGGGCTGTGGGGCGCTACTTCGCCCCCAAGACCGGCCGCTGACCACCGTTAGAGAGAAGACCATGGCCAAGAGCATCGACGTCTCCGACCTCGACATCTACTACGGCGACTTCAAGGCCGTCGAAGGTGTCACGATGAGCATCTCGGCGCGCTCCGTGACCGCCCTGATCGGGCCGTCGGGGTGCGGCAAGTCCACCTTCCTGCGGTCCCTGAACCGGATGCACGAGGTGATCCCCGGCACCCGCGTCGCGGGCAAGATCGTGATCGACGGGCAGGACCTGTACGGCCCCGACATCGACCCGGTGGAGGTGCGCCGCCAGGTCGGCATGGTCTTCCAGCGGCCCAACCCGTTCCCGACGATGACCATCGCCGACAACGTGCTGGCCGGCTCGCGGCTGAACGCCAAGAAGCTGCCCAAGGCGAAGGCCGCGGAGATCGTCGAGAAGTCGCTGCGGGGCGCGAACCTGTGGACCGAGGTCAAGGACCGGCTGAACAAGCCCGGCGCCAGCCTCTCCGGCGGTCAGCAGCAGCGGCTGTGCATCGCCCGGGCGATCGCGGTCGAGCCGCAGGTGCTGCTGATGGACGAGCCCTGCTCGGCGCTCGACCCGATCTCGACCTCGGCGATCGAGGACCTGATCCACGAGCTCAAGAGCGAGTACACGATCGTGATCGTCACCCACAACATGCAGCAGGCGGCCCGGGTCTCGGAGGACACCGCGTTCTTCAACCTCGCCGCCGCGGGCAAGCCGGGTCGCCTCGTCGAGATGAACCCGACCCGCAAGATCTTCAGCAACCCCGAGGAGCCCGCCACCGAGGCCTACATCACCGGCCGCTTCGGCTGACTCCCGCGCCTCAGGGCAGCTGGAAGACGAACCTCAGCACGAGGTAGACCAGCGCGGCCATGAGCCCCGCGGCGGGGAAGGTCAGCACCCACGCGAGGAGGATGGACCGCGCGACGCCCCAGCGGACAGCCGACAGGCGCTTCGTGGCGCCGACGCCCATGATCGCCGAGGTGATGATGTGCGTGGTCGGACACCGGCGCGTGGAAGAAGAACGCGGTCACGTAGAGCACGCCTGCGCCGGTCGACTCGGCCGCGAAGCCACGCGCCGGGTCCAGGTGGATGATCCGTCGGCCGAGCGTCCGCATGATCCGGAAGCCACCGGAGTAGGTGCCGAGCGAGATGGCGGTCGCGGCGGAGACGATCACCCACAGCGGCAGCGGGTCGTCGGCGGCGTAGAAGCCACCGGTGACCAGGGCCAGGAAGATCACGCCCATCGTCTTCTGCGCGTCCTGCAGGCCGTGGCCGAGCGCCAGGGCCGCCGCCGAGAACGTCTGCGCGAACCGGAAGCCGCGCTGAGACGCGGTGCGGGTTGCGCTTGTGGAAGATCCACATGATGGCCAGCATCAGCAGGAACGCCAGGACGAAGCCGACGACCGGCGAGAGCACCATCGGGATGACGACCTTGTCCACGATCGTCGCCCAGTGCACCAGCGCACCGGCGGCGATCGCCGCGCCGACCAGACCGCCGATGAGGGCGTGTGACGACGACGACGGCAGCCCGAAGTACCAGGTGATGAGGTTCCACGTGATCGCGCCGACCAGCCCGGCGAGCACGACGACCAGGCCCGCCGTCGCCGCTGGGCGGGACGATCGTCTCGCTGACGGTGCTGCGCGACCTCCTGCCCGAGGAGGGCGCCGACGAAGTTCATGACCGCGGCCATCGCCAGCGCGATCCGGGGGGTCAGCGCCCGTGTCGAGATCGAGGTCGCGATCGCGTTGGCGGCGTCGTGGAAGCCGTTGGTGTAGTCGAAGATCAGGGCGACGACGACGACCGCGATGATGATCGCGAGCTCCACGCTCAGGACTCCTTGACGGCGATCTGCTCGACGATGTTGGCGACCGTCTCGAACGCGTCGATCGCGTCCTCCAGCGAGTCGACGATGTCCTTGAGCTTCAGCACCTCCAGCGCTTCGTACTTGCCGCTGAACAGCTTGGCCAGGATCCGCCGGTAGCTCTTGTCGCCGAGGTTCTCGAGCCGGTTGATCTCGATCCAGTACTCCTCGAGGTCCTGCATCGTGCGCAGCCGCGGCATCGACTCGGCGGTGAGCTCGGCGCAGCGCTGGATCACCTCGACCTGGTTGGCCAGCTCGGAGGGCAGCTTGACGACCTCGTAGAGAAGGGTCAGGTCGACGGCCTCCTCCATGAAGTCCATGACGTCGTCGAGGCCCGAGGCGAGCGAGTAGATGTCCTCGCGGTCGAACGGCGTGACGAAGGTGCTGTTCACCCGCCGGATGATCGCGTGGGTGGTCTCGTCCGCCGCGTGCTCGGCGTCGCGCATCCGCTTGCGCGATGCCTTCGCGGTCGTTGCCCTCGCCGAGCATCTCGGCCAGCAGGGCCGCGCCCTCGACGAGGTGGCGGGCGGCTTCGGTGAACAGGTCGTAAAACGTCGTGTCGGCAGGGCGGAAGCGCAAAGCCACGGCGAACTCCTGGATACGGACTCTCGACAAGCTCGGTCACGAGTGTGAATAAGCCGTGGCACATGCTAGGCGTAGCGGGGCACAACCACGCAACTCAGGTTGGGGAGATACCCACCGGGGGTATAGGATCCGTGCATGGCCGAGACCCATGGGTACCACGACAACAAGCCCGCCTACCTCGCCCGGCTGCGTCGGATCGAGGGCCAGGTGCGCGGCCTCCAGCGGATGGTCGACGAGGACGTCTACTGCATCGACATCCTGACCCAGGTCTCCGCCGTCAACAAGGCGCTGCAGAGCGTCGCGGTGGGCCTCGTCGAGGACCACCTGGGGCACTGCGTCCGGGACGCGGTGGCGGCGGGTGGGACCGAGGCCGACGAGAAGGTGGCCGAGGCCTCCGCCGCCATCGCCCGCCTGCTCCGCACCTGACGTCCGACGTACGACGAGGAGAGTGACCGTGACCAACGACACGCAGCAGGCGACGTACGCCGTGACCGGGATGACCTGCGGGCACTGCGCCGCGGCGGTGACCGAGGAGGTGTCCGCGATCCAGGGCGTCACCTCCGTCGAGGTGAGCGTCGAGACCGGCGACCGTGCTGGTGGGCGGGGGCGGCTTCACCGACGAGCAGGTCCGGGCGGCCGTCGACGAGGCCGGCTACGCGGTGGTCTGAGTGGTCTCCCTCCGAGACGCGCCGGCCTCCCAGCACGTCGACCTGCTGGTCGGCGGGATGACCTGTGCCTCCTGCGTGGGCCGCGTCGAGAAGAAGCTCAACCGTCTCGACGGGGTGACCGCGAGCGTCAACCTGGCGACGGCGTCCGCGTCGGTCGACTACGTCCCCGGCGACGTCGACGTCGACCTGCTGGTGAGCACGGTGCAGACCACCGGCTACACCGCGGCCGTCTCGTCCGAGGAGTCGACGTCGGCCGCCTCCGACGAGGAGACCCGGGTCGCCAGCGACTACCGGCGCAGGCTGCTGGTCGCCGCGCCGCTGACCGTCCTGGTGGACGTGCTGGCGATGGCACCCGGCATCCCCGACGGCACCGCCGTCCGCTGGCTCGAGCTCGCCCTCGCCGCACCCGTGGTGCTCTGGGCCGGCTGGCCGTTCCACCGCGCCGCGGCCGTCAACGCCTGGCACCGGCGCGAGCACCATGGACACGCTGGTCTCCCTGGGCACCCTGGTGGCGTACGCCTGGTCGGTGGTCGCCGTCGTGACCGGCGGCATGGACTCCTACGTCGAGGTCGCGGCGACCGTCACCACCTTCCTGCTGCTCGGCCGCTGGAGCGAGTCGCGGGCGAAGCGACGTGCGGGCGCCGCCCTGCACGAGCTGCTGACGCTCGGCGCCCACGAGGCCACCCTGCTCGACGAGGACGGCGAGCGGCTGGTCCCCGTCGGGCTGCTCCGCCCCGGGATGCGCTTCCTGGTGCGACCCGGCGAGCAGGTCGCCACCGACGGCCTGGTCCTGGAAGGCCGCTCCGGCGTGGACGAGTCGATGCTGACCGGCGAGAGCGTGCCGGTCGAGAAGGGCGTCGGCGACGAGGTCGTCGGCGCCACCCTGAACACGTCCGGACGGCTCGTCGTGGAGGTCACCCGGATCGGCCGCGACACGGCCGTCGCCCGGATCGCCGACCTGGTCCGGCACGCCCAGTCCACGAAGGCGCCGGTGCAGCGGCTGGCCGACCGGGTCTCCGCGGTCTTCGTCCCGGCCGTGCTCGCGGTAGCCGTGCTGACCTTCGCCGTCTGGGCGCTGCTCGGCGACCCGACGGCGGGCTTCACCGCGGCCGTCGCGGTGCTGGTCATCGCCTGCCCGTGCGCGCTCGGCCTGGCCACGCCGACCGCCCTGCTCGTCGGCACGGGGCGTGCCGCCCAGCTCGGCATCGTGATCCGCGAGGCCGGCGTGCTCGAGTCGACCCGCCGCGTCGACACCGTCGTGCTCGACAAGACCGGGACCGTGACGACCGGACGGATGAGCGTGCACGACGTGGTCAGCGACCACCCGGACGCGGTCCGCCTCGCCGGCGCGCTCGAGGCATCGTCCGAGCACCCGGTCGCGCGGGCGGTGGCCGAGTACGTCGCCCGCACCGCTCCGCTCCCACCCAGCGGCGCCCCGCGGGTCACGGACTTCGTCAACCAGGAGGGCGTCGGCGTGTCCGGGGTCGTGGACGGACGGCGGGTGCACCGTCGGCCGGGCGCCCTCCGACGGCCTCCCCCTCGCCCTGGCCCAGGCGGTGCGCACGGCGCGCGAGGCCGGCCGGACCGCGGTGCTCGTGCGAGGTCGACGAACGCCCCGCGGCGGTGTTCGACGTCGGTGACACCGTCAAGGACAGCAGCGCGGACGCCGTACGCCGGCTGCGCGGGCTCGGCCTGCACCCGGTGCTGCTGACCGGGGACCACACCACCGCCGCCCGCGCGGTCGCGGACGCGGTCGGCATCGACGAGGTGGTCGCGGAGGTGCTGCCCGCCGACAAGGCCGCGGCGGTCGCGGCCCTGCGCTCAGGCGGGGACGCGTGGTGGCCATGGTCGGGGACGGCGTCAACGACGCGGCCGCCCTGGTGGAGGCGGACCTCGGCGTGGCGATGGGGACGGGTACGGCGGCCGCCATCGAGGCCAGCGACCTGACCCTCACGCACGGCGACCTGCATGCCGCGGCCGACGCCATCGAGCTGTCGCGCCGCACCCTGACCACGATCCGGCAGAACCTCTTCTGGGCGTTCGCCTACAACGTGGTGGGGATCCCGGTGGCTGCGCTCGGCCTGCTCGACCCGATGTTCGCGGGCGCGGCCATGGCGGCGTCCAGCGTGTGCGTGGTGGGGAACTCGCTGCGGCTGCGGGGCTTCTCGCCCGGCGCCCGGCGGGGCTGAGCTCGCCGGGTCAGACGCTCCGGGGCTGCTGGGACGGGATGGACTGCCGGTCCTCGGCGTCGTCGCCCAGGCCCAGGAGCCGGTCGACCTCGTCCTGCGGCAGGGTCGCCTCGGACTCGCTGGCGGCGATGATCAGGTTGGTGGTCAGCTCGACCTCGGCGAGCAGCTCAGCGTCCTCGAGCGGGACGTTCAGCTGGTCATCCATCACACCCATCCCTCCCTGCATCCCTCGGCTCCTGTCGGTCAAACGGGTGTTTGGTGCTGTCCACCATTCTGACGACAGTATCGACGTCTACCCATAGTCATTTGGGACAAACACAAGGGCCCCGACGGTAATCCGTCGGGGCCCTCATGGATGCCTGAAGGGTCAGGCGTGTTCTCTTGTCGTGCTCCGACCTAGGTCAGAGAGCGCGAACGTTCTCCGCCTGCGGGCCCTTGGGACCCTGCGTGACGTCGAACTCGACCTTCTGGTTCTCGTCGAGGGACTTGTAGCCCTGCGACTGGATGGCCGAGTAGTGCACGAAAACGTCGTCGCCGCCGTCCTCCTGCGCAATGAAGCCGAAGCCCTTCTCGGCGTTGAACCACTTGACGGTGCCCTGAGCCATGCTTGTTACTCCTCATACGGGGGTAGGAACCGCCACCTCGGCGGCCCCTGACAGATGCGGGTGAAACGCCGAGCCCCCTCGAAAAGCTAACGCTCATACAAGAGAAAACGCCGTCGGATCACAAACTCCGCGGGCGTACCTGCTGGAACTTGCATCTGCTGCGATCCGAACCCTACCAACCATCGGCCCGGATTCCGAGTCGGACCCCGATCCGGCGCGCGGGGACGATCTCCGGCCGCTCGGACGAGTCCTCCCCAGACCCCCTCGTGGACTATCGGAAGCCCGGCTCGCGAAGGGTAGAGTGACGCCCTGCGCGTGGCTCTCGGCCGCGCGTCACATGTGAGTCGCCCGGTCCTGGGGAGGGCCGGACCGTGATGGGGGCATCGCGGACGACCACGCACGTCGCCCAAGGGGGGCACATGAAGAAGTTCGCGGACCGGATCCTGCCGGTGGTCAGCATCGCCGCGCTGGTGGGCGCCCTCGTGCTGGGTGCCGGCTTGTTGAGGTCGCTGGCCGTCGGCACCGACGCGCCCGGCGCGGCCCTCGGCCTCCGCAACGGCCCAGATCGCGTCCGGCGACTCGTCGACCACCGACCTCGACCTGGCCGCGACGACCGCCGACGACGTGACCTCCTGCCTCACCGCCGGGTTCGCCACCGACGTCGACAGCGTCGACGTGCTGTACGGCGTACGTCAGCAGCGTCTCGGCGGAACCAGCTCGGTGCTCGTGCTGCGCAACGCCGCCGGGGACGTCCGGCTCTGCGACCAGTTCGGCGGGGACTTCCCGTCGCGCGCGCCGCTGCCCACCGCGACGTCGACGCGTCCGGTGGCGTTCCTCTCCAACGGCCGCTCCTCGTGGACCTGCGACGGCAGCACCCAGGTGCTCCAGAAGTTCGAGCAGTCCACCTGGCTCGTCGTCTCCCCCGCCGTCGCGACGGTTCAGCAGCGCTACTGGGTCGGCGGCGTGGCCGGCCCGTGGTTCGAGACCAGGGCCGAGGGCGGCTACGCGCACCTGCAGACCTGGCTCGAGGGACCCGAGCCCGCGTCGACCACCTACGCCGAGCAGTTCCGGGTCCTCGACGCCGACGGGAACGAGGTGTCCCAGGACACCCTGCCGACCGAACCGAGCCCGCTGCCGGGCTGTCCCGAGGGCGGCTCGGCCGAGATCGGGTAGTCCAGCCCGGGAACGCACGAGGTGCCGTGGCCAGCGGCCACGGCACCTCGAGGTGTCAATCTGTTGTGAGCGCGCCCTCCGTCAGGCGGCGGGGACGGGCGGGGTCGTCGGAGCCTGGAACGGCGCGACCTCCTCCGAGGGCATCAGGATCCACAGGATCGGGTAGACCAGGATCTGGCTGCCGGGGATGACCAGGAGCAGCAGCACGAAGAGGAGCCGCGCGGTCCAGGGCGCGATGCCGAAGCGTCGACCGAGGCCGGCGCACACACCTCCCAGGACTCGCCCGTCCCGCGGCCGGACCAGCCCCTGCTGGGCGAAGCTCTGGTGGATGTCGTTCATGGTGGCTGCACTTCCTTCGAGTCGGTGTCAGGGCCTCTCCCTGACACCTCTCAACTGTGCGCCACGGAGGGAGCCCCCGTGAATCAGGTGCAGCCCTGGCCCGACCCCGAAACCTGGCTCCGGGTCTCGCGCAACGTCGGGCCTGCAGCGGATCCGTCGGCAGCCTGCTCCGATACTGTGTCCCGGCGGGATCGAGACGAACTTCGTGTCCCTCGGGCCTCTAGCTCAATCGGCAGAGCAGCGGACTTTTAATCCGCGGGTTCAGGGTTCGATCCCCTGGGGGCCCACCACGTTCGTGTGTTCCTTCGGGGATGGTTCACGGTGTTCCGGCTGATGGTTGACACCTACTTCGGTTGATTCTTGACACTCCTTGAACCGCCCGGGGCGGTTCATCGAGGCCATCGGCGATTGTTGTACCAGTCGATCCATTCCAGGGTGGCGTTCACTGTGTTACCTCGCCTGAGGTGACATCGGCCGTCGGTTGACGGGTGGCATGCCTTCGGGTGGTGGGTTATACGGCGCCAGGCTGGGCAGGTGAGACTCTCAGCCGGCGTTGTGCCCGTTGAGCGCAGCGACCAGGCTGGCGTGAACGGGGATGACCTCATCAAGCCGGATCAGGCGGAGGACCCTCGCGACCGTGAGGTTGGCCCCCACCAGGCACATCGACCCGCCATTGGAAAGCTTTTTGAAGCCGATCAACACGCCGACCCCGGACATGTCGAGGAAGGTCACGGCACTCAGGTCGACGACGACTCTGCTGGAAGATTCTGCTGCCGTGAGCAGAGCGTCTCGCAGCCCGGACGACGTGGCCAGATCGATCTCGCCGGAAGCAAACACGACCATGCTCCCGTCCAACCCCTGAAGGGCAAACGAGGCGTGCTCGTACCTGACGAAATGGCGACCGCGCGCCGCGGCCTCGCCACATTCATCTGATTCGGAAGCCACGATGATCCAACCCTCCGAGGACGGCATTGAGCGCCGGTCGCGCACCGAGCAAGTCCTCGGGGCCAGAGAGGGGGCTGGACTGGGATCTGCCCGATGCGCACCGACATCGACGCTGCGGGCTGTTCACCGAACCCGGGCCCACCATACGCCGCGGAGGCCATGGTGGACACCCGCACAGCCTGCCCCTTTCCGGCGGCGCGCGCGTACAGTGCATGGACCGAGAGTTCTTCGAGCATCGCCGGCCGAGACGGTGTCGTTCCCGGCGAGGAGCGACGCGAGGCGGCCAGCTCGCAGGGCCGGTTCGGGACCAGTGAGACGGCGATGGACCGGCTGCAAGACCCCCACCCCGAAACTCCCGGTCTTGTCGAAGCTCTCGCCGAGCTGGCCAACCTCATGGTGGCAACACCCAGCATGGGCACCTTCTTGGACGACCTGGCCCGGCTAGCCGCCACCGTGGTCATGCCCCCTGCCGCGTGCGGCATCACCATGGCGGAAGACGGGTTAGCACTGACAGACGGTGCTGGTGCCCGACATGACCATCGAGCACCGCTGGGGCGCCTACCCCGCCTACGCCCTCACGTACGGGATCCACAGCTCCTTGTCACTTCCTCTCACCGTCAACGGAGACACCAGGGGTGCTCTGAACCTGTACGCCTCGGCTGCCCGTGCCTTCGGAGCCTCCGAGCAACAACGCGGCCGACTCTTCGCCGACCATGCCTCCGCCAGCCTCACCGTCCTCACGCGCCAATCACAGCAGGTGCAGCTGACCGACCAGCTGCGAGACGCACTCGCGGCCCGCTCGGTCATCGATCAGGCACTGGGCATCCTGATGGGCCAGTACCGCTGCGACCACGACAGCGCATTCGCCATCCTGCGCACCAGCTCCCAACACCAGAATCGCAAGCTCCACGACATCGCCACCGAGATCGTCAGAACAGTCACGGGCAACGACCCCGCCACCACTCCCTTCAACGAGCCCACCTGAGTCGCCCCTGGCTTTGACAGACGGGCATCGCCGCGTCGTTCGATCTGCGACGACACCCCGGCGCGCTGCGTCTCACCCCGGCGGGAGGAGGCGTCGCGCACATACGACCTCGATGCTGGGCAACAGCACCGCGCCCGACAGCCTGAGACGGGCACCTGAGGTGCCAACCCGAGCGTCTGCGGGAGGACGTCGTGCCAGAGTCGTTCAAAGGGTCGGATCAACGTTGACATCCGCGACTCGGAGCCCGACTGGGCCCCGTTCGAGCCGCCAAAGGCACCGGCCGGGGCGCCGAACGTCCTGTACATCGTCCTCGACGACGTGGGGTTCTCGGCGATGAGCTGCTACGGCGGCCCCATCGAGACCCCCAACATCGACGCGATCGCCGCGCGCGGGCTGCGCTACACGCAGTGGCACACGACCGCCTTGTGCTCGCCGACCCGGTCGAGCCTGCTCAACGGCCGCAACCACACCCGCAACAGCATGGCCTGCATCACCGAGGCAGCGATCGGGTTCCCGAACGCGAGCGGCACGATCCCGCCGGAGAACGGGATGCTCTCCGAGATCCTGGGTGAGCGCGGCTGGAACACCTACATGGTGGGCAAGTGGCACCTGTGCCCGACCGACGAGATGAACCTCGCCGCGACCCGTCGCAACTGGCCGACCGGCAGAGGCTTCGAACGGTGGTACGGCTTCCTCGGGGCGGAGACGAACCAGTGGTATCCCGACCTGGTCTACGACAACCACCCCGTGGACCAGCCACGCTCGCCCGAGGAGGGCTACCACCTCACCGAGGACATCACCGACAAGGCGATCGAGTTCATCCGGGACGCGAAGGCGATCGCAGCAGAGAAGCCGTTCTTCCTCTACTACGCGCCCGGCGCCTGCCACGCCCCGCACCACGCGCCGAAGGACTGGATCGAGAAGTTCGCCGGCCGCTTCGACATGGGCTACGAGGCGATGCGGGAGCAGACCCTGGCCCGGCAGAAGGAGCTGGGCCTGGTCCCGGCCGACACCGTCCTGCCCCCACTGAACCCGGTCGGAACCCCCGAGACGCGCAGCGGACCGGACGGCATGCCGTTCCCGACGTTGGACTACACCCGCCCGTGGGACAGCCTCAACGCCGAGGAGAGGCGCCTCTTCGCCCGGATGGCCGAGGTGTACGCCGGCTTCCTCGCGCACGCCGACCACCACATCGGCCGACTGCTCGACCTACCTCGAGCAGACCGAGCAGCTGGAGAACACGATGATCGTCCTCGTCTCCGACAACGGTGCGAGCGGTGAGGGCGGCCCGAACGGCTCGGTGAACGAGATGAAGTTCGCCAACGGGATCCCCGACGACCTGGAGGAGAACCTCGCCAAGCTCGACGACCTGGGTGGCACGAGCACGTACAACCACTATCCCAACGGCTGGGCGATGGCCTTCAACACACCGTTCAAGATGTGGAAGCGCTACGAGTTCAACGGTGGCACCGCGGACCCGTGCATCATCTCGTGGCCCGCCGGGACAGGTGCGCGTGGTGAGATCCGGGACCAGTACCACCACGCGATCGACATCGTCCCGACGATCCTGGACGTCCTCGGCGTCGAGGCCCCGCGAGACGATCAAGGGTCACACCCAGTCCGCCTTCGACGGGCGTGAGCATGCGCGACAGCTTCGACGACGCGTCCGTCAGGTCGCCCAGGACGACCCAGTTCTACTCGATGCTGGGGTCCCGCTCGATCTGGCACGAGGGCTGGAAGGCGGTCACCACCCACCCGACGGTCTCCGGCTGGGGGCACTTCAGCGCCGACGAGTGGGAGCTGTACCACACCGACGTCGACCGGTCCGAGCTACGACAACCTCGCGGCGGAGCAGCCCCAGAAGCTGCGCGAGCTGGTGAACATCTGGTTCTCCGAGGCGGGCGCGAACGGCGCCTTCCCGCTCGACGACCGCTCGGCGGTGGAGATCCTCAACACGCCGCGGCCCCAGCTCACCGCGCCGCAAGAGCCGCTACGTGTACTACCCGGACACGGCCCCGGTCTCGGAGTGGCAGGCGGTCAACACCCGCAACCGCTCGTTCGTGATCGGCGCGCTGGTCGACATCCCGGCGCCGGGAGCCGAAGGCGTGCTGTTCGCCATGGGGGCCCGGTTCGGCGGCCACGCCCTGTACGTGAAGGACAACCGGCTGCACTACGTGAACAGCTTCGTCGGCGCGGTGGAGCAGCAGATCGTCGGCGCCGAGGACATCCCGACGGGCGAGAACCTGATCCTGTCGGCCTCCTTCGAGAAGGACGGGATGGAGTCCGACGGCGCCACCGGGATGCTCTCCCTGTACCACGGGGACGAGAAGGTCGGCGAGGGACGCATCAAGACCCAGCTCGGGGCGTTCGCCATCGCCGGGTCCGGTGTGTACGTCGGCAGGCACAGCGGCGAGCCGATCACCGACGACTACCCCGGCGAGCCGCCCCACCGGTTCACCGGCGGCACGATCAACCGGGTCGCGGTCGACGTCAGCGGCGAGCCGTACATCGACCTCGAACGCGAAGCCGCCCTGATGCTGATGCGCGAGTAGACCGGGGAGCGGACAGTACGAAGCAGGGCTGGCGCGACGGCCACCTGTCGTCCTGGAACGACACGCCGACCCGAGCCGGCGATCGTCGACTTCGTCGAGCGGGTCGTCGACGAGGGCGGCGCGCGGTACGTGCCGCCCGACCGAGCGGGTCGCCGTGTTCGACAACGACGGCACGCTCTGGTGCGAGAAGCCGATGCCGATCGAGCTCGGCTTCATCCTGCAGCGGCTCGCCGAGATGGCCGAGGACGATCCGTCGCTGCGCGACCGGCAGCCCTGGAAGGCCGCCCGGGAGAAGGACTACGCCTGGCTCGGCGGACGTGATCACCAAGCACTACCACGGCGACGACAGCGACGTGCAAGGTCCTGATGGGCGGCATCCTGCAGGCGTTCGCCGGCGATGACGGTCGAGGACGTACGCGCGCCAGCGGCGGACGACTTCCTGCGCGGCCGCGCACCATCCGACCCTCGGGCGACGCCTCCGCGACTGCGGCTACCTGCCGATGGTCGAGCTGCTGCGCTACCTGGAGGCCAACGGGTTCACGACCTACATCGCGTCGGGCGGCGACCGCGACTTCATGCGACCCGTCACCGAGGAGATCTACGGCATCCCGCCCGAGCGCGTCATCGGCAGCTCCACCGGGCTGCGGTACCAGGAGGACGAGCGACGGCGGCACGCTCGTCTACCAGGCCGAGATGGACGTCTTCGACGACGGGCCGATGAAGCCGGTGCGGATCTGGAGCCGTATCGGTCGGCGGCCCGATCGTCGCCGGCGGGAACTCGAACGGCGACATCCCGATGCTGCGCTACGCCGGCGGCCCGCGCAGCCCGGGTCTCCGGCTGCTGGTCCTCCACGACGACGACGAGCGCGAGTTCGGCTACACGGCCGGCGCCGAGACGCTCGCTCGAGCAGGCCCGCACCCAGGACTGGACGGTGGTGAGCATCAAGAACGACTGGAGCGACCGTCTTCGCCGACCAGGCCTGACGTCGTCCACCGGTGGACCGAGTCGGTGGTTGCGCGCCTCGCGGAGGGCGATAGTCTTCCTTCGGGCCGACCCCGACCATGCATCCCCCGTCATGGTTCGGGGTCGGTTCCTTGGTACAGAGAACGCTACGTGAGCACGGCTGCGACGACGAGGATCGCCGGCACCGAGAGCACCGTCGTGACGAAGATCGAGTCCCGGGCGAGCACCTCCGCGCGACCGTAGCGCGTGGCGTGCACGAAGATGTTCTGCGCCGTCGGCAGCGCCGCGAGCACGGTCACGGCGAAGAGCCCGGCGGCGTCCACGTCCAGGACGAACCGCGCTACGACGTACGCCGTGACGGGCTGGACCACCAGCTTGAGCACGGTGATGTAGCCGATCTCGGCGGCCGACGTGCCGTGCCCGGGTCGCGGTCCGAGACGCAGCGAGATGCCGTAGGCCAGCAGCATCGACGGGACCGCCATGCCGCCGATCAGCTCGAGCGGGTCGAGCACCGGTGCGGGCAGCGTCGCCCCGGTGAGCGCGAGTGCGAGACCCAGGATCGACCCGACCGTGAGCGGGTTGGTGAGCGGACGCATCAGGGCCCGGCCGACCGAGAACCGTCGCGACGGAGACCGCGTGGTCGAGAACGGCCAGCGCCACGGGCTGGAGCACGAGCAGCTGCATCAGCAGGGTCGGGGCGACCAGGGCGGCGTCGCCGAGCACGTAGGCCGCGATGGGCAGCCCGAGGTTGCCGGCGTTCACGTAGACCGCGCAGAGCGTGCCGACCACCGTGTCGGCCAGCGGCTTGCGCCACAGCGAAGCGGGCCGCGACGACGTAGAGCACGGCGCAGACGAGCACGGCGACCGCCGTGGCGGCGAGGTTCTTCGACAGCACGCTGCCGACATCGGCCCGGCTGAGCACCGTCACCATCAGGGCCGGGCTGGCCACGAAGAACGAGAGCCGGGACAGCACCCGCTGCGCCGTCAGGTCGAGCACGCCGATCTGGGCGAGCAGCACGCCGAGGGCGATGATCGCGCCGATGGTGGCGAAGCCCTCGAACACGCCCTGCATCGGTCACCTCTCCTCGACGGGAGGATTCTCCCAGGCGGCGGCGGTCAGCCGGCGCCGGCCCTGCGACGAGCGCGGGAGGCGCGGAGGTTGGCGACGTTGCCGCAGGTGTGCACGTCGTGCCAGACGCGGCTGTTGTTGCGGGAGCGGTCGTAGAACGCGCACGGGCAGGCCGGGTTGCGGCAGACCTTGAGCCGCTCCCACCGGCCGTCGCGCTGGGCGAGCAGCACCTCGCCCCAGACCGCTGAGGCCAGCCAGCGCACACCGGACCCGGTGGGCTGGAGGCGGACCGGTCCCGGTGGCGTCGACGGTCAGGGTCGCGGCGACGGGTGGCACGCCTCCGCGGCCCTCGCCGGGCACCTGCCGCTCGACGTCGCGGCGGAGGCGCCGGAGGGCGGGCAGGTCGGCCGACGTGATCCGACGTACGCCTCCGGTGGCGCGGGAGTGCTCCTTCCACGCGCGCACCACGCCGGTCGTGAAGCGCTGCGCGTCCGCCACCGTGCCGAGCAGGTCACGCACGCCGTACGGCGCGACGGGGCGGGTGTTGACCAGGTCCTGCACCAGCTCCAGCCCGCCCGGCGCCGGGTCGAGCAGGAAACGTGACGTGGCTGACATAGGTCAAGGCTACTCGCCTCTGTCATGATGACAGAGACGAAACAGCGTTCACCTATGTCATCGAGAGGACCGGCCATGAGCCACGAGAGACGCACCACGACCCGGGAGCGGACCACGTCCTGGCAGGACCCGACGATCTCGGCGTCCCACCTGGGGCAGGACTCCGGGCTCGCGATGCTCGAGGCGGTGCGGGACGGGAAGATCCCGGCGCCGCCGATCGCCGCGACGCTGGGCTTCGACCTGGACCTCGTCGAGGACGGTCGTGCCGTGTTCAGCCTGGAGCCGGCCGAGCACCACTACAACCCGATCGGCTCGGTGCACGGCGGGCGTGTTCGCGACCCTGCTCGACTCCGCCGCCGGGTGCGCCGTGCACTCGACGCTGGCCGCCGGCGTGGGGTACACCAGCGTCGACCTCAACGTGAAGTTCCTGCGCGGGATGAGCGCGACCGACCGGCCGCGTCACGTGCGAGGGCCGGGTGGTGCAACCGCGGCCGCCGGCTCGCGCTGGCCGAGGCGACCATCACCGACGGCGCCGGCCGGCTGCTCGCGACGGCGACGAGCTCCTGCCTGGTCTTCGACCTGCGCCTGAGACCCGGGTCAGCGGATCAGTCCCGGAGGAGGGTGAGCAGGCCGCGGACGCGGTGGTCGGCGACGTGCAGCGCCGATCCGAGCAGCGTGGAGCCGGGGAGGCGGGTCGCGGCCAGCGAGCGCTGCACCCAGGAGGTCCGCGCCCACGACGGGTCGCTGCGCTCCCGGCCCGACGGCCGGCCGCCCGGACCGTCGGCGAGCACGGCCTCGGCCATCGCCTCGCGCAGCGGCAGGGCGTCGGTCAGGTCCACCTTGTCCGGGTCGGGCTGGCCGGGACGGCACACCATGTCGTGGCGCAGGCTGCGGACCAGGGCCGCGGTGGTCCAGTACGGCGCGGCCGACACCAGGCCGGCGGTCAGCGACACGGCCGTGACCGGGGCTCCGGGCAGCGGCACCTGGAGGCGGGGCAGGTGCGCCGCCTCGGCGTACATCGCGAGCAGCTCGGGATAGGTCACCACGTCCGGGCCGCCGACGTCGACGTCCCCGACCGCGTCCCCCTCGAGCGAGTCGGCCAGCGCCCGCAGCACGTCGGCGACACCGATCGGCTGCACGCGCGAGCGCATCCACAGCGGCACCGGCTGCACCAGCAGGGTCGACGGCGGTCTGCCGGATGATCTCGAAGGAGGTCGACCCGGCCCCGATGACGACCCCGGCCCGGAGCGACAGGGTCCTGGCGCCGCTCTCCAGCAGGATCCGCTCGACCTCGAGCCGCGAGGCGATGTGCGGGGACAGCTCCTCCTCGGGCACGTCGGGCACGAGTCCGGACAGGTAGACGAGGCGGCGGATGCCGTGGCTGTCCACGGCGTTGCGCATGTGCTGCGCGGCGGTCCGGTCCCGCGACCGGAAGCCCCGACCGTCCAGGCCGTGCACCAGGTAGCAGACCGCGTCGACGCCGGCCGTCGCGTGCAGCACGTGCCGAGGCGTCGGTCGCGTCCATCCGCACGAAGTCGACCGCGTCGCCCCAGGCGAACCGGTCCGGGTCCGGGACCGACGAGGAGGCCGCCACCACGTCGTGGCCGCGCTTCAGGAGCTCGGGGACGAGACGGGAGCCGATGTAGCCCGTTGCACCGGCGACGAGGATGCGCATCTGCCCAGCATGGCAACCGTGCCCAACACCGGTCCGTCCCGGAGGCGTCGTCAGCCGGGCAGGTGCCGCCCGTCGGCGTCGAGGTACGTCGTCGCCTGCGGCAGCCGGGCCCGCATCACCTCGACCGCCTGGGGGTTCTCGTCGACCAGCACGAAGCGGCGGCCCAGCGCGGCGGCCACCGCGCCCGTCGTACCGCTGCCGGCGAAGAAGTCGAGCACCCGGTCCCCCGGTCGTGACGACGGCTCGAGCACCCGCCGCAGGACGCCCTCGGGCTTCTGGGTCGGGTAGCCGGTCTTCTCCTTGCCGGCGGTCGGCACGATCGTGTGCCACCACACGTCGGTCGGCAGCTTGCCGCGCGCGGCCTTCTCCTTGCCGACCAGGGACGGCGCCAGGTAGGGCACCCGGGTGATCTGGTCCTGGTCGAACAGGTGCGCCCCCATCCGCTTCACGTAGACCAGGATCGTGTCGTGCTTGGCCGGCCAGCGGTGCTTCCCGCGACCGCCGTAGTCGTAGGCCCAGATCACCTCGTTGAGGAAGCAGTCCCGGCCGAAGATCTCGTCGAGCAGCACCTTGCAGTAGTGCGCCTCGCGCCAGTCCAGGTGCACGTACAGCGTCCCCGACTCGGTCAGCAGCCGCCGGGCCTCCTCGAGCCGGGGGGCGAGGAAGCCGGCGTAGTCGACGAAGGAGTCGGGGTAGGACATCCGGCCGGTCTCGACGCTGGAGTAGCGGCGGCCGCCGAAGCCGGTGCGGTCGCCCGCGGCCTCGTCGCCGGACGCGTCGTGGGTGGTCCGGAGGGTACGGCGGTCGCGCCGGCCGCCGGTGTTGAACGGCGGGTCGATGTAGACGAGCTGGAACGACTCGTCGGGGAGCTTGGCCAGCACGTGGGCGTTGTCGCCCTGCACCACCACGTCCACGTCCGCCGTCAGGTCGATCACCGGGCCATCCTGTCAGCGCGGACCGGCGCGGCTTCCGAGGCTCGCAGGACCTGTGCTTCGATGAACCGTGGTCATCGAGTTCGCCGCCTCGGGCCGGCCGACCCTCGGGGTCGAGTGGGAGTTCGCGCTGGTCGACAAGACCACCCGCGACCTGTCCAACACGGCCAGCGACCTGTTCGACCGCGTCCACGAGTCGCTCGGGGAGCAGCCGAAGCTCCACAAGGAGCTGCTGCGCAACACCGTCGAGGTGGTCACCGGGGTCACCGAGTCGGTCCCCGAGGCGATGGCCGACCTGACCGAGACGCTCCGGCTGGTGCGTCCGGTCGCCGACCGGCTCGGCGTGGACCTCTACTCCGCCGGCACGCACCCCTTCGCGCAGTGGTCGACGCAGCTGCTCACCCCGGGGCACCGCTACGAGGAGCTGATCGAGCGGACCCAGTGGTGGGGCCGGCAGATGCTGATCTGGGGCGTGCACGTGCACGTCGGCATCGGCCACCGCGACCAGGTGATCCCGGTGGTGTCGTCCCTGCTGAACCACTTCCCGCACCTGCAGGCCCTGTCCGCGTCCTCACCGATGTGGTCGGGCACCGACACCGGCTACGCCAGCAACCGGGCGATGATGTTCCAGCAGCTGCCGACCGCCGGGCTGCCCTTCCAGTTCGAGAAGTGGGAGGAGTACGAGACGTTCGTGGACGACCACCTGCGCACCGGCGTGATCGAGTACCTCAACGACATCCGGTGGGACGTCCGCCCCTCCCCCACGCTCGGCACCGTCGAGGTCCGGATCTGCGACGGGATCTCCAACCTGCGCGAGCTGGGCGCCGTCACCGCGCTGACGCACTGCCTGGTCGTCGACCTGACCGACCGGCTCTCCGCCGGCGAGACGCTGCCGACCATGCCGCCGTGGCACGTGCAGGAGAACAAGTGGCGGTCGGCCCGCTACGGCCTCGACGCCGAGATCATCCTGGACGCCGCCGCGAACGAGCGGCTGGTCACCGACGACCTCGCCGACCTGCTGACCCGCCTCGAGCCGGTCGCCGACCGGCTCGGCTGCGCCGACGACCTCCGCTCCGTCGACGAGATCGTCCGGGCGCGGTGCGTCGTACCAGCGGCAGCGGCGGGTGGCGGCCGAGACGGGTGGCGACCTGGTGGCGGTCGTCGACTCCGTCGTGGGCGAGCTCGACCTCGGGTGAGCCCTCGGGGGTTGCTCCGCGGTCGCGCCGGGTAAGGCTGGGGGCATGAGCGAGAACAGCGGCGAGAACGAGACCTACAACGACTACAGCGTCGACGACGAGGACCAGCCGCAGGGCGACGGTGACAGCCTGGTCGGTGACCGCGGCCTGACGGAGCCCCTCGACGAGGGCTACTCGCCGCCGGAGAAGTGGTCGGTGGCCGAGGGGTACGGCAACACCCCGCTCGAGGAGGAGCTCGGCGAGACGCTCGACCAGCGGCTGGCCCAGGAGGAACCCGAGCCGGACCCCTACCTCGAGGCGGCGCCAGGAGACCGAGGACGTCGGCGGGGAGGTCGGCACCGAGCGCGCCGGCCGGCTCGTGGACGAGGACGAGGGCCTCGGTCCCGACGAGGAGAAGGACATGGTCGGCGAGGACGTCGGCATCGACGGCGCCGGCGCGAGCGCCGAGGAGGCCGCCGTCCACATCGTCGAGGACTGACGCCCGGTCAGCGAGCGGGCGCGGACACCTCGTCGGGGTGGGTCCCGCGCTCGCCGGAGTCGGTGAGCCGGGCCTCCTCGGCGGCCTGCGCCTCGAGCTCGGCCCGCCGCGACGCCTCCAGCAGCGACTTGGTCGCCTCGTAGTCGCCGGGTGAGCTCACCAGGTCGGAGGCTCCGCCCTTGAGGCGTTGCAGCGCCGCGCGGGCGAAGATCTGCTGCTCGGTCGCCGTACGCTCCGAGCGGCCGCGGCCGAGGAAGCTGACGGCCCAGTGCACGAGCGCCCCGAGCCGGTTCTTGAAGCCGGTCAGGTAGACGAGGTGCACGCCGAGCCACATCAGCCAGGCGACGAAGCCGGTGAGCCGGACCTTGCCGACCAGCGCGACCGCCTTGAAGCGGGAGATCGTCGCCATGCTGCCCTTGTCGAAGTACTTGAACGGCTTCGGCGGCGCCTTGGAGTCCGAGAGCCGGCGCTCGATCTCCTTGGCGGCGTACTTCGCACCCTGGATCGCGACCTGCGCGACACCCGGCAGGTGGTTCAGGTTGATCATGTCGCCGACCACGAACACCTCGGGGTGCCCCGGCAGCGTCAGGTCCGGGTTCACGCTGACCCGGCCGGCCCGGTCGACGGGGGCGCCGGACTGGTCGCCGAGGATCTTGCCGAGGGGGCTGGCCTGCACACCCGCGGCCCAGACCTTCGTGGTCGCCTCGATGCGGCGCCGGGTGCCGTCCTTGTCCTGGACGTCGAGGCCCCACTCGTCCACGTCGACGACCATCGCGCCGAGCTGGACCTCGACGCCGAGCTTCTCCAGCTCGACCTTGGTCTTCTCGCCGAGCTTGGCGCCGAACGGGGGCAGCACCTGCGGCGCCGCGTCGAGCAGGATGACCCGGGCCTCGCGGGTGTTGATCCGGCGGAAGTCCTGGCGCAGCGTGCGGTGGGCCAGCTCGGCGATCTGGCCGGCCATCTCGACTCCCGTCGGTCCCGCGCCGACGACCACGAAGGTGAGCAGCCGCTCGATCTCGGCCTCGTCGTCGGAGATCTCGGCGAGCTCGAACGCGCCGAAGATCCGGCCGCGGAGCTCCAGGGCGTCGTCGATGCTCTTCATGCCCGGTGCGAACTCGGCGAACTGGTCGTTGCCGAAGTAGGACTGGCCGGCGCCGGCCGCGACGATCAGCGAGTCGTACGGCGTCACGGTGACGCGGTTCAGCACGGTGGACGTGACCGTGCGTGCCTCGAGGTCGATGTCGACGACCTCGCCGAGGATCACGAGCGCGTTCTTCTGGCCCGACAGGATCTCGCGGGTCGGCGGGGCGATCTCGCCCTCGGACAGGATGCCCGTCGCCACCTGGTAGAGCAGCGGCTGGAAGAGGTGGTGCGTCGTCTTCGCGACCATCGTCACGTCGACGTCGGCACGGCGGAGCGCCTTGGTGCCGAACAGGCCGCCGAAGCCGGATCCGATCACGACCACCCTGGTGGCGGTCGCTCGCGGTCTTGCATGACGTTCACCATGGAACTGACCTCTCCTGGTCGCTCTGTGCCGGTCGGGCTCTGTACCCAGTTTCGGCCTTCATCTCTCACAACGCATCTCGCGTCCACCGCCTGCCCCGGCCGGGCGTGGCTTGGCTCACAGCTCGGCGCCGAGCGCCGGGCGGAAGGATGGGCGGGTGACTCACTACGACCTCGCGATCATCGGCACCGGCTCCGGCAACTCGATCGTCGACGAGCGGTTCGCCGACCAGCGGGTGGCGATCCTCGAGAAGGGCACCTTCGGCGGCACCTGCCTGAACGTGGGCTGCATCCCCACGAAGATGTTCGTCTATCCCGCCGACCTGGCGCACGCCGCGGCCAACGGTGACCGCCTCGGCGTCGAGACCCGCTTCGAGCGGGTGCGCTGGCCCGAGGTCCGCGACCGGATCTTCGGCCGCATCGACCCGATCTCCGCCGGCGGCCGGAGCTGGCGGGCCGACGCAGGACGAGAACGTCACGCTCTTCGAGGGCCACGCCCGCTTCGTCGACGCCCACACCCTCGACACGGGCACCGGCGAGACGATCACCGCCGACCAGATCGTCATCGCGGCGGGTGCCCGGCCCGTCGTACCCCCGATCGAGGGCCTCGACGAGGTCGGCTTCCACACCAGCGACACGGTGATGCGGCTCGACGTGCTGCCCGAACGGCTGCTGATCATCGGCGGCGGGTTCGTGGCCGCGGAGTTCGCGCACGTCTTCGGCTCGTTCGGCACCCGCGTGACGCTGGCGGTCCGGTCCGGTGCGCTGCTGCGCGCGGAGGACGACGACATCTCGGCGGCCTTCACCGACATCGCCCGGCAGCGGTGGGACGTCCGGCTGCACGTCCAGGTCACCAAGGTCGAGAGGTACGACGGAGGCGTCCGCGCGCACCTCTCGGACGGCGGCACGGTCGACGTGGACACGATCCTGGTGGCCGCCGGCCGCCGGTCGAACGCCGACGGGCTCGACCTCGACCGCGCCGGCGTGGCCACCGACGAGGACGACGTGGTGGTCGTCGACGGGCACCAGCGCACCAACGTCGACGGCATCTGGGCGCTCGGCGACGTCGCCAACCACTTCCAGCTCAAGCACGTCTCGAACCTCGAGGCGCGGGTCATCCAGCACAACCTGCTGCACCCCGACGACCTGGTGGAGTCCCGGCACGACGTCGTGCCGAGCGCCGTGTTCTCCAACCCGCAGGTCGCCAGCGTCGGCCTGACCGAGCGCGAGGCCGGCGAGCAGGGCGTGCGGCACGTGGTCGCGCGGCAGAGGTACGGCGACACGGCGTACGGCTGGGCGATGGAGGACACCACCGGCTTCGCCAAGGTGCTCGCGGACCCGGACACCGGGCTGCTCCTGGGCGCACACTTCCTCGGCGCGCAGGCCTCGAACCTGGTCCAGCCGATCGTGCAGGCGATGAGCTTCGGGCAGACCGCGCACGACGTCGCCCGCGGCCAGTACTGGATCCACCCGGCGCTGATGGAGGTCGTCGAGAACCTGCTCCTCGCCCTGCCGCGACCGGGCTCGCCTAGCCGAGGAGCCCCGGGGCGCGACCAGGTGCTCGGCGACGGTGTCGAGGCGGGGGTGCAGGTGGTCGCCGTCCACGACGGTCCCGGTGACCCAGCGGAAGTCCAGGCCGTCCTCGCGGTCCTCGAGGATCGCGATGCTGTTGTCGAACCACGGTCCGGCCAGGTTCTTCCAGGAGAACGGCGCATCGGGCACCTTCGCCGACCGGGCCACCACCTTCCCGATCGGCCCGGCGACGGCGTAGGCGAGCACCGCGGTGGCGAAGCGCATCTTGCGCGGCAGCGGGTTGCGGATCGGCGAGCAGACGGCCTGGATGATCCGGCTGGTCCCCGCCCGCCGGGGCCGCTGGACCTCGGAGATGTAGGAGTGGTGCACGTCACCGGACAGGAAGGTGACGGTGTCGGGCGCCCGGCCCCGCTTGCCGTCCGCGACCTCCATGGCCATCCTGCCCACGGCCTGGAAGGCCTTCTGGAACGCCGCCCAGTGCTCGAGGTCCACGGCCTGGCGCAGCGTCTCGCCGTGCTTCGCGGACCTCCTGCCCCAGGCGCCGTTGCCGACCGCCTCGCTCCACGCCTCGAGGTAGTGCAGGCCCGGGGGCAGCAGGTACGGCAGGGACGTGCCGATGAACAGGTGCTTCACGTCCCCGCGCATCTGCTCGTCGAGCCAGGCGAGCTCGTCGTCGTCGAGCAGGTCGCGCCGGTCGGGCTCGAGCACCCGCGCGGCGCGCGAGTCGACGACGACCAGCCGGTTGCCGGAGATGTCGCGGGAGTAGCTCCACCGGTAGGTCTCCGGGTGCTGGTCGACGCGCTCGGCCAGGTCGCGCAGCGGCTGGGTCAGGTCGACCTCGTCGTCGCCCGCGTGCTGTCGTGCCGGGCGACGAGCTGCCAGATGTCGTCGGCCGCGCGCTCGTCGGGCGAGAGGTTCCCGAGGTGCTGGTGCACCCAGTAGGACACCAGCCCGGACACGATGCGCTCGTGCCACCACGACGTCTTCTCGATCTCCTGCTTCCACGCGTAGGAGGTGTTCCAGTCGTCGCGGACGTCGTGGTCGTCGAAGATCATCGAGCTCGGCAGGGTGGAGAGCAGCCAGCGGTTCAGCGGGTCGCTCCACGCGAGGGCGTAGAGGTGGGAGTACTCCTCGTAGTCCTTGAGCTCCTTGCCGGGCGGCTCGTCGATGTCGCGCCGCTCCTTGATGAACTTCTGCATCTCCTCCGTGGTCTCGTCGGCGTAGACCTGGTCGCCGAGGAACAGCACGAGGTCCGGCCAGCGCGCGTCGCGGTCGACGGTCATCTTCAGCGCGAGGCTGCGCAGGGCGTCGACGCCGTGGGTGGTGTTGCCGGCCTTGTCGTGGCTGACGCTGGTGCGGCAGGACCCGAAGGCCATCCGCAGCGGCTTCCCGGGTTTGAGGGTGGTGATCACGCTGGGCGGGAAGTCGGCGCCCTCCGTGCCCTCGGCCGGCGGCCAGACCCGGTCGTCGCCGACCTCGACGGAGTACGGCGCGATGGTGCCCGGCTCGAGCCCGTCGACCACGACCAGCGCGTAGTGGTGGCCGTGCACCCGGAACGTCCGAGCCGTCCCACGACCGGTCCTCGGTGCGCACGACGACCCGTGCCGCGTCACGGGTCTCGACCCACACGCACGTCGAGGTCTCGTCGACGTACCGGACCAGCGGGCCGAGGACCAGGGGGGATGTCGTCACGGGACGTTTCTACCCGGGTCCGGGCTGGTCCGCACCGGCGGCCCGGCAAAGAGTCAGACACGGCAAAAGTGGGTAGGTACTGCCGCGACGCCGAGGGAGGGCACGGATGAACGTGACGGCACAGGCCGCACAGGCGGGACGGCGCGCCGACAACAGCAAGTGGATGGACCACGCGGTCCGGGTGGGCCTGGTGTCCTACGGGATCGTCCACCTGGTCCTCGCGTGGCTGACGGTGGAGCTGGTGATCGGCGGCGGAGGCGGCAGCGCCTCCAACCAGGGCGCGCTCCAGAAGCTCGCGGAGAACGGCCTGGGCAAGTTCTTCCTCTACGTCGCCGCCGTCGGCTTCGTCGCCCTGGTGGTCTGGCAGGTGCTCGAGGCGACGTGGGGGCATCGCGACGAGGACGGGGGCAAGCGCGTGCTCAAGCGCGTCATCTCCGCCGCCAAGGTGGTGATCTACGGCGCTCTCGCGATCAGCTGCGTTCAAGACCGCGTCCGGCTCGTCGTCGGGCGGCGGGGGCACCGACGGCTACACGAGCAAGCTGATGGACCTGCCCGCCGGCCCGCTCCTCGTCGGCGCGGTCGGCCTGGGAATCGTGGTGGTCGCCGGCTTCCTGGCCTACCGCGGCTGGAAGGAGAAGTTCCGCTCCAAGCTGGACGTGGACGGCAGGACCGGCAAGGACGGTCGCGCCTACGTCCTGCTCGGCAAGATCGGCTACATCGCCAAGGGCGTCGCGTTCGCGGTGGTCGGCTTCCTGTTCCTCTACGCCGCGATCACCCACGACTCCTCGAAGTCCGGCGGCCTCGACCAGGCACTGCACAAGATCCTCCAGCAGCCGTTCGGCGGACCGATCCTGCTGGTCATCGCGGTCGGCTTCGCGGGCTACGGCCTGTTCTGCTTCGCGTGGGCCCGTCACCTTGACCGCTGACGCCGGCTTCGACACCGAGCGCCTCGTCGTTCGCAGCTGGAACATCTCCGACGGCCGCCGCGTTCTTCGACATCTACCGCCGGTGGGAGGTCGCACGCTGGCTCGGCGCCAGCCCCCGGGCGTTGGAGACCCTCGACGAGGCCGAGGCGAGGGTGACCCGCTGGGCGGAGCTGAACCGGTCCTACGAGGTCGAGCGAAGGTGGGCCGTGCAGCGCCGCGAGGACGGCCGGGTGATCGGCACGGTGCTGCTGGTGGCGCTGCCCGGTGGCGACGGCGAGCACGAGGTCGGCTGGCACTTCCACCCCGAGGCCTGGGGGCAGGGGTACGCCACCGAGTCGGCGCGGGGTGCGGTGCGGTGGGGGTTCGAGCGCGGACTCGACGAGATCAGCGCCGTCGTCCGCCCGGGCAACGCGTCCTCGGTGGCGGTGTGCACCCGGCTCGGCATGGAGCCTCTCGGCCTGACCTCGCGCTACTACGACTCCGAGTTCGAGCTGTTCCGACTGCGGCGGGCCGGGGTGCCCGACGGGGGCCTCGCCGCCCGATAGCCTCGTGCGCATGCCGAGGTGGGTCGCGTTCCTGCGCCGTACGCCGTGCCTGGTGCTGCTCGTCGTCCAGCTCGCGGGGGTGCTGCTCTACCCGTTCATGGAGACGACGTACGCCGGGCCAGGCCGCGTTCGCGCTGTTCGGGCTGCTCGTCCTGGGCCTGATCGTGCTCGCCCTGCGGGTCACGCCGTTCCTCACCTGGGTGGCCGTGCTGTTCGCGGCGCCGTCGGCCGTGCTGCTGCTGATCTCGGTGTTCAGCAGCGACCGGTCCCTGTTCGTGTGGTCCGCCGGCTTCGAGATGGTCGTCTACTTCTACGCCGCGGCGAGCATGCTGGCGTACATGCTCGACGACGAGCAGGTGACCACCGACGAGCTGTTCGCGATCCCGGCGGTGTTCACCCTGCTGGCCTGGGCGTTCGCCTACCTGTTCGTGGTGGTCCAGGCGCTCGACCCCGGGGGTTTCAACCCGAACGGCCAGGGAAGTAGGTCCTGGATGGAACTGCTCTTCCTCTCCTTCACCACGCTCTCCAGCACGGGCCTCTCGGACATCACCCCGATCTCCGGTCACGCGCGCAGCGTGGTCATGATCGAGCAGGTAGCCGGGATCTTCTACATCGCCATGGTGGTCACCCGCCTCGTCGCGCTGCGCGGCCAGCGCACCGCCGCCCGGAGCGGTTCGAGCCGGCCGTGAGCACCCTCGAGCTCACCCCGGAGCCGACCTCGGCGCGCCGTGCCCGCGCCTGGGTGGTCGGCGAGCTGGAGGCGATCGGGCGGGACGACCTCACGGACGCCGCCGAGCTCGGCGTGTCCGAGCTGGTGACCAACGCGATCCTGCACGCGGACCCGCCGATCTGGGTCCGGATCGGCGGCACCCCGACCCACCCGCGGGTGGAGGTGCACGACACCTCGCACGTGCCACCCCGCGTGCGCACCATGACCGACGACGACCGGCTGCTCGCGACCGTCGGCCGCGGCCTCGGGATCGTCGCGATGTACTCCACGACCTGGGGCGCGGAGGTCTCCCACCAGGGCAAGGTCGTCTGGTTCGAGCCGGCCGCCGACGCCGACCCCGGCGCCGACCTGGCCGGTGAGGTCTTCGACCTCTCCGAGGTGGTGGAGGAGCGGCTCGCCTCGGCCGGCGAACCGACGAACCGCGTCACCGTGCGGCTGCTCGGGATGCCGGTGCAGGTGTTCGCGCACTACCGGGTCTGGTACGACGAGCTCCGGCGCGAGCTGCGGCTGCTCGCGCTCAACCACGGCGGCGACTACCCCCTGGCCCAGGAGCTGACCGAGATCACCCTGCAGGTCGAGCAGGAGCGCCGGCAGGCCCGCGGGGTGGACCGGCTCGACACCGCGGTCGCCGCCGGGCAGGAGACGGTCGACCTGGAGTACGACGTCCCGGCGAGCGCGGGCGCGACGATGGGGCGGCTGCTGACCCTGCTCGAGCAGGTCGACGTGTTCTGCCGCGAGCAGCGGCTGCTGACCCTCGAGCCGAACCCGCAGCAGCTGGCCCTGCGGACCTGGTACCTCGGGGAGTTCACCCGGCAGGCGGCCGGCGAGGCGCCGACCCCGTGGCGCGGGTCCACCGCGGTCGAAGCCCGTTGAGGTCCACCCACCCCCTCCACGTCTCGATGATCGCCGCCGTCGCGGCGGGTGGCGCCGTCGGCGCCCTGCTCCGCTACGGCCTGGGCGAGGCGTTCCCGGATCCGTCGACCGGCTTCCCGTGGACGATCTTCGCGATCAACGTGGTCGGCTGCTTCCTGCTGGCGCTGCTCCCGGCCGTCCCGGCCGTGCGACGGCACGCGCATCTCCCGGCGCTGCTCGGCACGGGCGTCCTGGGCGGGTTCACCACCCTGTCGACGTACGCCGAGCAGGCCCGGGCGCTGGTGGCGTCGGGGCACGTCGTCACGGCGGGGACCTACGTGGTCGGCACGCTCGCGGCCTGCCTCGCGGCGGTCGCGGTGGCCGACCGGTTCAGCACGGCGGCGACGCGGTCCGAGTTCGAGGACGAGGAGGGCGACCTGTGACCGCGCTGCTGGTCGCGCTCGGCGCAGCGGTCGGTGCGTCGCTGCGGTACCTGTCCGGGCACGTGGTCGACGGCGGCTTCCCCCGCGGCACGATCCTGGTCAACTGGGTCGGGTCGTTCCTGCTCGGGCTGTTCACCGGCCTGGGCCTGTCCGGGTCACGAGCTGGCCCTGCTCGGCACCGGCTTCTGCGGCGGGCTCACGACGTACTCCTCGTTCATGGTGCAGACCCACGACCTCGGGCCCCGGCTCGGCGCGGCCAACGTCGTGGTGACCGTGGTGCCGGCGCTGCTGCTGTGCGCGCTCGGCTTCTGGGTGGGCGCCGGTCAGGCGTAGCCGAGGTCGTGCAGCCGGTCGTCGTCGATGCCGAAGTGGTGCGCGATCTCGTGCACGACGGTGATCCGGACCTCGTCGACGACCTCGTCCTCGGACCCGCACATCTCCAGCGTCGGGCGGCGGAAGATCGTGATCCGGTCCGGCAGCGCCATCGTGTAGCTGCCGCCGCGCTCGGTCAGCGGCGTCCCGTCGTACACGCCCGAGCAGGTCCGGGTCGTCGGCCGGCGGGTCGTCCTCGACGAGCACCACGCAGTTGTCCACGAGTGCCGCCAGCTCGGCCGGTACGGCGTCCATGGCGGCCGTCACGAGCTCCTCGAAGCGTGCGCGGGACATGTCGATCACGCGCCCATTGTGTCCGGTGCGTCGAATTTTGTGGGCCGTCGGCCGAGCCCTATGCTGGACCGGTCCCCGACGGCAGTAGTGCCCGACGGCCTCTTCGAGGGGGGCAGGCCCCCATCGTCTAGCGGCCTAGGACCCCGCCCTTTCACGGCGGTAGCACGGGTTCGAATCCCGTTGGGGGTGCGGCTCGATTCGGAGGCGCGGCGGTGGATGGGTTAGCCTTTCTCCCGCCCAGCAATGAGCAGGTTCCACCAGCAGACACAGCAAGGCCCCGTAGCGCAGTTGGTTAGCGCGCCGCCCTGTCACGGCGGAGGCCGCGGGTTCGAGTCCCGTCGGGGTCGCCAGACCTCAGCTCGCCCCGGACATCATGTCCGGGGCGATCTGCATTCCCCCGGTAGTCCGTGACACTCCGCAGGTTTCCGGGGCCCGTTTCCTGCCGTCCCCCGGGCCCTCGCGCGTTCCTGCAGCCCGTCACGGACTATCCGGGCAAGGTGGTGCAGGACACAGGGACATCCGGAATGTTGAATCGTCAATTATTGCTCCACCTGGCATGACATCACCTTGACGCTGTCCCCCGAAGCCCAGGACCTGCTGTTCCGCGAGGCCCGCACCGCGAACGCCTTCACCGACGAGCCGGTGACCGACGAGCAGGTCGCCGCGATCTACGACCTGGTGAAGTACGCCCCCACCGCGATGAACACCCAGCCGCTGCGCATCCTGCTGGTCCGCGACGGCGAGCCCCGCGAGCGGCTGCTCAAGCACATGGCCGACGGCAACCGCGACAAGACCGCGAACGCCCCGCTCGTCGCCGTGCTCGCCGCCGACACCGACTTCCACGACCACCTCGGGCGGACCTTCCCGCACTTCCCCGGCGCCCGCGACCTCTTCGCCGACGACGCCGCCCGCGAGCAGGCCGCGAAGTTCAACGCGACCCTGCAGATCGGCTACTTCCTGCTCGGCGTCCGCGCCGCGGGCCTGGCCGCCGGCCCGATGGGCGGCTTCGACGCCGACGGGCTCGACGAGGAGTTCTTCGCCGGCCGCAACCTCAAGTCGCTGCTGGTGGTGAACATCGGCCACCCCGCCGAGAACGCCTGGTTCGACCGGCTCCCGCGGCTGTCGCACGACGAGGTCGTCCTCGACGCCTGATCCGCCCTGGCCGAGCTGCCGACCCGGGCCTTGAACGTGCACCCGCCGCGTCGCACGGCAGGGGTGGCCAGGTCCCGGGACCCCGGGAATCTGGCAGCCTCCCAGCCGGCTGGCGGGTCAGGCGCAGCGTGACGATCTGGAACGGGCCGAGCGGGAACGCCAGCCGGTTGCCGGCGACCTGCAGCGGCGCCGAGGTCGGCCGCGACGTCGTCGTCCTGCTCGTGCAGGTCGGTGACCCGGGCGTCCGCGACGTCGAACCCGGCGTCGCAGGAGTACGTCGCCCCGGCCGCCGTACGCCTCGTAGAGCCGGACCACGACGTCGCCGCTGCGGTCCTCGGCCAGCTTCACCGCCTCGACGACCGCCGGCCCGGCGACCACCCGGACGACCGGCTCGACCGGCGCTGCCGGTGACCCGACCGCGGCGGCAGGTGGAACGCGGTAGCCCTCCTCGACGGCCGGCGGCGATGTCCGCGCCCGCCACCAGCCCGTAGCGGAACGTGTGCCGCCCGCGGTCGGTGTCCGGGTCGGGGAAGCGCGGGCTGCGCGCCAGCGTGAGCCGCACCGTCGTCGGGCTCGGCCCGCGGCGCTCACCGTGCGTGGAGCGGCTGACGTCGTGGCCGTAGGTGCCGGCGTTGACCAGCGCCGCGCCGTACCCCGGCTCGCCGACGTGGATCCACCGGTGCGCGCAGATCTCGAACCGGGCGGCGTCCCAGCCGGTGTTCGCGTGCGTCGGCGCGGTGCACGTGCCCGTAGCCGATCTCCGAGGTGGAGCGGTCGGCGTGCACGGCGAGCGGGAACGCGACCTTGAGCATCGTCTCGTCGTGCTGCCAGTCCACGGCCGTCTCGAAGTCGACCCGCCGGCTGCCCGGCGCGAGGCGCACCCACTGCTCGAACGACGACGGCCCCGACCGGCGTACGACGTGCACGCTCGGCCGTCCCGTCGTCCGCGCACCTGTACGTCGACCGAGTCGGCGTCGTGCAGCGAGCGTGACCCGGCGCGTCGCGTAGGCCTCGACGTCCCAGGCGTCGAAGCGGTTCGGGGTGTCCGGGTGCAGCTGGAGCAGGTTCGCCGGGGCCGGCGAGCACCTCGCGTCCGGCGGCGAGGTCGTGCACGGAGACGACCAGGCCGCGGGCGTCGACCTCGACGCGGAGGTGCTCGTTCTCCAGGAACGTGCCGGCCTCGCCGCGGTGCACCCGCGTCGCGCCGCGCCGGCCGCGGCCACGGGTCCGGCCCCCAGGGCGGGCACGCCGTCGACGGCGAACGGCGAGGCGTTGAAGGCCACGGGCGTGTCGACCCGGTCGCCGGCCAGCGCGGCGAGCGCCGTGCCGATCACGCGACTCGAGCGACGCGGCGAGCGCGGCGTACGTCTCGCGGGCCTCGCGGTGCACCCAGGCGATCGAGCTGCCCGGCAGGATGTCGTGGAACTGGAGCAGCAGCGTCGAGCGCCAGAGCCGCTCGAGCTCGTCGTAGGGGTAGGCCGCGCCGGTCCGCAGCGTCGCGAGCGGTGGACCAGAGCTCGGCCTCGCGGAGCAGGTGCTCGGTGCGGCGGTTGCCCTGCTTCATCGCGATCTGCGCGGTGTAGACGCCGCGGTGGTACTCCAGGTACATCTCCCCGGACCACACCGGCGCGTCGGCGTACTCCTCCTCGGCGCCGGCGAAGAACTCGGCCGGCGACTCCATGCACGACGCGGGGCATGCCCTCGAGGTCGGCGAACCGGTGGGCCCGCTCGACCATCTCCCGGGTGGGCCCGCCGCCCCCGTCGCCGTACCCGAACGGCAGCAGCGAGCGCGACGCCGGCCCGGCGTCGCGGAAGTCCGACATCGCCGCGGGCGAGCTCGGCCGCCGTCACCTCGGCGTTGTAGGTGTCGGTCGGCGGGAAGTGCGTGAAGACCCGGGTGCCGTCGATGCCCTCCCACCAGAACGTGTGGTGCGGGAAGTCGTCGGTCTGGTTCCAGGACATCTTCTGGCTGAGGAACCACCGCTTGCCGGCCAGCCGGGCGATCTGCGGCAGCGACGCCGGCGTAGCCGAACGAGTCGGGCAGCCACACCTCGTCGGGTCTCGACGCCGAGCTCCTCGCGGAAGAACCGCTTGCCGTGCACGAGCTGGCGGACCATCGCCTCGCCGCCCGGCAGGTTGGTGTCGGACTCGACCCACATGCCGCCGACCGGCACGAACGTGCCCGGCCGCGACGCGCGGCCCGGATCCGCTCGAACAGCTCGGGCTGCTCCTCGGCGATCCAGGCGTACTGCTGCGCCGACGAGCACGCGAACCGCAGGTCGGGGTGCTCCTCGGCGAGCGCGACGACGTTGGCGAACGTGCGCGCGCACTTGCGCATCGTCTCGCGCACCGGCCACAGCCAGGCCGAGTCGATGTGCGCGTGCCCGACGGCCGAGACGCGGTGGGCGCTGGCGTTGGCGGGCGAGGCGAGCACGTCGGCCAGCCGCGCCGCGCGCCGCGCCGGCGCGTGCCGGCGATGTCGTTCACGTCGAGGTGGTCGGCCACGTCCTGGAGCGCGGTCAGCACCCGGGCCCGGCGCGGGTCGCCCTCGAGCATCGAGGTGACCGTGCCGAGCAGCACCTCGAGGTCGTGCCCGAGCGCGAGCACCTCGGGCTCGACGGCCACCAGCTCGGCCCGGGCCAGCCGGTAGAGCGGGTCGCGCGGTGCGGTCAGCACGTCGCCGAGCGGGGTCTGCGGGAAGCCCGCGACGAGCACCGTCGGGTTGGCCGCGGCCTCGACGTAGACGTCCACGCTCGTGGCGCCGGCGCCACCGGGACGTAGGCCGTGCGCGGCTCGACGCCCTTGAGCACCCGCCCCGTCGCGTCGTACGCCAGGCCCTCGGCCTGGAAGCCGGGGTGCGCGGCGGTGAAGCCGAGGTCGACGTGCAGCTCGAGGTCCGGTCCGCGCAGCGCGGCCGGCACGTCGCCGGTGAGGTGGAACCAGCTCGTGGACCACGGCGGGCCCCAGGCGGCCCCGACCGCGCACGGCTCGAACGGCCGGCGTACGACGTCCGCGAACGGCTCGGGCTCGCCGTCGAGGTGCTGCACCTCGACGCGGACGGGATGCGGGTCGACGTACGTCGCGGCCCGGACCCGGCGCAGGGTCCGCTCGATGCGCAGGACCGGGTCGAAGAGGTTGCGGTGCACGGCGCCACCCTTCCACGCCGACGGCCGCAGGGGTCCGGCCGGCCCGCTGACGCGATTCCGGGAACGCCGACGCCTGTTGTAGAGTTCTGCGCGCTTGGGCAGGTAGCTCAGTTGGTACGAGCGTCCGCCTGAAAAGTGGAAGGTCGGCGGTTCGACCCCGCCCCTGCCCACAAGCAAAGCCGCAGGTCAGAGCCTCGGTCTGGCCTGCGGCCAGACCACGCGTCTGGCCTGCGGCTTTTTCCGGCGTGTTCGACGAGGCCGGCGCATCGGCTGGCTCGCGTCATATCGCCCATGCCGCTCAGGCGGCCTGCGTGGTCCCGCCTTCCTGGCTACGACCGAGGAACTGGTCGGGACCGTCCGCGGCCCGGGCGCCGGAGCGCAGCCACGCTTGCAGCCCGGCGGGGTGGCGGGCCTCCATTTCGTCGAGCAGGGCTTGGCGCAGGGAGACCACCCCGGCTCGTTGTCCGACGGTGTGCGTGGACGTCAGCGTCGCGAAGCTCCGCCGCCAGGCCTGGCACAGCTCGGCGTCGGTCATGCTTCGAACCTCGTCGGTCTTGGCGAGGTGGAGCCCGGCCTGGGCTCCTCCGACTCGTGAGGCGCCACGGCGGCCTGCGACGGTGGGGTGTTTCGTGAGGACTGGGCCCAGGCCGCGGTAGCGACGTACCCCGCGATGGCGGCCCAGGCCAGGGACGCGGAGAAGGCGAACAGGCCACCGAACCCTAGACCGGTCACCGCTGCGCAGACCCCGAATCGCGGCGGCGGGGAGCACGCACCTGGCGCGGTCATTGCCAGCGCGGTGACGGTTGGCAGGCCGATACTCGAGACGATCGCTGCCGCGCCCATCGTCACCGACATCGAGGTGACAGCGAGCGCCGCCGGCGCGATGAGGACTAGCGCCCAGAGCTGCGGCCAGCGCCGCAGCAGCCGTGCGACCCGTCCTCGAGAGGGCTTGAGGGAGTCCATGTTGTTCTCCTGGGGGGATTTGCACAGGCATACCCGGTATCAGGCCGGCGCAACCCTGCGAACCGTTCCCGCCAACGTGGCAAACGAGCGCTGGGCCACGAGGCCACTCTCCCCGTCCGTGCCGCCGCATACCCCTCCATGCCACGTCCAGTCCGGATCCGCTCTGAGCTCGGTCGAGTGCTGTCGCTCCGATCCCGCTGTTGTAGGCGACCTCGGTGCAAGCGGCCTCGGCTCCGCGCTCGGTAGCCTGTGCGTTTGCCGGTATCCGATCGTGCATCGTCTGACGGTGGGGGTGACGGAACTCCGGCGAAGCGTTCATTCTGAGGCTAGGGAGTGACCCGTCCTCAGCAGGGATGAAGGGGACGCTGGGGAAGGGCAGCAGGTCGCGCGCTCGCCGCACCGCAGCGTTGCGCCTCGACACACTCAGCTTCCGGAGAATGCTGCGCACGTGGGTGCGGACGGCGTTGACGGAGATGAACATGGTGCTCGCGATTTCCTCGGTGCTCAGGAGCTCGGCCAGGTGGCCGAGGACCTCCAGCTCCCTGGCTGTCAGCTCCTTCAGCACGGGAATCTGCGCCGGAGGAACTGCGCGCTCGACCGGAGAATTCCGGCGGTTGACCTGACCCGCAGGCATTCGGTGGTGGTCGCCGGCCAACCAGGGGTACGCCGCCTGGAGCAGACGGTCTCCCTCAGCAGTCTGCGCACGTCCGCGGTGGCCTGCCGGAACGGCAGCCGGATGCGTCGTTCGTTCGTGGCCATGCGCAGCGCCGGTCGACGGCGGTCCGGGCGGGGGACCCGACCCACCGCGGATCTGCCGGGCGGCCAGCCAGCTTCGACCTGGATCACCAGAGGTGCAGCCTGGTGCAGAGCCGGCGTGAGCGTTTCGGCCGGGTCTCCGCCGCGTACCAGCGTCACCTGGGACGTCACGAGAGCGATCTCGGCCTCGCTCCCGGTTGTGCGGACGCCCTCCAGCTCGAGAAGGGCCAGTTCGGGTTCGCCGGTGGCGACGCGGAGGTGTCCCGTTTCGATTCGCAACCTGTCGACTAGCCACGGTGCGTGACCTACGTGAGTGGTGGCCTCTTCCACGTCCTCGAGGGCACCCGCGAAGTCACCTCGGATGCCCTTGACACGTGCCTTGGCCAGCGTGCATAGCGTGTCCGCGACCGGGTCGTCGAACATCGGCGCGGAGTGCTGGACGAGAGCCGAGGACGAGGTCGCGCCATGGCCAACAGCTCTCTGTCCCTCTGCGGGCACCCCGGGCCTAGCGCCGATCGCGTTCAGGCGGGGCGCCCAACCGTTGTCGAGCGCGGTCTGGAATTCGCCGGCCACGACTGACTGGCCGAGGTCGCGCTGGACCGAGTCGCGACGCGTCGGCGAGGAAATGCAGCTGAGTGGCACTGTTCTCGCGGCGAAGGTGTTGTGTCGTCGATGGCGAACGGGTCCATGTTGTCCGGGGGTCATCGACGGTCGACGTAGATGACCTCGATGGCGTTGTTCCCGTAGCCGAGGCGGTTCCACGGGGGTACGTCGGGTTGCACGTTGCCGGCGGCGTCGGTCGCTCTGGCGCGCAGGGTGTGCCGGCCGACGTTGGTCGCGTCCCAGGTGAAGGTCCAGTCCTGCCAGTGGTAGTCCGCTTCGGGTGGTTCGAGCTGCGCGGGCTGCCAGTCGCCTTCGCCGGTGAGGCTGACGTCGACGCGGGTGATGGGGCCGGTGCCGGACCACGCCTTCCCGCGGACGGTGTAGGTGCCCGAGCGTCGATGGTCGAGCCGGGTGCCGGGTCGGTGATCCGGGCGCGTACCCGCATCAGGGAGACGGGCTCGTGGGGCCGGTCGGGCCACTGGTAGATGTAGTGGCCGGTCTGGAACTCGCCGGTGTACGGCTCGGTGAGGACGTCGAGCCGTTTGAGCCACTTCACGGACGCGACGGCGTACCAGTGCGGGACGATCAGCCGGAACGGGGCGCCGTGGTCGCGGCCCGAGCGGCTGGCCGTTCATCTCGTAGGCGATGAGGATCCCCGACGCCGGGTCGGTGGCCTGGGCCAGCGGCAGGGAGCGGGTGAAGGTGAGGTTGTCCTGGTCGGTCTCGGGCAGGATCGCCTGGAGGTGGTAGGGGCCGTGGTCGGCGCCCTGGGCGAGGACCTCGACCCCGTCGCGCCGACGGGCTCGACCTCGCGCCAGGACCTCGTGCAGGAGCGCACCGGTCCATCGGGCCGTGGAGACGGCGAAGTCGCCCCAGGGCTCTCCGGTCGGCAGCGGCCTCATCTCCAGGCGGCCGTTGCCGGCGCACTCGAGGGTGACCGTGTGCTCGTGGGCCGGCATCGCGCGCAGGTCGTCGAGGGTCAGGGTCGTCGGGCGGCCGACCGCGCCGCCGATCTCCAGGGTGCCGTCGTGCTCGGGCACCGCGAAGTTGCTGCGCACGTAGTGCAGCTCGGTGGGGGTGATCTCGCCGACGAGAGCGGCCGGCGGCGCCTCGGCGTTGTACGGCGCGGGGTTGATCATCACCAGCGCGGCGCGTGCCGCCTCGAGGTCATCAGCAACGGTCATGCTGTTCAGCCTCCTTGGGGCAGGTGACGCGGAGTGTGGTCGTCAGAAGTCGGAGTCGTCGAAGGTGGGTTCGCGGCCGTCGTTGAAGGCGCCGATGCCCTCGACGCGGTCGGGGTGGACCGCGGAGCGCCAGTGCGCGTCCATCATGATCGCGATGGCCTGCTCGATCGGCTGCCCCTCGCCCAGCTGAACCGCGCGCTTGACGGCCTGGACGGCGGTCGGGGAGTTGCCGGCGATCTTGTCCGCGATCCGCTCGGGCGGCGGCCATCAGCTCGCCGGGGTCGTGGAGCTCGTTGACCATGCCGAGCCGGTACGCCTCCTGCGGCGGGGACCGGGTCGCCGGTCATCAGCATCTGCAGCGCCTTGCCGCGGGGCAGCAGGCGCGGCAGCAGCGCCGGTGAGCCGCCGCCGGCCGCCAGGCCGAGCATCGCCTCGGGTTGGCCGAAGGTCGCGTTGGTCGAGGCGATGATGAAGTCGGTGCTCTGGGCGAGCTCGCAGCCGCCGCCGTAGGCGATCCCGTTGACGGCGGCGAAGATCGGCTTGCGCAGCTGGCGCACCGTGTACAGGGTGCGGTCGAAGGCCTGGCGCTGGCGCAGCCAGTCCTCCTTGGTCATGGCCTTGCGCTGCCGCAGGTCGCTGCCCACGGAGAAGGCGCGGTCGCCGGCGCCGGTCAGGACGACGACCCGGACCGCGGTGCGGACCGCGATCTCCTCGACGACCTCGGTCAGCAGGGCGCCCATCTCGGTGGTGATCGCGTTGTCGGCGTGGGGCCGGTTCAGGGTGATCAGGGCGACCCGACCGTCGGAGAGGTAGTCCAGGAGCACGGGCGGCTCGGTCTCCTCGACGTCGGGGGCCGGCGGGCCGAAGTCGAGTGCTGCCCAGCGGTCCGTGCTTGGTGAGCTCATCATGCTTCCTCTCTCGGGTGGCGAGCTCGGTCAGGTGTCGAGCTCCGCGAGCCAGCGCAGCGCGCTCAGGCTCGGGGCGAAGCAGTACTCGCCGCCGCGGGTGACCACGAACGGCGGCAGGTCCTGCAGCCGGCGGCGGATCGGGCGTTGCGGGATCGTGAAGCTGCCCGAGTCGTCGTGCGGTCCGACGAGCGGGTCGGACTCGAGCGGGGCGCCGATGAAGATGCCGTCGTTGAGCCACTGGGTCTTGACGAACTCGAACTGCCGCTTGAGGTGGGCGCCGGCGAAGACGAAGATGATCCCGCGGTCGATCCCGTCGTCCTCGAGGACGCCGTCGGGCAGCATCGGCCCGTAGCTGGTGCCGCGCCGGATCATCCGGTGCAGCCGGACGTCCACGCTGCCTTCCTGGTCCAGGGCGTCGCGCGGGTTGGCCCGGCGCGCGTGGGCACCGACCGGGCACTTGAAGCCGCGCGGGTCGTCGGCGAAGCCGAAGTCGTTGTTGCGCCGCGGGTCGCTCCCGAGCTCGGGGTCGTCGGTGTCGGGCGAGAGCGCGAGGGGCGCGCCGCTCTGCCAGCGGCCGACCATCTTCGCGCCGAGGAGGTCCTCCTCGGCCCGGGTCGCTGCCCGGTCGCGCAGGTAGCTGCCGGTAGGCGGCCACCTTCGTGTGCAGCTTGCGGAACACGACGTAGGTGCCGTTGCGACCCAGCACCTCCGGGGTCGGCATCGGCGGCAGCTCGCCGGTCTCGTCGGGGTAGCCCAGGATGATCTCGCCGGCCTTGAGCGGCCGCTCGCGGGGATTCGTGGGCGGTCGGCCGCTGCCCTCGACCGCGGGTTGGCCGATGCCGTCCTTGAACCCGAACGACGTCCGCCCGGTGGCGAGCTGGTAGCAGTCCTGGCGCCAGATCAGCTCGACGCCGGGCAGCTCGGCGTGGGCCTCGCGGGCCTTCTCGGCGACCGCTTCGAGCCGGGCCTCGTCGGAGGAGAGGACGGCGATGGCGACGTGCACGTCGGTGGTGCCGAGCGGCTTCTCCCAGTGGTCGGGGCCGCTCTCACCGACGTCGCCCAGGATCTCCGCGCGGGCCGCCATCCCCTCCCGGAACTCCGGCGCGAAGCTGTCCAGCGACGCCTGCGGCACCCCGAGCGCCTTCAGCCCGTGGTAGGTGAACGCGACCGTGATCGAGGTGTCGTCCGGGGTGTCGGCGCCCGCCGGCGGGGTTGGCGATCCGGTGCAGTCGCCGGACCAGCTCGCGGCCGTCGGCGCGGTCGTGGATGCGCAGCAGCAGGTAGGTGCCGACGTACGGCGAGGGGCGTTCGTACAGCGCGCCGGCCTGGATGTCGTCGAGCTCCAGGGATGCGCCGCGTCGTGGCGTCCACCGCTGTCACGCGCCTTCCATGGTCAGTGGTGCTCGGGAGGTTCGGGCGGGTCCGGGTTCGGCGGCGCCAGGTACGGGAAGCGTGCCGTGGCCGGCCGGGTGGCGGCGTCGACCCCGTCGCGGATGGTGGGGCCGTGGCCGGCGTTGACGAGCTGGGTGAAGATCGTGTCCATGACGTCGTCGTTCAGGGTGCGGCCCCCGCACGTCAGGTGCGCCTCGCCGCGTCGGGCGGCGAGCTCGATCTCGAGGAACGAGCCCTGCTCGACGTAGGGCTTGGTGACGTCGACGACCAGGTAGTCGGCGAGGACCAGCTCGGTGAGCGGGTGGCTGCCGTCCTCGCCGAGGGCCAGTCCTCTTGCCGTCGAGGCCGTCCCAGAACGCGAGGTTGGCGTCCAGCCGCGCCCGGTAGGCGCCGGCGTAGGAGTCGCCGAGGTGGAAGGCGTCCTCCATGTTGTAGAGGTCGCGGATCTCCAGGTCCCGGTTGACCGGGTCGAAGTCCTTCGGGGCGAGCATCATGTTCTTCACCTCGGGGCGACCCACCCGTTCGATCCGGACGTTGAACTCGCCCCGGGTCAGGGTCTCGGCGACGACACCGACCAGCGTCCAGCCGGCCAGGAACCGATGTCGATCTCGACGACGAGGCTCAGCACGTTCTTGCCGTCGAGGAAGATCGAGCCGGGGTCGGTGAAGGCGAGCTTCCGGGTCGCGATCGTCGCCAAGCGCGGCGCGGGCGTCCATGATGAACGGGTCCCAGCGGACGCCGGCGAAGACCCGGATGCCGTGCCCCGCGCCTCCCTGTTCGTCGTTGACGCGGAAGGTGACGCGTTCCCCGGCGGGTGTCACACAGGTGCCGTGCTGCTGCTGGAGGTGGCCGCTCTGGTCGTCGCTGGGTGCATCCGGGCGTCGAAGACGCAGTCGAGGACCACCTCGTCGTCGACCCGGGACGAACCCCCAGTCTGACGCCCGCCGCCGGCGGGGTGAGGGGCCGCAGCCGGAAGCGGTACAGCAGCCCCGCGGAGAACAGGTCGGACGGGCTTGGCCATCGGCAGGGTGTTCAGCACGAGGACGAG
>CAWBAQ010000008.1:0-60283 GCA_963786795.1 uncultured Actinomycetota bacterium
GTCAGCGCACGCATCGGGGCGCGAGCTGGGGTCGAGTACGCGATCCTCGTCGCTCTGATCGCGATCGTCATCATCGGCGCCGTGGCATTCTTCGGACGCAGCACCTCAGGCCTGTTCCAGAGGACCTGCAGCTCGATCGCCAGCACCCAGTCCAGACCTGCTAGTCCCTCAGCTAGGTCGCCAGGACCGCCTCGAGCACCCGGACCGCATGGGCCCACGAGAGCCCGTCCAGCGCGACCGGCGCCGCACCTTTCCCCTTCCGTTCAGGAAGTGCAGAAGCGCCACGGCGACCTCGCCCGGTTCGTCCGACACGACCCGCCCGGGCCCGACCAGCGTCTCCGGCGCGCCGCCCGGAGTCGCCGACCACGCACCGGCAGCCCGCAGGCCTGCGCCTCCAGGAACACGATCCCCCAGGCCTCCGCCTCCAGCCCGAGCAGCCGGGTCCGGCACGGCATCGCGAACACGTCGCCGGCGTCGAAGTAGGCCGGCACCTCGGCCCGGGCACGCCGCCGGTGAACACGCACCGAGTCCCGCACGCCCGAGCTCGGCGCGCCAGCCGCTCGAGCCGCGCCGCGGTCGGGCCCGTCGCCCACCAGCAGCAGCACCGCGCGTCGGGTGCGCCGCGCAGCACCTCGGGCCAGGCCCGGATCAGCGTGTCCTGGCCCTTGCGCGCACCAGCCGCGCCACGCAGACGACCACCGGGCGGTCCGGGCCGAGCCCGAGCCGGCGCCGCACCGCGGCTCCCGCCGCACCCCGGGCGGAACCGGTCGGTGTCGACGCCGGGGGAGAGCCGCACGCATCCGCGCGCGGGCCGCCGGGTGACAGCGCCGGCGCGATGTGGTCGCGGCACCACTCGCTGACGTAGGTCATGACGTCGACGTCGTCGCCGATCCGGCGCAGCAGCCGGCGCGCGCCGGGCAGCCGCGCCCACCAGACCTCGTGGCCGTGCGTCAGCGCGACCGTCCGCGCGGCACGCCGGCACGGCGCAGCGACGGCGGCCAGCAGGCCGAGCGGGCGCTGGCGCCGAACAGCACCCGGTCGCAGCCGTGCCGGCGCATCACCTCCGCCGCCCGGCGCGCGACCGCCGGGGTCGGGCAGCAGCATGCGAGCCGGGGTCGCGGTAGACCGGGAACGGCAGCGCCGCGTCGTACTCCGCGTCGCCCGGCATCGACGGCGGTGTAGACGACGACCTCGTCGGGCGGCAGTCGCCTGGCACAGCGCGAGCACGAACGACTCGATGCCGCCGCGACGCGGGTCGGGAAGTCGTTGGTGACGACGAGGACGCGGCCACGCCGCCCGGCCGGTCACGTCACCCGCGAGCCCGCGCAGGTAGGTCCTGCGCCACGCACGGGTGAACGCCTGCTGCGTCGGTGCCGAGCACGCGAGCGGAACGGGCCGCGCGGTCGAGCCGGCCCGGTCCGAGGCCCGGTAGAACGCGATGAGCCGCTGCTCGCCGTACTTCTCGGCCGAGCAGCCGGCAGGCCAGCCAGGCCGACTCGTACGACGCGCCGAGTGCCTGGTTCTGCGGGTCGAACTCCGCGCTTGCCGGGCAGGTGCCGCGGCGGACCGTGCCTTGCGGACCTGCGCGAGGATCTGGCTCGCGGTCGACCGAGACGGGCAGGTCGACGTGGGCCAGCGCGACGTAGTCGGCGAAGCCCTCGAGGAGCCAGGTGGGCATCGTGGAGAACGCCGCCCGGTCGCGACGTGCGTGGCCTCGTGGCTCATCACGATCTGCGACCCGCGCGGCCCGAGCGGGTCGAAGACCTGCGGGTTGACGAAGATGTGCACCGGGCGTCCCGGGACGTCGGACTGCCGTCGACGGTCGTGGTGACCGCGGCGATCTCGCCGTAGGCGCCCGGCGGCGTGCCCAGCACCCGGGTCGAGCGCCGTGCTGGTCGCGCGGCACCTCGACGACCAGCCGGCCGCGCCAGCCGCGGCAGCACCTTGCGGACGTCGGCGACCGCCTGGTCGGCCAGCCGCGAGAACCGCGGCCGGTCCGGCCGGGTCGGCCAGCGCACCAGGGAGCGGCGGCTGCGGTCGCACGAAGAGCCGGTCCAGCAGCCACAGCGGGTCGCGTCGGCCGCCGTCGCGCGCGGGCGGTGACGAAGCGCGGCGCCGCGCGCCGGCGCTCGCACGAAGGTGATCGGCGACCTCGCGGCGGCTGTCGCGGCCGGTCGAACCCGCGCGACCCGCCAGCCCAGCTGCACGTCGCCGACCCAGGCGCGGTCGCCGCAGCGCCGCGCGCCGGCGCCGGTCGCGGCCGCCGTGCTCGTCGACGTAGCGCAGCGACAGGTCGGTCGACCCGCAGCCGGCGGACGTTGGCGCGCAGCGTCGCGAGCTCACGCCGGGCCGCGGCGGTCCCCGGGCGCGGCCAGGGCGACCACGTCGCGCGCGGCGGCCGTGCTCCAGCCGCGACGCCAGGCGCTCGAGCAGCGCGCGCGGCGGCGTCGCCGCGGCGGTCGGCCGTCGTCGGGCGCGTCGGCGGGTGCCGGCGCCGGAGCCGTCGGGCGGGCAGCACGGCGCGCTGCGGCCGGCGCGACCAGGACGACGACGCACGACCGCCGACGGCGACGAGCAGGCACAGCACAAGGCCGGCCACCCACCAACGTGGGCGGCCGGCCTTGCGAGCGTCGTGTCAGCCGGGTCGGACGGCACCGGAGTACGGCATCGAGTTCACACCGGTGATCTGTGACGCCGACGCTGGGGTTTGCGGCGTGCACGATCTGGCCGTTGCCGATGTACATGCCGACGTGGCTGACCGGGCTGTAGTAGAACACCAGGTCGCCGGGCTGCAGCTGGGACTGCGGAGACCGGCGGTGCCGGAGCCCATCTGCGCGCTCGAGGAGTGCGGCAGGCTGACGCCGGCCTGCGCCCAGGCCATCATCGTCAGGCCGGAGCAGTCGAACGCGCTCGGGCCGGCGGCGCCGTAGACGTAGGCGTCGCCGACCTGGGCCATGCGCGTAGCTGCACGGCGGCGCGGCGCGCCCGGAGGCGGCGACGTTGCGGTCGCCGGGGCCGGGCGGTCGCGGCCTGCGCGGTGCGGTCCTGGAGCGGCTGCGCGCGCTCGGCGGCCCGGTCCTTGAGCGTGCCGAGCAGCGTCCTTGGCCTCGGCGGCCTTGGCGTCGATCTCGGCCTTCTCCTTGCCGAGCTTCTTCTTGGTCGCGGCGATCCGCGTCGAGCTCGCGCTTGGCGGCGGCCTGGCGCATCTCGAGCTGCTTGGCCTGGACGGCGAAGTCGGCCATCATCTGGCTCTGCTGGTCGTTGTACCGGAGACCGTGGTCAGCTGGTCGAGGAAGGCGTCGGGGTCGTCGGACAGCAGCAGCTGGCGTCGTCGAGGAGAGCGCCTGGCCCTGGTACTGCGCGACGACGGCGGCGGCGACCTGCTGGCGCACGCGTGTCGACCTTGGTCTGCTGGCGGTCGCAGGTCGGCGTGCAGCGCGGTGAGCCGGCGTCTGGGCCTGCTTCAGCTCGAGCCGGGCGTCGTTGTAGCGCTCCGAGGCCTGCTCGGCCTGCTGGTAGAGGCGTGTCGACCTCGGCTCTGGACGCTCGTCGATGTCCGGGTCGGCGTAGGTGGGGCTGCGACGAGCATCGAGCCGCTGAGAGCGGTGATGCACAGGGTCGCGAGCACGCGGGCGATGCGCTTCCGGCCGTCGGTCACGAGCGGACGGTCTCCTCTTTGTCTGACGCCTACCGGGTTAGCTGACGGGTGCGGGCGGCAAAGAAACCCTACGCACGCTCGACCGGCCCGCGGTCGGCGGACGTCGTGCGCGCGATTAACCCCAGGAACATGGTTCCCCGGCTCCGGACGTCGACAGCCCCCGGCCTCGTCCAGACTCAACGCGGTGCCCGAGCCGACCCGGTCTGGCCGACTTGTGCAGGCACCTGAGCAGCAAGGCTAGGGGCCGCCGGGCGCGTGAGCAAACCTCCGGCCGCCTTGCCAGCGTGTTTCGTGCCACGTCCTCGGCGCGTCACACAGTCACACGGTCACATCCGCCGTCACGCGCGTCAGGCCGACGCGACGTCCGGGCCGGACACCGGGGCGACCATCCGCAGCGGCGGCACGAGCCCGGACCCGGCCAGCACGTCGAGCGCCCGCTGCTCGTCGTCGTCGAAGCCGAGCTCGGGCGGCGGGCCGAGCAGGACGGTGACCACGCAGTCGTGGCAGGCCAGGCCGCGCACCACGCAGGTGTCGCAGTCGATGTGCACGCTCATCGGGTCCTCCCGGGGAAGTCGGTCACGTCTGTCGCGTGCACCGAACCTGCCAGGCGCCTCCGACAGTTTCTCGGCGGCGGCGCTCAGGCAGCCGGCCGCCGAGCAGCCGGGTCAGCGCCGCGCGCCGCCACGGCCCGCGCCCCGGCCCGGACCACGTCGCCGGCGACCTCCTGGTCGCTGGAGACGACCACCAGCGGCCGGCCCTGCGGCTCGGCCGCGACCAGCTCGCGGATCACGTCGTCGGCGATCACCCCGGCCGGGCTGTAGAGCACCCGCACGCCCGCGGGGGCGGTTGACCACGCGGCCGGTCCGTCGTGTCGGCGGCGTCGAAGACCACGGTCACCTCGGCGCCGCTGCGCGCGACCAGCGGGGCGAGCCCGGCGAGCAGCCGGTCGCGCTGCCGCTCCAGCGACAGCTCCGGCCAGGCGGTCTTGGTGACGTTGTAGCCGTCCACGACCAGGTGCGCCCGCGGCAGGGCGAGCAGCTGCTCGAGCAGCGCCGGGTCGTCCGACGGCGAGCGAGCGCCTGCCCGGACGAGGTGCGGCTCCCCTGCTCCGCGACGTGCGCCTCGACGGCGTCGGCCGGGCGACCCCTCGACGGCGGGCAGCGCGAGCTCGCGGCGCAGCCCCTGGGCGGTGTCGAGCAGCGTGTCCAGCAGCAGCCGGGCGCGCAACGCGCCCGTCGCCCCGCTCGGCGCGCTCCGTCCGGCGTGCGGCGGCCAGGTCGCGCTCGAGCTCCTCGACCCGGCGCGCGGAGCCGGCGTACCTCGGCCTCGTGCCGGTTCGCGGCCGTCGACGGCCGCGGCGCGCAGGCCGTCCGCGGCCGTCACGGCGTCCGCCGCGGCGACGTCTCGGCGGCGCGCGCGCCGGGCGCGCGCGTCGCCCAGCTTGTGCCGCAGGTCGGCGTTCTCCGCCTTGAGCGTCGGCGAGCTGCTCGCGGTGCCGGCCGCGGGCCTCCTTGAGGCTCTCGGTCGCCGACTCCAGCTGGCGGCGCAGCCGGTCGAGCTGTCGCGCGGCCGCCCGCGCGGCGGAGCCGCCGTCCCCGGTCGAGCGCCGCGCGGCAGCGGCCACGAGCTCCGTCCCACCCGTCCGGGCGCAGCAGGTAGGCGACGGCGGCGACGTCGACCGGGTCGGCCGCGGCCGGGCGCGTGCCCGCGTCGACGGCCTCGGCGAGGTCGCGGGACCTGGCTCGGACGTCGGCGGCCACCCGCTCGCGGAACGCGTCGTCGGCCTCGAGCACGCTCGCGATCTGGCTGGCCGGCGAGCTTGGCCCGACGGGCCGGGGCGAACGCCGCGACCCGCGTCAGCGACGGCGGCAGTCGTCGGCGGGCATCCGGCCCAGCGCGTCGGAGGCGAGCGCCACGACCCGGGCGCGGACCGGCTCGGGCAGCGGCCCGGCCGGCTCCCTCGGGCGCGGGCCCGGCCTCGCTCGGCCTCGCTCACGGCGCCGACGCGTCCGCTTCCGCGCGCGACACGAGCTCGATGGCGTCGGACCGGCCGCACCAGCGGCAGGTCACCGTCGACGACGTCCTCGTGCTCGGTGGTCGAGTCCTCGACGCGGTGGTCGCCGGCGAGGTCGAAGTGCCAGAACTCCGTCGTACGGCGGGTCCGGGTGACGTCGAACCGGGTGAGGTTGCCGCACCCGCCGCAGCGCCAGCGGGTGTTCGCGTCGGGCAGGGACGACCACCGCGTCGTACCTCTCGGGTCGGGCGGCGGGACGTCCGCGCCGCCAGGCTCCAGCGTAGGCCGCGTGGCGACCCGGATCTGTCGGTGCCCACCTCTAGCGTCGGCGACATGACCTCGGCAGCGCCGCCACCGCGGCGGCACCAGCCGGCCGCGGTGGGAGTCGCAGCGCAGCTTCGACGAGCTCGGGCCGCCCGCTGCGCGACGTGACGTTCTGCGTGGTCGACCTCGAGACCACCGGCGGCTCGGCGGCGGCGCGGCTCGATGATCACCGAGATCGGCGCGGTCAAGGTGCGCGGCGGCGAGGTGCTCGGCGAGTTCCAGACGCTGGTCAACCCGCACCAGGCGATCCCGCCGTTCATCGCGGTGCTCACCGGCATCACCGACTCGATGGTCGCCGCCGCGCCCCCGATCGAGCAGGTGCTGCCCGCAGTTCCTCGAGTTCGCCGCAGGGCTGCGTGCTGGTCGCCCACAACGCGCCGTTCGACGTCGGGTTCCTCAAGCACTTCGCCGGAGCAGCAGGGCCGGCCCTGGCCGCGCTTCGAGGTGCTCGACACCGCCAAGCTCGCCCGCCGGGTGGTCACCCGCGACGACGCGCCCAACTGCAAGCTCAGCTCGCTGGCCGTCGTGTTCGGGTCCACGACCACCCCCAACCACCGGGCGCTGTCCGACGCCCGGGCCACCGTCGACGTGCTGCACGGGCTGATGGAGCGGCTCGGCAACCTCGGCGTGCACACGCTCGAGGAGCTGCAGACCTTCAGCTCGCGGGTCACGCTCGGCCCAGCGGCGCAAGCGGCACCTCGCCGAGCAGCTGCCGCACGCCCCCGGCGTCTACCTCTTCCGCGACGACGCGCGGCCGGGTGCTCTACGTCGGCACGTCCAAGGACCTGCGCACCCGGGTCCGCACCTACTTCACCGCCTCCGAGACCCGCTCCCGGATGGGCGAGATGGTCGGCCTCGCCGCCGACGGTCGCAGGGCATCGAGTGCGCCACCCCGCTCGAGGCCGAGGTCCGCGAGCTGCGGCTGATCGCCGAGCACAAGCCGCGCTACAACCGGCGCTCCCGGTTCCCCGAGCGGGTGCACTGGATCAAGCTGACCCGCGAGCCGTGGCCGCGGCTGTCCCTGGTGCGGCAGGTCGCTCGACGACGACGCCGACTACCTCGGCCCCTACTCCTCCAAGAAGGCCGCCGAGCGGTGCCGTCGCCGCCCTGCACGAGGCGTTCCCGATCCGCCAGTGCAGCGGCCGGATGCCCAAGGTCCCGCGCGCTGAGCGCCGTGCGTGCTCGCCGAGATGGGCCGGTGCCTCTCCCCGTGCGACGGCAGCGTCACGCGCCGACGACTACGCCGCCGTCGTGCGACCGGCTGCGCGGCATCGCTGCTGGCCGGCGCCGACGCGGTGGTCGGCCTCGGTCGTCGCGACGGATGACGGCGCTCGCCGACGGCGAGCCGGTTCGAGGACGCCGGGTCCTGGCGCGACCGGCTCAGCGTCGTTCCTGCGCGGCGCGGCCCGCACCCAGCGGCTCCGGGCGCTGACCCGCTGCCCCGAGCTCGTCGCCGCCCGCCGCGAGGACGACCGGCTGGGCGGTGCACGTCGTCCGGCACGGCCGGCTGGCCGCCGCCGGCGTGATCCCGCCCGGCGCGCACGCCGGCGAGTGGGTCGCGCGAGCTGCGGGCGTCGGCCGACACCGTGGTCGCCGGCCCGGGCCCGACCCCGGCGGCCACCGCCGAGGAGTCCGAGAAGATCCTGCGCTGGCTGGAGTCCGACGGCGTCCGGCTGGTGCACGTCGAGGGCGAGTGGACCTGCCCGGTCGGCGGCGCGACCAAGCACCTGCGCGGTGCACGACGCCGTCGAGCAGTCCCGCGGCCTCGCTGGTGCCCGTTCGACGACCGCCGCGCGCTCCGCGCCGGTAGCACCAGACCGGTCCGCTAGCGTGGACCGCATGATCACCGCCATCGTGTTCGTCAAGGCCGACGTCGCCCGCATCCCCGAGGTCGCCGAGGAGATCGCCGCCCTCGACGGCGTCAGCGAGGTCTACTCCGTGACCGGCCAGATCGACCTGATCGCGCTGGTCCGGGTGCGCAACCACGACGACGTCGCCGACGGTGGTGGCCGACCGGCTCAACAAGGTGCCCGGCGTGACGGCGACCGAGACGCACATCGCGTTCCGGGCCTACTCCCAGCACGACCTGGAGTCGGCGTTCTCGCTCGGCCTCGACTGAGCCGCGTCAGCGACGCCGCCGTGCCTGGGTTCCACGCGACGACCCGGGACGGCCAGGGCAGGCGCGCCCGACCCGAGCACGCTCGTCGAGCGGCGCATCCGGGGCGACCACGACGTCGCAGCGTCGCGCGACGGCCGGAGCTATCGGGTCGAGCCAGGCGGCGGCCTCGCTGCGAGTCCCCTGACGGGTCTCCGCAGGACGGCCTAGTCGCGCGCTCACGTCTGTCGTCGCTCGATCGCCGCCGTCAGCGCGTGGTACCACGCGTCCGGATAGAACACCTGCGCGGCGTTCCCTCGGCCCAGAGCGACAAGTACTCGCGATTCGAGGAATCCGCTGCGTGACGACGCCTGAGCGGCAGCCAGAACTCCCTCGGCGATGCCGAGACGAGAGTCGGGCGGAGCGGACAGCCGCCGTCCCGTCGTCAGTGCCGACAGGCGAAGCGCGTCCATGATGGACAGGTGCCCGAATGCTTGGGTGCCGAGCAGCGCCGCGACAATCGCGACGCGACACCAGCACCACCTTCGGCGGCGTCGGACGCGACGGTGATCCCGGCCACCAGCATGACGAGGACGGCCGGCGTGACACCGGCCAGGATCAGCTCGAAGCCGATCAGGTACTTCAGGAAGTAGTACGACGTGGTGCCGACGCGCGCATCTGAGCTCGCAGCACACAGCAAGACGGCACGGGACAGGACTGCCAGCGTCGGGGCGAGCACCAGCAACCGGAGCGACGGGCCAGCGCGACGTCGCCGTCGAGTCTCACCGGTGCCGTGCGCACGACCCAGACGGCAGCGACAAGCACAGACGTAGAACGACGCGAGCAGCAGGAGCGAAGGTCGGCAGCGGGTGAGGTGCCGGTCAACCCGCCTGACCGCGGTGACGAGGAACGAAAGCCGACCTGGGACACACCGAGCAGGACGACCACGACCTTAGCGCCGCCGAGACCAGGCTGAAGCGCGAACACGACCAGGCATCCAGAGGCGTCGACGGTCGACCTCCTGGCCCGGGTCGCCGGTCACGAGCACGAAGCAGGACCGCAGGCCCTGCGACAACCAGCAGCGGCGTCCATGTGTAGAACGACGACGGATCAGGAGGCCGCGATGGCGGCAGCCAGCCGGCAGCGAGTGCGCACCTCCTGCGTGGCACCGAGAGCAGAGCGGCCGTCCCGACGGCGAGCGCAGCCGAGCCAGAAGCTGGCGAACCCGTTCGCCAGCACCTTCTGGCCCGGCTCCCACAGGAAGCCGGCCACGATCAGGCCGACAGCCGGAGCGGCCACCTCGGGTCGCGCACGACGCCTGGGAAGCGAGACGACAGCGGCCGACACCACCACGATAGCGAGCACGACGAGCAGCCCGACCCCGTGCGCGTAGGCCAGCAGGCGTCTGGGCCCCCCTGGAGGTCGGGCCGGGTGAGCTCGGAGAGAGAAGCGACGACCGTGTGGAAGCCGGTCGGGTACATCGTGAACCCACCCGGAGCCATCCCGGAGGCGCGTCGCGACGTCCAGGGTGCGACCCGTGGACCCGCAGGGCGGTGAACAGGAAGAAGTGCACGTAGTTGTCCGCGCCGGGAACCAGCGACCAAAGGCGCGGCGAGCGACGCCGGCGAACGCCAGTCGATGCACGGCGCCACGGCGCACGACGGCCACCAGGGGCGGAAGCGCGTCGGTGCGATCTCCACCTCGGCGCAAGAGCGCCGCAGAGCCTCGGCGGGTCGCGGTGACCGACGGCCACGAAGGCCAGTCACGGCCACAGTGGCGCGACGCACCGCGGCGCCATGGTTCAACGCCGACCGGAAGGTCGACCCACCACAGCACCTGCGCCCAGCCGAGGAACACGACCCGTTGAGCGCGAGCCGGCCGACGCGCCGGTCGCCGAAGGCGACGGCCAACAGCAGCACAGTGCGAGCAGCAGCAGCGAACAGACCCGGACAGGAGACCGGTAGGCCAGCCGAGCAGTAGGTCGCACCGCCGGCACACGAGCCCGATCGCCCACACCCGCGCAGCGCACCCACGGATGCGCCTCGGTGCCGCGGCACGGACGTCGCGCCCGCCCGACCCGGGGCGGCGCTCCGGACGCAGGACGGTCGCGTTCACCTGGTAAGGTTAGGCAAAGAGCGCTGCTTCCGCAGGTGAAATCACTCCGACTCTAATCGGCACGCTCCGCGATGACGTCGGCGGACCGATCAGACGGCGGAGCTGATCTCCACCCAGCGGTCCAGCGTGGCGCGCGCTGCACCGGTGTCCAGGGCCACGGTGGCGCGCTCGATCCCGGCGGCGAGCCGGTCGTCGGGACTGCCCGGCTCGGCGGCGTGCACGGCGAGGGCGGCGCCGGCGTTCAGCACGCACGGCGTCGCGGACCTGGCCCTGCTCACCGGCCACCAGCCGGCGCACGACGTCCGCGTTGTAGGCGGCGTCGCGTCCGCGCAGGCCTTCCGCGGTCCCGCCCCCGAGGCCGAACCGCGACGGGTCGACGGTGAACTCGCGTACGTCGTCCCCCTCGACGGCCCAGACCCGCGAGGTGGTCGTCGTGGTCAGCTCGTCGAGGCCGTCGTCACCGCGGAAGACCCAGGCGTCGACGCCGCGGCGGGCGAAGACGCCCGCCATCAGCGGCGCCATCCGCACGTCGGCGCAGCCGATGGCCTGGGCGGCCGGCTTCGCGGGGTTGGCCAGCGGGCCGAGGACGTTGAAGGTGGTGGCGACGCGCCAGCTCGCGGCGCGCGACGGCCGCGTGCCGCATGGCCGGGTGGAACGCGGCCGAGAAGCAGAAGGTGATGCCGGCCTCCTCGCCGACCTTGGCGACGCTGGTGGTCGGCAGGTCGAGCCGGATGCCGAGCGCCTCGAGCACGTCGGCGGACCCCGCCTTGGACGACGCGGAGCGGTTGCCGTGCTTGACCACCGGCACGCCGGCGCCCGCGGCGACGATGGCGGCCATCGTGGAGATGTTCACCGACATGGACCTGTCCCCGCCGGTGCCGACCACGTCGAGCACGCGTCCGGGGACGACGAGCGGGGTGGCGTGCTCGTACATCGCCGCGACCAGGCCCTCGAGCTCGTCGATGGTCTCGCCCTTGGTGCGCAACGCGACCGCGAACCCGGCGATCTGCACCGGCGTGGCCTCACCGGCGAGGATCTCGCCCATCGCCCACGAGGTCTGCTCGGAGCTCAGGTGCTGGCCGGCGATCAGCGCCGCGAGGACCTCGGGCCACGAGAGGGTGACGGCCACGAGGTCAGCGCGTGGCCGGGACCCGCGGCGAGAGCAGGCGGGCGACCGCCTCCGCGAGCGCCAGCGGGTCGATCGGGTGCGGGACGGCCGCCGTCGGCGCGGGACCACGTCGCCAGCCAGGCGTCCTGGGGACGGCCGGTCAGCACCAGGATCGGGGGGCACTGGTAGATCTCGTCCTTCAGCTGCTTCGCGAGGCCCAGGCCGCCGACGGGCGTGGCCTCGCCGTCGAGGATCGGCAGGTCGATGGTCCCGGAGTCCATCTGCTGCAGGACCACCGGCGCGGTGGCCACCTCGACGTACTCCGCCTCGGGGAGGTCGGGGTGCGGGCGGCGGCCGAGGGCCTGGATCACCTGGGAGCGGACGTGGGCGTCGTCGCTGTAGACGAGGATCTTGAGCGGCTCGGCGGCGGAGGCGTTCGATCACGCGGGGAACTCTACCGGGACGGGTCCTCGCGGGCGGCGCGTGCCTCGAGTCGGTCGAGCCGTCGGTCCTCCCGGACCGCCTCGCGCATCGACGACCGGGCCCACTGGGTGAAGAGCACCGCGATGAAGACGAGGCCCACCACATCGCCGGACGCCCAGAGGATGCCGCCCGCGACGTGCTGGTCCGCGGCCGGGTCGGGCAGCCAGGGCATCGGCAGGGCGCGGTACCAGGACCCGCCGATCAGGGCCTCCTGGCCCATGATCGTCACGCCCAGGAACGCGTGGAAGGGCAGGGTCAGCACGATCAGCAGCAACCGGAAGGGGTAGGCCACGCGTCCGGGCACCGGGTCGATGCCGACGAGCGGCCAGAAGAACAGGCACCCCACGATCACGAGGTGCAGGTGCATCAGCTCGTGGATCGGCGTCGAGTGCAGCGTCGCGTCGTACCAGCCGGTGAAGTACAGCGCCCACGGGCTGATCACGAAGAGCAGGAAGGTCAGCGGCGCGAACGACAGCACCAGCGCGACCCGCGAGTGGAGCACGCCGAGCAGCCACCGTCGCGGCCGGGCAGGCAGGGTGCGCAGCGCCAGGGTGACCGGCGCCCCGAGCGCCAGGAACAACGGCACCACCATCGAGAGCACCATGTGCTGGACCATGTGCACCGACAGCAGGGTGGTGTCGTAGGTGCCGAGCCCGGACGAGGTCGCGAAGAACAGCGTCCCGAGGCCCACCACGACGAAGCTCACCGTGCGTCCGAGGGGCCAGCGGTCGCCGCGGTCGTGGAGCACCCAGACGCCGAACAGGTACAGCCCCGCGGCCCACACGGTGACCACCGTGAGCACGGGGTCGAGGGTCCACGCGGTGAACACCCGACCGATGGTGAAGGGCGCGAGATCCGCCAAGGACCCGGCGTCGGAGAGCACGACCACGACCCCAGCGTAGGAGCCCGCGCCGCCCGTCCGGGCACGGCCTCCGACCGGTGCGCACGGGCTGGGCGGCGGGTGTGAACAAGATGACCGCGAAACCCAGGGGGTCGGGGTGGCACGTGGGAGTCGAACAGACATAATGACCCCGTGGCCACAACAGCATCCGCGATACCTGCGTCCCGCCTGCACGGACACCACGACCGGCCGAGCATGGTCAGCGTCGGGACCATCGTCTGGCTCTCGAGCGAGCTGATGTTCTTCGCCGCCCTGTTCGCGAGCTACTTCACGATCCGGGCGGTCTCCCCCGAGCTGTGGGCGCAGCAGACCGAGCGGCTCAACGTGCCGTTCGCGTCGGTCAACACCACGGTGCTCGTGCTCTCCTCGCTCACCTGCCAGCTCGGCGTCTTCGCGGCGGAGCGCGGCCAGGTCGGTCGCACCGGCGGGGTGCTCCAGGTCAAGGGCTGGGGCCTGCGCGAGTGGTTCATCCTCACGTACATCATGGGCGCCTTCTTCATCGGCGGCCAGGCGCTGGAGTACACCGCGCTCGTCCACGAGGGCACCACGATCCCGTCCTCGGCGTACGGGTCGGTCTTCTACCTCACCACCGGCTTCCACGGCCTGCACGTCACCGGCGGGCTGATCGCCTTCCTGCTCGTGCTGGGCCGCACCTACATGGCCAGGAAGTTCACCCACGAGCAGGCGGTCAGCGCCATCGTCGTGTCGTACTACTGGCACTTCGTCGACGTCGTGTGGATCGGCCTGTTCGCCACGATCTACCTCATCCAGTAGCGCCGCTCCGCCACCGCGACCAGGACCCGGGACAGACCAAAGGACACCCAGTGCGACTCCTCTCCGCCCGACTCTCAGCCAAGCGGCGCAGCCCGTTCGCCGGTCTCGTCGTCCTGCTGATGGCCCTCCTGGTGACCGGTGGCCTGTACGCCGTGCTCTCCCCCGCCACGGCCAAGACCAGCGCGGCCGACCAGTCCACCATCGAGCAGGGCCGCGCCCTGTTCCTCGTGGGCTGCGCCTCGTGCCACGGCAAGAACGGCGAGGGCATCGTCACCAAGCGCGGCACCCAGTACGGTCCCCCGCTGGCCGGCGTGGGCGCCGCGGCGGTCGACTTCCAGGTCGGCACCGGCCGCATGCCGTTGGCCCGCCCCGGCGTCCAGGCCCAGCGCAAGAAGGTCGTCTACACCCCGGAGGAGATCAGTGCCCTCGCGGCGTACGTCGCCTCCCTCGGCCCCGGCCCGGCCATCCCGGAGAAGGACGCGTACGACCCGACCGGCGCGGACAACGAGTCGATCGTCCGCGGCGGCCAGTTCTTCAAGACCAACTGCACCGCGTGCCACAACTTCGCTGCCTCCGGCGGCGCGCTCCCGGGCGGCAAGTTCGCGCCGAGCCTCAAGGGCGTCACCGACAAGCACATCTACGAGGCGATGCTCACCGGGCCCCAGCAGATGCCGGTCTTCTCCAACGGCGTGCTGAAGCCCAGCGAGAAGAAGGACATCATCGCCTACCTCCGTAGCATGGAGGACGACCCGCAGTACGGCGGTGTCTCGCTGGGCGCCCTCGGGCCGGTGAGCGAGGGCCTCACGGCCTGGCTCGTCGGCATCGGCGCCCTCGTCGGCTTCGCGATCTGGATCGCCTCGCACTCGGTGCGTTCGAAGAAGGGAATCAAGGCGTGAGCGACCACAGCGCTCCCCCGGCCACCGTCGACGCGACGGGTGAGGGCGTCGTCGGCGACCCGATCCCCGACCCCGGGATGCACGAGCACGAGCCCCGGCCGACCGACGTCGACGAGCGCGCGGAGAAGCGCGCCGAGCGCCAGATCGCCGCGTTGTTCGGCGTCTCCGCCCTGTTCACGGTGCTCTTCGTCGTCGCCTACTTCGCGTTCGAGATCGGCGACGAGCCGACGATCATCCTCGGGTACGGCGCGTCGAACGTCGCGCTCGGCACCACGCTCGGCGTCGCGCTGCTCTGCATCGGCGTCGGCGGCGATCCAGTGGGCCCGCAAGCTGATGAGCGACGTCGAGATCGTCGAGATGCGTCACCCCGCCCGCTCCAGCGACGAGGACCGCGAGGACGCGCTCGCCGTCCTTCCGCGCCGGCGTCGACGACTCGGGCATCGCCCGCCGCCCGCTGATCCGCAACTCGATGATCGGCGCGCTGGCCATGCTCGGCCTGCCCGCTGTCGTGCTGCTGCGCGACCTGGGTCCCGCTGCCGGGCAACAAGCTCGCGCAGCACCGTGTGGGCGCCGGGGATGCGGCTCGTCAACGACGTCGCCGGCACCCCGATCAAGCCCGACGAGGTGGAGATCGGCCAGCTCATCAACGCCGAGCCGGGCGTCTTCTACGAGGAGGAGGACGGCGAGCCGAAGTTCGAGGGCGTCCGGCTCCAGCAGGCCAAGGCCAAGGCCGCCATCATCATCGTCCGGATGAACCCCAGCGACATCACGCCCGCGCCAGGGCGCGAGAACTGGGGCGTCGAGGGCATCCTGAGCTACTCCAAGATCTGCACCCACGTCGGGTGCCCGATCTCGCTGTGGGAGCAGCAGACCCATCACCTGCTCTGCCCCTGCCACCAGTCGACGTTCGACCTGGCTGACAACGCTAAGGTGATATTCGGACCGGCCGCCCGCCCGCTTCCGCAGCTCCCGCTGAACGTGGACGCGGAGGGCTACCTGGTCGCGCAGAGCGACTTCCACGAGCCGGTCGGCCCCAGCTACTGGGAACGTGGGTGAGCCAGATGAGCACAGCAACCACCAACGGCCGGACGGCCGCCAAGGCGGAGAAGCCCAACCGCGTCGCCGGCATCGCCAACTGGACCGACGAGCGGATCGGCCTCGCCGGCCTGGCCAAGAAGCAGGTCCGCAAGGTCTTCCCGGACCACTGGTCCTTCATGCTCGGCGAGATCGCCCTGTGGAGCTTCGTCGTCCTGCTGCTCACCGGCACCTTCCTCACGCTCTGGTTCAAGCCGAGCATGGGCGAGGTCGTCTACAACGGCTCCTACGACCAGCTCCGCGGCGTCTCGATGTCCGAGGCGTACGCCTCGACGATCCACATCTCGTTCGACGTCCGCGGCGGTCTGCTCATGCGGCAGATGCACCACTGGTCGGCGATGCTCTTCGTCGCCTCGATGCTCGTGCACCTCATGCGGGTGTTCTTCACCGGCGCCTTCCGCAAGCCGCGTGAGCTCAACTGGGTGATCGGCTGCCTGCTGCTGATGCTGGGCACGCTCGAGGGCTTCACCGGCTACTCGCTGCCCGACGACCTGCTCTCCGGCACCGGCATCCGGGCGGCCGACGGGTTCGTGAAGTCGATCCCGGTGGTCGGCACCTACATCTCGTTCTTCATGTTCGACGGCGAGTTCCCCGGCGACGCGATCATCTCGCGGCTCTACACCGCCCACGTGCTGCTGATCCCGGGCGTGCTGCTGGCGCTGATCGGCGCGCACATGCTGCTGCTGGTCTTCCACAAGCACACCCAGTGGCCCGGCCCCGGCCGGACCAACGACAACGTCGTGGGCTACCCGCTGCTCCCCGTCTACACCGCCAAGGCCGGTGGCTTCTTCTTCATCGTCTTCGGCGTGACCGCGCTGATGGGTGGCCTGATGACGCTCAACCCGGTCTGGCGGTTCGGTCCCTACGACCCGTCCCAGGTGACGGCCGGGCTCCCAGCCCGACTGGTACATGGGCTGGCCGGACGGCGCGCTGCGGATCTTGCCGGGCTGGGAGACCCACCTGTTCGGGTTCACGCTGAGCTGGAACGTCTTCCTGCCGATCATCGTGCTCCCGGGCGTGATGTTCACGATCCTGCTGATGCTGCCGTTCCTCGAGGCCTGGATCACCGGCGACAAGCGCGAGCACCACCTGCTCCAGCGTCCGCGCAACGCGCCGAACCGGACCGCGACCATGGTCGCGCTGATGACCTTCTACGGCATCCTGTGGGCGCGCCGGCGGCAACGACATCATTGCGATCAAGTTCCACCTGAACCTGAACTACATCACCTACTTCAACCGGGTGGCGGTGTTCGTGGGACCGGTGCTGGCCTTCTGGCTCACCCGCCGCTGGTGCATCTCGCTCCAGCGCTCGGACCAGGACCGGCTGCTGCACGGCTACGAGACGGGCGTCATCATGCGCTCGCCCGAGGGTGCGTACGCCGAGAAGCACCTGCCGATCAGCCTCGACGAGGCGTACACCCTCACCGCCCGGGACCGCGACGAGATCGTCCCGACGCCCACCGAGGCGGACGAGAACGGCGTCGCCAACCGCAAGGTCAAGATGATGCGTCTGCGGGCGCGGCTGTCGAGCTTCTGGTTCGGCCACAACATCCAGAAGCCGACCCGCGAGGAGCTCGAGGAGGCCCGGCACCACGCCGAGCACGAGCTGGCCGTGCACGACGACGGGCACCAGCACCTCTCCGGCGGCGACTACAGCGGCCCGTACGAGCTCGACGGCCAGGCTGCCGACGGCCACCAGTTCGACGGCCGGCACAGCATCGAGGGCGACGAGCTCCGCCACTGAGACCTCGTCCGCCGCACGACAAGGCCCCGCTCCCCACCAGGAGCGGGGCCTTCTCGTGACGCGGCGCCACAGCGTGCCACCTCCGCGCGAGTAGCGCTCGACCAGCGCAGCACCGGCCGCCTCGCCAGTAGCGGCCGAGACGGCCGTGCCGATGGCTAGGAGAGGCGGTCAGCTGAGCGCCGAGCCCGCCTTCCAGGAGGAGAACGAGTCGTTCCAGTCGCCGTACCCGTTGTCGAGGGTCATCGGGCGGTCGGTGCCGGTGTACTCCACGACGTCGCCGCGCTTGCTGATGTTGTAGAGCCACGCGGCGTTGGCGGTGCTCATGCCGGTGCAGCCGTGGCTGACGTTGGCGTAGCCCTGCGAGCCGACGGACCACGGTGCGGCGTGCAGGAACTCGCCGCTGTAGGTGACCCGCATGGCGTACTCGACGTCGTCGATGTCGTAGGCGTCCGGGCTGTCGCGGTTGATGCCGACGGTCTCGGAGTTCATCCGCTTGTGCCGGAACTTCTCGATGATCACCTTGACGCCCGAGCGGGTCGTGAACCCCGGCTTGCCGGTGGTGATCGGCGTGACCTTGGCGAGCTTGCCGTTGATGAAGGTCTTCATCTGGTGGGTCTGGGCGTTGACCTTGCTGATCACCGCGTCCCCGACGTGGAACGTCGAGGTGCGGCTCAGCTGGCCGTAGATGCCGTTGCCGGCCGGGATGCTGTTGACGTCGGCGGTCGACGGTCACGTCGGTGCCGGGCTTCCAGTAGTGCACCGGGCGCCAGTGCACCTCCTGGTCGCTGATCCAGTGCCAGGCGCCCTTCTGGTTCGAGCTGTTGGTGACCGTGAGGTGCTTCTCGATCGCGGCCTTGTCGCTGACCGGGACGTCGAAGTGCACGATCGACCGGCATGCCGACCCCGACGGTCTCCCCGCCGAGCGGCACGAAGCTGGGGTAGGTCTGCTGCGCCAGGGACAGCGCCTGGGTGCGGAAGGTCGAGGTCTTGGTGGCCTTGATCCCGTCCGCGTCCACGGCGGTCGTGGCGACCCGGTAGCGGGTGCCCGGCTCGAGGCGCTGCGTGGAGGTCCAGCTCGTCTTGTCGGCGGAGAGGTCGCCGGCGAGCTTCTTGCCCTTCTGGCCGGCCGTGACGTCGACGGACTCGAACGTGCCCTCCTCGGCGGTGAGCGTGACGGTCTTGTCGACCGCGACACCTGCCCGGCGGACGTTGCTGGCCACGACGACGGCCGACTCGGGGGCTGCGGCCGGGGAGCTCGGCGCGCCGGCGGACGGCTTGGCCGCCGCCCGGAGCTGCCTGTTCGGCCTGGTCAGCGGTCGTGGAGGTGCAGCCGGCTGCCAGCGCGGAGACGGCGAGCAGGCTGACCAGCGTGGCCGCCTGTCGTCGCGGCCGCGAGCGCAGGACGCCACCAGGACGATCGGACATGGGTTCCCCTCGAGAAGTGGAAGATCCCTTCCAGGGTAACAACCCGAGCCCGAAGTACCGACTCAGCGACCAGGTGGGTCCCGTCACGTTGTGGACACGACGGGCCCGACCGCTCAGTGGGCGTGCTCCCCCACGTAGTACTCGTAGATCCAGCCGCACAGGGCCAGCGAGCCCAGCCCGACGCCCATGATGAACAGCCACCAGGCCCCCATCGCGATGCCGAACACGCAGAGCGCGAGGGTCGCGCCGCACCACAGCGGCCACCAGCTGTACGGCGGGAAGAAGCCCAGCTCGCCGGCGCCGTCGGCGATCTCGGCGTCCGCCCGGTCCTCGGGACGCGGCTCCATCCTGGAGGCGTGCACGCCGAGGTACAGGGTCACCAGCAAGGTCAGCAGGAACGTCATGGTCAGCGCGGACGTCCCGGTCGGGTCACCCGTGATGAACCAGTAGGCGGGTGCGACGAGCAGGAAGAACACGGTGCAGATCGCGAAGATCCAGGCTTCGGCCCTCATCGGTCAGTCTCGTCCTTGTCCGTGTCGATGGGGTGGCCCAGCTCCTGCTCGATGTGCTGCTGGCGGCCGGTGACGGTCGGTGCGTCGACCAGGTCCCGCTCGTCGCCGAGGGCGTCGTTCTCGGCCATCTCCATGGCCGCGACCTCCGGGTGGTGCAGGTCGAAGGCCGGCGACTCGGAGCGGATCCGCGGGATGGAGACGAAGTTGTGCCGCGGCGGCGGGCTCGAGGTGGCCCACTCGAGCGACCGGCCCCAGCCCCACGGGTCGTCGATGCCGACCGGTTCGGTCTTGGACGACTTGTAGACGTTCAGCAGGAACGGCAGCGTCGAGGCACCGAGCAGGAACGCTCCGATCGTCGACACCTGGTTGAGCGTGGTGAACCCGTCGGAGGGCAGGTAGTCGGCGTACCGGCGGGGCATGCCCTCGACGCCGAGCCAGTGCTGCACCAGGAACGTGGTGTGGAAGCCCACGAACAGCAGCCAGAAGTGCACCTTGCCGAGCCGCTCGTCGAGCATCCGGCCGGTCATCTTCGGCCACCAGAAGTAGAACCCGGAGAACATCGCGAACACGACGGTGCCGAACACCACGTAGTGGAAGTGCGCGACGACGAAGTAGGAGTCGGACACGTGGAAGTCCAGGGGCGGGCTGGCCAGGATCACGCCCGTGAGGCCGCCGAACAGGAACGTCACCAGGAACCCGACGGCCCACAGCATGGGGGTGTCGAAGGACAGAGATCCCCCCCACATGGTGCCGATCCAGTTGAAGAACTTCACGCCCGTGGGCACTGCGATGAGGAACGTCATGCCGGAGAAGAACGGCAGGTCGACCGCGCCGGTGACGAACATGTGGTGCGCCCAGACCGCGACGGACAGCACCGCGATGGTCACCGTGGCGGCGACCAGGCCGACGTAGCCGAAGACCGGCTTGCGGCTGAACACCGGGAGGACCTCGGTGACGATGCCGAAGAACGGCAGCGCGATGATGTAGACCTCGGGGTGCCCGAAGAACCAGAACAGGTGCTGCCAGAGGATCGGGCCGCCGTTGGCGGCGTCGAAGATGTGCGCCCCGAGGACCCGGTCGGCCTCCAGCGAGAGCAGCGCGCCGGCCAGGATCGGGAACGCGATCAGCACCAGCAGGCTGGTGACCAGGGTGTTCCAGACGAAGATCGGCATCCGGAACATGGTCATGCCGGGCGCCCGCATGCAGATGATCGTGGTGATGAAGTTGACGGCTCCGAGGATCGTGCCGAGGCCGGCCATCCACAGGCCCATGATCCAGAGGTCACCACCGACGCCGGGGCTGCGCACCGCGTCGGAGAGAGGGGTGTAGGCCGTCCAGCCGAAGTCGGCCGCTCCCTGCGGGGTCAGGAACCCGGACCCGGCGATGATCCCGCCGAACAGGAACAGCCAGTAGCTGAACATGTTCAGGCGCGGGAACGCCACGTCGGGAGAGCCGATCTGCAGCGGCATGATGACGTTGGCGAAGCCGAAGAACAGCGGGGTCGCGAACAGCAGCAGCATGATCGTGCCGTGCATCGTGAAGAGCTGGTTGTAGAGCTCGTCGTTGACGACCTGCTGGCCCGGGAACGCGAGCTCCGAGCGGATCACCATCGCCATCAGGCCGCGCGATGATGAACCACGCGAACGACGTGCCGAGGTAGAGCTTGCCGATCATCTTGTGGTCGGTGGTCGTGATGACCTTGACCAGCCGCTGACCCAGGGTGTTGGTCCTCGCGCTGCTCCCGGTCTGGAAGTTCGTGCGCTCTGCTGCCGCGGTCACTCGCTTGCTCCCGTCGACTGGTCGTTGTCCTGGACTTCGTTCTCGAGACCGTTCTGCTGGTCGACCTCCGAGCCACCCAGGGCCGGTCCGATGTTGCCCTCGTCCTGCAGCTTCTTCAGGTGGTCGGCGTAGGCGCCCGCGCTGACCACCTTGACGTTGAAGAGCATCCGGGAGTGGTAGACGCCGCACAGCTCGGCGCAGCGCCCCTTGAACGTGCCCTCACGGGTCGGCGTGAAGCTGAAGTGGTTGTCGCGGCCGGGGACCACGTCCATCTTGAACAGGAACGCCGGGACCCAGAACGAGTGGATCACGTCGGGCGAGCGCAGCTTCACCTCGACGGTCTCGTTGACCGGCAGGACCAGGGTCGGCCGGTCGGCCGTGGTGCCCCCCTCGTAGACCGTCGTCGACCCGTCGAGCGCCGCGTCCTTGTCGTAGTTGAACGTCCACGACCACTGCTGACCCACGACCGTGATGGTGTGGTCGGCCTCGCCGGTCTCTGCTCGCGAGCACGTCGTTCTGGACGGTCACGGTGAAGTAGAAGAAGACCAGCACCATCACGACGGGTGCGACGGTGTAGAGGATCTCGATCGGCAGGTTGTAGCGGGTCTGCACGGGGATCTCGTCGTCGCGCCGGCGGTAGAACTTCACGCACGCGTAGCCGATCAGACCCCAGACCAGGACGCCGACGATCATCGCGGCGAGCCACGAGCCCATCCAGAGGCCGTGGATCGCCTCGGTGCGGTCGGTGACGCCGTCGGGCTGCGCCAGCCGCTTGATCGAGTCCTGCTCGGCGGTGGAGCAGGACGCCAGCAACAGGGCGCCGGCAGACGCCGACGCCATCAGGCCGATCCTGCGCACGCGCTTGGGGAGTTGCGGACCCACGAAAGAGCCTCTCTCTCAACACGACGGACAAGCAGAACGTTACTACTGAGGCACCCGGGTTCTCTCGCGAGGGCGGGCGGTAGTTTCGCGGTGTGACGAATGCGACCGGGACGCCCCGCGCGGGACCGTCTTCCGGGCGCCCCCGCATACCTCGACGCGGTGTCCACCGAACCCCTCCACCCGGCCGCCCGTGACACCCTGCTCGCCGCCCTGGACCGCGGCTTCGCCGACCCGCTGCGGCTGCACGGCGCCGGGCGCGAGGCCCGGCTCCTGCTCGACAACGCCCGCGAGGTGGTCGCCACCCTGCTCGGCGCCCGCCCCGACGAGGTGAGCTTCACCGCGTCGGGCACGCAGGCCGTCCACCTCGGGCTGCTCGGGCTGCTGCTCGGCCGCCGCCGGACGAGTGCCCGCCTGGTGCACCCCGCCGTGGAGCACTCGGCCGTGCTGGCGGCCGGTGCGTGGTGGGAGCGGAACTTCGACGGTACGACGGACAGCGTGCCCGTCGACGCCGAGGGGCACGTGCTCGTCGACGCCCTCGAGGCCGCGCTGGACCGGGGGCCGGCCGGTGTCGTGGCCTGCCAGGTGGCGAACCCCGAGGTGGGCACGCTGCAGCCGTTCGACGCGGTGGCCGCGACCGCCGCCCGGCACGACGTACCCGTCTTCGCGGACGCTGCGGCGGCCGCCGGGCGGATGGACCTGCCCGGCGGGTGGGCCGCCGCCGCCGCGTCGGCCCACAAGTGGGGAGGGCCGGCCGGCGTCGGGGTGCTGCTCGTGCGCAAGGGCGCGCGCTGGCGGGCGCCGTTCCCGACCGACGACCGCACGGACCCCCGGGTCGCGGGGTTCGAGAACGTCCCGGCCGCGCTGGCCGCGGCCGCAGCGCTGCAGGCCGTGGTGGCCGAGCGGGACGAGGTCGGCGTCCCGGCAGCGCGCGGCTGGTCGACCGGCTCCGGGCGGGTCTGCGCCGGCCTCGAGGACGTGGACGTGGTCGGCGACCCGGTGCACCGGCTCCCGCACGTGCTGACGTTCTCCTGCCTCTACGTCGACGGCGAGTCCCTGGTGACCGAGCTCGACCGGCGGGGTTCGCGGTGGCGTCGGGCTCGGCGTGCACCGCGAGCAGCCTCGAGCCGTCGCACGTGCTGGCCGCGATGGGCGCGCTGACCCACGGCAACGTGCGGGTGTCGCTGACCCGGGACACCACCGACGACGACGTGGAGCGGCTGCTGGGCGCCCTGCCGTCGGTGCTCGCGCGGGCTGCGCCCCGACGCACCCTAGGCTGCGCCCATGGACGCCGACGTCGAGCTGGACTGCCGGGGCCTGCTCTGCCCGCTGCCGGTCATCCGGCTCGCCAACAACCTCGGGGACATCCCCGTCGGCCAGACGATGGCCGTGGTCGCCGACGACCCCGCCGCCCGCCCGGACATCGCGGCCTGGTGCCGGATGCGCGGCCAGGAGTACCTCGGCGAGGACCTCGCCGGCGACGGGGTCCCCCGCTTCGTCGTCCGGCGTCTGCGCTGATGCGCGTCGTCTACAACAGTCGTTCAACGGCCGGTTCTCCGACAGCCCCCGGGCGATCCACGAGCGGCTGCGCGACCGGCCCGGCACCGAGCACACCTGGCTCCTCGACCCGGCGCACGCGGCTGCGTTCCCCGACGACGTCGCGACGGTGCGGATCGACCGCCCCGAGGCCCGCGCGGCCCTCGAGTCGGCCGACCTGGTCGTCGCCGGCACGCACACCGAGGTCGAGTGGACCAAGTCACCCGGCACGACGTACCTCCAGACCTGGCACGGCACGCCGCTCAAGCGGATCCACAACGACGTGCTGCTGGTGCCGCCGGGGCGGCTGGCGTACCTCGACCGCGACGTCGCCCGCTGGGACGTGCTGCTGTCCCCCAACCCGGTCAGCACCCCGCGGCTGCGCAAGGCGTTCGGGTTCGACGGGCCGGTCTGGGAGACCGGCTACCCCCGCAACGACCTGCTCGTCGGCCCGGCTGCGGCCGCCACCCGCGGCGCCGTACGCCGCGGAGCTGGGGCTGGCCGACGACGAGACGGCGGTGCTCTACGCCCCGACGTGGCGCGACGACGAGAAGTACGACGAGAGCGTCACCGACGTCCCGATGCACCTGCACCTCGGCGCCCTGGCCGAGCGCGCTCGCCGAGGCCGGCACGCCGCACCGCGTGCTGGCCCGCTGCACAACCTGATGACGGACCGGTCGCACGCCGAGGTCGGCGCCCGGAGTCGTGGACGTGTCGTTCTACCGCGACGTCAGCGAGCTCTACCTGGCCGCCGACGTGCTGGTCACCGACTACTCGTCGGTGATGTTCGACTTCGCGCTCACCGGCAAGCCGATCGTCTTCTACGCCTACGACCTGGACCGCTTCCGCGACGAGATCCGCGGGTTCTACTTCGACCTGCTCCCCGCAGGCGCCCGGACCGGTCGTCCGGACCGAGACGAGCTGGTCGAGGCGCTGCTCCACCTCGACCCGGACCGGTTCGCCGAGCGCTACGCGGCGTTCCGGGCGACGTACGGCGGCCTGGAGGACGGGCACGCCACCGACCGGGTCCTGGAGCGGCTCGGCCTGCTCTGAGCGAGCGTCAGGGGCGGGGCGTCCTGACGTGCGCGGCGATCTCGGCGGCCGCCTCGTCGCCGTAGGCGTCGGCGAAACGCTGCACGAACTGCTGCTGGTGCAGGGTGTACTCCTGGGTGCCGACCTTCTCCACGACGTAGACCGCGAGCAGGCAGCCGAGCTGCGCGGCCCGCTCCAGCGAGAGGTCCCACTCCAGGGCCGCGAGGAAGCCGGCCCGGAACGCGTCGCCGACGCCGGTCGGCTCGACCTTCGCGATCTCCGGCACCGCGGGCACGAAGATCGGCTCCTCGCCCTTCCGCTCGACCCGGACGCCCTCGGCGCCGAGCGTGACGACCTGGGTGCCGACCCGGGAGAGGACCTCCTCGGTCGGTCCAGCCGGTCTTCTGCTGGATCAGCGCGGACTCGTACTCGTTGCTGAACAGGATCGCGGCGCCGTCGATCAGCTCCTTGATCATCTCGCCGTCGCCGAAGGCCAGCTGCTGGCTCGGGTCGGCGATGAACGGGTAGCCGCGCTTGCGGCACTCGTTGGTGTGCCGCAGCATCCCCTCGGGGTCGTTGGGGCCGACCAGGACGTACGTCGCCCCGCCGACCCGGTCCACGATCGGGGCCAGCTCGATCTCGCGCGCCTCGCTCATCGCGCCGGCGTAGAACGACGCGATCTGGGCCATCGTCGAGTCGTTGGTGCAGACGAACCGGGCGGTGTGCTTGGTCTGGGAGACGTGCACCGACTCGCAGTCGACGTTGTGCCGCACCAGCCAGGAGCGGTAGTCCACGAAGTCCTCGCCGACCGCGCCGACCAGGATCGGTCGCAGCCCGAGGTTGCCCAGGCCGAACGCGATGTTCGCCGCGCAGCCGCCGCGCCGCACCTCGAGGTCCTCGACGAGGAAGGACAGCGCGATCTTGTCGAGCTGGTCGACGACCAGGGAGTCGGCGAACTTGCCGGGGAAGGACATCAGGTGGTCGGTGGCGATGGAGCCGGTCACGAGCAACGACACGGGAGCTTCCTCACGAATGGGGAGGTTAAATCGACGACGCCGAGACACTACCGGCCGGTACTCGTAGGGATACCCCCGGTAGCTCCTAGCGTGACGGCATGACCTACGAGCGGCTGCCCTACGACGACGCCTCGAGCGACCACCGAGATGACCCGGCGACTGCGCCGCGGGTGCCTTGCGCGGCGGCGGTCCGGCCGGCGCCGAGCATCCGCTACGACGACTACCCGCACGACGTGCCGAAGCCGACCATCGAGGTGTCCGAGGCCGCCTCCCGGCTGGCCGCGGCGATCCATCCCTACCTGGACTGACCCTGGCCCGCGTCGCGGGGCATGCTGGACCCATGACTCCCGGCACCGGCCGCTGGCTCGCACCGCTGGGTGCCTCCGCCGCTGTGCTCGCCGTCTTCGTGGTGCCCGGCGTGGTCGCCGCCACCGGCACCAGCAGGGCCGGAGTCGGCCCGCAGCAGCCCCGACCCGTCCTCACGCCGAACGACCCGGTCACCCCGCCCCTCGCCGGACCAGGCCAGGCAGAACCGCGGTCCGGCCCACCGCTGGTGGACGTCGTCGGCTACCGCGTGAACGGCCGCGACCTCGTGCGTCTTCTACACGGTCGACCAGAGCTGCGGGCTGCTCGGGTGCGATCGAGAAGCCGCTGGTCCAGGAGCGGGGCGGCTCCGTCCGGATCCTGCTCCTGCGGAGGAAGATCGCGGGCGACCGACGAGGTCTGCGTCGACCGGATCCCCACCAGCTCGGTCGACATCACGCTCAGCCGACCGCTCGGTGGGCGGCTGCTCCAGGACGCCGCGCGCGGCGGCGCGCTCGTCCCCCCGATCGCCTCGCTGCCCTGAGCGATCGCCTCGGCCGACGCGGCCGAGACGCCGAAGACCCCCGTCGCCTCGCGGCGCGGGGGTCTTCGACCTTGGGAGTCTGCTGCCGGGCCGGGGCCCGGGGTCCGTCAGTGGAAGGAGTCTCCACAGGCGCAGGAGCCACCGGCGTTCGGGTTGTCGATCGTGAAGCCCTGCTTCTCGATCGTGTCCACGAAGTCGATGACCGCGCCGTTGAGGTAGGGCAGGCTCATCCGGTCCACGACGACGGACACGCCGTCGAAGTCGCTGACCTGGTCACCGTCGAGGGTGCGCTCGTCGAAGAACAGCTGGTAGCGGAGGCCGGAGCACCCGCCGGGCTGGACGGCGATGCGGAGCTGGAGGTCGTCGCGACCCTCCTGCTCGAGAAGGGTCCGGACCTTGCTGGCGGCCGCGTCGCTGACGTTGATGCCGTCGGGGCGGACCTGGGTCTCGGTGGTGGTGTCGACCTGCTCGGTCATCGGTGTGCTCCTGAACTGTGCGAGAAGTTCGAACGACTCGTTCGATCTGCTGTGCTCAATGGTCGCACATCCCCGGGTATTCCCCAGCACCTGACCGCGCCGCCTCAGCGCACCGCGCCAGCTCATCGTGACCAGCTGCGCGCGGTGCGCTCGGCCAGCGCCGCCAGGCTGCCGGCCGGGTCGGCGAAGCTGGCCTCCTCGCCGACCAGGTCGACCATGGAGTAGGCCGACTCGACGCCCAGGGCCCGCATCTCCCGCGAGCCGACGAGCACCTGCCGGCGAGCGCGATGCAGGGCTGGAGCGCCTCCGCGGCGATCACGGCCACCCCGTAGGGCACCTTGCCCGACCGCGAGGAGAAGTCGAAGGCGCCCTCGCCGGTGATCACCAGGTCGGAGCGGCGGGCCCGCTCGGGCAGCCCGACGGCCTCCGCGACGATGTCGAGGCCCGGGCAGCCGGGTCGCGCCGAGCAGCAGCAGCCCGAAGCCGAGCCCGCCGGCCGCGCCGGCGCCCTTGGCCAGCGCGACCTTCTTGTCGGTGGCCTCCGCGAGGCGCTCGACCAGCGCGTCGACGGCCTGCAGCCGGTCGTCGGTGACGCCCTTCTGCGGGCCGAAGACGTTGGTCGCGCCGCGCAGCCCGAGCAGCGGGTTGTCCACGTCGGAGGCGGCCACCAGCTCGACGCCGGCGACCAGCTCACGCGCCGCCGACAGGTCGACGCTCTCGAGGTCGGCGAGGCCCGGTGGCGCCGCGGGTCAGCGCGTCCGGCGGCGACGACGTGGCGCCGAGCGCGGCCAGCAGGCCCGCTCCCCCGTCGTTGGTGGCCGAGCCGCCGAGCCCCACGACGACCCGGGTGGCGCCCGATCCGACCGCAGGCGCGCGGACCAGCTCGCCCACGCCGTAGGTCGTGGCGTCCTCGGCGTGCCGCTCGGCCTCCGGGGTCAGGTGCAGCCCGCAGGCCTGGGCGCTCTCGACGTAGGCGGTGCCGTCGTGGATCAGCACGGTGCCCGGCACCGGTGTCGCCGTAGGGCCCGCGCACCTTCACGGCGAGCAGCTCACCGCCCAGCGAGGCGTGCAGCACGTCGACGAAGCCGGGCCCGCCGTCGGCCATCGGCACGAGCTCGAGCTCGTCGTCGGGAGCCCGCCGTCGCCAGCCGGTGGCGATGGCCTCGGCGGCCTCGACGGCGCTCAGGGTTCCGGCGAACTTGTCAGGGGCGATCAGCACGCGCATGCCCCCATCCAACACCGCCCTGATGAGGTCGCGTGATGTGATGGGCGCGATGACCGCCGACTACTTCGTGCGCCCGATGACGCCGACCGACGTACCGGCCGTCGAGCGGCTCACCGACGCGGCGTTCTTCGACCTCGAGACCCGCACCCACCGGACCGGCTGGCCCGCGCCGGCGCACCGGTCCGAGGCGCAGGGCCGCCGACTGGCGCGGCCCGGCTCGTGCACGTGCTGCGGCGCGACCCGAAGGGCTGCTGGGTGGCCGAGGACGACAGCGGCCTGCTCGGCGCGGCGGTCGCCATGCGCCGCGACACGACGTGGCTGCTCGCGACGTACGCCGTGCGGCCCGGGCTGCAGGGCGCGGGATCGGCCGGCCGCTGCTGGACGCGGCGCTGGCCTACGGCGCCGGGTGCCTGCACGGGATGATCGCCGTCGTCGGAGGACCCGGCGGCGGTGCGGCGCTACCGGCGGCCGGGTTCAGCCTGCACCCCACGATGCTGCTCCGCGGGGCGGTGCCGCGCGAGGCGCTGCCGGTGGTGGAGCGGGTGCGGGAGGGGTCGCTCGGGCGACGTCGACCTGATGGACTCGGTCGACCGGCAGGTCCGCGGAGCGGCGCACGGCGTCGACCACGAGGTGCTCAGCCGCCTCTACCGGCTCGTCGTGGCCGACCGGCCGACCGGCTCGGGCTACGCGTACGTCGCCCCGGGCGGCGGGCCCTACCTGCTGGCGGCCACCAACCGGCGCACCGCCGACCGACCTGCTGTGGGAGGCGCTGGCCGCGACCTCCCCCGACTCGCCCGTCACCGTCCCGCACGTCACCGCCGCCAACGAGTGGGCCGTCGACGTCGGGATGGCGTGCCGGATGGAGCTGTGGACCAGCGGCTACCTCGCGCTGCGGGGCATGAAGCCGCCGGCGCCCTACCTGCACAGCGGGCATTTCCTCTGAGCCGGCGCTGGGACGGCCTGTGGAAGGATGACGCGCTGTGACGACAACCGACCTGCCCCTGCTGGTGCTGGGCCGCGGCACGGACAGCCGCTCCGAGCCGGGCGTCGACTGCCCCGGGTCGCTGCCCGCCGCGTCCGACCCCGACCTGGTGGCGCGGGCCCGGGCCGCCAAGGAGGCGCTCGGCGACCGGGTCTTCGTGCTCGGGCACCACTACCAGCGCGACGAGGTCATCGAGTTCGCCGACGTCACCGGCGACTCCTTCAAGCTGGCCCGCGACGCGGCCGCGCCGGCCCGGACGCGGAGTACGTCGTGTTCTGCGGCGTGCACTTCATGGCCGAGTCGGCCGACATCCTCACCGGCCCGGAGCAGGCAGGTGATCCTGCCCGACCTCGCGGCCGGCTGCTCGATGGCCGACATGGCCGGCGCTCGGCCAGGTCGAGGACGCCTGGGACGCGCTCGAGGACGCGGGGATCGCCCCGTCCGTCGTACCCGTGACCTACATGAACTCCTCCGCCGACATCAAGGCGTTCTGCGGCAAGCACGGCGGAGCGGTCTGCACGTCGTCCAACGCCCAGGTCGCGCTCGAGTGGGCCTTCGAGCAGAAGCGCGACGCCAAGGTGCTGTTCCTGCCCGACCAGCACCTCGGCCGCAACACCGCGGTGCTCGAGCTCGGGATGAGCCTCGAGGACTGCGTGGTGTGGAACCCGCACAAGCCCAACGGCGGCCTGACCGCCGCCGAGCTGCGCGACGCGCGGATGATCCTGTGGAAGGGGCACTGCTCGGTGCACGGCCGGTTCACGGCGCAGTGCGTCGACGACGTCCGCGAGCGCGTGCCCGGCGTGCAGGTGCTGGTGCACCCCGAGTGCACCCACGAGGTGGTCACCAAGGCCGACCTGGTCGGCTCGACGGAGTTCATCATCAAGACCGTCGAGGCCGCCCCGCCCGGGTCGTCGTGGGCGATCGGCACCGAGCTCAACCTGGTGCAGCGGCTGGCGAACGCGCACCCCGAGCAGCACATCACGTTCCTGGACAAGACGGTCTGCTACTGCTCGACGATGAACCGCATCGACCTGCCGCACTTCGTGTGGGCGATGGAGAACCTCGTCGCCGGCACCGTGGTGAACCGGATCCAGGTCGACCCCGAGACCGAGCGCTGGGCCCAGGTCGCGCTGCAGCGGATGCTCGACCTGCCCGCGCGGCATCCGGCCGCGACTAAGGACGTGACCTGGCAGGCTGCACCCGGGCCGGCAGGGTCAGCTCAGAGCCCGGGGGCGCCCCAGAGCGGCATCCAGCGGCCGAGGTCGGGCTCGACGGCAGGTCGCCCTTGAGCAGGTCGCGGATCTGGATCTCCAGCAGGTTGTCGCGCTGCTGCGGACCCTGCGGGGCGAACGGGTAGAACGTGCCCTGCTTGTAGAGGTAGACCAGCCCCAGGCGCGCGCCCGGCCGGGTCGGTGAACCCGACCAGCGAGCACAGCAGGCTGGGGCCGAAGCCCTGCGCCTCCAGCGAGGTGTTCACGGTGTGCAGGTCGGTGACCAGGGCCGACAGGTCGTCGGGGCTCTGCCGGGCCACCAGCCAGGTGAAGCCGAACGAGTCGGTGCTGCGCTCGACGTCCGGGTCGTCGTCGTTGTCGAGCAGCTCCACGACGTCGTTCTGCGCCTGCGCGAAGGCCGCGCCCTCGGCGGCCCGGTAGCAGACCGAGCCCACGCCGGTCGGGGTGAAGCCCGGCGGCCGTCTGCAGCGTGATCGCCGCGGCCGGCAGCGCGAACAGCGCGTCGAGGTTGGCCTGCATCGGCTTGCTCCGGCCGGTCAGCGTGCTCCAGAGACCCATGCGTCGCGCCGGTCAGCGACCGATGCCGGGGGCGGGGAAGCCACCGTCCATCGGCTTGCCGAGCTCGGCGGCGACCTTCGCGAGCTGCTCGAGCCGCTGCTCGAGCGACGGGTGCGTCGAGGTGAGCGTCTTGAAGCGTCATCCCGCTGATCGCCGGGGTGATGAAGAAGGCGTTCATCGACTGGACCTCGCGCAGGTCCTTGCTCGGGATCGGGCGACCTCGCCGCTGATCTTGGTCAGCGCGCTGGCCAGCGCCGACGGGCTTCTGGGTGAGGAAGGCGCCCGACCGGTCGGCGCACAGCTCGCGGTAGCGCGAGAGCAGCCGGGTCAGGAAGAAGCTGACGGCGTAGACCACCAGGCTGATCACCAGCGCGATCAGCCAGAACGGCGGGCCGTTGTTGTCCCTGCTGTCGCGACCGCCACCGCCGCCGAAGAGCACGCCGTACTGCGCGCCGCGGGTGAGCATGCCCGCGGCGATGCCGGCCGACGCGGCCAGCGTCATCACCAGCACGTCGCGGTGGGCGACGTGGGACAGCTCGTGGGCGAGCACGCCCTCGATCTCCTCGGCGGTGAGCTTGTCGAGGATGCCGGTGGTCACGCAGACCGCCGAGTGGCTGGGCGAGCGGCCGGTGGCGAACGCGTTCGGCATGTCGGTGTAGGCGATCGCCACGCGCGGCTTGGGCATGTCGGCCAGCGCGCAGAGCCGGTCGATGATGCCGTGCAGCTCGGGCGCCTCCTCGCGGCGTGACCTCGCGGGCCCGCATCGCCTTCAGCGCGAGCGTGTCGGAGTTGTACCACTGGAACCAGGCGACGCCGATGCCCGCGATGCCGATGAGGACGGCGACGCCCCCGCCGAAGTAGGTGCCGCCGGCGTACATCAGGCCGACCACGAGCGCGACGAACAGCGCACCGAGCAGGAACATGACCAGGGTCATCCGCGCGGTCAGGCCGCGGTCGTTGATGAAGCGGGTGCTGGCCATCAGCCCGGGATCAGCCCGTCGTCGTTGAGCAGCTCCCGCACCTCCTCCAGCGTCGCGTCGGACGGGGGCAGGATCAGGTCGGAGTCCTCGAGCGACTCGTCGGGGAGCGGCACGCCGCCGGTGCGTACGGCGTCCAGCAGCGCCGCGAGGGTGTTCGCGAACGACTGGCGGTCCCCGGCCTCGACGGCCGCCTCGACGGCCGCGTCGAGCGCGTTGAGCGCGGGCAGCTGCGTCGTCGGCGACGTCCCACTGCCCCTCGCCGAGGATCCGGACGATCATGCCTGGCCCTCTTCCTTCCGGGGCTCGCTGACGGGGGTGGCCTCGACCTGCGCGGGGGCGTGGAGTCGGCCTGCTCGAGCGCCTGCGCGGACGAGCCGCCGGTCGTGCCGGCCTTGAGCGCGGCCAGCTCGCGACTCGACGTCGGACTGCGAGGACATCGCCTCGAGCTCGCGGGAGATGTCGTCGCCGCGGTTGATCGAGCTGGCGTCGTCGAGCGCGCCGGAGGCGATCAGCTCGTCGATGGCGCCGGCCCGGGCCTGCATCTGCGCGGTCTTGTCCTCGGCCCGCTGGACCGCCATGCCGACGTCGCCCATCTCCTCGGAGATGCCGGAGAACGCCTCGTTGATCCGGGTCTGCGCCTCGGCGGCGGTGTACTTCGCCTTGATGGTCTCCTTCTGGGTGCGGAAGGACTCGACCTTGGCCTGCAGCCGCTGCGAGGCGAGCGTGAGCTTCTCCTCCTCGCCCTGGAGCTGGGCCTGCTGCGCCTTGAGGTCGGTCATCTGCGAGGTGAGCGCCGACTTGCGGGTGAGCGCCTCGCGGGCGAGGTCCTCGCGGCCCATCGACAGCGCCTTCTGGGCCTGGTCGGTCAGCTTGTCCGACTGCTGCTGGAGCTGGGCGCGCCTGCAGCTCGACGCGCTTGCGGCTCGTGGCGACGTCGGCCACGCCGCGGCGTACCTTCGTCAGCAGCTCGAGCTGCCGCTTGTAGCTGTAGTCGAGCGTCTCGCGCGGGTCCTCGGCGCGGTCGAGCGCCTTGTTCGCCTTGGCGCGGAAGATCAGGCTGATGCGCTTCATGAGACTCATGAGGGCGAGCCCCCTTTTCTGTGATCGGTGGTGCGGCCGGTGACGTCGCCACCACCCTACGGGCCAACGGACGGGCGGAGTAGGAGGTTCCCGGCTCCGCTCCCACCCGGATCGCGGCTAGGCTGACCTGCTCGGACCCCGTCGGCACGCCCGACCGGAGTCCCGCTCCGCCACCGAGCCCGACCTGAGGAAGCAGTCCGTTGTTCCGTCGCAGCAAGACCGCCGAAGCCCCGTCCGCGCCCGAGACCGTCAAGGTCGGCGGCAAGGGCCGCCCCACCCCGAGCCGCAAGGAGGCGCAGGCCGCCGCCCGCGCCCGCGCCAAGGGTCCCCAGGACAAGAAGGCCGCGGCCCGCGCCCAGCGCGAGCGCCGCACCGAGAGCAGCGCCACGATCCGCGAGGGCATGAAGCGCGGCGACGAGCGCTACCTGCCGGCCCGCGACAAGGGCCCGGTGCGCCGGTTCGTCCGCGACTGGATCGACGCCCGGCTCTGCATGGCCGAGCTGCTGCTGCCCCTGCTGATCCTGATCATGGTCGGCCAGGCCTTCTCCCCGAGCCTGGCCAACGGCCTGTGGAGCGCGACGATCCTGCTGGTCGCCCTCGACACCGCGCTGGTGGTCTTCCGGCTCCGGCGCGAGCTGCGCCGCCGGCTTCCCGGACGTGAGCACGAAGGGCGCCGTCGGCTACGGCGTGCTGCGCTCCATCCAGCTCCGCTGGATCCGGCTCCCCAAGCCCCAGGTCAAGCTCGGCGCCAAGCTCCCCGACCGCTACTGAGTCGTTTCCTGCGACATCGACGGGTTTCCGGCGCCGACATAGGGTCGAACCCATGGAAATCCGCAATCTTGGTGCAAGTGGCCTGAAGGTCTCCGCGATCTCCTACGGCAACTGGCTGACCCACGGGTCCCAGGTCGAGGAGGACGCCGCGCTCGCCTGCGTCCGGCAGGCGCTGGACGAGGGCATCACGACCTTCGACACCGCCGACGTCTACGCGAACACGAAGGCCGAGACGGTGCTCGGCAAGGCGCTGAAGGGCGAGCGCCGGGAGAGCCTGGAGATCTTCACCAAGGTCTACTGGCCGACCGGCCCGGGCAAGCACAACGACTCGGGGCTGTCCCGCAAGCACATCCGCGAGTCGATCGACGGCTCGCTGACGCCGGCTCGGCACCGACTACGTCGACCTCTACCAGGCGCACCGGTACGACTACGAGACGCCGCTCGAGGAGACGATGGAGGCGTTCGCCGACGTCGTGCACTCCGGCAAGGCGCACTACATCGGGGTCTCCGAGTGGCGCGCCGAGCAGATCCGCGAGGCGCACGCGCTGGCCCGCGAGCTGCGGATCCCGCTGGTCTCGAACCAGCCGCAGTACAACATGCTGTGGCGGGTCATCGAGGCCGAGGTCGTGCCCGACCTGCGAGGAGCTGGGCATCGGGCAGATCGTCTGGTCGCCGATCGCGCAGGGCGTGCTGACCGGCAAGTACAAGCCGGGCCAGGAGCCGCCCGCGGGCTCGCGCGCGACCGACGAGAAGGGCGGCGGCGGACATGATCTCGCGCTGCATGAACGACGACGTGCTCGGCCGGGTCCAGCAGCTCGCAGCCGATCGCGGACGAGGCCGGGCTGTCGCTGGCCCAGCTCGCCGTCGCCTGGGTGCTGCAGAACGACAACGTGTCGTCGGCGATCATCGGCGCCTCGCGACCCGAGCAGGTCACCGAGAACGTCAAGGCGGCCGGCGTGAAGCTCGACCCGGCGCTGCTCAAGCGGATCGACGACGTGCTCGGACGGCGTCATCGAGCGCGACCCCGGCAAGACCCAGTCGCCGAAGAGCCGCAGCTGAGGCAGGCCCTCGAGGGGTCAGCCCGCGGCGTGCAGGCTCATCGGGCCGTAGACCTCGCGGTCGCCCTCGAAGAGCGTGACCTGGTGGACGCCGTCCTCCGACCAGGTCGCGCCAGACCTCGCCGATCCAGGACTCGGCGTCGCTCTGCGACGGGAAGCCCGAGACCGAGGCGCCCTCGGCCGTCTCCGTCTCCGCACCCGAGGCGTCCTCGTAGCGCCACCGCCAGGTCGACTTGGGCGAGGGGTCGCTGCTGCCGAAGGACGAGGAGGGCTCGAGGGAGTTCGTCATGTCGACGAGCCTAAGGGCGTGGCCGCTCCGGCGTCCGGCGTTTCTCCGACAGAGGGCGCTGGGGGTCGCCTAGGCTGCTGCGGACCTCGGGGGTACCGCACTGATGCAACGCTTGCTCCGCACCACCACCGTCGCCGCGCTCACGGCCGGCCTGGCTCTCGCGACCGCACCGGCCGCCGACGCCGACCCGCCGGTCGGCGTCCAGGTGATCGCGCACCGCGGGTCGGTCGACACCGCGCCGGAGAGCACGCTGGCCGCGATGGACCAGGCCGTGGCCGACCGCGCGGACCGGGTCACCATCGACGTGCGGATGACCAGGGACGGTGTGCCAGTCGTCGTCCACGACACCGATCTGCGCCGCACCACCGACGCGGAGCAGAAGCTGCCGCGGGCTGGCCCCCTGGGCGGTCGGCGACCTGACGCTGGCGCAGGTCAAGACGGTCGACGCCGGCAGCTGGTACCCCGGCGGCCTCTACACCGGCTCCCAGGTGCTCACCCTCGACGAGGTGCTCGGCGAGCTCGGCGGCAGCCCCATCGGCATGACCCTCGAGGTGAAGAGCCCGGTGGACTACGGCGACGTGGGCGGGATCGGCGCGACCGTGAAGCGGGTGCTGGACGCGCACCCCGAGTGGTCCGTGCCGCGCGCGGACGGGTCCCCGCGCCTGGTCGTGGAGAGCTTCGACTGGGGCTTCCTGGACCGCATGCACCTGACCTATCCCGACCTGCCGCTGGTGCTCCTCGGCAACGTCGTGACGCCGACGGACGTGACCGACCGGGCGTGGGTCCGCGAGATCGACGTACGTCACGACAACCTCACCGCCGAGACCGTGAACCAGGCCCTCGCCCTCGGCATCTTCGTCGGGACCTGGACCGCCAACGCCCCTGCTGAGCTGCAACGGGTCATCGACCTCGGCGCGTCCGGCGTGACCACCGACCAGCCCGACCTGCTCCGCTCGATGGTCACCGCGCAGGGACGCACCTCTCCCAGCACCGCGTGGCCACCCACCCCGGCCACGGCGAAGGTCGACATCTCCGCACCCGCGACCGCCCCGGTCGGTGGGCGGGTGCCGGTGACCACCAAGCCGCGTGCCGCCACCGGGGCACCGCTCCCCTGGCAGACCGTCGTGTTCCAGTCCCGGATCGGTGGCGTCTGGCGCACGGTGGGCAGCACCGCGACCGACTCCCACGGCGGCGCGACCCTGTCCCTGCCCGTCGACGAGACGATGCGCGTCCGGGTGCTGTCCGGTGGTCTTGCGTCGACCGAGCGGGCCGTCGCGGCCGTCGTACCTCCCGTCGTCGTGCCGCCGAGGGGCACCCCGCCCCGGCATCCGCCTGGCCGCCCAGTCCCGCCCCACCACGACCGGCGCCGACCCGCGGGTCGGCTACGTCTCGGCCGGCACCTGGAAGGCGATGTCCGGACGGTCCTGGCGACGCGGCTGCCCGGTGGGGCGCTCCGGTCTGCGCACGCTGCAGGTCAGCTACTGGGGCTTCGACGGGTTCCGGCACCGCGGCACGCTCGTCGTGTCCCGCAGCTCGGCCGCCCAGCTGGCCCGCGCCTTCACCCGGCTCTACGCGCAGCGGCTGCCGATCCGGTCCCTGCGCCGGCTCGAGACGATGGGGTCCTGGAGCACGGCGGTGAGCCGGGCGATGCGGGCCGACACCGGTTTCGGCTTCGCCTGCCAGCGGGTGCCCGGCGACCGCACCCGCGTCGGGTCGCACGCCCGCGGCACGATCGTCACCGTCAACCCGTGGGAGAACCCCACCAGGGTCGGACGGCGCGGCACACCGGACACCTGGTGGCTGAGCCGCAAGCGCGCCCTGCCCTACGTGCACACGTCGGCCAACCCCGTCGTACGCGCGTTCGCGGCCGAGGGCTTCGCGTGGAACGGGAAGTACGGCAAGCACGCCGACTTCCGCGACGTGCGCTGACCCCGGGCTAGCGGACGCCCGTCTCCACGAACGGCGGCCGGGTGACCGTGAACACCTCACGGCGGCCGCGCACGTCGACCGAGACCTCGGCGCCGTCGGTGACCTGGGCCGCGACCAGGGCCAGGCCCACCCCGGTGCGCCGGGTCGGCGAGAACGTCCCGGAGGTGACCTCCCCGACGGGTACGTCGGCCGCGAGCAGCACCCGCATGCCGGGCCGCGGGATGCCGCGGCCGGTGGCGACGAGCCCGCGCAGCAGCCGCGCCGGGCCCTGCTCCTTCTCGGCGACCAGCACGTCCTTGCCCCAGAACCGGTCCTTCTTCCAGCCGACGGCCCAGCCGAGCCGGGCCTGGTTGGGGGTCACGTCGAGGCTGATGTCCTGGCCGTGCAGCGGGTAGCCCATCTCGGTGCGCAGGGTGTCGCGGGCGCCGAGGCCGCAGGGCAGCAGCCCGCGCGGCTCGCCGGCCGCGAGCAGCGCGTCCCACAGGCCGCGGGCGCCGCGGCGTTCTCGCAGACCAGCTCGTAGCCGCGCTCGCCGGTGTAGCCGGTGCGGCACACCATGACCGCGGCGCCGTCGTGCTCGGCCTCGACGAACGACATGTAGTCGTGCCCGGTCGGCAGCCCGACCGCGTCGAGGACCTCGTCCGAGCGCGGGCCCTGCACGGCGAGCACCGCGTGGGTGGCGTGGTGGTCGTCGACCTCGACCCCGTCCGGGGCGTCGGCCCTGAGCCGGCGCAGCACCTCGGCGGTGTTCGCGGCGTTGGGGACCAGGAACACCCGGTCGTCGCCGTGCAGGTAGGCGATCAGGTCGTCGACGATGCCGCCGGTCGCGTCGTCGCAGCAGAGCGTGTACTGCGCCTGGCCGGGAGCGATCTTGCCGAGGTCGTTGCTCAGCGTGGCGTTGACGTGCTCGGCGGCGCCCGGGCCGTGCACCAGTGCCTTGCCGAGGTGGCTGACGTCGAAGATGCCCGACGGCCTCGCGCACCGCGGTGTGCTCCTTGATGACGCCCGACCCGGCGTACTCCAGCGGCATCGACCAGCCGCCGAACTCGGCCAGCTTGGCGCCCAGCGCGACGTGACGGTCGTGGAGGGGCGACGTGCGCAGCGAGACGTCGTCGTCGGAGGTGCTCATGGCGCCGAACCTACCGCAGCGAGGACGACCGGCGCGCGCGGGCTAGAGTGCCACGACAGCCAAGAGGAGACGACGAAGGAGTCGGTCAGCTTGACCAGCTACACGCTGCGCAAGGGCGCCGCCGAGAAGACCAAGGCCGACGTCGTGGTCGTCGGTGTGGTCCGCACCCCGAAGGGCCTGCGGGCCGCCCCGGGTGGCGAAGGGGTGGCCTCGGCCTACGGCCGCAAGTTCGCGCCGCTGCTGTCCACGATCGGCTTCACCGGCAAGCCCGGCGAGGTCGCCAAGGTGCCGACCGGCGGGACGATCAAGTCCCCGATGCTGATCCTCGTCGGGCTCGGCGAGCAGGACGCAGTCGACGCGGCCGCGCGTACGCCGCGCCGCCGGTGTCGCGGCCCGGGCCGTGTCCAACGCCGCCTCCGTCGCGCTGGCACTGCCGGCCGACGACGAGCAGACGCTCCGCGCGGTCGTCGAGGGCACCATGCTCGGCGGCTACGCGTTCAACGCCTACAAGACCGGCGCGGAGCCCCAGGGCCCGGGCGAGGTCGTCGTCCTCACCGACACCGCCCGCACCAAGGGCGCGCAGGCCGCGGTCGAGACGGCGCAGGTCGTCGCCACCGCGACGGCCCTGGCCCGCGACTGGGTGAACACCCCGCCCGGCGACTTCACCCCGGCCGTCTTCGCCGACGCGGTGGTCGCCGAGCAGAAGGCCCGCAAGGGCAGCAAGGTCAAGGTCGAGGTCACCGACGACAAGGCGCTGCGTGAGGGCGGCTTCGGCGGCATCATCGGCGTCGGCCAGGGCTCGGCGAACCCGCCCCGGCTGGTGCGGCTGACCTACGCCCCGCGCGGGGCGAAGACCCACCTGGCGCTGGTCGGCAAGGGCATCACCTTCGACTCGGGCGGCCTGAGCATCAAGCCGAGCGCGGGCATGGCCACCATGAAGTGCGACATGGCCGGCGCCGCCGCGGTGGTCGCCGCGACGTTCGCGATCGCCGAGCTCGGGCTGCCGGTGCGGGTGACGACCGTCGTACCCATGGCCGAGAACAGCGTCTCCGGCGCCTCGACCCGTCCCGGCGACGTGCTGACGATGTACGGCGGCGCGACCGTCGAGGTGCTGAACACCGACGCCGAGGGCCGGCTCGTGCTCGCCGACGCGCTGGTGCTCGCCGAGCGAGGCCGAGCCCGACCTGATCCTCGACGTCGCCACCCTGACCGGGCGCCTGCGTGACCGCCCTCGGCGACCGGGTCGCGGGCATCCTCGGCAACGACGAGGCGCTGGTCGAGCCAGACCATCGGCGCCGGCGCCCGGGCCGGCGAGGTGCTGTGGCCGCTGCCGATCTCCGAGGAGATGCCGGTCAAGGTCCGCACCTACAGCAAGATCGCCGACCTGATGCAGCACAACGTCGACGTCTACGGCGGCACGCTCTACGCGGCGGCGTTCCTGCAGGAGTTCGTCGGCGAGCACCGCTGGGCGCACCTCGACATCGCCGGTCCCGGCTTCAACGACCGCGGCACCGCACGGCCACGTCACCAGCGGCGGCACCGGGTGCGCCGTCGTCGACCCTCGTCGAGCTGGCCACCGAGCTCGTCCGGCTGACGCGGCGGCCGCTAGCCGAGACCCTGCTGCTTCATCCGGCGGTTGTACTCGCGCATCCGGGACGGGTAGCCGACCACGGCCGCGTCGTACGACGGCACGCTGTGCTGGTTCGCGAACCGGTGCGCCCACTCGACCGACGGCACCCGGCGACGGGTCCACTCGCCGTCGTGCGCGACGAGCATCAGGGTGACGTCGCTGACGGCCGTGCGCGGCTCGACGAACCCCTCGACACCGCGGCGGCTGGTCGCGAACTCCCGCAGGTGCGCCTCGTCGGCCGCGTCGGACGCGCGGACCGTCGTGGCGGCACCCGTGCGGCCGGGACGGCTCATCCCTTGCTTGCCGCCGCGACGCAGTCGATCCATCCAACCCATGGGCCCAGTGTGCCCGTCGATGACTGAGGTTTCGCTGAAACTCGCCCCGCCCGCGAGCGTGTGACGCGACGGCTGCGGGGCACGGTGCGGGTCACCGGACCGTGCGGCGGCCCGGTGTGGACACCGCGACCGATGGTGCAAAGATGGCTCGACATCGGTGAGGACCGAGCGGACACGAGACCGGAGGACACGCGTGGCGGACAGCGGCGCCGACGGCACAGGGGACCAGGACAGCTTCGACGTGGTGGTCCTCGGGGCGGGAAGCGGCGGCTACGCGTGCGCGCTGCGGGCCGCCCAGCTCGGACTCTCCGTCGCCCTGGTCGAGAAGGGCAAGCTCGGCGGCACCTGCCTGCACGTCGGCTGCATCCCCACCAAGGCCCTGCTGCACGCCGCGGAGGTCGCCGACTCCGCCCGCGAGTCCGAGCAGTTCGGCGTCAACGCCACGTTCGAGGGCATCGACATGGGCGGCGTCAACAAGTACAAGGACGGCGTCGTCGCCCGGCTCTTCAAGGGCCTCACCGGCCTCATCAAGGGTCGCGGCATCACCGTGCTCGAGGGCGAGGGCCGGCTGGTCGGCGAACGCACCGTCGAGGTCAACGGTCGTCGGTACGTCGGGCGCTCCGTCGTCCTCGCCTCCGGCTCCTACTCCAAGTCGCTGCCCGGCCTCGAGGTCGACGGGCGTCGCGTGCTGACGTCCGAGCACGCCCTGACCCTGGACCACGTCCCGGCGTCCGCCATCGTGCTGGGCGGCGGCGTCATCGGCTGCGAGTTCGCCAGCGTCTGGCGCTCCTTCGGCGCCGACGTCACGATCGTCGAGGCGCTGCCCCGGCTCGTGGCCGCCGAGGACGAGGCCGTCTCCAAGGTGCTCGAGCGGGCGTTCAAGAAGCGCGGGATCGGCTTCCGGGTCGGCACCCCCTTCGAGTCCGTCGAGAGCACCGAGTCCGGGGTCCGGGTCACCGTCCAGGGCGGCGAGACCATCGAGGCCGAGGTGCTGCTGGTCGCGGTCGGCCGCGGCCCCACGACCTCCGGCCTCGGGTACGACGAGCAGGGCGTCGTGATGGACCGCGGCTTCGTGCTCACCGACGAGCGGCTGCGCACCAACCTCGAGGGCGTCTACGCCGTCGGCGACATCGTCCCCGGGCTGCAGCTCGCGCACCGCGGCTTCCAGCAGGGCATCTTCGTGGCCGAGGAGATCGCCGGCCTCGACCCGGCCCCGATCGACGAGGCCGGCATCCCCCGGGTCACCTACTGCGACCCGGAGATCGCCTCCGTCGGTCTCGACGAGGCGGCCGCCCGGTCGACGTACGGGGACGACGGCGTCGAGACCCTCACCTACGACCTCGGCGGCAACGGCAAGAGCCAGATCCTCAGGACGCAGGGCTTCGTCAAGCTCGTGCGCCGCAAGGACGGCCCGGTCGTCGGCGTCCACATGATCGGCGCCCGCGTCGGTGAGCTCGTCGGGGAGGCCCAGCTGATCTACGGCTGGGAGGCGCACCCCGAGGACGTCGCCCCGCTGGCGCACGCCCACCCGACCCAGAACGAGGCTCTCGGCGAGGCGCATCTCGCGCTGGCCGGCAAGCCACTGCACGCCCACTCATAGACTCCCGACCAGACCACCACGCCCAGCCCACCCGCGCAGCCGCCCACCACATAGGAGCGAAGGAACGCATGGCGACCTCAGTCACTCTCCCCGCACTCGGCGAGTCCGTCACCGAAGGCACCGTCACCCGCTGGCTCAAGCAGCCCGGCGACCAGGTGGCCGTCGACGAGCCGCTGCTGGAGGTGTCGACCGACAAGGTCGACACCGAGATCCCCTCGCCCGTGGCGGGCACGCTGCTCGAGATCAAGGCCGAGGAGGACGAGACCATCGAGGTCGGCGCCGAGCTCTGCACGATCGGTGACGAGGGCGAGTCCGGCGGCTCCTCCGACGAGGGCGGCCAGGACGAGGCGCCGTCCGAGGAGCAGCAGGACGAGCAGTCCGCCAAGGAGGCGCCGGCCGCCGAGTCCGACGGCGACGAGGACGCCGACCGCAAGACCGAGACCGAGACCGACCCGCCGGCGGCGCAGACCGACGACGCTCCCCCGGCGCAGGAGACCGCGCCGAACTCGCGCGAACACCGCGCCCGAGGCAGCAGGCGTCCGAGGCCGGCACCTCGGCGGGGCTCCGGCACGTCGGTCACGCTGCCCGCCCTGGGTGAGTCCGTCACCGAGGGCACCGTCACGCGCTGGCTCAAGCAGGTCGGCGACGACGTCGCCGTCGACGAGCCGCTGCTCGAGGTCTCCACCGACAAGGTCGACACCGAGATCCCCTCCCCGGTCGCCGGCAAGCTGCTGGAGATCAAGGTCCAGGAGGACGAGACCGTCGAGGTCGGCGCCGAGCTGGCCACCATCGGCTCCGGCGACGCCGCCCCGTCCGGTGGCGGCGAGCAGTCCGCGCCGCCCGCCGAGGAGAAGCAGGCCGAGCCCGAGCCGAGAAGCAGGCCGAGCCCGAGCCCGAGAAGGAGCCCGAGCCCGCGAAGGAGCCGGAGCCCGAGCCCGAGCAGGCCGAGCCGGCCGCCGAGAAGGCGCCCGAGCCGACCAAGCAGGCCGAGCCGACCCACCAGGCCTCGTCCGGCGGCCGCGGTGACGCCGAGGGTCCCTACGTCACCCCGCTGGTGCGCAAGATGGCGGCCGACCAGGGCGTCGACCTGTCCACGGTCACCGGCAGCGGTGTCGGCGGCCGGATCCGCAAGCAGGACGTCCTCGACGCCGCAGCCAAGGCCAAGGAGGCCGCCGCCAAGCCGGCGGAGGCCGCCCCGAGCCAGCCGGCCGCCGCGACCGCGCCGAAGGCGCCCGGCCGCGGCGTCGGCACCGAGCCCGCTGCGCGGCAAGACCGAGCCGATGACCCGCCTGCGCAAGGTGATCGCCAAGCGGATGGTCGAGTCGCTGCAGGTCTCGGCCCAGCTGACCACGGTGGTCGAGGTCGACGTCACGATCGATCGCCCGGCTGCGCGACGCGGTCAAGGCGGACTTCGCCGCCCGCGAGGGCGTGAAGCTGTCCTTCCTGCCGTTCTTCGCCAAGGCCGCGATCGACTGCCCTCAAGGAGTACCCGTCGCTGAACGCCTCGATCGACACCGAGAAGGGCGAGGTCACCTACTACGACCACGAGAACCTCTCGATCGCGGTGGACACCGAGAAGGGCCTGCTGACGCCGGTCATCAAGGACGCCGGCGACCTGTCGATCGCGGGCCTGGCCCGCAAGATCGCCGACGTCGCCGACCGCACCCGCAACAACAAGATCGGTCCGGACGAGCTGGCCGGCGGCACCTTCACGCTGACCAACACCGGCTCGCGCGGCGCGCTGTTCGACACGCCGATCATCAACCAGCCGCAGGTCGCGATCCTCGGCACCGGTGCCGTCGTCAAGCGGGCCGTGGTCATCGACGACGCCGAACCTCGGCGAGACGATCGCGGTGCGCCGGATGGTCTACCTCGCGCTGACCTACGACCACCGGATCGTGGACGGCGCGGACGCGGCCCGGTTCCTGTCCGACGTCAAGCAGCGCCTGGAGGCCGGCACCTTCGAGGTCTGACCCCTCGCGGTAGTCCGTGACGCAATGCAGGTTCCCGGCCCGGGAATCCTGCGGAACGTCACGGACTATCCGTTTAAGGCGGTCGCGTAGGTTCGCGGACATGAAGCTCGTGCTCGCCGGCGTGTCCGGCTTCCTCGGCACCGCCTGGCGCGACCACCTGGCCCGGGAGGGCCACGAGGTGGTGCGGCTGGTCCGCGGCGAGGCGCTGTCGGCGAGCGAGTCGTCGTGGGACCCGTACGCCGGCACGGTCGACCGCGCGGTCATCGAGTCCGCCGACGTGGTCGCGCACCCTGTCCGGCGCTCCGCTCGCGCACTGGCCGTGGACGGAGTCCTACAAGCGCACCTTCACCGCCAGCCGGGTCGCGACCACCCGCACCCTGGCCGAGGCGGTCGCCGCCTCGGACCGCAAGCCGGCGTTCCTCGCGCAGAACGGCATCGCCGGGTACGGCGACCGGGGCGACGCGCCGCTGACCGAGGAGTCGGCGTTCGACGCCGACACGTTCATGGGCCGGGTCACCCGGGCCTGGCAGGACGCCGCGTCCCCGGCCGTCCGAGGCGGGCGCCCGGGTCGCGGTGATGCGCAGCGGCATCATCCTCGACAAGCGCGGCGGGGCGCTGAAGCCGCTGCTGCTGCTGTTCAAGGCCGGGCTCGGCGGTCCGGTCGGTCCCGGCACGCAGTACTTCTCGACGATCTCGATGCCCGACTGGGTCCGGGCCGCGACGCACCTCGCGACCCACGACGACGCGGCCGGCGTCTACAACGTGTCGGCGCCGAACGCGACGACCAACGCCGAGTTCGGCAAGCAGCTCGGCCGGATGCTGCACCGCCCCTCGGCCGCTGCCGGCGCCGGCCGTGGCCGATCAAGAAGCTCGTCGGCGCCGTCTCTCGGAGCTGCTGAACTCCACCCGGGTCGAGCCGGCCAGGCTGCTGGCCGAGGGGTTCACCTTCGAGCACCCGACGCTCAACGAGCGGCTCGCCGCCGCCCTCACCTGACGGGCCGCACCGCCGCCACCCGCCAGGCGCCGTCCGCGCCGCGCTGCAGCGTCACCGCGCGCCGGTCGGGCTGGTCGCGGGGCAACGGGACCCGACGGTCACCCCCGACGGCGACCGCCCCGTCCAGCCGGTCGGTGACGTCGAGGCGCAGCCGGCGCGGCCGCTGCTCGACGACGCGCAGCGCGAGCACCTGGGTCCGCATCCCCTCGACGACCAGCCCGCGCGCGAGGTAGCCCCGCAGCACGCGTACGTCGGACCGGGCGGCGGCCGAGCCGGCGACGTACAGCTGCCGCAGCTGGCGGACCGATCCGGCGGCGTAGGCAGCGGAGCGCTGCTCGTCCCACGCCGCGCAGCACGTCGGCGGCCGGGACGTCGACGACGCGGGCAACCGGCGCAGGAGCAGGGTGTCTCGCCAGGGCCGGCGTGCCGGTCACCGAGCCGGACCACCAGCATCGCCAGGCCCAGCCCGAGCACGCCGAGCAGGACCACGAGGGCAGTCCTGGCACGGGTCACCGCACCAGCCTGGACGAGTTCGCCGATCCGTGTCGGCGCGTCGTCCACAGGCACGTCGGTCGATCAGCTGCGGTGCCGGCGGCCCCGGCTCGACCGGCGACCCGGGCGGCTCGGTCCGGCTGGTCGCTGGCGGGTCGTCCGGGTCCGCGGACAGCCGCACGCCGTCCGCGCTCCCGACGTGCAGCATCTCCGCGGTGGCGCGGTCGGCGTGGTCGGGCGTGTGCCAGAGCCTGGAGGGCCACCAGATGCGCGGTCCGAGGTCGTAGGCGAGCGCCGGCACCAGCAGCGTCCGCACGACCAGCGTGTCGAGCAGCACCCCGAACGCCACGATGAACGCGATCTGCGCCAGGAACAGGATCGGCACGACCCCCAGCGCGGCGAACGTCGCGGCCAGCACGACGCCGGCCGACGTGATCACCCCGCCGGTCACGGAGAGCCCCTTCAGCACACCGGGATGGGTGCCCTGCCTGAGCGACTCCTCCCGCACCCGCGTCATCAGGAAGATCGAGTAGTCGATGCCGAGCGCGACCAGGAACACGAAGCCGATCAGCGAGATCGACGGGTCCGTGGCCGGGAAGTCGAACACGTGGTTGAAGACCAGGGCGCTGATCCCGATGGTCGCGCCGAACGAGAGCACGTTGGCCAGCACCAGCAGCAGCGGCGCGGCCAACGACCTCAGCAGCAGCGCCAGCACGATGAAGATGACCACGAGGATCGCCGGGATCACCCGGGCCCGGTCGGCGTCGGTCGTGTCGCGGGCGTCGAGCTGGATGGCGGTGTTGCCGCCGACGAGCACGTCGGAGCCGAGCGGCGTCGAGGTCGTCGCGCAGGGAGCGCACGGTGTCCGCGGCGGCGCGTGACTCGGCCGAACCCTGCAGGGGGGCGAGCACGACCACGTCACCGTCCACGACCTTGGGCGGCGGCGGTGTCGAGCCGCTCGGCGGACCGGCGGGCAGGTAGGTCACCTCGTCCGCGACGATCCCGTCGTGCGGCCCGCACCGCGGCGAGCACCTCGTCCATCTTGTCCTGCGGGGTGATCACCACGACCGGGCTGGACTGGTCGCTGGGGAAGTGGCGGTCGAGGATGTCCTGCGCCTTGACCGAGTCCACGTCGGTCAGGAAGGTGTCGGTCTGCGGCACCGGGTCCTCGTTGAGGGTGGGCACGAACGCGGCGCACGCGGCGAGGCCGAGGAACGTCACCAGCCACACGGTGCGGGCCCGCCGGCCCACCAGCCGGGCCACCCGGCCCCAGAGCCCGCGGGCGTCCTTGTGCTCGGAGCCGTACATCGGCCGGAACGGCCAGTAGGCCCACCGCCCGAGCAGCAGCAGCGTCGCGGGCAGCAGGGTGAGCGCCGAGAGCATCGCCCCCGCGATGCCGATCGCCCCCACCGGGCCGAGGCCGCGCAGGCTGGAGAGGTCGGAGAGCAGCAGGCACAGCAGGCCGAGGATCACGGTGACGCCGGACGCGACGATCGGCTCGAAGGTCCCGCGGTAGGCGCGCCGCAGGGCGACGTACGTCGACTCCTCGTCGCGGAGCTCCTCGCGGAACCGCGAGACGAGCAGCAGCGAGTAGTCGGTGGCGGCGCCGAGCGCGAGGATGAACAGGATCCCCTGGCTCTGGCCGTTGAGGTCGAGCACGTCGTTCTTGGCCAGCGCGTAGATCGCCGCCGAGGAGACACCCAGCGCCAGCACCGCGGACAGCATCACCACGAGGGGCAGGATGATCGTGCGGTAGACCACGACCAGGATCAGCAGGATGACGAGCAGCGCGACGACCAGCAGGATGCCGTCGATCGCCCCGAAGGCCGTGATGAAGTCGCCGAGGATGCCGCCCTGCCCGCCGACCAGCGCGGTGAGGCCGTCGGGCGGGTCGTCGACCACCGCGCGGATGTCGTCGACGGCCTTCTGGATCTCCTCACCGTCCGACGACGCGACCGGCACGACGATCCGGGCCGCCGTACCGTCCGAGGAGTACGACGGCGGCGTCACCCCGGCCGGGTCGACGTGCTCGACGTCCTTCAGCTCCGCGTCGTACCCGGCGACGGCCTGCTTGTCGGAGGCGGTCAGCCCGCCCGCGCGCTCGAAGACGACGATGGTGGGCAGCGACTCCTGGCCGGTGAACCGCAGGAACTCGTTGAGCACGCGGGTCGACTCCGTGCTCTTCGGGAGGAAGGACGCGTTGTCGTTCTTCTGCACCTCGGCCAGCCGGCCGGCGAAGCTCCCCAAGGGCCCGCCGACGAAGAGCCACAGCAGCACCACGACGATCGGCAGCACCCAACGCTTCGACCGGGGCGCCTGCTGGCGGCGGACGGGCGTGCTCGGGTGCGACATCTGGATCTCCCTCGGTCCGGATCCCGCCCTCGTGGGCGGACTCCCTGGTTCCACATCTTTCCGCATGCCACCAAGGCACCGGGCGGGGGTCTCGCCGGCGGGCGTAGGCTCGCGGACGTGGCAGACCTGACCTTCGAGACCGTCGGACTCGGCGACCAGGCGGTGGAGTACGTCGCGGCGTGGGACCTCCAGCGCGAGGTGCACGCGCGGGTCGTGGACGGCGGCCCGGACACCGTCCTGCTGCTCGAGCATCCACCCGTCTTCACCGCGGGCAAGCGCACCGAGCCCCACGAGCGGCCGCTCGGCGACGACGTCCCGGTGATCGACGTCGACCGCGGCGGCAAGATCACCTTCCACGGCCCGGGCCAGCTGGTCGGCTACCCGATCGTGCGGCTTCCGGACCACGTCCTCGTCGTCGACTACGTGCGCCGCGTCGAGGAGGCCCTCATCGGCGTGTGCACCGACCTCGGCGTCACCACGGCCCGTGTCCCGGGCCGCAGCGGCGTGTGGATCGCCGCCGACCAGCGCGGACCGGAGCGAAAGGTCGCCGCGCTCGGCATCCGGGTCAGCCGGGGCGTGACGATGCACGGGTTCGCGATCAACTGCGACGTCGACCTGGGCTGGTACGACCGCTTCGTGCCGTGCGGCATCAGCGACGCCGGCGTCACCAGCCTGTCGGTCGAGCTGGGTCGCGACGTCACCCCGCTGGAGGTCGTCCCGCTCGTCGAGCGGCACCTGGCCGAGCTGCTCGCCTGGGCGCCGTACACCCCGACCCCGGACTACGCGGCCAAGCCGGAGCCCGGCCGGATCAGGCTGCTGACGCCGGGCGGCTGACCCGGAGCCCCTCGTCGGCGTGTCCCCGGGCACGCATCCGGGCCGCTGCACCAGACTCGACGGGTGCCTGCCAACGGAGACCTGGTCATCGAGACCACCGGTCTGCACAAGGAGTTCCGCACCCGTCGAGGACGGCGGGTCGTAGCCGTCGACCACCTCGACCTCGCGGTCCCGGCCGGCGGCGTGCACGGGTTCCTGGGACCCAACGGGTCGGGCAAGACCACCACGATCCGCATGCTCCTGGGACTCGCCCGGCCCACCCACGGCCGGATGCACCTGTTCGGCGAGCCGGTCCCCCGTCGCCTGCCCGCCGTCATGGGCCGCGTCGGAGCGGTGGTCGAGCAGCCCAAGTTCGTGCCCGGCTTCACCGGCCGCCACAACCTCACCCTGCTGGCGCACGTCGTCGGGGTGTCCAACCGGGCCGTCGACACCGCACTGGCCCAGGTGGGACTCGCCGGGAGGGAGCGGGAGCGCTACAAGGGCTACTCGCTGGGCATGAAGCAACGGCTCGCGATCGCCGCGACCCTGCTCAAGTCGCCGGACCTGCTGATCCTCGACGAGCCGACGAACGGGCTCGATCCGGCCGGCATCCGGGACATCCGCACGATGATCCGTGAGCTGGGCGAGAGCGGGGTCACCGTCCTGCTGAGCTCGCACATCCTGGCCGAGGTCCAGCAGGTCTGCCACTCCGTCTCGATCATCGGCAACGGCCGGCTGCTCGCGTCCGGGCCGGTCGACGACCTGGTCGGCGAGCAGAAGGTCAAGCAGGTGCGCGTCGGCGTCGCCGACTCGGTCGCGGCTCAGCGCGTCCTGGAGCAGGCCCGGTGGCGCGTCACCCGGGACGGTGACCGGCTGGTCGTCGAGGGCGTCGAGCAGGCGGAGGACATCACCCGGGCCCTCGCGGCCCGGCAGATCTTCGTCCGCGAGCTGACCCCGGTCCGTGCCGACCTGGAGTCGGTCTTCCTGCAGCTCACCCAGGACACCTCCCTGCACGCGCGACGCCCCGAGGCGGAGCGGGACCGCGACCCCGCTGCCGACCCCGAGAGCACCGACGACGAGGAGGTCACCGCATGAGGCTGCTCCGCGTCGAGCTCTCCCGGCTGCGTCTCCCGACGGGCGATCGTGCTGATCGTCCTGGGAGCGGCCCTGCTCACCGCGCTGCTCGCCGGCTCCACGATCTGGAGCACCCGGCCGGTCAGCGCCGACGACCTCGCCCATGCCCGAGCACAGGTCCAGGAGCAGCTCAGCCAGCCCGGCTTCAAGCGCGACCTGCAGACCTGCCAGGACAGTCCCGAGGCCTTCTTCGGACCGGGCGCCCAGGAGGCGGACTGCCGGGCCAACCTCGTCCCCCGGCCCGAGAACTACCTGAACCGGGTGCCCCTCGACCTCGACCAGCAGCAACGTGGCAACGGTGTCGCCGTGGTCGTGCTGGTCGCCGCCTTGATGATCATCGTCGGTACGACGTACGCCGGGGCCGACTGGGCCACCGGGTCGATGAGCAACCAGCTGCTGTTCGAGCCGCGACGGCTGCAGGTCTGGGGTGCCAAGGCGGCTGCCGCGCTGCTCGCCTGCGGGGTCGTCGCCGCGGTGCTGCTCGCCGGGTTCTGGGTCGCGCTCACCCTCGTCGCGCAGGCCCGCGGCATCGGGACCGACCCGGCGGTCCGCGACCAGATCGTGGGGATGTCGCTGCGCGGCGTCGCGCTGGCGGCGTGCGGCGGGCTCGGCGGCTACGCGCTGACGATGCTGCTGCGGCACACGGTGGGCACGCTGGCGCTGCTGTTCGCCTACGCGGCCGGGGGCGAGGCCCTGCTCGCGCTGCTGCCGGTCGACGGGTCGTCGCGCTACAGCCCGACGTACAACGTGTTCGCGTGGCTGCGCGACGGCGTGCGCGTCTACGACCAGAGCGTGGTCTGCCGACCCAGCCAGGGCCCGTCCTGCGACCAGCGGCTCGCCATCACCCTGTTCGACGGAGCGAGCTACCTCGGGGTCCTGCTGCTCCTCACGCTGGTGGTCTCGGTGCTCGTTTTCCGGCGCCGCGACGTGCCCTGACGCGACCTCCCGCTGGATTGGGGCCGCCTCCGCCCCCGGCGTACAGTGACCGGGTGACCCAGACCCCCCAAACGCTCGGTTCGAGCGCGCCCACGGCGCCGGACGGTCGCAAGCTGCTCCGCCTCGAGGTCCGCAACGCCGAGACCCCCATCGAGCGCAAGCCGGAGTGGATCAAGACCCGCGCGAAGATGGGGCCGCAGTACCGCGAGCTCCAGAACCTGGTGAAGTCCGAGGGCCTGCACACGGTCTGCCAGGAAGCCGGCTGCCCCAACATCTTCGAGTGCTGGGAGGACCGGGAGGCGACGTTCCTCATCGGTGGCGACCAGTGCACCCGGCGCTGCGACTTCTGCCAGATCGACACCGGCAAGCCCGAGCCCCTCGACCGCGACGAGCCGCGCCGGGTCGCCGAGAGCGTGCAGCAGATGAAGCTGCGCTACGCGACCATCACCGGCGTCGCCCGCGACGACCTGCCCGACGGCGGCGCCTGGCTGTACGCCGAGACGGTCAAGCAGATCCACGCGCTCAACCCCGACACCGGCGTCGAGAACCTCATCCCGGACTTCAACGGCAAGCCGGACCTGCTGCGCGAGGTCTTCGAGTCGCGGCCCGAGGTGCTCGCGCACAACGTGGAGACCGTGCCGCGGATCTTCAAGCGGATCCGCCCGGCCTTCCGCTACGACCGCTCCCTCGACGTGATCACCCAGGCCCGCGAGTTCGGCCTGGTCACCAAGTCGAACCTGATCCTCGGCATGGGCGAGACCCGCGAGGAGGTCTCGCAGGCGCTGCGCGACCTGCACGCCGCCGGCTGCGAGCTGATCACCATCACGCAGTACCTCCGCCCCTCCCCGCGGCACCACCCCGTCGAGCGGTGGGTCAGGCCCGAGGAGTTCGTCGAGCTCAAGGACGAGGCCGACGAGATCGGCTTCGCCGGCGTCATGTCCGGGCCGCTCGTGCGCTCGTCGTACCGCGCCGGCCGGCTCTACCAGCAGGCCATGGAGGCCCGCGAGGCCAGCACGACCCGCTCGGCCTGACCCGTCCGGGTCTGCGAGAATGCCACGTCCCGCCAGCAACGCACAGAATCAGCAGAGGCTCACCTGATGGCCAAGAAGGACGCCGCAGCCCCGAAGAAAGAGGGCCGGCTCAAGCAGATCGCAGTCGTCTACAAGATGACGAAGAAGACCGACCCGCGGATCGGCCTGATCCTGCTGGGCGTCTTCGTGGTGACGGCGGCGATCGCCTTCGGCGTGTTCTACCTCGTGCCCGGCCCCTGGCCGCTCGACCTGGTCACGTCGATCCTGATCGGCCTGCTCGTCCGTGCTCATCGTGTTCGGCCGACGGGCCCAGAAGTCGCAGTACGCCCAGCTCGAGGGCCAGACCGGTGCCGCGGCTGCCGTGCTCGGCCAGCTCAAGCGCGGCTGGAAGGTCGACCCCGGCATCGCCTTCAACAAGAACCAGGACCTCGTGCACCGGGTCGTCGGTCCCCCCGGGATCGTGCTCGTCGGCGAGGGCAACCCGCACCGGCTCAAGACGCTGCTCGGCAACGAGCGCCGCAAGCACGAGCGGGTCGCCTCCGAGACGCCGATCTTCGAGGTCGTCAGCGGTGAGGGCCCCGGCGCCGTACCCGTCCCCAAGCTCACCAAGCACGTCACCAAGCTCGGCCGCAACATCAAGCCGGCCGAGATGACCGACGTGCTCCAGCGGCTGCGCGCCCTCGACGCGAACCGCTCCGCGATGCCGATCCCCAAGGGGCCGGTGCCGACCAGCATGAAGGGCGCCCGCGGCAACATGCGCGGCCGCTGACCCAGCCCTCAGCACGCGCTCCGCCAGCCCTCCGAACGGAGGGGTGTCGACCTCGCAGGACCTGGGCACCATGACCGTGCCCGCTCCGATGCGGCCCAGACCCATCCGCACCGCCCGCGAGGACGAACGCCCTACATGACGGACTCCACCCAAGCCCGCCCCACCGCGGCCGTCGTCGGTGGCGGCGTGTCCGGCCTCACAGCGGCCTACCTGCTCTCCAAGACGCACCACGTCACCCTCTTCGAGGCCGACGAGCGCGTCGGCGGCCACGCGCACACCCATGACGTACCCCTGGGCGACGGCGGCACGGCACCCGTCGACTCCGGCTTCATCGTCCTCAACGACCGCACCTATCCCCTGCTCCGACGGCTCTTCGCCGAGCTGGACGTGCGGACCCGGCCCACCGAGATGAGCATGAGCATCTCGTGCACGGAGTGTGGGCTGAACTACGTCGGCGGCCGCAAGGCAGCCGGGATCTTCGCCCAGCGACGCCGGGTGCTCGACCCGACGTTCTGGCGGATGCTGCTCGCGATCAGGCGCTTCCAGAAGGCCGCGCTCCGCCTGCTCGACGACGAGCGCGGAGAGCACCCTGACGTACGGCGAGTTCCTCGACCTGCACGGGTTCGACCGGCACTTCGTCAGCCACTACGCCCTGCCGATCGTGTCCTGCGTGTGGTCGATGGGCCACCGCGAGGCGCTCGACTACCCCGCGGCGTACCTGTTCGCGTTCCTGCACCACCACGGCTTCCTGGTGCTCGGCGACGCGCCCACCTGGCACACCGTGGTCGGCGGCTCCCGGTCGTACGTCGGCGCGATCACCAGCCGCCTCGACGTCGTCCGCACCAGCACCCGCGTGACGGCGGTGAGCCGCAAGCCCGACGCGGTGGAGCTCGACGACGAGCTGGGCGCCCACCACGCGTTCGACAAGGTCGTGATCGCCACCCACGCCGACGACGCACTGCGCCTGCTCACCGACGCCGGCGAGGACGAGACCGCTCTGCTGGGCGCCTTCGGCTACTCCACCAACGTCGCCCACCTGCACCGCGACGAGACGCTGCTGCCCGCGAGGCGGGCCGGGCGTGCCAGCTGGAACTACCGGCTCGAGGGCTGCGACGAGACCGCCGACCGCAGCAAGGTGTCCTACTGGATGAACCGCCTCCAGGGGCACCCGGAGTCCGTCCCGCTGATCGTGACGCTCAACCCGGACGAGGAGGACGCGCCCGTCCGACGTCATCGCGACGATGACCTACCTCCACCCGACGTACACCTCGGCCTCCGTCGCGGCACAGCAGCGGCTGGCCTCGCTGAACAGCGACCGGCTCGCGTTCGCCGGCGCCTACCAGGGCTGGGGCTTCCACGAGGACGGCTGCCGCTCGGGCGTCGCCGCCGCCGAGGCGCTGGGGGCCGCCTGGTGAGCGCCGTCGTCACGACGGGGCCGGCCTACGTGGCCGCTCACGTCAGCCACCGGCGCTCGCGGCCGTTCACCTACGCCTTCGAGCACCGGACGAGCATGTGGCTGGTCGACACGGACGACGCCGAGGCCGCGTTCCCGCGCTGGCTGCGCCCGCTGGTGTCGATCCGCGCACGGGACCACTTCGCGGCCGACGACCCCCGTCCGCTGACCGACAAGGTCCGTGGCTACCTCGACGCGCACGACCTGCCGTGGACCGCTGCATCGCGTGCTGATGCTCGCGAACGCCCGGTCCCTGGGCTACGTGTTCGACCCGCTGACGACGTACTTCTGCCTCGCCGCCGACGGCACCCTCGAGGGCGTGCTGGCCGAGGTGCACAACACCTACGGCGAACGGCACTGCTACCCCCTCGACGTCGCCGCCGAGCAGACCGCGACCGTCGACAAGGAGTTCTACGTCTCGCCGTTCTTCGCCGTCGAGGGACGCTACGACATCCGCACCCGCCTCACCGACGGCAACGTCGCCGTCGGCATCTCCCTGACCCAGGGCGAGGAGACCGTGTTCACCGCATCGGTGCACGGCGACCTCCGGCCCGCCACCCGCGGCCGCGTCCTGCGTGCCGTGCTCGGCAACCCGATCCCCTCCCAGCGCGTCGCCGCGCTCATCCGCTGGCACGGCATCCGCCTGTGGCTGCGCCGGCTGCCGGTCGTCCCCCGTCGCCCGCACCAGGCCCCGAAAGGAATGGCATGACCACCACGATGGACCCTCGGGTCTCTGTCTCCTCCGCGCTGCTTCCCGCTGCCCCGTCGTACGGCGTGCGCGGACTCGTCGCCCGCGCGGTCGTGAAGCGCATCCTGCGTGGCCTGCCCGTCACCGCCCGGCTGACCACCGGTGAGGTGTACGGCGCGCCGCTCGACGAGAACCGTCCCGTCCTGGAGGTCACCCGGCCCGAGGCGTTCTTCGCGCGGCTCGGTCACAGCCCGATGATCGGCATCGGCGAGTCCTACATGGCCCGCGAGTGGAGCGTCGGCCACGGCACCGACCTCGCCGACGCGCTGGCGCCGTTCGCCGAGCGGCTCACGGACCTGATCAAGCCGGTCTTCTACAACCTGCGGCACACCGTGCTGCCCCGTGGCCTCAACCCGGCGAACACCAAGGACGGCGCGAAGAAGAACATCGAGGCGCACTACGACCTCTCCAACGACATGTTCATGCAGTTCCTCGACCCGAGCCTGTCGTACTCCTCGGCGCTCTTCGCCTCCCTCGACACTCCCCCGGTCCTGGCGGACCTCGAGGCGGCCCAGCTCGCCAAGGTCGACGCGATCCTCGACTCGGCCGGCGTCCGCGCAGGGCTCCCGCGTGCTCGAGGTCGGCACCGGCTGGGGCACGCTCGCGATCCGGGCGGCGCGAGCGCGGCGCCGTCGTGACGACGGTGACCCTGTCCGTCGAGCAGGCCGCGCTCGCCCAGGAGCGGGTCGACGCCGCCGGGGTGGCGGACCGCGTCGAGGTCGCCGTACGCGACTACCGCGACCAGGACGGCGACGTTCGACGCGATCGTCAGCGTCGAGATGATCGAGGCGGTCGGCGAGGAGTTCTGGCCCGAGTACTTCCAGAAGATCGACTCGCTGCTGGCCCCCGGGGGCAAGGCGGCGATCCAGGCGATCCTGATCGCGCACGACCGGCTGGTGGCGACGCGGAACACCTACACCTGGATCCACAAGTACATCTTCCCCGGCGGCATGCTCCCCTCGACCGACGCCATCGGCCAGGTCACCCGCAAGCACACGTCGATGCACGTCAGCAACATCCGGCCGATGGGGCTGCACTACGCGCACACGCTGCGGCTGTGGCGCGAGCGCTTCGTGTCGAACTGGCAGGGCGTGCAGGCGCTGGGCTTCGACGACCGGTTCTGCCGGATGTGGGAGTTCTACCTCGCCTACTGCGAGGCGGGCTTCCGCACCGGCTACCTCGAGGTCGCCCAGATCCGCATCGAGCGCTGACGATCCCTGGTGCTCGCGAGCCTCAGCGCCGGACGGTGATCGTGCCCGCGACCAGGTCGTGCAGGCCGCGCCGGTCCCGGTTGTAGATCACCGGCGGCACGACCAGGCAGATCAGCAGCGTGCGCAGCAGGGCGACGAGCAGGTTGACCGGACGGCGGTCCAGGCGCACGACGGCGACCCGCACCACGAGCTGTCCGAACGAGCCGCCCACGAGCGCGGTCAGCACGCCGGCCTCGACGAGGAACACCAGCATCGGGACCCACGCCTCCCAGCCGCGCGAGCTCATCACCCCTGGTCCGACGATCGCGGCCGCGACGAGCAGGGAGGCGAACCAGTCGACGACCAGCGCCAGGATGCGTCGTCCCCACGTCGCGACGGACCCGCGGCCGGTCTCCGGCAGGCCGAGCCGCTGGCCCGGGTACAGCGGGCCCGTGGCCCCGGTGGGTCCCGCGGGGGCGGATGGCTGGCTCACGCCGCCACGCTACCGGGTGGTCGCCCGCGTACGACGGGCGTGGCCGGTCGGCTTGTGACCACGGCCACCACTCTGTTACATGGACGAAACAAAGGAGATACTCCGGAGAAACTGCCCATGCATAAGTTGCGACTCAGTGGTGCAAAGCGGCATCGCGCACCTGTCTGAGCCAGTTTTCTCAGCACAAATTTCTGGGCACCATCACATGGCCCGCGTGGCCAAGGAGGACGAATGTTCGCTAACAGCGACGAGCTGCTGAAGTACGTCAAGGACGAGGGCATCGAGATGGTCGATGTCCGGTTCTGTGACCTGCCCGGCGTGATGCAGCACTTCACGGTCCCGGTCTCCTCGTTCGACCAGGCGGTGTTCGACGACGGCCTGAACTTCGACGGCTCCTCCATCCGTGGCTTCCAGGCGATCCACGAGTCCGACATGTCGCTGTTCCCGGACCCGACCACGGCGTACATCGACCCGTTCCGCGTCGCCAAGACCCTGGTCGTGAACTTCTTCATCCACGACCCGATCACGGGCGAGGCCTACAGCCGCGACCCGCGCAACATCGCGCGCAAGGCGATGGCCTACCTCAGCAGCACGGGGATCGGCGACACGGCGTACTTCGCGCCGGAGGCCGAGTTCTACGTGTTCGACAAGGTGCGCTTCGAGACGAAGGCGAACGCCGGCTACTACGAGATCGACTCCGAGGCGGGTGCCTGGAACACCGGGCTCCACCGAGGACAACCGCGGCTACAAGGTGAAGTACAAGGGCGGCTACTTCCCCGTCGCCCCCACCGACCACTTCGGTGAGCTCCGCGACGAGATGGTCATCGAGCTCGAGCGCGCCGGCCTCACCGTCGAGCGGGCCCACCACGAGGTCGGCACCGCCGGTCAGGCCGAGATCAACTACCGGTTCGACGAGCTGCTCAAGGCCGCCGACGACGTCATGAAGTTCAAGTACATGGTCAAGAACGTCGCCTGGCGCAACGGCAAGACCGCGACCTTCATGCCCAAGCCGATCTTCGGCGACAACGGCTCGGGCATGCACTGTCACCAGTCGATCTGGAACAACGGCGAGCCGCTGTTCTTCGACGAGACCGGGTACGGCGGCCTCTCGGACATGGCCCGCCACTACATCGGCGGCCTGCTCAAGCACGCGCCGTCGCTGCTGGCCTTCACGAACCCGACGGTGAACTCCTACCACCGCCTGGTGCCGGGCTTCGAGGCCCCGATCAGCCTGGTCTACAGCCAGCGCAACCGGTCGGCCTGCGTGCGCATCCCGATCACCGGCCCGAACCCCAAGGCCAAGCGCATCGAGTTCCGCTGCCCCGACCCGTCGGCCAACCCGTACCTCGCCTTCTCGGCACTGCTGCTCGCCGGCCTCGACGGCATCAAGAACAAGATCGAGCCGCCGACGCCGGTCGACAAGGACATCTACGAGCTGCCGCCGGACGAGATGGCCGAGATCGACCAGGTGCCCACGTCGCTGGGCGCCGTGCTCGACAACCTGGAGCGCGACCACGAGTTCCTGACGGCCGGTGGCGTGTTCACCCCGGACCTGATCGAGACGTGGATCGACTTCAAGCGCACCCAGGAGATCCTGCCCGTGCAGCTGCGGCCGCACCCGCACGAGTTCGAGCTCTACTACGACATCTGAGCCACAGAGCGCGACTAGGCCTCCGACCTGCAGCTTTACCCAGCCCCTGCCAGGGATTCCCCCGGTTTCACCGGTTTCCCCAGGCAGGGGCTGGCTGCGTTCCGTGGGCCGCCCGCAGGCCGCCGGTCGCCTTCGTCGGCGGCGTCAGGTGCTGGAGCCCAACGTCCAGGGCTGCTACCGCCTGAAGTAGACCGAGCGGACGGGCCGAACGGCGACACCTCGGCCGGCATGCGGCTCGAGCCGAGCAGGGCATGCGGGAGACTCCTGCGCTCCTCGAGGTTCCGCTGGCGATGCGGGTCATCCCCGGGGAGTGACCGGTTCGCCGCAGGTGGGGCACTGGAACTCGTCGACGGGCTCGGAGGACACACCCTCGTTGCCGCAGTACTCACAGACCCAGTCCATGTCCACCCTCCTCGCAACCCATGGTGGCGGAGCCGCGAGGAGGGCGCAGGGTGGTCTCGGGGGTCAGGCCATCTCGGGCGCGTGCAGGTGCGCCATCAGCAGGTCGAACTCGCGGACTTCACGGACGTCGGCACTCATCTCGGTGACGGTCCGGGACCGCAGGGCATCGGCCTGCTGCCGTGAGAGGTCGAGCAGGTCCCGGCTGTCGTAGGCGATGGTGGCCAGCGCGCGACCGTCCGAGCGGTTGACCATCAGGCTCGCACTGGCGAAACCCTCGATCTCGGCCAGGGCGGGGAGTGTCGTCATCCGGAACACGTCGATGGCGTGGTCGACGTCCTCGGGCTCGCCCTGGACCCAGGTCGAGCGGCAGCAGGCGTCCTCGCCCGAGGGGTGGGCGCGGTGTACGACGGCCAGCTCCCACTCGTCGACCGAGACGGGGTTGCCGAAGATCTGCCGGGCCCGGTCCCGCAGCGCTCGGACGTCGTTCTCGCTGGCGCGCATGGCCTCCTGCGACTCCCAGGCGCTCGTGGCGATGCAGCGGCCCGACTCGCGGTCGACGGCCACCGACATGCCGACGCATCCCGGCATCGCCGTGACGGTCGCGAAGGCTTCGTCGCGCAGGAACGCAATGCCTGCGTCGATGGTCCCGGTGACTGCGTCGATGGTGGTGGTTCGTGCGAACACCGTGTGCTCCCTCCGGTCAGGGCGCCGTGCGACGCCGACCGAACACGCTGCTCCGGTCCCCGGGGTGACGCAACCGGCGATCCCCTGAATCGACCGACAGGTCGCAGATGTCCGCGCGGTGGTCTGCACCGGCATCCGGGGGGCCACGTCCTGCGGAACGGCCCGATGACCAGCGAGCAGCAGCACGGAGTCGTGTTCCCGGCCATCGACGGCGGGCGGAGCACGACGGCGGTCGGACGGCGGTGCTCGCCGATGCCCTCACGCCCGTCAACCCGGTGGGTGCGCGTGCGGTTGGCCAGGAGACGGGTTGTCGTCGAGGGCACCGGTATGCCGAGGGCCGGCTCCTTGTGGGTCGACGAGTCGCGGTTACCCACCCCCGATGTCCGACGACTTCTCTATGAGGTCCAGACCGGCGCTCAGTACCTGAGCTGGCCTCGGGCCCGGATCGTCAGTGAGAACACCTCGGGCGGCTTGTTCTCCTCGCAGGCGACGCCCTGGCCGAGCACCCGGTAGGTGCCGCCGCCGCTCACCTTGGCGTACGCACCGGTGCCGGACACGGCCGTCCAGGTGCCGCGCTCGGTGAACTTCAGGTAGCAGTTCTTCGAGTCGTGGGACTCGTGCGAGCCACCCTTGGCGGCCCTGTGTCGGATGACCACGTTGCCGCGGGGGAACACGAACCGGTCCCGGTTGTCGTTGATCACGACGTCCTTGCCCTTGGCGTGGATCGGGCCGAAGCCGAGGACGATGCCGCCCTCCTCATTCGGGTCGGTGCCGATCAGCAGGAACCGCTGATGGCCGTGCACGGCGGCGGTGGTCGACTGCCCGGTCGCACTGGACGCCGGGACGCTGAGCATTGCTCCGGTCAGAACGGCGGCGATGGCGAGCGCGCGGGCACGTGGTCTGGTCATGAGGATTCCCTTCTGGTGTGGTAGTCAGATCTGTTCATAGTGGCACCGATCCGGGATCTTGGTCTGGGCTGTATTGACCATGCCCACGAGCTGTCGCACGGCAGCCGATGCTCTCGATCGGTAACGCTGGTAGCCAACACTCAAGCCGGCGCAGAGTGGCCGAGGTGCCGAGAACTCGGCAACGGGACTGGTGCAGGCAGTGAACGCTGGGTACCGTCGGAGCAGCGCTTTCGTCATAGCGCCACATTGACGTGAAGAACCCCGGCAGGACTAGTGCCGGGGGTTTTTTCACGATGAGGCTAGGTGCCGGCAGCGTCGCCGTCCGGGATTCGAGCCGCGTGTCAAAGTCCTAGGTTTCTACAAGGATCTCGAGGTTTCCTTTTCTCGTCACCGCCAAGGGACGCCGCCCGTACGGGGGGCATCGCGAGGCGGAGACAGGTCCCCGTCCTGTCGCGCAGGCGGGGACCTCCGCAAGGAGTCTCGGGGCCTGCACCCACCACCTCGAGCACCCAGATCCGCCCCGGCTTAGGTGAGACCGGGGGCGGATCAGGAGGCGACAGTCGTCCGATCCGGATGATGCCGGGAGACCCCCACGGCACATAGCCTCGGGTCCCGCGGGCCACCGATCTGGTGGTCGGCAGCCAAGGAGGCCGCGATGCCAGACGCCGACGATTTCACGACCCGCAGCCGTTGGGCAGGCGGAGTGTCCCTCTTCGGGGGGATCCTGCTGGCGACGGTCGGGCTGCTCCAGTT
>CAWBAQ010000009.1:0-29262 GCA_963786795.1 uncultured Actinomycetota bacterium
CCGGATGATGCGAAAGATTGCGCGGCGTGAAGTTCGCATCGTTGTGGTTGACACGACGCAGCCCTCGCCGTTCGCGAGGTCGCTGCTGTTCGGCTACGTCGCGGCGTTCATGTACGAAGGCGACTCGCCCGTCGCCGAGCGTCGCGCCGCGGCCCTCTCGCTCGACCAGGGCCTGCTGGCCGAGCTGCTGGGCCGGGCCGAGCTCCGGGAGCTGCTCGACCCCGACGTGCTGGCCGAGCTCGAGCTCGAGCTGCAGCGGCTCACGCCCGACCGGCAGGCCCGCGACGCCGAGGGCGTGGCCGACCTGCTGCGGCTGCTCGGTCCGCTGTCCACGGCCGAGGTCGCGGCCCGGTGCCTGGAGGGGTCGGACGCCGCCGCCTGGCTGGCCATGCTCGCCGACGCACGACGGGTGGTCGAGGTGCGGATGGGCGGCGAGGCCCGCTGGACCGCGGTCGAGGACGTCGCACGGCTCCGCGACGCGCTCGGCGTGCCCGTGCCGCCGGGCACGCCCGAGGTGTTCACCGAGCCCGTCGAGGACCCGCTGGCGGACCTGGTGGCCCGGTTCGCCCGCACGCACGGCCCGTTCACGCCCGCCGACGTCGCGCAGCGCCTCGGCCTCGGGGTCGCCGTCGCCGCCCAGACGCTGGCCCGCCTGGGCGCGCAGGGCAGGGTGCTCGAGGGCGAGTTCCGGCCGGCTGGCGCGGGCGCCGAGTGGTGCGACGCCGAGGTGCTCCGACGGCTCCGGCGCCGCTCGCTGGCGGCTCTGCGCAAGGAGGTCGAGCCGGTCGAGCCCGAGACCCTGGGCCGCTTCCTGCCCGTGTGGCAGAACGTCACGTCGGCGGGGCTCGGCGCGAGCACGAGAGGTCTCCGCGGTGTCGACGGGGTGCTCACCGTCGTCGACCAGCTCGCCGGCTGCGCGGTGCCGGCCTCCGCCCTCGAGCCGCTCGTCCTCGGCAGCAGGGTCGTCGACTACCAGCCCTCGATGCTCGACGAGCTGACCGCCAGCGGCGAGGTGCTGTGGGCCGGGCACGGCACCCTGCCCGGCACCGACGGCTGGGTCGTCCCTGCACCTCGCGGACACGGCGCACCTGACCCTGCCCGACCACGCCGAGCTGGACACCACCCCGCTGCACGACGCCGTCGTCGAGGCGCTCGCCGGCGGCGGGGCGTACTTCTTCCGCCAGCTCGCCACGCGGTCGGGTCCACCGACGACAAGGCCCTCGAGGCGGCGCTGTGGGACCTGGTGTGGGGCGGTCGGCTCAGCAACGACACGCTCGCCCCGGTGCGCGCGCTGACCTCCGGAGGCCGGACGGCGCACCGGTCCCGCCGGCCACCGCCACGGACCCGTTCGTCCATGCGGGGCATCGGCCGGAGCCGTCCCGACCTGCCCACCCGCACCGGCCCCCCGACGACCGCGGGCCGGTGGTCGCTGCTGCCCGACCTCGAGACCGACGCCACCCGCCGCGCGCACGCGTCCGCCGAGGCGCTGCTGGAGCGGCACGGCGTGGTCACCCGCGGCGCCGTGATGAGCGAGCGCGTGCCCGGCGGGTTCGCCGGCGTCTACAAGGTGCTCTCCGCCTTCGAGGACTCCGGACGCTGCCGCCGCGGCTACTTCGTCGGGTCGCTCGGCGCCGCCCAGTTCGGCGGTCCCGGCGCGGTCGACCGGCTGCGGTCCTTCTCCCGCGAGGTGGGGGACGAGCCCCGCGACAAGGTGCAGGCGGTGGCGCTGGCCGCGACCGACCCGGCCAACCCCTACGGTGCCGCCCTGCCCTGGCCCGAGCGGGTCGCCGCCGACGAGGGCACCGCCACCGGCCACCGGCCGGGCCGCAAGGCCGGCGCGCTGGTGGTGCTGGTCGACGGTGCGCTGAGCGTGTACGTCGAGCGCGGCGGCCGGACCCTGCTCACGTTCACCGACCAGGTCGACGCCCTCGCCCCCGCCATGGGTGCGCTCGCCACCGCCGTCCGGCAGGGGGCGCTCGGCCGGCTGACCGTCGAGAAGGCCGACGGGCTCACCATCCTCGGCACGGGCGAGCGGTCCAGCGCGCTGCGGCAGGCGCTGGAGGACGCCGGCTTCGTCGCCACGCCGCGGGGTCTGAGGCTCCGTGCCTGAGCTGCGCGGGGAGGCCGGCTGATGCCCGAGGGCGACACCGTCTGGCGGACCGCGCTGCACCTGGACAAGGCGCTCACCGGCGCCGTGCTCACCGAGACCGACTTCCGGGTGCCCGCGCACGCGACGCTCGACCTGGCCGGTGAGCGGGTCGAGGCGACGGTGGCGCGCGGCAAGCACCTGCTGACCCGGATCGGCGAGCGACCACACGCTGCACACCCACCTGAAGATGGAGGGCGCCTGGCACCTGTACAAGCCGGAGACCCGCTGGCGGCGACCGGCGCACGAGGCGCGGGTGGTGCTCCGCACCGACGCCTGGAGCGCCGTCGGCTTCGCGCTCGGGGTGGTCGAGGTGATCGCGCGCGACCGCGAGGACACCGTCGTCGGGCCACCTCGGTCCCGACCTGCTCGGCCCGGACTGGGACGAGGAGGAGGCGCTGCGGCGGCTGCTCGCCGACCCGGACCGGCCCGTCGCCGACGCGATCCTCGACCAGCGCAACCTGGCCGGCCTCGGCAACCTGTACAAGAACGAGCTGTGCTTCCTCGCTGGGGTGCACCCACGGCTGCCCGTCAGGGACGTGCCCGACCTCCCGCGGCTGGTGCGCCGTGCCCGGTCGGCCCTGGAGGCCAACAAGGTGCGCGTCGCGCAGACCATGACCGGCGACACCCGGCGCGGCCAGCAGACCTGGGTCTACCGGCGGGACAAGCTGCCGTGCCGGCGCTGCGGCACCCGGATCCGCGTGGACATGCAGGGACCCGAGATGCAGGAGCGGGCGACGTACTGGTGCCCCGGTTGTCAGCCCGAGCCGGGCTGAGCCCAACGACCGCGTCTCAGGCGGCGGAGGCCACGACGTCGCCGGCACGGGGCCTGGCGTCGGGCCGCGCGGTGCGGAGGCTGGTGGCGTCCACGGTGACGTCCTCGAGCTGCATGGCGAGGGCGGCCTCCTCGAGCGCCACGGCGTCGCTGACCTCGGAGAGGATCTCCGAGAGCGGCACGTCGAGGGCCGAGCAGATGGAGGCGAGCAGCTCCGAGGACGCTTCCTTCTGGCCCCGCTCGATCTCGGAGATGTAGCCCAGGCTGACCCGCGCGTCGGCCGAGACCTGGCGAAGTGTGCGGCCCTGGCGCATGCGCTGGCCGCGGAGGACCTCACCGAGCAGGCGGCGGAAGATCACCACGGGCTGCTCCTTCCTGCGGATCACGTGCGTTGCCTGAGGGCCAACGCTACCGGCTGCGGAAAACTTCCCCGTGGCGACACCGGCAAACTCCTCTGCGCTGTGAGCGAAACCCTACGGGGTGCCGTCGACGGTCTCCGTGGCCAGCAGTCGCTCCAGCGCCAGCTCGGCGGCCCGACGGCAGGCGGCGGAGCGGACCTCGGCGCGGTCGCCGTCGAGGTGCAGCTCGTGAGCGACCACCTCGTCACCGGGTCCCGCGACCCCCACGAAGACGGTCCCGGCGGGCCGGCCCTCCTGCTCGGAGGGACCGGCGACACCCGTGGTGCTGAGTCCCCAGTCCGTCCCGAGCAGCCTGCGCACGCCGACGGCCATCTCCTCGGCGCAGCGGGCCGAGATCACGCCGTGCTCCTCGACCGTCGCCCGGGCGACACCGAGCACGTCGACCTTGACCGACGTGGCGTAGGAGACCACGCCGCCGACGTACGTCTCACTGGCGCCCGGCGACGCGGACACGAGGTCGCCCAACGCGCCTCCGGTCAGCGACTCGGCGGTCGCCAGCGTCGCGGACCGGCGCAGCAGCTCGGCGTGGAGGGTCGCGCCGAGGACCTGCTGGCGGGTGTCGGCACCTCGTCCTGCTCCTGGCTCACCGTCGCACGGTAACCAACCGTGCGGCTTCGATGCGCGTCGAGGCCTCGGCGTGCGGATGGCTACGCGACTGGCTACGGTGGCGCCATGGCCCTACCGATCGAGGAGTACGCCGTGCTGGGCGACACCGGCACCGTGGCCCTGGTCGGCACGGACGGCTCGGTCGACTGGCTGTGCCTGCCCCGCTTCGACTCCCCCGCCTGCTTCGCCGCGCTGCTGGGCACCCCCGACCACGGCCGCTGGCTGATCGGCCCGGTCGACGGCGAGGCAGCCTGCAGCCGCAGGTACGTCGGCAACAGCGCCGTCCTGGAGACCACCTGGACCACCGACACCGGTTCGCGTGACCGTCCTGGACCTGATGCCGGTCGGCGACGGCCGCGCCGACATCGTGCGCCGGATCGTCGGCAACGAGGGCACCGTGACGATGCGGCACGAGTGGGTCGTCCGGTTCGGCTACGGCAAGGTCCGGCCCTGGGTGCGGCGCGAGAACATGCACGGCATGGAGGTGATCACCGCCGTGGCGGGGCCCGACCGGCTGATCCTGCGCGGCCCTCGCCTGCCGCTCGCCGCGGACGGCCGGCACGCCGAGGAGTTCGAGGTGCACGCCGGCGACGAGCTGACCTTCTCGACGACCTGGGTCGCCTCGCACCATCCGCTGCCCGAACCGCTCGCGTTCGACTCCCGGATCGAACAGACCCTCTCGGTCTCGGAGAGCTGGGCGGAGAAGTGCGGCTACGAAGGGCCCTTCCGCGATGCCGTGGTCCGGTCGCTGCTCACGCTTCGCCTGCTCACGCACGGCGGCACCGGCGGGATCGTCGCCGCGGCCACCACGTCCCTGCCGGAGGACTTCGGCGGCGAGCGGAACTGGGACTACCGGTTCTGCTGGCTGCGGGACGCCTCGCTGACGCTTGGAGGCGCTGCTCGAGTCGGGCTACGCCGACGAGGCCGAGCTGTGGCGGGACTGGCTCCTGCGCGCCGCTGCCGGGGACCCCGAGGACCTGCAGATCATGTACGCCGTCGACGGTGGCCGGGACCTGCACGAGCGCACGCTCGACCACCTGCCCGGGTACGCCGGGTCGAGGCCGGTGCGGCTCGGCAACGGTGCCTACCGACAGCGGCAGACCGACGTCCTCGGCGAGGTGATGATCGCCCTGGAGATGGCGCGGGAGGCGGGGATCCACGAGACGCGGGACTCGTGGTCCCTCCAGCGGGTGCTGGTCGAGGGCCTGGCCCGGCACTGGGACCAGCCGGACAACGGGCTCTGGGAGATCCGGGGACCCCTGCGCAGGTTCACGCACTCGCGGGTGATGGTGTGGGTCGCGTTCGACCGGGCGGTCGCCGCCGTGGAGAAGCACGGCCTCGACGGGCCCGTCGACACGTGGCGCGACCTGCGCGACAAGGTCCGCGACGAGGTGATGACCTGCGGCTTCGACCCGGAGCGCAACACGTTCGTGCAGCACTACGAGACCAGGGAGGTCGACGCCTCGCTGCTGGTGCTGTCCGACGTCGGCTTCGTCGCGGGGGACGACCCGCGGATGCTCGGCACGATCCAGGCGGTCGAGGAGGACCTGATGCGCGACGGGCTGCTGCTGCGCTACCGGACCGAGTCGGGGGTCGACGGGCTCTCAGGGGACGAGCACCCGTTCCTGGCCTGCTCGTTCTGGCTGGTCCAGGCCTACACCCACGCCGGCCGGCTCGACGACGCCCGCGCGTTGATGGAACGGCTGCTCGAGCTGCCCAACGACGTGGGGCTGCTCGCCGAGGAGTACGACACCGCGCAGCGACGCTTCGTCGGCAACTTCCCCCAGGCCTTCTCGCACCTGGCGCTCGTCGGAGCCGCCAACCAGCTCGAGCGTGCCGTCAGGGTGACTTGACGGAGGCGCGGCCGTCCCGACGCACGGTCAGGGCCTTCACGACGTAGTCCGCGCCCGTCACCAGCGTCACGGTCACGGCCGCCGCCATCAGCAGCACCGCGACGCCCCAGAGCACGTCGCCGGCGACGCCCCAGTCGTCCTGCAGGATCTTGATCGGCAGGATGAACAGCCCGAGGGCGAAGGTCTGCAGGACGGTCTTCAGCTTGCCGCCGCGACCGGCCGCCATCACGCCGTGCCGGATCACCCAGATGCGCAGCAGGGTGATCCCCCACTCGCGGACGAGGACGAGCACCGTGACCCACCACCACAGCTCGCCGAGGATCGAGAGCCCGACGAAGGCCATCCCGGTCAGCGCCTTGTCGGCGATCGGGTCGGCGATCTTGCCGAAGTTGGTCACCAGGTTGCGGCTGCGGGCGATGTCGCCGTCGACCTTGTCGGTGATCATCGCCAGGACGAACAGCACCCAGGCGACGCAGCGCCACAGCACCGAGTCCCCGCCGTCGACGAGCAGGGCCCACCCGAAGAACGGCACCATCAGGATGCGCAGCGTGGTCAGCGCGTTGGGCAGGTTCCAGTTGCTGGGGGTGTGCCCAGGGCTGCTGCCGGGTGCCTGCGCCTGGTCGGTCATCAGACCGCCTCGGCCACGAGGTCGGCGCCGTCGGACCCCGTGACGACCGCGCTGACGATGTCACCGGCCCGCGCGTCGGCCGGGAGCCCGGTCACCGTGGTGGTGCCGTCGACCTCGGGGCCCTGGTGGGCGGCCCGGCCCTCGCCGCCGGCGACGTCCTCGAGGAGCACCTCGACCGGCTCGCCGATCCGCTCCTCGGCCCGCTGGGAGGTGAGCTCCTCGACCAGCCGGGTGACGTGCTCGGTGCGCTCGCGGATCTCGTCCTCGTCGAGCTTCCCGTCGTACGACTCGGCCTCGGTGCCGTCCTCGTCGGAGTAGCCGAACACGCCGACGACGTCCATGCGGGCGTCGACCAGGAAGTCGCACAGCGTCGCGAGGTCGTCGGTGGTCTCGCCCGGGAAGCCGACGATCACGTTGGAGCGGATGCCCGCCAGCGGTGCCTGCGACCGGATCTGCTCGATCAGCCCGAGGAAGCTGTCCGGGTCGCCGAAGCGGCGCATCCGGCGGAGCACCGGGTTGGAGGCGTGCTGGAAGGACAGGTCGTAGTAGGCAGCGACCCCGGGCGTCGTCGCGATCGCGGTGACCAGGCCCGGCCGAGTCTCGGCCGGCTGGAGGTAGGACACCCGGACCCGCTCGACACCGTCGACGGCCGCCAGCTCCGGCAGCAGCATCTCCAGCAGCCGCAGGTCGCCGAGGTCCTTGCCGTAGGACGTGGAGTTCTCGCTGACCAGGAACAGCTCCTTGACGCCCTGCTCCCCCAGCCAGCGCGCCTCGCCGAGCACGTCGACGGGGCGACGCGACACGAACGAGCCGCGGAACGACGGGATCGCGCAGAACGAGCAGCGCCGGTCGCAGCCGCTGGCCAGCTTGAGCGGCGCCATCGGGCCGCCGTCGAGCCGACGGCGCACCGCGCGGGGCCCGGACTCGGGAGCGACACCGGCGGGCAGGTCGGGGGCCGCGATCGTGTGCCCCGGCACGACGACGGCGCTGGCGTCGCGGGCGGCCGGCGAGATCGGCAGCAGCCGACGACGGTCCTGCGGCGTGTGCGGGTGGTGCTGCTCGCCGGCGAGGATCGAGCGCAGCTTCGCCGCGATGTCGGGGTAGTCGTCGAAGCCGAGCACGGCGTCCGCCTCGGGCAGCGACTCGGCCAGGTCCTTGCCGTAGCGCTCGGCCATGCAGCCCACCGCGACCACCGCCTTCGCGGAGCCGGCGTTCTTCAGGTCGGAGGCCTCGAGCAGCGTGTCGACGGAGTCCTTCTTGGCCGCCTCCACGAAGCCGCAGGTGTTCACCATCACGGTGTCCGCGTCCTCGGGGTCGTCGACGAGGCGGAAGCCGCCCGCCTCGAGCCGGCCGGCGAGCTCCTCGGAGTCGACCTCGTTGCGCGCGCAGCCGAGTGTCACCAGCGCGACGGTGGTGAGGGGGGCATCAGTCTCTGGGGTCGCAGTCATAACCGTCATCGAGTATGACCGCCTGTGGGTCGGTTGGGCGAACCCGTGCCCGGCGGAACCCTGTGAGACTCCCCGCACGTCAGCGCCAGGCGTAGCGACGTTCGGGGCGGCCCACCTCGCCGTACCGCAGGCTGACCTCGACCTTTCCGGTCTCGGCGAGGTGCTCGAGGTACCTCCGCGCGCTCACCCGGGAGATGCCGAGCAAGGTGGCCGCCTCGGCCGCGGAGACGTCGGCCGACTCCTGGCGCAGCGAGTCCTCGACGAGCCGCAGGGTCTCGGGGCTGAACCCCTTGGGCAGCCGCTTGTCGCTCCCCCGGACGCCGAAGACCCGGTCGACGTCGGCCTGGTCGGCCTCCTCGCTCGACAGCCCGGCGTAGGCCTGCTGGTAGTGCTCGAGCCGCACCCGCAGGTCGTCGTACGAGAACGGCTTCATCAGGTAGTGCACGATCCCGCCGCGCAGCGCCCGGCGGACGGTGTCGGCCTCCCGGGCGGCGGAGATGACGAGCACGTCGACCTCGGGGGCCGCCTCGCGCAGGGCACCGAGCAGGTCGAGCCCGGAGACGTCGGGAAGGTAGACGTCGAGGAGCACCAGGTCGGGCTGCAGACGCTCGGCCTCCACGAGCGCATCGGCACCGGTGTGCGCGACGCCGGTGACCGTGAAGCCGGGCGTGCGCTCGACGAAACCGGTGTGGATCCGCGCGACCATGAAGTCGTCGTCCACGATCAGCACCTCGATCACGCCTCGACCCCCTCGCGCAGGATCGGCAGGGTGGCCGTGAACACGGCCCCACCGCACTCCTCCTGGTTGTGCACGGTCACGTCGCCCCCGCGACGCCGGCAGACCAGCCGGGTGAGCGCGAGCCCGAAGCCCCGCCCGCCGTCGGCGTCCCCGTTGGCCTTCGTCGTGTACCCCTGCCGGAACACGTCCTCGGTGCTGCGCACGCCCGGGCCGGTGTCGCCGACCGTGACCGTGATCGCCCCGTCCTGCTGCACGACGCGTACGTCGACCCGCGGCTGGTCCGAGCCGCCGGAGACCGCGGCGTCGAGCGCGTTGTCGACGAGGTTGCCGACGACGGTCGTGAGGTCGCGGGCCAGCCCGTCGTAGACCTTGCCGACCCGGGACTCGGGGTCCAGGCGGATCTCCACGCCGCGCTCCGTGGCGAGGCTCGCCTTGGCGATCAACAGGGCCGCGACGGTCGCGTCGCCGATGCGGGAGGTGACCTCGTCGTACAGCGAGCTGCGGCTCAGCCGGACCCCGTCGACGAAGCGCAGCACCTCGTCGTACTCCTCGAGCTGGAGCAGGCCGCTGATCGTGTGCAGCTGGTTGGCGAACTCGTGGGTCTGGGCGCGCAGCGTGTCGCTGGTGGCACGGCTGGTGCCCAGCTCGCGCTCCAGGGCGGACAGCTCGGTGCGGTCGCGGAGCGTCGTGACGGACCCGATCACCTGGCCGTGCGACCGCATCGGACGCCGGTTCAGGGCCAGCACCTTGTCGCCGACCAGGACCAGCCGGTCGGGGTCGGGCTGACGGTTCGTGAGCGCCTCGACCAGGGGCGCGTCGAGGTCGAGCTCGTCGAGCCGGCAGCCCGACGCAGTCCACGCGGAGCCCCAGGAGCTGCCGTGCCGAGTCGTTGACGACCGTCACGCGCTGCTGCTCGTCGATCGCGATGACACCCTCCTTGACGCCGTGCACGAGGGCCTCGCGGTGCTCGACCAGACCGGCGATCTCGGTCGGCTCCATGCCGAGGGTCTGCCGCTTCACCCGGCGGGACAGCAGCAGCGACCCGCCGAGGCCCAGCACGCTGGCGACGCCGAGGTAGACCAGCAGGTTGGGCACCACGTCACCCACGCGGCTCCAGACCGATGGCACCGCGCGACCCATCGCGACGAACCCGACCACCTCACCGGCCCGGTCGTAGACCGGCACCTGCGCCACCACGACCTTGTGGCCCGCGACGTCCTGGGTCCCGGTCCACGCCGCCCCCGCGAGCACCCGGCTGGGACCGAGGGCGACCTGTCCCCGACCTGGGTGGGGTCGGAGGAGACCAGCACCCCCCGGTCCGTGCCGGCGACGTACACCGAGGTGGAGCCGGACGTGGTGCGCGACGACTCGGCCACCGTCGCGAGTGGCCGGTCCAGCGGGTGCGGCCGTGACGACCCGCTCGCGCACCGTCGGGTTGGCTGCGAGGTTCTCGGCCGCGCTGAGGGCCGGGCGGACCTCGCTGCGCTCGAACGCCCGCGCGGTCTGGGCCACCGAGATGGCACCCACCGCGAGCAGCACCGCGAGCACGATGAGCACCTGGAGCAGGAGGTACTGCCCCGCCAGGGTCATCTCGCGTCGTCTCGGGGTCGTGGACACGAGATCAGGATGGCACTCGGCGGCTCCCGTGTGCCCGTGACCACAATGACCACAACGTCCGTTGAGTCCGCAATCGTGACTGCGCTCACAGGAACGGCGAGGGTCTGGTGCACCAGCACATCCCTGAGCACGAGAAGGACCACCATGTCTCGCAACCGCACAGCCCGCACCGTCCGGCTGGCCGCCTTCGCCGCCGGTCTCGCCCTCGTGGCCTCCGCCTGTGGCGTGACCAGCTCGGAGGACAGCGGCTCGGCAGCCGATGCCGGCAAGCCCATGACCGATCTGCGGATCATGGTCCCCAACACTCCCGGTGGCGGCTACGACGTCACCGCCCGGACGGCCTCGAAGGTGATGGAGGACGACGACATCACCTCCGGCACCGAGGTGTTCAACCTCGACGGTGCCGGCGGGACCGTCGGCCTGGCCCGCACCGTCAACGAGAAGGGCAACGGCAACCTGGCCATGATGATGGGTCTCGGTGTGGTCGGCGCCAGCTACACCAACAAGTCCGAGGCCACCCTGAGCGAGACCACCCCGATCGTCCGGCTGATCGAGGAGTACGGCGCGATCATGGTGCCGAAGGACTCCCCGTTCAAGACGATCGACGACCTGGTCGCCGCCTGGAAGAAGGACCCGAAGGGCATCAGCGTCGGCGGCGGCTCGTCCCCGGGCGGACCGGACCACCTGCTGCCGATGCAGCTCGCCCAGGCGGTCGGCATCGACCCCCGCCAGGTGAACTTCGTGCAGTACGACGGCGGCGGCGACCTGCTCCCGGCCATCCTCGGGGACAAGGTCGACGTGGCCACCTCGGGTGCGGGCGAGTTCAAGGACCAGATCGCCAACGGCGACATCCGGGTGCTGGCCACCAGCGGCGACGAGCGGATCGAGGGCATCGACGCCCCCACGTTCAAGGAGGCCGGCATCGACCTGGTCTTCACCAACTGGCGCGGCATCGTGGCTCCCCCCGGCATCAGCGACGCCGACAAGACGCGGCTCGTCGACGCCTTCACGAAGATGCACGAGACGAAGGAGTGGAAGGACGCCCTGGTCGCCAACAGCTGGGCCGACGCGTTCCTGACCAGCGACGAGTTCGACACCTTCCTCGGTGAGCAGGACCAGCGCGTCCGCGACACCCTCAGCGAGCTGGGTCTCGCATGAGCACCGTCCCCGGCACCACCGCCCGGGGACGTCTTGCCGGCCGCTCCGAGCTGGGGGTCTCCCTCCTGCTCGGGGTGGTCGGGGCGGTCGTCCTCGTCGACGCCCTCCGGCTGGACGCCCCCACCACCGACTCCGACCGGGTCGGCCCCCAGGCCTTCCCGATCGCCGTCGCCGTCCTTCTCCTGACCTGCGCCGTCTTCCTCGCCGTCGACGTGCTGCGCGGCGGGCACGGCCAGGCCGAGGAGGGCGAGGACGTCGACCTGTCGGCCCCGACGGAGTGGCGGGTGGTGCTGCCCCTGCTGGGCTTCTTCGCCGCCAACGTCCTCCTGGTCGACGTGCTCGGCTGGGTGATCTCGGGGGCGCTGCTGTTCTTCGGGGCCGCGTGGTCCCTGGGCAGCCGGCACTACGTCCGCGACGTGGTGATCTCCGTGCTGCTGGCCCTGGTCACGTTCTACGGCTTCTACCTCGGTCTCGGCATCCAGCTGCCCGCCGGCGTACTGGAAGGAATCCTCTGATGGACGTCTGGTCCTCCCTGATGGGCGGGTTCGCCACGGCGCTCACGCCCGAGAACCTGCTGTACGCCCTGATCGGCGTGCTGCTCGGCACCGCGGTCGGCGTCCTCCCCGGCCTCGGCCCCGCCATGACGGTCGCGCTGCTGCTGCCGGTCACCTTCGTGCTGCCGCCCGAGAGCGCGTTCATCATGTTCGCGGGCATCTACTACGGCGGCATGTACGGCGGCTCGACCACCTCGATCCTGCTGAACACCCCGGGTGAGTCCTCATCGGTGGTGACCGCGATCGAGGGCCACAAGATGGCGAAGGCCGGACGGGCCGCCCAGGCGCTCGCGACAGCCGCCATCGGGTCGTTCATCGCCGGCACGATCGGCACCCTGCTGCTGGTGGTCTGCGCCCCGGTGGTCGTGAAGTTCGCGGTCAGCCTCGGCAACCCCAGCTACTTCGCGATCATGATCCTGTCGCTGCTCGCGGTGACGGCCGTGCTCGGCTCGTCCCGGCTGCGCGGGTTCTGCGCGCTCGGGCTCGGTCTCACGATCGGGCTCGTCGGAGCAGACCCGGTCTCCGGGCAGCAGCGGCTGACCTTCGGCCTGCCCCTGCTCGTCGACGGGATCGACGTCGTCGTCGTGGCGGTCGCCATCTTCGCCGTCGGCGAGGCGTTGTGGGTCGCCGCCCACCTCCGTCGTACCGCCGCCCACGTGATCCCGGTCGGCCAGCCGTGGATGGGCAAGGAGGACTGGAAGCGGTCCTGGAAGCCCTGGCTGCGCGGGACGGCGTACGGCTTCCCGTTCGGTGCGCTGCCCGCCGGCGGCGCCGAGATCCCGACCTTCCTGTCCTACGTGACCGAGAAGCGGCTCTCCAAGCACCCGGAGGAGTTCGGCCACGGCGCCATCGAGGGCGTCGCCGGGCCGGAGGCGGCGAACAACGCGTCCGCCGCCGGGACGCTCGTCCCGATGCTCTCGCTCGGTCTCCCGACCAACGCCACGGCCGCGGTGATGCTCGCCGCGTTCACGCAGTACGGCATCCAGCCCGGTCCGCTGCTGTTCGACCGTGAGCCGACGCTGGTGTGGGCGCTGATCGCCAGCCTGTTCATCGGCAACGCGCTGCTGCTGGTGATCAACCTGCCGCTGGCGCCGGCGTGGGCACGGCTGCTGCAGATCCCGCGGCCGTACCTGTACGCCGGCATCGTGTTCTTCGCGACGCTCGGGGCCTACTCGGTGAACCTGCAGGCGTTCGACCTGGCGATCCTGCTGGTGCTCGGCGTGCTGGGGTTCATGATGCGGCGCTACGGCCTGCCGGTCCTGCCGCTGATCCTCGGCGTCATCCTCGGCCCGCGGCTGGAGAAGCAGCTGCGCACGTCGCTGCAGCTGTCCGAGGGGCACATCTCCGGGCTGTGGTCGGAGCCGGTGGCCGTCGGGGTCTACGTCATCGTCGCGGTGATCCTGGTCTGGCCGCTGCTCACGCGGCTGCGGGGCAAGGTCACCCGGTCCCGCGAGGAGGTCCTCGCCGACCTCGAGGCGTCCGCCGAGGACGCCGAGTCCGAGTCCGAGTCCGAGTCCGAGTCGCGCACGAAGGAGAGCAGCCGATGAGCGTCGTGGTGGGTTACGTCCCGACCCGGGAGGGCGAGGCCGCCCTGGAGCACGCCGTCGCCGAGGCCCGCTCGCGCGGGACCCGGCTGGTGGTGGTCAACACCTCGCGCGGCGACGCCCTGGTCGACCAGAGGTACGTCGACGACGAGCAGCTCTCCGCGCTGCAGAAGCGGCTCGACGGCGTCGACCACACCGTCGTGCACACCATGCGCGGCCTGGACGCCTCCGAGGAGATCCTCACGGTGGCGCAGGAGCACCGGGCGGAGCTGGTCGTGATCGGCCTGCGCCGCCGCTCCCCCGTCGGCAAGCTGCTGATGGGCTCGACCGCCCAACGCGTCCTGCTCGACGCGCACTGCCCGGTCCTGGCGGTCAAGCCCTGATCGGCAGGTTCCCTGGGCCGTCGACTAGCGGGAGGCCGGGCGGTGGAACGTACGCCGGCCGGGCTGGCCGAGCTCGCCGAGCGGACCCTTGTCCTGGCCGTTGACCTGGGCCTCGAGAGCACCCGCGTCCTTGGCCCGGACCGTCACCGGCGGGACCGCCTTGACCGTGCGCTTCTCGCCGAGCACGATCTCGCCGGCCCAGACGACCTCGCCGTCGCCGTTGCGGACGACGACCTTCGAGGCGGACTGCGCCCCGACGAGGGTGACCCGGATCGGCTTCGCGGCCGGAGCCGGGGCGGAGGCGGAACCCTGGGTCGAGCGTCCCGAGTCGACGCCGGCCGAGCCGTTCAGCACCGGCGGGCTCTGGAGCATGCTCGGGCGGCTCGGAGGCGAACAGGCGCACGACGCCCCAGGTCATCACCAGCGCGAGCACCACGCCGATGAGCAGCGCCCAGTTCGGGCCGCCCACCGTGCTGCGCATGCTCCCGGTCATCCCGGTCGCCAGCTCGGCCTCGAACACCCGGCGGGCGTTGATCGGCGCGGTGGCGTAGCGGTTGTCGAACTGCGCGAGCAGCGGCGCCGGGTCCTTGCCCAGCACGCGCGCGAGCGTGCGCAGGTGGCCGCGGGCGTAGAAGTCGCCGCCGCAGGGCGCGAAGTCGTCGACCTCGATCGACTCGATGACGTGCGGGCGGATCCGGGTGCGCTCGGCGAGCTCGTCGACGCTCAGCCCGACCCGCACGCGGGCGGCGGACAGCTCGGGACCGATGACCGGGTCGTAGGCCGGCTCGGTGACGAAGTCGTCGATGACCAGCGCGTCGACTGGATCCCCGAGCTTGGAGATCGGACGGACCCGGCCGGACTCGAAGACGGACGCCGACGGGGCGGCCTCGAACTCCAGGTCGACGCTGCCCGGACGGCGCAGCTCGCGGCCCTCCGGCAGGGGCGTGCGACGGCGGCCGTCCGCGTCGTACCGGTCCGGGTGCAGCGCGGCGTTGCCGAGCACGGTCGCGGGCGTGTCGCGGGTGACCTGGGCCCGCATGGCGTGCCGGGTGTCGCGCAGGGGTACGGCGGTCCGGGCGACCGGCGCGGGACCTCGGGGTCGGACTCGTCGGACTCGGTCGGACGCTCGGGGTCGGGCTCGGGCTCCTCGTGGTGCACGGCGTCCACGTCGTGGCTGCGGCCCTTGGCGACCCGGGACACGATCGTGCCGATCCCGCCGAGCAGGCTGCGCCGGGCGGGGCGGTCCTCCTCTCGGCTTCGTCAGCGGTCTCCTCGACGTCTCGGACGACTCGGACGTCGGCTCCGGCTCCACCACGCCGACCTCGGCCGGGTCCGGAGCGGGCGCGGGCTGCCGGTTCGCGACGACCGGCGTGGCCGCAGCGGTCTCGATCTCCGTCTCGGACCCGGAGCTCGGGGGCCGGCGTCGGCGCGACGCCGACCCGTCGGGCGCCGGGTCCGGGGCGGTCTCCGTCTCCATCTCGACCTCAGGCGCCGGTGTCGGCTCGACGACGACCACGTCGGCGCGGCCCTGCGCCAGCGCGGCGAGCCCGTCGGCCAGCTCCCGGCCCTGCGCCGAGACCTTCGTCGTCAGACCCATGGGCACGGCCAGCGCGGCGCCGTACATCTTCTGGTTCAGGGCGGCGGCCCGGCGGCCCCGGGTGTCGAGGCCGTCGAGGGCGCGGGACAGGCTGTGCGGCGCGAACATCAGCCGGCCGTCCTTGAGCAGGCCGCGGCGCGGCTGCACGACGACCCGGTCGACGGCGTCCCAGGGCAGCCCGCGCCACTGGTTGCCGAGCCGGATCCGCACACCGAGGTCGTCGGCGACCAGCAGCGGCGTGCGCGCGTCGACGAGGTTCGTGAGGTTCAGCGCCGCGATCGGCGGCCATCACCAGGCAGAGCACCCAGTCGAGCGGTGCGCCGCTGGTGCCGGCCCGCCACAGGTAGGCGATCGCGATGGCCGACGCCCCGGCTCCGACCAGGGCGGCCAGGCCGGCGTTGCGGCGTACGACGACCGGGGTGCCGGCGTCGGCGGGATCGTCGGTGAGCCCGGGACGAGGGGCTGTCGAAGTCGGTGGGCTGGTGCATGGCTGCGCTCACTGTTCCCCCTGCAGGGTGGCGATCACGGCGTCGAGGTCGTCGGGCTTGATGAGCACGTCGCGGGCCTTCGAGCCTTCGCTCGGACCGACCACACCCCGGCTCTCGAGGATGTCCATCAGTCGGCCCGCCTTGGCGAAGCCGACCCGGAGCTTGCGCTGCAGCATCGAGGTGGACCCGAACTGCGTGGAGACGACCAGCTCGATCGCCTGGACGACCAGGTCGAGGTCGTCGCCGATGTCGTCGTCGAGGTCGCGCTTGGCGGCCGCCGGGGCGGTCACGTCCTCGCGGTAGGTCGGCTGCAGCTGCTGCTTGCAGTGCGCGACGACCTGGTGCACCTCGGCCTCGGTGACCCACGAGCCCTGCACGCGCACGGGCTTGCTCGCCCCCATCGGCAGGAACAGGCCGTCGCCCTGGCCGACCAGCTTCTCGGCTCCGGGCTGGTCCAGGATGACCCGCGAGTCGGCCAGCGAGGACGTGGCGAAGGCCAGCCGGGAGGGGACGTTCGCCTTGATCAGGCCCGTCACCACGTCGACCGAGGGTCGCTGCGTCGCGAGGATGAGGTGGATGCCGGCGGCGCGCGCCAGCTGGGTGATCCGTACGACGGCGTCCTCGACGTCGCGCGGCGCCACCATCATCAGGTCGGCGAGCTCGTCGACCACGACGAGGAGGTAGGGATACGGCGCGAGCACCCGCTCGCTCCCCGGCGGGACCTTGACCTTGCCGGCCCGCACCGCCTTGTTGAAGTCGTCGACGTGCCGGAACCCGAACGCCGCCAGGTCGTCGTAGCGCATGTCCATCTCGCGCACGACCCAGTTGAGCGCCTCGGCGGCCTTCTTCGGGTTGGTGATGATCGGCGTGATCAGGTGCGGCACGCCCTCGTAGATGTTCAGCTCGACCCGCTTCGGGTCGACCAGGATCATCCGCACCTCGTCGGGCGTCGAGCGCATCAGGATCGACGTGATCATCGAGTTCACGAACGACGACTTGCCGGAGCCGGTGGCACCGGCGACCAGCAGGTGCGGCATCTTCGCCATGTTCGCGACCACGAAGCCACCCTCGACGTCCTTGCCGAGCCCGACGATCATCGGGTGGTGGTCGTTGCGGGCGTTGCCCGACCGCAGCACGTCGCCGAGCGACACGATCTCCTTGTCGGTGTTGGGGATCTCGATGCCGATGGCGGACTTGCCGGGAATCGGCGAGAGGATCCGGACGTCGGCCGACGCGACGGCGTAGGCGATGTTCTTGCCGAGCGCGGTGACCTTCTCGACCTTGACCGCGGGGCCGAGCTCGACCTCGTAGCGGGTGACGGTCGGGCCGCGGGTGTAGCCGGTGACCTGCGCGTCGATGTCGAACTGCTCGAGCACCTCGGTGAGCCGCGCGACGACCTCGTCGGACGCCTTCGACCGGGCCTTGTGCACCGACCCGGGCTTGAGCACCTCGTTGGCCGGCAGGGAGTAGGTCACGTCACCCGACAGCGCGAGCTGCTCGACGCGGGCCGGCAGCGGCGTGTGCGGAGGTGGCTCGACCTTCTCGTCGGCGGGTGCCGCGGCCTGCGCGGGGATGTCGGGGGCCTCGTCGTCGGAGGTCCGCTCGGCCTTGGCCTTGCGGCGGCCGAACGCACGGTCCTCGAGCACCGGGGTGTCGTAGGGCTGGTCGCCCATGTCCGGGTCGACGTCGGCCATCGAGCCGACGCGGCGCCGGGGGCGGCTGCGGGTGAGCGGTGCGGTCTCGTCGGTCGCGGGCACCTCCGGCTCGGGCGGCGTACGCCCGAGCAGCCGGTCGCGGAGCTCCCGCAGCCGGGTGGGCACCTGGTAGACCGGCGTGCCGGTGATGACGAGCACGCCGAAGGCGGCCAGCAGCACCAGCAGCGGTACGACGACCAGGGAGCTGCGGAGCAGGTCCATGAAGAGCGAGGACACGACGAAGCCGATGGCCCCGCCGGCCTGCTGGAGCGCCTCGGTGTCGCCGCGGTGCGGACGCGGCATCCCGTTGGCGATGTGCACCAGCCCGAGCACGCCGAAGAGCAGCGCCGCCCAGCCGATGATCTGGCGACCGGCGGGGCCGTTGCTGTCCGGGTTGCGCAGGTTGCGCCAGGCCACGAAGCACAGCAGCAGCGGGACGAACCAGCCGAGCAGACCGACCGAGCCGTTCACGACGGTGCGGGTGGTGTCCCCCACGCCGCCGGGCAGCTGCCACCAGACGGCGGCCGCGACCACGACAGCGAGACCGATCAGGAAGAGGCCGGCACCGTCGCGACGGTGCTCCGGCTCGAGCTCACGGGCGGTGTGCCCGACCTTGCGGACGGTCGCGCCCACCACGTGGGCGACGCCGAGCCAGACCGCGGCCAGGCCCCGCCCGAGGGCGAGTCCGAGCGCGGCGATAGGGCCAGTGCCGGTCCGGACCGCCCGTGGCGCGGGGCGTGTCGACTTCTTCGTCGAACGCCCCTTGGCTGCGGGCTTCCTGCGGGACTGGCTTCCGGACGACCGGGTCGAGGATCCGGACCCCTTCGAGCCGGCCCTGGTGGGGGTCGACCTGGAGGTGCCCTTGTTCCGCGACGCCGGTGGGGAAGACGTACGGGTCGCCATGGTCGTGAATGTACACAGCGGTCACACCAGTCCCACGGCTCACACGCCGGGCCGCTCCCGGGGAAGTCGCTTGACCGGGTCCCGGCGCCGGTGCTGCAGTGAGCGGGTGACCGAGTCGGTGCTCGTCGGGAGGGACGACGTCGATCGGCGAGGTCCTGGCCTCCCTCGAGGGGGCCGCGCCGCTGACCATGGTCGTCGGCGACGCCGGCATCGGGAAGTCGCGGCTCGTCACCGAGGCGGTCGGCGCCGCGGTCGGTTGGTCGCCGCTGATCGGTGCCTGTCTGCCGTTGACCGACACCCTGCCGCTGCTGCCCTTCGTCGACGCACTGGACTCACCGAGCCCGGACGTCCGCCCGTTGATGGCCCGTGCCCTCTCACAGGTGCCGGCGTCGCTGCGTCCGATGCTCGCGGGCCTGCTCCCCCGGACGACCGGCAGGACGGCCGACGAGGCCCCCAGCCGGCGACGTCCGGCGCGAGCAGGTGTTCCTGGCGTGCGAGGCGCTGCTCGTCTCCCTGGCGTCCCTGCGTCCCGTCGTGCTGGTGGTCGAGGACGTCCACTGGGCCGACCCGGACACCCTCGACCTGCTCACCTTTCTGTCGCGTGCCCGGCACGGGGAGGGCGTGCACCTGCTCGTCACGTGCCGCCAGGACGAGACCGGGCTGTCCGGGCACGTCGCGGCCTGGCTCGAGCGGACGAGACAGGACGCGCGCGTGGTGGAGGTGCGACTGGGACCCCTGAGCCGACCGGACGTGACGGCGCTCGTGGACGGCCTCGTCGGGAGCGGCTCGTCGAACGCCCTGGTCGACGAGGTCTTCACGCGCGGCGAGGGCAACCCGTTCTTCACCGAGCAGCTGGTGGCGTCCAGGGACGGTGAGCGTCCGGCCCTCGTTCCGACCCGGCTCGCCGACTTCCTCACCGGCAGGGTGCGGACCGTCTCGGCGGACGCGCAGGACGTGATGCGCGTGCTGGCCGTGGCGGGGCGCCCGCTGCCGGTCACGGCCGTGTGTGACGTCACGGGGCACACCGAGGAACGCTGCCTGGAAGCCGTCCGCGAGCTCGCCCGGGCCTCCCTGGTGCTCACCGGCCCGGACGGTGTCCGTCCGCGGCACGCGTTGCTCCGCGAGGCGCTCGTCGAGGAGCTGGCCGGGGTGCCCCGCGAGTTCCACCGACGGCTCGCACGGGCACTCGAGTCGCTCGGGGACAGCTCCGTGGACCCCGAGGTGGCCGGTCACTACCGCGACGCCGGCGACGCCGCGCCCGAGCTGGGGGCGTCCCTCCGGGTGGCGCGCCGCGCCTGGGACCTCGGCGCCTACCGCGAGGCGGCGCAGTGGTGGTTGCGGGTGATCGCCCTGCAGGAGGAGCTCCCCTCCGGCGCACCCGACGCACCCGACGCCGAGCAGCTCGATCCGGCGACGGCCTACCTCCACGCCATCCGCTCGCTCGACCTGTCGGGGCAGCGGCTGGCCGCGCACGACCTGGCCCAGAGGGCCTATGCGCGGTTCGACTCGTGGCCGGACCTGCAGGCCCGGCGTGCGCTCCTGGCCGAGGTGGCGCACCAGACCATCATCGAGCACCGTGCCCGAGGAGAAGCCCGCTACGAGGAGCTGCTCGACCTCTTCGAGGACCACGAGGCGTCCGCCGAGCAGGCCCGGGCGCTGGTCAGGTACGGGGCGCTACGGGTCATCTTCGGCGAACCGCAGCAGGGTGAGCAGCTGCTCCTGCGAGGGCGGGCCGTCGCCGAGGCGGCGGCTGCCGACCCGGAGCTGGCCGAGGCCCTCCGGTGGCTGGCGGAGCTGCGCCGCGCCGAGGGGGACCCGAAGGCCGCGCGAGGTGCTGCTCGCACGAGGCAGCCGAGGTCTCCTCGCGGACCGGCGACCCGCTCGCGATCCTCCTGGTCGAGTCCTCACGGATCGCGCAGCTGGTCGACCACGGGTCGTGGGCCGAGGCGTACGACGACGCCGTCGCCGCGACCGACGCGGCTCGGGACGCCGGGCTGCTGAACTCGTTCGGTGCGATGCTGACCACGCTCAGCGGCGTCGAGGCCGCGCTGGCGATGGGTCGCACGGAGCAGGCGGCAGCGCTGTTGGACGGCCCCGCGGGCGGGCTGCGGCCCGACGAGTGGCAGCTCGACGGTCCGCGGGCCACCATCGAGGTGATGAGGGGGAACGCCACCCAGGCCGTCGCGTCGCTGCGCTCCACCGGCCGGCGGCGTCCCCGCTCCCCCGAGGGCGTGCGCACGGATGCCGAGCACCTGGTGCACGCGCTGCTCTGGGACGGATCGCCCCGGGACGCACTGGAGGTCGCCGAGTCGGCGCTCGACGTCCTGGGCGGCCCGACCGGGCGACAGGAACGCGCGACGCGCCGGCTGGTTGCTGGCGCTGGCGGCCTGGGCTCTCGCGGACATCGAGGAAGGGCCGTCGGCCGCTCGCGATCGCCTCGTCGACCGCATCGCCGGGGAGGCCCCGATCGGCGTGCGCGGAGGGCTCGCGCGCGGGTCCGGCGACGAGGCGCAGTGGACGGCCGAGCTGGCGCGGGCGGACGGTCGCTCGGACGGTCGGCTGTGGCGCGACGCGGCCGCCGAGCTGGGACGCCTCGGCCTGCGGCACCGCGAGGCGTACTGCTGGTGGCGGGTCGGACAGGTGGAGACCGACCGGTCAGCGGCCCGCGACGCGCTCGTGTGCGGTCACCGCCTGGCCTCCGGCCACGTCCCGCTGAGGCAGGCGATCGCCCGACTGGCCGCCGAGCTGCGGGTTCCCCTCGGCGTCGACCTCCACGACGGAGACCCCCGGCCCCGGCGGACCTGGGGGTGCACCTCACGGCCCAGGAGGTCAACGTGCTCCGGCTGGTGGCGGCCGGCCTGTCGAACCAGCAGATCGGGGAGACGCTCGTGATCAGTCCCAAGACCGTGAGCGTGCACGTCTCGAACCTCCTGCGGAAGCTCCAGGTCGCCAACCGGGCCCAGGCCGCGGTGTGGGCCGAGCGCGCCGGTCTCACCGCGTCGTCCGAGTAGGCGGCTCGTCCCCGGCCGAACGGCCGAAATCGGACGGTTCGGGCCCGTCCGGCCCACCGGGTGCCCCAAGATCAGGGCGTGAGCATCGCCGACGCCGCTGCGGACGTCATGGGGTTGGCGCAGGACGGCAAGGTCGAGGCCGCCCTGCGGCTGGCCGACCACGCGCTCACCCAGGTCGCCGGGGCGTCGCCGTCCGACCAGGCCGCGCTCTGGTACTCGATCTCCGTCGCCCGGCACATCCAGGGCGACAACGCCGCCGCGTTCGCCGCCTGTGATCGTTGCGTGACCCTCGCCAGCGAGGCCGGCAACGCCGGTTGGGCGTCGAACGGCCTGTCGATGCGCGCGATGGCCCAGGTCCGGCAGGGTCTCGTGGAGCCGGCGCTGCTCGACCTCGTGCGCGCCGAGGCCGAGCTCGACCGGTGCGACGACGTCGGTCTCCTGAGCTGGGCGCACACGGGTCTCGGCTACAGCTACCTCGAGATGCGCCTCTACGAGCTGGCACTTCCCCACATGGTCGTCGCGCAGGAGCTGGACGCGAGCCCGATCCCGTTGACCCAGGCGCCCGTCATCGACCTGATGAACCTCGCGGAGCTCCACCTGCGCTGGGCCGACGAGCTCGAGCGGGTGCTGCCGGAGGACCTGTCCGCCGAGGAGGTCGGCGCGCACCGCAAGGAAGGCCACGTGTACGCCGAACGCGCGCTCGACGTCGCGACGGGTCTCGGCAACCCCCAGTTCGTGGCGACCTGCCGGGCCGTCGAGCTCTGTGCCCGACCCCGTGGCACGGCCGAGGCGTCGCTGGACGAGCTGCGTGAGGCCTACAGCGTCGAGGACCACCCGGACTACCAGGGCAGCCGCGCGGTGGTCGGCGGCGCCCTGGCCCGCGCGCTCTGGGCGACCGGTGAACGGGACGAGGCCCTCGCAGTGGCCACCGAGGCGGCCCACCTCGCGCAGACGGCCAGCGACTGGCAGGTCGCCGCGAGCGCCCAGTGGCTGCTGGTCGAGATGCAGGCCCTGGCGGGTGTCCCGGGCGCCGAGGCGGGGCGGTCCTACGCCCGCCTGCTGTCCCAGGTGCTCTGGCAGCAGCGGCTGAGCACGCTCCAGGGCGCCCGCGCCGCCCTCCAGGTCGAGACCCTGCACCGCGACAACGTCGTCGCGCAGCGGGCCGCCAGCGAGGACCCGCTGACCGGCGTCGGCAACCGCCGCGCTCTCGACGAGACGGTGCGGGCGGTGCAGGCCGAGGCGGCGCTGGCGCCGGTCGACGTACCCGTCAGCCTGCTGGTGATCGACCTCAACGACTTCAAGACGATCAACGACACCTGGGGCCACGTCGTCGGCGACCAGGTGCTCCGGGCGGTGGCCACGGCGATCGCCGCGGTGGCCCGGTCGGACGACGTCGTCGCCCGGCTCGGCGGCGACGAGTTCGTGGTGCTCGCCCGGGGTGCGGACCACGCGGTCGGTCGACGCCTCGCCGAACGCGTGACGACCGCCGTCGACGCCCTCACCGTCGGCACGAGGACGGGAGCGATCACGCTGCACGCCGCCGTCGGAGTGGCCACGGCCGGCTCCGGCCACCGACGTGGGCACGCTGCTCGCCGAGGCGGACGCGGCGATGTACGCCGCGAAGGCCGCCCAGCGCGGTCGGTGAGCCGGGGGTCGCTCAGGCCTCGACGACCACCGGGATGATCATCGGGCGACGACGGTGCTTGTTGGAGACCCAGCGGCCCACCACGCGGCGGATCGTCTGCTGGAGCTGGTAGGTGTCGTCGACGCCCTCGCGGGCCGCGGAGTCCAGCGCATCGATGAGGGCCGGCTTGACCTCGTCGAAGGTCGAGTCGTCCTCCACGAAGCCGCGCGCGTGGATCTCGGGGCCGGCCGACACCTTGCCGGTGACCGAGTCGATGACCACGACGACGGAGATGAAGCCCTCCTCGCCGAGGATCCGGCGGTCCTTCAGCGACGACTCGGTGATGTCCCCGACCGAGGAGCCGTCCACGAACACGTAGCCGCAGTCGACCTTGCCCACGATCTTGGCCTTGCCGTCCACGAGGTCGACCACGATGCCGTCCTCGGCGAGCACGACCTGGTCGGCCGGGACACCGGTCTTGCGCGCCAGCTCGGCGTTGGCCCGCAGGTGCCGGATCTCGCCGTGGATCGGCATCACGTTGCTGGGCTGCACGACGTTGTAGCAGTACAGCAGCTCACCGGCCGAGGCGTGCCCCGAGACGTGCACGAGCGCGTTGCCCTTGTGCACGACGTTGGCACCCCAGCGGGCCAGGCCGTTGATGACCCGGTAGACGGCGTTCTCGTTGCCGGGGATCAGCGAGCTGGCGAGGACGACGGTGTCGCCCTCCTCGATGTGCACGAAGTTGTGGTTGCGCTGCGCGATCCGGGACAGCGCCGAGAGCGGCTCGCCCTGGGACCCGGTGGAGATCAGCACGGTCTTCTCGGGCGGGTAGCTCCGCGAGCTCCTTGGCGTCCACCAGGGTGTTCGGCGGCACCCTGAGGTAGCCGAGGTCGCGGGCGACGCCCATGTTGCGCACCATCGAGCGGCCGACGTAGGCGACCTTGCGGCCGTGCGCCACGGCTGCGTCCATCACCTGCTGGACGCGGTGGATGTGCGAGGCGAAGCAGGCCACGATGATCCGCTGGTCCCGGCTGGTGTGGAAGACCCGGTCGAGCACCGGGCCGATCTCCACCTCGGAGGTGGTGAAGCCGGGCACCTCGGAGTTGGTCGAGTCGACCATGAACAGGTCGACGCCCTCCTCGCCGAGCCGGGCGAACGCCCGCAGGTCGGTGATCCGGCCGTCGAGCGGCAGCTGGTCCATCTTGAAGTCGCCGGTGTGCAGCACGGTGCCGGCGCCGGTGCGGATCGCGACCGCCAGGGCGTCGGGGATCGAGTGGTTGACCGCGACGAACTCGAGCCGGAACGGCCCGAAGTCGATCGTGTCGCCCTCCTTGACGACGTGCTGCACGGTCTCCTTGAGCCGGTGCTCGCGCAGCTTGGAGGTGAGCAGCGCCAGGGTCAGCCGCGAGCCGACGAGCGGGATGTCGCCGCGCTCACGCAGGAGGTACGGCGTCGCGCCGATGTGGTCCTCGTGCCCGTGCGTCAGGACCAGTGCCTCGACCTTGTCGAGCCGGTCCCGGATCGCGTCGAAGTCCGGAAGGATCAGGTCGACACCGGGGTGGTGGTCCTCGGGGAACAGCACCCCGCAGTCCACGAGGAGCAGCCGTCCGTCGTACTCGAAGACCGTCATGTTGCGGCCGACGTCCCCCAGCCCGCCGAGGGGGATGACCCGCAGGCCCTTCTTGGGGAGCGGGCCGGGTGCGGACAGGTCGGGGTGCGGGCGGCTCATGTAGTGCCTTCTGTGAGGAGTCCGGCGCGGTCCAGCACGCCGCGCAGGTGGGCCACGAGGGCCTCGTCTGCGGGCACGAGCGGGAGCCGCACGGTGCGGGTGGGGAGCACGCCGAGGAGCTGGAGGGCCGCCTTCGCGGTCATCGCCCCCTGCGCGGTGGTCATGATCGCCTCGACGACCGGGACGAGGTCACGGTACGTCGCGAGGGCGGTCGTCAGGTCGCCGCGGTCCACGGCGTCGACCATCGCGGCGTACCGGTCGCCGGCGACGTGCCCGACGACGGAGACGATGCCGCAGCCGCCGTGGGTCAGCCAGCCGAGGTTGAGCACGTCGTCGCCGGAGTAGAACGCGAGCCCCGTCTCCTGCATGATCCGCACGCCGCGGAACAGGTCACCGACGGCGTCCTTGACCGCGACGATCCGGTCGTTGGCGGCAGCGGCGCGGTAGGTCTCGTCGGCGATCGTGATGCCCGCCCGACCGGGGATGTCGTAGAGCATCACCGGCAGGCCGCTGGCCGCGGAGACCGCCTCGAAGTGCGCGGTCACCCCCGCCGGCGTGGGCTTGCTGTAGTAGGGCGTGACGAGCAGCAGCCCGTCGGCGCCGAGCTTCTCGGCCTGTGCGGCGAGCTCGACGGAGTGCGCGGTGTTGTTGGTGCCGACGCCCGCCACGACCGTGACCCGGTCGCCCACGGCCTCGACGACGGCCCGCAGGATGCGGCCGTCCTCCTCGGTGGTGGTGGTCGGGGACTCCCCCGTCGTGCCCGAGACCACGACACCGTCGTGGCCGTGGTCCGCGAGGTGCTCGGCGACCCGGGCCGTCCCCTCGAGGTCGACGGACCCGTCGTCGTGGAAGGCGGTGACCATCGCGGTGAGCACCCGCCCGAACGGGGCGGGAGGGAGGGTGCCGGACGTCATGGCGTCCAGGCTATCGGTTCCGGGAGTCCCCGGTTCCCGGGGACCGGTCGACCAGGATGGCCTTTTCGGGTCTGGCGAGTGCCGGAGCGACGTCCTACGTTGCCCGGGTAGGGACAGTCACCGGCGCGAGGCCCTGGAGGCCACCATGACCGAGACACATTCCGTCGCCCGGCGGCTCGCGGCCGAGTTCTTCGGCACCTTCTGGCTGGTGCTCGGCGGCTGTGGCGCCGCGGTCCTGGCCTCCGGGGTCCCGGACGTCGGCATCGGCTACCTGGGCGTGGCCCTCGCGTTCGGGCTCACCGTGCTCACCATGGCGTACGCCGTCGGCCACGTCAGCGGCGGCGCACTTCAACCCCGCGGTGACGCTCGGGACTGGCAGCGTCGAAGCGCTTCGCCTGGCGCGACGTCCCGGCGTACGTCATCACCCAGGTCGTCGCCGCGGCGGCGGCCGCGACCGTGCTGTTCGTGATCGCCAACGGCAAGGCGGGCTTCAGCGCCTCGGAGTCGGGCTTCGCGACGAACGGGTACGGCGACCGCTCTCCCCAGGGCTACTCCCTGCTGGCGGTCGTCGTCGTGGAGGTCGTGCTGACCGCGTTCTTCCTCTACGTGATCCTCGGCGCCACCGACACGCGGGCACCGAAGGGGTTCGCCCCGATGGCCATCGGCCTCTCGCTGACGCTGATCCACCTCGCGTCGATCCCGGTCAGCAACACCTCGGTCAACCCCGCCCGCTCCACGGGCCCGGCGCTGTTCGCCGGCGGCGAGGCGCTCGGACAGCTGTGGGTGTTCTGGCTGGCGCCGCTGGTCGGCGGCCTGGTGGCGGGGGCGTCCTACGTCGCGCTCTTCGGCAAGGCGGCCGAGGCGGTGCCGCTCCCGGAGGCGACCGAGGCCTGACGGTCAGCCGCCGACGCGTTCCCACCACACGAAGTCGAACCCGTCGCGCGGCTGGCGGCCGGTCTCCCGCCACTCGGCGCGGTCCCAGTCGGGGTAGTGCGTGTCCCCCTCCGGTGAGAGGTGCACCTCGGTGAGCACCTGGTGGGTGGCGTACGGCATCGCCGCCTCGTAGATCTGCGCGCCGCCCCCGATCATCACGTCTCCCTCGAAGTCCTGGGCGAGCTCGATCGCCTCCTCGACGCTCGGCGCCACGAAGACACCCTCCCCGTGCCACGCCCGGTCGCGGGTGACCACGACGTTGGTGCGGTAGGGCAGCGGGTGGCCGATCCCGTCGTACGTCGTGCGGCCCATCACGACGGTGTTCCCGCGGGTCGTCGCCCGGAAGTGCGCCAGGTCCTCGGAGATGTGCCAGGGGATGTCGCCGCCGAGCCCGATCACGCCGTTCTCGGCCACGGCGGCCACCATCACGACCTTCTTCGTCGGCTGGTCGGTCATACGGCGATCGGGGCCTTGATCCCGGGGTGCGGGTCGTAGCCCTCGACGGAGATGTGCTCGAGGTCGAACGCGTCGAGCTCGGTGACCGACGGGTCGAGGTGCAGCGTCGGCAGCGGCCGCGGCTCGCGGGTGAGCTGGAGACGCGCCTGGTCGAGGTGGTTGCTGTAGAGGTGCGCGTCGCCGAGGGTGTGCACGAAGTCGCCGGGCTCGAGGCCGGTGACCTGCGCGACCATGGCGGTCAGCAGCGCGTACGACGCGATGTTGAACGGCACGCCGAGGAACACGTCGGCGGAGCGCTGGTAGAGCTGGCAGGACAGCCGCCCGTCGGCCACGTAGAACTGGAACATCGTGTGGCAGGGCGCGAGCGCCATCTGCGGGATGTCCGCGACGTTCCACGCGCTCACGATGTGGCGGCGGGAGTCCGGGTCCCGGCGGATCGCCTCGACCACCTGCGCGATCTGGTCGACGTGCCGGCCGTCGGGGGTGGGCCACGACCGCCACTGGTAGCCGTAGACCGGCCCGAGGTCGCCGTTCTCGTCGGCCCACTCGTCCCAGATCGAGACGCCGCGGTCCTGGAGCCACTTGACGTTGGTGTCACCCCGCAGGAACCACAGCAGCTCGGCGAACACCGACCGGGTGTGCACCTTCTTGGTGGTCACGAGCGGGAACCCCTCGGCGAGGTCGAACCGCATCTGGTGGCCGAAGACGCTGCGGGTGCCGGTGCCGGTGCGGTCGCCCTTCACCGCCCCGTCGTCGAGGATCCGCTGGAGGAGGTCGAGGTACTGCTGCACGACGTCAGCCTAGCGGCGGGAACCTCCACGACGGCTCGCGACCCGTCATGCATATGCGACTGGAAACGACGGGTGTCGGTGGTGCCTGCCGCCGGATGAGGCTCAGAACGGCGGCGGGCCGAGGATCTCGATCGCACCGGTGGCCGCAGCTGCCGCGCGGACCCGCCCGAAGTCGGGCGCCGGCGGTGACCGGCGCCGGCCGGCTCGCTCGCGTGCCGGTAGAACGCCTCGCCGCCGCCGGGCGTCTGGAGGCAGAGCATCCGCGCTGTCGGCGACGTCACCATGAAGGCGTGGGGGACGCCGCGCGGGATGATCGCGATGCCGCCCGCCGCGAGGGTCTGCTCGTCGCCGGCGATGTGCAGCCGCACCTCGCCCTCGAGCATGTAGAACGTCTCGTCCGCGTCGGGGTGCTGGTGCAGCGGGGTCACCTTGCCCTGCGTCCAGCGCGTCCTCGAACAGCAGGTACGCGCCGCCCGTCTCGGCCTCGGTCGCCAGCCAGGTGTGAACGCCCTCCGCCGCAGAACCAGCGACGCTCGCCCGTCCCGTGCGTCCCGCACCGTCGTCTCCAGCGTCTCCATGGCGACCTTCCTTCTCGTTTATGGGACTCGTGTCCCATAACGACACTAGGGTACCGTGAACGGCCATGTCAACGGCGTACGAGCGTCACCGGCCGGACCCGGCAGAAGCAGCGGACCCGCGACGCCCTGGTCGCCGCCGCCCGCGACCTCGTCGCCCAGGGCGGTGCTGCGCCGACCGTCGAGGAGGCGGCCGAGGCGGCCTCGGTCTCGCGCACGACCGCCTACCGCTACTTCCCCACCCAGAAGGCCCTGCTGGTCGCCGCGCACCCCGAGATCGCCGCCGCGACGCTGGTCCCCGACGACGCCGGCGACGACCCGGAGGCCCGGCTGCTGGGTGCCGTCGAGGCGTTCATCGGGATGGTCGTGGACACCGAGCCGCAGCAGCGAACGATGCTGCGGCTCTCGCTGGACCCGGACACGTCGCAGCGAGTCGCTGCCGCTGCGGCAGGGCCGGGCGATCGGCTGGTTCGAGGAGGCGCTCGCTCCGCTGCGAGCCGCGGCTCACGCGACGCCGAGATCCACCGGCTCGCGGTGGCCGTCCGCAGCGCGGTCGGCATCGAGTCACTCGTCTGGCTCACCGACGTCGCCGGGCTGTCCCGCGAGGAGGCCGCCGAGCGGATGCTGTGGTCGGCGCGAGCGCTGCTGGCGCAGACCCTCGCGGACGCCGGACGGCC
>CAWBAQ010000010.1:0-63255 GCA_963786795.1 uncultured Actinomycetota bacterium
GCCGCTCGTGGTGGACACAATCTGCGACGGCCGCGCGCGGCGGTGCTGGCCGACGGTCCCACCTGACGACGATCTATCCCAGCGACAACTACCGGCGACATGGGGCGGACGGGACCCCGGCGCGCGTGGTCAGTATCGACTGGCGGGGATCGCCGGGGCCGAGCCGCTCGACCGGCTGGTAACCACGAACCTGGACCGGGCGCAGGCACCCGCCGCCGCCTTGGCCGCGCTCTACCACGAGCATTGGGAAATCGAGGGCGCCCTGGACGAGCTGAAGACACACCTGCGGGGCGCGCGGCGGCGTCCTCGACCTTGTCCGGCGGAACCTGTTTCAAGGCATCTGCCAGCTGTTGCAGCAAGGCCTTCAGCTCATCGCGTGAGCCCGTGTCGGCGTTGTGGATGGTTCCGGCGATCTGGCCGGCGTTGTGGATGGTGGAGCCCTGAAAGACGGCGGCGCCCCGGAAGTCGCCTGTGTTGTGAAACACGTTTCCTGTCATGCTGTCCCCCTCTCGACCCTCACCACCTGGCGCCCACCCCACGGCGGAGCCCGCGTCCTCCTACTAGCCGCAAGACCACATGGCCCCACAGCCTGGGTGTCCAAGCGCTGCCGTTGGGCATCCCTCTCGCCCTCCGAGAGCGTCGCCCTCTGCGCAGCACTGCCCCCGTCATCTGGCCGCCAACGATCCCAATCTCCAGACCATCGCCGCGAGTTGGGCCATCTGCCCCTGGCTCTCCACCTCGCCGGGAGCTACCTCGAGCGGCACCCCATGCCCCCCTGGGCCAACCCGCCACCTACCTGGACCAGCTGCGCCGGCCAGACCTCCTCGCCCTGCTCCACACCTCCTTGACCTCAGGATCAGCCTCGCCCACCAGGCATGAGCTGCATGTGGCCAACACCTTCGCCCTCAGCTGGCGGCAGTTCGATCCCGCCGACCCGATCGACGCGCTTGCCCGCGCGGCGCTCGTGCGGGCCACTTGCTTTGCTCCCGGCGAGCCGATCCCACGTACCTGCTCTGGGCCAGCCTGGACGCAGACGAGAAAAATACGGATCGGATGTGCGCCGTCGAGGATGCGCTGACGCGGGCCGGCGAATTGGGCCTGCTCGAGACCCGCGCGGACGGTTCGGTCGTGCTCCATCGCTTGCTGGCGGCGTTCGTGCGCCAGGAAGGGGCGGGCGAACTGGAGGCGGCACAAGACGCCGCCGAGCAGGCCGTGTTTGAGGTCGCCAGTCGTCTCAATCAGGCGGGCTATCCGGGGCCGCTGACAGCCTGGCGCGTGCATCTGCGCATCGTGGCGCAGACGGCCGCGGATCGAAACAGCGCGACGGCAAGCAATCTCCTCAACGAACTCGGATACCATTTGCGGACGGTGGCCGATCTGCTCGGCGCGGCACGCCCATGAGCGCGCCATCGCCATCGACGAAGCCGCCTACGGACCCAACCACCCCACCGTTGCCAGCCGCGTCAGCAACCTCGGCACCGTGCTCCGGGACCTGGGCGACCTGGCCGGCGCCCGACAGGCCCTCGAGCGCGCCATCGCCATCGACGAAGCCGCCTACGGACCCAGCTACGACATCGAGAAGGTCGCCACAAGACGTCAACAACCTCGGCACCGTGCTCCGGGACCTGGGCGACCTGGCCGGCGCCCGACAGGCCTATGAGCGCGCCATCGCCATCGACGAAGCCGCCTACGGACCCAACCACCCCACCGTTGCCAGCCGCGTCAGCAACCTCGGCAGCGTGCTCCAGGCCTTGGGCGACCTGGCCGGCGCCCAGCAGGCCCATGAGCGCGCCATCGCCATCGACGAAGCCGCCTACGGCTCTGAACGCATCCAAAGGTCGCCATCCGCGTCAACAATCTCGGCACCGTGCTCCGGGCCTTGGACGATCTGGCCGGGGCGCGGCAGGCCCATGAGCGCGCCATCGCCATCGACGAAGCCGCCTACGGACCGAACCATCCAAAGGTCGCCACAGGTGTCAATAATCTCGGCACCGTGCTCCGAGCCTTGGACGATCTGGCCGGATGCGGGCGGCCCATGAGCGCGCCATCGCTATCTTTGAGATGACTCTTCCGCCCGAGCATCCCAACATCCAGATCGTCCGACAGAACTTGGCCGCTCTACCAGAGTAGAAGTCGATCCCGACCGCGAAGATCTGCCCACGCATCCTGATTTTTTTCCTGAATATGTTCCATCCTTCGGGGGACCCGTGCCGACACCAGAGACCTCAAAAGCCATTTTCGCTCAGCGGGCCAGCTTCCCGACGTTCACGCCGTTCCATCCCTGAGACGATACCGCTTGGCGATCTTGGCGATGGTGGCGCGACTGCATCCGGTCGCGGCTTGGATTTGCGACCAAGATGAACCGGCTCGGAGCATGGCGGCGATGCCACTGGCAACATAAATTGTGCGGCGCAGCATCGAGCGTTGTGTATCGGTGTTGCAGCCCACCTTGGGCGTTTCCTCCCAGACTTGGGCCGCCCTTCGGAGCTGCTCCGTGCAGTTTCGCCTTTGTCCATTTCAGAGCCGTACGCCGATCTGTCGCGAGCATTCGCCGAGTCCTATGCAGCGACCGAGGCTCCTCTTGGTGGGGGTGCTGCTTGTGGTCCTCATCCCTCTCGTTCTGACAGCCGGGCTGATCGTTTGCGCCTTGCTGGCGATTTGATGCGCCATCCGGGGTTCACGACCTGCCCCACCTCAAGGAGGTCAGTTCCGCAGGCAGCAGCCAGCCCGCCAGTCCCGACCCGGAGGCGCCATCGAGGCGCTAATCCATCCCTGGACAATTGCGAACCAGGAGCCCGCGGGGTGTCGGCCCGCATTTGGAGGTGCGAGGGCGGCGCGGGCTCGCCGTCATGCCTCAATGACGCAAAGCCAGCATGACGGCATAGAACCATGTCGCTCAAACGTCATGGCACCCGAAAAGAATGATAGAGATCCTAAGGGTCTGAGCCCGAACAACCGCGTCAGTCTGTGGGCTGTCGTGGCAGGATGGTGTAGTTCCAGTCGCCGTGAAACGCGGCGGGCTAAGATTGAGGGTGGCCATCTCGGCATCGGACACCTTGACGCCCTTGGCGTAGGCGCTGCGGTCGAGGCGGCACCGGACGGTGAGGCCGGTGCGGGTGGTGGTGCTGGCGATCAACTGGACGATCACCTGGTGGGTGAGCAGCGGCTTGCCGCGCCAGTTCTGGGTGATGAAGGCGAACAGCCGATCCTCGATCCGGTTCCACCTGACGCGGTTATTCGGGCTCAGGCCCTAAGGATTGGAGAGGAGGTTGGTTTTGCGTGACCAGCTGCCTACGCTCTTCAAGCCCAGTGTCGCGCGGCCGGAAGCCTGTCCCTGTGCGGAGAGGGCTTGCCCTATGGGCATTGTGTGCGCCTGTGCGCCGACCAACTCCGCGATACTCCTGATGTGCGGGCGGCGCGCAGGCCGTCATCGCCATCTAGGGTCCACCTGCGTCTGCCAGCCCAAGAACTCCAGCAAGACCGTCGTCAGCCACGGCCACATTTGGTCATCAGCCGGCGGCGACCCTTCGAGGTGCGACAACCCCGCGGTGACCGCGAACTCGGTCATGGGGCACCCCTCGACGTCAGAGCCACCGCCGATACTGTCTGACCGACGGCACGTCGTCGAAGACCATGACGTCCTCAGCGGAAGCGTCGCTCAGAGAGTCGCCGAACAGCACGCCCGCGGCCTTTTCGACGCGCACGACCTGGTCGGGCCCGTCCACGCGGTCACGTTGGCGATCCGCCGCTGGGCATCCCGGCGCTCGGGATTCTGCTTCAGTGCCTGCTCCAGGCTGATCTCTCCGCGTTCGAAGTTAACAGGACTTCAGAGACGCGCCACCACCTCACGATTGTCGGATTCAGCCAGAACTGATAGAAACGACGCAGACGTGTGCCGGCATTCAGCGACGTACCGGCTTCCGTCTTCCCCAGCCTTGTCCGGACGCCGTGGTGATCAGCGGCATCACGAGGCCGTGGCTTTGAGCGTTTCGAGCTTTTCGAACGAGGTTGATCGGCGACGTTTCCCCACTGATCGCTGCCCCCGACCTGAAGCCCACACGCAAACGATTGTGGAGCACGAGGAATGGTACGCCGGAAGCAGCGAGTAGCTGAATTCGGTGTACACCTTCTTTGCTCCGACGTGGGCGTCGACCCATCCTTGGCGAGCAGTTCACGGTCAGCACAGCTGCCCACATCCCAAAGAATGCCATGGCGCTCATCTTGCTAGCCACTCCGCGTTCGCTGCCAGCCTGATCGTGTGCGCCTCTGAAATCCAGGAGCCGCTCGAGCTGGTCGAGATATCCGGATGTTGGCCTCGACTTCCGCCTCAACGACGGTGAGGCCTGGCGCTCCGCAGTCAGCCAACCGCGTCGGCGAGTAAAGGCGGATGCGATGGTCGCGATCCCCGCCCGCCGGGGCCCGACCACACCGATGTGACCACCAGAATGCCCGACAACGGATCGAATGTTCGCTCCTGAGCGACCAGCGTTTCTTGCGCGTCGATCCACCAATCGCGCCCGAGGAATCGCGCCATGACGCCGTCGCGATTCGCCGCCGTGCCAGACGAGCACTCCCCCGGCCGAGCACGCGCGCGAACTCGGCGATGACGCGCGATCGTCGCGCCGGCTCGGTGAAGAAGCCGAACGAGGTGAAGAGGTTCACAACCGCGTCGAAGCGTCCGCTCCACTGCGCGGGCAGCCTGCGCATGTCGCCGCGCGTATAGCGAAGACGCGGGCCGGTGCCGCGCTCGCCGCGCGCGAGCGAGAAGTCCGGCGAGTAATCGAGGCCGTCGACGTCGAAACCGGCTTCGGCGAGCAGATGCGCGTGCCGTCCTTGTCCGCAGGGCACGTCGAGCATACGCGCGCCGGACGGCAGCCCGAGCACGTCGAGCAGGCGCGCGACTTCTACGCCGATCGCGCTCGAGAGAGAACAGCGGCTCGTACTCGAGCAGATACTGTGCGTCGAAATAGCTCTGCCACCATTCGCGCCGGTTGCGCGCGCTTCGCCATGCCGATGAAGATAAGACTGTCAGCCCACACCACCCGTTCACCCGGAGCATCGAGTGTCCGACGATCGATCCATTCAGCCGTCGCGACGCGCTCAAGCTCGGACTCGGCGCCGGCGCGCGCTTGACGCTTCGCGAGCGAATCGCTGTTCGCCGTACCCTCGCCATGGGGCACGGCGAGCAAGCGGGCGCGCTCATCGAGCGCGCCAATTCCGTCGAGCGGTGAGAAGCTGCCGGTCATCGGCATCGGCACCGCGGTGATCTATCAGAGTCCGACGCCCGAAGAGATTCCGCCGCTGCGCGACACGCTGAAGCGTTTCCCGAGCTCGGCGGACGGATCATCGACACGGCGCCGTCGTACGGTCGCGCCGAAATCGTCGTCGGCGACATTCTCGCGGAGCTGAAGAATCGCGACAAATACTTCATCGCGACGAAAGTCTCGGTTCGCGGCGGCGGCGATCGCGCGGCCGCGGTCGGCGCAGATGGAGGAATCGTTCAAGCGCTTCAAGACCGACAAGATCGACCTGATGCAGATCTGGAACGTCTCCAATCCCGAGCTGCTCGCGCCGGTGCTCGACGAATGGAAAGCCGCGAAGAAGATCCGCTACACGGGCATCACGAGCAGCTTGAAGGGCGCAGTACGGCGACCTCGAGGCGGCAATGAAGGCGTACAAGTACGACTTCGTGCAGATCGACCTGGCGATCGACAACCGCAGCGCCCAGGATCGAATCATTCCGCTCGCGAAGGATCTCGGCATGGCGGTGTTCGTGAACAGTCCTTTCGGCCGCAACCGCGTCTTCACGAAGACGCAAGGCAAGCCGCTGCCCGATTGCGCGAAGGACATCGACGCGACGACGTGGCCGCAGTTCGCGCTCAAGTACATCGTCGGCGAACCCGGCGGTGACGGCGGCGATTCCTGGCATCGGCCGCGTGGATTATCTCGAGGACGACATGAAGGCCGCGCAAGGCCGGCTGCCAGACGAAGCGATGCGGACGAGATGGCAGCGTACGTAGACGCCTTATAACGGTGGAGCGGTGTGTAACGGTGGAGCGGTGGCGTGGGCCATAGCAGCTCGGCACCCGACTACTGTAGTTACCGGATCATGCCACCGTTTGCCGTTCAAGCTTGAGCGGCCCGATCGCCCGTTCGACCGCTAGAAGAAGACCGGCTCTCGGTACGCGCCGAACACATCTCCATCGCCGCGCGGATCTCGTACAGCGTGCAGTACGCGCGCGCGCAGTCGAGGATGTGCGGGAACACGTTCTCGCGTTCCGCGCGCCGCCTCGCGCAGCCGCGTCGAGCCGCTGCGTCGCACAGCGCGCTGATCGCGCTCGGCGCGCATCTTCGCGAGCCGCTCGCGCTGCTCGCGCTCGACGTCGCTCGCCGATCTTGCAGCAGCGGGATCGTGAGCTCCGGCTCGTCGGTGACGAACTCGTTCACGCCGACGATCACGCGCCGATGCTGCTCGATCTCCCACTGCTGGCGCGCCGCCGACTCGGCGATCTTGCGCTGGAACCAGCCCGTCCTCGAGCCCGCGCACCACGCCGCCGACCTCCTCGATCTCGCTCGAAGAGCGCCTCGGCCTCGCGCTCGAGCTGGTCGGTGAGCGCCTCGACGTAGTACGAGCCGCCGAGCGGATCGATCACGTTCGGCACGCCGGTCTCGTAGGCGAGCACCTGCTGCGTGCGCAGCGCGACCTGCACCGCCTGCTTCCGTCGGCAGCGCGAGCGTCTCGTCCATCGAGTTCGTGTGCAGCGACTGCGTGCCGCCGAGCACCGCGGCCAGCGCCTGATAGGCGACGCGCACGACGTTGTTCATCGGCTGCTGCGCGGTGAGCGTCACGCCGGCCGTCTGCGAGTGGAAGCGCATCATCCACGAGCGCGGATTCTTCGCGCCGTAGCGCTCCTTCATGTGGCGCGCCCAGATGCGGCGCGCGGCGCGCAGCTTGGCGATCTCCTCGAAGAAATCGTTGTGGATGTCCCAGAAGAACGACAGCCGCGGCGCGAAGTCGTCGACGTCGAGCCCGCGCGCGATGCCGCGCTCGACGTAGGTGAAGCCGTCGGCGAGCGTGAACGCGAGCTCCTGCGCGGCGGTCGATCCGGCTTCGCGAATGTGGTAGCCGGAGATCGAGATCGTGTTCCACAGCGGCGCGTGCTTCGCGCCCCACTCGAAGCAGTCGACGATCAGGCGCAGCGCGGGCTCGATCGGGAAGCACCACGCGTGCTGCGCCATGTACTCCTTCAGGATGTCGTTCTGGATCGTGCCGCGCAGCTTCGTGCTCGACGACGCCCTGCTTCTCCGCCGCGGCGATGTAGAAGCCCAGAGGATGATCGCCGGCCCGTTGATCGTCATCGACGTCGAGACCTGGTCGAGCGGGATGCCGTCGAACAGCACCTCCATGTCGGCGAGGCTCGAGATCGCGACGCCGCGTCTTGCCGACTTCGCCCTCCGAGCGCGGATGGTCGGAGTCGTAGCCCATCAGCGTCGGGAAATCGAACGCGGTCGAGAGCCCGGTCTGCCCGTGCGCGAGCAGGAACTTGAAGCGCTCGTTCGTGTCGCGCGCGCTGCCGAAGCCGGCGAACTGCCGCATCGTCCACAGCTTGCCGCGATAGCCGGTGGGATGGATGCCGCGCGTGAACGGATACGCGCCCGGGCACGCCGAGCGTCGTCGGCACTCGTCGCGCGGCGACGTCGAGCGCCGTGTAGAGCGGCTCGACCTCCTTCGCCGAGTTGGTGAACGCGATGTCGCGCTTCTCGCCCTTCTCGTAGCGCGCGCGCCACGCGGCGACCTCGGCGCGCAGCGCTCGAGCTCCGCCGTCGCGGTCGTCGCGATCGTGCTCGGTCGAGATCTCGCATCGACGTCATGTCGTCCGTCCCGCGTCAGAAGGTCGCCGCTGCGCGCCAGCAGCGCGTCGGCGACCGTCGAACGGCGTCGTCGCTCCCGGCTTCGAGGCCGGCAGCCGTGTCGTCGAGCCATGCGTTCGTGCCGGCGTCGCGTCCACAGCCGCTGTCGCGACTCGTCTCTCGACCACGTCCACCACCCGCTCGCGCAGCCGCGCGCGCCGCCGCGCGCCGCAGCGTGCCGCTCGTCTCAAGATAGCGGAAGTGCCGGTCGAGCGCCGCGACCAGCTCGTCGATCCCCTCGCCCTTCGCCGCGACGGTGCGCAGCACCGGCGGCGTCCACGTCCGACTGCTCGGCCTGCGCCTCGCGCGCGCGCGCGCCCGGATTCATCGCAGCTGCTCGCGTTCGTCATCGCGCGACCGAGGTCGACGCCGTGGTGCGCCGGCACGTTCTCGCAGCGTCGCGCCCGTCGCGCAGGCCGAGCATCAGCTCGAGCTCGTTGCGCAGCCGGTCGGCGCCGGGACGGTCCGCCTTGTTCACGACGAAGATGTCGGCGATCTCCATCAGGCCGGCCTTGAGCGTCTGGATCGAGTCGCCCGACTCGGGCACGAGCACGACGAGGCTCGTGTCCGCCGTGCGCGCGACGTCGAGCTCGCTCTGCCCGACGCCGACCGTCTCGATGAGGATGCGATCGAAGCCGAACGCGTCGAGCACGTCGCACGACCTCGCGCGTCGCCGCGGCGAGTCCGCCGAGCGAGCCGCGCGTCGCCATCGAGCGGATGAACACGCCCGGGATCGAGCGCGACCGCCTCCATGCGGATGCGATCGCCGAGCAGCGCGCCGCCGGTGAACGGCGACGTCGGATCGACGGCGACGATGCCGACCGTCAGACCCGGCGTCGCGGTAGCCGCGCGCGAGCGCGCGTCGTGAGCGTGCTCTTGCCCGGCGCCCGGCGGTCCGGTGATGCCGATGCGCCGCGCGCGGCCGATGCGCGGATGCAGCGCGCCGAGCAGCGGTCGAATCCGGCGCGATGGTTCTCGACGATGCTGATGGCGCGCGCGAGCGCCGCCTTCTGGCCGGCGTCGAAGTCGGCGAGCAGCGTTGCGGTCCGCTGCGGCATCGGTCGCGGTGGCGCCGTCACTTCGGAGTCCGCGCGGTTCGGGCTCGTCGTGCTCGTCGCGAATGTCGCCGACGAGCTCCTCGAGCAGATCCTCGAGGGTAACCAATAGTATATGCTGACGAGTAGCCACACAAAAATGTTACCCAAGTCCATGGCCAGATTGCTGGGTCGCGTCGACCAAGGGCTTCATGACCCAGCTCGTCGCCTGCTACCTGCTGGGGCTCTACCTCGCCCAGGTGCGCGGCACGAGGTTCGGCGACGAGATCGCCGCGGTGGTCGAGGAGCTGCGGGCATGCCCGACAAGGTGCAGCACGGTGCTCGACCGCGCCGAGCAGATCTACGCCCTGGCCCGCGAGCTCCAGGACGCGCGGTCCGTGCTGTTCCTGGGCCGCCACGCCGGGTTCCCGGTCGCGCTCGAGGGCGCGCTCAAGCTCAAGGAGCTGGCCTACATCCACGCCGAGGGCTTCGCGGCCGGCGAGCTCAAGCACGGCCCGATCGCGCTGATCGAGGAGGGGCTGCCGGTCTTCTGCGTCGTGCCGCCCCAGGGCCGCGACTTCCTGCACGACAAGATGGTCAGCGGGATCCAGGAGATCCGCGCCCGCGGCGCCCGCACGATCGTGCTGGCCGAGGAGGGCGACGACGAGGTCGCGCCGTACGCCGACGTGCTGATCCGGCTGCCCAAGGTCCCGACGCTGCTGCAGCCGGTGGTCGGCCGTCGTACCGCTGCAGCTGTTCGCCTGCGAGCTGGCCACCCGGATGGGCAACGACGTGGACCAGCCGCGCAACCTGGCCAAGTCCGTCACGGTCGAGTGACCCGCGGCCCGGTGATCGTCGGCGTCGGCATCGACGTCGGTCGACATCGCGCGGTTCGAGGAGTCGCTGCGAGCGCACGCCCGGGCTGCGCGACGCGGCTGTTCACCGCGGCCGAGCGCGACGCGGCCGCTGGCGTCGCTGGCCGCCCGGTTCGCCGCCAAGGAGGCGCTGGCCAAGGCGCTCGGCGCCCCGGCGGGGATGGGCTGGCACGACGCCGAGGTCGTCGACGCGACGACCGGCCGCCCGCGCCTCGAGATCCGCGGCACGGTGCTGGCGCGCGGCCGACGAGCTCGGGGTCGCGGCAGCGTGCACGTCTCGCTGTCCCACGACGCCGGCATCGCCTCGGCCGTCGTGGTCGCTCGAGTCGCTAGGCGTCGGGGCATGCGCAGCGCACACACCGTGGAGCAGGTCCGCGACGGCCGAGGCCGGCCTGCTGGCGCGGCCGCCCGAGGGCGCGCTGATGCAGCGGGCCGCGAGCCGGGCTCGCCACGCCGTCGCTCGACCTGCTCGGGCACGGCGTACGGCGCCCGGGTGCTGCTGCTCGTCGGCGCGGGCAACAACGGCGGCGACGCGCTGTACGCCGGGGCCGTGCTGGCCCGGCGCGGCGTGCGCGGTCGAGGCGCTGCTGCTCAGCCCGACCGGGCGCACGCCGGCGGGTCTGGCGGCGCTGCGGGCCGCCGGGGGCCGGGTCGTGGACCGGGTCGGCCGCGGCCGCGCCGCCCGACGTCGTGCGTCGACGGCATCGTCGGCATCGGCGGCCGCCGGGGCCTGCGCGCCGACGCGGCGGAGGTCGTGCGGCGCTGTCGCGAGCGTGCCGGTGGTGGCGGTGGACATCCCGTCCGGGGTCGACGTCGACACCGGCGAGCTCGACGGCGCGCACGTCGACGGCCGACCGTGACCGTCACCTTCGGCACCCACAAGGTCGCGCACCTCGTCGACCCGGCGGCGCGGGCCTGCGGCGCCGTGCACCTGGTCGACATCGGCCTCGGACCTGCCGCCCCGGCCGGTGAGGCGCTGCAGGCGGACGACGTCGCGGCCCTGCTGCCGCGGCCGGCGCCGGACGCCCACAAGTACACCCGCGGCGTCGTCGGCGTCCGCGGCCGGCTCGGAGCAGTACCCCGGCGCCGGCGTGCTCTGCGTCGCCGGGCGCCGCCGCGGGCTGGCCGGGATGGTCCGCTACGCTCGGCGGACGCGCGCCGACCTGGTGCGGGCGCGCACCCGGAGGTCGTGGTCGGCGAGGGGCGGGTGCAGGCCTGGGTGGTCGGCTCGGGCGGCGGCGCGGACGCCGGGCGAGGCGCTGGCCGAGCTCGCTGGCCGACGGCGTCCCGGTGGTGGTCGACGCCGACGCGCCTGACCGCACGTCGACCGGCCCGCTCGGCGTCCCGGCCGTGCTCACCCCGCACGCCGGCGAGCTGGCCCGGATGCTCGACGTCGAGCGCGAGGAGGTCGAGGCGGACCAGCTGCGGCTCGCCCGCGAGGCCGGCCGAGCGGTACGACGCGGTGGTGCTGCTCAAGGGCCGGCACACGCTGGTCGCCGCCCCGGACGGCGGACGTGCGCGTCACCACGGTCGGGCCGCCCTGGCTGGCGACCGCCGGCGCCGGCGACGTGCTCGCCGGGCTGTGTCGGGGCGCTGCTGGCCGCCGGGCTGGACCCGTTCGACGCCGGCGTCCGTCGGCTCCTGGCTGCACGGCGCGGCCGCGGCCGTCGCCGGCGACGGGCGGACCGGTCACCGCGCCCGACGTCGCCGCCGCGCTGCCGACGCTGCTCCGGTCGCTGCTGCGCGGACGCGTGATGAGCCTGCCCGGCGATGGAGTCCCGCGCGCCGAGATCGTCGTCGACCTCGACGCGATCGCGGCCAACGTCGCGACGCTCACGCGAGCGTCGTCGGCGACGCGGCGATGATGGCGGTCGTCAAGGCGGACGGCTACGGCCACGGGCATCGTGCCGGCGGCGCGCGCGGCCCGGGCCGGCGGCGCCGACTGGCTCGGCGTCGGCCGTGCTCGAGGAGGCGCTCGCGCTGCGCGCGGCCGGCGACACCGGCCGGATCCTGTCCTGGCTGGCCGTTCCGGGGGAGGACTACGCGCGCCGCGATCGAGGCCGACGTCGACGTCACGGCGTACACGGTGGCCGAGGTCGAGGAGATCGCCGCCGCCGCCCGGCGCTCGGGGTGCCGGCCCGGGTGCAGCTCAAGGTGGACACCGGGCCTGAGCCGCGGCGGCGCGCACCGCGCGGACTGGCCGGCGCTGGTCGCGGCCGCGGCCGACGGCCGAGCAGGCCGGCGCGATCCGGGTCGACCGGCGTCTGGTCGCACTTCGCCTGCAGCGACGAGCCCGGACCACCCCGCCAACGACGCGCAGGAGAAGGCGTTCGCGGCCGCGCTCGAGGTCGTCGACGCGGCCGGGCTCGAGCCCGGAGGTGCGGCACCTGGCCAACTCCGCCGGCGGCGCTGCTGCGGCCGTCGTCGCGCTACGACCTGGTGCGGTGCGGCATCGCGTCCTACGGGCTCTCGCCGGCGCCCGACGTGCGTCGACCGCCGACGAGCTCGGGCTGGTGCCGGCGATGACGCGCGCGGGCCCGGCTCGCGCTGGTCAAGCGGGTGCCGGCCGGGTCGGGGGTCTCCTACGGGCACACCTACGTCACCGGACCGGGACACGCGCCTCGGGCTGGTGCCGGTCGGGTACGGCGACGGGGTGCCCGCGGCACGCGTCCTCGACGGCGCCGAGGTGCTCGGCCGGCGGGCAGCGCGCGGCCGGTCGCCGGCCGGGTCTGCATGGACCAGTTCGTGGTCGACCTCGGCGACGACGCGCGTCGCGCGCCGGCGACGAGGTGGTGCTGTTCGGCGACGGCCGCGACGGCGAGCCGACCGCGCAGGACTGGGCGGAGGCCTGCGGCACCATCTCCTACGAGATCGTCACCAGGATCGGCGGCCGGTTCGTCCGCCGGCACGTCTCGGCGGAAGGGACTGATGGACTGAGTGAGCAACCGTCGGTGGCTCGAGCTCGCGGCCGCCGGTGCCGGCGCGGCGGCTGGCCGCGGTCGACCGCCGGCGTGGTCGTCGAGCGCCGCGTGGTCAGGTCGCGGCGCGCCGGGTCGACGGCGCCGACGAGCTCGGCGGCCTGCGCGGCGACGCCGACCACGGTGCTGACCGACGACGGGGTGCGCCTGCACGCCGAGGTCGACGAGGTGGCGCCGTACGCCGACGGGCCGCAAGACCCAGCCGGCCAGGGGCTCAAGCGGCTGCGTCGCCCGACGGCACCCGACCCGACGGTGGTGTTCGTGCACGGCTACGCGCTGAACCTGGACTGCTGGCACTTCCAGCGGCAGTACTTCCGCGGCAAGCACCGGCTGGTGTTCTACGACCAGCGCTCGCACGGCCGGTCCGGCGCAGCTCCGACAAGCAGCACGCCACGATCGACCAGCTCGGCGACGACCTGCGCGCGGTGCTCGACGAGCTGGTCCCCGAGGGCCCGGTCGTGCTGGTCGGTCACTCGATGGGCGGCATGGCGATCATGGCGTTCGCCGAGCGGCACCCCGAGCTGTTCGAGGACCGGGTCGTCGGCGTCGCGCTGGTCTCCACGACGCGCCGGCGGGCTCAAGACGCACCACATCGTCAGCAGGCTCGATCCCCGACTCGATCGGCGGCAGATCGGCCGCGGCTGATCGCCGGCCTGGCCCTGGCCCCGGAGCTGGTCGACCGGGTGCGGCGGCGCGGGTCGAACGTCGGCTTCCTGGTCGCCGACCAGTTCGCGTTCGGCGGGGACGTGCCCGCCTCCTACGTCGAGTTCGTCAACAACATGCTGGCCGCGACGTCCGTTCGAGGTGCTCGCGCAGTTCTTCCCGAACTTCGACACGCTCGACAAGTTCGACGCGCTCGGTGCGTTCGCGCGGGTGCCGACGTACATCATCTCCGGCACCAAGGACGTGCTCACCTCCGTCGGCCACAGCCGCAAGATGGCCGAGCGGATCCCGGGCTCCACGCTGGTCGAGTGCCCGGGCGCCGGCCACATGGTGATCCTCGAGCAGAAGGACCGCGTCAACGGCGCCCTCGACCAGCTGATCGCGGCCGTCGCCGAGGGCCGCGCCAGCCAGGTCTCGTGACCGTGACGCTCGTCGCCGCCGACGGCCGACGAGACGCGCGCGCTCGGCCGTCCGGCTCGCCGGGCTGCTGCGCGCCGGCGACCTGCTGATCCTCAGCGGCGACCTCGGGGCCGGCAAGACGACGTTCACCCAGGGCCTCGGCGAGGGGCTGAGGTCCGCGGCGACGTCACGTCGCCGACCTTCGTGATCTCGCGGGTGCACCCGTCGCTGGTCGACGGCCCGGCGCTGGTGCACGTCGACGCCTACCGGCTCACGGCGGTCGTCGAGCTCGACGACCTCGACCTCGACACCTCGCTCGAGGAGGCGGTCACCGTCGTCGAGTGGGGGACGGGCGTCGCCGAGGGGCTCGCCGAGGACCGGCTCGAGGTCGAGCTGCTGCGCGCCCACGGCGACACCGACGACGAGATCGCGCACGATCCGGCTGACCGCGCTCGGTCCCCGCTGGGTCGGCGTCGACCTCCGCGCGCGCACGCGTAACCTCGTCCGCGTGCTGCTCGCCTTCGACACCGCCACCGCCGCCGTCACCGTGGCCCTGCACGACGGCGAGCGCGTCGTCGCCGCGGCGCACCGTGGTCGACGCGCGCCGGCACGGCGAGCTGCTCGCGCCGGGGATCACCGCGGTGCTCGACGAGGCCTGGGTGCCCCGGCAGGACGTGACCGCGATCGCGGTCGGCGTCGGGCCCGGCCCGTTCACCGGGCTGCGGGTCGGGCTGGTGACCGCGCGGACGCTGGCCCTCGCGCTGGACATCCCGGTGCTACGGCGTGTGCACGCTCGACGTCCTGGCCGCGCAGGCCGTCGACGAGGGGCTGGCCGAGCCGTTCCTGGTCGCGACGGACGCCCGGCGCAAGGAGGTCTACTGGGCCGCGTACGACGGACAGGGCCGGCGCCTCGACGGGCCGCACGTCTCGAAGCCGGCCGACGTCGCCACCGACGGGCCCGTCGTCGGGGCCGGCGCCCTGCTCTACCCGGACTCGTTCCCGCGCGCCGCTCGGCCCGGAGCACCCGGACGCCGGCGTGCTGGCGCGGGTGGTGACCGACGAGCGCGCCGAGCTGCTCGACCCGGAGCCGCTCTACCTCCGGCGCCCGGACGTCGCCGCGCCGGGCACGCCGAAGCGCGTGTCGTGACGCTGCGCCGTGCTGCCGACGGACGACGTCGACGCGCTGGTCGCCGCTGGAGCAGCGAGCTGTTCGGCGTGGACGCCTGGTCCGCCGCCTCGGTCGCGCGACGAGGTGTCGCCGGGCCGGGTCGTCGTGGCGGCGGACCCGGACGTGCGTCGGCTACGTGGTGACGCGTGCCGGCCGGGGACGCCGTGGACCTGATGCGGATCGCGCGTCGTCCCGTCGCGCGCGACGTCGCGGCCTCGCGCACGCGCTGCTGGCGGTCGGTCACGTCCGACGTACGCATGCTGCTGGAGGTGAGCGCGGACAACACGGCGGCGCTGGCGTTCTACGCGGCCGAGGGGTTCGTGGAGATCGCCCGGCGGAGGCGCTACTACCGCGACGGGTCCGACGCGGTCGTCCTGGAGCGGCAGGAGCACAATGAGCCGCCGTGACGGACCAGCCGCTGGTGCTCGGCATCGAGACCTCCTGCGACGAGACCGGTGTCGGCATCGTGCGCGGCCACACCCTGCTCGCCGACGCGGTCGCGTCCAGCGTCGAGGAGCACGCCCGCTTCGGCGGCGTGGTGCCCGAGGTGGCGTCCCGCGCGCACCTCGAGGCGATGGTGCCGACGATCGAGCGGGCCTGCTCGGACGCCGGCATCTCGCTGCGGCGACGTCGACGCGATCGCGGTGACCAGCGGCCCCGGCCTGGCGGGCGCCCTGCTCGTCGGGGTGGCCGCGGCCAAGGCGCTCGCGGTCGGCCTCGGCAAGCCGATCTACGGCGTCAACCACCTCGCCGCCCACGTCGCCGTCGACCAGCTCGAGCACGGCCCGCTGCCCGTCGCCGTGCGTCGCGCTGCTGGTCAGCGGCGGGCACTCGTCGCTGCTGCGGGTCAACGACGTGACCGGCGAGGACGCGGCGTCGGTGCCGCTCGGCGCCACGATCGACGACGCCGCCGGCGAGGCGTTCGACAAGGTCGCGCGGCTGCTCGGGCTGCCGTTCCCCGGCGGACCGCACATCGACCGGGCGGCCCGGTCCGGGTCGTCGGTGTCGATCGACTTCCCGCGCGGCCTGACGTCGCGGCGCGACCTGGAGCGGCACCGCTTCGACTTCTCGTTCTCCGGGCTGAAGACCGCCGTCGCCCGCTGGGTCGAGGCCCGCGAGCGGTCCGGTGAGCCGGTGCCGGTCGCCGACGTCGCCGCGTCGTTCCAGGAGGCGGTGTGCGACGTGCTGACCCGCAAGGCGGTCGACGCCGCCGTCAGCGAGGGCATCGAGCACATCCTGGTCGGCGGCGGCGTCGCCGCGAACTCCCGGCTGCGGGTGCTCGCCGAGGAGCGTGCGGCCGCCACGGGGCATCCGGGTCCGGGTCCCGCGGCCCGGGCTGTGCACCGACAACGGCGCGATGGTCGCCGCCCTCGGCGCCGAGATGGTGGCCCGCGGCCGGCGGCCGTCGGCGCTCGACCTGCCCGGCCGACTCGTCGCTGCCGGTGACGTCCGTCCTCGCCTGAGCGGCCCGAGCGGCCTACGGCGGGGCCTAGGAGTGGGCGGCGAAGTGGAACGGCGACCGGTCGGGGCTGCCGGGCGCCTCGTCGAGCTTCTCCAGCGACCCGTCGAGGCCGAGCCGGACGAGGTACCACCGGTCGCCCTCGTGCAGGGACGCGAGCACGTGGGATCGTCCTCCCAGACCTGGTCGGAGACGTAGGTGTCGCCGTTGCCCTCCCGCTCGAAGGAGACCACCCGGGCGGCGGCAGCAGTCGAGCAGGGCGACGGTCGCGGAGCCGAGCCCGTCGATGCCGGAGGGGTAGCCGACGAAGTGCGCGCCGTCGGCGCTGAACGACTCGATGGTCCAGTCGCAGGTCTTCGGCTCCTTGTCGCCACCGGGTTGGTCCGCACGGCCCAGCAGGAGGTGCCGTTGTTGCCGTCGTAGGACGTCTGCACGCCGAGGGTCGGCCGTGCGACACGTCCGTGGCCCGCACGCGAGAGCACGGCCCTTGAGCGGGTGACGGGCTCTGGAAGTCCGAGACGTAGAGCTGCTGCGCCGGCGCTCGTCGGTGGCCGAGAGGACCACGGATCCGGGGCCGACGAAGCCCACGGGGATCGCCTCGGCGGTCCCCTGCGGCAGGTGCGATCGACTGCGGCTGGTCGGAGTGCCCGTTGGTGCCGTCGAGGTAGAGCTTGTCGCCCTCCACCCACGACAGCTCGACGCCGTCCTGGCTGGTGACGATCCGGTCGCCGCCCTTCGTCGACGCCGGTGACCTGGCCCGAGGCGTCGATGTGGACGACGTACGCCCTGCCCTGCTTGCGTTCCACGGCCAGCCAGCCGCCCCGGTAGGGCGCGACGCTGTCGTAGGCCGCAGGCAGGTCGACCGGGGCTGCCCGGGGGCGACGAGCGTGCTGCCGCGCAGGTAGGTGACCGCCGCCGGGGGGCCGTCGTCGGCGCTCCTCGACCGTCAGCGGCGTGACACCCTCGGCTGCGGGAGCGAGGGCGACGGGTCGGGCGTGCCGGCGGTGGTCGGCGTCGGGGTGACGGACGGGGTCGGGGTGCCGGACGGCGACGTGGTGGCCGGGGCGACGGGTCGCCGCCGCGTCGGGCGTCCCGGTGACGTTCAGGGCGACCGGCACGGCGATCGCGACGCACCGCCGCGGCGACCAGCCCGCCGGCGACCCGGCGGCGACGCTGGATGCCGCGGGCGCTGCGCTGCACGTCGGCCAGGTCGAGCGGCGCGCCGTGCAGGTCGTCGGCCCGGTCGTGCAGGCTGTCGTGCAGGCTGCGGGACAGCCGGTCCTCGTCGTGGGTGCTCATCGGTCGTCCTCCCCAGCGGTGTCCCGGCTGAGCCCGGGGTGGTCGTGGACGCGCGACCGCATCGCGGCGAGCGCTCGGCTCGCTTGGGACTTGACGGTGCCGACCGAGATGCCGAGCACGTCGGCGGTCTCGGCCTCGGAGAGGTCCTCGTAGTAGCGCAGCACGATGACGGCGCGCTGCTTGCGCGGCAGGGTCTGCACGAACGCCCACAGCGCGGCGCTCTCGCCGGTGTCGTGCCGGTCGACGGCGTGCGTCTCGGGCAGCTCGCTCGGCGACGACCTCGCGGCGCTTGAACGGCCGCCGCCACAGCGAGTTGTGCTCGTTGACCAGGATCCGGCGGACGTACCCGTCCACCAGCTCCCGGCGCTGCACCCGGTCCCAGGACAGGTACAGCTTCGCGAACGCGGTCTGCACCAGGTCCTCGGCCGTGTGCCGGTCGCCGGTCAGCAGGTACGCCGTCCGCAGCAGGCTGGGCTGGCGGGCCTGCATGTAGGCCGCGAAGTCGGCGTCCCGCTCCTGCGTCGCCATCGTCCTGCGCCACTCCCGTCCCGACCACGAGCTGCACCTCCTCCACCATCCTCTCGGCATGTCTGCCACCAAGACGCGGAACCGCCCCGGCGGGTTGCATCCCGGGAGCAGGAAATCCGACGGCCACAATGAGCCCGTGCTGAGCCTCGTGGTGTCCCTGGTCCTGCTCGCCGTCGGCGCCGCGCCTGCTGACGGCCGGCGCGGAGGGGTTCGCCGAGAACGTCACCGCGGCCTCGTCGCGGCTGGGCGTCAGCGTCCTCGCGCTCGCGCCTGCTGCTGGCCGGCGCCGAGCCCGAGGAGGCGGTCACCGCGATGCTCGCCGCCGGGCAGGGGCACCCGGCGCTCGCCGCCGGCGACGCGATCGGCGCCAACCTGGTGATCCTCACGCTCACCCTCGGGCTGGCGGCGCTGGTCACCCGGCTGCCGGTCACCCGGCGGAGCCTGGAGTACGGCGTCGCGGCGGCCGTCCTCGGCGCGGTCGCCTGGCTGATGCTGCTCAACGGCGTGCTCGGCCGGCTCGAGGGCGCGCTCCTCGTCCTGCTGTACGTCGGAGGGGTCGTCTGGGTCTGGCGGCGGGAGCAGACCCCGCCGCTGATCGGCGAGATGGCCGAGCTCGAGGAGAAGGGCGAGCTGACGTCGCCGAGCGCGCGGACCCCGCCGACGAGGGCACCGGCAAGGCGCTGCTGATGGTGCTGCTCGGCCTTCTCGGGATGGTCGTCGGAGGGTTCCTGGCCGTGCGTGGCGCGGAGGGGCTGGTCGACGCCTTCGGGGTGGGCGAGTCGGTCATCGGGCTCACGGTCCTGGCCCTGGCCACCAGCGCCGAGATGGTCGCGCTCGTCTGGGCGGCGCGTCGTCGGGGGCTCACCGAGGTCGTCGTCGCGGGCACCGTCGGTGCGGTCGCCTACAACGCGACGGTCACCCTCGGGCTGGCGGCACTGGTCAACCCCCTGGGCCTGGGGCGGCACAACGTGATCATCGTCGTCGCCGGCGTGACCGCCGTACTCCCGCTGGTGCTGCTGCATCGGCATCCGCACCGGCTACCTGCCGAAGCCGGTCGGCGCGCTGCTGGTCGCGGCCTACGTGGGTCGGTCGGGCTGCTGCTCGCCCGGTAGCAAGGTTTCGGCCCGGACCCGCTGTGGCAACCTAGGGCCACGACGCGAGACGAGGGGACACGCGCATGGGGGAACGCACGATCTTCCCACCGGTGGTCTACGCACCGGTGGTCGAGACGCCCGAGGACCCGGGGGTCCAACGGCTCAAGGGACACGTCATGGCCGACGGGCGGACCGCGGTCTTCGTCTACTCGGCCCTCGACCGGCTCGTCACCCTGTACGGCGACCACGTGCCGTGGGTGCTCGTCACCGTCGAGACGTTGCAGGCCGCGTTCGACGAGGTGCCCTACGACCTGGTCTTCCTCGACCAGGCACTGCACCCGTCCGACGGCAGCACCCAGGAGCCGGTGCCGAGAAGGGCCGTGGAGGTCGGAGGAGACGCGCTCGAGGCGATCTCCGCGCAGCTGCTCCAGGCTGCGCAGGACCTCGACGCCTGCGGCGGTTCGGCACCCGGGACGGTCGACGCCGGACCTTGGACGCCGTTGATCGCCTCGATGATGGCCAAGGTCTCGACCGCAGCGGCGGCCGTCGCCGAGGGCGTAGGGACCGCCAGCCAGGGCGTCACCGACTCGGCCACGTCCTACGGCAACGCCGACGCGGCCGCCTGCACGAACCTCACCCCCGGAGTGCGCTGACCATGGCCGTGGACACCGAGATCCAGGGATCGCCCGGCTCCATCGAGGCGGCCGGCGACTGGCTGTCCGGCACCTTGAGGACCGGCGTCGACCACACGGCGGACGTGGTGGCGGGCGCACGGCGCTCGGCCGGGGCGAGCTGGCACGGGCCGGCGGGGGAGCAGTTCGCCTCCCGGGCCGGCGGCGCGGTGCGCACCATCGACGACCTGAGCTCCTCGGCCCGTGACGTCGCGACCGCCCTGAGCACGTTCGCCGCACGGCTCCGTTCCGCCCAGGACCGCATGTCCTCGATCCGGGACACCGCGGCCGGCGCCGGGCTCGCGGTCTCCGGGTTCGTCATCTCCGACCCGGGCCGGGACCCGCCAACCCGGGTGCCCTTCCCGCTACCGGAGTCCCGTCACCGGCGGCGGAGCAGGCCCACGACCGGGCCGTCGCGGCCTTCGACGACCACCAGGAGAAGATCCGCGCCTACAACGCCGCGGCCCGCGCCGCCGGCGACGTGCAGGACGACCTCCGGGCCGGCTCCGACGCGCTGTCCGACACCTACCGCGGCCTGCAGGGCGCCAACTGGCTCACCAACGGCGGGGACCTGATGGGCGGTCTCGGCGGGGCGGTCGCCGAGTTCCAGGCCAGCACCCTGCGCGGCACGGCCGACACCCTGGGCCGCACCGCACGCGAGTTCATGGAGACTGCGCGCGACGCGGACCCGGCGATCGTCGGCCGCGAGAGGTGGTACTCCGACCTCGACAAGGCTGGTGACGACGTCCGCAGGTTCGACGACCTGGCCCGGCACGCGGACGACCTCGAGAAGACCGCCAAGCGGCTGCCGCTCAAGCTCGGGGGTGCGCTGACGGTGGTCGGCATCGGCTACGACATCGCACGGGAAGGACGGTCGAGGCGACGCCTCGGGTCTCGGCGGCTTCGCGCCTCCGTGGGGGCACGGTGCGCTGATCGGCACGGCGATCGGCGGCCGGTCGGCACGGCGGTGGGTGCGTCGTCGGGGCCGGGGTCGGTATCTTCACCTCCGGGGCGATCGACTCGCTCTTCGAGAACGGCCCCGACGTGGGCGAGGCCTTCGACGCAGGCGCTGGACGACGTCAAGGACACCGGCGAGGCGATCGGTGACGCGGTCGGCGGAGCGTCTCCGCCGTCGGCGGGCTCTTCGACTAGGAAGACAGGCATGCTCACCCAACTTCTCCGCACCCGTCCCGCCTGGGCTTCGCGCTCGCCCTGCTGATCTCGGCTTTCGTGACCCTCGTCGGGGTCGGCGGGGCCGTCGCCGGGCGGACGACTCCCCGGGCACGCGTCTTCCTGGGCTTCGTCGGAGCGGTCGGCGTGCTGATGCTCGTCTCGTTCGGGCTGGAGGCGCTGCGCGTGGCCGCCGCCCGTTCGCCGGGTCGGTACCTCCCGGAGGGAGCCTGCCACGGTGCTGCGCTTCTCCGGTGCGGCGCTGGCCTCGCCGGTGGTGCTGCTGCTGCTCGTGCTGGTCGCCGGGGCGGCGGCGCCGCCGTCGCGCTCGGCGGGGCGACCACCTGGGTGGTGATCTGCGTGGTCGTCGCGGTGCGGCCCTGGTGCTCCTGCTGCCTGTGCTTGCCGCGACGGGTGCGGGCGGGCGGCGTCTACCTGACGCACGCAGGGCCTCGAGCACCGCAGGCTCGGCACGTCCTGGACGGTCGGCTGGGACGACGTCGAGGGCGTCGCCCCCGAGGAGCCGCTGCCGGTGCTGCTGCGCGCAGGGTGCGCGCGTGGTCCGGGCCCGCACCTCGCCGTACGGCTGGAACGGCGACGTGCGCACCTTGGACGACCGCGTGCTGGGCATCGAGACCCGGCACCTCTCCGTCGACGAGAAGACCCTGGCGTTCCTGGTGGCGTCCTACCAGCAGCACCCCGAGCTCCGCGACCAGCTCGGGACCTCGGCCTCTCTCGACTGGAGGATGCTCGACGCCGGCAGCTGACCGGGTGCCCGCTAGGTTGCTGTACGACGGAGCGAGACGCAGCAGCAGTGGAAACGAGGTCCCATGCAGCAGGTGCGCGGAGTGGTGGCCAGGGCGAAGGGCGAGCCGGTCTCCCTCGAGACGATCAACATCCCCGACCCCGGTCCGGGCGAGGCCGTCGTGGCGATCCAGGCCTGCGGGGTCTGTCACACCGACCTGCACTACCGCGAGGGCGGCATCAACGACGACTTCCCGTTCCTGCTCGGTCACGAGGCGGCCGGCGTCGTGGAGTCGGTCGGCGAGGGCGTCGACAACGTGGCCCCCGGTGACTTCGTGGTGCTCAACTGGCGGGCCGTCTGCGGCACCTGCCGGGCCTGCACCCGGGGCGAGCCGTGGTACTGCTTCGCCACCTTCAACGCCACCCAGAAGATGACGCTCGAGGACGGCACGGAGCTCTCCCCGGCCCTCGGCATCGGCGCCTTCGCCGACAAGACGCTCGTGCACTCCGGCCAGTGCACCAAGGTCGACCCGTCCGCACGGCCCGCCGCCGTCGGGTCTGCTCGGCTGCGGCGTGATGGCCGGCCTCGGCGCCGCGATCAACACCGGCAACGTGGGCCGCGGCAAGAGCGTCGCGGTGATCGGCTGCGGCGGGGTGGGCGCGGCCGCCGTCGCCGGCTCCCGGCTCGCCGGCGCCGGCACGATCATCGCGGTCGACCTCGACCCGAAGAAGCTCGAGATGGCCACCAGGATGGGTGCCACGCACACGGTCAACGGCAAGGACGGCGACGTCGTCGAGGCCATCCAGGGGCTGACCGGCGGCAACGGCGCGGACGTGGTGATCGACGCGGTCGGCCGTCCCGAGACGTGGAAGCAGGCGTTCTACGCGCGCGACCTCGCCGGGACCGTCGTCCTCGTCGGGCGTGCCCACGCCCGACATGCAGCTGCCCGACATCCCGCTGATCGACGTGTTCGGCCGCGGCGGGGCGCTGAAGTCGAGCTGGTACGGCGACTGCCTGCCCTCGCGCGACTTCCCGATGCTGGTCGACCTCTACCAGCAGGGCCGGCTCGACCTGGACGCCTTCGTGTCCGAGGAGATCGGGCTCGAGGACGTCGAGGCCGCCTTCGACAAGATGCACGAGGGCCTGGTCCTCCGCAGCGTGGTGGTCCTCTGATGGGCGCGCGGATCGACAAGGGCGTGCTGCAGGGCACGTTCACGCCTCGACGGCGAGACCTTCGACGTCGACAACAACGTCTGGGTCGTCGGGGACGACACCGAGTGCGTCGTCATCGACGCGCCCCACGACGTCGACGGGATCCTCGCGGTCGTGGGGGACCGCCGGGTCAAGGCGATCCTCTGCACGCACGCGCACGACGACCACGTCCGGGTCGCCCCGGCCCTGCGGGAGCGGGTGACCGCGCCGATCCTGCTGCACCCCGACGACCGGCCGCTCTGGGAGCTCACCCACAGCGACGAGCTGTGGGACGCCGACCTGTCCGACGGGCAGGAGATCGAGATCGCCGGCACGACGCTGCGGGTGCTGCACACGCCGGGCCACGCCCCCGGCGGTGTCTGCTTCTACGCCGAGGACCTCGGCTGCGTGTTCACCGGCGACAGCCTGTTCAACGGGGGCCCCGGTGCGACCGGTCGGTCCTACAGCGACCGGGACGTGCTCGTCGCGTCGCTGAAGGCCAAGCTGCTCGCGCTCCCCGACGACACCGTCGTGCACACCGGCCACGGCGACGACACCACCATCGGGGCCGAACGCGCCGAACGTGACCTGAATTGACGCTACGTCACTGTGTGCGCGGCACGGGATCCGGGTAGACGCCACCTGTGACCGCGACCTACCGCCTTCAGCTGCACGCCGGCTTCACCTTCGCCGACGCCGAGGCCGTGGTGCCCTACCTCGCCGACCTCGGGGTGAGCCACGTCTACCTGTCCCCGGTGCTGCAGGCCGTGCCGGGCTCGATGCACGGCTACGACGTGCTCGACCACACCCGGATCAGCGAGGAGCTCGGCGGCGAGGACGGGCCTGCTCCGGCTGTCCGAGGCCGCCCGGCTGCACGGCCTCGGGCTGGTCGTCGACGTCGTTCCCAACCACATGGCCCTGGTCGCGCCCGGAGAGCTCCAACGCGCCGCTCTGGGACGTGCTGGCGCACGGCCGCGACGCCGAGCACGCGCACTGGTTCGACGTCGACTGGGACGCGCTCGGCGGCAGGATCGGGCTGCCGGTGCTCTGGGAGCCGCTCGCCGACGTCCTGGACGAAGGGTGACCTGCGGCTCGGCGAGGAGAACGGCGGGCAGGTCCTCCGCTACCACGACCACGTCTTCCCGGTCGCCGAGGGCACGTGGGACGGCGACGCGTCGGCCGACGTGACCGCCGTACTCTCCGCGCAGCACTACGTCCTGGCCGGCTGGCGCGAGCGCGACGAGGTGCTCAACTACCGCCGCTTCTTCGACGTGGACGGCGCTGATCGCCGTGCGCGTCGAGCTGCCCGACGTCTTCGAGGCCACCCACCGCCTGCTCGTCGACCTCAACCACCGCGGCATCGTCGAGGGCTACCGCATCGACCACCCCGACGGCCTCGCCGACCCGGCGGGGTACGTCGACCGGCTGCGCGCCGCGCTCCGGCCCGGCACCGCCATCTGGGTCGAGAAGATCCTCGAGGGTGACGAGGTGCTGCCGGACTGGGCCTGCGAGGGCACCACCGGCTACGACGCGGCCAAGGTCGTCTCCTACGCGCTGGCCGACCCGGCCATCGCGCCGGCGCTCCAGCACGCCTGGGAGGAGACCGGCGGCGAGCCGTCGCTCGAGGAGGTCGATCCTCGCCTCGAAGCGGCAGGTCGTGGCCGACGTCCTCGGTCCCCGAGCGGCACCGGCTGGTCCGGAGGGCCCGCGAGGCGCTGCCCGAGGCCGACCCGGCCCGGCTCGAGGAGGCCGTCGTCGAGCTGCTCGTGGCGTGCGAGGTCTACCGCGCCTACGTCCGCCCCGGCCAGGACGTGGACGACGTCGCGCTCGAACGTCTCGAGGAGCGCCGGCCACCGCGCCGGATCCGTCCGCCCGGACCTGAAGACCGAGCTCGAGCAGCTGGTCGAGCTCGCCACCGGCCGCGGACGGGACGCCGGGTCGGAGGCGGGGCGCGACTTCGCGGTGCGGCTCCAGCAGACCTGGGGCCCGGTGATGGCCAAGGGCATCGAGGACACGGCGTTCTACCGCTGGCACCGCCAGGTCGGCCTCAACGAGGTCGGCGGCGACCCGGACCTGCTCGACGAGGCCTCGCCCGACCTGATGCACCGCTGGGCCCTGCACCAGCAGCGAGCTGGCCGATGGGCATGACCGCCCTGTCCACGCACGACACGAAGCGCAGCGAGGACGTGCGGGCCCGCCTCGGCGCGGTCGCCGGCGACGCGGAGTCGTGGCAGCGCTGCGCCGAGGAGTTCGCGGCCGAGGCCACCGAACGCGGCGTCGACCTGCCCACGGCCCACCTGGTCTGGCAGACCCTCGTCGGCATCGGCGACGTGACCGAGGAACGGTTGCGGGGCTACCTCACCAAGGCCATGCGGGAGTCCAAGGAACGCACCTCGTGGCTCGAGCCCGACCCGGAGTACGAAGCCCGGGTCCTCGACCTGGCCGTCGACGCCCTGGGGCCCGGCCGCCTGGCGGCCCTCGTGCGCACGGCGGTCGACCACAACGCGGAGGCGGTCCGGGCGACGGTGCTCGGTCAGAAGCTGCTCCAGCTGACCCTGCCCGGCGTCCCCGACACCTACCAGGGCACCGAGCTCGTCGACCTGTCGCTGGTCGACCCCGACAACCGGCGGCCGGTGGACTTCGACGACCGCCGCCGGCGTCTCGAGCACCTGCGCGAGGGGAGGCCCCGCGACCTCCACGACGAGAAGCTGCTGGTCACCCACAAGGCGCTCACGCTGCGCCGCGAGCTGCCGCGAGAGCTTCGGCGACTCCGGCGACTACCAGCCGATCGTCGGGACGTCCCGCCACCTGGTCGGGTTCGTGCGCGGCGGCGAGGTGGCCGTGCTGGCCACCCGTGCGGTCAGGCGGCTCGAGGTCGTGGGCGGCTGGGACGGCGCCACGTTCGCGCTGCCCGAGGGGCTGTGGCGCGACGAGCTGACCGGAGCGCTGCACGGCGGCGCCGAGAACAGCTGCGCCGACGTGCTCTCCGACTATCCGGTCGCGCTGCTGCGTCGGGTGCACATGACGATGAGCGCTGCCATCTGGGCGCCGCGAGCGGCGTCCGTCGACCTGGTCACGCCCGACGACAGGCACCCGCTCACGCGCGGCGAGGACGGCTGGTGGCGCGGCGGTCCCGACCTCGGCGACGGCGACCGCTACTCCTTCTCGATCGACGGCGGTGACCCCCGCCCCGACCCTCGCGGGCTCCGGCTCCCCGACGGACCGCACGGCGCGTCGGCCTTCTTCGACGTGTCCGCCCTGACCTGGACCGACGACGACTGGCGAGGGGTGGAGCTGGCCGGGTCCGTGATCTACGAGGCGCACGTCGGCACGTTCACCCCCGAGGGCACCCTCGACGCCGCGATCGAACGGCTGCCGCTACCTCGTCGACCTCGGCGTCGACGTGGTCGAGCTGCTCCCGCTCGCGACGTTCCCGGGCCGCCACAACTGGGGCTACGACGGCGTCGCGCCGTACTCCGTCCACGAGGGGTACGGCGGCCCGGCCGCCCTGCACCGCTTCGTCGACGCCGCCCACGCCCTGGGCCTCGGGGTGTGCCTCGACGTGGTCTACAACCACCTCGGGCCGGACGGGAACTACCTGCACGAGATCGGCCCGTACTTCGACGACGCCTACGTCACGCCCTGGGGGCAGGCGCTCAACCTCGACGGGCCCGACAGCCTCGAGGTGCGCCGCTGGGTGCTCGACAACGTCGACGCAGTGGCTGCGGGACTTCCACGTCGACGGCCTGCGCCTCGACGCGGTCCACGAGCTGCACGACGAGTCGGCGCTGCACCTGCTCGAGGAGATGGCGCGCGAGGTCGACGCCCTCGCGGAGCGGACCGGCCGCACCCTCTGGCTCGTCGCGGAGTCCGACCGCAACGACCCGCGGACGGTCACCCCGCGCGGCGACGGCGCGGCCGTGGGCGGCCTCGGCCTGCACGGCCAGTGGGCCGACGACGTGCACCACGCCCTGCACGTCGCCCTGACCGGCGAGACGCAGGGCTACTACGCCGACTTCACCGACCCCCAGGCGCTGGCCAAGGTGCTCCGCACCCCGTTCTTCCACGACGGGACGTTCTCGACGTTCCGGGGACGCCCGCACGGACGGCCCGTGGACCCGGCCACCGTCCCGGGGTCGCGCTTCGTCGCCTCGCTCCAGACGCACGACCAGGTCGGCAACCGGGCCCAGGGCGACCGGCTCTCGGCCACCGTGGACCCCGGCCGGCTCGCCGCCGGGGCCGCGATCCTGCTGACCTCGCCGTGGACGCCGATGCTGTTCATGGGCGAGGAGTGGGGGGCGAGCACCCCGTGGCAGTTCTTCACCGACCACACCAACCCGGAGGTCGCCGCCGCCACGGCAGCCGGACGCAAGGCCGAGTTCGGCTCGCACGGCTGGTCGGAGGACGATGTCCCCGATCCGCAGGACCCCGAGACGTTCACCCGCTCCAAGCTCGACTGGTCCGAGCTCGACCGAGGAGCCGCACGCGCGGCTGCTGGCGTTCTACCGCGACCTGCTGGCCCTGCGGCGGGCGCACCCGGAGCTGCGGGACGGCCGGCTGGACCGCGCCGACGTCTCCTGGCGGGACCGGCGGCTGCGCAGCACGCGGGGCGGGTACGTCGTGCTGGCCAACCTGTCCGACGAGCCCTGGACCTGCGACGACGTCCCGGACGAGGTGCTGCTGAGCTGGGAGCCGGACGTCACGGTGCACGCCGGCTCGGTCGACGTACCCCCGCGCAGCGCCGTCGTCCTCGGCTGACGGCGTCCGGACGAGCGTGCGCACCCCGCGACCACCGACACACCCGGTCAGTTGGCACACTGGCCTGATGAGGTCGGGCCGGACCAGGGTGGCCGCCGCGACGGCGGCGCTGCTCGCCCTGTCCGGGTGCGTCGCGAGCCCCCCGGACCAGCCGAGAGCCCGAGCTGCGGCCCGCGTCGGCCTCGGGCAGCTGGCAGCAGGGCGGCAGCAGCGCCACCACCACGGTCGCGCCGCTCCCGGTCGAGGGCGGCTGGGGCCCCAGCGACGCCGAGATCGACCGGGCCCGGGCCCTGGTCGGCGGACTGTCCCTGCGCGAGCGGGCCGGCCAGGTCATCGTCGCGTCGTACGACGGCACCGGCGCCCCGACGGCCCTGGTCGACGGGTTGCACCTCGGCGGCGTCGTCGCGTTCAGTGCCAACATCACCAGCGCCGGGCAGACCGCCCGCAGCAACCGGACGCTCCAGCGGTCCGCGGCCCGGGCCGGGCGACGCTGGCCGGTGCTGGTCGGCGTCGACCAGGAGGGCGGCCGGGTCGCCCGGGTGAGCTCCGGGGCGACGGCGTTCCCGACGTTCATGAGCGCAGGGGCGGCCGGCGACGCGGGCCTGACCCGCGCCGCGTACGCCGCCAGCGGTGGCGAGCTCCGGGCGATGGGCTTCAACGTCGACTTCGCGCCGGTCGCGGACGTCACGGCCGGCCCCGCGGACCCGGCGATCGGGGCGCGCAGCGCGGGGTCGTCGCCGGCCCGGGTGGCCGCCCAGGCCACCGCGGCGATGAAGGGCTTCACGTCGGCCGGTGTGGTCCCGGTGCTCAAGCACTTCCCCGGCCACGGCTCGGTCACGACCGACAGCCACCTCGGGCTCCCCGTCCAGCGCAAGTCGCGTGCCGCTCTCGACGACGTCGACCTGGTGCCGTTCCGGGCGGGCGTCGCGGCCGGTGCCCCGGCGGTGATGGTCGGCCACCTCGACGTCCGCGCCCTCGACCCGCGCATGCCGTCGTCGCTGTCGCACCCGGTGGTCACCGGCCTGCTGCGGGAGGACCTCGGCTTCCGGGGCGTCGCGTTCACCGACTCCCTGGAGATGCTCGCGGTCGCGGACCGCTTCGGCAGCGCCGCCGCCTCGGTCCGTGCGCTGAAGGCCGGCGAGGACGTGCTGCTGATGCCACCCGACCCGCGCGCCGCGCGCGACGGGATCGTCGCCGCCGTCCGGGACGGCCGGCTCGACCAGGCCCGTCTCGACCAGGCGGCCACCCGGATGGTCGCGCTGCTGCTGCACCAGCGGGACGGGGCCCACCGGCCGCGACCCGCCGGCTCGAGCGGCGCGGTGTCCGCCCGGCTCTCCTCCGCGGCGATCACCTCGGTCTCGGGCCCCTGCTCGGGCCGGCTGGTGGGCTCGCAGGTCCGCGTCACCGGTCCCGCTCCGGCGGTCGCCCGGTTCCGCTCCGCGGCCGCGGCCTCCGGGCTGGGAGTCGCCACGAAGCCGGCGCGGCCCCAGGGCAGGAAGCGTGGGCCGGTGGTGCGGCCCACGACGGTGCGGCTGGTGGGCTACCCGAGCTCCTCGGTCAGCGGCGACGTCGTGGTCGCGCTGGACACGCCGTACGTGCTGGGCCGCAGCTCCGCCCGGGTCGCCAAGCTCGCGACGTACGGCGAGACGTCGGGCGCCATGCGTGCCCTGGTCTCCGTGCTGCTCGGCCGGTCGACGGCGCCCGGGCACCTGCCCGTGTCGGTGGCGGGCCTGCCTCGCGACGGCTGCTGACGCAGGACGGCTCCGTCTGGCAGGGTCGGGGCATGAAGCACGGCGCCGACCCCCTCGGCGGGCACGGGTGACCCCGGACGACGTACGCGCGCTCGCGCTGTCGTTCGACGGCGCGGTCGAGCGGGACCACCACGGCAACCCGTCCTTCCGCACCGCGCGGCGGATCTTCGCGACCCTCCCCGACGCCGAGCACCTGCACGTGATGCTCGCCGAGGAGGAGATCCGCGCGGCCGTCGCCGAGTGGCCGGCCTGGTGCGAGGAGAAGTGGTGGGGCTCGAAGCTGGCGGCCCTGCGCGTCTCGCTGCCGGACTGCGACGCCGGCGTGGTCGCCGAGCTCGTCGAGGACGCCTGGCGCCTGCACTCCTGACCGCCGACCAGTCAGGAATGCAGCAGTTCTGGCGGCGTGTCGACGCAGAGGTGACGGGTCGGCGGCGGCCGCGGGCCTCGCTACTGCGGCCGGCCGGTGACCGCGATGCCGACGCCGAGGCCGATCATCGAGACGCCCCCGACCGTCCCCATCGCCTCGCCCCGCTTCGGGGACGCGTTGAACCAGGACCGCAGCCGGCTCGCCAGCACCGCCCACACGCTGTCGGAGAGCAGGCCGATCACGAACGCGAGCAGGCCGAGGAGCACCATCTGGGCCTGCACGTGCCCCGCGCCCCGGTCGACGAACTGCGGCAGAACGGCCGCGAAGATCATGAACGCCTTGGGGTTCGAGACGCCCACGACGAACCCCTGGCGGACGGCCCGGGGCCGCGACAGCGCAGGGACGGGTACGTCGTCCGCCACCCGGATCCCGCGACGGTGCCGGATGGCGTGGACGCCGAGGTAGACGAGGTACGCAGCGCCGAGCAGCTTCAGGACCGTGAACACCAGGATCGACTCCGCGACGACCACGCCGAGACCCAGCGCGACGAGCACCAGGATGACGAGCAGGCCGAGGCTGTTGCCGAGCACGGTGCACAGCGCGACGCCCCGGCCGTAGGCCAGCGCCCGGCCGATCACGAACACCACGCTCGGCCCGGGGATCGCGATCAGGACCAGCGCGGCGACGCCGAAGGCGAGGAGCTGCTCGGTGGACACCATCGGCCCAGTCTCCCCGAGGCGGCGGCGCGGGCGCCAGCGGATATCGACCCGTCAGGTCTGCACCGACACGCCGAGGATCATGCTGCGTTGGTGACGGGTCGCGTCAGAAGGGGCGGACGAGGAGGGCGGTGCCCTTGCCGGCGACGCGGGTCATCACGAGGGTGCCCTCCTGCTCGCCGTGCAGCGACAGCCGTTTGCGGAGCTCGTCGGGCACCACGTCGACGCCCCGCTTCTTGATCGTCAGCCTCCCGATGCCACGGGCCCGCAGCGCCGCCTTCAGGGCCTTCTCCTTGTAGGGCAGCTCGGCCAGCACCTCGTAGGACCGGGCGAACGGGGTCGTGAACGCCTCGTCGCTGGTGACGTAGGCGATGTGCTCGTCGACCAGCCCGCCGTCGACGCCCGCCGCGACCGCCGTCACCAGGCCGGCCCTGATCACCGCACCGTCCGGCTCGTAGAGGCAGCGGCCGACCGGGCGGACGTCCGCCTCGCCGGGGTCGTCCTCGTCGGTCAGCGACGCCAGACCCGCGCCCCGGATCACCGTCGCGCGCCGTCGCACCGTGGCCAGCTGCGGGGACCAGAGCGCCGCCTCCTTGACCTCGCCCTCGTCGGAGACCCACTCGGCCTCGACGTCGTCGGGCAGCAGCGAGTGCGGGACGCCCGGCGCCACCTTGACGACCGACGGCCGGTGCAGCAGCCGCCGTCACGAAGTCCCACGGGGGCGACCAGCCGTCCACGTCGAACACCCGGCCCCGGGCGGTACGACGGGCCGGGTCGGCGAAGACCACGCCGAAGCCCGAGACGTCGACGTCCTCGGCGGACGCGACCTGCACGGCCCCACCCAGCCCGAGGGCGTCGAGGTTGGCGCGGGCCACCTCCACCCGGAGCTCGTCGTGGTCGATGCCGGCGACGGTCAGCCCTGCCCGCGCCAGGGCCACCAGGTCACCCCCGATGCCGCAGCCGAGGTCCAGCACCGACGGAGGGCTGCGCGAGAGCCACCCGAGCGGCGCGGTGCGTCGCGACCCGGGACCGGGTGGCCTGCTCGAGCCCGTCAGGCGTGAAGTACATCCGCGTGGCGTCGCTCCCGAGCTTGGGCACGGCCCGCGCCCGCAGGTCCACCTGGGTCAGCGCGGCCGCGGCATGGCCGGGGTCGACACCGGTGTCGTGGCGAAGGGCGTTCGCGGTCCGCACCGGGTCGCCGGCGTGGTCGACGTACAGCTGGGTGGCCCGGACGAGGAGGGCCTGGCCGGGCTCGGTGAGCAGCCAGCGGAAGGCGTCGAGGTCCACGCGCGCCATCCTGTCAGGCCGAACGTCCCGGACCACCGGGGCCGCCTGGCACTCACGGGCGACGAGTGCTAGTTTGGCGTTGGCACTCTCACCCCGAGTGTGCCAGTGCAGGTGGACCGGGCGACCCCCGCGACGGCGTCCGACGAAACCCGCACCAAGCATCCGTGAACATCCCTCTCGACAACTTCGAAAGTGGAGGTCGACATCGTGTCGGTCAACATCAAGCCTCTCGAGGACCGCGTCGTCGTCAAGGCGCTCGAGGCCGAGCAGACCACTGCTTCCGGCCTGGTCATCCCGGACACCGCCAAGGAGAAGCCCCAGGAGGGCGAGGTCCTGAGCGTCGGTCCGGGTCGCATCGACGACAACGGCAACCGCGTCCCGCTCGACGTCAAGGTCGGCGACAAGGTCATCTACAGCAAGTACGGCGGCACCGAGATCAAGTACGGCGGCGAGGAGTACCTCATCCTCTCGGCGCGCGACGTGCTCGCCGTCGTCGGCTGAGCCACACCGCAGCATCCTGACTCCGCCCCGGGCGGCCTGATTCCGTTCGGGCCCCCGGGGCGCATGTCTTTCAGCAGCAAACCAAGACCATCAGGAAGGGGCATCCACAGATGCCGAAGATTCTGGAGTTCGACGAGAACGCCCGCCGTTCCCTCGAGCGTGGCGTGGACGCCCTCGCCAACGCCGTCAAGGTGACCCTCGGCCCCAAGGGCCGCTACGTCGTCCTCGACAAGAAGTGGGGTGCGCCGACGATCACCAACGACGGCGTGACCGTGGCCCGCGAGATCGAGGTCGACGACCCGTTCGAGAACCTCGGTGTGCAGCTCTCGAAGGAGGTGGCCACCAAGACCAACGACGTCGCCGGTGACGGTACGACGACCGCGACCGTGCTCGCCCAGGCCATGGTCCACGAGGGCCTGCGCGCCGTGGCCGCGGGTGCGAACCCGATGAGCCTCAAGCGCGGCATGGACCTGGCCGTCGAGGCCGTCGGCACCGCCCTGCGCGACGCCGCCCGCCCCGTGGACGACAAGTCCGACATGGCCGCCGTCGCCACCGTCTCGTCGCGTGACGCGCACATCGGCAGCCTGCTGGCCGAGGCGTTCGACAAGGTGGGCAAGGACGGGGTGATCACCGTCGAGGAGTCCAACACCATGGGCACCGAGCTCGAGTTCACCGAGGGCATGCAGTTCGACAAGGGCTACATCTCGCCGTACTTCGTGTCCGACCCGGAGCGCATGGAGGCCGTCCTCGAGGACCCCTACATCCTCATCCACCAGGGCAAGATCAGCGCGATCGCCGAGCTGCTGCCGCTGCTGGAGAAGGTCATCGCGACCGGCAAGCCGCTGTTCATCCTCGCCGAGGACGTGGACGGCGAGGCGCTGTCCACCCTGGTCGTGAACAAGATCCGCGGCACGTTCAACGTCGCCGCGGTGAAGGCGCCGGCCTTCGGTGACCGCCGCAAGGCCATGCTGCAGGACATCGCCGCCCTCACCGGCGGCCAGGTCGTCTCGCCCGAGATCGGGCTCAAGCTCGACCAGGTCGGGCTCGAGGTGCTCGGCCAGGCCCGCCGCGTGACGGTCACCAAGGACAACACCACGATCGTCGACGGCGCGGGTGACAAGGACGAGGTCGAGTCGCGCGTCAACCAGATCAAGGCCGAGATCGAGAACACCGACTCCGACTGGGACCGGGAGAAGCTCCAGGAGCGTCTCGCGAAGCTGGCCGGCGGCGTGTGCGTCGTCAAGGTCGGCGCGGCCACCGAGGTCGAGCTCAAGGAGAAGAAGCACCGCATCGAGGACGCCGTCTCCGCGACGCGGGCCGCGATCGAGGAGGGCATCATCGCCGGCGGCGGTTCCGCGCTGGTGCACGCCGTCTCGGTGCTCTCCGACGGCCTCGGCCTCACCGGTGACGAGGCGACCGGTGTCCGCATCGTCGCCAAGTCGGTCGACGAGCCGCTGCGCTGGATCGCCGAGAACGGTGGTGTCAACGGCTACGTCGTCGTCGCCAAGGTCCGCGAGGGCAAGCTCGGTGAGGGCTACAACGCCGCCACCGGCGAGTACGGCGACCTCGTCGCCCAGGGTGTTCTCGACCCGGTGAAGGTGACCCGCTCCGCGCTGGTCAACGCCTCGTCGATCGCGGGCCTGCTGCTCACGACCGAGACGCTGATCGTCGAGAAGCCCGAGGACGAGGACGCCGCCCCCGCCGGCGGCGGTCACGGCCACGGCCACGGTCACTGATCCACCCCGGCCCCGCCGCCTGTAACGCGGGGTTACGGACGCTCCACCCGAGGTACGCCGCGGGCGAACCGTCCACAGCACGTGCACACCTGAGCGCCGCCCGGTCATCCCGGGCGGCGCTCGTGCGTCCGGGACGCGGCCGATGAGTTCGGGGCGCGACGGCGGTCCAACCTGACGAAGCACCCACGCCCCGGATCCCAGGGAGAGCCGCATGTCGCGCCTGATCTTCGTGAACCTGCCCGTCGCGGACCTGACGAAGTCCGTCGACTTCTTCACGCAGCTCGGGTTCGCGTTCAACAGCCAGTTCACCGACGAGAACGCCACCTGCATGGTGGTCAGCGAGCAGGCCTTCGTGATGCTGCTCGCCCGGCCGTTCTTCTCGACCTTCGTCACCAAGGACGTCGCCGACCCGGCCGCCACGACCGGGGCGATCGTCGGGGTGTCGGCGGAGAGCCGGGAGGAGGTCGACGCACTGGTGGACAAGGCGGTCGAGCTCGGCGGCACGCTCACGAAGGAACCGCAGGACGAGGGCTTCATGTACGGCCGCAGCTTCTACGACCTCGACGGGCACGCCTGGGAGGTCATCTGGATGGACCCGGCCTCGGTGCAGTAGGGGTCCCGGAAGTTTTCATCCCCGCAACATCGCGGCAGCACGGTCGGAACCTCCCTGGCCCACCCTGGTGGTCGTCCAGGAGCGAGTCCCGAGGAGGCAGCCGTGCTGTTCCGTGTGCGTACGACGATGCTCGACCGTCCGGGGGCGCTGGCCGCCCTGGCCCGGGCCTGCGGCGAGCAGGGCGCGAACATCCTCGGGCTGCAGATCTTCCCGGGCGTCGAGGGCGTCACCGACGAGCTGGTGCTCCGCGCTCCCGACTCGTGGGGCCTCGCCGACGTCGCCAGGCTGATCGAGGAGGCCGGCGGTGCGCAGGTCACGGTCGGGACCTGCACGGAGCACGCCCTCGTGGACGGGCCGATCCAGTACCTCCACGGCCTGCGCCGGCTGGCCTCCGACACCAGCAGCCTGGCCGAGCGTGCTCGCCCGGCTGCTCGACGCCACCCCGGCCCTGCCCGAGGGCGACGAGCTCAGCGCCGTGCAGGACACGCTGACCGTCGCCGTGGGCCCGCACCGGGTCACGCTGCGCCGTACGGCCCCGTTCACCCCGACCGAGCACGCCCGCGCCGTCGCCTTCGCCGAGGTGGCCGCCGAGCTGGTCGGTGCCGACCCGCTCGGGCCGGGGTACGACGAGCCGGCCGCCGCGCCCTCGCCCTACGTGTCCGGCCTGCCGACGGTCCGGCTCGCGACCTTCGACGACACGGCGGCCCTCGTGCGGATGCACGCGCGCTGCTCGGCCGACTCGGTCTACCGCAGGTACGCCGCGCCGTTGGCCCGCATCGACGACCGCTTCGCCCGGCGGCTGCTGCTCGCCGGGAACGGGGCGCTGGTCGCCTCCGTCGGCGACGAGGTCGTCGGCGTCGCGTCGATCTCCACGTGCGAGAACGCCATCGCCGAGGTCTCCCTGCTGGTCGAGGACGGCTGGCAGCGCCGCGGCCTCGGCACCCAGCTGCTGTCCGGGGCGGCGCGGCTGGCGCGCGGCCACGGCGCCTCCGAGGTGGTGCTCCGCAGCCGCACCCACAACCCGGCGCTGATGTCCCTGGCGTTCGCGTCCGGCCTGCGGGCCCGGATCCGGCTCGACGGTGACTCGGTCGTCGTCACCGTCGGGGTGGACGGGCTGAAGCCGCTGGCGATGGTGCCGGCGTCCCGCTGACGCGATGACCGACGGATCGGTCAGCGCCCCGCGGCGCCGTCCAGCCAGGCCAGCGCGGCGGTCGGGTCGACGCCGGAGTCCTCGGCGGCAAGCACCAGCAGCGTCGCGGCCTCCTCCGCGCAGGCGGGGCAGCCGGACAGGTGCACCCGCATGGCCGGCATCGCGTCACGGTGGCCGTCGAGGAGGGCCTCGACGTACTCGTCCACGAGCCGGAAGCAGTCTTCGCACGACAGCCACGGCTCGGTGTCCAGGGTGAGCCTGCCGACCAGGTCGGGTCCGAGTGGCCGATGCCTGTGGTTCATGACCTTCCCGCCTGTCGGTCGATGTCCGCGAGGTAGCCGGTGTCGCGCAGGTGGGCACGCAGCCGCTTCCTGGCGTCGTGAAGGGTCTTGTACAGCGCGTTCCGCGTCGCCCCCAGCCGGTCTGCGAGGACGTCGATCGGGACCCCGTCGACCACCAGGGCGACCAGGATCCGGCGCTGGTGCGGGGACAGCTCGTTCTCGATCGCGGCGCGCACCACCCCGGCCAGGTCGGCCGCCTCGGCGTACTGCTCCGGGGCCGATCCCTGGTCCGCCAGCAGCTCCAGCCCGTCGAGGTGCACGTCCCGGTCCCGCCAGGCCCGGCTGCGTACGTCGGTGGCGGCCTGCAGCACCGCGAACTTGTACGCCCAGGTGGTGAACCGGCTCCGCCCCTCGAACGTCCCCAGCTTGCGGAGCACCGCCATCATCGCCTCGTCGGCGGACTGGTTCGCGATCTCCTCGACGACCGCGGGGCCGACGCCGCCGAGCGTGGAGCGCATCCGGAGCACCTGGCACCTGGCGGCGTGCACCATCAGGTCGTGCAGCAGCCGCATCGCCTCGTCCTGCGCCGGACCGGGCAGGGTCAAGGCCTCGACCCAGTCGACGATGCCGGAGAGGGTGCTGTCCGCCGCGTCCGAGCCGACGGTCGTCACGGCGTGACGCCCGGTGCCGGGAACGGCTCGAGGATCCTGGCCGCGAGCGCAGGTGGGCAGCCCTGGTCGACGAGCTCGAGCAGCGCATGCAGGTCCGCCCGCGGGTCGGCCGCCAGACGTTGGGCGAGCTCACCGTCGAAGCCGGCGTCGAGCAACCAGCAGAGCCGCCAGGAGCACACGTCCACCCGGTCCTGCCGATGCAGGCAACGGGTCAGGTGTCCGTGCGGATGGATGCTCACGACTGTTTGCTGCACGACAGCGGCACCTTCTTACCGAAGCGAGGTAAGAATCCTCGCGGCAGCGACGCAAACATGGCATGAGCCTCTCTGACTCCGCGATTCTCACCGCCGGTCCCGCGGTCAACGTGCAGGTGCGCGGCGCGGTGGCACTCGTGTGCGCGGCCAGCGCCGGCGTGCACGCTGCGCTGGTCCCGGAGCACTACCACGAGGCGGGGTGGGCGCTGGCGACCGCGTTCGCGCTGTCGTCGGTGGCGCTGGCCGTGTGCGCGGCGCTGTCGGGGAGGCCGCGCGCCCGGGCTCGGGCGGCACGCTCAGGTGACCGTGCTGTCGGCCGTCGCCCTCTGCTACGTGCTCTCCCGCACCACCGGGATCCCGGTGCTCGTCCCCATCCCTGAGAACCCGATGCCCTCGGCGTGGTCACCACCACGGCCGAGGTCGCCGCCGCAGCCTGCGTGCTGCTGCGGCCCGACCGAAAGGTAGCCGATGAACCGACCCAGCGAAAACGCCGTCCGTGTTGTTCCGGCACCGATCCTCGTGGTCGTCGCGCTGCTCGCGGCGCTGCTCACCGGCTCCGCCGGGACCCACGAGTCGGCCCAGCGCGCGCCGACGCACGCGCACGCCCACGCGGCGCACGCGTTGACGGCGAGGCAGCTCGCCTTCCACGACCGGATGCGGAAGCTGTGGGAGGACCACGTCACCTGGACCCGGCTTGCGATCGTCTCCTTCGCCGACGGTTCGAACGGCTTCTCCGCCACCGCCGGACGGCTGCTGAGGAACCAGGCGGACATCGGCAGAAGCGTTCAAGCCGTTCTACGGCGCCGCGGCCGGCAACCGGCTCACCTCGTTGCTGGACGACCACATCACCATCGCCGTCGAGCTGCTCCAGGCGGCCAAGGCGGGCGACACCGCGAAGTTCGCGTCGGCCCGGACGCGCTGGTACGCCAACTCCGACGACATCTCCGACTTCCTCTCGTCGCTGAACCGGAAGTCCTGGCCGAGGGCGCAGGTGCGCGCCATGATGAGGACGCACCTCGACCAGACCCTGACCGAGGCCGCTGACGAGCTGGGTGGCGACTACGCGGGGAGCGTCGTGACGTACGACAAGATCCACCGGCACATCCTGCAGATGGCCGACGTCCTGAGCGCCGGGATCCTCGCACAGTTCCCGAGGCGCTTCCGTTCGTGAAAGACGGGAGTGACGAGGGGCGGCCCGGTAGGCTGGTGGCCCGCCCGTCACCCGCTCCGAGAAGGGCCTCATGGATTTCAACTCCGCCGGCGTCCCCGACAAGTTCGCCGCGATCGGCCTGACCTACGACGACGTGCTGCTGCTGCCGGGGGAGACGGACGTCGTCCCGAGCGAGGTGGACACCACCACCCGGCTGACCCGCGACATCTCGGTGCGGATCCCGCTGGTGTCGAGCGCCATGGACACGGTGACCGAGTCCCGGATGGCGATCGCGATGGCCCGGCAGGGCGGCCTCGGCGTGCTGCACCGCAACCTGTCGATCGAGGACCAGGCCTACCAGGTCGACCTCGTGAAGCGGACCCAGACCGGGATGATCTCCAACCCGATCACGATCCACCCCAAGGCGACCCTCGAGGAGCTCGACGAGATCTGCGGCCAGTACCGCGTCTCCGGGCTCCCGGTCGTCGACGAGGACAACCGGCTGATCGGCATCATCACCAACCGCGACCTGCGCTTCGTCCCGGTCGCCGAGTGGGGCACCCGGCTCGTCGGCGACGTGATGACGACGATGCCGCTGATCACCGGCCACGAGGGCATCGAGCGCGAGGAGGCGACCCGGCTGCTGCGCCAGCACAAGCGTGAGCGGCTGCCGATCGTCGACGACGAGGACCACCTGGTCGGGCTCATCACGGTCAAGGACTTCGTCAAGGGCGAGCAGTTCCCCTACGCCTCCAACGACGCCGACGGCCGGCTGCTCGTGGGTGCGGCGATCGGCTACTTCGGCGACGCGTGGGAGCGGGCCACGACACTGGTCGAGGCCGGGGTCGACGTGCTGGTGCCGGACGTCGCCAACGGCCACGCCCGGCTGATGCTCGAGATGATCCGGCGGCTCAAGAGCGACCCGGCGACCAGGCACGTGCAGGTGATCGGCGGCAACGTCGCGACCCGCAGCGGGGCCCAGGCGCTCGTCGACGCGGGTGTCGACGCGGTCAAGGTCGGCGTCGGACCGGGCTCCATCTGTACGACGCGCGTGGTGGCGGGTGTCGGCGTCCCGCAGGTCACCGCGATCTACGAGGCGTCGCTGGCGTGCGGACCGGCCGGTGTCCCGGTGATCGGCGACGGCGGTCTGCAGCACTCCGGTGACATCGCCAAGGCCCTCGTGGCCGGTGCCGACACCGTGATGGTGGGCTCGCTGCTCGCCGGCTGCGACGAGAGCCCGGGCGACCTGATCTTCGTCAACGGCAAGCAGTTCAAGACCTACCGCGGCATGGGGTCGATCGGCGCGATGGCCTCGCGCGGCAAGAAGTCGTTCTCCAAGGACCGCTACTTCCAGGCCGACGTGGCCAGCGACGACAAGATCGTGCCGGAGGGCATCGAGGGCCAGGTCGCCTACCGCGGCCCGCTGTCCGCGGTCGCCCACCAGCTCGTCGGCGGCCTGCACCAGTCGATGTTCTACGTCGGCGCGCGGACCGTCCCGGAGCTCAAGGAGCGGGGCCAGTTCGTCCGGATCACGCCGGCCGGGCTCAAGGAGAGCCACCCGCACGACATCCAGATGACCGTCGAGGCGCCCAACTACTCCGGCCGCTGACGCCCGCGCCGGTCAGCGCACGGGCAGCGGCTCGAGCAGCCGGCGCCGGCGTGCGCAGCGCCCGGGACACCGGGTCCTCGCGGACGGTCGGGTCGGCCCCGGGGCCGGGTCGGCTCTCCAGGTCCGCCGGGGCCGGGATCGCCCCGCACGCCGTACACGCGCCGTCGCGTGCCACCCGGCCACCGCAGCCGGCGTGCTCGAAGATCCGTCGCGGTCCCCGCGGGGCGGCGCACTCCTGCTCACCCCACTGGGTCAGCGCGAAGATCGCCGGCCACAGGTCGCGGGCGCGCTCGGTCACGGCGTACTGACGGTGTCCGCCGTCCTCGGTGCGGGTCAGCAGGCCGGCCTCGACGAGCGCGGCCAGGCGCTGGCTGAGCACGGCCTTGGAGATGTCGAGGTGCGCCTCGAAGTCGGAGAACCGGCGCACCCCGAGGAAGCAGTCGCGGAGGATCAGCAGGGTCCACCGCTCACCCACGACCTCCAGGGCCCGGGCGAGGGAGCAGTCCTGCCGTGCGTAGTCGACGCCGAGTGCCATGTGTCCAGCCTAGCGCACTTGGTCTGGTGAACGAACCAAATCCTGGTAGAGTCATCCGTCATGCAGACCCGCTCCCGGCCCACCGCCGTCGCCGAGCGCTCCGCCAGGGCGCAGCTCGGGGTCGCCGCCCTCGGCACCCTGCTCACCCTGGTGGCCTTCACGGCGCCCATCGCCACGCTGAACAGCACGGCGGCGACGCTGGGGGCGGGCACGTCGGGACGCACCTGGATCCTCAGCTCGATGAGCATCGGCCTCGGGGCGGCGCTGCTCTCGACCGGCACGATCTCCGACGACTTCGGCCGGCGCCGCACGTTCGCCGTGGGGATGCTGGTGCTCGGGCTCGCGTCCGTGCTCGCCGCCGTCTCACCGGGCGTGCTGCTGTTCGTCGCGGCCCGCGTCCTGCAGGGAGTCGGGGGAGCGGCGGTCATGGCGTCGAGCCTGGGGATCGTCGCTGCGACGTTCCCGCCCGGCCCCGGGCGCGCCGCAGCAAGCGGCGTCTGGGGCGCGAGCGTCGGCGCGGGCATCGCGATCGGTCCGCTGATGGCGGCCGGCTTCGACCTCGCGCTCTCCTGGCGGGTGGCGTACTGGGTGCTGGCCGTCGCCACCCTCGTGGTCGGAGGGGCCGCGCTGCGGGTCGTCACCGAGTCCCGGTCGGCGGAGCGACGCCCGCTCGACCTGGCCGGACTCGTGCTCCTCGCCGGCGGGATGAGCGCGCTGCTCGCCGCCCTGGTGGAGGGCCGGCTTGGCTGGACCTCGCCGACGACGGTGGCTGCTGGCCGGGGCCAGCCTGGTGCTCCTCGTCGCGTTCGTCGCGGTCGAGCGCCGTAGCACGGCCGCGATGCTCGAGCTCGCGCTGTTCCGGCACCCGCCCTTCGTCGCGGCGACGGTCGCGGCCTTCGCCACCGGTGCGGGAGTGATCGCCCTGACGTCGTACTTCCCGGGCTTCGCCGGCCGCGCTCTCGGTGTCTCCGCGATCCAGGCCTCGGTGCTGATGCTGCTGTGGTCGGCCACGAGCGTCGTGACCGCGCTCCTCGCCCGGCGGATCCCCGCCCGTGTCCCGGGCCGGGTGCAGCTCGCGGGCGGGCTGCTCGGCGTGGCCGTCGGCCAGCTCGCGCAGTACGGCGTCGGGACTGGAGTCGACCTGGATGCGTTTCGTGCCCGGCCTGTTCATCGCCGGCTTGGCCAGCGGCGTCCTCAACGCGGCACTCGGACGTGAGGCGGTCGCCAGCGTGCCGCCGGGCCGGGGCAGCGTCGGCAGCGGCGCGAACAACACGGCGCGGTACGTCGGGTCGGCCGTCGGTGTCACGGTGGTGTCGGTGATCGCCGCGGGAGCGGTCACCACGCAAGGCCTGGTCGACGGCTGGAACCGTGCGGCGCTGGTGACGGCCGCCGCCTCGGTGGTCGGCGCCCTGGTCGTCCTCGCCTCCCGGACGCGTGGTCCGGTCGCGCGGCAGCGATGAGCTCAGGTGCGCTCGCCCGGCTGACGGCTGCCCGGCCCGGGGAGCGCCCCCGATAGGCTCGGGGCCATGGACATCGAGATCGGTCGCGCCAAGCGCGGACGCCGCGCGTACTCGTTCGACGACCTCGCGATCGTGCCCTCGCGCCGGACCCGCGACCCCGAGGAGGTCTCGGTCGCCTGGCAGATCGACGCCTACCGCTTCGAGCTGCCCATCATGGCGGCGCCGATGGACTCGGTCATGTCGCCGCAGACCGCCGTCGCGTTCGGCAAGCACGGCGGCCTCGGCGTCCTCGACCTCGAGGGTCTGTGGACCCGGTACGACGATCCCGGCGAGCTGCTCGCCGAGGTGGCCGCGCTCGACGGCCCGCGGGCGACCGCGCGGCTCCAGGAGATGTACGCCGAGCCGATCAAGGCCGAGCTGATCACCGCCCGGCTCAAGGAGATGCGCGACTCAGGGGTCACCGTCGCGGGATCGCTGTCCCCGCAGCGCACCAAGGAGTTCGCGAAGGCGGTCGTCGACGCCGGCTGCGACATGTTCGTGATCCGGGGCACGACGGTCTCCGCCGAGCACGTGTCCGGCCAGGCCGAGCCGCTGAACCTCAAGGAGTTCATCTACGAGCTCGACGTGCCCGTGATCGTCGGTGGCTGTGCGACGTACCAGGCGGCCCTGCACCTGATGCGCACCGGCGCCGCGGGCGTGCTCGTCGGCTTCGGCGGCGGCGCCGCGCACACCACCCGGACGGTCCTGGGCATCTCGGTGCCGATGGGGTCCGCCGTCGCGGACGTGGCCGCGGCCCGGCGGGACTACCTCGACGAGTCCGGCGGCCGCTACGTGCACGTGATCGCCGACGGCTCGATCGGCCGCTCCGGCGACCTGGCCAAGGCCGTCGCCTGCGGTGCCGACGCGGTGATGGTCGGCTCGCCGCTGGCGCGCGCCAAGGAGGCACCCGGGCAGGGCTACCACTGGGGCTCCGAGGCCTGGCACGCCGACCTGCCGCGCGGGGAGCGCATCGAGATCGGCACGGTCGGGACGCTCGAGGAGATCCTCTTCGGTCCCTCGCGCACCGCCGACGGCACCATGAACCTGATCGGCGCGCTCCGCCGGGCGATGGCCACCACGGGCTACACCGAGCTCAAGGAGTTCCAGCGGGTCGAGGTCGTCGTCCAGTGAGCCCGACCCCCGGGCTGCTGAGGGTGGCGGCCGCGCAGGCCGAGTCGGTCCCCGGGGACGTCGCGACCAACGTCGCGACGGCGGTCTCCCTCGTCTCGTCCGCCGCGGACCGGGGCGCGCGGGTCGTCGTGCTGCCCGAGCTGTTCCTCACCGGCTACGACGAGGCCGCCTGGGGGCACGACGCCTCCCTCGGTCTCGACGACGAGGTGCTCGCCCCGCTGTCCGACGTCGCCGGCTCCCGCTCCGTGGTGGTGGTGGTCGGGGCCGCCGTACGCCGCGCCCTCGACGAGTCGACGCTCTCGGTGCTCGTGGTCGACGCGCACGGCGAGGTGTCGGCGCCCTACGACAAGCAGCACCTCTGCGGCTCCGAGCGGGACTTCTTCGCGCCCGGCGACCACGGGGCCACGATCGTCGTCGACGGCTGGGACCTCGCGCTCGGCGTCTGCTACGACGGCTGCTTCCCGGAGCACGCGCTCGCGGCGACGGCGGGCGGCGCGGCGGCGTACCTCGTGCCGGCCGCCTACTACGTCGGCGCCGAGCACCGCCGCGACGTCTACTACGCCGCGCGGGCCCTCGACAACGGCATCTACGTCGCCTTCGCCGGCCTGACCGGGACCTGTGGTGCGGGCCGTTTCAGCGGAGGCAGCGCGGTCTACGACCCCGAGGGCCGTGCGCTGCAGCGGGTCGGGGACGAGTCACCGGCGGTGGTCGTGGCCGACCTCGACCTCGACGTGGTGCGGCGGACCCAGCGCGAGCACCCGATGGCCCGCCACCGGCGCGACTCCCTCGGCACCCGGCTGCGCGTCGCCGTCTCGTGAGCACCGCCCTCAGCCCCGCCAAGCGCGAGGACGCCCTGCGCGCCCTCGGCGCCGCGGAGCTGGACGTGCTGGTGGTCGGCGGCGGGGTGGTCGGCTGCGGCACCGCGCTGGACGCCGTCACCCGCGGGCTCTCGACCGGCCTGGTCGAGCAGCGCGACTTCGCGTCCGGCACGTCGTCACGGTCGAGCAAGCTCATCCACGGCGGCCTGCGCTACCTCGAGATGCTCGACTTCGGGCTGGTCAAGGAGGCGCTCGAGGAGCGCGGCCTGCTGCTGACCCGTCTCGCGCCGCACCTCGTGCGCCCGGTGCCGTTCCTCTACCCGCTCACCCACCGCGGCTGGGAGCGGCCGTACGCCGGAGCGGGGCTGGCGCTCTACGACGCGATGGCGATGGCCGGGAAGTACGACGTCGGCGTGCCCCGTCACAAGCACCTGACCCGACGCGGTGCCCTGCGGCTCGCGCCCGACCTGCGCGCCGACGCCCTGGTCGGGGCGATCCGCTACTACGACGCGCAGGTCGACGACGCGCGGCACACGGTGACCGTGGCCCGGACCGCCGCCGGCCAGGGCGCCCACGTCGCGTCCCGCACGAAGGTCGTCGGGTTCCTGCGGGAGGGCGAACGTGTCACCGGCGCCACGGTCGTCGACCTCGAGACCGGCCGCTCGTTCGACGTACGCGCCCGTGTCGTCGTGAACGCCGCGGGGGTCTGGACCAACGACATCCAGCAGCTCGTCGGCGGACGCGGTGCGCTCAAGGTCCAAGCCAGCAAGGGGATCCACCTCGTCGTCCCGCGTGACCGGATCCGCTCGGAGACCGGGTTGATCCTCCGCACCGAGAAGTCCGTGCTGTTCGTGATCCCCTGGGGCCGGCACTGGATCATCGGCACCACGGACACCCCCTGGGACCTCGACAAGGCGCACCCGGCCGCGTCGCGCTCGGACATCGACTACCTGCTCGGACACGTCAACGCCGTGCTCAAGGAGCCGCTGCGGCACGAGGACGTCGAGGGCGTCTACGCCGGCCTGCGGCCGCTCGCCTCGGGGGAGTCGGAGCCGACCAGCCGGATCTCGCGGGAGCACACCGTCGTCGCGCCGGTCCCCGGTCTGGTGATGATCGCCGGCGGGAAGTACACGACCTACCGCGTGATGGCGCGCGACGCCGTCGACGCCGCGGTGCACTCGCTCGGCGGGGCCGTGCCGGCGAGCGTCACCGACGTCGTGCGGCTCGCGGGCGCCGACGGTTTCGAGACCCGCACCAACCAGCGGCTGTCGCTGGCGCGCGACTCGGGCCTGCACCCGGCGCGGATCGACCACCTGCTCGGCCGGTACGGCGGCCTCATCGACGAGATCATCGCCCTGGTCGCCGACCGCCCCGACCTGGCGCGGCCGCTGCCCGGCGCGGAGGACTACCTGCGGGCCGAGGTGGTCTACGCGGTGAGCCACGAGGGCGCCCGGCACCTCGACGACGTGCTGACCCGGCGCACCCGCATCTCCATCGAGACCTTCGACCGGGGCATCGCCGCCGCGCGCCCCGCCGCCGAGCTGATGGCCGGCGAGCTCGGCTGGGACGGTGCCCGGCTCGACGACGAGGTCGACCACTACCTGCGCCGCGTCGAGGCGGAGCGGCAGAGCCAGCGCGCCCTGACCGACCAGGAGGCCGACGAGGCCCGGGTCCAGGCCCCCGACATCGTCTGACCCGCTTGGTCGCGGAGTTCTTGCAGGTTTGTGCAGATGCGCAAGATGACGGCTATCCGTGCGTGCCGGACGGGTGCAGGCTCGGCCTTCGGTCCGGTGCCTCACTGCCCTGGACCTTCCTTGTCGGCTGCCGGAGATCCCGGCGTCCGAGGTAGAGAAAGGCACGTACGTGTTGCGAGCACCTCTCGGGACCAACGCCCGGGCGATCGGTCTGGTCGGCATCGCCGCCCTGGCCATCAGCCCGCTGGCCCTCACCATCCCGGCCCAGGCCACCCCCGCCCCGGCTTCCGCCGTGGCGGCCGCGGCCCCTCAGCCCGGAAGTCCGGACCCCGCCTTCACCCCCGCCGAGCGCAGGACAGCCATCGCCGAGGCCAACCAGGACCGCGCGGACACCAAGGACAAGCTCCGGCTCGGCGCCCAGGAGCAGCTCGTCGTCAAGGACGTCCTGCGCGACGCCGACGGCACCCAGCACACCCGCTACAACCGGACCTACGCAGGGCTCCCGGTCGTCGGCGGTGACCTGGTGGTCGCCGAGACCGACAGCGGGAAGGTGCAGGTCATCCGCGCGAGCCGCGACAAGATCGCGGTCCCGTCGACGGACGCGACGGTGTCCGGGGCGACCGCGAAGTCCGACGCCGCGAAGCGCACCGACCTGAAGGCAGGCGGCGCCGACGCGGTGAAGGTCGTGTACGCCGCGCAGCACAAGCCGGTCCTCGCCTGGCAGACCGTGGTCACCGGCACCGAGAAGGACGGCACCCCCATCCACGACCTCGTCTACACCGACGCGAAGTCCGGCAAGCAGCTCGGCCGTCTCCCGCAGGTGATGGACGCCAGCGGCTCCGGCCAGTCGCTCTACAGCGGCACCGTGTCGCTGCAGACCACGCTGAGCGGGTCGACGTACCAGCTCACCGACGGGACGCGCGGCGGGCACCGGACGTATGACGCCAACGGCTCGACCAGCCAGACGAGCACCGGCACCCTGTTCACCGACGCCGACAACGTCTGGGGCAACGGCACCACCTCGAGCCGGCAGAGCGCGGCGGTGGACGCGGCGTACGGCGCGGCCGAGACCTGGGACATGTACAAGGCGCACTTCAACCGCACCGGCATCCGCAACGACGGCGTCGCGGCGTACTCCAAGGTGCACTTCGGCTCGAGCTACGGCAACGCGTTCTGGTACGACCCGTGCTTCTGCATGACGTACGGCGACGGCGACGTCGACTTCAAGCCGCTCACGTCGCTCGACGTTGCAGGTCACGAGATGTCGCACGGCGTCACGTCGGCGACCGCCGGTCTCGACTACGCAGGCGACGCCGGTGGTCTCAACGAGGCGACGTCCGACGTCTTCGGCACGATGGTGGAGTTCGAGGCCGCGAACGCGACGGACCCGGGCGACTACTACATCGGCGAGAAGATCATGAAGAACGGCACCTACCTGCGCCGGATGGACAACCCGTCCGCCGACGGCGGGTCGAGGAACTGCTGGTCCTCGTCGGTCGCCGGTCTCGACCCGCACTACTCCTCGGGCGTCGGCAACCACCTGTTCTACCTGCTCGCCGAGGGCAGCGGCTCCAAGACCATCGGCGGCCGCTCGCACAGCTCGACCACCTGCAACGGCACCACGCTGACCGGTCTCGGCAAGGACACAGGCTGCGGCGATCTGGTACCGCGGGCTGACCACCTACTGGACCACGACGACCACCTACCCGCAGGCCGCGAACGGCATGGTCAAGGCGGCCAAGGACCTGTACGGCGCGACGTCGACGCAGTGCACCGCGACGGTGAACGCCTGGAAGGGCGTCAGCGTCACCCCGACCGAGACCTGCGGCGGCACCACGCCCCCGCCGACCGGTGGCAACCTCCTGACCAACCCGGGCTTCGAGTCCGGCGCCACCTCGTGGACCCAGACGGCCGGCGTGATCACCAACGACGCCGGTGCCGCCCCGCGCACCGGCGCCTACTACGCCTGGTTGAACGGGTACGGCACCACGCACACCGACTCGGTGAGCCAGTCCGTGGCGATCCCGGCCGCGACGTCGGCGACGCTGGCGTTCTACCTGCGGATCGCCAGCGACGAGACGACCACGTCCACGGCCTACGACACGCTCAAGGTGCAGGTCATCAGCGGCAGCACGACCTCGACGCTGGCGACGTACTCCAACCTCAACAAGGGCACGTCCTACGTGGCCCGCTCGCTGAACCTGTCGGCGTACGCCGGCAAGACGGTCACCGTGAAGTTCCTCGGCGTCGAGGACTCCTCGGCCGCGACCAGCTTCCTGGTCGACGACACGTCCCTCACCACGAGCTGACCCTCCCGGACAGCAGTCAGGCGCCGGCAGACCACGTGGTCTGTCGGCGCCTGTTCACGTGGTGGGTCAGCGGGCGCGCGAGGCGCGCGTGCGACGCGCGATGGCGACCTGGCTGCGGTCGCGCGCGTCGCGCTGGCGGTCGGCGATGGCCGCGGTGGCGACGTACAGGAGCGAGGGAACGGTCCCCGAAGACATTAAGATTCAACTACTTCCGTGCGAAGGGGCGATGATGAGTCGGGAGAGGCCCTCCCGATGCACTAAATGTTACACCGACTGTAAACGGCAATCACGGTCAATGGTCCCTACAGCGCGGTGATCTCGGTCTCCTCCGCGGGCCACGTCAGCCGGCCCGGAGTTACCCAGGGGTAGCCACTGAGACCACCGGTCACATACTCTCGGTATATGAGCGTTCAGCCTGATCCCACCGTCAAGGACCCGAGCACCGACCCCACCGCGAGCTACGCCCTCGAGCCGTCGTTCGTGCGGGGCCTGACCGACCGGGTGGTCGCCACGAGCGGTACCGGCGTCCCCACGTACTGCCCGTTCAACGGGCAGCCGCTCGGCACCATCCCGCAGTCCTCGCCCGCCGACGTGGCGGAGGCGTTCCGCCGGGCCAGGCGCGCGCAGGAGCGGTGGGCGCGCACGTCGATCGACGAGCGGCAGGCCATCCTGCTCCGGTTGCACGACCTGCTCTTCGAGCGGGAGTCCGAGATCAGCGACCTGATCTGCTGGGAGTCCGGCAAGTCCCGCATGGACGCCTACAGCGAGACGCTGCACGTGGCACTGACCGCGCGCTACTACGGCCGGACCGGCCACCGACACCTCGACACCACGCGGGTCGCCGGCGTCGTGCCGGGCCTCACCCGGGTGGAGGTCAACCGCATCCCCAAGGGTGTCGTCGGCATCATCTCGCCGTGGAACTACCCGTTCACGCTCGCGCTGTGCGACGGACTGCCGGCCCTGCTGGCGGGCAACGCCGTGGTCCACAAGCCGGACGCGCAGACCATGCTGACCGCACTCCTCGGGGTGCAGCTGCTCGAGGAGGCCGGCTTCCCCCCGGACCTGTGGCAGGTCGTCGCCGGGCCGGGAAGCGAGATCGGACCGGAGCTGATCGGTCGCGCCGACTACGTCTGCTTCACCGGCTCGACGGCCACCGGCAGGGCGATCGCGAAGCAGTGCGCCGACCGCCTGATCGGCTGCTCGCTCGAGCTCGGCGGCAAGAACCCGATCCTGGTGCTGCGCGACGCCGACCTCGACCGCGCCGCCGAAGGGGCCGTCCGGGCCGGCTTCTCCAACGCGGGGCAGCTGTGCGTCTCGACCGAGCGGATGTTCGTCGCGGACCAGATCTACGACCGGTTCGTGGACCGTTTCGTGGCGCGCGTCAAGGCGATGCGGATGCAGCCGGGGCTCGCGTGGGGTGCCGACATGGGTTCGCTGATCAGCCGGCAGCAGCTCGATGCCACCAGCGCACACGTCGAGGACGCCCGCGCCAAGGGGGTGCGGGTGCTCGCCGGCGGTCGGGCCCGTCCGGACCTGGGCCCGTTCTACTACGAGCCGACGGTGCTCGAGGGCGTGACGCCGGACATGGCCTGCTTCGGCCACGAGACCTTCGGCCCGGTGGTCTCGCTCTACCGGTTCTCCGACGAGGCCGACGCGATCGCGCGCGCCAACGACGGGGAGTACGGCCTCAACGCGTCGGTCTACAGCCAGGACGGTCCCCGCGCCCGCGCCGTCGCGAAGCAGATCCGGTGCGGCACCGTGAACATCAACGAGGCGTTCGCGGCGACCTTCGCCAGCATCGACGCCCCGATGGGCGGCATGCGCGAGTCCGGTCTCGGTCGGCGCCAGGGCGGCGAGGGCGTGCTGCGCTACACCGAGACCCAGTCCGTGGCGACCCAGCGGTTCCTGCGCTTCGGGCCGATGTTCGGGCTCTCCGACCGGCGGTTCGCCCAGGTGATGACCGCGCAGTCGCGGCTGCTCAAGAAGCTGGGCCGTGCATGAACGATCTCGACTTCGACGTCCTGGTCATCGGGTCGGGGTTCGGCGGGTCGGTGACCGCGTTGCGACTCACCGAGAAGGGCTACCGGGTCGGCGTCATCGAGGCCGGGGCACGCTTCGAGGACGAGGACCTGCCCAGCACCTCCTGGGACCTGCGGAGGTACCTCTTCCGTCCCGAGGTCGGCTGCTACGGCATCCAGCGCGTCGACGCGCTGCAGGGACTGCCTGATCGTGTCCGGCGCCGGGGTCGGCGGCGGGTCGCTCGTCTACGCCAACACGCTCTACGAGCCGCTCGCGCCGTTCTACGACGACCCGCAGTGGCGGCACATCACCGACTGGCGGTCGGAGCTCGCGCCGTTCTACGACCAGGCCAAGCGGATGCTCGGCGTCGTCGAGAACCCGCTCCGCACGCCGGCCGACGACGTGATGGAGAAGGTCGCGACCGACATGGGCGTGGGGGACACGTTCCGCCCGACGCCGGTCGGCGTGCTCTTCTCCGGTCCCGGCCAGGAGCGGGGCGCCCGGGTGGAGGACCCCTACTTCGGCGGCGCCGGCCCGGACCGCAACACGTGCATCGGCTGCGGCGAGTGCATGTCCGGCTGCCGCCACAACGCGAAGAACACCCTGGTCAAGAACTACCTCTACCTGGCCGAGCGGAACGGCGCGAAGGTGCTGCCGCTCACGACGGTCACGCGCGTCTCCCCGCGGGAGGGTGGCGGGTACGACGTACGAGTGCGGTTCACGAAGGCCAAGGCGCGGCGGAGGTCGGCCACCCGGACGCTGAGCGCCGAGCAGGTCGTCTTCTCGGCGTCCGCGCTCGGCACCCAGCGGCTGCTGCACCGGATGCGCGACGAGGGTCACCTGCCGCGGGTCTCGCAGCGGCTCGGCCACCTGTCGCGGACGAACTCCGAGTCGATCCTCGGCGCCATCGCGCCCGACACGTCGGTCGACTACAGCCAGGGCGTCGCGATCACGTCGAGCTTCCACCCGGACGAGCACACGCACATCGAGCCGGTGCGCTACGGCAAGGGCAGCAACGCGATGTCGCTGATGCAGACGGTGCTCACCGACGGGGACGGCCCGAGCCCGCGGTGGCAGACCTGGCTGAAGGAGATGTGGAAGGAGCGCCGCAACGTCCGCGACCTGTACGACGTCCGGCACTGGTCCGAGCGCACGGTCATCGCCCTCGTCATGCAGACCATCGACAACTCGATCACGGTGTTCTCCACGCGCAGCCGCCTGACGGGCCGGTGGCACCTCTCCTCGCGCCAGGGACACGGGATCCCCAACCCGACCTGGATCCCGGTGGCCAACCAGGCGGTCCGCAAGATGGCGGAGGTCGTCGGCGGCAAGCCGGGCGGCTCCATCGGTGAGCCGTTCAACAAGCCGCTCACGGCGCACTTCATCGGCGGGTGCACGATCGGGGACGACGAGGCCACCGGCGTCATCGACCCCTACCAGCGGATGTTCGGCCACCCGGGCCTGCACGTCGTCGACGGGTCGGCGATCTCCGCGAACCTCGGGGTGAACCCGTCCCTGACGATCACCGCCCAGGCCGAGCGGGCGATGGCGTTCTGGCCGAACAAGGGCGAGCCCGACCCGCGACCCGCGCTCGGTACGTCGTACCAGCGGGTCGAGCCGGTCGCCCCGGCCCACCCCGCCGTCCCTGAGGCGGCCCCCGGCGCCCTGCGCCTGCCCATCGTCTCCGTCTCCTGACCCGCGGCGCTCCCGGCAGTGCCCCGGTTAACGGCTTCAGGGCCCGACCGGGAGGGAGGGTGGTCGGGCCCTGAACGGTCCACGCAGCTGCACGGACGCGGGGATCCGGTCTGGGAGGGAGCCAAGCCGCCGGATCCGTGCTGTTCAACGAAGGCCGGGCGAGAGGGGTTACGTCCGATCCGGAAGTTTTCTCGGACCCCGCCTCACGACGTCGGCAGTCCGTTCTCGTAGAGCCGCGGCACCGGGTGGTTGGCCTTCAGCAGCCCGCCCGGGTCGACCGCCGAGCGGACGCCCTTGAGCCGCTGCCAGGTCCGCTCCGGGAAGGACGCGCTGACGTCCACGGGCACCTCCGCGAAGTTGAGGTAGTCCCGTCCGGAGGAGTACGCCGTCAGCGCGTCCACCAGGGCGGTCGCGTCGGCGTGTCCCTGGGCGCCCATCTCCGGGGTCATCGCGATGGCGACACCGAAGAGCACGAACCGGCCGTCGAGCATCGGGCATCGCCCCCGCGCCCTCCGCCGGCCGGGCGAGCGCCCCGCCGAGCTGCCGCAGCTCGGCCGCGAGCAGGGTGGAGCCCGAGCCACGGTCGGTCAGGGCGAGGAAGGTCTCGATCGCCGCGTCCGGCAGGTCGGCCAGGATCGTGGAGGCCGAGACGGCGGGCGTCGGGCCCTCGGGGTCCATGTGCAGCCGCACCAGGCCGGCCGCCGGCACCCGTGCGAACGTGTCCATCTCCGGCTCCAGGGCGCGCAGGGCGGCCAGGATCCCGGCGGCGGTCTCGTCGTCGGCGAGCACCGCGCCGTCGATCACCACGAGCTGGCGCCCGCGCAGGAACTCCGGGAGCTCCGGCATCGGCGGGAGGTTCAGCATCCGGAACGACGTGGTGACGCAGTCGGGGGCGTCGACGGTCCACTCGGCCCAGGCGCGCAGCACCTTCTCGGCGTGCTCCTGGTCCCAGAGCAGCATCCCGGCGTACGCCGTGTCGATGTCGAAGAGCCGGAACTCCATCGCGGTGACCACGCCGAAGCTGCCGCCACCGCCGCGGACCGCCCAGAACAGGTCGGGGTTGGTGTCCTCGTCGGCCCGGACCTGGGTGCCGTCGCCGAGCACGAGCTCGACCGCGGTGACGCTGTTGGTGGCCATCCCGAGCTGGCGGGCGTACCACCCGATCCCGCCTCCCAGCGTGTAGCCGACCACCCCGACGTCGGGGGAGGAGCCGTGCAGGGCGGCGAGGCCGTGGGCGGCGGCGGCCTCCACGACGTCGAGCCAGAGCACGCCGGCCTCGACGCGGGCGATCTTCCGCACCGGGTCGATGTGTACGCCGGTCATGGCCGACGTGCGCAGCAGGACGACGTCGTCGAGCCGGCCGAGCGGGCCGGCGTTGTGGCCGGTGCCCTGCGGGGCCACGCGCAGGCCGCTGGCGGCGGCGGCGCGGACGATCTCGCTGACCTCGTCGGCGCAGGCCGGGTAGGCCACGGCCGCGGGGCGCTGGTCGACCGCGACGTTCCAGGGCATCCGCGCCTCGTCGTACCCGGGGTCACCGGGCAGGTGCACGGCGCCCGCGCACAGGCCGCGCAGCCGGCACGCCTTTCCGCTCGGCTCGACGGGTGACGAGCCGGTCGGTGCGGTGGACTCGATGGTCATGGTGGGTTCTCCTCGCTGGGTGGACGCGTCCCGTCCGGGGCGCTCCACCACTCTCGGTCCGGGCGCTTGAGAGCGACTTGGCGTTGACTTGAGCCGCGTCAGCCGGCGGGCAGCCGGTCGAGCGCCGCGCGGAGCTCGCGCGGCGACGCGGCCCCGAGCCGCTCGGAGACCGACCCGACGATCGTGGTGACGGTGCGGGTGGTGACGAACAGCGACTGCGCGATCTCCGGGAACGCGACGCCGTCGGCCGCCAGCTCCGCGATCCGTCGCTCGGACGCGGTGAGCGACGCCCGCTGCCGCGGCGCCGCGGGTACGTCGACCCCGAGCTCGGCCAGCCGCTCCGAGACGGTCGACCGCAGCCGGTCGGCGGTGCACGTCTCGGCCAGCTCGAGGGCCCGGCCGAGCAGGTCGCGCGCCCGGTCCGGGGCGGTCGGGACGCAGTGCTCACCCAGCGCGCAGAGCCCCCGGGCCAGGTCCAGCCGGTTGCGGGTGGTCTCCAGCAGCGCCACCGCCTCCTCGATGTGCTCGACGGCCCGGTCGTCGCCCGCACGGGTGAGCAGGTCGCCGAGGACCAGCAGCGTCTTGCCCACCAGCTGCGGGGTGCCCCACCGGCGGGCCAGCACGAGCTCCTCGGTGACCAGCTCCACCGCCTCGTCGAGCCGGCCGAGACGGGCCAGCACCCGGGCCCGCATCGAGCGCCAGGGACGCCAGACCGGGTTCCGCATCACGGTCATCTCGCCGGCGAGCGACTCCAGGGTGGCCAGCGCCTGCTCGTGGTCGCCGCGGGTGTGCTCGACCTTGGCGCGCGCCTCGGCGAACAGCCGGGCGCCGTCGCCGATCCGGAAGGCCCTCGTGCGCGAGGTCCACGACGTTCTGTGCCTCGTCGAGCGAGCCGCGGTCCAGCAGCATGCAGACCATGAACGCGTCGGCGTAGGTCTGCCCGATCGCGTAGTTGGACCCCCACAGCTCGTTCTGCTCGGTGCACTGGACCATCGACTGGAGGGCGTCGGGCAGGTCGCCGTGCTGCCACTGCACGTAGCCGAGCCACAGGTGGACCGCGAGCGCCGCGAAGAGCCCGCCGGTCTGGTAGGCGTGCTGGAGCTCGTGCTCCCAGAAGGCGGTGGTGTCCTCGCCGGCCATGCCGAGCACCATCGCGGCGACCACCCAGAGCAGGCCGGGGTCGGCGTCCTGGAGGATCCGGTGCTCCAGGGCGAAGCGCGCGAGCGCGACGGCGCGTGCGCGGTCCTCGCCCCGGCACACCTCCTCCCACGAGAGCGCCGCCGCGAGCGCCCGGGCGCCCGGCCCCTCGCCGACCACGTCCGGGGCCGGGCCGGCGTCGTAGTCGGGGAGGCCGTGCATGTACGCCGAGATGCGCTCGAGCCCGGCGAGCGCCTGGCGCTCGTCGACCAGGTCCGGGGTCAGGTCCTGGAGCGCGGCGTGCGCGATGCGGGTCGCCTCGCCGCGGTCGCTGGCGAACACGGCCGTGCGGGCCAGCATGATCGCGGCCTCGGCGCGGCGGGTCGGGTCGCCGTGGCTGCGGTACGCCGCGGTCAGGTGCTCGATCGCGGCGACCCCGTCGACGACCGCCTCGAGCCGGCCGAGCTCCATCAGCAGGGTGGGTCCCAGCTCGGGTGCCGGGAGGCTCGAGCAGGGCCCGCCGGAGGTAGGCGGTCGCCGAGTCGGTCGAGCCGCGCGCCTGGGCCCGCTCGGCGGCCTCACGGAGCAGGTCGACGACGCCGGGGTCCCCGCGCGGCGGCACGGCGAGCAGGTGGGCCGCGACCTTCTCCGGGCTCTCCCCGGTCGCGGCCAGCACGTGGGCCGCACGGTCGTGGGCCATCTCGCGCTCACCGAGCGGCAGGTCGTCGTAGACCGCCGCCTCCACGAGCGGGTGCACGAAGCCCAGGGGGTAGTCGGGCCGGAGCACCTCCGACCGCGCCAGGGACGCGATCGCGGTGGCGGTGAGGTCGTCGGAGAGCCCGGTCAAGGCCGCCACCATGGGCAGGGAGGCGCCGTCGCCGAGCACGGCGATCGCCCGGGCCACCTCCCGGTTGCCCTGCGGCATCCGGCGGAACCGCATCAGCACCATGCTGGACACCGCGCGCGAGCCGATCGCCCGGACCGTGTCGGCGTGCGAGGCGTCCGGGCGCACGCCCTCGGCCTCGAGCGCCCGGAGCAGCTGGCGCAGCAGCAGCGGGTTGCCGGACGTGGTGCGGTAGCACGCGGACGCGAAGGCGTCGTCGGCCCCGACGAGGCGGCTGCGCACCACCTCGGCCGTGCCCTCCGCGCTGAGCGGCGCGGGCTGCACCGAGACGGCGTCGGGCCCGATCGTGAGCTCGTGCAGCAGCTCGTCGTCGACGTACTGCTCACCGGTGCGCCAGGTCGCGACCAGCAGCACCGGCAGGCCCTCGAGGCGGCGGGCCAGGTAGCCGAGGAACCGCAGCGACGTGGTGTCGCACCACTGGACGTCGTCGACCGCGATCACCACCGGCCCGCGCGCGGCCAGGTTGCTGGTCAGCCAGTAGAGGCCGTGCAGGATCGTGAACAGGCTCTCGGCCGGGGCGTCCACCGGCGAGTACGTCGCGTCGAACACCTGCGCCGCCCCGGCGGCCGCCCCGGTCAACAGGCTGGACCGTGCGGACGGGTCGGTCAGCACCGGCTCGAACAGCTGGCGCACGGCGCCGAGGCCGAACTCCTTCTCGAGCTGGCTGCCACGCGCGCTCAGCACCGTCACGCCGGCGGCCCGGGCGTCGTCGCGGACCTGGTGCAGCAGGCTGGTCTTGCCGATCCCGGCCGGGCCCTCGATGACGGCCACGCGGGGCACACCCTCGAGCGCGAGACCGAGGCAGGTGTGCAGCTGGCCGAGCTCGGCCTCGCGGTCGACGAGCTCCGGCCGGGACGAGGCGGCGCGCTGGCTCGGCAGCCGCACCGGCACCGGGCCGGCTCGGGCTCGGACCGCTCGCGGCGCGGACGGCGAGCAGGCGGCGCGTCCAGGGTCGGGGACTGGGCGAGCACCTCGGACTCGAGCGCGCGCAGCGCCGGACCCGGGTCCACGCCGAGCTCGTCCGCGAGCAGCGCCCGGGCGCGCCGCAGCGCGTCCAGGGCGTCGGCCTGCCGGTGCGACCGGTACAGCGCCAGCGCCAGGATCCGCCAGCGCTCCTCCCGCAGCGGCTCCTCGGCGAGCAGCCGCTCCGCCTCCGGTACGACGATCGCGCTGTCTCCGGTGTCGAGGCGGGCGGCGAGCAGCTGCTCGCGGGCGACGTCGCGCAGCTCGCCGAGCCGGCGCGCCTCGGTGTCCGCCCACCCCTGCCCGGCGTACTCCGCCAGGGCCGGCCCCCGCCACAGCGCCAGCGCGTCGCGCAGCAGGCTCACGCGGGCGGCCGGGTCGGCCGCCCGGGACGCCCGCGCCACGAGGTCCTCGAAGCGCCAGGCGTCGACGTCGTCGTCGTCCACGACCAGGGCGTAGCCCGAGCCGCGGCTCACCAGCACCCGGCTGGGCGTGCGCGGGGCGCGGTCGGGCTCGAGGGCCCGGCGCACGTGCGAGACGTAGGACTGCAGGCTGGCGGCTCCGCTCGGCGGAGGGACGCCGTCCCACAGCGTGTCGAGGAGGCGTTCGGTGCTGACCTGCTGGCCACGGGCGACCAGGAGCACGGCGACGACCGCCTGCTGCCGGCGACCTCCGAGTCCCACGTCGACGCCGTCGATGGACGCCGAGAGGGGACCCAGGACGCCGAGCCGCAGGCGGGTTCGTGAGGTTGCCTCACCGGTGAGGGCCATGCGCCGTCTCCGCACGTGTCGGGAACTCTGAGCCCGACCCTAGGTGCGGCAGGGGCTCCGCGGGGACCGATCGTGAGGATTTTGCCCAGCCGCCCGCGGCTAGACTTCTGCCTTCACCGGTCTCCCCGGCCGAGAAAAGGAAAGGTCCCGTGACCACCCAGTGACCCCCGACCACGACCTCGTCCTCGTCGTCGACTTCGGCGCTCAGTACGCCCAGCTCATCGCCCGTCGGGTCCGCGAGGCCCGCGTCTACTCCGAGATCGTGCCGCACACGATGCCGGTCGCGGACATGCTCGCGCGCGGCCCGAAGGCGATCATCCTGTCCGGCGGGCCGTCCTCGGTCTACGAGCCCGGCGCCCCGAACGTCGACGGCGACATCTTCACGGCCGGCGTCCCGGTGTTCGGCATGTGCTACGGCTTCCAGGCGATGGCGTTGAACCTCGGCGGCGAGGTACGTCGCACGGGCCGCTCGGAGTACGGCCGCACGCCCGTCGAGGTCACCGACGGCGGCACCCTGCTCGCGGACCTCCCGCGCCACCACCGCGTGTGGATGAGCCACGGCGACTCGGTCGTCGCCGCGCCGGCCGGGTTCGACGTGCTCGCCTCGACCGCGGACACCCCGGTCGCCGCCTTCGAGGACCTGGACCGCCGCCTCGCGGGCGTCCAGTGGCACCCCGAGGTGCTGCACACCGAGCACGGCCAGCAGGTGCTCAGCCACTTCCTGCTCGAGATCGCCGGCTGCCGGCCGACCTGGACGATGGTGAACATCGTCGAGGAGGAGACCGAGAAGATCCGCCACCAGATCGGGGACCGGCGCGCGATCTGCGGCCTCTCCGGCGGCGTCGACTCGGCCGTGGCCGCGGCCCTGGTCCAGCGGGCCATCGGCGACCAGCTCACCTGCGTGTTCGTCGACCAGGGCCTGCTCCGCAAGGGCGAGGCCGAGCAGGTCGAGCGGGACTTCGTGGCCGCCACCGGTGTCTCCCTGCACGTCGTGGACGCCGAGAAGCAGTTCCTCGACGCGCTCGCCGGGGTCGTCGACCCCGAGGAGAAGCGCAAGGTCATCGGCCGCGAGTTCATCCGGGCCTTCGAGTCCGCCGAGGTCGAGATCATGGGGGACGCGGCGGCGCAGGGGGAGCGGGTCGGCTTCCTCGTGCAGGGCACGCTCTACCCCGACGTGGTCGAGTCCGGCGGCGGGGCGGGCACCTCCAACATCAAGTCCCACCACAACGTCGGCGGACTGCCCGACGACATGGAGTTCGAGCTCGTCGAACCGCTGCGCACCCTGTTCAAGGACGAGGTCCGCCTGGTCGGCGAGCAGCTCGGCCTGCCGCCCGACCTGGTGTGGCGGCACCCGTTCCCCGGGCCGGGCCTGGCGATCCGGATCATCGGCGAGGTCACCCGCGAGCGGCTGGACATCCTGCGCGAGGCCGACGCGATCGCCCGCGAGGAGGTCACGAGGGCCGGCCTCGACCGGGACATCTGGCAGTTCCCGGTCGTGCTGCTGGCCGACGTACGCTCCGTCGGCGTCCAGGGTGACGGGCGCACCTACGGCCACCCCGTGGTGCTGCGTCCGGTGACGTCCGAGGACGCGATGACCGCCGACTGGGCCCGGCTGCCCTACGACGTGATCGAGACGATCTCCACGCGGATCACCAACGAGGTGCGCGAGATCAACCGGGTCGCCGTCGACGTGACGAGCAAGCCGCCCGGCACCATCGAGTGGGAGTGACCGGGCGGGGCGACGGAGGACGCGGCACACGATGCAGTTCGAGGTAGGAGCCGAGCTCGCCAAGCGTTACGGGCTCGACGCCGACCGGTGCGCGGGCGCCCAGTTCGGCGAGCGGCCATGGCACCGGGCGCGGTACGTCGTCCGGTCGCCCGGCCCGGAGGAGCCCGCCGAGATCGCCACCGTCCGGATCCGCAGCTGGCACAACCTCGGCAACATGGTCCACCAGCTGCTGCACGCCCTGGCGTTCGCCGAGCGGCACGACATCCCGGCGGTCTCCGGTCCGGTCACGCCGTGGTTCGAGCGCCGGCACCGTCGAGGGGGTCCGGCTCTCGTTCGGCACGCCGTTCAAGCGCCCGGCGCTCGCCGGCCACTACTTCTACCCGCAGCCGCTCGGGATCCAGGAGCCCTGGCGGCAGGGGCACCACCTGGAGGGGCTGCGAACCCTGTTCGCGGTCGATCCCGACCCGACCGTCACGCCGGTCGAGATGGTCGTCCACCTGAGGTCCGGCGACGTGTTCGGCGCCGATCCGCACCCCGACTACTGGCCGCCGTCCCTGGGCTACTACACGAGCGCCGTCACCCACGCGGGTGCCCGTGCCGTCCGGCTGGTCTGCCAGGACCGGGTTCACCCCCTGCTCGAGCCGCTCCGGGCCTGGTGCGAGGCCAACGGCGTGCGGGCCCGCGTGCAGGTGTCCGACGACCTGCGGGCCGACGTCGCCACGCTCACCGCGGCGACCACCCTCTGCATCTCGCAAGGGACGCTGGGGCTGTCGTCCGGCTGGCTCTCGCCGGTGGTCCGATCCGTCTACCTCCCCCGGGGCGCGCACCTGGACGGTGGGGATCTCGGCGGGTTCCTCCGGGCCCGGCGACCGGACGACGTAGCGCGCCCGGTGCCAGGGCCGCTCGCCGAACTGGGCGCCCGCGCACCGGTCGGCGTCGAGCCCGTACCGCTTGGCGAGCTCGGCTCCTACTTCGAACTGCATCGTGTGTCGCGTCCTCCGTCGACCCGGCCGGTCACTCCCACTCGATGGTGCCGGGCGGCTTGCTCGTCACGTCGACAGCCACCCGGTTGATCTCGCGCACCTCGTTGGTGATCCGCGTGGAGATGGTCTCGATCACGTCGTAGGGCAGCCGGGCCCAGTCGGCGGTCATCGCGTCCTCGGACGTCACCGGCCGCAGCACCACGGGGTGGCCGTACGTGCGCCCGTCGCCCTGGACGCCGACGGAGCGTACGTCGGCCAGCAGCACGACCGGGAACTGCCAGATGTCCCGGTCGAGGCCGGCCCTGGTGACCTCCTCGCGGGCGATCGCGTCGGCCTCGCGCAGGATGTCCAGCCGCTCGCGGGTGACCTCGCCGATGATCCGGATCGCCAGGCCCGGCCCGGGGAACGGGTGCCGCCACACCAGGTCCGGCGGGAGGCCGAGCTGCTCGCCGACCAGGCGGACCTCGTCCTTGAACAGGGTGCGCAGCGGTTCGACGAGCTCGAACTCCATGTCGTCGGGCAGCCCGCCGACGTTGTGGTGGGACTTGATGTTGGAGGTGCCCGCCCCGCCGCCGGACTCGACCACGTCGGGGTAGAGCGTGCCCTGCACGAGGAAGCCGACCCGCTCCCCCTCAGCCGCCGCGTCCCCCATGATCTCGACCTCGGCGGACTCGAAGGCCCGGATGAACTCGCGCCCGATGACCTTGCGCTTCTCCTCGGGGTCGACCACCCCGGCGAGCGCGTCGAGGAACTTCTTCTCGGCGTCCACGACGTGCAGGGAGACACCGGTGGCGGCCACGAAGTCCCGCTCGACCTGCTCGGCCTCGCCCTTGCGGAGCAGGCCCTGGTCGACGAACACGCAGGTGAGCTGGTCGCCGATGGCCCGCTGGACCAGGGCCGCGGCCACGGCCGAGTCGACGCCGCCGGAGAGGCCGCAGATCGCCCGCCGGTCCCCGATCTGGCGGCGGATCTTCTCGGTCTCCTCCTCGACGATGTTCACCATCGTCCAGGTCGGCCGGCAGCCGGCGATGTCGAGCAGGAAGTGGCTGAGCACCTGCTGGCCGTGCTCGGTGTGCAGCACCTCGGGGTGCCACTGGACGCCGGCGAGCCGGCGGTCCAGGTCCTCGAAGGCGGCGACCGGGGTGTCCGCGGTCGAGGCGAGCACGTCGAACCCGGCCGGCGCCGCCACGACCGAGTCGCCGTGGCTCATCCACACCCGGTGGTGGCGCGGGAGGTCCGCGAGCAGGGTGCCGCCGTCGGTGACCTCGACGGGCGTCCGGCCGTACTCCGAGCGGCCCGTGCGGCGTACCTCGCCGCCGAGGTTCAGCGCCATCGCCTGGAAGCCGTAGCACATGCCGAACACCGGGACGCCGGCCGTGAAGATGTCGCCGTCGACGTTCGGGGCGCCGGGCTCGTAGACCGAGGACGGCCCGCCGGACAGGATGATCGCCTTCGGGCCGCGCGCGAGCAGGTCGGCGACCGGCATCGTGTGCGGCACGATCTCGGAGTAGACCCGGGCCTCGCGGACCCGGCGGGCGATGAGCTGGGCGTACTGAGCGCCGAAGTCGACGACGAGGACGAGGTCGTGGTCGGTGGTCACTGGGTGGTCACGGGACCTTTCCTGTTCTCGGCCGGGGGAGGCCGGTGAAGGCAGAAGTCTAGCCGCGGGCAGCGCGGGCAAAATCCTGCACGTCGGTCGCCGCTGGGACCCCTCGCGCACCTAGGGTCGGCTCAGACGTACCGGACACGTGCGGAGACGGCACATGGACCTCACCGATGAGGCGACGTCGCGAACCCGGCTGCGGCTCGGCATCCTCGGCCCTCTCTCGGCGTCCCTCGACGGCGTCGACGTCGGGCTCGGAGGTCGTCGGCAGCAGGCGGTCGTGGCCGTGCTCCTGGTCGCGCGTGGCCAGCAGGTCAGCGCCGAACGCCTCCTCGACACGCTGTGGGACGGCACCCCTCCTCCGAGCGGTGCGGCGAGCCTGCAGTCCTACGTCTCGCACGTGCGCAGGGCGCTCGAGCCCGACCGCGCCCCGCGCACGCCGAGCCAGGTGCTGGTGAGCCGGGGTTCGGGCTACGCCCTGGTCGTGGAGGACGGCGACGTCGACGCCTGGCGGTTCGAGGACCTCGTCGCCGGCGCGGCCCGGCGGCCGAGCCGACCGCCCGGGCCGCCTGCTGCGGGAGGCGCTGGCGCTGTGGCGGGGACCGGTGCTGGCGGAGTACGCCGGCAGGGCTGGGCCGACACCGAGGCGCGCCGGCTCGGCGAGCTTCGCGACGTGCCCGCGAGCAGCTCCTGGCGGCCCGTCTCGACACGGGCGAGGCGCGATCGTCGTACCGGAGGCGGAGCGGCTGGTCGCCGAGGAGCCGCTGCGGGAGGAGCGCTGGCGGATCCTGGCGCTCGCGCTCTACCGGGCGCACCGGCAGGCGGACGCCCTGGACGCGCTGCGCGGGCGCGCGACACTGCTCGCGGACGAGCTCGGCGTCGACCCGGGACCGCGCTGCGGGCGCTCGAGGCCGAGGTGCTGGCCCAGTCCCCGGCCCTGGACGCGCCGCGCCCGCCGCGCGCGCGGTCGGAGCGCCGGCCGGCGCCGGAAGCCGGCCCGGCGCCGAACCAGCGGCCGCCGGCCCGGCCGGAGCTCGTCGACCGGAAGACGAGCTCGGCGCTGCGCGACTGCGACGGTCTGGGCTCGAGGGCGCGCCGCTGCGTGCTCGTCGAGGGCCCGGCCGGGATCGGCAAGACCCGGCTGCTCACCGAGGCGCGCGGCGACGCCCGGCGCCGGTGTGACGGTGCTGTCCGCGCGGGGCAGCCAGCTCGAGAGGGAGTTCGGCTTCGGCGCCGTGCGCCAGCTGTTCGAACCGTGCTCGAGCGACCCCGTCGCGCGCGGCCAGCTGCTACCGGTGCCGCCGCCGGGCGCGGCGGCGGTCTTCGAGGACGTCGCCGGTCGACGCGCCGGCCGAGGCCAGTTCCCGTCCTGCACGGCCTCTACTGGCTGACCAGCAACCTCGCCGCGCCGGGCCGCTGGTGATCGCGTCGACGACATCCAGTGGTGCGACACGCGCGTCGCTGCGCTTCCTGGCTACCTCGCCAAGCGCCTGGAGGGCCTGCCGGTGCTGGTCGTCGGCGACCTGGCGCACCGGCGAGCAGTACCCCGACGACGAGCTGCTCGCCGAGCTCGCCTGGACCCGGCCGTCACCGTGCTCCGGCCCGCACCGTTGTCGCCCGAGGCGGCCGCGACGCTGGTGCGCAACGGCTGGGCGAGGCCGACGACCAGTTCGCGAGGCGTGCCACCGGACGACGTCGGGCAACCCGCTGCTGCTGCGCCAGCTGCTGCGGGCCCTGGAGGCCGAGGGGGTGCGGCCCGGACGTCTCGCACATCGACACCGTGCGAGCGGTCGGCTCGC
>CAWBAQ010000011.1:0-7888 GCA_963786795.1 uncultured Actinomycetota bacterium
CGGCGTCGGGTGGAAGGTGTCCCCCACCCCCATGTCGGTCGCGACCTTCTCCATCACGTCGTCGGCCGGCGTGCGGAGCGGGTTCTCGACGACGCCGAGCATCCGCTTGGCCTGGTCGTAGAACGGCGCGAGCTCGCCGCCAGTCGGTGATGTGCCGCCACTGCGGGTCGTCGTAGAAGGCGCGAGCGGTTCGTAGAGCGTGTTGGCGTAGACCAGCGAGCCGCCGCCGACCCCGGCGCCGGACACGATCAGCAGTCCTTCAGCGCGTCGACGCGCTGGATGCCGTAGCAGCCGACCTCGGGGCGGAAGAGGTACCTCTTCAGGTCCCAGGACGTCGCTGGGCAGGTCCTCGTCCTCGAAGCGCGCACCGGCCTCGAGCACGCCGACCCGGTAGCCCTTCTCGGTCAGCCGCAGCGCGGTGACCGAGCCGCCGAAGCCCGAGCCGATGACCAGGACGTCGAAGTCGAGACTCGCTCATGCACGGCCCAGCTTCTTCAGCAGCCGCGACTGCGCGGTCATCACCTGGGCGTACGCTCGGTCGGAGAGCCCGAACATCGGCCCGAAGCGGCAGCAGCCGCTGGGTCGCGACGGACTGGGACTCGGTGTAGCGCAGGATGCCCTCGCCGCCCTGGCGGCGCCCGAGCCCGGACTCGCGCATGCCGCCCATCGGGGCGTCGATGCTGGCGAACGTCGCCGCGAAGGCCTCGTTGATGTTGACGGTGCCGCAGCGGATCTGCTTCGCGACGGCGCGGGCGCGGGGGCCGTCCTGGCTGTAGATCGAGGCGTTGAGGCCGTACTCGCCGTCGTTGGCACGCGCGATCGCGTCGGCCTCGTCGGAGAACCGGTAGAGCGACACCACCGGGCCGAAGGTCTCGTCGCCGAAGCAGGCCATGTCCGGCGTGACGCCCTCGAGCACCGTCGGCTCGTAGAAGAACGGGCCGAGGTCGGGCCGGGCCCGGCCGCCGGCCAGCACCCGCACGCCCTTGGCGCCGGCGTCCTCGACGTGCGCGCTCGTGGCGTCGAGCTGCTGCCGGCAGATCAGCGACCCCATGTCGGCGCCCCACGCGAGCCCCGGCTGCATCCGCATCGCCTTGACCCGCGCCACGAACCGGTCCACGAACCGGTCGTAGACCTGGTCGGCGACGAACATCCGCTCGGTCGAGACGCACAGCTGCCCGGCGTTGGAGAAGCACGCCCGGACGGCGCCCTCGGCGGCGCGGTCGAGGTCGGCGTCGCGCAGCACCAGGATCGGGTTCTTGCCGCCGAGCTCGAGCGAGCAGCCGATCAGGCGGTCGGCGCACTGCTTCGCGATCGTCCTGCCGGTGGCCGTCGAGCCGGTGAAGCAGACGTAGTCGGCGCGACCGATGAGCTCCGGGCCGATCTCGCTGCCCGGGCCGGCGACGACCTGCCACAGGTCCGGGGGAAGCCGGCCTCCTCGAGCAGCTGCACCCCGAGGAGCGCGGTCAGCATGGTCTGCGCGTCCGGCTTGTGGACCACGGCGTTGCCGGCCAGCAGGGCCGGCAGGCCGTCGCACAGCGCGAGCGTGAACGGGTAGTTCCACGGCGAGATGATCCCGACGACACCCTTGGGGATGCGGTTGACCTCGACGCGGGTGAGACCCGGGACGACGCCGGCGACCCGCGTGGTGTCGAGGTGCCGGTGGCCGGTCCGGCCGTAGTAGCGGGCGGTGAGTGCCACGTGCAGCGTCTCGCTGTAGGCGTCCATGCGCGACTTGCCGGACTCCCAGCAGATCAGGTCGCTGATCTCGGACTCCCGCTCGAACAGCAGGTCGTGCAGCCGGATCAGGATGGCCTGCCGCTCGTCGATCGACGTGCGTGCCCACCGCTCCTGCGCGCGCCTGGCCCGGCGGAACGCCTCCGCCACGTCGGCGGAGCGAGGACTGCGGGATGGTGCCGAGCGGCTGGCCGTTGAACGGGCAGTACGTGGGGACGCCGGTGCCGCTCGTGGCGAGCACCCGGTCGGTCAGGCCCCGCACGAACGCCGGCTCGAGGGCGTAGCTCGCGGTGGGGTCGGTGCTCGGGTCCTTGACGGTGGGATCGGGCTGAACGCTCATATACCGAGAGTATGTGACGGTGGTCTCAGTGACTACCCCTGGGTAACTCCGCGTCGGCCGGCGCGCCCGCGGAGGAGACCGAGATCACCGGGCTGTAGGGACCATTGACCGTGATTGCCGTTTACAGTCGGGGTAACATTTAGTGAGTCGGGAGGGCCTCTCCCGACTCACCACCGCCCCTTCGCACGGAAGTAGTTGAATCTTAATGTCTACGGGGACCACTCCCTCGCTCCTGTACGTCGCCACCTCGGCCATCGCCGACCGCCAGCGCGACGCGCGCGACCGCAGCCAGGTCGCCATCGCGCGTCGCACGCGCGCCTCGCGCGCCCGCTGACCCACCACGTGAACAGGCGCCGACAGACCACGTGGTCTGCCGGCGCCTGACTGCTGTCCGGGAGGGTCAGCTCGTGGTGAGGGACGTGTCGTCGACCAGGAAGCTCGTCGCTGCCGAGGAGTCCTCGACGCCGAGGAGCTTCACGGTGACCGTCTTGCCGGCGTACGCCGACAGGTTCAGCGAGCGGGCCACGTAGGCCGTGCCCTTGTTGAGGTTGGAGTACGTCGCCAGCGTCGAGGTCGTGCTGCCGCTGATGACCTGCACCTTCAGCGTGTCGTAGGCCGTGGACGTGGTCGTCTCGTCGCTGGCGATCCGCAGGTAGAACGACAGCGTCGCGGACGTCGCGGCCGGGATCGCAACGGACTGGCTCACCGAGTCGGTGTGCGTGGTGCCGTAGCCGTCCAACCAGGCGTAGTAGGCGCCGGTGCGCGGGGCGGCGCCGGCGTCGTTGGTGATCACACCGGCCGTCTGGGTCCACGAGGTGGCGCCGGACTCGAAGCCCGGGTTGGCCAGTAGGTTGCCACCGGTCGGCGGGGGCGTGGTGCCACCGCAGGTCTCGGTCGGCGTGACGGCGACGCCCTTCCAGGCGTTCAGCGTCGCGGTGCACTGCGTGGACGTCGCGCCGTACAGGTCCTTGGCCGCCTTGACCATGCCGTTCGCGGCCTGCGGGTAGGTGGTCGTCGAGGTCCAGTAGGTGGTCAGCCCGCGGTACCAGATCGCGGCGGCGGTGTCCCTGCCGAGACCGGTCAGCGTGGTGCCGTTGCAGGTGGTCGAGCTGTGCGAGCGGCCGCCGATGGTCTTGGAGCCGCTGCCCTCGGCGAGCAGGTAGAACAGGTGGTTGCCGACGCCCGAGGAGTAGTGCGGGTCGAGGCTCCCGGTCGTCGAGGTCCAGCAGTTCTTCGAGCCACCGTCGGCGGACGGGTTGTCCATCCGGCGCAGGTAGGTGCCGTCCTTCATGATCTTCTCGCCGATGTAGTAGTCGCCCGGGTCCGTCGCGTTCGCGGCCTCGAACTCCACCATCGTGCCGAAGACGTCGGACGTCGCCTCGTTGAGACCACCGGCGTCGCCCGCGTAGTCGAGACCGGCGGTCGCCGACGTGACGCCGTGCGACATCTCGTGACCGGCCACGTCGAGCGAGGTGAGCGGCTTGAAGTCGACGTCGCCGTCGCCGTACGTCATGCAGAAGCACGGGTCGTACCAGAACGCGTTGCCGTAGCTCGAGCCGAAGTGCACCTTGGAGTAGGCCGCGACGCCGTCGTTGCGGATGCCGGTGCGCCCGAAGTGCGCCTTGTACATGTCCCAGGTCTCGGCCGCGCCGTACGCCGCGTCCACCGCCGCGCTCTGCCGGCTCGAGGTGGTGCCGTTGCCCCAGGCGTTGTCGGCGTCGGTGAACAGGGTGCCGGTGCTCGTCTGGCTGGTCGAGCCGTTGGCGTCGTACGTCCGGTGCCCGCCGCGCGTCCCGTCGGTGAGCTGGTACGTCGACCCGCTCAGCGTGGTCTGCAGCGACACGGTGCCGCTGTAGAGCGACTGGCCGGAGCCGGTGGCGTCCATGACCTGCGGGAGACGGCCGAGCTGCTTGCCCGTCTTCGCGTCGGTGTAGACGAGGTCGCGGATGGGGGTGCCGTCCTTCTCGGTGCCGGTGACCACGGTCTGCCAGGCGAGGACCGGCTTGTGCTGCGCGGCGTACACGACCTTCACAGCGTCGGCGCCGCCTGCCCTCAGGTCGGTCCGCTTCGCGGCGTCGGACTTCGCGGTGGCCCCGGACACCGTCGCGTCGGTCGACGGGACCGCGATCCTGTCGCGGCTCGCGCGGATGACCTGCACCTTGCCGCCGTCGGTCTCGGCGACCACGAGGTCACCGCCGACGACCGGGAGGCCTGCGTAGGTCCGGTTGTAGCGGGTGTGCTGGGTGCCGTCGGTGTCGCGCAGGACGTCCTTGACGACCAGCTGCTCCTGGGCGCCCAGACGGAGCCTGTCCTTGGTGCCCGTGCGGTCCTGGTTGGCCTCGGCGATGGCCGTCCTGCGCTCGGCCGGGGTGAAGGCAGGGTCCGGACGTCCGGACTGAGGGGCCGCGGCCGCCACGGTGGAAGCCGGGGCGGGGGTGGCCTGGGCCGGGATGGTGAGTGCCAGGGGGCTGATGGCCAGGGCGGCGATGCCGACCAGACCGATCGCCCGGGCGGTGGTCCCGAGAGGTGCTCGCAACACGTACGTGCCTTTCTCTACCTCGGACGCCGGGATCTCCGGCAGCCGACAAGGAAGGTCCAGGGCAGTGAGGCACCGGACCGAAGGCCGAGCCTGCACCCGTCCGGCACGCACGGATAGCCGTCATCTTGCGCATCTGCACAAACCTGCAAGAACTCCGCGACCAAGCGGGTCAGACGATGTCGGGGGCCTGGACCCGGGCCTCGTCGGCCTCCTGGTCGGTCAGGGCGCGCTGGCTCTGCCGCTCCGCCTCGACCCGGCGCAGGTAGTGGTCGACCTCGTCGTCGAGCCGGGCACCGTCCCAGGCGAGCTCGCCGGCCATCAGCTCGGCGGCGGGGCGCGCGGCGGCGATGCCCCGGTCGAAGGTCTCGATGGAGATGCGGGTGCGCCGGGTCAGCACGTCGTCGAGGTGCCGGGCGCCCTCGTGGCTCACGGCGTAGACCACCTCGGCCCGCAGGTAGTCCTCCGCGCCGGGCAGCGGCCGCGCCAGGTCGGGGCGGTCGGCGACCAGGGCGATGATCTCGTCGATGAGGCCGCCGTACCGGCCGAGCAGGTGGTCGATCCGCGCCGGGTGCAGGCCCGAGTCGCGCGCCAGCGACAGCCGCTGGTTGGTGCGGGTCTCGAAACCGTCGGCGCCCGCGAGCCGCACGACGTCGGTGACGCTCGCGGGCACCGCCCCGCCGAGCGAGTGCACCGCGGCGTCGACGGCGTCGCGGGCCATCACGCGGTAGGTCGTGTACTTCCCGCCGGCGATCATCACCAGCCCGGGGACCGGCGCGACGACGGTGTGCTCCCGCGAGATCCGGCTGGTCGGCTCCGACTCCCCCGAGGCGAGCGGCCGCAGGCCGGCGTAGACGCCCTCGACGTCCTCGTGCCGCAGCGGCTCCTTGAGCACGGCGTTGACGTGTCCGAGCAGGTAGTCGATGTCCGAGCGCGACGCGGCCGGGTGCGCCTTGTCGAGGTCCCAGGGGGTGTCCGTGGTGCCGATGATCCAGTGCCGGCCCCAGGGGATCACGAACAGCACGGACTTCTCGGTGCGGAGGATCAACCCGGTCTCCGAGCGGATCCGGTCACGCGGGACGACGAGGTGGATCCCCTTGCTGGCTTGGACCTTGAGCGCCCCGCGTCCGCCGACGAGCTGCTGGATGTCGTTGGTCCAGACCCCCGCGGCGTTCACGACGACACGGGCGCGTACGTCGAACGAGCGGCCGGTCTCGAGGTCGACGACCGTGGCGCCGGTGACACGTTCGCCCTCCCGCAGGAACCCGACGACCTTCGTGCGGGACGCGACGTGGGCGCCCTGGCCGGCGGCGGTCCGGGCGACGGTCACCGTGTGCCGCGCGTCGTCGACCTGCGCGTCGTAGTAGCGGATCGCCCCGACCAGGGCGTCGGCGCGCAGGTCGGGCGCGAGCCGCAGGGCACCGCGCCGGGTCAGGTGCTTGTGACGGGGCACGCCCGACGTCGTACTTCCCGGCCATCGCCATCGCGTCGTAGAGCGCCAGCCCCGCTCCGGCGTACGGCCGCTCCCAGCCGCGGTGGGTGAGCGGGTAGAGGAACGGCACCGGGCGCACGAGGTGCGGCGCGAGACGGGTCAGCAGCAGGCCGCGCTCCTCGAGCGCCTCCTTGACCAGCCCGAAGTCGAGCATCTCGAGGTAGCGCAGGCCGCCGTGGATGAGCTTGCTCGACCGAGACGACGTGCCGGACGCGAAGTCGCGCTGCTCGACCAGGCCGGTCGAGAGCCCGCGGGTGACGGCGTCCAGCGCGGTGCCGCAGCCGACCACCCCGCCGCCGACCACCAGCACGTCGAGCTCCGCGGCGCCGAGGGCGCGCAGGGCGTCCTCGCGCTTGGCGGGGCTGAGGGCGGTGCTCACGAGACGGCGACGCGCAGCCGGGTGCCGAGGGAGTCGCGCCGGTGGCGGGCCATCGGGTGCTCGCGCTGGGTCCGCCGCACCACGTCGAGGTCGAGGTCGGCCACGACCACCGCCGGTGACTCGTCCCCGACCCGCTGCAGCGCACGGCCCTCGGGGTCGTAGATCGCGCTGCCTCCGCTGAAACGGCCCGCACCGCAGGTCCCGGTGAGGCCGGCGAAGGCGACGTAGATGCCGTTGTCGAGGGCCCGCGCGGCGTAGTAGACGTCGCGGCGGTGCTCGGCGCCGGCGTAGTAGGCGGCCGGCACGAGGTAGGCCGCCGCGCCGCCCGCCGTCGCCGCGAGCGCGTGCTCCGGGAAGCAGCCGTCGTAGCAGACGCCGAGCGCGAGGTCCCAGCCGTCGACGACGATCGTGGCGCCGTGGTCGCCGGGGGCGAAGAAGTCCCGCTCGGCGCCGCAGAGGTGCTGCTTGTCGTAGGGAGCCGACACCTCGCCGTGCCGCGTCGACCACGAGCACCGAGAGCGTCGACTCGTCGAGGGCGCGGCGTACGGCGGCCCCGACCACCACCACCACGGAGCGGGAGCCTGCGACGTCGGACAGCGGGGCGAGCACCTCGTCGTCGAGACCGAGGGAGGCGTCGTGCCGCCAGGCGGCCTCGTCGTAGCCGGTGAGGAACAGCTCGGGCAGCACGACGACCCGCGCGCCTCGGTCCGCGGCGGACGAGACGAGGGAGACCGCCGTCGCGACGTTGGTCGCGACGTCCCCGGGGACCGACTCGGCCTGCGCGGCCGCCACCCTCAGCAGCCCGGGGGTCGGGCTCACTGGACGACGACCTCGACCCGCTGGAACTCCTTGAGCTCGGTGTAGCCCGTGGTGGCCATCGCCCGGCGGAGCGCGCCGATCAGGTTCATGGTGCCGTCGGCGGTGCGCGAAGGACCGAAGAGGATCTCCTCGAGCGTGCCGACCGTGCCGATCTCGATGCGCTCCCCGCGGGGCAGGTCGGCGTGCCAGGCCTCGGAGCCCCAGTGGTAGCCCTGCCCGGGTGCCTCCTCGGCGCGCGCCAGCGGCGAGCCGACCATCACCGCGTCGGCACCGCAGGCGACGGCCTTGGCCAGGTCGCCGGAGCGGCCGATAGAGCCGTCGGCGATCACGTGCACGTAGCGGCCGCCGGACTCGTCGAGGTAGTCCCGCCGGGCCGCGGCCACGTCCGCGACGGCGGACCCATCGGCACCGAGATGCCCAGGACCGTCCGGGTGGTGTGCGCGGCGCCGCCGCCGAAGCCGACCAGCACACCCGCGGCGCCGGTGCGCATCAGGTGCAGGGCCGCCTGGTACGTCGCACAGCCACCGACGATCACGGGCACGTCGAGCTCGTAGATGAACTCCTTGAGGTTCAGCGGCTCGGCCTGGC
>CAWBAQ010000012.1:0-163942 GCA_963786795.1 uncultured Actinomycetota bacterium
TACGGCACCCTCTCGGTCGAGGCCGGCACCCACCGCCTGGTGCGGATCAGCCCCTTCGACAACCAGGGCCGCCGCCAGACCAGCTTCGCCGCGGTCGAGGTCGTGCCGGTGCTCGAGCAGACCGACGAGATCGACGTGCCCGACGAGGAGATCCGCGTCGACGTCTACCGCTCCGGCGGCCCCGGCGGCCAGTCGGTCAACACCACCGACTCCGCGGTCCGGCTCACGCACATCCCGACCGGCACGGTCGTCTCCTGCCAGAACGAGAAGAGCCAGCTGCAGAACAAGGCCACGCGCCATGGTGGTGCTCAAGGCCAAGCTGCTCGCGCTCAAGAAGGCCGAGGAGAAGGCGCACCTCGACGAGCTGCGCGGCGACGTGCAGGCGTCGTGGGGCGACCAGATGCGCAACTACGTGCTCAACCCGTACCAGATCGTCAAGGACCTGCGACCGGCTACGAGGCGGGCAACCCGCCGGCCGTCTTCGACGGCGACCTCGACGGCTTCCTCGAGGCCGGCATCCGCTGGCGCCGGGGCGCCGAGCAGAGGCCGACGAGAACTGACAGGCCGGCCGCCGCGGCGCTCGCTCAGGCGCGTCGCGCGCCGACGCGTCGCGTCGGCCGACCGTCGACGCACCACGCGAGTCGGTCGCGCGTCGGCGACGCTGTCGACCGTCGCGCGCGGTCGGCCGGCGCTCGTGCCGACCTCGAGCCGGCAGGTGAGCCAGGCGTCGCCGAACAGGCCGCGGACGCAGCCGGACCCGCTCGGCCGCCGTCGGCGAGCCGTGCAGCCTGCCGTCGCCGGGGGCTGCCGAAGTCGGCGCGCCGCCCCGGCCGGCCGTGCAGCCCGTTCGCCGGCCGCGGTCTTCGCGACGGCCGCCGTTGGCGCAGCTCGGCCCGGTGACCGGGCGTGCGAAGACCCAGGCCCGGGCGCGGGTGCCGTCCGCGGCCGTCCAGGTGCAGCCGAACTCGTGCGCGACGTCGCGGACCCGGCGTCAGCGGGCCGCGCTCGCCGTTCGCCGTACGACTGGTCGCCGGCCGCGCCGTCGGCGCCGAGCGCACGCGCCGCGTCGGGCGACCGGCTCGCAGAAGTCGGCGCGCGGGCCAGCGTCATCCCGTCGGTGTCGACGCGCGAGCGGGCGTCGCGTCGCCGGCGGACGCCGGACGCCTTCGGGGTCTCGCTGCGTGCCGCATCCGGCGAGCGCGACCGCGGCGAGCAGCGCCAGCACGGCCAGGACGGCCCGGCGACAGGCGGGTCGCGGTCGGGACGCGAGCGGCGGGCATGCGCACCAATATACGACACCGAGCGGGACGCCCTGCGGCGCCGCCCTGGCGGGTCACCTAGACTCGACCGTCGGCCGGACGTGCCCTGACGGGCATGCCTGCACGACTACCTGTCCCTGACCCCGAGCTCCCGGTGATTCGCTTCGAAAAGGTCACCAAGACCTACCCCGGCCAGGGCAGCCCGGCCCTCGACAAGGTACGGTCGACATCGAGAAGGGCGAGTTCGTCTTCCTCGTCGGCGCCTCCGGCTCCGGCAAGTCGACCTTCCTGCGGCTGGTGCTGCGCGAGGCGCGGCCGACCGCGGGCCGGGTCTACGTCGCCGGCAAGGAGATCAACCGGCTCGCCAGCTGGAAGGTGCCGCGGCTGCGCCGCCAGATCGGCACCGTCTTCCAGGACTTCCGGCTGCTGCCGAACAAGACCGTCACCGAGAACGTCGCCTTCGCGCTGCAGGTGATCGGCAAGCCGCGGCGCGAGATCAACAAGGTGGTGCCCGAGACCCTCGAGCTGGTCGGCCTCGAGGGCAAGGGCGACCGGATGCCCGACGAGCTCTCCGGCGGCGAGCAGCAGCGGGTCGCGATCGCCCGCGCGTTCGTCAACCGGCCGATGATCCTGATCGCCGACGAGCCCACCGGCAACCTCGACCCGACCACCTCGGTCGGGATCATGAAGCTGCTCGACCGGATCAACCGCACCGGCACCACGGTGGTGATGGCCACCCACGACGCCGGCATCGTCGACCAGATGCGCAAGCGCGTCATCGAGCTCGACGACGGCCAGGTCGTCCGCGACCAGGCCCAGGGCGTCTACGGCTTCCAGCACTGACCCGCACCGACCGTCACCTGACCACCACCTGACAAGCCACTGAAAGAGAGCCTCCCACTCCATGCAGCTGCGTTACGTCTTCTCCGAGCTCGGCCAGGGCCTGCGCCGCAACCTGTCGATGCACATCGCGGTGGTCCTGACCCTGTTCGTCTCGCTGACCCTGGTCGGCCTCGGCCTGCTGCTGAACCAGCAGGCCGACAAGGCCGCCGAGCACTGGGGCAGCGAGCTCCAGATCACGGTCTTCCTCTGCAACGCCGAGACGCACGCACCCCGCCTGCGCCGGCGAGGTGACCGACGCCGCAGAAGGCAGGCGATCGAGAAGGTCGTCGAGGAGAACCCCGAGGTCGCCGGCTACCAGCTATCGAGTCCAAGGAGGAGGCCTTCGAGAAGGTCAAGGAGTCTACTCGGCCGCAGAACGCTTCGAGCCGCGAGATCAACCCGCCGTCCACCGCCGAGGACATGCCCGAGTCCGTACTGGATCACGCTCAAGGACCCCGAGGAGTATCGACGGGCATCGAGAGCGCCGTCGTCGGCCTCGACGGCGTCTCCACGGTCCGCGACCTGCGCGAGACTGCTCGAGCCGATCTACAGCTGGCTCGACGTGCTGCAGAGGGCGCGCTCGGGATCGCCGCCGTTCCTGGTGCTGGCGGCGCCTGCTGCTGGTCGCCAACACGATCCGGCTGGCGGCGTTCGCGCGCCGCAGGGAGATCGGCATCATGCGGCTGGTCGGCGCCTCGACGCTCTACATCGCGCTGCCGTTCCTGCTCGAGGCGCTGGTGACCGCGCTGATCGGCGTCGCGCTGTCGGCGGCGCGCTGGCGGCGTTCATGTACTTCGTGCATCGACGGCAAGCTGACGACCCAGCTCCACTTCATGCCTGGATCGACTGGCCGGACGCCGTGCAGGCCGCGATCGGCTGGATCGCGATCCTCGGGCCGCTGCTCACCCTGCTCCCGACACTCGTGCTGACCCGCAAATACCTCAAAGTCTGACTCGCGCCGGGTTACGCGTCGCTCCGTTCACTTCCCCGAACGAACGAAGGCAGACCCGGTGCGTTCCTCTTCCCCCGCACCGCGCGTCAGCGCGTCCTGGCGGCCGCGCGTCGCGTGTCGCCGTGGCCTGGCGATCCGGCGCGCTGCGTCCCCTCGCCCACGCCGACGACCTCAAGCACCGCCAGAAGCACAAGGTCGAGCAGCCGGATCGCAGGCCGCCAGGCCACGACCTCGACGAGCTCGCAGCGGCCGACGCGCCGCGCCGCAGCGCGCCTGCGACGCCGCCCGGGCCCAGCTACGACCAGGCCCGCGCGAGCTCGCCGTCGTCCAGGCGCAAGCTCGCCGCCGCGCAGGCGCTGGACGACGCAGATGCAGCCCGAGCTGGTGCAGGCCGCGGTCGAGCGGCTCGAGCCAGGCCCGCGCCGACCTGCGACGCCGGGCGCGAGCAGGTCAGGCGACCAGCAGCGGCCGCGGTCACCGACACGATCACCTCCGATCTACGCAGGACGGCGACCCGCAGCTGCTCGGGCTCTCGTCGCTGCTCGAACGCGCAGACCCCCGCCGACCTGACCCCGCAGCTGCAGACGGTCGACAACCTCGTCGTCGACCGCGAGACCACGCGCCTACGACGACCTGCAGGCCGCCGAGGTGCTGCTCGCGGTCCAGCGAGGCCGAGGTCGAGGAGGCCAAGGACGAGGTCGCCGTGCAGCGCCAGGCCGCCGCCGCGAACCTCGTGCTCACGCCGGCGGCTCGAGCAGACGCCGGCCGCCGAGGCGCGAGGTCGCCGTGACCGCACTGGTCGCGCGCCCGCGTGCCGCCGCAGGGCGCCGCGCGTCCGGCGCCAGGCACGCCGACGAGCGCGCCCGGCTGCGAAGACGCAAGCGCGAGGCGCAGCGGATCTCGCCGCGATCCTGGCCGCCGCCGCGCGCACGCAGCACGCGCGGCTACCACGGGCACACCGACGGGCTGCTGATGCGCCCGGTCACCGGCTCCGTCACCTCGCCGTTCGGCTAGCGGATGCACCCGATCTACGGCTACTGGGGCCTGCACGACGGCACCGACTTCCGCGCCGCCTGCGGCACGCCGCTGTACGCCGCGGCCAGCGGCAGGGTGATCTCGGAGTACTACTCCGTCGGTCTAGGGCAACCGGCTCTACCTCGACCTCGGCATGGTCAACGGCCAGAACGTCACCGTGATCTACAACCACCTCGCGCGCTACCGCGTCGGCACCGGCGCAGCGTCGCGCCGCGGCGAGGTCGTCGGCTACGTCGGCACCACCGGCTGGTCCACCGGCTGCCACCTGCACTTCACGGTGATGGTCAACGGCAACCCCGTGGACCCGATGCACTGGTTCTGAGGTCGGGCCAGTACCACGGGCGTGGTAACCGCTTCCCAGCGTCGCTGGAATGGCCGTCACGGGACCGCGGTTGCCCGCGCCTGAGAGAATGGACGGATGGCCAAGGAGCAGGGGCGCAAGCTGATCGCGCAGAACAAGAAGGCGCGCCACGACTACCACATCGAGGACACCTTCGAGGCCGGCCTGGTGCTCGTGGGCACCGAGGTGAAGTCGCTGCGGGGGGCCGCGCCTCCCTCGGTCGACGGGTTCGTCGAGATCGACGACGGCGAGGCGTGGCTGCACGGCGTGCACATCCCGGAGTACACCCAGGGCACCTGGACCAACCACGCCGCCCGGCGCAAGCGCAAGCTGCTGCTCAACCGGCACGAGATCGACAAGATCGAGCGCCGGGTCAACGAGCGAGGGCTTCACGATCGTGCCGCTGTCGCTGTACTTCAAGGACGGCCGGGCCAAGGTCGAGATCGCGCTGGCCAAGGGCAAGAAGACCTACGACAAGCGCCACGCGCTCGCCGAGCGGCAGGCCAACCGCGAGAAGGAGCAGGCCGCTCGGCCGCCGGCTCAAGGGCATGGAGTGAGCCCGCTGGTGCTCGACCCGAGCCGACGTCGCGGAGGTCGCCGACGTTCTGGCAGGACCTCGGCCTGCCCGGGCTCTTCGACGTGCACGTGCACTTCCTGCCGCCCGAACATCCAGGCCCGGGTCTGGGCGCAGTTCGACCAGGCCGGCCCGAAGATCGGCCGGGAGTGGCCGATCCGCTACCGGGGCAGCCGACGAGGAGCGGGTCGAGCTGCTGCGGAGCCTCGGCGTACGCCGGTTCGCGGCGCTGCCCTACGCGCACCGGCCCGGGATCGCCGGCTACCTCAACGACTGGGCGCGCGGCTTCGCCGAGCGGTGCCGGAGTGCCTGTGGTCGGCGACGTTCTACCCGGAGCCGGAGGCGCCGGCGTACGTCGCGGAGCTGGTCGCCGCCGGCGTCGAGGTGTTCAAGGTGCACGTGCAGGTGGGGGAGTTCCACCTCGACGACCCGCTGCTCGACGAGGTCTGGGGCATGATCGAGGACGCCGGCACGCCGGTCGTCATCCACGCCGGCTCGGGTCCGGTCGGCAACGAGTTCACCGGGCCCGACCCGCTGCGCCGGGTGCTCGAGCGGCACCCGCGGCTGACCGCCGTGGTCGCGCACATGGGCGCCCCGGAGTACGCCGAGTTCCTCGAGCTCGCCGAGCGGCTACGAGCGGATCTGCCTGGACACGACGATGGTGTTCACCGACTTCTTCGACGCCGACGCGCCGTACCCCGCGAGCTGCTGCCGCGGCTGGCCGACCTCGACGGCAAGGTGCTGCTCGGCAGCGACTTCCCGACGATCCCGTACCCCTACCGGCACCCGCTCGACGCCCTGCAGCGGCTGCGCGACCGGGAGCCACGGCTGGGCGACGACTGGCTGCGCGACGTGTGCTGGCACAACGGCGTGGCGCTCTTCGGCCCCACCAGCACGGGGGCAGACTGAAGCAGTGGAGACCTGGCCGGCGGTCGCCGAGGAGCGGCTCGTGCTCGCCGAGGTGCTGGCCGGGCTGAACCCGAGCAGTGGGAGACGCCGAGCCTGTGCGGGGCCTGGAGCGCACGGGCCGTCGCAACACACCTGGTGCTGCCGTTGCTGAGCGGGGTGCGCGGCTTCCTGCCCGATCTGGTGCGGGCGCGGGGAGCTTGCACGCCGCCAGCGAGCTCGGCGTGGCCCGGGCGATGGAGCGGATGACCACGGCCCAGGTGGTCGCCGGGCTCCGGGCGCAGGCGGGCAACCGGTTCCGGCCCCCCACGATGCCGCCGGCGGCACCGCTGACCGAGGTGCTGGTGCACGGGCAGGACATTCTGGTGCCGCTCGGGATCGACTTCCGCCGGCCGATCGAGCGCTGGGAGGTCACGCTCGGGTTCCTCACCAGCACCGCCGCTCGCCGGGGGTTCGTGCACGGGCGGCTCCCCGCCGTCCGGCTGGTGGGGGCCGACTCCGAGTGGACCCACGGCTCCGGGCCGGAGGTCGACGGTCCGGTGCGTGCCCTGGGCCTGACGCTCGCCGGTCGGGATGCCCGGCTCGACGAGCTCAGCGGCCCCGGCGTGCCCCTGCTGGCGGAGTGGGTACGACGCCGTACCGGCTCATGAGGGAATCCGCAGCGCCCCTGTCGGTGTTCCTCTGTACAGTGGAATCACAACTCAAGAGGGGCTGATTGGTTTCGACTGGGGACGCTAGTCCCAGGAGAAGCGGGTCGAGAAGCCAGCGTCATCTCGTAAACGTTCGCTGGAAACCACAAGTGCCAACTCTAAGCGCACTGACTTCGCTCTCGCTGCCTGAGCAGTGATCGAAGGGTCAGACCGGGCATCTGCCTCCGTCCCGGACCCTGGCCTCATCTAGGAGGCTTGCTGATCGACTCCTGTCAGGAGGGTTGATCGGGACTTTTTCCTGACTGAGCCCGTCGGCGACCTGTTCGTGGGAGCGCCGGGGTTGAGAACACGTGATCACGAACTGCACCCGGAGAAGACCTGGTACGGCGCTTCAGGACGCGGGTTCGATTCCCGCCAGCTCCACCGGCAACACCGATACGTAGGAGTGTCTTGGGAGGCTCTACGTTGAGGCGCAAGGACCTCTGACCGATGACGGCACCCAGCCGCGTACCGCTCGCTCGCACCCCGGACGAGCAGGCCGAAGAGGACGCGTTCCTGGCGCTGTACGGCGCATGGGAGCCCATGGACCCGCCCACCTTCGCGAGAGAGATGGAGGGCTTCGACCGCCCTGGTGGGTCGTCGGCGGCTGGGCCATCGAAGCCGCGACCGGCTACCGCCGAGAGCACGAGGACACCGATGTATCAATCCTCGCCTGCGACGTCCCCGCGTTCGTCGACGTTCATGCAGGGACGCTGGCACGTCTGGAACAACGTCGGCGGCGTCCTGCACCCGCTCGGGGACCGGTGGCCCACGGTCGACGAGCCCGCAGCCAGTTGTGGCTTCGCGAGCACGCTGTCGCTCCCTGGATCATGGACATCCCGCTGACCCCGGATGCCGACGGCAAGTGGACCAACAAGTTCCTGGCCGACCACGTCGACGAGGTCGAGAACGTCACCTGGGTCGCCGATGACGGCATCTCATATCTGCTTCCCGAGATCGTCCTCGTCTACAAGGCACGCCTGCGGCGGAAGAAGGACGAACCCGACTTCGATGCAACCCTGCCGACGCTGACCGCCGACCGCCGAGCCTGGCTGCGGAAGTCGCTCGAGGTCGTCGTTCCCGACCACCACTGGCTCGAACGGTTGTAGCACTCACCGTGGCTTCAGCTGCTGAGGGTGAGCGGCATCAGGGCGTGCACCTGGTCGGTCAGGGTCGTCGAGCGTCTCCTGCTGGTCCCCGGTGAGGTAGCCGAGGAGCGCCTGCTGGAACAGCCCGTCGAGCACGCCGTACGCCGCCGACGGGGTCATCGCGACCTCCGCACCGCTGAGCTCGGCGTAGCGGGAGATGACCCGCCAGATCATGTCCTCCAGGGTCTGGTCGATCATCAGCACGGCCTCGCGCAGCGTCTCCTCGAACATGCTCTGCGTGCGCAGGTCGTACCAGAGCCGGTGCATCGGCGCCTCGTCCTGGAGGGTCTCCACGAGCTTCGCGGCGAAGGAGTCGAGGAGCTCCTCGGGAGTGGTCGAGTCGGCGACCACGCCGTCGTAGCGGCGTACGCACTGCGCCTTGTAGTAGCGCACGCAGTAGACGATCAGCTCGGTCTTGTCGGAGAAGTAGTAGTGCACGACGCCGTGGCTGAACTCGGAGTTGTTCGCGATCTCGCGCAGGCTGGTGCGCGCGTAGCCGAGCTCGCCGAGCGTCTGCAGGGCCGACTCGGCGAGCTGGTTGCGGCGCTCGTCGTACTTGTCGGCCGGAGCGCGACGCGGTGTCTTCGCAGGCGCCCGGGTGGACGCGCCGGAAGGCGCCTTCGCGGCGGTGCTCGTGCTGGCCATGCGGCACACCCTAGTGGAGGAGAGGCCCCGGTTCCGGGACATCTTGACAGTTGGCCAAGATCTTCTGGACAAATGTCAAGCAAAGTCTTGACAACTGTCAAGAGCGCGCGGCACGTTGTGACCGCGACCACACCCACCGTCAGAAGGAGCTCACCATGACCGACCTCGACCTGACCGGGCGCACCGCGCTCGTCAGCGGAGCAGCCCAAGGACTCGGGGAGGGGATGGCGCAGGCGCTGGCCGCTGCCGGCGCCCGCGTCGTCGTCGCGGACCTGCAGGACGACCTCGGCGAGAAGGTGGCCGACTCGCTCAAGGGGGAGGGCCACGGCTTCGTGCACCTCGACGTGACCGACGAGGCGAGCTGGGAGAACGCCACCACCGCCGCCGCCTCCGACTTCGGCGGGCTCGACATCCTGGTCAACAACGCCGGCGTCGAGATCAGCAGCCTGATCACCGAGGTGGACCCGAAGGACATCCGCACGATGCTGGAGGTCAACATCCTCGGCACCGCTCTCGGCCTCAAGTGGGGACTGCGGACCATGCGTCCCGACGGGCTGGCCGGCAAGGGCGGCAGCATCATCAACATCTCCTCGGTCGCCGCCACGATCGCGTTCCCCGGCATCCCGATCTACTCGGCGACCAAGTCCGCGGTCGACCGGCTCACCCGGGTCTCGGCGATGGAGGCCGGCAAGCTCGGCTACGGCGTACGCGTGAACTGCATCTACCCGGGCCTGGTCCCCACGGCCATGGGGCAGGGGCTCGCCGTCGACATGGCGGAGCTCGGCCTCTTCGGCTCACCCGAGGAAGCGGTCGGCGCGGTCATCGAGCTCACGCCCTCCGGCCGGCTCGGCGAGGTCGCCGACATGGCCGACGCCGTGGTGTTCCTGGCCTCCGACGCCTCGCGCTTCGTCAACGGAGTCGGCCTGCCGGTCGACGGCGGAATGGGGATGTGAGCCATGAGTGACAAGCCCGTCGTCGTCTACGGCGCCTCCGGCTACACCGGCCGGCTGATCTGCGAGTACCTCCGCGAGTACAACGTCCCGTTCGTCGCCGCCGGCCGTGACGGCGGCAAGCTGAAGGCCTCGATGGAGGGCAACGTCGCCGGCATCGAGACCGCCGACTACGAGGTCGTCGAGGTCACCCACGACGTCGCGTCCCTGACCGAGCTGTTCAGCGGCGCGTCCGTGGTGCTCAACACCGTCGGACCGTTCAGCAAGTGGGGGCCGGAGGTCGTCGAGGCGTGCCTCGCCGCGGGCGCGCACTACACGGACACGACCGGTGAGCAGGACTGGCTGATCAAGTGCGACGAGGAGTACGGCGCCGACTTCGCGGCCGCCGGTCTGCTCCTCGCGCCGGGCATCGCGCAGATGTACACCACCGGCGAGATCGCCGCCGAGGTCGCGCTCGAGACAGCCCGGCCTCGACACCCTCGACATCGCGGTGTTCTGGGGCGGCAGCCCGACGATCGCCTCGACGCAGACGATCCTGTTCAACGCGGCGCTCTCCGGCGCGCACTACCTCGAGCAGAACGCCTACGTCCCGTTCGACCCGGAGGCCGGCCACTACCAGCTCGCCATCCCCGGCCAGCACGAGCTCGCGCTCGCGCTGCCGTGGGGCGGGACGTCGCACCCGGTCTGGTACCGCAAGGACCCGCGGGTCGCGAACTGCAAGGCGCTCGGCGGGGTGTTCAACAAGGCGCTGATGCTCGGCGTGCCCCAGATCGTCGCGGGTGCGCTCGAGGCGACCAAGGACATGGAGCCCGACGAGAAGTACGCCGCCCTCGCAGCCACCGCGGCGCAGGTGATGAACTCGATGCCTCCGCGCGAGAACCCGCGGCTGAACAAGTCACTCGACTCGGTGCACGCGTCCGGTCCCCTGGGACGCGCGCACTGCGTGATCCACGGCAACCAGAACTACAAGCAGACGGGGCTGCTGCAGGCCTACGCGGCGTACTCGCTGCTGATGCAGCCGCCCAAGCGGGTCGGGTTCGCCTCCGGCTGCCAGGCCTTCGGGCACCGCGAGCTGCTCGGCGTGCTCCGCTCGTTCGGGCTGGTGTCGGAGCCGGTCCTCACCGTCCAGGCCTGAGCGTCGTGCGACTGGTCGACTACCTCGACAAGGGGGCCTCGGTCGATCCCGGGGCTCCCTGCCTGACCACCGACGGCCGCAGCACGTCGTACGCCGAGGTGCGGGAGCTCAGCTTCCGCATCGCGGCGGCGCTGGTCCGCGTCGGGGTCGCGCCCGGGGGACAAGGTCGCGATCCTCTCGGCCAACGACCCGGTCGCGTTCACCTGCGTGTTCGGGATCAGCCGGGCCGGCGCCGTGTGGTGCCCGATCAACCCGCGCAACGAGGCGGCCGAGAACCGCGAGCTGCTGGACCTCTTCGACTGCACCGTCCTGATCCACCAGCAGTCCTTCGCGCCGCTCGTCGACCAGATCCGCGGCGAGCTGCCGAAGCTGACCAGCATCGTGTGCCTGGACGGTGCGCCGCTCGAGGGGACGCTGTCGTGGGAGGAGTTCCTGGGCGGCGTCCGCAGCGACGCGCCGGTGGACGCCCAGCCGGTCGACGACCTCGCGATGATCGTCGGCACCGGCGGCACCACCGGCCGACCGAAGGGGGTGATGCTCACCGGGACCAACCTCGAGACGATGACCGCGATCACCCTGATGAGCTACCCGTTCGAGGGTCGACCGGTCTACCTCGCGCTGGCACCGCTGACCCATGCCGCCGGCGTGCTCTGCTTCCCGGTGATGGCCAAGGCGGGGGAGATCGTGGTGATGCGGACGCCCGGACGTCGAACGGTTCCTCGGGCTCGTCGAGACCCACGGCGTGACGCACACGTTCCTGCCGCCGACGCTGATCTACATGCTGCTCGACCACCCGGGGCTGTCGGCCGTGGACCTCTCGTCGCTGCAGTGCTTCTGGTACGGCGCGGCGCCGATGTCGGTGACCCGGCTCGAGGAGGCACTGGACCGCATCGGCCCGGTGATGGCCCAGCTGTTCGGGCAGACCGAGGCACCGATGATGGTGTCGGCGCTGCCGCCCGCCGACCACTTCCTCCCGGACGGGTCGGTCGCCCACGAGCGGCTCGCGTCGGCCGGTCGACCGACGCCTCTGGTGACCGTCGCGATCATGGACTCCGAGGGGTCGCTTGCTGGCTCCCGGTGAGCGCGGCGAGATCGTGGTGCGCAGCTCCCTGGTCATGCGGGGCTACTACCGCAACCCGGAGGCCACGGCCGAGGCGTCGGCGTACGGCTGGCACCACACGGGTGACATCGGCTTCCTCGACCCCGACGGGTTCCTGTTCATCGTCGACCGGGCCAAGGACATGGTGATCACGGGCGGCTTCAACGTGTACTCGACCGAGGTCGAGCAGGCGCTGATGGAGCACCCTGCCGTCGCCGACTGCGCGGTGGTCGGGCTGCCCGACGAGAAGTGGGGGGAGCGGGTGACGGCCGTCGTCCAGCTGCGGCCGGGACAGAGCGCCTCGGGTCCCGAGCTCGCGACCTTCGTCAAGGAGCGGATCGGCAGCGTGAAGTCGCCCAAGCAGGTCGAGGTCTGGGCAGACCTGCCTCGCTCGAAGGTCGGCAAGGTGCTCAAGACCGAGATCAAGGCGACCCTGACCGGCGCCGGCTGAGCGTGAAAAGACTTCAGTGTTCGATGTCGAAGAGCCTGGCAGCCGTTCGACGTACGTGCGAGAAGCAACTCCCCGGCAACCAGTAGGAGTGATCAAGATGCCGCGTTTCATGGGATTCGTGAGGATGGAAGAGGGCGTCGGTACGCCGCCACAGGCGCTGTTCGACGCGATGGACGCCCACATCGGCGAACGGGCCGCCAAGGGTGTGTTCCTCGACGGCGGCGGCCTGTACGGGACGGAGGACGCCGTGAACTTCGTGGTCCGCCAGGGCGAGGTCAGCCGGGTCGACGGACCGTACGCCGAGGCCAAGGAGGTCGTCGGCGGCTGGGCCATCATGCAGTACGACACCCTCGAGGAGGCCGTGGCCGATCAGCAGGAGTTCGCCGAGCTGCACGCGAAGCACTGGCCCGAGGTCACCGTGATCTCGACCCTGCGCCAGATCTCCACAGGCCCGGAGGCGCCCGGCGACTGAACGGGACTCACTACGCTGGCTTCGTGCCGGCAGAGACCAGTGCGGATGACCCGACCGAGGCCATCGTCGCCGCGTGGCGGGCCGAGTCGGCCCGCCTCGTCGGTGCTCTCACCCGGATGACCCGTGATGTGGAGCTCGCCGAGGACCTTGCGCAGGACGCACTCGTGGCCGCGCTCGAGCAGTGGCCGACAACCGGCGTCCCGGAGAAGCCGATCGCGTGGCTGATGACCATCGCGAAGCGGCGCGGCATCGACCACTTCCGGCGCGCCGACAGCCTTCGCCGCAAGATCGCGGAGCTCGAACACGCCCGCGGGGGAGAGGAGGAGGAGATGCCCGACCTCGACGGCCAGGTCGACTACATCGAGGACGACGTCCTGCGGCTCATCTTCTTGTCCTGCCACCCCTCCCTGACTGCCGAGTCCCGCGCCGCGCTGACGCTGCGTCTGGTCGGAGGGCTCACCACCGCCGAGATCGCCCGCGGGTTCTTGGCCACCGAATCCACCATGGGCCAGCGCATCTCGCGAGCCAAGAAGACACTGTCCGCGGCTCACGCCGAGTTCGAGCTGCCCACGGGACCGGAGCGGACCAGGCGTCTCGACGACGTCATGGCCGTGATCTACCTGATCTTCAACGAGGGCTACACAGCCACCGCCGGCGAGGACTGGATGCGCCCCGACCTGGCGAGCGAGGCGATGCGGCTCGCGCGCATGCTGGTCGCAGTCGCTCCCGACGAGCCCGAGGCGCTCGGACTCCAGGCGCTGCTGGAGATCCAGGGCTCGCGGATGGCCGCCCGGCTCGATGAGCAGGGTGAGCCGGTCCTGCTGGAGGCGCAGGACCGGACACGCTGGGACCAGCTGCTGATCCGGCGCGGACTGGCCGCCCTGCAGCAGGCCGAGCTGCTCGCCGCGCGCGGCAAGCCGGTCGGGAAGTACTTCCTGCAGGCCTCGATCGCCGCCCAGCACGCCCGCGCAGAGCGTGCCGAGGACACGAGCTGGCGCCGGATCGCGGCTCTCTACGACGTCCTGGCCGACGCCGCGCCGGGACCGGTCGTCGAGGTGAACCGGGCGGTCGCGTACGGGCGGGCGTTCGGCCCGGACGCGGGGCTTGCCGTGCTGGAGGAGCTGGACGCACGTGTGCTCGGCGACTCGCCGCTCGTGCCGAGTGTGCGCGGAGACCTGCTCGAACGGGCCGGGCTACACGCGCAGGCGAGCGAGGCGTTCACCGAGGCCGCGGCGCGCACCAGAAACGAGAGCGAGCGTGCAGTCCTGCACCGTCGGGCCGAACCGAACCTGACGCACGTGTCGAAGCCGAGGTGATCCGCCCGAGGCGTCCTGTAGCTTCCGACAGCCAACAGGTCTCAGCCTGCGCTCATGAACTCGCCCATCGGCGTTCGGCGTCGTTCCCGGTGTGCCGAAGACCTTGACGCTTGAGCGGCCCTGGGCGGAGTCCCATGCTCCGGGTCGTAGGTCGCCGAGAGAGTGGGGAGTGTCAGTTGCGGTGAGCGCCTCAGCCGGCTCGGACGCAGTCGCCGCCCGAGGCGCGACCCTCGGTCGTGGTGTTCTCGGGGAAGACCCAGCGGTAGCAGCGCGTACCACTCAGCGCCTTGATCCCGGTGTGCAGGTAGCCACGCCGGTCGGTCCGAACCGACTTCAGGGTGTTGTAGGTGCCGGTCGCGGTGCGCCGCTGCACCAGAACTCGCTGACCGGCGTACCCCTGCATCGGGTTGCGGTAGGCGTCCCAGTTCGCCCGCGTCAGGCGGCCCGTCACCGTGACTCTACGACCCACGCGCACCGGTTCGGGGCTTGCGTTGGCGGCGCTCAGACGCGAAGGGCGACGCACGGTGAAACTGCGTGTCTGGAGGAACGGTTCGCTGCTGGTCGAGGCGTACTTCCCCGTGGTCGGGTCGTAGTAGCCGTTCGCGACCGTTACCGAGACGTCGTAGGCCCCGGCACATTTGTTGTTGAGGGTCGGCGAGTCCAGGTCGTCGTTGGCGTCGTTGTCGGTCCAGGAGATGACGTCTTCATAGGTACTACTCCCGTCGGCCTCCAGACGGGCCGTCGGCTCGTCGTAGGAGTGGAAGACGCAACCGGCTCCACTGCCAGCGGTCCGGCGACCGGCCACCTGCAGGCTGGTGCAGGTCTTCCCCGCCTCACAGTCCACCTGGCCACACGGGTTGTCCGCCCGGGCTGTGAAGCGCTGCTCGGCGTACCCCCGAATCGAGTCCGACCCCGGCACGACGTCGGTGGCCAGGAAGGACAGCACACGCGGTGCCGGGTTGTCCGGCGGCACACACGTCGACACCGCCTCGACCGGGGCGGCCTGGAGGGTGATCACCACGACAGGACTGGAGACGACCAGAACAGAAGCGACCCCGATGACAAGACGACCAACAAGACGACGCATACGTAACCCCCGAGAAGAAGTTGGTGCAGTACACATACACCTTACGGGTGCTGCAGGACACACACCTCTGGTGACACCGGAGCCGGTGGCTCCGTCACCCTGGGTTCGTTGCGCTGTTGGCTGCCTCGCGGGCCACGTTGAGTCCCTGACAACGACCAACCACAGTTCACCCACTGGAGCCGACGATGGTGACGTCCGGGCATCGGCACGAGCCGATGCTTGTCGACCTGACGCGAGCGGTATGACGCACCTCCCCAGCGATGAGGTGCGCATAGGTTTGCTGCATGCGGTCGCGATTCTTGCCGACCGGCGACGGGCATCGAGTCACGACGCTCGAGCTTCTCTTCGACCTCGTCTTCGTCTTCGCGATCACTGCGGTGAGCGGCACCCTCGATCATCGGCTGACCCTGGTCGGCGTGGCGCAGGGCCTTGTGATCATGGCGCTGATCTGGTTCGGCTGGTCGGCATACGCCTGGCTCGGCAACCAGGCCCGTGCCGACGAAGGACCGCTGCGCCTCTCGATGTACCTGGCGATGGCGGGGTACTTCGTGGTGGCCCTGAGCCTCCCCGAGGCGTTCGACGACCTTCCGGGCGGCCTACGTGGACCGGTGGTGTTCGTCGTCGCGTACGCGGTGGTCCGGCTGGCGCACCTGGTGATCTACTGGGTCGCCGCCGGGGACGATGCGGGGTTGCGGCACACGATCCAGCTGGCGCTGGCCACGACCTCGGTGACGCTGGCGTTCCTGCTCGTCGGCGCCCTGCTCGATCCCGGGGCTCGGCTCGTCGTCTGGACGGTGGCCGTGCTCATCGACTACGTCGGGGTGTACGTCGGCGCCGCCAGCGGATGGCGCATCCTCGCGCCGGGCCACTTCGCCGAGCGCCACGGGTTAGTCATCATCATCGCGATCGGGGAGTCCCTGGTGAGCGTGGGCACGGCCGTCTCCCACAGCGCGATCGACTGGCGGCTCCTTGTCGGGGCGCTGCTGGGTGTCACCTTGGCGATCACCCTGTGGCGGACGTACTTCGACGCGATCGCGGTGGCGGTGGAGGAGAGGCTTCGCGAAGCGACCGGCGACGACCGGACCCGGATGGCGCGCGACGTCTTCACCTACCTACATCTCCCGGCTGTGGTGGGCATCGTGGGGATGGCGGTTGGCTTCGGGGTGACGCTCGACCAGGTCGCGCTCAACTCTCATGACCTTCCTGGAATCGCGGTGGCCACGCTAGTACGGCGGGGCCGTGCTTTATCTGGTCTCCCTGTCGGCACTGCGGTGGCGAGTGCTCGGGGCGCCCAGCGTCCCGCGACTCGTGCTCGCCGGATGCCTGATAGCTGTTGGCCTCCTGCTGTCCTTCGTTCATCCGGCGCCACTGGCGGATGCCGCGGTGGTCACCGCCTCGTTCGTCGCCCTGGTCACCTTCGACGCCGTGCGCTACGGCTCGGTGACGCGAACGCTGAGATCGGGCAACGAACGGACCTGACCCGATCGCGTCATCACTCCTCCTCGTGGTTGTCCGGGTCTCCGCCGAACAGCCGCCCGTCGGGACGGCTCAGCGCGGTGATCGCATCGACCTCCGCGTCGGTGAGCTCGAACCCGAAGAGGTCGAGGTTCTGTCGTTGCCGCTGCGGCGTGGCCGACTTGGGCAGCGGCAACGAGCGGCGCTGCAGGTGCCAGCGCAGGATGACCTGCGCCGGTGTGACGCCGTACCGTTCCGTCGACGCCATGACCGGAGCTTCGGTGAAAGGCGCACTGCGCTTGCCGAGTGGGCTCCACGCCTCCGTCTGGATGCCGAGGTCCGTGTGCACGCGCAGCATCTCCTGCTGGGGGAAGTACGGGTGCAGCTCGACCTGGTTGACGGCCGGGGTCACGCCGCTGTCCTCGATGAGCGCGTGAAGGTGCTGCTCGGTGAAGTTGCTGACCCCGATCGAGCGAACGAGGCCGCGGTTGCGCAGCTCGACCAGTGCGCGCCACGCCTCCACGTACTTGCCGACGCCAGGGTTCGGCCAATGGATCAGCACCCGGTCGAGGTAGTCGAACCGCATGCGCCGCAGCGACTCCTCTACCGACCCGATCGCCTGGTCGTACTCATGGTGCCGGCCAGGGATCTTGCTCGTCACCTGCACGTCCTCGCGTGCCAGGCCGGACCGGCGAACGGCCTCGCCGACCTCCTCCTCGTTGCCGTAGTTCACCGCTGTGTCCAGCAGTCGGTAGCCCGCCTCGAGCGCGTGCACCATCGCCTCGACGCCGTCTTCGCCGCGCAGCGGGTAAGTACCGAACCCGATAACCGGCACGGACTGGCCATCGCTGAGCGTGTAGCGAGGAATTTCGAACGTCATGACGCAAACCTAGGGCGTTTCCACGAACAAGCCGTCGCAGTCAGCACCGTGACATAGAGGCGAGCCATGTCCGGATGTTCACGAAACTCGCAGCGACACCGCGTTGCGATGGTCGCAAAACCGGGACCACGCGTGGCTAGGTTGTGCCAATGACAACTCGTGCTTGGGGAAACCAGGCCCTCAGGAAGCTGACCGGCTACCAGATCGTGCGCGCCGGCTCGCCTGGCTCCAAGGCCGCTCCGGTGGGCGAACGCCCGCCGACCGCGGCGCCCAAGCCGACGCCGAAGCCGAAGCCGAAGCCGAAGCCGAAGAACCAGCTTCCCAGCGACTACCAGCAGGAGACACGCGAGATCTGGGAGGCCGTGCGTGACCGGACGATGACCCACCACGCGCGGGTCAACTTCCTGATTCAGGCGGTCCGGTACGTCGAGCGGCACCACGTCCCGGGTGCTGTCGTGGAGTGCGGGGTGTGGCGGGGCGGGTCGATGCTCACCGTCGCGCACACACTGCTCCGGCTCGGTGTCACCGACCGCGACCTGTACCTGTTCGACACCTTCGAGGGGATGACCGAGGCGACCGAGCGGGACGTGCGGATAACGCAGGGTAAGCACGCCGATGAGCTCCTCGAAGGCACGGGACCAGGGCCCATGGCCTGGGCTCGGCCGGGGAAGTTCGTGGCGACCCTCGACGACGTCAAGGAGGGGTTCTCGGAGATCGACTATCCCGATGACCACGTCCACTTCGTTCCCGGAAGGGTCGAGGACACTGTGCCGGAGCACGCCCCCGAGGGCATCGCGATCCTGCGGCTCGACACCGACTGGTACGAGTCGACCAAGCACGAGCTCACACATCTGTACAGCCGGCTGGCACCCGGTGGCGTGCTGATCATCGACGACTACGGCACCTGGCACGGGGCCAAGGAAGCCACCGACGAGTTCCTCGAGAAGACCGGGGAACCGTTGCTTCTCACCCGGGTCGCACGCGCGGCCGTCGCGGTCAAACCGGGACTGCGGTCAGTCTCCTGACCGAGGAGGCTTGTGAAGCAGGAGCGGGCCGGCCCTCGTGCATCGCTCCGCTCGCGAGTAACGGCTCCGCCAGTGGGTAGGTCTGGGGTAGACCTACTCGACCAGGAGGACATGCGCATGAGCCAGTCAGGCGAGACCGAACAGGTCACGACCGTCAAGGACAAGCTGTACAACCTCATCTGGTTCACCGAGTCCAGCCTGAGCAACGCCCTGCGGCTCGAGACCTACATCCAGGACGCCGAGCGCGACGGTGACAGCGAGCTGGCGGACTTCTTCCGCAAGGCCCAGGCTGTGAGCCGGAAGGGCGGCGAGCTGGGCAAGCGGCACCTAGCCAAACGCTTGTCCGACGAGGGCTGAGCGCCTCGGGAACGCGGGGATCGCGACATGTTCGGGGCTGTTGCCAAACGGCGCGGCTTCGGTCTCCGACGGTGATGTGGCCAGTCCGGGTGACCTCGGCGTACACCGCAAGGAACATGTCGCGTTCCCGGGCCAGGGGTTTGAGCCACTTCTCGCCGGGCTCCGCGCCGTCTTGACGAATGTCGACCATCCGACACTGCGGTGCTGGCTCGACGACACGTAGCCTCGCCGACCCAAGCACGTCAGAGCCTTGCTATTCGCGGCATGTCAGTGCGGTCCACCTGCCAGGTCACACGGAGGGTTGGCGCCGAAGGAAGTGGTGCCGATCTGCTCCTCCACGGCGCGCATAGCCGTCGGGTTGATCCTGGCCACGCCGCCGAAGGGGCGGTCGAGGTCGAGGATCACGAGCAGCGACGCCGTGAATATGAGCGTGGTGACGCCCAGAAGCGTCCAACGCAGGCTCGGGCGGATACGGCGGTCGGCGAACGCGGCCGTGGACGCGACGGTGATGGCGACGGAGCCAATCAGGAGTGCCGTCACGATGCCCGGCACCGATGGCGCAGCCTCGGCGAGACGGACCCGCCGCTCTGCGGCGCGGCCGCGCTCGGCTGCCACGACCTCGGCCACCAGCGTCTCGTTGATGCCAGCCTCCTGCGCCTGGGCGACCGCGGCCGCGACCCGCGCGTCGGCGTCATTGGAGATCGATGACGTGTGGCGGGTCGCCTCGAGCGAAGCCCACCCCGGCCCGGCGACGGCCCGGGCATAGCAGCGCAGCTGGGCAACAAGGTCGGGACCGGTCGGCGACGGGAGGAGCGCCGCCGCTACGGCTTCCGCCGATACGGCGCCGGCCTCGTCGTTGGCGGCGTCGCTGGCGTCCTCGTACGACGAGAACGTCTGGACGAGGACGAACGCCAGCACGAGCGCGACGAGTATGCGCACAGGGGCCAACAGGTCGGTGAGCGGGATGCCCTCGGCGGAGGCCTGGCTCTCGGTTGGTACGCGTTTGACGAGGCGGCGCTGCGCCAGCAGCCCGAGCGCACCCGACAGCACCACGACGACGATGACCAATGCCGCCACATCGCGACGGTACCGCCAAGCCCCGAGCACCACCCCAGCCTGTGCGCGGAGACGCGGACATCGTCAGCACTTAGCCGAGCACCAGCAGGGTCGCCGGTGGTCACCGCGGAACTGGACTCGGAAGGGGATCCTCATCCCCGTCGGGATAGGCGTCCTCGCCTTGAGGGTCCTCCCAGGCAGAGGTCGCACAGATCCTCACTCGGCCGGCGGGCGGACGCGCGAACAGCGGCAGCTGGCATCGTGCGCTCGGAGGCCCGTGTCTGCTACGGGGCGATGCCCGAATCCTGCGCAGGAGGCCAGTGGGAGATCGGCTTGCCGATCTCCCATCGGTGGCCGAACGGGTCGTCGATCCGACCAAGCCGCCATCCATGCTCGTCGCCGAGGGGGCTGATGGGCGTTGCGCCCTCGGCGATGGCTCGCGCCAGCACCGATTCCGGGTCATCGACGATCAGCAGCATCCTGACCGTCGCCCCGCCGACAGTCTCGGGACTGAAGTTTCCGTGCGGCGGGGACTCATCCTCGACCCAGAACAGCGAGGTGCCCACCGCGAGCTGCGCGACGACCTCTTCGAGGTCGTCAGTCCCACCGAAGCGGAAGATCTCGACCGCCCCGAAGGCGGTCTTGTAGAAGTCCACGGCGGCGCGACCGTTCCTCACCGAGAGCTGGGCCTGTGCCTGCGGCCGCGACATGGCGGCTTCGGTGGTCATCGACCCATTGTCGCGTCCGTCCCGTTCGCCGTAGATCCGGGCGTTCGGACGCAAGCACGGGTGGATCCCATTGACGCCAGGGAACCTCTGACTAGAGTCAGAGATGTGAGCGATCGCGCCATGATCGAAACGGTCCGGGGCTTCAACCGGATCGTCACGCAGCGCGTCGGGGCGCTGCAGGTCGGCTACCTCGCGCGGGACCGGCCGCTCGCGGAGTCCCGGGTGCTGTGGGAGATCGGAGAGCGCGACTGCGAGGTCCGCACTCTCCGCTCGCGCCTCGACCTCGACTCGGGGTACCTGAGCCGGCTGCTGCGCTCGCTCGAGGCCTCGGGCCTGGTCACGGTCGGCGCGAGCCAGGGGGACAAGCGGATCCGCAGGGCGCAGCTGACCGAGGCCGGACGCAGGGAACGCGCCCTGCTCGACAGCCGCAGCGACGAGCTGGCCCGATCCATGGTGGCGCCGTTGAGCGTCGACCAGCGCGACCGCCTGGTCACGGCGATGGCCCAGGTCCAGAAGCTGCTGACCGCGTCGATGGTCGAGATCGAGACGCGGGACCCGGAACACGCCCACGCCCGGTTCTGCATGAGTGAGTACTTCTCCGAGCTGGACCACCGGTTCGAGAGCGGGTTCGACCCCGATGACAGCATGCCGGCCGATGCCGACGAGATGCGACCGCCCGCCGGCGTGTTCCTGGTCGCCACGCTCCACGGCGAACCGGTGGGTTGCGGGGCACTGAAGTTCCATGGCGAGGAACCCGTCGAGCTGAAGCGCATGTGGGTCTCCCCAGCTGTGCGTGGTCTCGGAGTGGGTCGACGGCTGCTCGAGCAGCTGGAGCGCAGGGTCGTCGAGCACGGCAGCCGCGTGATCCGCCTCGAGACGAACGCAGCGCTTTCCGAGGCGGTGGTGATGTACCGCTCGAGTGGCTACCGCGAGGTCGACGCCTTCAACGGGGAGCCCTACGCAGACCACTGGTTCGAGAAGGACCTTGGCCAAGACACGCACGCGTGAGACCACGCGCCGTCTGCGCGTCGATGCTGCGTTCACCCCGGCGGGATGAGCCGCTGCGGCTCCGTTGTGCGATGTCATTGACTGAATCGACAGCCGTGGACCGACAGGGCGACCCTGGTCACACCGTCACCTGGAGGGCACACATGCACGACGTCCGAGGGGTGTGAGGTGGCCCTGGTTCCAACGTGGTCGTGGGCGACCCGCTTCCAGGGCCGTCAGCACCTGCGTCAGAGCCTTTGGGCCGTGCCGCTGGTGGGTGCGGTCGGAGGGTTCTTGCTCGCGGTCCTCGACCTCCGGCTGGAGGGGCGGGTAGCGCTCCCGGGTGGATGGTCATACACCGCCTCCACCGCGACCGCGGTCCTGTCCGCGGTCGTCGCCGCGATGGTGGGTCTCATCGGGCTGGTCGTCACGATCGGTGTGCTGGTCGTACAGATGGCGACCGGCACGTTGTCGCCACGGTTCATGCGCCTGTGGTACCGGGACCGCCTGCAGAAGTTCGTGCTCGCCTCGTTCACCGCCACATTCGCGTTCTCCTATGTCCTGCTCAGCCACGTGGCGTCCGGACCTGTCCCCAACCTGGGTGTGACGATGGCCGGAGCCGCGGTCACAGTCGATCTGTTCCTGCTGCTCGTCTACCTCGACAGGTTCGTGCATGCCTTGAGACCGGTCGCTGTCGCCGCCGCGATGGCCCGCTCGGGCCTGAACGTGTTCGCGGAGATGGCCCGGCACGATCGTCAGCAACCCGAGTCGCAAAGCGACGATCCCTGGGTGCGCCGAGGCGCGGCCGTGCCGGTCCACGCCGAGCGTTCCGGAGCGATCCAGGCAATCCACGTCGGCGGTCTGCTCGAGCTGGCCGCTCAGCACGACCTCGTGTGTGACCTGCGCCAGACGGTGGGGGACTTCGTGATGGCCGGGGCTGTGCTTGCGGAGATCCACGGCAGCACCGACCACGCCGATGTCCGACGGGTCCAGGGGATGATCGCCTTGGGCCACGAGCGGACGATCGACCAGGATCCGGCTTTCGCGATCCGGATCGTCGTCGACATCGCCATCCGCGCGCTTTCGCCCGCCGTCAACGACCCGACCACTGCCACCCAGATGATCAATCACATCGGGGCCCTGCTCTTCGCGATCGGTTCGCACGACCATCGGGACCGTGGCGTGTACCGGGGCTCCGACGGGGTCGTGCGGCTGACGGTCCCGACCAGGCAGTGGCGGGAGTACCTCGAGGTGGGTGTCTCCGAGATCCGGCAGTACGGCGCGACATCGCCTCAGGTCTGTCGTCGGCTGCGCGCCCTGCTGGTCGACCTGGAAGCCAGCGTGATTCCCGTCAACGAGGCCGAGGTCGCAGACCAGCTGCAACTCCTCGACCGGTCGGTGAGCGAGTCCTTCACCGATTCCGACGAGCGTCAGTTCGCGCTCCTCGAGGACCGCCAGGGTATTGGCGGCGCCTCACGGTCGGGAAGCACACCAGCGCATCGTCAGAGGTGACGCGGCCACCCAGGGTTTCCGTCGAGGCCTCACGAGCCCTGGAAATACGGCTGCACGAGAGCAGGAAACGTGTCCGTTAAATGCCGATAGGCCCCGGGTGATCGGGGCCCATCCGCAGTGTCCGAGGGGGGACTTGAACCCCCACGCCCGATAAAGGGCACTAGCACCTCAAGCTAGCGCGTCTACCTATTCCGCCACCCGGACAGGGTGTGCATGCAGGACCCAGAACGTGCCCTGATTGCGGCGGTAACTGTAGCAAAAGCGGGGGCGGATCCCCGCATCGGGGACGGGTGTCAGGATGGGGCCATGACGACGCACACGGAGACCCGGGAGCAGCAGTCGTACGACCCGGCGGCAGAGGTCGTGGAGATCTGCCGCGACCTGATCCGCATGGACACGACCAACTACGGCGACGGATCCGGACCGGGGGAGCGCAAGGCGGCCGAGCACGTGGCCGCGCTGCTCGACGAGGTGGGCATCGAGTCCGAGATCTACGAGGGCGTCGAGGGACGCACGAACGTGGTGGCCCGTTGGGGGACCGGCGACCGGGACCCGTTGCTCCTGCACGGTCACCTGGACGTCGTACCGGCCGAGGCCGACGACTGGACCGTGCACCCGTTCTCCGGGGAGATCCAGGACGGGTACCTGTGGGGCCGCGGCGCGGTCGACATGAAGGACTTCGACGCGATGCTGCTGTCGGTCGTCCGCGCCCGTGCCCGGGCCGGCGCCGAGCCGCAGCGGCCGATGGTGCTGTGCTTCACCGCCGACGAGGAGGCCGGCGGCCACCAGGGCGCCGAGCAGATCGTCACGAAGCGCCCCGAACTGCTCGAAGGCTGCACCGAGGGGATCGGTGAGGTCGGCGGCTTCAGCGCCACCGTGCGCGGCAGGCGGGTCTACCTGGTCGAGGCAGCCGAGAAGGGCATGGCCTGGATGCGGCTGACCGCCACCGGCAACGCCGGGCACGGCTCCATGCGGCACCCCGACAACGCCGTCACGGCACTGAGCGCCGCCGTCGCCCGGATCGGCGCCCACGAGTGGCCGGTGCGGCTCACGCCCTCGATGCAGGTGCTGCTCTCCGCGATCGGCGAGCTGGCCGGGACCGAGGCGACGCCCGAGAACGCCGAGGTGCTGGTCGAGGAGTTCGGCTCGGCGGCCCGGATGCTGGGCGCGGTCATCAAGCACACGACGAACCCGACGATGCTGAACGCCGGCTACAAGGTGAACGTGGTGCCGGGTGAGGCGACGGCCCACGTCGACGGCCGGTTCCTGCCCGGCTACGAGGACGAGTTCTTCGACACCCTCGCGGAGCTGGTGGGGGACCGGATCAGCATCGACTACGTGAGCAAGCAGAACGGGCTGGAGACGACCTTCGACGGCGACCTCGTCGACGCGATGACCAGGTCGCTGCTGGCCGAGGACCCCGACGCGCTGGTCGCGCCGTTCCTCATGTCAGGCGGCACCGACGCCAAGCACTGGGACAAGCTCGGCATCCGCTGCTTCGGCTTCACGCCGCTGCGGCTGCCGGGCGACCTGGACTTCACCGCGCTGTTCCACGGCGTCGACGAGCGGGTGCCGACCGACGGCCTGGAGTTCGGCGCGCGGGTGTTCGACCGCTTCCTCGACCAGGCATGACAGGTGGATGACACCCACGACCCGGGTGCGTACGACGTCGGCTAGACGTAGTACGTCGAACGCTGGCGGATGATCTTGCGCCGCAGGATGACGCGGCGGGTGCCGTCGGCGGAGAGCCGGAGCCGGTCGAGCTCCCAGCCGCCGTGCTCGGCCCGGTCGACCAGCATCCGGGTCACCGAGCTGCGCGAGAACTCGCGCGAGATCGTCAGCCGCTCGTACTCGTACTCGACACCCGGGTTCAGCGCCCGGCGCTGCGCCGAGGTGAGCAGAGGGGTGCGAGACATGCGGCAATTTTGACATGCCGGTTCAATGCTGTCCCCTGAAGGGCTGTGCCTTCACTCGGGGTCCGCGGTGCCCGAGACGTCGTCCAGGGCGGCGACGATCTGGGACGGGAGCTCGAGCTCCTCGACGGGCAGCGAGCCGCGCAGCTGGGCCGCCGTACGCGCCCCGACGATGGGGGCGACGACACCCGGCCGGTCGCGCACCCAGGTGAGCGCGACCTCGAGGGGTGACCAGTCCAGGCCCTCGGCCGCGCGGGCGACCGCCTCGACGATCCGGGCGTGCCGCTCGCCGAGGTAGCTGCCGACGAAGTTCGAGAAGTGCGGGGAGGCGGCGCGGGAGTCGGCCGGGGTGCCGTGGCGGTACTTCCCGGTGAGCACGCCGCGGCCGAGCGGCGACCACGGCAGCACCCCCAGCCCGAGCGCCTCGGCGGCCGGGATGATCTCGGCCTCGGCCTTGCGGTTGACCAGGCTGTACTCCACCTGCGTGGACGCGAGCGTCGCCCGGCCCGCGGCGGCGCGCTGCCAGGTCGCGGCCTGCGCGGACTGCCAGCCGGAGTAGTTGGAGACACCGACGTAGGCCGCGCGACCGGTCGCCACGGCGTAGTCGAGGGCGCTCAGCGTCTCCTCGAGCGGGGTGTCGTCGACCCAGGTGTGCACCTGCCAGAGGTCGACGTGGTCCACGCCCAGACGGCGGAGCGAGGCGTCGAGGGTGCGGATCAGGTAGCCGCGCGACGCGTTCGCCTCGCGCACGCCCCGGGCCCGGCTGATGCCGGCCTTGGTGGCGATCACCAGGTCGTCGCGCTGGACGACGTCGCCGATCAGCGAGCCGATCAGCTCCTCGGAGGCGCCCTCGCCGTAGCCGGCGGCCGTGTCGACGAGCGTCCCACCCGCCTCGGTGAACGCCTTGAGCTGGTCGCGAGCCTCGTGCTCGTCGGTGTCACGGCCCCAGGTCAGGGTGCCGAGCCCGAGCCGGGACACCTTGAGACCGGTGCGACCCAGGTAGCGCTGCTGCATGGCGCAACGCTATCGAGCCGGATGCCTCAGGCGGCCCTCGCCTCGCCGTACGACGCACGGGGAGCCGTCAGGTTGGCGTCACTATCGACCTGCGTAGGGTGTGCGGGGCCCGATCCGAACATCAGAGATGAGCAGATGAACTACTTCCAGGCAGTCATCCTCGGCATCGTCGAGGGGCTGACCGAGTTCTTGCCGGTGTCGAGCACCGGACACCTCACGATCGCCGAGCAGATGCTCGGCCTCCAGGTGGACGACCCGGCCGTGACGGCGTTCACCGCGGTCATCCAGATGGGCGCGATCCTCGCCGTCGTCCTCTACTTCTGGCGCGACATCTGGCGGATCGCCCTGGCCTGGGGCACCGGGCTGGTCAAGCCCGAGCTGCGCGGCACCCTCGACCACCGGATGGGCTGGTACATCATCGTGGGCTCGATCCCGATCGGGATCGTGGGCCTGCTGGCCAAGGACCTCATCACCGGGCCGCTCCGGTCGCTGTGGGTGGTCGCGGTGGCGCTGATCGTGTGGAGCACGGTGATGCTGTACGCCGAGAGGCGCGGCCGCCAGACCCGCGGGGAGAAGGACCTGACCCTGCGGGACGTGCTCGTCGTCGGCCTCGTGCAGTGCGTCGCGCTGGTCCCGGGCGTCTCGCGGTCCGGCGCGACGATCTCCGCCGGCCTGATCGTCGGTCTCGACCGGGTGGCGGCCACGCGGCTGTCGTTCTTCCTGTCGATCCCGGCGCTCGTCGCGGCCGGCCTCTACGAGCTGCCGGACGCGCTCGGCGGGGACATCGGCATCGGCCAGACCCTGGTAGGCACCGCGGTGAGCTTCGTGGTCGCCTACGCGTCCGTGGCCTGGCTGCTCAGGTTCGTGGCGGGCAACTCGATCGGCAAGTTCGTGCCCTACCGCGTCGTCGATCGGGGTCCTGCTGCTGGTCGCCCTCAGCGCCGGCTGGCTCAGCCCGACGTGACCGGCGGCTACAGCCAGCCGGACTTCTTGAAGAAGCGGTAGAGCACGACGCTCGACACGAACATCAGTCCGATCGCGTAGAAGTAGCCGTAGTGCCAGCGCAGCTCCGGTATGTACTCGAAGTTCATGCCGTAGACGCCGGCGACCAGCGTGCCGACGGCGGCGATCGCCACCCAGGCGGAGATCTTCCGCATGTCCTCGTTCTGCTGGACGCTGATCCGGGCCAGGTGCGCGTCGAAGGCGGTGGAGAGCAGGCTGTCGAGCGTCTCGATCGAGTCCGAGACCCGGATGACGTGGTCGGTCACGTCGCGGAAGAAGGGCGCGGCCTCCTGCGTCACGAACGGCACCGACCCGGTCGAGAACCGCTTCATGGGCTCCCGCAGCGGGTTGACCGCGCGGCGCACCTCGGCGAGCTCGCGCTTGAGCACGTAGATGCGCTTGGAGTCCTGGGTGCGGGTGGGGGAGAAGACCGACGTCTCGACCTCGTCGACGTCCTCCTCGAGCGACAGGGCGACCGACTCGTAGTCGTCGACGACCCGGTCGCAGATCGCGTAGACCACCGCCGAGGGGCCGTGCCCGAGGACCGCGGCCTGCTCCTCGAGCCCCATGCGCGCGCCGTGCAGCTCCGTGCCCTCGCCGTGACGGACGCTGACGACGTAGTTGCGACCCACGAACAGGTTGATCTCACCGGTCTCCACCGCGTCGCTCTCGTCGACGTACCACAGCGTCTTGATGACCAGGAAGAGCCCGTTCTCGTAGCGCTCGAGCTTGGGTCGCTGGTGCGCCTTGACGGCGTCCTCGACGGCGAGCGGATGCAGCGAGAACACCTCGGCCACCTTGCTGAGCTCGTGCTGGTCCGGCTCGTGGATGCCCACCCAGACGAAGTCCCCGTCGCCGGTGGCCTCGTCGCGGATCCTGGCCAGGTCCTCCTTGGTGCAGTCCACGGGCACGCGAACGCCGTCCCGGTACAGCGCGCTGTCGACGATCATGCGGCTCAGGGTACGTGCCCTAGCCTCTGGACATGCCAACTCTGATCCTGGCCCGGCACGGGCGCACGACGGCGAACGCGACCGGCGTTCTCGCCGGTCGGAGCAAGGGCGTCCACCTCGACGAACGCGGGGCGGAGCAGGCCAGAGCGGCGGGGGAGCGGCTGTCCGGTCTGCCGCTCGCGGCGGTCGTGACCAGCCCGCTGGAGCGTTGCCGCGAGACGGCACGGACGATCGCGAAGATGCAGGCCGCCGGCTCACCGACGTTGTCGTCGGAGAAGGGGCTGATCGAGTGCGACTACGGCTCCTGGACCGGTCGGGAGCTCAAGACCCTGGCCAAGGAGCCGATGTGGAAGACCGTCCAGGGGCATCCCTCGGCCGCCGAGTTCCCGGACGGCGAGACGATGGCGGGGATGTCCGCGCGGGCGATCGGCGCCGCACGCCGCTGGGACGCCAAGGTCGCGGCCGAGCACGGGCCGGACGCCGTCTGGGTCGCGGTGAGCCACGGCGACGTCATCAAGGCGATCCTGGCCGACGCCCTCGGCATCCACCTCGACGCCTTCCAGCGGATCGTCGTGGACCCGGCGTCCCTGTCGGTCGTGCGCTACACGCCGATGCGACCGTTCGTGGTCAGCATGAACACCTCGGCCGGGGACATGTCGCACCTGAAGCGGCCCGCCAGGAAGGGCCGGTCCCGCAAGCAGAGCAGCGACGCGGCCGTCGGCGGCGGCGCTGGCGCGACCCCCTAGGCTCGACGACATGGCATCGGTGATCCACAGCTTCGACCCGCCCGAGCGCTTCGTCGCCGGCACGGTGGGCCCTCCCGGTCAGCGCACCTTCTTCCTGCAGGCGCGCACGGGCACCCGGGTCACGAGCGTGGCACTGGAGAAGCAGCAGGTGTCGGTGCTGGCCGAGCGCATCGACGAGCTGCTCGACGAGCTGCTCTCCGCCGACGGCGCCGACGCGTCCATCCCGGCCATCCCGCCCGTGTCACTCGAGGACAACGATCCGCTCGAGCAGCCGATCGTGGAGGAGTTCCGCGCCGGCACGATGACGCTCTCGTGGGACTCGACCGACGAGCGCATCGTGGTCGAGGTGTTCCCGTTCAACGACGCCACCGTCGTCGAGCCCGGCACCCCCGAGGAGGAGATCGAGGAGCCGGAGCCGGAGGAGGTGCTCGTGGTGCGCCTGCCCGCCGGCCTGGCCCGCGCCTTCAGCAAGCGGGCGCAGGCGGTCGTGGGTGCAGGTCGTGAGCCCTGCCCGTTCTGCGGTGGTCCTCTCGACCCGACCGGACACCTCTGCCCCCGCGCGAACGGCTTCCGACGGACCACCCCGGCCGAACCCGAGGCATGACACCGCCCGCCGACGGTGCAGCGAGGGACGCGCGGATGGACGAGCACGAGCTGCTGAACCGCGGCGAGATCGAGCTCCAGGGCCGGATCCTGCCGGCGTCGAACGCGACGTTCTTCGGCCGGGTCAGCCTCGACGGCGAGAGCATCGAGTGCGTCTACAAGCCGGTGGCGGGCGAACGACCCTTGTGGGACTTCCCCGACGGGACCCTCGCCGGCCGGGAGGTCGCGGCGTACGCCGTGTCGGAGGCGCTCGGCTGGGACGTGGTGCCGCCCACGGTGCTCCGCGGCGACGGCCCGGCTGGCACCGGGATGCTCCAGGCGTGGCGCGAGCCGGACGAGGGGCAGGACCCGGTCGACCTGGTGCCCAGCGGCAGGGTGCCCGAGGGGTACCTGCACGTCCTCGACGCGTACGACGGGCAGGACCGGCCGGTCTCCCTGGTCCACGAGGACTCGGACGCGCTGCGCCGGATGGCGGTGTTCGACATCCTCATCAACAACGCCGACCGCAAGGGCGGGCACGTGCTCGCCATGCCCGACGGGCACCGCTTCGGGGTCGACCACGGTGTCTCGTTCCACCTCGACGACAAGCTGCGGACCGTCCTGTGGGGCTGGGCCCACGACCCGCTGGACCCCGACGACGCGGCGGCCGTGGCGGAGGTCGCCGAGCAGCTGTGCAGCCGCGACGAGCGCGCTGAGCGCGACACTGTCCCTGCTGCTCACCGGCGACGAGATGGCGGCGACGCTCGCCCGCTGCGAGACGCTGCTGCGTCGCAACGTGATGCCGCGTCCGGCGGGTGGCCGGCCGTCGATCCCGTGGCCGGCGTTCTAGCCGCCCACCGTTAGGCTTCCCGCATGCGAGCGTGGAGCAGTCCTGACGTGCCCCGGATCGATCTCGGTTCGGCTCCGCCGGTGCGGATCCACGACAGCGCCTCCCGCGCCGTACAGGTCAGCGACCCCGACGGCACCGCCCGGATGTACGTCTGCGGCATCACGCCGTACGACGCGACGCACCTCGGCCACGCCGCGACGTACGTCGCCTTCGACCTGCTCAACCGGGCCTGGCGCGACGCCGGCCACGACGTGCTCTACGTCCAGAACGTCACCGACGTCGACGACCCGCTGCTCGAGCGGGCCACCGCCACCGGGGTCGACTGGCACGAGCTCGCCGAGCGCGAGACGGACCTCTTCCGCCACGACATGACGGCGCTGCGGGTGCTCGCCCCCGACCACTACGTCGGCGCCGTCGAGGCGATCCCGCTGGTGGTCGAGATGGTCCAGCAGCTCAAGGAGCAAGGGCGCCGTGTACGACGTCGACGGCGACCTCTACTTCTCCGTCCGCTCCGACCCACGGTTCGGCGAGGTGTCGAACCTCTCCGACGAGGAGATGCTCGAGGTGTTCGGCCAGCGCGGGGGAGACCCCGAGCGGCCCGGCAAGAAGGACCCGCTCGACTGCCTGCTCTGGCAGGCCGAGCGGCCCGGCGAGCCGGCGTGGGACACGGAGCTGGGCCGCGGGCGTCCCGGGCTGGCACATCGAGTGCTCGGCGATCTCGCTGCACCACCTCGGCGAGGAGTTCGACGTCCAGGGCGGCGGCAGCGACCTGGTCTTCCCGCACCACGAGATGAGCGCCTCCGAGGCGCAGTCCGCCTTCGACGGGCTGACGTTCGCGCGGGCCTACACGCACGCCGGCATGGTCGGCTACCAGGGCGAGAAGATGTCGAAGTCCAAGGGCAACCTGGTGCTGGTGTCACGGCTGCGGCAGTCGGGCGTCGACCCGATGGTGATCCGGCTGGCCCTGCTCGCGCACCACTACCGCTCCGACTGGGAGTGGACCGACGCCGACCTGGAGGCCGGCCGAGGAGCGCCTGGCCCGATGGCGTACGGCGGTCGGCTCGGCGTCCCGGCAGCAGGCCGAGGGCCTCGTCGCGGCCGTCCGGGCCGCCCTCGCGAACGACCTGGACGCCCCGGGGGCCCTGGGGATCCTCGACGCCTGGGCAGCCGGCGAGCCGGGGGACGGCTCTGGCGCGGCGCTCGTGCGCGACCTGCTCGACGCCCGCCTCGGCCTCACCCTCTGAACCGGGCTTCCCTTCGACCCGGCGGCACGGCGGTCAGTCGTCGTCGGTCTCGCGGCGCTTGAGGTAGCGCTCGAACTCGCGCGCGATGGCCTCGCCGCTGGCCTCGGGGAGGTCGGCGGTGTCCCGCGTCTCCTCGAGGGCGCGGACGTAGTCCCCGATCTCCTCGTCCTCCTCGGCGAGCTCGTCGACGCCGCGCTCCCAGGCCCGGGCCTCCTCGGGCAGGTCGGCCAGCGGGATGCTCAGCTCCAGCAGGTCCTCGAGCTGGCCGAGCAGCGCCAGCGTCGCCTTGGGGCACGGCGGCTGTGCCACGTAGTGCGGGACCGCCGCCCAGAAGGAGACCGCCGGGATGTCGGCCTGCGTGCAGGCGTCCTGGAACACCCCCACGATGCCGGTCGGGCCCTCGTAGTTGGACTGCTCGAGCTTGAGCCGGTCGACGATGTCGGGCTCGCTGGCCGTCCCCGACACCGGGATGGGCCGGGTGTGCGGCGTGTCCGCGAGCAGCGCGCCGAGCGTCACCACCAGCTCGGCGCCCAGCTCCTCGGAGCCGGCGAGCAGCTCGGCGCAGAACTGCCGCCAGCGCATGTTCGGCTCGATGCCGCGCAGCAGGATCACGTCGCGCAGCGCCCCGGGCGGCGAGCAGACCGAGAGCTGGGTGGACGGCCAGGTGATCCGGCGCATGCCGTCCTCACCGGTGCCGACCGCCGGGCGGTTGACCTGGAAGTCGTAGAAGTCCTCCGGGTCGATCGCGGCGACCAGCCGGGCGTTCCACACGCGTGCGAGGTGGTCCACCACGGACGAGGCGGCGTCCGCCGCGTCGTTCCAGCCCTCGAAGGCCGCGATGAGGATCGGTGACCTCAGCTGCGGCACGTCCTCGATCTCGATCACTCCACCAGCGTAGTGCTCGGCTCCTCCGCCCGGCGTACGACGTGCGGCGCGGCCGCCTGCGCACGGCGAGCCCCGGCGGCGGCCATGACAGAATGTGGGCCGCCCGCCACCATGCGGAATCCCGCCGGGAACCCCGGCGTCGCCCACCTACGCTGGCCGGGCTCCCGCCGGAGTCGCCCGACGCAACCTGAGGATGCTGAGACCACCGTGTTCGAGCCCCGTCACCGCCCCGACGCCACCGAGGAGCTCACCGCCCTGCTCCGGGAGCGGATCCTCGTGATGGACGGCGCCATGGGCACGATGATCCAGCGGCACGGCCTGTCGGAGGAGGACTACCGCGGCGAGCGGTTCGCCGACTGGGAGTCCGACATCCGCGGCAACTCCGACCTGCTGAGCCTGAGCTCGCCCGACGTGATCCGCGAGATCCACCGCGAGTACCTCGAGGCCGGCGCCGACCTGGTCGAGACCAACACCTTCAGCGCGCAGCGGATCTCCCAGGCCGACTACGGCATGGAGGACCTCGCCTACGAGATGAACTACGCAGTCGGCCCGGCTCGCCCGCGAGGCCGTGCGACGCGATGACCGAGCAGACGCCCGACCGCCCCCGCTGGGTGATCGGCGCCCTCGGCCCGACGAACACGACCGGCTCGATCTCCCCGGACGTGAACGACCCCGGCAAGCGGAACATCACCTACGACCGCCTGGTCGAGGCCTACCTCGAGCAGGCCCGCGGCCTCGTCGACGGCGGCGCCGACCTGCTGCTGGTCGAGACGATCTTCGACACGCTGAACGCCAAGGCCGCGATCTTCGCGCTCGAGACGCTCTTCGAGGAGCAGGAGCGCCGCTGGCCGGTGATCATCTCCGGCACCATCACCGACGCCTCCGGGCGCACCCTCTCCGGCCAGGTCACCGAGGCGTTCTGGAACTCCGTGCGGCACGCGCGTCCCCTGGCCATCGGCCTGAACTGCGCGCTGGGCGCGAGCGACATGCGCCCCTACATCGCGGAGCTCTCCCGCGTCGCCGACACCTTCGTGTCGCTGCTACCCCAACGCCGGCCTGCCCAACGAGTTCGGCGAGTACGACGAGACGCCGGGCCAGACGTCCGAGGTGCTGGAGGAGTTCGCCGCGAGTGGTCTGGTCAACCTGCTCGGCGGCTGCTGCGGCACGACCCCGGAGCACATCACCGCTATCGCGAAGGCCGCCGACGGCAAGACGCCCCGCGTCGCGCCCGAGATCGCCCCCGCGCTCCGGCTGGCGGGCCTCGAGCCCGTCGCGGTCACGGACGAGTCGTTGTTCGTCAACGTCGGCGAGCGCACCAACATCACCGGGTCTGCCCGGTTCCGCCGGCTGATCAAGGAGGGCGACTACGGCACCGCTCTGACCGTCGCCCGCCAGCAGGTCGAGGCCGGCGCCCAGGTCATCGACATCAACATGGACGAGGGCATGATCGACGGCGTCGAGGCGATGGACCGCTTCGTGAAGCTGATCGCCAGCGAGCCGGACATCTCTCGCGTGCCCCTGATGGTGGACTCCTCGAAGTTCGAGGTGATCGAGGCCGGGCTCAAGTGCGTGCAGGGCAAGCCGATCGTGAACTCCATCTCCATGAAGGAGGGCGAGGAGAAGTTCCGCGAGCAGGCGCGGCTGTGCCGCAAGTACGGCGCCGCGGTCGTCGTGATGGCCTTCGACGAGGACGGCCAGGCCGACAACCTCGAGCGCCGCAAGGCGATCTGCAAGCGGGCCTACGACATCCTGGTGGACGAGGTGGGCTTCCCCTCCGAGGACATCATCTTCGACCCCAACATCTTCGCGGTGGCGACGGGCATCGAGGAGCACGCGAACTACGGCGTGGACTTCATCGAGGCGACCCGCTGGATCAAGGAGAACCTCCCGGGCGCGCTGGTCTCCGGCGGCGTCTCCAACGTGTCCTTCTCGTTCCGCGGCAACAACCCGGTCCGCGAGGCGATCCACTCGGTGTTCCTCTACCACGCGATCCGGGCCGGGATGGACATGGGCATCGTGAACGCGGGCGCCATGGAGGTCTACGACGAGATCCCGCCCGAGCTGCGCGAACGCATCGAGGACGTGATCCTGAACCGCCGGGCGAACGCCCTGGAGAGCACCGAGCGGCTGCTCGAGATCGCTCCCGACTTCGCCGGCGACGGCACGGTCAAGGAGGTCGCGACCGAGGAGTGGCGCTCCCTGCCGGTCTCCGAGCGGATCACGCACGCGCTCGTCAAGGGCATCGACGAGTTCGCCGAGACCGACACCGAGGAGCTCCGGGCCGAGATCTCCGCGCGCGGCGGCCGCCCCATCGAGGTCATCGAGGGTCCGCTGATGGACGGCATGAACGTCGTCGGCGACCTGTTCGGCTCCGGCAAGATGTTCCTGCCCCAGGTCGTGAAGTCCGCCCGCGTCATGAAGAAGGCCGTCGCCTACCTCATCCCCTTCATCGAGGCCGAGAAGAAGCCCGGTGACGTCGAGGAGAAGAAGGGCACGATCGTGATGGCCACGGTCAAGGGCGACGTCCACGACATCGGCAAGAACATCGTCGGCGTGGTCCTCCAGTGCAACAACTACGAGGTCGTCGACCTGGGCGTGATGGTGCCGGCCCAGAAGATCATCGACAAGGCCCGCGAGATCGACGCCGACATCATCGGGCTCTCCGGCCTGATCACCCCGTCCCTGGACGAGATGGTGAACTTCTCCACCGAGATGGAGCGGCAGGGTTTCGACGTACCCCTGCTCGTCGGCGGCGCCACCACCTCGCGCGCGCACACCGCGGTCAAGGTCGACCCGAAGTACCACGGCCCGGTCGTCTGGGTGAAGGACGCGTCGCGGTCGGTGCCCGTCGTGGCCGCGCTGCTGTCCGCCGACCGGCGCGGCAAGCTCATCGAGGACACCACGGCCGACTACGACTCGATCCGTGAGCGGCACGCGGCCAAGCACAACGACCGCAAGATGGTCCCGATCGAGAAGGCGCGCGCCAACCGCAGCCCGATCGTCTGGGAGGGCTACCAGCCGCCCGCCCCGAAGGTCGAGCAGCCGGTCACCGTCCTCGAGAACTACCCCCTGGCCGAGCTGCGGGACTACATCGACTGGCAGCCGTTCTTCAACGCCTGGGAGATGAAGGGTCGCTTCCCCGACATCCTCAACCACCCGTCGAGCGGCGAGGCCGCGCGCAGGCTGTACGACGACGCGCAGGAGATGCTCGACAAGATCGTCGAGGAGGGCTGGCTCACGGCGTCCGCCGTGCTCGGGCTGTTCCCGGCCAACGCGGTCGGCGACGACATCGAGGTCTACACCGACGAGACGCGCTCCGAGGTGCGGACCACGCTGCACAACCTGCGTCAGCAGGGCGAGCACCGCGACGGCGTGCCGAACCGGTCGATGGGCGACTTCGTGGCGCCCAGGGAGACCGGTCTCGAGGACCACGTCGGCGCGTTCGCGGTGACCGCGGGGCTCGGCAGCGAGGACAAGGTCAAGGAGTTCAAGGAGCAGCTCGACGACTACTCGGCGATCCTGCTCGAGTCGCTCGCCGACCGGCTGGCCGAGGCGTTCGCCGAGCGGTTGCACGAGCGGGTGCGCACGGAGTTCTGGGGCTACTCGCCGGACGAGAAGCTCGACAACCAGGACCTGCTCAAGGAGAAGTACGACGGCATCCGGCCCGCTCCGGGCTACCCGGCCTGCCCGGACCACACCGAGAAGGCCACCCTCTGGGACCTCCTCGACGTGGAGAAGAACACCGGCATCACGCTCACCGAGAGCATGGCCATGTGGCCGGGTGCCTCGGTCAGCGGCTTCTACTTCTCGCACCCGCAGTCGCAGTACTTCGTGCTGGGGCGGATCGCCAAGGACCAGGTCGAGGACTACGCCGAGCGCAAGGGGATGACCCTGGCGGAGGCCGAGCGGTGGCTGTCGCCGAACCTCGGCTACGAACCCGAGGACTGAGGCCGATGGCGGACGCACCGGCCGCCGTCCTGTGGGACATGGACGGCACCCTCGTGGACACCGAGCCGTACTGGGTCGAGTCCGAGTTCGAGCTCATCGGGGAGCACGGCGGCACCTGGAGCCACGAGCACGCGATGAACCTCGTCGGCAACGACCTGATGGAGTCCGGCCGCTACATCGCCGAGCACAGCGGCATCGACCTGCCCCCGGCACTGATCGTCGAGGAGCTCCTGGACCGCGTCGTGGCCCGGGTCAACCAGGAGGTGCCGTGGCGGCCCGGCGCCCGCGACCTGCTCGCGCGACCTGCGGGCCAGTGGCGTCCGCTGTGCGCTCGTCACCATGTCCTACCAGCGGTTCGTCGACCCGATCCTGGCGATCCTGCCCGCAGACACGTTCGAGGTGGTGGTCACCGGTGACACGGTGACGCAGGGCAAGCCGCACCCGGAGCCCTACGAGAAGGCCGCGGCCGCACTCGGGGTCGCCCCCGAGGACACCGTCGCCATCGAGGACTCGAACACCGGGGCCCGCTCCGCCGAGGCCGCCGGTTGCACCGTCCTCGTCGTCGTGAACCACGTCCCGGTCGCGCCGGGCGTGCGCCGCGTCTTCGTGGACACCCTGGAGGGCATGAGGGCCACCGACCTCCCCGTCCCGGGCGCCGCGTCGTCGGCATGACGGGAGGCCCGCGCGTCACGGCGCTGCGCCGCTACCCGGTCAAGGCGTGCGCACCCGAGCACCTGGAGGCGGCGTCGGTCGGGGTCGACGGCTTCCTGCACGACCGGCACCTCGCGGTCGCGGTCGGCGACGCCATCGTCACGCAGCGGGAGTTCGCGCTGCTCGCCCGGGTGCGGCCGTCCCTCGACGACGCGACCGGCCTGCTGCGCCTCGCGTACGACGGACGTGACGCCGTCGAGGCGGTCGTCGAGACGGACCGGCCCACGCGCGAGGTGACGGATCTTCCGGGCCCGCGTCGCCGTCGTGGACCAGGACCCGGCGCTCTCCGACTGGTTCAGCGACCTGCTGGGAGCCCCGGCCCGCCTGGTGGCGGCGCCCCGTCGACCACGCGGCGGGCCAGTCCTGGACTGGTCCAGGGGCAGACGGTCCTCTCCGACGAGGGCACCGTCTCCCTGCACTCCGAGGCGTCGCTGGCGGAGCTGAACCACGCGCTGGCGGCCCGCGGACACGGCAGCGCTCACCTCCGACCGGTTCCGCGCGAACATCGTCATCGACGGAGTCGGGCCGCACGCGGAGGACGACGTACACCTCGTCGAGGCCGGTGACGTGCGGATGGCCTTCGCCCAGACCGACGAGCGCTGCGTCGTGACCACCGTCGACCAGCAGACCGGCGAACGGAGCGGTCCGGAGCCGCTGCGCACCCTGGCCGACTACCGCCGGCAGGACGGAGGTGGAGTGGCGTTCGGGATCTACACCGCCGTGGTCGGTCCCGGCACCGTCCGGGTCGGCGACGCCGTGCGGCTGACCTGGAGGTCGTAGCACCACAGGACAATGGCGCGGGCCCCGTGGCGCGAGCGACCCTTGACCCACAACCAGGGAAGGATCGACCCATGCGCACCCACACGACCCGATCGCTGGCCGCCGCGGCGGCGCTGGCGGCGGTGACCGGCCTCGTGTCCACCACCAGTCCGGCCGCGATGGCGAACGACGACGACCGCATCGCCCGCGGCAGCTGCGCCCGCTCGACGGACTGGAAGGTCAAGGCCAGCCCGGAGAGCGGCCGCATCGAGATCGAGGGCGAGGTGGACAGCAGCCGCGCCGGCCAGACCTGGCGGTGGGCGCTCTTCCACAACGGCTCCGTCTCCGCGGCCGGGTCCCGGGTCACCCGTGGTCCCAGCGGCTCGTTCGGGGTGCGACGCGTGAGCGTGGACATGGGCGGCACGGACACCTTCGTGTTCCGCGCCCGGAACGTGCGCTCGGGTGAGGTGTGTCGCGGAAGCGTGAACTTCTGAGCCGTCCACGCCCCATACTGGTCACCGCAGGAGCCGTCGAGTTGGGGAGTTGAGTGCGCTACGCCAAGAGCCCGGTGGCCCAGTTCCTCGCCGCCGGCCTGCTGGTGCTGGTGGTCGTCGTGATCGGCACCGTCCAGCTGAGCCGGCACGCTGCCGACGTCGAGGCCATCAACGACGCCCGCAACACGACCGAGCTGCTCGCCACCTCGGTGGCCCAGCCTGCGATCCCGCGCGGGCTGGTCAACGGTGACCCCGGTGCCGTGGACCGGTTCGACCGGCTCCGGAACCGGCTGCTGGTCGGTGACGTGCAGCGCATCAAGATCTGGACCGCCGACGGGCGGATCGTCTACTCCGACGAGAATCGGCTGATCAACGACCGGTTCCCCCTCGGCGAAGAAGAGCAGACGGTGCTGCGCAAGGGCAACAGCGACGCGGAGCTCTCCGACCTGAGCGAGCCGGAGAACCGCTTCGAGCCCAAGGGCCGGCAGCTGCTCGAGGTCTACACCCGGGTGCGTTCCCCGGAGGGCGAGCCACTGCTGTTCGAGGCCTACTACTCCGCGAAGGACATCGCGCGTCGTCGCCAGCAGGTGTACGACTCGTTCCAGCCGATCGCGCTCGGCGGGCTGCTGGTGCTCGTGGCGGTGACCACACCTCTGCTCTGGGCGTTGACCCGCCGTCTCGAGCGCACCGGACGCGACCGGGCCCGGCTGCTGGAGACGGCTGCGGATGCGTCGGAGTCCGAGCGCCGCCGGATCGCCCGGGACCTCCACGACGGCGTCGTCCAGGAGCTCGCCGGCACCTCGTTCGCGCTGTCGGCCGCGGTCCGGGACCCCTCGACGGCGCCCGAGATGGCCCGCCGGCTCGAGCCGATGGCCGGATCCCTGCGGTCCAACCTCCGCTCGCTGCGCTCCCTGCTCGTCGAGATCTACCCGCCCGACCTGGGCGCCGACGGGCTCGAGGCCGCGCTCGGCGACCTCGTCGCGACCGCGGCGGCGACGGGCGTTCACCCCGTCGTCGAGGTCTACGACGTGGCCGACGCCCGCGAGGACGCCGTCCGACTGGTCTGGCGCGTCGCCCAGGAGGCGGTGCGGAACACGCTGCGCCACGCCGACGCCAGCAACCTGACCATCCAGGTCGCCCGGAGGGGTGACCGGCTCACCCTCGACGTGACCGACGACGGGACCGGTTTCGAGACGCAGGAAGACGCCTCGGGACTCGGCCTCCGGGGCCTGCGCGACCTGGTCGCGGAGGTCGGCGGTCACCTCGAGGTGCGGTCCACTCCCGGCGCCGGCACCACCGTCCACCTGGAGGTCACATGAGCGAGCGCATCCGGGTCGTCCTGGTCGATGACCACGCCGTGCTCCGGTCCGGACTGGCCTCCCTGCTCACCGGCTCCGGCGACATCGAGGTGGTGGGCCAGGCCGGCGACGGCGCCGAGGCCATCGAGGTCGTGCGCCGGACCAGCCCCGACGTCGTCGTCATGGACCTGCAGATGCCCGGCGTCGACGGCGTCGAGGCCACCCGCCGGCTCGTCGCGGACGGGGTCGAGTGCGAGGTCGTGGTGCTGACGTCGTACTCCGACAGCGCCCGCATCGTCGCCGCTCTCGACGCCGGAGCGGTCGGCTACCTGCTCAAGGACGCCGACCCCGAGGACCTCATCAGCGGCATCCGGGCGGTCAGCCGGGGCGAGTCACCGCTCCACCCGCGGGTCGCCCGGCAGCTGCTGGCGGCCCGGTCCGAGATGCCCCAGTCGGTCGACCTGACCCCGCGCGAGGCCGAGGTGCTCGGCCTGGTCCGGCAGGGCCTCGCCAACAAGCAGATCGCCCGCCGCCTCGGCATCAGTGAGCGCACCGTCAAGGCCCACCTGACCTCCGTCTTCCAGCGCATCGGCGTCGCCGACCGCACCCAGGCGGCCCTCTGGGCGGAACGCCACCTCTGAGCCGAGGCTCAGTCGGTGTCCTCCGCGGTGAGGCCGTCGGTGAGCTGCTCGACGGGCTCCCGCACCGGGAGCGGCGGAGGCGTCCCGCCCCACTCGGGGCAGATGGACTGGTGGGCGCACCAGCCGCACAACGGGCTCTTGCGGGGGCGGAAGTCGCCGCTCTCCTGAGCGGTGACGATCGCCTTCCACAGCGCCTCCACCTTGCGCTCGGTGGCCAGCAGGTCGCGCTCGTCGGGGGAGTAGCGCAGCACCTCGCCGCTGCCGAGGTAGATCAGCTGGAGCATCCGGGGCACGACGCCGCGGGTCCGCCAGACGACCAGGGCGTAGAACTTCATCTGGAACAGCGCCTTGGCTTCGTAGGCCTCGTGAGGCGCCCGGCCGGTCTTGTAGTCGACGACCCGGATCTCGCCGGTCGGTGCGATGTCGAGCCGGTCGATGAAGCCACGGAGCAGCAGCTTGGAGTCGAGCAGCGTCTCGACGTACAGCTCGCGCTCGGCGGGCTCGAGACGGGTGGGGTCCTCGAGCGCGAAGTAGCGGCCCAGCGACTCCTGGCAGGAGGCCAGCCAGGCGCCGACCTCGGGGCCCTCCTCCCCGAACATCTCGGCGATCTCGGGCTCGGCCTCGAGGATCTGCTCCCACGCGGGCACCAGCAGGTCGGCGGCCCGGTCCGGCGTGCGCTCCGCGGACGGCAGGTCGAAGAGGTCCTCCAGCACCTTGTGCACGACGGTGCCGCGGACGGCGTCGGGGGAGGACGGCTCGGGGAGCCGGTCGATGGTGCGGTAGCGGAACAGCAACGGGCAGGTCATGAAGTCTCCGGCGCGGCTGGGGGAGAGCGAGCCGAGCACGTCGACGCCGTCGACGACGGTGCGCTCCGGGCCCTGCACCGTGTCGCTGGTCATCCGCTCACATCCCTGGATCCGGCCGCCGCCGGTGTGGCCGGCTGCTCGCTCGACAGTAGGGGACTGCGCCGACAGGTCCGGTCAGGACACCGCGATAGCGTGAGGGCGTGGACCCGCGCACCGCAAAGCCCGGCGACCCGGTCGAGCCTCGTCGCCCGCGGCCCGAGCGCGCGCCGGGGACGGTGCGGATCGGCCAGATCGGCGGGGTCGACGTCCTGGTCCGGTCGTCCTGGCTGCTCGTCGCCGCCATCATCTCGGTGATGCTGGCGCCCGCCGTCGACCAGGTCGAGCCCGGGCTGGGCAGCTGGAAGTACGTCGCCGGCCTCGCGTTCGCGGTGCTGCTCTACCTCTCCGTGCTGCTCCACGAGGCCTCCCACGCCCTGATGGCGCAGCACTTCGGCCTGCCGGTCACGTCCATCACCCTGCACTTCCTCGGCGGCGTCACGGAGATCGACGGCGAGCCCGACACCCCCGGCCGCGAGTTCGGGGTCTCGGTGGTCGGCCCGCTGACCTCGCTGGCCGTGGGGGTGGCCGTGCTGCCGCTGGCCGCGCTCGCGCCCGACCAGTCCCTGCTCGACCTCGCCGCCAAGGGCCTGGCCGGCGCCAACCTCGTGGTCGGCGTGCTCAACCTGGTGCCGGGGCTGCCCCTCGACGGTGGCCGCGTGCTCCGGGCCGCGGTCTGGAAGGTCACCGGCAACCCCCACCAGGGCACGGTCGTCGCCGGCTGGGGCGGCCGGGTCGCCGCCCTGCTGGTGCTGGCCTACCCGTTCGCGCGGCAGTTCCTGTTCGGCTCGCCGGCGAGCCTGACCGACTACGTCTTCGCGTTCGTGATCGCCAGCTTCCTGTGGAGCGGCGCCTCGGCGTCGATCATGTCCGCCCGGGTACGTCGTCGCCTGCCGGCCCTGCGCGCGCGCACGCTGGCCCGCCGCACCCTGATGGTGGCCCACGACCTGCCGCTCGCCGAGGCCGTCCGCCAGGCGCAGGAGGAGCAGGCCGGGAGCATCGTGGTGCTCGACCGGACGGGCGAGCCGTCCGCGATCGTCAACGAGGCCGCCGTGCTGGCCACCCCCGAGGACCGCCGCCCCTGGCTGCCGGTCAGCGAGGTGGCCCGCTCCCTCGAGCCGGGGCTCACCATCCCCGCCGACACGGCCGGCGAGGCGCTGATCCTGGCCATGCAGCGCGCCCCGGCGACCGAGTACCTCCTCCTCGACGGCGACGGCAGCATCTTCGGCGTGCTGGTCACCGACGACGTCGACAAGGCCTTCGCTGCAGGCATCTGAGGCCGTCGCCGGTGCCCGTGAGAGGGTGCTCGCATGTCCCCCGAAGAGCCCGCGTCGGTTCCGCCTGCCCCCGACGAGGCAGCGCCCCACGCCTGGTCCGGGGTCGTCCGCGGCCCGCTCCGTGCGGGCGAGTGGATCCGGCTGACCGACACCAAGGGCCGTCGGCACAACATCCAGCTGGTCGAGGGCAAGCAGTTCTTCACCAACCGCGGATCCATCGACCACGACGACCTGATCGGCCGCCCCGAGGGCTTCAGCATCACGTCGACCGCCGGCGGGGAGTACCTCGTCTTCCGGCCGCTGCTCAACGAGTTCGTCGTCTCGATGCCCCGTCAGGCGGCCGTGGTCTACCCCAAGGACGCCGCGCAGATCGTCGCGATGGCCGACATCTTCCCGGGTGCCCGCGTGGTCGAGGCCGGCGTCGGCTCCGGTGCGCTGACCTGCTCGCTGCTGCGTGCCGTGGGCCCGCACGGCCTCGTCTCGTCGTACGAGCGTCGCCAGGAGTTCGCGGACCAGGCCGTCCAGAACGTCGACCAGTTCTTCGACGGTCGGCACCCGGCGTGGAAGCTCACCGTCGGTGACCTGGTCGAGAGCCTGGACGACGGGGACGTCGACCGGGTCATCCTGGACATGCTCGCGCCCTGGGAGTGCGTCGACCGCGTCGCCGAGGCGCTGACGCCGGGCGGCCTGGTCTGCGCGTACGTCGCCACCACGACCCAGCTCGGCAAGACGGTGGAGATGCTGCGGGCCCACGGAGGGTTCACCGAGCCCCAGCCGTGGGAGTCGCTGGTCCGCGACTGGCACGTCGAGGGCCTCGCGATCCGGCCCGGCCACAAGATGATCGGGCACACCGGCTTCCTGGTGACGGCGCGACGGATGGCCCCGGGGGAGACCGCGCCGGCCAAGAAGCGCCGGCCCGCGCCGGGCGCCTACGGGGTCGACTACGACGGTCCGCGCCCGGGGGGCCTGCCGCCCCAGCTGGCCGAGGAGCCCTTCGACTCCTGACCTCCGGCGCGGCTCCGTGTTCCCCGGGTGTTTCCGGTTGGTCACGGTTGGGACAAACGTGAGCAAGACCCGGCAAGTTCCCCTTCGGATCCACGCCTGCGCGGGTAGGGTCGTTTGCCTAGCACCCACGCTGTGGAGGTGACTGAGTTGCCAGCATCAGAGAGTGGACAGGACAGGTCGGGTTCCCGCTCGACGGAAGAGCTGCGAAGCCAGCTCGGGTTCCTCGAGGACGAGGTCACCGAGCTCCGGCGCCGGCTCGCCGAGGGCCCGATGCAGTCCCGTGCGATCGAGCAGCGGCTGGCCGAGACGCAGCGTTCCCTGGCGGCCGTCACGTCGCAGAACGAACGCCTGGCGCAGACCCTGCGCGAGGCCCGCGACCAGATCATGACGCTCAAGGAGGAGGTCGACCGGCTCGCGCAGCCGCCGGCCGGCTTCGGCACCTTCCTCGCCCGCAACGAGGACGACTCGATCGACGTGTTCACCGGCGGCCGCAAGCTGCGCGTGAACGTCAGCCCGTCCGTCGACCTCGACGAGCTCCAGCGCGGCCAGGAGGTCATGCTCAACGAGGCCCTCAACGTCGTCGCCGCTCTCGCCTTCGAGCAGGTCGGCGAGGTCGTGATGCTCAAGGAGTTCCTCGCGGACGGCGACCGCGTGCTGGTCATCGCCAACGCCGACGAGGAGCGCGTGGTCCGCATCGCCGAGCCGCTGCGCGAGGAGACGCTGCGGGCCGGTGACTCGCTGCTGCTCGACGCCCGGTCGGGCTACGTCTACGAGCGGGTGCCCAAGTCCGAGGTCGAGGAGCTGGTCCTCGAAGAGGTCCCGGACATCGACTACGGGGCCATCGGCGGCCTGCGCGCCCAGATCGAGCAGATCCGGGACGCCGTCGAGCTGCCCTACCTGCACCCCGAGATGTTCAAGGAGCACGAGCTCAAGCCGCCGAAGGGCGTGCTGCTCTACGGGCCGCCCGGCTGCGGCAAGACGCTGATCGCCAAGGCGGTCGCGAACTCGCTGGCCAAGAAGGTCGCCGAGCGCACCGGCCAGGAGGGTCGCTCGTTCTTCCTGAACATCAAGGGCCCCGAGCTGCTGAACAAGTACGTCGGCGAGACCGAGCGGCACATCCGGCTGGTGTTCCAGCGGGCCCGTGAGAAGGCCAGCCAGGGCACCCCGGTCATCGTGTTCTTCGACGAGATGGACTCGCTGTTCCGCACCCGCGGGTCCGGTGTCTCCTCCGACGTCGAGAACACCATCGTCCCGCAGCTGCTGTCCGAGATCGACGGCGTCGAGGGGCTCGAGAACGTCCTGGTCATCGGCGCCTCCAACCGCGAGGACATGATCGACCCCGCGATCCTGCGTCCCGGCCGTCTCGACGTGAAGATCAAGATCGAGCGTCCCGACGCCGAGTCGGCCCGCGACATCTTCTCGAAGTACCTCACCGCGCAGCTGCCGCTGCACGCCGAGGACCTCGCGGAGTTCGGTGGCGACCGGCAGGCCTGCGTGGGCGGGATGATCCGGGCGACCGTGGAGCGGATGTACACCGAGACCGAGGAGAACCGGTTCCTCGAGGTGACGTACGCCAACGGCGACAAGGAGGTCCTGTACTTCAAGGACTTCAACTCGGGCGCGATGATCCAGAACATCGTCGACCGGGCGAAGAAGATGGCGATCAAGGACCTGCTGGAGACCGACCAGAAGGGCTTGCGGGTCACGCACATGCTCCAGGCGTGCGTCGACGAGTTCAAGGAGAACGAGGACCTCCCGAACACCACCAACCCCGACGACTGGGCCCGCATCTCCGGCAAGAAGGGCGAGCGGATCGTGTTCATCCGCACGCTCATCACCGGCAAGCAGGGCACGGAGCCGGGACGGTCCATCGACACCGTCTCCAACACCGGCCAGTACCTGTGAGCCGTGACGGGCGGCGTCGACGACGTCGAGGCGCTCCGCGGTGCGACGCAGCTGGCTCGACGACGCGCGTCGAGCCTTCGCCGACCATCGAGGCCGTCGCGGAGCGGTCGACGTGCGTTCGCGCGAGCGAGGTGCGGTCGGCGGTCGCAGCTCGCGTCGCTCGTCCGTGATCCCGATCACATCGTGCTGGTGCACGGACTCGGCGCGCTGGTCGCGGACGGGCATGCGCACGGCCCGCGCTCGACGCCGTCGCCGACGAGCCGGGAGCCGATCGGCTCGCTGCACCGTCGGGCGTCACCTGGACTGCGCGGATCGCCGGCCACGATCGGCCGGACTGCTGACTCGACCCGCGTCGGGCGTACGGGTCGGCGGTGCGGGGTACACGGTGAGGACCCACCCACCTGGAGGACCCCTTGAAGACCATCCTGATCATCATCGTTCTCGTCGTCGTCGTGCTGTTCCTCGTCGGGAAGTTCCGTCCCGGCCACAAGTGAGGCCAGGCGGCGTCTCAGTCGCGCGGGTCGGTGACGTCGGCGACGGTGGCACCGAGCCGCTCGACGAGCTCGCCGGCGTCCACGGTCAGCGCCACCCCGTGCGCACCGCCGCCCAGCGAGACCGGACCGTCGAGCGAGGCGTCCGCGACGACCGGCCAGGCGCGTGCTGCTGCCGAGCGGCGTGATGGTGCCGCGGACGTAGCCGGTCACGTCGTACGCCGTGTCGGCGCTCGGCATCGAGAGCCGGTTCACGTCGAGCAGCGCCCGCAGCTTCGGCCAGGCGATCTCCCGGTCGCCCGGGGACCAGCACGAACCGGTAGTCGTCGTCGGAGACCCGCACCACGAGGGTCTTCACGACCGCCGACGGCGCCACGCCGCGCGCGGCCGCCGCCTCCTCGAGCGACCGCACCGGACCGTGCCGGGTCACCCGGTGCGTCAGCCCGAGGTCGTGGGCGGCCGCGATCGCCCGGGTCGGAGTTGTCGTCGCTCATGTCTCGCACCGTAGCGACCCCAGCCGTCCGTAGTCGCCGGTCCCGTCGCGCGCGAGCCGGGTCAGCAGGGCCCGGGTGTCGGGCACGAACGGCCACGCCGGGTCGGCGAGGTGGCCGTCGAGCTCCTCCAGCGTCATCCAGGCGCCCCAGACCACCTCGCCGTCGGCGTGCGTGACCGGCCCTGTCCCAGATCGTCTCGAAGCAGTGCTCCACGCACCGGGTGGTGTCGTCCTCGTAGACCGACAGCCCCAGCGGGCTCAGGGTCGCGCCGCTGACGCCCAGCTCCTCGGCGAGCTCGCGTGCCGCCGACGCGGCCGGCTCCTCGCCGTACGCCATCACCCCGCCGGCGGCCGCGTCGTGGGCCGACGGGGCCCAGTCCTTGTCCGGGGAGCGGCGGTGCACGTAGATCCGACGCTCCGGGTCGCGCACCAGCACCGCCGTCGCGGCGTGCAGCAGGTTGTCCCGGCGTACGACGGACCGGACTCCGACCCGACGACGGCACCCGACCGGTCGACGAGGGCGACGATCTCCGACATGGCCCCATCCTGCAACACCGCTCGCGTACGCTCGGCTCCATGAGTGTGCGGCGCGTGATGGGCACCGAGACCGAGATGGGCATCTCGGTGCAGGGCCAGCCCACGGCCAACCCGATGGTGGCCTCCTCGCAGGTGGTCAACGCCTACGCCTCCAGCACGCTCCGGGCCCGTCGCGCCCGGTGGGACTTCGAGGAGGAGTCGCCGCTGCGGGACGCCCGCGGGTTCGACATGTCGCGCGAGATCGCCGACCCGAGCCAGCTCACCGACGAGGACCTCGGCCTCGCCAACGTCATCCTCACCAACGGCGCCCGGCTCTACGTCGACCACGCCCACCCGGAGTACTCCACGCCCGAGTGCACCAACCCGCGCGACGTCGTGAAGTGGGACAAGGCGGGGGAGCAGGTGATGCTCGACGCGTCCCGGTTCGCCGCGGCGATCCCGGGAGCGGCGCCGATCCTGCTCTACAAGAACAACACCGACAACAAGGGCGCGTCCTACGGCGCGCACGAGAACTACCTGATGCGCCGGAGCACCCCGTTCAGCGACATCGTCCGCAACCTCACGCCGTTCTTCGTCAGCCGGCAGGTGGTCTGCGGCGCCGGCCGGGTCGGCATCGGCCAGGACGGCCGCGAGCACGGCTTCCAGCTCAGCCAGCGCGCCGACTACTTCGAGGTCGAGGTCGGGCTCGAGACGACGCTGAAGCGGCCGATCATCAACACCCGCGACGAGCCGCACGCCGACCCGGAGAAGTACCGCCGGCTGCACGTCATCATCGGCGACGCGAACCTCGCGGAGATCTCCACCTACCTCAAGGTCGGCACCACGTCGCTGGTGCTCGCGATGATCGAGGACCGGTTCATCGGCGGCGACCTCGCCGTGGAGCAGCCGGTGCGGTCCCTGCGCGACGTGTCCCACGACCCGACCCTGAAGCACCTGCTGACCCTGGCCGACGGCCGGAAGCTGACCGCCGTACAGCTGCAGATGGAGTACCTCGACCTGGCCAAGAAGTACGTCGAGGACCGGCTCGGGTCGGACGCCGACGCGCAGACCGTCGACGTGCTCGCCCGCTGGGAGTCGGTGCTGAACCGGCTCGAGCAGGACCCGATGCTCTGCGCCCGGGAGCTCGACTGGGTCGCCAAGCTGCAGCTGCTCCAGCAGTACCGCGACCGCGACGGGCTGGAGTGGGACGACGCCAAGCTGCACCTGATCGACCTCCAGTACGCCGACATCCGGCCCGACAAGGGGCTCTACCACCGGCTGGTCAGGCTCGGCCGGATCGACCGGCTGCTCACCGACGACGAGGTCGCCGCCGCGATGCACAAGCCGCCGACGGACACCCGCGCGTACTTCCGCGGCCGGTGCCTGGAGCAGTACGCCGACCAGATCGCGGCCGCCTCGTGGGACTCGGTGATCTTCGACCTGCCGGGCCGCGAGTCGCTGCAGCGGGTGCCGACGATCGACCCGATGCGGGGCAGCAAGGCCCACGTCGGGGAACTGTTGGACCGTTGTGACACGGCAGAGGCCTTGTTCAGCGCGCTGACTCGGTAGGGTCGTAGGTACGACAGGTCGAGCGCGATCCACGGCTGGTCGAGCTTGTCGAGACCTCTCACAGGGAGACCGCATGGCACAGGAGCAGAAGCAACCGAAGAAGGCCTCGGAGACCGAGGAGCAGACCGAGGCTGCCCCGCAGAGCGACGTCGCCGAGCGCAAGGAGCAGCTCGACGAGGACATCGACGCGATCCTCGGCGAGATCGACGACGTGCTCGAGACCAACGCCGAGGACTTCGTGAAGTCGTTCATCCAGAAGGGCGGCGAGTAGCCTTGAGCGACTCCCGTCTCGGCCCGGCGTTCCTCAAGTCGGGCTCCTCCTCGTTCGCCGACTTCCTCGGCGAGCAGGCCCCCGAGCTGCTGCCGAGCCGCCGCTCGCTGCCCGAGGGCAGCGCGGCCGACCTCGCGCCGCACGGCACCACGATCGTCGCCGCGACGTTCCCCGGCGGCGTCGTGATGGCCGGTGACCGGCGCGCCACGATGGGCAACATCATCGCCCAGCGCGACATCGAGAAGGTCTTCCCCGCCGACGAGTTCTCCTGCGTCGGCATCGCCGGCACGGCCGGCATCGCCGTCGAGATGGTGCGGCTGTTCCAGACCGAGCTCGAGCACTACGAGAAGATCGAGGGCACCACGCTCTCGATGGACGGCAAGGCGAACCGTCTCGCCGCGCTGATCCGGAGCAACCTGGGGATGGCGATGCAGGGGCTGGCCGTCGTACCCCTCTTCGCGGGCTACGACCTGGTCGCCGAGCAGGGCCGGATCTTCTCCTACGACGTCACCGGCGGCCGCTACGAGGAGACCGCGTTCCACTCGGTCGGCTCCGGCTCGCTGTTCGCCCGCGGGTCGCTGAAGAAGCTCTACCGCGCGGACCTCGACGAGGACGGCGTGCGTGACCGCCGTCATCCAGGCGCTGTACGACGCCGCCGACGACGACTCGGCGACCGGCGGCCCCGACGTGGCCCGGCGGATCTTCCCGGTCGTCGGCGTGATCACCGCGCACGGCTACCGCCGGCTGCCCGACGCCGACGTGGCCGCGGTCGCCGACCGGGTGATCGCGGCCCGGATGAACCGTCCCGACGGCCCCGCCGCCCCCCTGACCTGACGGCGGCCGAACGTGTCCTGTCCCGGCTGGTCGAGCGAGTCCGCGACCACTCTCCACAGTGAGGTACCCCTGACATGAGCATGCCGTTCTACGTCTCGCCCGAGCAGCTGATGAAGGACCGGGCGGACTTCGCGCGCAAGGGCATCGCCCGCGGACGCTCGCTGGTCGTCGTCCAGTACGCCGACGGCATCGTCTTCGTCTCGGAGAACCTCTCCCAGGCGCTGCACAAGGTCAGCGAGATCTACGACCGGATCGCGTTCGCCGCGGTCGGTCGCTACAACGAGTTCGAGAACCTGCGGATCGCGGGCGTCCGGCTGGCGGACATGCGCGGCTACGCCTACGACCGCAGCGACGTCACCGGGCGCGGCCTGGCGAACGCCTACGCCCAGACGCTGGGCACGATCTTCTCCAGCGGCGGCGAGAAGCCCTACGAGGTGGAGCTGTTCGTCGCCGAGGTCGGGGACACCGCCGCGGACGACTCGATCTACCGGCTGACCTACGACGGCCAGGTGGCCGACGAGCACGGGTACGCCGTGATGGGTGGGTCGGCCGAGCAGGCGACGACGTACCTCAAGGAGCAGTACACCGCCGGCGCCGACCTCGACACCGTCGTCCGGCTCGCCGTGCAGGCCCTCGGCCAGGGCGAGGGGTCGACGCCGACCCGCGACATCCCCTCGACCAACCTCGAGGTCGCAGTCCTCGACCGCACCCGCACCCAGCAGCGGAAGTTCAAGCGGCTCGCGGCCGGCCAGCTCACCGGGATCCTCGGCAACGGGGGACCGACCGAAGGACCCGACGGCGACGAGCCGTCCGGCCCCGGGCCCTCCACCGACCCGTCCGGGCCCGACGACCCGGCCGACCCCACCGACACCGCCGGCGACGTCCCCCCGCTGGAGAACCCCCTCACCGGCGAGCCCCCCGTCGCCCCACCCGCCTGACCCTGGCCCGGTTGTGGCCTCTGCCTGCGCGCTGGCGCGGTTGTGGCCCCTGCCCGCAGCGACACGCCGGCGTACGACGCAGGCATCGGCCACTTTCGCGCGGACCTGCCCGCCGGCCCGTCCACAGGCGCAGAAGTAGGACTTCCGAGAACCGTCGGGGAGCCCCAGTCTCGGCGGGATGAGAGCGGATCGGGACGTCGTGGTCGGGGAGGTCCGACGTGCGGGCTGGCACAAGGTCGGCTTCGGGCTCTACCGGCGTGCGGGAGTCGAGGACGAGCTGCGTGCGACCTGCTGGCGTGGCAGCTGATCCTCCCGCCGACCGGGTGTCTGACCCACCTGACGGCGGCGGTGGTGCACGGGATGTGGCTGCCGCCGCTGCCCGACAACCTGCCCGTCTTCGTGAGCATGGCCAAGCGGGAGACGCGTCCCAAGCGGCCCGAGCTGCTCGTCATGCGGCACACCCAGCCGATCGCACCACACGACGGGACGGGCTCGTCGTGGCCACCCCCGACGAGGTGATCCTTGCGTGTGCGCGGGACCTGTCCCTGCTGGACCTGGTGGTGCTCGGTGACTCCGCTCTGCACCGCGGGCTGGTCACCCGCGAGACCCTGCTGGCGTCCTCGTCCAGACGGCGGTGGGGCGCTGCCCGGATGAACCGTGCCGTGGCCTGGATGGACGGGCGGTCCGAGTCGCCGTGGGAGTCCCTGCTGCGCGTGTTCCACCGCGTGTGCGGTGTCCCGGTCGTCCCGCAGCACGAGGTGTTCGACGACGACGGTCGCTTCGTGGCCCGGGGAGACCTGTGGCTCGTGGGCAGCCGGATGCTGCACGAGTACGACGGGGCCGGGCACCGTGACCGCCGTACGCACCGGGACGACCTCGACCGGGACCGTCGGCTGCTGGCGACGCAGTGGCACCGGCGCGGGTACACCTCGGTCGACCTGCTGCACCGCCCCGAGGGCATCCTGCGGGACGCCGACCAGACGCTGGGCCGGCGCCACCGGGTGGACCGCCTGGACCCGTGGCTGCGGATGCTCGAGGAGTCGCTGTTCCACGAGGCCGGCCGGGCCCGTTTCGCCGCGCGGCTGACCGGGCCCGGAAGTGGCCGATCCCTGCACCGACACGCCGGATGAGCCCGCGGCGAGGGGCCACAACCCGGCCGACCTGCAGACAGAGGCCACAAAGGTGCGAGTCGGCTGCGGGGGTTGCGTCGTACGCCTAGTCTGAGGACGTGGACCGCCGGATCTTCGGGATCGAGAACGAGTACGGCGTCACCTGCACGTTCCGCGGGCAGAGACGCCTCTCGCCGGACGAGGTTGCCCGCTACCTGTTCCGCAAGGTGGTGTCCTGGGGCCGCAGCAGCAACGTCTTCCTCCGCAACGGCGCCCGGCTCTACCTCGACGTGGGCAGCCACCCGGAGTACGCCACCCCCGAGTGCGACGACATCATCGACCTCGTCGCCCACGACAAGGCGGGGGAGCGGGTCCTCGAGGGACTGCTCGTCGACGCCGAGCGCCGGCTGCACGACGAGGGCATCGCCGGCGACGTCTACCTGTTCAAGAACAACACCGACTCGGCCGGCAACTCCTACGGCTGCCACGAGAACTACCTGGTCAGCCGGCACGGCGAGTTCTCCAAGCTCGCCGACGTGCTGATCCCGTTCCTGGTGACCCGGCAGATCATCGTCGGCGCCGGCAAGGTGATCCAGACCCCGCGCGGCGCGATGTACTCCGTGAGCCAGCGCGCCGAGCACATCTGGGAGGGCGTCAGCTCGGCGACGACCCGGTCCCGCCCGATCATCAACACCCGCGACGAGCCGCACGCCGACGCCGAGCGCTACCGCCGGCTGCACGTGATCGTCGGCGACTCGAACATGTGCGAGACGACCACGATGCTCAAGGTCGCCACCTGCGACCTGGTCCTCCGGATGATCGAGGAGGGCGTGGTGATGCGCGACCTCACGATGGAGAACCCGATCCGGGCGATCCGGGAGATCTCGCACGACATGACCGGGCGCCGCAAGGTCCGGCTGGCCAACGGCCGCGAGGCCAGCGCGCTGGACATCCAGCAGGAGTACCTCAACCGGGCCCGCGACTTCGTCGACCGTCGCGAGCTCGAGACGCCGCTCATCGCCCGGGTGCTCGACCTGTGGGAGCGGACGCTCAAGGCGGTGGAGTCCGAGGACTTCAGCCTGGTCGAGCGGGAGATCGACTGGGTCATCAAGTGGAAGCTGATCGAGCGCTACCGCAGCCAGCACGGGCTGCCGCTCAGCCACCCGCGGATCGCCCAGCTCGACCTCGCCTACCACGACATCCACCGCGGCCGCGGGCTCTACTACCTGCTCGAGAAGCGGGGCGCGGTCACCCGGGTCACCACCGACCTCCAGGTCTTCGAGGCCAAGTCCGTCCCGCCGCAGACCACCCGGGCCCGGCTGCGCGGCGAGTTCATCAAGCGGGCCCAGGAGCGCCGCCGCGACTTCACCGTCGACTGGGTGCACCTCAAGCTCAACGACCAGGCCCAGCGCACCGTCCTGTGCAAGGACCCGTTCCGGGCGCACGACGAGCGGGTGCACAAGCTCATCGAGGGCATGTAAGCCTCGTCACGCCGGTGCTGGGCAAGGGGACTCTCAGGAACCCCGGTTATCGTGGGCGACTCAGTCTTCTCACTCCCCGAGGTGTTCTTTCGTGCGTCGCCTGCTCGCCCTGCTCCTGGCATTCCTGCTGCTGTTCGCCACCGCCGCCTGCGGCAACGACTCCGACTCGTCCAAGGCGTCCGACGTCGACATGGGCGACAAGATCTCGGGGCTGGCCGTCTCCGGCGCGTTCGGGTCGGAGCCCAAGGTGACGGTGAAGCCGGCGATCAAGACCGACAAGCCGGAGACCCAGGTGATCTCCAAGGGCGACGGCAACCCCGTGGTGGCGAACAAGAAGGCGATGTTCAACATCTACCTCGCCAAGGGCGCCGACGGGAAGAAGCTCTACAGCAGCACCGACCAGGGCACGCCCTCACAGGTCGCGATGAACGAGAAGGAGTTCTTCAAGGTCATCATCGACAGCCTCGTCGGCAAGCCGCAGGGGTCCCGGGTCGCGATCGCGGCCACCGTCAAGGACGTGTGGGGCTCGGCCGGCGCGCCCCAGCTGAAGCTGAAGACCAGCGACACCGTGCTGTTCGTGATCGACGTGCTGTCCGTGGAGCCGACCGACGTGCTCGACGCCCCCAAGGGCGAGACGGTCGCGGCACCGGCCACCGCCCCGACCGTCCAGGAGAGCGGCGACAAGGTCACCGGCATCGACTTCTCCAAGGCCCCCAAGAAGGCGCCCACCAAGCTCCAGGTCATCCCGCTCGTCGAGGGTGACGGTCCCGAGGCCGAGGCCGGCCGCCTGGTGACGTTCAACTACTACGGCGCGGTGTGGGGCTCGAAGAAGCCGTTCGACTCCTCGTTCAGCCGCGGCGCCCCGGTGCCGTTCGGTGTCGGCGTCAAGGGCCTGATCCCCGCGTGGGACAAGGTCATCCCCGGTCTCAAGCAGGGCAGCCGCGTGCTGATCATCGCGCCGCCCGGTGACGCGTACGGCGCGCAGGCGCAGTCCGGCATCCCCGCCAACTCCACGCTGACGTTCGTCGTCGACGTGCTCGGGGTCGACTCCTGATCCAGCCCCCGTGCTGGGGTAGGTTCCTCATCTGTGGCACCGCACCGGGAGTCGAGGGAGGACATGACCGCTCGCAAGAGTGAGCGCCTGCTCAACCTGCTCATCACGCTCCTGGTGTCGCGCACGTACGTCTCCAAGGACCGGCTGCGCGAGGTCGTCGAGCCCTACCGCGAGGCGGGGGACGACGCCTTCGAGAAGATGTTCGAGCGGGACAAGGAGGAGCTCCGTTCCCTCGGCATCCCCATCGAGGTCGGGTACGTCGACCGGGCCTTCGAGGACGAGCCGGGCTACCGGGTCGAGCGCGCGGCGTTCGAGCTGCCGGAGATCGACCTCGCCCCGGAGGAGGCGGCCGTGATCGGGCTGGCCGCGCGGGTCTGGCAGCACGCCGGGCTGGCGGCGGCGACGTCCGACGCGCTGGTCAAGCTCAAGGCCGCCGGCGTGACCGTCGACCGCGCGGCGCTCGACGTCGTGCAGCCCACCCTGAGCGCGGAGGAGCCCGCCTTCGAGCCGTTCTGGGACGCCACACGCACCCGGACCCCGGTGCGCTTCGGCTATCTCAGCTCCTCGGCCCCGCGGCCCGCGACCCGGCACCTCCAGCCCTGGGGCGTGGTGTCCTACCGCGGCCGCTGGTACGTCACCGGCCACGACACCGACCGGAAGGAGCCGCGGGTCTTCCGGCTCTCGCGGGTGCAGGGCGAGGTCGTGACCGACGGGAGGCCCGGCTCGTTCGAGGTCCCGCCCGGGACCGACCTGCGGGCCCTCACCCAGTCCCTGGCCCCCCGGCCGGCGGATCGCACGGCCCAGCTGCTGGTGCGCCCGGGCACGGCCCACGGCCTCCGGCGACATGCCGCGCCGGTCGACGGGGACGCCCCGGACGGCTGGGAGCGGCTCGACGCGAGGTACGGCGCGAGCGACGCGTTCGCCGACGAGGTGCTGGCCTACGGCGCGGACGTCGTCGTGCTGGCGCCCGCGGACGTGCGGGAGTCCGTCGTACGACGGCTGCGGGAAGCGGCCGGCCGCACCGTCGCGACCGGAGCCACGTCATGAGCGGCGCACGCGACCAGGTGGCCCGGCTGCTGGCGCTGGTGCCCTACATCCAGGCCCGCCGCGAGGTCGAGCTCGACCAGGCGGCGGCCGACTTCGGGGTGAGCCAGGCGCAGATCGTCAAGGACCTCAACGTGCTCTGGTTCTGCGGGATGCCCGGTCTCGGCATGGGCGACCTCATCGACGTGGACATGGACGCGCTGGAGGGCGAGGGCGTGATCCGGCTGTCCAACGCGGAGTACCTCTCCCGGCCGCTGCGCCTGGACAGCTCGGAGGCGTCCGCGCTGATCGTCGCGCTGCGCGCCCTCCGCGAGGGCAGCGACGACGACGTACGCCCGATCGTCGACCGGACGCTGGGCAAGCTCGAGGCGGCCGCCGGCGACGGCGCGGCCCTGGCGGCCCAGGTCGACATGCGGATGCCGCAGCAGGCCGGGCGGCTCAACGCGCTGCGCGACCGGCTCTCCCAGGCGGTCGACGACCAGCGCCAGGTGCGGCTCGACTACTACGTCCCGACCCGCGACGAGTCCACCGAGCGCGTCGTCGACCCGCTGCGGGTGGTCAGCGCCGACGGGAACACCTACCTCGAGGCCTACTGCCACCTCGCCGAGGACCAGCGGCTGTTCCGGCTCGACCGGATCTCGAGCGCCGAGGTGCTCGACACGCCGGTGGAGCCGCACGCCGACCTCGAGCCGCGGGACCTCGCCGACGGCATCTTCCAGCCCTCGACCGACGACCTGCTGGTGACGCTCCGGCTCGGACCGAACGCGCGCTGGGTCGCGGAGTACTACCCGGTGGAGGACAGCAAGGCGGCACGCGGCGGCGGGCTGACCGTGCGGCTGCGGGTCGGGGACCCCGCCTGGCTGACCCGGCTGATGCTGCGCCTGGGTGACACGGCCGAGCTGGTCGACCCGCCCGAGCTGGCGGACGGTGTCCGCCGGGTGGCGGCCCAAGCATTGCCCAACTACACCTGACTATCGTTTCGCCCGGGCGGCAGTCCCAACGTCCTACGGACACGAACCCGCAAGCGTAGGATGGTCCGTGCACTCGACAAGCAAAGAGGTAGACATGACACCGGTCCTTCCCCTGGCCCTCGGTCTCGGCCCGCCCGAGATCATCCTGATCATCCTCGTCGTCGTGCTGCTCTTCGGCGCCAAGAAGCTTCCCGAGCTGGCCCGCGGCAGCGGCCGCGCCCTGCGCATCTTCAAGGCCGAGACCAAGGGTCTGCTCGACGACGATGACGACGACGTCAAGGACTCCGAGAAGACCGAGGCGCAGCGCCAGCTCGACGCCCAGCGTCGCTCCGAGGCCGCGCAGCGCCTCGAGACGCCGGTGCAGCAGCCGCTCGAGCAGCCGCGCAGCGAGACCCGGCCCGACACCGAGCGCTGAGCGCCCGGCCACCGGCGCACCCTGAGCTGACATGTCCATCGCAGGAGTCATCGGGCTGTTCCGCGCCAACCCGCGTGGCGGAATCGGTGCCGACGGCCGGATGGCGCTCGCCGACCACCTGCGGGAGCTGAGGGCGCGGCTGCTGCGTGTCGTGCTGGTGCTGATCATCGCCCTGATCGTCGCGCTGTTCTTCTACGACCAGCTGCTCGCGCTCGTGATCGACCCCTACAACCAGGCCCTGCAGGCGCTGGATCCCGGCACCAAGACCCTGGCCACCATCAACGGCGTCGGGGGTCCGCTGCTGCTCCAGCTCAAGCTGAGCGGGGTCGCCGCGGTGGTGATCACCAGCCCCTACTGGCTGCTCCAGATCTGGGGCTTCATCGTCCCGGGGCTGCACGCCAACGAGAAGCGCTGGACCCGCATGTTCGCGGCCGTCGCCGGACCGCTGTTCCTGATCGGCGTCGCGGTCGGCTACTACGTGCTCCCCAAGGGCCTCGAGGTGCTGATCGGCTTCACCCCCGAGGCGCTGACCAACCTGGTGGACTTCGGCGAGTACTTCTCGTTCATGACCCGGATGCTGCTGGTCTTCGGGGTGGCGTTCGAGATCCCGCTGTTCGTCGTGCTCCTCAACCTCGCCGGCGTCGTGTCCGGCAAGACGCTCGGCAACTACCGGCCGTGGATCGTGCTCGGCACCTTCGTGTTCGCCGCGGTCGCGACGCCGTCGACCGACCCGTTCTCGATGCTGATGCTGGCGTTGCCGATGACGGTGCTGTTCATGGTCTCCGAGCTCATCGCCCGCTTCGTCGACAAGCGACGCGGCAGGCGAGCGGTGTTCGCGGGGCTCGGCGGACGACGAGGCCTCGCCCCTCGACGGCCCCGACGACGTCGGGCGCTCCGGGCTGTCCGAGGACGAGGACTGACCCGCCGGTGATCCACAGCGTGGAACCGGTCGACGCGTTCGACCTGCCGGAGTGGCTGGGCACGTCGGAGGTGGCCTGGGTCGCGCAGAGCGGCGTGCGCGGCGCGTCCCGTGTCGAGGGGCTGCCTCGAGGGGCCGGGGGAGAGCCTGGCGTGCGACCTGCTCGCGGCCGACCTCGCCTACCCCGAGCCGCTGCTCGAGGACAAGTGGCGGCGCCGGGCCCACCAGGCCTGGACCCACGGCCAGGTGCTGCTCGTGGAGTACGACGGCCGGCTGACCCTGGCGGTGCCCGGCACGGCGTACTCCGCCGACGGGGCGCTCGAGACGATCAGCCGGCTCGCCAAGGCGGTCGGCGTCCGGCCGGGCCGCTTCGCGGTCACCCTGCGGCTGTGACCGCCGGGGAATCCGCGTTGGTTGCTGCCGCGTGCCGCGGCGCCGGTGAACCGCCGCGACATCGGCCTGCGCTCCGAGCGCGGGCCGGTCCTGATCGCGGTGATGCTGTCCACGGCGCTGGTGGCGCTCGACCAGACGATCGTGTCGACCGCGGTGCCGTCGATCGTGCGTGACCTGGGCGGCTTCCGGGAGTTCCCGTGGCTGTTCTCGGTCTACCTGCTGGCGCAGGCCGCGACGGTGCCGGTCTACGGCAAGCTCGCCGACCAGTTCGGCCGCAAGCCGCTGATGTACTACGGGATCGGGATGTTCCTGCTCGGCTCGGTGCTGTGCGGCCTGGCCTGGAGCATGCCGGTGCTGATCGCCGCGCGCGGCCTCCAGGGTCTCGGTGCGGGCGCCGTCCAGCCGATCGGGATGACGATCATCGGCGACGTGTACTCGCTGCGCGAGCGGGCCAAGATCCAGGGGTACGTCGCGAGCGTCTGGGGCATCTCGTCGGTGATCGGACCCACGTTCGGCGGCGTGTTCAGCCAGCTGCTCAGCTGGCGCTTCATCTTCTGGGTGAACATCCCGCTCTGCCTGCTGGCCGCCTGGATGCTGCGCCGGTTCGCCGAGAAGGTGGAGCGCGGGCACGTCAAGGTCGACTACGCAGGCGCGGTCCTGCTCACGCTGTCCACCAGCCTGGTCGTCCTGGGCCTGCTCGAGGGCGGCCAGTCGTGGGCGTGGAGCGCCTGGCAGACACCGACGATCTTCGGGGCCGCGGCGCTGCTCCTGGTCGCGTTCGTGCTCGTCGAACGGGTCGTCGAGCAGCCGATCCTGCCGCTGTGGGTCTTCCGCAGCGGCACCCTCCGGACCACGAGCGCGCTGTCCCTGCTGGTCGGCGGGCTGATCCTGGGCCTGTCGTCCTACGTCCCCACGCTCGGGCAGGACGTGATCGGGGCGTCGGCGATCGTGAGCGGGTTCGCGCTGGCCGCCCTCACCCTGGGCTGGCCGGTCTCCGCGGCGCTCTCGGGGCGGCTCTACCTGACCATCGGCTTCCGGGCGACGGGGCTGCTCGGCGTCTCGCTCGCCGTGGCCGGCTCGTCCGTGCTGGCCCTGATGGACCCGGCCGGCTCGTTGTGGCACGTCGCGCTCGGGTGCCTGCTGATCGGCTTCGGGATGGGCTGGTCGCCGCACCCGCCCTCGTCGTGGCCCAGTCCAGCGTGGCCTGGGGCCAGCGAGGCGTCGCCACCGCGACGAACATGTTCTGCCCGGTCGGTCGGGTCCGCCATCGGGGTCGCGGTCTTCGGTGCGGTCGTGAACGCCGTCGTCGGCGACCACCCGACCGCCGCCACCCTGGCCTCGGGCGTGCACCGGGTGTTTCTCGGCATCCTGGTGCTGGCACTCGCCATGGGGGTGCTCGAGCTCTTCATGCCCAAGCGGGTCACGCCGCCGGGGTGACCCCGGTCCGGCTCAAGGACGCAGGCCCGCCAGGCCCAGCAGGTCGTCGAGGATCAGCGGCATCCGCGTCATCAGGGAGATGTGCCCCTCGCCCTCGACGAGGTGCTCGTGCGACCCGGGGATGTTCGCCGCGAGCCACTCGGCGTGCGCGAACGGCACCATCATGTCCTCGGTGCCCTGCCAGACGGCGACCGGCACGGTGATGTCACGGACGGAGAAGCCCCACGGGCGGAGCATGGTCAGGTCGTCGTCGTGCCAGCCGGCGATGCCCTGAGCGCCGGCTCGCCGGAACGACGCGGCGAGCGGCTCCGCGATCTCGCCCGTCATGGCCGCCCGGTCGACCGGGGGAGCGAGGCTGCCGAGCGAGTCCGCGACATCCGCGGCGGTCGCCGCGAACACGTCGGGCGAGAAGTCCTCGAGCAGCGTCGTGAGCGCCTCCGAGCCCTCTCGCGCGGCCCCGAACTCCGCGACGTTCTCCTCGCCCATCCCGGCGGTCAGCTCTCCGTCGTACTCCGTCGGGGGCACCAGGCCGACACCCGACACCGCCGCGAGGCAGCGACCCGGGAGCACCGCCGCGCACGCCAGCGCGCGCGGGCCCCCGCCGGACCAGCCGACGGTGACGAACTCGCCGTGCCCCAGGTGGTCGAGGATCGTGGCCACGTCGGCGGCGTCGTCCGCCACGGTGGCGGTCGTGGCACCGTCGGCCCGGCGGGTGGACGCGCCGTACCCGGGCCGGGAGTACTGGATCAGCCGCAGGCCGTGCGCCGCCGAGGCAGCCTCCATCAGCGGGTCCCGCACGGCGCCCTGGGGCGTGCCGTGGTGGAAGACGAGGGGGAAGCCGTCCTCGGGGCCGGAGACCAGCACCTCCAGGGCGCGGCCGTCGGGTGCGGGGACCATCGTCGTCATGGCAGCACGTTAGTCGGCGGCTCCGGCAGCGAGCGTCGCGACGCTCCCGCGCTCAGCAGCCCGCGTAGGCTCGCGGCGTGGCCAGAGAGATCGTGCTCCTCACGAACCCGAGCTCCGGCAGGGGGAGGGGCACCCGGACGGCGGCGATCGCGCTCCCGCGGCTCAAGGAGGCCGGCTTCCACGTCCGCAGCCTGATGGGACGAGACGCCGACGAGGCCCTCGAGATCGCCCAGCGCAGCGTGGCCGAGGGCGTCGAGAGCCTGGTGGTCGTCGGCGGCGACGGGATGGTGCACCTCGCCGTGCAAGCCCTCGCCGGCAGCGAGACCAGCCTGGGGATCATCCCGGCCGGGACCGGGAACGACGTGGCGCGCTACCTGGACCTGCCGCGGTCCGACCCGCAGACCGCTGCGGACGTGGTGGTCGGCTCACGCACCCGCCGCATCGACCTGGCCCGGGTCGGCGCGCAGTACTTCGTGACGGTGATGGCGGCCGGCTTCGACTCCAAGGTCAACGAGCGGGCCAACGCGATGTCCTGGCCGCGCGGCCAGATGCGCTACAACATCGCCACCCTGGCCGAGCTGCGGGTCTTCGAGCCGCTGCCCTACACCCTGGAGCTCGACGGCGCCGCGCGGAAGGTCGAGGCGATGCTGGTCGCCGTCGGCAACGGCCCGTCGTTCGGCGGTGGCCTGCGGATCACCCACGGCGCCTCGATCGACGACGGTTGGCTCGACGTGGTGATCATCAAGACGATGAGCAAGCTCGACCTCGTGCGCACCTACCCCAAGCTGTTCAACGGGGGACACACGCGCCACCCCCAGTACGAGCACCACCGGGTCCGCAGCGTCACCGTCGCGGCGCCCGGGATCGTGGCGTACGCCGACGGCGAGCGACTCGGCGCGCTGCCCCTGACCGTCGACGTCGCGCCGCTGGCGCTGAAGGTGCTGGTGCCCTGATGAGCAGCCCGTCCGAGAGCTACGCGCGCTTCCGTCGCGAGAAGGGCGCACGGGTCTTCCACGACTTCGCGCAGATGTACGACTTCGAGCTCGACGACTTCCAGGTCAGCGCCTGCAAGGAGCTCGAGGCCGGCCGGGGCGTCCTCGTCGCGGCGCCGACCGGCTCCGGCAAGACGATCGTCGGCGAGTTCGCCGTCCACCTCGCGCTGGCGCAGGGCCGCAAGTGCTTCTACACCACCCCGATCAAGGCGCTGTCGAACCAGAAGTTCGCCGACCTGGTCAAGAGGTACGGCGCGGACCAGGTCGGCCTGCTCACCGGTGACAACACCATCAACGGCGAGGCGCCGATCGTGGTGATGACCACCGAGGTGCTCCGCAACATGCTCTACTCCGGCTCCTCGACGCTGACCGGGCTCGGGTTCGTGGTCATGGACGAGGTGCACTACCTCGCGGACCGCTTCCGCGGCGCGGTCTGGGAGGAGGTGATCATCCACCTGCCGGAGTCGGTGGCGCTGGTGTCGCTGTCGGCGACCGTGTCCAACGCCGAGGAGTTCGGCGAGTGGCTCGAGACGGTGCGCGGCGAGACCACCACGATCGTCGAGGAACGCCGCCCGGTGCCGCTCTACCAGCACGTGATGGTGGGCCGGAAGGTCTACGACCTGTTCAAGGACGACGAGTCCGCGACGGCGCAGGTGAACCCCGACCTGATGCGGATCGCCCGCGACGACTGGCGCGCGGCCCGGACCCGCGACCACCGCAGCAAGCGCAACGCCCCGCGGGGCCGAGCCGGCGCACGCGGCCAGGGGCAGCAGCGGCAGTACGTGCCGAGCCGCTACGACGTGGTCGAGCGCCTCGACTCGCAGGGGCTGCTCCCGGCGATCATCTTCGTGTTCAGCCGGGTCGGCTGCGACGCCGCCGTGACCCAGTGCCTGAACGCGAACCTCAAGCTGACCAGCCCCGAGGAGCGCGAGGAGATCCGCCGGTTCGTGGAGAACCGCTGCCGCCACATCCCCGACGAGGACCTGCACGTCCTCGGCTACCACGACTTCCTCGAGGGGCTGACCCGCGGCGTCGCGGCCCACCACGCCGGGATGCTGCCGACCTTCAAGGAGTGCGTCGAGGAGCTGTTCACCCACGGCCTGTGCCGGGTCGTGTTCGCCACGGAGACGCTCGCCCTGGGCATCAACATGCCGGCCCGCTCCGTCGTGATCGAGAAGCTGTCGAAGTGGAACGGCGAGACGCACGCCGACATCACGCCGGGGGAGTACACCCAGCTGACCGGTCGCGCCGGCCGCCGCGGCATCGACGTCGAGGGCCACGGCGTGGTGCTCTGGCAGCAGGGGTTCGACCCCAAGGCGGTGGCCGGCCTCGCCTCGACGCGCACCTACCCGCTCAAGTCGTCGTTCCGTCCGTCGTACAACATGGCCGTCAACCTCGTGCACCAGGTCGGCCGGGCCACCGCACGCGAGCTGCTGGAGTCGTCGTTCGCCCAGTTCCAGGCGGACAAGGCGGTCGTCGGGCTCGCGCGACAGCTGCGCAAGGCCGAGACGGCGCTGGAGGGGTACGCCGAGGCGGCCACCTGCCACCTCGGCGACTTCATGGAGTACTCCCGCCTGCGCCGTCGGCTCTCGGACGCCGAGACCGCCCAGGCCAAGAGCAAGCGGTCCGACAACCGCGACCAGGTGGTCGCGTCGCTGGAGGCGCTCCGCCCCGGTGACGTGATCGAGGTGCCCGCCGGGAAGTTCTCCGGGATGGCCGTCGTCATCGACCCGGGCATGCGCTCGGACCGGGACGGCCCCCGGCCCTACGTGCTGACCGCCGACCGGAACGCCCGCCGGCTCTCGCATGGTGGACTTCCCGGTGCCGGTCGAGGCGTTCACCCGGATGCGGATCCCCAAGACGTTCAACGGCCGCAACCCCCAGTCCCGACGCGACCTGGCCTCGACGCTGCGCGCCCGCACCCAGGGGTTCACCCCACCGCCGCGGCGTACGCCGGGAGGGCGCGGCGCCCCGAACCGGCCGGTGGCCGACGGGGAGAAGGAGATCGCCCGGCTGCGCTCCGAGCTGAGGGCGCACCCCTGCCACGGCTGCTCGGACCGCGAGGACCACGCCCGCTGGGCCGAGCGGTTCCACAAGCTCGACCGGGACACCCGGACGCTGCAGCGCCGGATCGAGCAGCGGACGAACACCATCGCGCGTCAGTTCGACCGCGTCTGCGAGGTGCTCACGGCGCTCGGTTACCTCGAGGACGACAAGGTCACCGAGACGGGCGCCCGGCTGATGCGGATCTACACCGACATGGACCTGGTCGCGGCCGAGTCCCTGCGGCACGGGATCTGGGAGGGCCTGTCCCCGAGCGAGCTGGCGGCGGCGCTGTCGGCGCTGGTGTTCGAGGCGCGCCGCCCGGACGACGCGGTGGCGCCCCGGCTGCCGGGCGGCCGGCTCCAGGGCGTGCTGGGCGAGATGGTGTCGCTGTGGGCGGACCTCGACGCCCTCGAGCGCGAGCACAAGCTCGACTTCCTGCGGGAGCCGGACCTGGGGTTCGCGTGGGCGGCGTACCGCTGGGCCGAGGGCGCGGCCCTCGACGAGGTGCTCTCCGAGACCGACCTCGCGGCCGGAGACTTCGTGCGCTGGATCAAGCAGCTGCTCGACCTGACCGACCAGGTCGCGGACGCGGCCGGGGACGGGGCCGCCCTGCGGAAGACCGCACGCGCGGCCTCGGCGGCGCTGCGTCGCGGGGTCGTCGCCTACTCCTCGGTGAGCGACTGACGACGAGGGCGTTCCCGCGGCGTTCGCTTCGTCACAGGCCGGGGGGCGTTTCCGACATGCCGGACAGACCGTGACAGAGGCTTCTTGGTCCGGGCCTGCGGATTTGGGAAGATGAGTCCTGTCGACGCCACGTCGTCGACCCGCCGTCTGCGCCCCTGCACCTGGCGCACGTGCGTGCCGGACGAGTCTTCCTCCGCCGGCCCCATCGACATCCCGGAGCAAACATGAACCCGTCCGCCCCGTGCTTTCGCGCGCCATGATCGTCGACCTGATCGGTCCTCACGGGATCCTTCCGATCGAAGCCGAGCTGCGCTACAGCCGGTCCGACCCGTACGCCGTGCAGCTGGCGTTCAACACGGGTGGCGGTCAGGTCGATCTGGGTGTTCGGCCGCGACCTGCTGATGCGTGGCACCCATGAGCCGGCGGGGCAAGGCGACGTCCACGTCATACCGGGCCTCGACCCCTCCGGTCACGGGGTCGTCGTCCTGCAGCTGGTCTCACCTGACGGCGAGGCACTGATCGAGGTGCGGTCGGCTGACGTCCTGACGTTCCTGGCCCACACCACCCAGGAAGTGTGGCCGGGTACCGAGGGCGAGCACATCGCCGTGGACGAGACCATCGCGGCGATCCTGGTCGACAGCTGAGACGGGCGCCTAGCTGACCGGGCGGCTCTCGTAGGGCGTGGACAGCACGATCGTGGTCCGGGTCGACACGTTCGCGGCGGCCCGCACCCGCGCCAGCAGCTCCTCGAGGTCGGAGGGCTTGGCCACCCGGACCTTCAGGATGTAGGACTCGTCGCCCGCGACCGACCAGCAGCTCTCGATCTCGCTGATCGCGCTGAGCCGGTCCGGTGAGTCGTCCGGCTGCGACGGGTCGATCGGCCGGATCGAGATGAACGCGGTGAGCGGGAGGCCCACCTGGTCCCAGTCCACCGTCGCGCCGTACCCCTTGATCAGGCCGCGCTGCTCGAGCCGCTTGACCCGCTGGTGGACCGCCGACGTGGAGAGGCCGGTGGCCTTGCCGAGGTCCGTGAACGACATCCGCCCGTCGGAGGCGAGGAGCGTGAGGATGCGCCGGTCGAGGTCTTCCACGAGCGACACACTAACGGTGGCCCGGCCTCGTCGCCGTGCGAGACTCGGCCGGTGAACTCTGCCGCCCCAGCCGAGCCCGGCCGTCTGATGCTGCTCGACACGGCCTCGATGTACTTCCGCGCCTTCTACGGCGTCCCGGACTCGTTCAAGGCCCCCGACGGCACGCCGGTGAACGCCGTCCGCGGCCTGCTGGACTTCATCTCGCGGCTCGTGGCCGACTACCGGCCGACGCACCTGGTGTGCTGCTGGGACAACGACTGGCGGCCCCAGTGGCGCGTCGACCTGATCCCGTCCTACAAGGCGCACCGGGTCGAGTACGTCGTCCAGGGCGCCCCGGACGTGGAGGAGGTGCCGGACCCGCTCGAGGCGCAGGTGCCGGTGATCCTCGACGTGCTCGCGGCCTTCGGGATCCCCGTCATCGGTGCCGACGGCTACGAGGCGGACGACGTGATCGGCACGCTGTCGCAGGGACGCCGGGATGCCCGTCGACGTGGTCACCGGCGACCGCGACCTGTTCCAGCTCGTCGACGACGACGCGCAGGTGCGGATCCTCTACATCGCCCGCGGGGTCGGGCGTCACGAGCGGGTCACCAACTCCGTCGTCCAGGAGAAGTACGGCATCGACGGGCGGCAGTACGCCGACTTCGCGGCGCTGCGGGGCGACGCCTCCGACGGGCTCCCGGGCGTCAACGGGATCGGGGAGAAGACGGCGGCCACGCTGTTGCAGCGGTTCGGCGACATCCCCGGGCTGCGTGCCGCGGCGGCGGACCCGGACTCCAACATCGCGCCGAGCCCGCGCCGCAAGATCCTCGACGCGGGGGACTACCCGGACGTGGCGGCGCACGTCACGCGGGTCGCCCGCGACATCGACCTCGGCGAGCCGCGACCTCACCCTGCCGCTCACCCCCGTCGACCCCGAAGCGCTGGTCGCGCTGTCCGAGAAGTGGAACCTCGAGAGCCCCATCGCCCGCCTCGTCGAGACCCTCACCGCCCTCCGTTGACCCGGGCCCGGGTGAACGGGAGGGTCAGGAGAGGGTGAGGTGCTTGTGGGACTCCTCCTGCTGGGAGGCAGCGGTGCGGGAGGCCTCCGCGGAGCGTTCCGCCTCGGCGAGCACCACGTCGGGGTCCCCGGCGTGCTCGCGCCACCAGGCCTGGCCCGCCTCGGGGAGGGTGTGGATCGGGTCGTAGTAGGCGTAGGTCCGGGTCAGCGCCTCGGGGTCGGTCGCCTCGATCGAGGTGCGGTAGTTCTTCGTCCAGTAGGAGATGCCGCGCTCGGTGTCGTAGTCCGCGATCTGGTGCACCCAGCGCTTCCCGACGAACGGCACGTCGCACACGATGCGCGGCGTCGCGAAGCCCGGGAGGTAGCCCATGATGTGGTGCTGGAGCCGCTGCGCGTCGGCGACCGAGACCCGCCAGTGCTCCGAGAACGGGATCATGTCGCACATGTAGAAGTAGTAGGGCATGATCTGCGCGCCGTCGAGCAGGGCGAAGCAGAGGTCCAGCAGCGCGTGCGGGTCGGCGTTGACCCCGTCGAGCAGCACGCCCTGGTTGCGGACGTCGCGCAGGCCCGCGTCGAGCATCGCCTTCGAGGCCTTGGCCACCAGCGGCGTGACCGACGCGGCGTGGTTGACGTGCGTGTGCATCGCCAGCGAGACGCCGCGGTCGCGGGCGATCCCCGCGACGCGCTCGACGCCGGCGCGGACCTCGTCCTGCAGCCAGTGCTGGGGAAGACCCATCAGCGCCTTGGTCGCGAGCCGGACGTCCCGGACGTTCTCGATCTCGAGCAGGCCGGTGAGGAACTCCTCGAGGCGCGGCCAGGGCATGTTCGCCACGTCGCCGCCGGAGACCACGACGTCGCGCACGGACGGCGTACGACGCAGGTAGGCGAGCATCTCGGCGTGCCGGTCGACCGGCTTGCCGAGGAACTTCAGCTTGTCGATCACGGGCGTCGAGTTGCCGACGAGGTCCATGCGCGTGCAGTGGCCGCAGTACTGCGGGCACGTCGGGAGCAGCTCGGCCAGCACCTTGGTGGGGTAGCGGTGCGTCAGGCCCTCGGCGACCCACATGTCGTGCTCGTGGAGCGAGTCGCGGGTGGCGTGCGGGTGCGACGGGAAGTCGGTGCGCCGGTCGGAGAACACCGGGAGCATGTAGCGACGGACCGGGTCGGCGTACATCGCCTCGGTCAGCGAGCCCGGGCCGCGCGGCGTCTCGCGCGGGCGCCATCGTGTTCATCATCTGCGGGGGCACGAGCATCGACATGGTGGCCCGCTCGGCCTGGTCGCGCTCGATGTCGGCGTAGAACCGCTCGTCGAGCAGGTCGCCGAACAGCGCCCGGAGCTGACGGACGTTCTTGATGCAGTGCGCGCGCTGCCACTGCACGGACTCCCACTCCTCGGCCGTGACGTCCTGCCAACCCGGGAACCGGGTCCAGTCGGGCTCGACGAGCTCCACCCGGCGGTAGGGGTAGGGCTGTCCGGTCTCGAGGCCGATCGAGGTCTCGATGCTCATGGCGTGCTCCGTTGCAAGAAGAGTGCGCGTCGGGTTTGTACGACGCATCCCGTGCATGCCACGATACGCAAAGAATCTACGGCGTGTCGAACGAACCGCCGAAGGATTTCCTGAACCAGTCGTCGAGGGAGAGGACCCGTCCGTGAGCGAGCAGGGCAGTCCGGTCGGTCTGCACCGGGTCGTCTCCCCGGCGGGCGTGCTCCCGCAGGCGGCCGACCGGCTCGACACCCGACGTGAGCTCTGGCCCGACGAGGTGCGCATCCGCGTGGAGCGGCTGAACCTCGACGCGGCGTCCTTCCGCCAGCTCGAGCGGACCTACGACGGGGACGGCGACCGGGTCCGTCAGGCGGTCCTCGACATCGTGGCGAGCCGCGGCAAGATGCAGAACCCCGAGACCGGCTCCGGCGGCATGCTCGTCGGCACCGTCGAGGAGGTCGGCCCGGAGTCGCCGCTCGGCCTGTCCGTGGGCGACCGGGTCACCACGCTCGTCTCGCTGACCCTCACGCCGCTCGTGATCGAGGACGGGCTGACCCGCTGGGACGGCCGGTCGCGAGCAGGTGCCGTGCGACGGGTACGCCGTGCTCTTCGGGCGCTCCATCGTCGCGGTGATCCCCGACGACCTGCCGGCCGAGCTGTCGCTGTCCGTCATGGACGTGTGCGGTGCGCCTGCCCTGACCGCGCGGGTGGTGGAGTCCTACGTCTCGACCGGCTCGACGAACGGTGTCGTCGTCGCCGTGATCGGGGGAGCGGGCAAGTCGGGGTCGTTGTCGCTGGCCGCGGCCAAGGCCGCCGGGGCGAGCCGCACGATCGGCGTCGTGCCCCACCAGGCCGAGGCCGACCTGCTGGCCGGGGCCGGGGTCGCCGACGTCGTCGCGGTCGCCGACGCCCGGGACCCGGTCGCCCTCTCCGCCGCCGTGGCGCAGGCGGGCGGACCGGCGGACGTGACGGTCGTCTGCGTCGACGTACCCGGCTGCGAGGGCGGCGCGATCCTCTCCACGGCCGACCGCGGCACGGTCATCTTCTTCTCGATGGCCACCTCGTTCAGCGCCGCCGCACTCGGCGCCGAGGGGCTGGCGGCCGACGTGACCATGCTGGTGGGCAACGGCTACGTGCCGGGCCACGCGGACTACGCCCTGTCCCTGCTGCGCGGCCACGCGGGGGTGCGCGGCCTGTTCGAGCGGCGGCTGTGAGGATGGGAACGTGACCCGCATCCTGCTCCGCGGTGGATACGTCCACACGCCCGCCGACCCGCACGCGACCGCTCTCTGCATCGAGGACGGCACCATCGTCTGGACCGGTGACGACGACGCGTCCGTGCACTTCGAGGACAACGCCGACCGGGTCGTCGAGCTCGACGGCCGGCTGGTGACACCGGCCTTCGTCGACTCCCACGCGCACCTCGCCCAGACGGGCTTCGCCGCGACCGGCGTCGACCTCACCGGCGTGCCCAGCCTCGCGGCCGCCCTCGAGGCGCTCGCCACCCACACCCGGCTGACCACCTCACCGGTGATCCTCGGCCAGGGCTGGGACGAGACGGCCTGGCCCGAGCGGCGCGCGTTCACCCGCGACGAGCTCGACCGCGCCACCGACGGACGCCCGGCGTACGTCGGCCGGGTCGACGTGCACTCCGCGGTCGTCAGCTCCGGGTTCCTGGACGCCTGCCCCGACGTCGTCGCACGCCGAGGGGTACGACGCGACCGGGTTCGTGACCCGCGACGCGCACCACCTGGCGCGCGAGGGGCTGTTCCGGCTGCTGCCGCCGTCCGCGCGGGAGGACGCGATCCTGCGCGCGCTGGAGGACGCCGCGCGGCACGGCATCGGGATGGTCCACGAGCTCGGCGCGCCCGCACATCTGCCCGCCCGAGGACTTCGCGATCTCGGCCGCCCTCACGGCCCGGGCACCCCTGCCCGAGGTGGTGAGCTACTGGGGCGAGCTCGGTGCCGTCGACAAGGCCGTCGAGCTGGGCTGCGCCGGGGCCGCGGGCGACCTCTGCATGGACGGCTCGATCGGCTCCCGCACCGCGGCCCTGCACGCTCCCTACGCGGACGCCGACACCCGCGGCCACCTCTACCTCGACGCCGGACAGGTCACCGAGCACGTCGTGGCCTGCACCGAGGCCGGGATCCAGGCCGGCTTCCACGTCATCGGCGACCGGGCCGTCGCCGAGGTGGTGGACGGGTCTCGCGCCGCGGCCGACCGGCTCGGCGCCCCCGCGATCGTGCAGGCCCGGCACCGGCTCGAGCACGTCGAGATGGCCTCGCAGGAGCAGATGCAGGTCCTCGGCGGGCTCGGCGTGACGGCCAGCATGCAGCCGATGTTCGACGGCTACTGGGGCGGCGCCGACTCGCTGTACGCCCAGCGCCTCGGCACCGACCGCGCGCTGCCGATGAACGCGTTCGCCTCGATGAACCGCGCCGGCGTCGCACTGGCCTTCGGCTCCGACACCCCGGTCACGCCGTTCGACCCCTGGGACGCCGTGCGCGCCGCGACCTGGCACCGCACGGAGACCGAGCGGGTCACGGTCCGGGCGGCGTTCAACGCGCACACCCGCGGCGGGTGGCGAGCCGCCCGGCGTGACGAGGGCGGCGTCATCGCTCTCGGGGCGCCCGCGAGCATCGCCGTGTGGGACGTGCCGGGCGCCCTCACCGTGCAGACCCCGGACTCGCGGGTCGCCGCGTGGTCCACGGACCCGCGGGCCGGCGTACCCCAGCTTCCCGACCTGGCCCCCGACGTCGAGCTGCCGACCTGCGTGCTGACGCTCGTCGCGGGGGAGACCGCATACGAAGAGACCGGAGCACTGGAATGAACGTGGTTGCGACAAGCTCGACCAGCCGAGGGGCGGGCCGCGGCAAGCTCGACCTCGACCCGGTCACCGTCCGGCAGGCCCGCAGCCTCGCACGCCAGGCCGGCCGCCCGATCGTGAACCTCGCGAAGAAGCACACCACGGTCTCCGTCGAACGGGCCACGCTGCGGCTCGCCGGGCTCCGGGGCGCGGACGCCGACGGCATCCCCTGGGTGAACCGGCTGCTGGACGCCGTGCGCGGCGACGTCGGCATCGAGCACGGCATCGCCCTGCCCGTCTGGGACGCGCTCGTGCGGGGCGAGGCCGACGACCTGGCCGTGCTGGCCCAGAAGGCGTCCGCCGGCTCGGTGCGGTTCCGGGTGCCCGAGGGGCGCGACCTGACCCGCGCCCGCGCCGCGGCCGCGAAGCAGGTCGGCGCCGGCATCCGTCAGGTCGACGGACGCCGCCGTGAGCGCGACCGGATGGTCAAGAAGTACGGCGACCCGGACCACCAGCCGTGGATCTACCTCATCGTCGCGACCGGTGACATCTACGAGGACATGCCCCAGGCGCAGCAGGCGGCCCGCGAGGGCGCCGACGTCATCGCCGTGATCCGGTCGACGGGACAGTCGCTGCTCGACTACGTCCCCGAGGGCGCGACCCGGGAGGGCTTCGCCGGCACGTACGCGACGCAGGAGAACTTCCGGCTGATGCGCGCGGCCCTCGACGAGTCGAGCAAGGAGCTCGGCCGCTACGTGCGGCTGACCAACTACGCCTCGGGCCTGTGCATGCCGGAGATCGCGGCACTGGCCGGCCTCGAACGGCTCGACATGATGCTGAACGACTCGATGTACGGCATCCTCTTCCGCGACATCAACCCGATCCGCACGTTCGTCGACCAGCGGTTCAGCCGCCAGGTGCACGCCCGCGCCGGGATCATCATCAACACCGGCGAGGACAACTACCTCACGACCGCGGACGCGGTCGAGGCCGCGAACACGGTGACGGTCAGCCAGCTCCTCAACGAGTACTTCGCCAAGGAGGCCGGCCTCGAGGACTGGCAGCTCGGGCTCGGCCACGCGTTCGAGATCAACCCCGAGGTGCCCGACAGCTTCCGGATGGAGCTCGCGCACGCGCTGCTGGCCCGCGAGCTGTTCCCGAAGGCGCCGCTGAAGTGGATGCCGCCGACGCGGCACATGACCGGGGACGTGTTCCGCGGCTACCTGCTGGACGCGTTCTTCAACCTCGCGGGGGTGATGACCGGGCAGAGCATCCTGCTGGTCGGGATGATGACCGAGGCCGTGGTGACGCCGTGGCTGTCCGACCGGGACCTGGCGCTGCAGAACGTGCGCTACGTGATGGACGCCGCAGGCAAGCTCGGGGAGGACTTCCACCCGAGCCCGGACGGCTTCATCGCCCAGCGCGCCCGTCAGGTGCTCGCCGAGAGCATCGACCTGCTGACCAGGATCCTGGCCCACGAGAGCAGGACCGGGCTTCTCGACGCCATCGGCGACGGCACGTTCGGCCTGATGAAGCGTCCCGCCGACGCGGGCCGTGGCCTCGACGGCGTCGCGGTCAAGGCACCCGGCTACTTCAACCCCGCGACGGACATCCTGGAAGGCCGGTCATGAGCATCCTGAGGCCCTACGGCGACACGACCGGCGACGGGATGGTGCAGGTGTCGTTCACGCTGCCGCTGTCATCGCTGGGGGCCGACGCCAAGATCGCCGAGGGAGCGGCGGCCCAGCTCGCCAACAAGATGGGCATCGACCCCGCACTGGTCGTGCACGCCAAGCCGATGGGTCCGGACTACACGTTCTTCGTCGTCTACGGGCGGGTCAACCACCTCGTCGACACCGACCTGGTCGAGGTCGTCGAGCGCGACTACCCGCTGCTGACCCCCAAGGAGGTCAACGCGGCCATCAAGACCGGCCTGCGGCGCCGGCTGACCGTCGTCGGCGGCTGCATCGGCACCGACGCGCACACGGTCGGCATCGACGCGATCCTGAACATCAAGGGGTTCGCGGGGGAGAAGGGGCTGGAGTACTACCGCGAGCTGAGGGTCGTGAACCTCGGCGCCCAGGTCTCCGTGCCCCAGCTGGTCGCCCGCGCCCGCGAGGAGAAGGCGGACGCGATCCTGGTGTCCCAGGTGGTCACCCAGCGCGACGCGCACATCCTGAACACCAAGGAGATGTCGGCGGCGTTCCGGGAGTCCTACCCGAGCGACAAGCGGCCGCTGCTGATCGTGGGCGGGCCGCGCTTCGACGAGAAGATGGCCGACGAGCTCGGCGTCGACCGGGTCTTCGTCCGGGGAACGACACCCGGCGAGGTCGCCTCCTACATCACCCATCGGCTCGTCCCGAACCGGAAGAAGGTCGACGCATGAGTCGACAGGCAACGAGGTCGGGCTCACCGTCACGCACCGGCGCTACGTGCCGTACTCCCACGCGCACTACGCCGGCAACCTCGTCGACGGCGCCTACTCGCTGGGCCTGTTCGGCGACGTGGCCACCGAGATGTGCATCCGGACCGACGGCGACGAGGGCCTGTTCGCGTCGTACTCCGACGTGCAGTTCCGCGCACCCGTCCGGGCCGGCGACGTGCTCGAGGTCACCGCGGAGATCGTCGCGGTGGGCCGTCGCTCGCGCACGCTCGACTTCCGGGTGCTCGTGGTGGGTCGGGGACGCCCCGACCGGTCGGCGTCGGCCGCCGAGATGCTGGCCGATCCGGAGGTCGCGACCACCGCCACGGGCGTGGTCGTGGTGCCCGCGACGGGTTGACAGAACGGCCCGGCGTGTCGTCCCACGACACGCCGGTATCGGTAAAAAACCGCAGAAACCTGGCGTGTCCGCGAAGGGCCGGTGACCTGCGCGTTTGGCGGAACTCGCCTGGTCAGACCGTGGTTGACACGTAGCACCCCGCGCCGACAGTCTCTGCGGGTTCCATCGAGCAGGCCGTCGCTGCGCACTGACGTCCAGGTGGCCGCGTGACCGGGTTCGGGTACCACGAACCAGGGTGCGACGCGGCTTCCGGAGATCGGCGCGGCAGCGTCGGGGTGGCACGCGAACAAGAGTCCGGCGCCCAGTAGACAACGGCTCCGTCCCCCGCCGCCAGCGGGGGCGAGGTCGGTCCGAAGGGTCCGGGCTCTTTTCGCGTCTCGATAGATTTGATCCCGCACACGGGGACGCACGAGTTCCGGCAGGAGGACACCGTTGAGGCTGCTCGCCCGCAGCGCGCTGGCCGCGACGGCCGGCGTCGCCGCCGGACTGGCCTTCGAGCCCTACCACTGGTGGTTCCTCCTGCCGATCGCCGTCGCCGCGCTGACCCTGCTCGCGGTGGCGGGCACCGGGACTGCGGTCGGGCTTCTGGGTCGGCTTCGTCTTCGGTACGGCGTTCATGCTGGTGCTGCTGCCCTGGCTGCAGGTCATCGGCGTCTACGCCTGGATCCCGCTGGCCGTCCTCGAGGGACTGTTCTACGGGCTCGCCGGCCTCGCCGCCCGGGCCGTGGTCCGGCTCCCGGACTGGCCGCTGTGGGCCGCGACGGCCTGGGTGCTGGTCGAGGCGCTGCGAGCGGTCGTCCCGTTCGGCGGGTTCCCGTGGGGACGGCTGGCCTTCGCGACGGAGGACACGCCCGTCGCCGCGACGTTCGCCTACCTCGGCGCCCCCGGCGCCACGTTCGTCGTGGCGCTGCTCGGCACGACCCTCGCGTGGGCCGTGCTGCGGTTCCGTCGTACGCCGCTGCGGGCCGTCGTGGGGGTCGCGGTGGCGGCGGGGCTGGCCTGCCTGGCCTCCGTGGTGCCGTACGACGCGGGGCGCGGCCCGACCGTCACGGTGGCGGCCGTGCAGGGCAACGTGCCGGGGAAGGGGCTCGAGGCGTTCGCGGAGCGGCGCGCGGTCCTGGACAACCACGTCGAGGCGACCCTCGAGCTCGCGGACCGGGTCGACGCGGGCACGAGCCCGCGGCCCGACCTGGTGGTGTGGCCGGAGAACTCCTCCGACATCGACCCCTACGCCGACGCCGGCGCCCGGGCCGAGATCGGCCAGGCCGCGCAGGCAGTCGGCGTGCCCGCTGCTGATGGGCGCGGTCGTCGGCGACCGGGTCGACGAGGGCTGGTTCAACCGGGCGATCGTGTGGTCGCCGGACGGGCAGCCGGGGAAGTACTACGACAAGACCCACCCGGTGCCGTTCGGGGAGTACATCCCGCTGCGCTCGTTCCTCGCGCCGCGGATCCCCGCCCTGCGAGCAGATCCCCAGCGACATGGTCGCGCGGCACCCGGCCGGGTGTCCTGAGGGTCGGTCCGGCGACGGCCGGCGTGCTGATGTGCTTCGAGGTCGCGTACGACGGGCTGCTGCGCGACCTGGTCGACGGCGGCGCCGACGTCATCGTCGTGCCGACGAACAACGCGACGTACACCGGCACCGGCCAGATCGAGCAGCAGTTCGCGATGTCCCGGCTGCGGGCGATCGAGACCGGCCGCTACGTCGTGGTCGCGTCCACCAACGGCATCTCGGGCATCGTCGCCCCCGACGGACACGTCGTCGAGCGGGCGCCCTCGCAGCGAGCAGGCCGTGCTCGAGCAGGACATCGCGCTGGTCTCCGGACGCACCCCGGCGACGGTGCTGGGTCCCTGGCCCGAGCGGGCGCTCGCGGCGGTTTCCGTGATCAGCGTCCTGGCCGCCCTCGCTGGTCGGCTATCGTCGGCGCCCGACGAGCCCGGACCGCCATCGACGAGGACGCAGGAGCAGAACCGGCCCATGAGCACCGCTGAGCCCCGGCCGTCGCTGGGCCGGGTGCTGATGGTGGTCCCGACCTACAACGAGCGCGACAACCTCGAGTGGATCGTCGCCCGCGTCCGCGCGGCCGCCCCGCAGGTCGACGTGCTCGTGGTCGACGACGGCTCGCCGGACGGCACCGGCGACGTCGCGGACAAGCTGGCCGCCGACGACCCCCAGGTCACGGTGCTGCACCGCGACCGAGAAGGCCGGCCTGGGCGCGGCGTACCTGCACGGCTTCCGGGTCGCCCTGGAGCGCGGCTACGACGTGGTGGGGGAGATGGACGCCGACGGGTCGCACCAGCCCGAGCAGCTGCCGGCCCTGCTGGACGCCCTGCGGCACGCCGACCTGGTGATCGGGTCGCGGTGGGTGCGCGGCGGGTCGGTCGTCAACTGGCCGCTGTCCCGCAAGGTGCTCTCGGTCGGCGGCAACCTCTACGCCCGGGTGCTGCTCGGCATCCCGCGTGCGGGACGTCACCGCGGGCTACCGCCTGTTCCGTCGTACGACGCTGGAGGCGATCGACCTGGAGAGCGTGCAGTCGGCCGGCTACATCTTCCAGACCGACCTGGCCTTCCGGACGCTCCGCGCCGGGCTCCGGGTCGTGGAGGTGCCGATCGAGTTCGTCGAGCGGGTCCGCGGCGAGTCGAAGATGAGCCCGGACGTCGCCACCGAGTCGCTGCGGCGGATCACGACGTGGGGCCTGCGCGAGCGCCGGACGTCAGGTCAGCGACGTACTCTCGAAGCACAGACGCGGTCGTTCCTAGGCGACCGCCCGGCCCGAGGAGAGCGGATGAGGCGACGGGTCCCGTGGTGGGTGCTGGTGCTGCTGTTCGTGGTGCTGCCGGTCCTGGAGATCTACGTGCTGATCCAGGTCGGCCAGGTGATCGGTGCCTGGTGGACCGTGCTGCTGCTGGTCGTCGACGGGTTCCTGGGCGGCTGGCTGATGAAGCGCGAGGGCGGACGGGCCTGGCGGTCGCTGCGTGGAGGCCCTCGAGGACCGCAGGATGCCCGCCCGTGAGCTCGCCGACGCGGCCCTGATCCTGGTCGGAGGCACCCTGCTGCTGACCCCGGGGTTCGTGTCCGACATCGCCGGGTTCTTCCTCGTGCTCCCGTTCACCCGGCCGGTCGCCCGCACGGCGCTGACCCGGTTCCTGACCCGCAAGTTCCTCTCCGGCCCCGGAGCTCCCGGTTCGGTCGCCCGGCGGCGGGCCCGCACGGCGCCGAGACGCGACAACGCCCCGGAACCGATGGCGTGGTCCGGGGCGAGGTCATCGACTGACGGCGGTGCCGTCGTCGTCCTCAGCGGCGCGTCAGGCCGACTTGGCCTTCTTCTTCGAGGGCCGGTGCAGGTGCGCGGGGCCGATCTCGCCACCACGGAGCAGCTCGAGCCGCTCGGTGAGGATCTCCTCGAGCTCCTTGATGGAGCGACGCTCGAGCAGCATGTCCCAGTGCGTGCGGACCGGCTTCTCGACCTTCGCCTCCTTGGTGAGCCCGTCCCGGCTCAGGGCCTCGGCACCGCAGCGCGGGCACTCCCACACCGCCGGGACCTCGGCCTCGACGGACATCGGAATCTCGAACTCGTGCCCCTGCGGGCAGGCGTAGCCGACGTTCTGCCGTGCGGCGAACTCGATGCCGCGCTCGTCCTCGAAGCTCTGGCCGCCGAGGCGGGCGCCGCGCAAAGTGCGCTCTCCCATGAGCCACCTCCTGGTCTTGTCTCCCCGTGTGTACGCCGGACGGGCCGCTCGGAGGCGGCGACATCGGCGTCTTTCCACCTGGCACAACGAACCAGGGGCGGTGGAGATTCCCGGGACTGGTGAGTCGTGCCGGATGCATGTTGCTTGACCCAACAGTTACCCACACCCATCCGGCCCACACACCCCGAACGCCGTGAGATGTCGCATAGCCGCCAGCCGGCGCCCAGGGGCCGCCGACCTCGGCGTATGCGGTGGCCGGTGGTCCAGCCCGGCGGTAGCCTCGCCGGCGTGGACGAGGACGACGCCCGGGTGGTCGAGCGGTTCATGCCCGACGGCCGACTGCTCCGGATGCCGAGCAAGGCCGCCAAGCGCCAGCTGGTGCTGGCGCAGGTCGCACACCTGTTCGAACCGGGCCGGCGGTACTCGGAGCCGCAGGTCGACGCGATCCTGACCGCCGTCGTCGAGGGCGGCGAGGCCGACCACGTGACGCTCCGCCGCTATCTCGTCGACGCCCAGCTGCTCGGCCGGGCGGCGGGGGAGTACTGGCGCATCGGGGGCTGGGTCGAGGGGACCTGACGTGCCTAGACCACGGAGGGCACGGCGTTGCCGGCCTCGCGGATGCCGCGCTCCGGGTCGAGCCGCAGCAGGAAGAACGCGCCGAGGACGAAGAACACGACCAGCGCGACGATGGCCGGCCGGTAGGACCCGGACAGCTGGAAGACCACGGCGAACAGGAACGTCCCGAACCACGAGGTCCCGCGCTCGCAGGCGTTGTAGAGCGCGAAGTACTCGCCCTCCCGGCCGCGCGGGATCAGCAGGCTGAAGAAGGACCGGGAGAGCGCCTGCGTGCCGCCGAGCACGATCGCGATGGCGATACCGAGGGCCAGGAACAGCGCGACGTTCCCGGCGGGCAGGAACATCGCGAGGACGACGATCACCATCCACGCGTAGGTGCCCCACAGGATGCAGCGGTAGGACCCGAACCTGGCCGCCAGCCGGCCGAACAGGATCGCCCCGCCGTAGGCCACGAACTGGATCATCAAGATGGTGGCGATCAGCACCGACTGCCCGAAGCCGAGCTGCTTGGAGCCGTACGTCGCCGCCACCCCGATGACCGTCTGGATGCCGTCGTTGTAGAACAGGAACGCGACCAGGAAGGTCAGCGTCATGGGGTACTGCCTCATCTCGCGCAGCGTCGCCCACAGCTGCCCGAAGCTCCGCTGCAGGAGGCCGCCGGGCTCCTGCAGGACGTTGCGCGCGGGGTAGTCCCGCAGCCGCAGGACCGGGATCAGCGTGAACCCGGCCCACCACAGCGCGGCCGACAGCAGGGAGAGCCGCACGGCCAGACCCTGGGAGATCCCGAACAGGTCGTGCCCCAGGAACATCACCAGGTTCACGAGGAGCAGCAGGCCGCCGCCGAGGTAGCCCCAGGCCCAGCCGCGGGACGAGACCCGGTCGCGTTCCTCCTCGGTCGAGATGTCCACCAGGATCGCGTAGTAGCTGACCAGCGAGCAGCCGCCCAGGACGCTGCTCAGCACGATCGCGACCGCGCCGATCTGCCAGTTGTCGCCCTGCAGGAAGAACAGCAGCGCGGTGAAGAACGACCCCGCCCACGCGAACGTCGCCATGTGCATCTTCTTGCGGCTCGAACGGTCGACGAACGCGCCCACGACGGGCAGCAGGAAGGCGCTGGCGATGGTGGCGAAGCTGGTCAGGTAGAACGGCAGCGAGCCGGCCGCGAGGTGCAGGCCGAGCACGCTCACGGTGCTGGTGCAGGTCTCGTCGGGGTCCGGGCAGCCGGCGGCGCGGCCGGCCACGGTGATCATGTACGGCGCGAACATGACGCTCAGCACGGTCGTGTAGTAGGCCGAGTTGGCCCAGTCGTACCAGTTCCAGGCCCGCTGCTGGCGCTGCCGGGCCAGCGGCTCGAGGTTCGCGATCCCGCTGGACACGTCCGTCATCAGGTGGCTCCCATCCACTGTCCCCGGGCCACCAGGACCTCGCGGAGCACGTCGGTGCGGTCGGTCATCAGGCCGTCGACCCCGAGGTCGAGCAGGTGGCGCATCTCGGCGGGGTCGTCCACGGTCCACACGTGCACCGGCCGGCCGCCGGCGTGCGCGCGGGCCACGAAGCGCTCGGTCACCACCCTGGTCCCGCCCAGCCGGTGGGGCAGCCGGTAGGGCACCTGCAGCGCGTCGCCGCGGCCGCGCAGCACCGTCTCGGCCAGCGCCTTCGGGACGAACCGGCTCAGGCCGACACCGACGGGGCCGTACGACGTCGCCACGGGCCGGGACACCAGTGCCCGGAACGCGCGGAGCCGGGACTCGGAGAAGGACCCCACACAGACCCGGTCGTGGGAGCCGGTGCTCTCCACCAGGTCGGCCAGGGCCGGCACGGCACGGTCGGACTTGAGGTCGATGTTGAAGCACGTCGCGGGGAAGTGCTCGAGCAGGTCGGCGATCAGCGGGATCGGCTCACGTCCGCCGATCAGCGCGCCGGCCAGGTCGACGTACGACGTCTCGGCGATCCTGCCGGTGCGGTCGGTGACCCGGTCGAGGACGTCGTCGTGGAAGGCGAGCAGCACCCCGTCGGAGGTGAGGTGCACGTCGGTCTCGAGGTAGCGGTAGCCGATCTTCACCGCGTGCTCGAAGGCCAGCAGCGTGTTCTCGAGCCCCGCGAGGTCCGGGTGGTGGACGCCCCCGCGGTGCGCGAACGCCAGCACCGCCCCCTGCTCCCGTCCCGCGTCGAGGAACGGGAAACCGGTGCGCGGTCGCTTCACGCGAGCAGTATCCACGGACATGCGTCCACAGTGACTGCGAATCGCGGCCGCGCCCATCCGCGTTCGTACTCACCCGCGTGGCAGCGGAACATGCCTGCGGCGTGCGGAGTACCTTCGGGGCATGGCCAACGACGCCGAGATGACCTGCCCCCAGTGCCAGTCCGCGATGGCGCCGCGCTACCTCGGGAACGTCACCGTGCACCAGTGCTCGTCGTGCCAGGGCGTCTTCCTCGAGCGCGCCGACCTGGGGAACCTCATCGAGGCGGAGAACGACTGGCACCGCGACAGCGGGCCCAAGACGATGCCGCTCCCGCGGATCACCGCGGACATGACCGCGCCGCCGCCGAGCCGCCCCGTCACGCGGGCGTACGTCGAGACCCTCTTCGGCTGACCCCGCCGGCCGCCGCGACCGCCTAGATGTCGCGGAAGGTCTCGATGCGGGCGCCGAGGGCGTTCAGCCGCGTGGCCAGGTCCTCGTAGCCGCGGTTGATGACGTAGACCGACCGCAGCACCGACGTGCCCTTGGACGCGAGCATCGCCAGCAGGATGACGACCGCCGGACGCAGGGCCGGCGGGCAGATCATCTCGGTGCCGCTCCACCGGGTCGGCCCCTCGATCATCACCCGGTGCGGGTCGAGCAGCTTGACCGAGGCGCCGAGCTTGGTCAGCTCGGTGAGGTAGATCGCCCGGTTCTCGTAGACCCAGTCGTGCAGCAGCGTCTGCCCCTCGGCGACGGCCGCGATGACCGCGAAGAAGGGCAGGTTGTCGATGTTCAGGCCCGGGAACGGCATCGGGTGGATCTTGTCGATGGGGGAGTGGAGCTCCGAGTGCAGCGTGGTGAGGTCGACCAGCCGGGTGTGCTCGTTGGCGGCGACGTACTCCTCGCCCCGCTCGTAGCGGAAGCCCATCTCCTCGAGCAGCGCGAGCTCGATCTCGAGGAACTCGATCGGCACCCGGCGGATCGTGATCTCGGAGTCGGTGACGATCGCCGCCGCCAGCAGCGACATCGCCTCGATCGGGTCCTCGGACGGCGCGTAGTCCACGTCGACGTCGATCTCGGGGATGCCGTGCACGGTGAGCGTGGTGGTGCCGACGCCGTCGATGCGCACGCCGAGCTTGACCAGGAAGAAGCAGAGGTCCTGGACCATGTAGTTCGGGCTGGCGTTGCGGATCACGGTGACACCGTCGTGACGGGCGGCGGCGAGCAGCGCGTTCTCGGTGACCGTGTCGCCGCGCTCGGTCAGCACGATCGGGCGGGTGGGGGAGACGGCGCGGTTGACGGTCGCGTGGTAGCTGCCCTCGGTGGCCTTGACCTCCAGGCCGAACGGGCGCAGCGCGGCCAGGTGCGGCTCGACGGTGCGGGTGCCGAGGTCGCAGCCGCCGGCGTAGGGCAGCTCGAAGACGTCCTGCCGGTGCATCAGCGGGCCGAGGAACATGATGACCGAGCGGGTACGACGGGCCGCCTCCTCGTCGATGCGGTCCAGGTCGAGCTCGTGCGGCGGGACGATCTCGAGGTCGTTCTCGTCGTTGAGCCACCGGGTCTGCACGCCCATGCTGGCCAGCACCTCGAGGAGCCGGTTGACCTCCTCGATGCGGGCCACCCGTCGCAGCGTCGTACGCCCACGGTTGAGCAGGGACGCGCAGAGCAGCGCCACACCGGCGTTCTTGGAGGACTTGACGTCGATCGACCCCGAGAGGGTCGTGGGGCCGGTGACGCGCAGGTGGGTCGGGCCGGCGCCGAGCGAGACGATCTCGGAGTCGACGGCCTCGCCGATCCTCGCGAGCATCTCCAGGGACAGGTTCTGGTGACCGCGCTCGATGCGGTTGACGGCGCTCTGGCTGGTGGTCAGCACGTCGGCGAGCTGCTGCTGGGTCCAGCCGCGGTGCTTGCGGGCGTCGCGGATGAGGTTGCCGATCCGGGCGAGGTAGTCGTCGGTCATGCGGGCGACGTTATCTCACATATGAGATACCACGAAAACACCCGCGCGGCGTGTCGCCACCGTACCCATACCGCCACAGGTCGGGCGTGGACAGGGCGGGAGCCCGGTGCCAGGGTGCGAGGGTGATCCGCAGCAGGCACGTGCTCGCCCTGGCGCTGCTGGCGTGCCTGGCCGGCTGCTCGGCAGACCCCACGCCGCGAGCCGCGCCGACCCCGCGCGCCGCTTCGGCTGGACGCCTCCGTCACCCAGTTCCGCTCCGACGAGGGCACCCGCAACCTCAAGGCGGGCGTGACGAACAACTCGGACCGGTCGATCCGCGTCAGCCAGGCCACCATCACCTGGGACGGACTCGCGTTCCCGACCGTCCCCGTCGGAGGGGGCACCGTGCTCCCGGGACAGACCGCCGCCTTTCCCATCGCGTACGGCGCCCCGCACTGCAACCGACCACCGGCCACCACACCCACCCTCCTGGCGGTGATCGACGGGCGCGCGCGGCGGCTGCCGCTGCGCGTCGAGGACCCCGGACTGCTGCTCAGGCTGCAGGCGAAGGCGTGCGCTGAGCAGCGGCTCGGCGACGCGGCGACGGTGGAGCTGCGGCTCGCGACGAGCACCGAGACGCTCCGGGGCGAGGAGTACCTCCCAGGCGACCTCGTGCTCCGCCACCGGCCCGGGGTCGACCGACCTGGTCCGGGTGGTCGACCTCGGGGGCAGCGTGCTGCTGGAGCTGCTGCCGCGCGGCGGTCGTGCCGCCCTGCCCGGGGTGCTCGCGCCAGACCGGGAGGAGCTGTCCTTCCCGGTGCTGATGGGGTCCGCCCACCGCTGCGACCCGCACGCCCTCGGGCAGAGCTCCCAGACGTTCCTGGTCAGTGCTTACGTGCGCCTCGAGGGGCGGCCGACCCAGCGCGTCGTGCTCCCGCTCTCCACGGCCGAGCGGGGCCGTCTGGCAGCGATCATCAACCGCGACTGCGGCTGACGGTCTACGTTGCCGTCGGTGACGCAGCCCTCGACCAGACCCACGCGGTCGAGCCCGGCCAGGTCGCCGGCGCCCCAGTTGGTGGTGTCGACGGGGTAGACGCCCTCGTTCATCCGCTGGTAGCGAGCGTCGACCGGTCCCAGGCCGAGGATGGCACCGATCTCGTGCATGAGAACGCGGACTCGCATCTGGGAGGCGGCGTGCTCGTCGACCCAGGCGTTCTCGGCGCTGTTGACCATGATCCCGGCCTGGACGATGCGGGTGACGGGACCCTGCGCGTCGTGCGCTCCCTTGGTGTCGAGGAGACCGCTGTAGGAGATCGCGTCCGGCGGAAGGTTGAAGCTCGTGTCCGCCTGCGTCCCCCAGGCGACCAGGATGTCCGCGGGCGAGGGCTCGCCCGCCCGGGGGTAGGCGGTGGTCATCCCGTTCGACTTGAAGTAGATGCCGGTGGCCTGGCGGACCAGCGCGAAGGCGGCCTTGACGTCGGCGACCGCGCCGGGCGTCGCCTGGGTGTTGTTCATCGCGAACGTGACCGGGACGCAGGGGTTGAAGCGCCACTCCTGGCCCGCGACGCGGGGGGTCCAGTCGGTGTTCAGCCCGCCGGGCTCGTAGGCCGGGACGACCGTGAACGGCCGGCTGCGCGTCGTGCCGCCGGCCGCCTTCGACGTGGCCGCGACCCGGAGCTGCATCGGGCGGGAGAAGTAGTAGCTCGTCGGGACGGTCATCGTGTAGTAGCCGTTCCGGCCGGTGCGGGTGTAGGCCACACGCCGCCACCCGGACCTCAGGGACATGTAGAGGTTGACCGCACGTCCGGACCTGTAGCGGCTGGTGACCTTGCCGCGCACGGTGGCCTTGTCCCCGAGGGAGACCGACGACGCCGACCAGCTCGCCGTGATCCGGCTCGTGGCCCGGGCCGAGAACTGTGCCTCGAGCGTCGGCACGAGCAGCGTCGTGAGCGCGACGGCGAGGGCGACGCCCCCGACCACGGCAACGTTGACGAGGCGGCTCGCGCGGCGCTCGGTTGCGTGCATGGGAACTCCCAGAGGATCGTTTCCACCGTGACGTCGATCGCCGGGGTGGAGAAGGTCGCCTTTACTTTAGGCACGGACTGGGGTGTTTTGGGGGAGAACGGCAGAACACTGGTGGTGCGCGTGTGACGACCTGGGCCGCACTGGAGCGGTGGGCGCTGCGCCTTCCCGAGACGACCAGCACCCCGTCGTACGGCGGTGCGCCGGCCCTCCGCGTGAACAAGAAGATGTTCGCGCGGCTGCGCGGGGAGATGGCAGAGCAGACCGACGAGCTCACCGGCGCGCCGTACGGCGAGGTGCTGATGGTCGGGGTCGGCGACCTCGGCGAGAAGGAGGCGCTGCTGTCCTCCGACCCGCGGGCCTACTTCACCGTCGCGCACTACGACGGCTACCCCGCCGTGCTGGTCCGCCTCCCGCTGGCCGACGCCGGCGAGGTCCGTGAGCTGCTCGTCGAGGCGTGGATGCGTGCCGCCCCGAAACGAGCGCTCACGGCCTACGTCGCCACCATCGGCCCGCTGCCCGGCTCCGCGTAGGGCTGCCTAGCGGCGGCTGCCGCGCAGCACCGCCACCGTGCCCTTGGCCGGCACCGTCACCGTCGCGGCACCGCCTCGGTCGACCGTGACCTTCGTGCCCGAGCAGGAGCGTCCACCGGTCACGACGTCGCAGTAGGTGCCGGAGGGCAGGCCGGTCTGCCAGCGCACCGTGCGGGCGGTCGGGTTGTTGTTCATCGCCACCCAGCCCCGGTCGCCCCGGCTGAAGCCGATCACGTTGCCGCCGTCGTCGCGCCAGTTGCGCTGCGGTGCGGTGCCGACGCTGTTGTGCCAGCGCACCAGTGCCGCGACCCCCGCGTCGCGGTGCGTGCAGGCCCAGCCCGACCCACAGCTGGTGTTCGTGATCAGGCCGTTGGCGTCCGCGGGGGGTGAGTCGTCGGAGGTGGTGAACTCGAACGCCGAGAAGACCTGCGGGCGGCCGTAGGCGGACGCGAGCACGAACTGGGTGGCGAGCCGGTTGGTGGCCCCGTCCTTGTAGTTCAGGGCGTCACCGTTGCGCTCGGTGTCGTGGTTCTGCACGAACGACAGCGTCTTGCTGCTGGTGGTCAGCCCGGACTCCTCACCGAAGTCGCGCAGCGTCGAGATGCTGCCGGTCGCGTCGGTCGGGTAGCTCTTGAACGCGCTCTTGAGCTGCTTGACCCCGTCGAGCCCGAGCACCGAGCCGCTGCGCGTGAAGGCCTGGGGCGCCAGGCTGCCGGGGCCGCCGCCGAAGACCTCGAGGGCCCAGAACGGTCGGGTGCCCTCCTTGGTGCGGTGCAGCCGGGCGTAGATCGCGTCGAGGTCGGCCTGCCCGACGTGCTTCGCGGCGTCCACCCGGAAGCCCGAGACGCCGTACCCGATCAGCTTGTTCAGGTAGGCCGCGACCCGGCCGCGCACGGCGTTGGTGTCGGTGCGCAGGTCGGCCAGCCCGACCAGCTCGCACGTGAACACCTCCCGCTTGTTGTTGAAGTCCTCGATGCCGCCGCTCCGGGACGGGCAGTCCCCGGAGAACTTGTGGAAGTTCACCGGCGAGTACAGACCCTCGTAGCTGTAGCGCTCGTACTTCACCCCGCCGTACGACGTGTCGCCCTGTCCGGTCATGTGGTTGATCACCGCGTCGACGTACACCTTGACCCCGGCCCGCCGGCACTGCGAGACCATCGACCTGAACTGCGCCTCGCCACCCATCCGGCTGGTCAGGTTGTAGTCCACCGCCTGGTAGACCTCCCACCACGGGTGCAGGACCGTGTCGCTGCCGTCGCCGAGGTGCTGACGCTTCACCGAGTCCTGCGGGGGAGCCACCTGGACCGCGCCGTAGCCCTGGGGGCCGAGGACGTTGGTGCACTCCTGGGCGACGGAGTGCCAGTTCCACTCCCACAGGCTGGCGACGACGTCCCGGGCCGGGGCCGGCGCGGGAGCGGCCTTCCTGGCCACCTGCCCCGCCTCGGCGGTGCCGGTGGTGGCCACCGAGAGTCCGCCCGCGAGGAGCGCGACGGATGCGACGGCGGCGAGTGGTCGGCGTCCAGCGCAGGCGTGACGTGCGGAGATGCTTCATGATGGGTGCTCCCGAGCTCGTGGGTGGGTCCCTCCGGAGCACCTTCGTAGTGACCGCAGTCACGTCACGTCAAGTGACTGCCCACGCCCGACCCGAAGGACACCCGTGAAGCGCACCGTCTCGGCCCACCTCGAAGCAGACCTGACCGGCGAGGGACGCGTCGAGCTGCAGCTGGCGGTGGCGCCGCTGCCGGGCCTGGACGTGGACGAGACGCTGACGGTGACGGCCGACGGCCGCACGGTCGAGGTGCACGAGCTGGCCGGGGAGCACGGCAGCCGCGTGCACCTGCTGACCGACGTGACCGGGAAGCTCGACGTCGCGTACACCGCGACGGTGACCGGCCGCGCCGAGCCACTCACCGTCTCCGACCAGGAGCGCGTCGTGTTCACCCGGCCCAGCCGCTACGCCGAGTCGGACCGACTGTTCGGCTTCGCCCGCAAGCAGTTCGGCGCCCGTCGCGAACCGGGCGTGCTCGTGCAGGACGTCACGGCGTGGGTGGCGGAGCGCCTCGACTACGTGCCGGGCAGCAGCACCGTCACTGACGGCGCGACCGACACGCTGCTCGGTGGCGCCGGGGTGTGCCGTGACTACTCGCACCTGACGATCGGCCTGCTGCGCGCGCTCGACGTGCCGGCGCGGCTCGTCGCGGTCTACGCGCCCGGCTGCGACCCGATGGACTTCCACGCCGTCGTCGAGGCGGCCTCCGGAGACACGTGGGCGGCGGTCGACGCGACGCACCTGGCCCCCCGACAGTCGCTGCTCCGGATCAGCACGGGCCGCGACGCGGCCGACACGGCGTTCCTGACCAACTACGGCAGCGACCTGGTGCTGGGGTCCTCGACCGTGACGGCGGTCGTCGAGGGAGACCTTCCCTTCGACGACTGGGGCACCGCCGTCGAGCTCGGCTGACCCGCCCTGACGTCCCACGTCGTGGGACGACTGGACCCGGCCGTGTCGGGTCGTCGCCAGCCTTCGTCGTACGCCGGACAGCGGGCCTGTCCGTCGGTCATCCTTCGAGCAGCGAGCGGGAGCGGCAGGCCTCGAACGGGGGACGTGGTCTGCCGGCCCCGCCCGCGACCCGCACCGGCGCCTCATGCGCCCTCTGGCAGGATTGCCCGGTGGACGAGATCCGGGGGTCTGGGCGACGGGGTTGTCGGGGGAGGGGAGCCCGACGAGGTCCGCGAGCTGCGCACGATGGCGGACACCGTGCGGGAGGCACTGCTCGACGCGACGGTGGTGGCGCACGGCGACGGGCTGCAGCGGCTGGTCGGTTCCGGACAGATCAACGCGTGCCTCGGCAAGCTCGAGCCGTCGGCCGTGCGGACGGTCTGGAACATGCAGCCCAACCTGCAGTACGACCCGGACGACCCGGGTCCCGACCTGACCGAGACCTCGCAGGCCCGTGGGGTGGAGACCCGGCTGGTGACGCGTCCCGCCACCTTGCTCAGCAACCCGCTGCTGGCCTCCATGCACCCGACCACCCGCACCGGCCCGGTCTTCCTGCGCGCGCTGGTCGTGGACGAGGCCAGCGTGCTCATCGAGGGGCTGGACACCGCCGACGGTGAGCCGACTGCATGGCTGACCGACCGGATGGACTTCGTCGTGCCGGTGCTGGAGATCTGGCACCGCACCTTCGACCTGTCGACTCCGGTGCTCGGCCCCGGGCGAGGAGCCGCCCCTGTCCAGGCGGCAGCTCCAGGTGGCCCGCCTGCTCGCGATCGGCGAGAAGGACCAGTCGATCGCCCGACGGCTGGAGATGTCCGCCCGCACCGTCGAGCGCGACGTCCGCACGATCCTGGAGGTGCTGGGCGCCCGGAGCCGCACCGATGCGGTGCTCGCGATGAGCGGGCGCGGCTCGGGCAGCGGCCGCAGAGTCGTGCGCTGAGCGTCAGCCCCGCGACGAGATCGACTCCTCGGCGAGCACGGCGGCGCCGACGATCCCGGCGGTGTTCCGGAGCGTGGCCGGCACGATCCGCGTCTCGATCTCGAGCAGCGGCAGGAACTTCGCGGCGTGCTTGCTGACCCCGCCGCCGACGACGAAGAGGTCGGGGGACAGCAACCGCTCCAGGGTCCGGTAGTAGGCGGTGAGCCGCTCGGCCCACTCCTTCCAGCTCAGGTCCTTCTTCTCCCGCACGCTGTTGGCGGAGACCGTCTCGGCGTCCTTGCCGTCGACCTCGATGTGCCCGAGCTCCGAGTTCGGGACCAGCGTCCCGTCGTACACGAGGGCGGTGCCGATGCCGGTCCCGAGCGTGGTGAGAACGACCAGCCCGGACTGGTCGCGGGCGGCGCCGTACCGCACCTCCGCAAGGCCCGCGGCGTCGGCGTCGTTGACCACCACGACGTCGCGCTGGAGCGTTTCGCGGAACATCGCCGGCCGCGTCGGTGTCGATCCACGACTTGTCGATGTTCGCCGCCGACTTCACCACGCCGCGGACGACGACGCTCGGGACGGTGATCCCGACCGGGGCGTCCCCGGGGGCGCCCCGCTCGACCAGGTCGGCGATGACTCGAACGACGTCCTTCGGTCGGCCGCCGGAGGGCGTCTCGATGCGGACGCGTTCCGCGGCGAACTCGCCGGTGTCGAGGTCGACCGGTGCGCCCTTGATGCCGCTGCCGCCGAAGTCGACGCCGAACGGCTGGACCGTGTGCTCGCTGGAGGCCACCATGTGCGGGACGCTACCGCAGCGGCCCGGGCGGCGTGGCACGATCTCGCAGGTGACCAGCAGACCCGTGGAGGCAGCAGCACCTGCGCGACCTCGCTCGGCTGCGTCGGGTCCGCGACCGGATCGACCGCGAGTACGCGCAGCCGCTGGACGTCGAGGCGCTGGCCCGCGGCGTGCACATGTCGGCCGGGCACCTGAGCCGCGCGTTCCGGCTGGCCTACGGCGAGTCGCCCTACCGCTACCTGATGACCCGGCGGATCGAGCGCGCGATGGCGCTGCTGCGCCGGGGCGACCTCAGCGTCACCGAGGTCTGCTTCGAGGTCGGCTGCTCGTCGCTCGGCACCTTCAGCACCCGCTTCACGGAGCTGGTCGGGGTGCCGCCCAGCGTCTACCGGCGCGACAGGCGTGCCTGCGACGGCGGGCATGCCGCCCTGCGTGGCGAAGCAGGTGACGAGACCGGTCAGGAATCGAGAAGCGGCGGCTCCCGGCGGCGCACCTAGCGTGAGCGGCATGAACCTCACCATCCACACCACGCGTCCTCCCGCACGACGACCCGGACGCCGTCCGTGGCCTTCTACCGCGACGTCCTCGGCTTCGAGGTCCGCAGCGACTTCGGCCAGGGCGCGGATGCGCTGGATCACCGTCGGCCCGGCCGGCCAGCCGGACATCTCGATCCTGCTGGCGCCCGCCGGCCGCCGACCCCGGCGTCACCGACGACGAGCGCCGCACGATCGTCGAGATGATGGCCAAGGGCACCTACGGCTGGATCCTGCTGGCCACCGACGACCTCGACGGCACCTTCGAGCGCGTCCAGGCCAGCGACGCCGAGGTCGTCCAGGAGCCGACGGAGCAGCCGTACGGCGTCCGCGACTGCGCCTTCCGCGACCCCGCCGGCAACCAGGTCCGCATCCAGGAGCTCTCATGAAGACGATGACGTGCCGCCAGCTCGGTGGCGCCTGCGACCTCCCGCTCCGCGGCGAGACCGCCGACGAGGTGATCAAGGCCCAGGACAAGCACCTGCGGGAGGCGGTGGCCGCCGGCGACACCAGCCCACGAGGCGGCGCTGAACGAGATGAAGGGGCGGTGGAAGCACCCGGTCAAGGGGATGGGCTGGTACAAGAACACCAAGCGTGAGTTCGCCGAGCTGCCCGAGGACTGAGCACACCCATGCCACCACGAGGGAGACCGATGACGCACGCACGACGCCGACCGCCACGACCTGATCCGCGTGCAGGGCGCGCGCGAGAACAACCTCAAGGACGTCAGCGTCGAGATCCCGAAGCGCCGGCTGACGGTGTTCACCGGCGTGTCCGGCTCGGGCAAGAGCTCGCTGGTGTTCGACACCATCGCCGCCGAGTCGCAGCGGATGATCAACGAGACCTACAGCGCGTTCGTGCAGGGCTTCATGCCGAACCTGGCCCGTCCGGAGGTCGACCGCCTCGAGGGCCTGACGACGGCGATCATCGTCGACCAGGAGCGGCTGGGCGCCAACCCCCGCTCCACGGTCGGCACCGCCACCGACGCCAACGCGATGCTGCGGATCCTGTTCAGCCGGCTCGGCGAGCCGTACGTCGGGCCGCAGACGGCCTTCTCCTTCAACGTCCCCACGCGCAAGGCGAGCGGCGTCATGTCCACGGACAAGGGCGGCCGCGTCGAGAAGAGCGTCGTCAGGGACGCCGTCTACCTCGGCGGCATGTGCCCGCGCTGCGAGGGCATGGGCAACGTCAGCGACATCGACCTCACCGCGTTGTACGACGAGACCAAGTCGCTCAGCGAGGGCGCGCTGACGATCCCGGGCTACTCGATGGACGGCTGGTACGGCCGGCTGTTCGAGGGCGTCGGCCTGCCGATGGACAAGCCGATCGCGAAGTTCACCAAGAAGCAGCTCGACACGATGCTCTACGCCGAGCCGACCAAGATCAAGGTCGAGGGCATCAACCTCACCTTCGACGGGATCATCCCCAAGATCCAGAAGTCGATGCTGTCCAAGGACCCCGAGGCGATGCAGCCGCACGTGCGTCGGTTCGTCGAGCGGGCGGTGACCTTCCAGACCTGCCCCGACTGCGCCGGCACCCGCCTGACCAAGGAGGCGCTGTCGTCGAAGGTCAACGGCAAGAACATCGCCGACCTGTGCGCGATGCAGATCAGCGACCTGGCCGACTGGGTGCGCGAGCTCGACGAGCCGTCGGTCGCGCCGTTGCTCACCGGCCTGCAGCACCTGCTCGACTCGTTCGCCGAGATCGGCCTGGGCTACCTCTCGCTGGACCGGCCGGCGGGCACGCTGTCCGGTGGCGAGGCGCAGCGCACCAAGATGATCCGGCACCTCGGCTCGTCGCTCACCGACGTCACCTACGTCTTCGACGAGCCCACGATCGGCCTGCACCCGCACGACATCGAGCGGATGAACCACCTGCTGCTCCAGCTCCGCGACAAGGGCAACACCGTGCTCGTCGTCGAGCACAAGCCGGAGACGATCGCCATCGCGGACCACGTGATCGACCTCGGCCCGGGAGCGGGCACCGGCGGCGGCACGGTCTGCTTCGAGGGCACGCTGGACGGGCTGCGGGGGAGCGGCACGATCACCGGGCGGCACCTCGACGACCGGGCCAGGCTCAAGGAGTCGGTGCGCACGTCGGCGGGCACGCTCGAGGTGCGCGGCGCCTCGACGCACAACCTGCGGGACGTCGACGTCGACATCCCGCTCGGCGTGCTCTGCGTCCTGACCGGTGTGGCCGGCTCGGGCAAGAGCTCGCTGGTGACCGGCTCGGTCCTCGACCGGGACGGGGTCGTGTCGGTCGACCAGGGCGCGATCCGCGGCTCACGGCGCAGCAACCCCGCGACGTACACCGGCCTGCTCGACCCGATCCGCAAGGCGTTCGCCAAGGCCAACGGCGTCAAGCCGGCGCTGTTCAGCTCCAACTCCGAGGGCGCCTGCTCCACCTGCAACGGCGCGGGCGTGATCTTCACCGAGCTCGGCGTGATGGCCACGGTCGAGTCGCCCTGCGAGGAGTGCGAGGGGCGGCGCTTCCAGGCGTCCGTGCTGGAGTACACCCTCGGCGGCAAGGACATCAGCGAGGTGCTGGCCATGCCGGTCAGCGAGGCAGGGGAGTTCTTCGCCGACGGCGACGCCAAGGTGCCGGCGGCCCACAAGATCCTCGGCCGGCTCTCCGACGTCGGGCTCGGCTACCTCAGCCTCGGGCAGCCGCTCACCACGCTGTCGGGCGGCGAGCGGCAGCGGCTCAAGCTGGCCACCCAGATGGCCGAGAAGGGCGACGTCTACGTCCTCGACGAGCCGACGACCGGCCTGCACCTCGCCGACGTCGAGCAGCTGCTCGGCCTGCTGGACCGGCTCGTCGACTCCGGCAGGTCGGTGATCGTGATCGAGCACCACCAGGCGGTGATGGCGCACGCCGACTGGATCATCGACCTCGGCCCCGGCGCCGGCCACGACGGCGGCCGGTCGTGTTCGAGGGCACGCCCGCCGACCTCGTCTCCGGTCGCCCGACGCTCACCGGCGAGCACCTCGCGGCGTACGTCGGCGGCTGAACGCCGTGGAGCTGGGGGTGCGTGTCGCCAGCCGACGACTGGCAGGCAGAGACCGCCGCGACCGGGGGTGGCACGGCGGTCTCTGCTGGATACAGCCTTGCAGCGCTCACTGAGGATTGCGCCAAGGTGCACTGAGGAATCGCGCAGGTTCCGCGCCACGAGTGGCTCGCACACCGGTGCCACGGAGAGATATCGCCGATAAGCGACATTATGTCAACTAACGAAGAGAGCGCCCTTCCGGGCCGGTGCGGCGTCACGTCCCCCGACGCGGTGGGTCAGCCGTGCGGCAGGGCGACCGAGACCGGGGCGGCCTGGCGACGGAGGTACGCCGCGGCGTCCTCGGCCGGCAGCGGCCGGGCGAACAGGTAGCCCTGGCCGATGTCGCAGCCGTTGCGGCGCAGCCGCAGGCACTGCGGCTCGTCCTCGATGCCCTCGCCGTAGACCTCCATGCCGAGCGCCTGGCCGAGGCTGATGACACCCCGGAGCAGGTCGTCGGCCCGGTGCTCGTCGACGGCGTCGAGGTAGGAACGGTCGACCTTGAGGATGTCGACCGCCAGGGTCTGGAGGTAGGCCAGCGCCGTACGGCCGGTCCCGAAGTCGTCGAGGGCGACGCGGACGCCGATGTCGTGCAGGGCGTCGAACCGGGCCCGGGCCGTCTCGAGCTGCGGCTCGACCGCGGACTCGGTGACCTCCAGGACCAGCTGGGACGTGGGCAGCCCGCTCACCCGGAGCACCTGCTCCACCATCGCCACGAAGCCGGCGTCGGCGAGGTCGACACCCGAGACGTTGACGTGCGCGGTCAGCGGGATGCGGAAGGTCGAGGACCACTGCTGGATCTGCGCCGTCGCGGTGGACAGCACCATCCGGCCCAGCTCGGAGATCAGGCCGAACTCCTCGGCGACCGGGACGAAGCGGGCCGGTGAGACGTGGCCGTGCACCGGGTGGCTCCAGCGCACCAGCGCCTCGAAGCCGATGATCGAGCCGTGCGTCAGGTCGACCAGCGGCTGGTAGCAGACGCGCAGGCCCTTGTCGTCGAGGGCCTTGCGGAGGTCCTTGCCGATGGCCAGCGTCTCGTCGGCGACGGCGATGAGCTCGGCGGTGCACACCTCGATGTGGTTGCGGCCGGCGCGGCGGGCCTCCCGGACCGCGAGCCCGGCCCCGCGCAGCAGGTCGTCGGCGGTGGCCTGCACCCCCATCGAGTCCCAGGTCACCAGACCCAGGCTGGTGGAGAGCTGGATCTGCCGCTGGCTCGGCAGCACGAACGGCGTCGAGACGGCGGAGACGACCCGGTAGGCGAGGTCCAGGGCCGAGGCGGCCGAGCCCAGGCTCGGGAACAGCACGCCGAGCTGGTGGTCGTTGATGCGGGCCAGCCCGCCCAGCGAGCCGACCTCGCGGGTGACCCGGGTCGCGACCATCCGCATCAGGTCGTCGCCGGCCATGTGCTCGTCCATGGCGACGGCCTCGTTGACGCCCTCGACGTCGATCAGCAGGACCGCCGGCTGCGTCTCCGCGGTGCGCGCCGTGACGGCGTCCGTGCACTGGTGCACGAACGTCGAGTGCGTCATCAGTCCGGTGACCTCGTCACGCGCGTCCTGCCAGCCCGCCCGCGAGGCGGAGCGCTTCCGTGACCTGTGTCCCCACCGCATGCACTGACCCCCACGACTCGCAGGCTGACAGCGGCCGGGGCGGACATGCCCCGGCCAGGGACCCAAGGGTAGGAAGCGGTGTGCCGGTTTGTCCGGATTCGGTGCGGTGCGGACCGCTCGGCCAGGCTGAATGGCCCATCCGGGCCATATCCCGTGGCCCCTGGGCGCGCACCGGTCTGGCCACTACCGTGAGCTCTGTGGCCGGTCCCGAGAGGCTCCCCGGAGACGACGTGCTCCCCCGGGCCGATCCCGTCATGGACCGGCACCTCGACCTGTCCGCGGGGGCGGACGAGGCCTGGCCCTGGATCGAGCAGCTCGGCAAGGGACGCGCGGGGTGGTACCTCCCCCGCAGGGTCGAGCGGCTCGTCCCTGCTGCCCGGCGGGCCGCACGCCGCCTCGATGACCGGTGGCTCCTCCGGGCCGGTGACACGGTCCCCGACTGGGGCCCCGGCGACCCGACCTTCGAGGTGCTCGAGATCGAGCGACCCCACCACCTCGTGTACTGGTCCGAGCGGCCCCGTCGACCGCGCCGCGGCGTGCAGCGGCCGCCGATGCGGATGACCTGGGCCCTGGTCCTCTCCCCCGTCGGCCCCGACCGCTCCTCCCTGCACCTGCGGCTGCGCCTCGACCTGGGCAAACCGGCCGGCCCGGTCGCGACGTACGGCGGGGGCGCGGTCGACCGGCTGACGGTCGCGTTGATGGGCCGCGGGCTCGACGAACGCCTGCGCGAGAGGCACGGGACGACGTACTAGGGTGCGCGAGGTGAGCAACCAGCCGTACTCCCGACGACGGCTGCGGACCGACCTCGTCACCGCCCTGCCCGCCATCGGGATGCTCCTCGGCGCCGTCCTCGGCGCCGCCCTCGGGCTGCTGAACCCGGACGCGTCCGCGGTCTCGTTCGCCGGCATCGGCATCGGTGTCGGCCTCGTGCTCGGCGTGTTCCTGCGGGTGGTCCTCCGCCATGACTGAGGCCCTGCACGACCGGCCCACCCCGCACCTGGTGGTCGACGCCGACGTGCTCGAGGCGAACGTCGCCGCGATGGCGGCCTTCGCCCGGGACCGGGGCGTCGCGCTGCGACCGCACGCCAAGACCCACAAGAGCCCGCGCATCGCCGAGCTGCAGCTCGCGGGCGGCGCGACCGGGCTCACCGTGGCGACGGTCGCGGAGGCGGAGGTGTTCGCGGACGCCGGCTGCGACGACCTGTTCATCGCCTACACGGTGTGGGTCGACGCCGCCCGCGGGTCCCGGCTCCGGTCGCTGACCGACCGGGTCCGCCTCACCGTCGGCGTGGACTCGGTCGAGGGTGCCCGCGCCCTCGCGACGCACGTGCCGGGCGCCGCCGTGCTCGTCGAGGTCGACTGCGGCCACCACCGCTCCGGCGTCGCCCCGGACGAGGCGGGAGCACTCGCCGAGGTGGCGCAGCACGCCGGGCTCGACGTCCGCGGCGTCTTCACGTTCCCCGGGCACAGCTACTCCCCCGGCGTCGCACGCCGACGTCGCAGCGCAGGAGTCGTCGGCGCTGCGTTCGGCGGCCACATCCCTGTCCCAGCACGGGATCGAGCCCGCGCGTCGTCAGCGGAGGCTCGACGCCGAGCGTGGCCGCAGCGGACGCCGACGTGCTCACCGAGCTGCGCCCCGGCGTCTACGTGTTCGGCGACGCCCAGCAGTGGGAGCTCGGCACCACCGCAGCCCTCGCGACATCGCGCTGACCTGCCTCGCGACGGTCGTCAGCCACGCCGGCGGCCGGCTCGTGCTCGACTCCGGCAGCAAGGCCCTCGGCGCCGACCGGCCGGCCTGGGCCACGGGGTAGGGCCGGCTGCTCGACCACCCCGACGCGCGGATCGGCCTGCTCTCCGAGCACCACGCGGTCGTCGACTGGACCGACCGGCCAGCTGCCCCCGCTCGGCAGCCGGGTGCGCGTCGTGCCCAACCACGTCTGCAACGCCGTGAACCTCGCCGACGAGCTCGTCGTGGTGCGCGGCGCGACCGATCGTCGACGTCTGGCCGGTCGCCGCCCGAGGAGCGAACACATGACCCGTCCCGAGCTGGTGGTCTTCGACTGCGACGGCGTGCTCGTCGACACCGAGCGGCTGACCGTCGGTCGTCGAGGCCCGCGTCCTCGGCGAGCTCGGCTGGCCGATGACCGCCGGACGAGGTCGTGCGAGCGGTGGATGGGCAAGTCGTCGGCGGCGCAGCTCGCCGACCTCGAGGCGCACCTCGGGCCCGACGGCGCCCGGGAGTTCGACGAGCGCACCACGGCCGAGCTGCACGAGACGTTCGACCGCGAGCTGACCGCCATCGACGGCGTGGTCGGCGCTGCTCGACCACCTCGACGAGCGGGGCGTGCCCACCTGCGTCGCCTCGAGCGGCACGCCACGGCCGGATGCGGCGCACCCTCGGCCTGACCGGCCTGCACGAGCGGTTCGACGGCCGCATCTTCAGCGCCACCGAGGTCGAGCACGGCAAGCCCGCGCCCGACCTGTTCCTGCACGCCGCCGCCGCGATGGGCGTGCCGACCCGCGTCGTGCGCGGTGGTCGAGGACAGCGTGTACGGCGTGCAGGCCGGCGTCGCGGCCGGCATGACGGTCTACGGCTTCGCGGGCGGCCTGTCGAGCGCCGAGTCCCTCGCGGCGGCAGGGCGCGATCATCTTCGAGCGGATGGCCGACCTGGTCGACGTGATCGCGCCGACGCCGGGCCGTGTCCTGAGGACGCCTCCCACTCCTCGCGCAGGATCGCGAAGTCGTCCTCGTCGGTCCACTCCCCCTTGAACAGCTCGTTCTGCACCAGGTGGGCCTCGTGCCGCATGCCGAGCTTCGCCAGCACCCGGGCCGACGCCACGTTGCGGGGGTCGATCCGGGCGATGACCCGGCGCAGCCCGAGCAGGTCGAACGCGATGGCAGCATGTGCCGCGCGCCCTCGGTGGCCAGTCCCCGGCCGGCGAAGTCCGGGTGCAGCACGTAGCCGACCTCGCCGCGCCGGTGCTCGACGCTGCGCAGGATCAGCACGAAGTCGCCGACGTAGCGGCCGGTCTCCTTGTCGATCCCGGCCAGGGTCAGTGCCCCTGGTCGTCCACGTCGATCTCAGGCTCCTGGTGCCGCCGAGCGCGTCCCGTGCGGCCTCCTCGTCGCGCGGGTACCACGGCAGGTAGCGCGCGACGTCCTCGCGCCGGTGCAGGTCGAAGAAGTCGTCGAAGTCGTCGTCGGTGTGCGTGCGCAGCAGCATCCGCTCGGTCTCCGCGGTGTAGCCGTGAAGTCCATCAGCCGATGACCGGACTCGACGGGCGTGCCGAGCTCGACGGTGCGGCTGACCGTGCAGAGCCGGTCGTGCGACTGCTGCACCGCCCGCGGCAGGACGTCGCGCGCCGCCCGGCCGGCCTCGTCGTCCGGGAACTCGACGTCGAACGTGAGCCGCAGGTTCGTCAGCCGGTTGCCGTGCTCGTCGCGGACCTTGTCGCCGGTCATCCGTACGTCGAAACGGGTCGGCTCGGCCCGCTTCGCGGTGATGAAGTCGACGTCGATGGCGCCGCAGCCGGCGATCGCGACCAGCAGCAGCTCGACCGGGCTGAACGCCTCGTCGGTGCCTCCCTGGCCCAGGACCAGCCGACCGCCGCGCGCGTTCGTGGCCTCGTAGCGGCCCTTCTCCGAGCCGGGTCAGGTCGATGCTGCGCAGGGTGTCGTCGCTCATGCCCGCAGGGTATGCGCCACGTCGGGGCGGCCGCAGGGCGCGCGCGGCGGGTCGCACGGATGGGACATGATCTGACCGTGACTTCGATCCCTCCGGACCTGCTCGAGCTCGCCCACGCCTACAGCGTCGCGACGGAGTTCTACGACTGGCGCGGCCGCCGCGTCGACGTGCCCGACGACGACGGTCAGGGCCGTGCTCGCCGCCATGGACGTGGACGTCTCCGACCCGGCCCGCGCGCTCGCCGGAGCGGACCGACGCGCAGTGGCTGCGGATGCTGCCGCCGTGCGTGGTCGTGCAGCAGGGCGCGGAGCGGACGTTCCCCGTGCACGTCACCGACGGCGACCCGGTCGAGCTGTCGCGTGGACCTCGAGGCCGGCGGTCGCCGCGACCACCTGGCCCAGGTGGACCGGTGGGTGCCGCCGCGGACGGTCGGCGACCGGACGATCGGTGAGGCGACGTTCGCGGTCCCCACCGACCTGCCGCTCGGCTACCACCGCATCCGTGCGCGCTCCGGCGACACGGTGGCCGACTCGGTGCTGATCGTGACCCCGCCGTGGCTCGGCCTGCCGGAGTCGGTCCGCGACCGCCGGTCCTGGGGTCTCGCGGCGCAGCTGTACAGCGTGCGGTCGCGCCAGTCCTGGGGCGTGGGCGACCTCGTCGACCTGACCGACCTCGCCGTGTGGTCCGCCGCCGAGCTCGGCGCCGACTTCCTGCTGGTCAACCCGCTGCACGCCGCCGAGCCGGTCGCGCCGCTGGAGCCGTCCCCCTACCTGCCGACCTCGCGCCGGTTCTTCAACCCGCTCTACGTGCGGGTGGAGAGGGTCGTGGAGTACGCCGAGCTGCCGGCCGCCGCGCGCGCGACCGTCGAGGCGCTGGCCGCGGACGTGCACGCCCGCCTCGACGACGCCGACGCCATCGACCGCAACACCGCGTGGACCGCGAAGCGCACCGCCCTGCAGATCGTGCACGCCGCGCCGCGCAGCGCCGGTCGCGACAAGGACCTGGCGGCCTTCCGGCGCCGGCACGGTGACGCGCTGCGCGACTTCGCGACCTGGAGCGTGATCGCCGCCGAGCACGGCAACGACTACCGCGCCTGGCCCGAGGACCTGCGTGACGTCGACTCCCCCGCCGTCACGGCGTTCGCGGAGCGGCACCGCCGCGAGGTCGAGTTCGAGACGTGGCTCCAGTGGGTCGTCGACGAGCAGCTCCAGCAGGCGCAGGCCAAGGCGGTCGGGGCCGGCATGGCGCTCGGCACCATGCACGACCTCGCGGTCGGCGTGCACCCGGGCGGCGCGGACGCGTGGCGGTTGCGGATCGACGTACGCCTCGGGCATCCAGGTCGGCGCACCGCCCGACCCGTTCAACCAGATCGGCCAGAACTGGAGCCAGCCGCCGTGGCGTCCCGACCGTCTCGAGGAGCTCGGCTACGCACCCTTGCGCGACATGGTCGCCGCCGTGCTGCGGCACGCGGGCGGCGTGCGCGTCGACCACGTCATCGGGCTGTTCCGGCTGTGGTGGATCCCGGAGGGCCGGCCGCCGTCCGAGGGCACCTACGTGCGCTACGACCACGAGGCGACGATCGGCGTGCTCGCCCTGGAGGCGCTCCGGGCCGGTGCCGTGGTGGTCGGTGAGGACCTCGGCGTCGTCGAGCCGTCCGCGCGCGACTACCTCAAGGCCCGCGGCATCCTCGGCACGTCGATCCTCTGGTTCGAGCGTGACGAGCACGGGGACCCGCTCCCCGCCGAGCGGTGGCGCGAGCTCTGCCTCGCGTCCGTGACCACCCACGACCTGCCCCCGACGGCGGGCTACCTGGCGGGTGACCACGTCCGGCTCCGGGACCGGCTCGGGCTGCTCGAGCGCACCGTGGCGGAGGAGCTCGCCGCCGACGACGAGGAGCGCGAGTCGTGGCTCGCGGAGGTGCGGCGCCGCGGTCTGCTGCCGGAGGACGCCGACACGGAGGCGACCGTCGAGGCGCTGCACCGCTACCTCACCCTGACGCCGGCGCGGCTGCTGTCCGTGGCGCTGACCGACGCGGTCGGCGACCGGCGCACCCAGAACCAGCCCGGGACCACCGACGAGTACCCCAACTGGCGGGTGCCGCTCTCCGGTCCGGACGGAGCGCCCCTGCGGCTGGAGGAGGTCATCGCCTCCGGGCGGGCGGCACGGCTTGGCGCGGTCGGTCGGTGGCATCGGACCGGTGACAGGATCGGTCGCATGAGCTTCGAGTCCCGTACGTCGTTCCGGGTCGGCGACGAGCACGTCAACGCCTACAAGCTGTTGACCGCGGTCGTCGTGCCCCGGCCCATCGCCTGGGTCTCGTCGCTGTCCTCGGACGGGGTGGTCAACCTGGCTCCGCACTCGTTCTACACGGTGGCCTGCGCGCGCCCGCCGATCATCCAGTTCACGTCGGTCGGCGCCAAGGACACGCTGCGCAACGTGCTCGACACCGGCGAGTTCGTGGTGAGCCTCGCCCACGGCCCGCTGATCGACGCGGTCAACAACACCTCCGCGGCGTTCGACGCCGACCAGAGCGAGCCGGCGCAGCTGGGGATCACGATGGAGCCGAGCGAGGCGGTCAAGCCGCCGCGCGTCGCGCAGTCACCGGCGTCCATCGAGTGCACCTTGCACAGCACGCTGAAGCTCGGCGACTCGACCGTCGTGCTCGGCTCGGTCGTGATGATCACCGTCGCCGACGACGCGCTCGTCGAGGGCCACCCCGACTACGACCGGCTCGACCCGCTGGCCCGCCTCGGGAAGGACGAGTGGGGGGTGCACGCGCAGGTCAGGTCGCTGACCCGTCCGCGCACGCCCGACGACATCGCCTGAGTCACCCACCGACCCGGCGGGCAACAGCTGCGCTGGCGAGGACCCGAGCATCCGGTAGGCCATCGCGCGCAGCCGGTCGCGGTGCGTCTCGAACTGCTCGGCCAAGAACTCGTCCTGGTGCATGTCACATCCTCGCGTCGGGTTCCGTCATACACCTGACGGACACCCGGCCCGCCGATGTGACACCGACAGCAGGAGGACACCATGACCAGTGGACTGAAGACCGTGATCTACCCCGTCCAGGACCTCGACGCCGCGAAGGCCTTGTTCGGCGCGCTGCTCGGGTCAGCGCCCGTGATGGACGAGCCGTACTACGTGCAGTTCCACGACGCGGGCCAGGAGATCGGGCTCGACCCCCACGGGCACGCCAAGGGGATGACGGGACCGGTCAGCTACTGGCACGTCGACGACATCGAGTCCGCGTTCGCGGCCCTGGTCGCCGCCGGGGCGAAGGAGCAGCAGTCCGTCCAGGAGGTCGGCGCCGGCCGCCGCGTCGCGACCGTGACCGACCCGGATGGCAACGTGTCGGCTCTTGCAGGCATCCTGAGCCCATGAGCGAAGCACCCCGCAGCACCGTCCAGCGCCGCACCGACACCATGGCCCGGCTCTCGTCCGACGTCGACGCCTGGGTGTCGACGGCGGACCCGGGGACCGGTACGCCGTACCTCGTGCCGCTGTCGTTCCTGTGGAACGGGTCCACGGTGCTGCTGGCCACCAGGGAGACCAGCCCCACCGGCCGCAACCTGGTCGCCACCGGCGAGGTCCGGCTCGGCTTCGGGCCCACCCGCGACGTGGTGCTGGTCGAGGGCACCGTCGAGGCGCTGGCCGGCGTCTCGCAGGACGAGGGAGACGCGTTCGCGGCCGCGACCGGGTTCGACCCGCGCGACCTGCGGGGCTACCGGTTCTTCCGGGTGACGCCCCGACGCATCCAGGCCTGGCGCGAGGTCGACGAGCTCGCGGGTCGCGACCTGATGCTCGACGGCGCCTGGATCGAGTAGCCGCTCAGGAGCAGTCGGAGAACAGGCTTCCGTCGAACAGCTCCGGGTGCTCCTTGCGCAGCGTCGGGTCGGCAGCCGCCTCGGCGACGGACGACTTCCCCTTCGGGACCGCGCGCCCGTCCTCGAGGGCGTACGACGTCTCGGTGACGTCCCAGGCGAGCACGATGCCGGGCGGCTCGTGCGTCCTCGCCGTGACGATCCCGATGCCCCCGTCCTCGGTGCAGGTGGCGGTCATCGGGGCTGCCCCGCCGTCGGTCGCGACGAACGGCACGACCGGCTGCCCGTCGGCGGTCACCTCCGTCAGCCCGGTCGCGCCGCCGCTCCCGAACAGGTGAGCCTGGGCACCTCCGCGCGGATGCGGCTCGGCGGACACCAGCACCAGGTCGGCGGCACCGTGACCCTCCAGGTGCACGACCTTCGCCGTCCCGGGCACGAGGTCGAGCCCGTTCACGTCGGCGGCGACTCCACCGGGGCCGAGCAGCCGGTGCGCGCAGGCGCCGTTGCCCGGACCGGTGAGGCGGACCGCCTGGGCCGAGCCGTCGCCGTCGAGGTCTGCGGTCGCGACGACGGCCCCCTTGCCGGCACAGCCGTCGCCCTCGGGGGCGCTCGCGGGGGACTGCTCCCCGCAGCCGGCGACGGAGGCCAGCAGGATCAGGACGAGTGCGGTTCCGAGAGTGCGCATGCCGGTGGGACGCACGGCTGAGGCCGCCGGTTCCGTGCGGGCGAGCAGCCCGCGGACCGAGAAGATCATGTCGGTGGCGGCGGCTACGCGTCCTGGCGCGGCGCTGCGGGCGGCGCAGCCGGAGCGGGAGGCGAGGCCGGGCCGTCGGGAAGTCCGGGCGTCGCCGTCCCCCGGCGCCGCACGGCCGCGCACCCGTGCCGCGCAACCGGTGCAGGAGGTGTCGCGCGTCCTCCGGACAGCGCGTGGTCGGGCACCGCCGCGTCCACCGCCGCGGTCAGCTGCAGCACGACACCACCGACGAGCAGCCCCGCGATCAGGTCCGCGAACCAGTGCCAGTTCAAGGTCAGCGACGTGATCACCATGGTCAGCGACAGCAGCCCGACGGCGGACCACAGGACCCGCACGAGGGTGCGGTTCACCTGGCGGTAGCGGCTCAGCACGAAGGCCACCAGCCCGTAGACCAGCACGATGTTGGCGGTGTGCCCGGACGGGTACGCCAGGCCGCCCACGAAGAACGCGGGGTCGGCCGCCTCGGGCTGTCCGCGCCCCAGCACGACCTTGAGGATCAGCACGAGCAGGTTCAGCGAGAACACGGACACGGCGACGACGACCGCGGGGCGCCACGACTCCCGGTAGCGGCAGGCCACCACCGTCGCGACCGCCAGGACCGGCAGGCACACCGCCCGCTGGCCGATCCGGTCCAGGACGTGCAGGTAGGCCACCCAGCCGGACGGTGGCGGGTCGAGGTTGAAGTAGGTGTCGATGGAGATGAGCGGCCCCATCGCCAGCAGGGTGAAGCCGACGAACACCAGGAACAGGAACCCGGCGAGCGCGAGCCCGGAGGAGACCTCGGTCGTCCACCCGTCGTCGGGCGTCGCAGCACTGCGACGTCTCCAACGCATCGTGGCCTCCGACTGTCCCTCGCACCCTGGGCGACGCTCGTCGCCCAGGTGGCGGGCGGGCGTCGCTGACTTGCCCCCAGAATAGGCTGGCGGACATGAGTCGCAGCCGTCGCCCGGGACCCACCACACGGGTGCGCGTGCACGAGGTCACGGCCGGTGACGACGGCGCGGTCCGTCGCCACGAGGATCGCCTCGCCACCGAGGAGCCCCTGGAGATCCGGCTGGCCTGGCCGGGACGCCCGGCCGGCCGCGTCGCGGTCACCATGCGCACCCCCGGGCACGACTTCGAGCTGGCCACCGGGTTCCTGTACGCCGAAGGGGTGCTCGCGACGGCCGAGGACCTGCGCACCGTCGCCTACTGCACCGACGAGCAGCTCGCTGCCGAGCAGGAGTTCAACGTCGTGACCGTGGAGCTGGGTCGCCCGCCGCGCCGTGCCCCGGCCGAGCGGTACGCCGGGCTGTCCGCCGCCTCGTCGGCCTGCGGCGTCTGCGGCACCGAGAGCATCGACGACGTCCTCGCGATGTGCGACGTGCCCGCCTCGACCCGCTGGGCCGGGCTCCAGGTGCCCTCCGAGGTGGTCCTCGGACTGCCCGACCGGCTCCGCGAGGCCCAACGCGTCTTCGACTCCACCGGGGGGCTGCACGCCGCCGGCATGTACGACGAGACCGGGACCGCGCTCGTCGTACGCGAGGACATCGGCCGGCACAACGCGGTCGACAAGGTCGTCGGCGCACGCGTGCTGGCCGGCCTCTCCCCGGCGGTTCCGCTGCTCTGCGTGAGCGGCCGGATCGGCTTCGAGATCGTGCAGAAGGCCGTCGTGGCGGAGATCGGCGTGCTGGCTGCCGTCGGGGCCCCGTCCAGCCTGGCGGTCGACCTCGCGACCCGGGCCGGCCTGTGCACCGCCGGGTTCGTGCGCGGGCGGCGCTACATCGTGTACTCGGCCCCGGAACGCCTGGTCCCGGCCGACGGCGTGTGACCCGGATTCTGTCGGCAGGCGCGACTAGCGTCGGCGCATGCGCATCCTGCACACCTCCGACTGGCACCTGGGCCGGTCGTTCCACTCGGTGGGGATGCTCGACGCCCAGGCGGCGTACGTCGACCACCTGCTCGCCGTGGTCGAGGCGGAGCAGGTCGACCTCGTGGTGCTCTCCGGCGACGTCTACGACCGGGCGCTCCCGCCGGTCGACGCCGTGGAGCTCGCGGACGACACCTTCGCCCGGCTGGCCGCCTCGCGGGCGCAGGTCGTGGTGTCGAGCGGCAACCACGACTCCCCCGCGCGGCTCGGGTTCAACGCGCGGCTCGCCGACGCGGCGGGCGTGCACCTGCGCACCCGCTGGCAGGACGTCGGCGCCCCGGTGCTGCTGGAGGACGCACACGGACCGGTGGCGGTCTACGGCATCCCCTACCTCGAGCCCGACGCGGTCCGGACCGCCTGGGACCTCCCGGTGCGCAGCCACGAGGCGGCCCTGACCGCGGCCATGGGCCGGGTGCGGCGCGACCTCGCCGGTCGGGCCGGCGCGCGGTCCGTGGTCCTGGCCCACGCCTTCGTCGCGGGCAGCCCGGACGCGGCGCCACGGATGTCCTCCGACAGCGAGCGCGACATCTCCGTCGGCGGCATCCAGATCGCGCCGACCAGCCTGTTCGCCGGGGTCGACTACGCCGCGCTCGGGCACCTGCACGGCCGGCAGGTGCTGACCGAGTCCGTGCGCTACAGCGGCTCCCCGCTCGCCTACTCCTTCTCCGAGGCGGGACACACCAAGGGGTCCTGGCTCGTCGACCTGGGACCCGACGGCGTCCGCGAGGCCGACTTCGTGCCGGCGCCCGTGCCCCGCGCGCTCGCCACCCTGCGCGGTCGTCTCGACGACCTGCTGCGCGACCCGGACGCACGCCGCGGCGGAGGACGCCTGGCTCCAGGTCACGCTGACCGACGGTCGCCGCCCTCCGCACGCCATGGATCGGCTGCGCGACCGCTTCCCGCACACGCTGATGATCGCGTTCGAGCCCGAGGGCGCAGCCGCCCGTCGCGGTCCGGTCACCCCTCGGGTGGACGGCCGCAGCGACCTCGACGTGGCGCTCGGCTTCGTCGCCGAGGTCCGCGCACTCGAGGCGACGACCGAGGAGGAGCTGCTGCTCCAGCTCGCCTGCGACTCGTGCCGCATCGACGACGACCGGGACGCCGACTTCACCGTCGGCGCGACGCTGGCGGCCGCTGGAGGACGTCGGCTGATGCGTCTGCACCGGCTCACCGTCTCCGCGTTCGGCCCCTTCGCCGCCACCGAGAGCGTCGACTTCGAGGAGCTCAACGACGCCGGGCTGTTCCTGCTGACCGGGCCGACCGGCGCCGGCAAGAGCAGCCTCCTCGACGCGGTCTGCTTCGCGCTCTACGGCTCGGTGCCCGGGGCGCGCGGCGTCAAGACCCTCAAGTCGCAGCACGCACCCGTCGAGCGGCAGCCCGAGGTCGTCCTCGACTTCACGGTCCGGGAGCGCCGGTTCGTCGTACGCCGGTCCCCGGAGTGGTCCCGGCCCAAGAGGCGCGGCGACGGACTGCTCACGGAGAAGGCCCAGGCGTCGATCACCGAGACCACCGGCGGCATCGAGCACTTCTTGTCGTCCCGCGCCGCCGAGGTCGGGGTGCTGGTCACCGACCTGATGGGCATGAACGCCTCCCAGTTCGTGCAGGTGGCCCTGCTGCCCCAGGGCGAGTTCCAGACCTTCCTGCGCGCCTCGTCGCAGGAGCGCCACGACGTGCTCCAGCACCTGTTCCGCACGGACCGGTTCGCCCGCATCGAGGAGTGGGTGCACGAGCACAGCCGCGAGCTGCGGCAGCGGTCCACGCCGCGACCGCGCGACCGTGCAGCGGCTGCTCGACTCCGCTCGCGGACCGCATGGAGCTGGGCACCCCCGAGGACCTCTCCGGCGACCTGCTGGCACAGGCCACGCGCCGACGGCCGGGTGCTCGCCTGGGCCGCAGGCACCAGCTCGTCCCTGGCCACCGCCTCGGTGCGCGACGAGGCCGCCCGTCACGCCGACGTCGACGCCGCCCTGCGGCTGGCCGTGACGCGCCACGAGGCCGCCGTGCGCCGCGCCGAGCAGTCCGGCCGACGCGACGCAGCACGAGCGGTGCTGCGTGAGCTCGAGGAGACCGCCGCCGAGGCCGACCGGGCCGGCGCAGCGTCTCGCCGCGGCCGAGCGGGCGGCCGTCTGCGCGCCGCTGCTCGGTGTGCTGGACCAGGCCGTCCGTGCCGCGGCGGGCGCGGCGGACGCGCGGGACCAGGCCCTGTCCCAGGTGGCGACGGCGCTGGGCGACACCGATCTCGAGCAGCTCGACGCCGCGGCGCTCGCCGACCGCACCCGGACGCCTCCGGTCGAGGTCCACCCGGCTCGAGGCCCTGCTCCCCCGCGAGGCCGCCGGGCGGTCCGCGGCGCGCGAGCTGGCCGCGGCCCGCGCCGAGCTGGCCGCTGCGGAGGAGGAGCTGGCCGAGACGACCCGTCGGGCCGCCGAGCTGCCCGCCGAGATCGCCGACCTGACCGTCCGGCTCGACGCCGCGGGTGCCCGGGCGGGCCGCCGTGAGGCGCTCGACCTCTCGCTTGGCCGCGGCCCGCCGCCGGCACCAGGCGGCGACGGGACTGGCCGCCGCCACCGACGACGTGGCACGTCTCGCCGACGCTCACCGTGACGCGCGCGACCGCTCCCTCACCGCCCGGGAGCACCACCAGGAGCTCGTGGCCAGGCGCCTGGCCGAGATGGCCGCCGAGCTCGCCGGCAGCCTGCACGAGGGGGCGCCGTGCCAGGTCTGCGGCAGCACCTCCCACCCGGCCCCCGCGGAGCCGGCCCACGATGCGGTCGGCGCCGAGGACCAGGAGTCCGCCGAGGCCCGGGTGGCCGCAGCGGCAGACGGCGCTGGAGGCGGCGGCCACCGCCCTGCGCGACGCCCAGCACCGCCGCGACACCTGCGTGGCGGACGCCGAAGGACGCACCGCCGATGCGGCCGCCGCCGAGGTGCGCTCGCTGACCGAGGAGCTCGCAGACGCCCGGGCGGCCGCCGAGCAGCAGGGCAGCCTCGCGAAGCGGCTCGTCACGAGCCGCGCGGAGCTCGCCACGCCTCACCGGTCGTCAGGCCGCCGCGGCCGCGGTCCTCGCCCGGCTCCAGCAGGCGATCGAGGGCCTCGAGGAGACCGTCCTGACCGTCGAGGACGAGCTGACCGAGGCGGGCGCGCGGGGCGGGAGCGTGCGGCTCATGGCCGCCGAGGCCGCCCGGCTGGCGGACCTCGTCGAGCGGACCGGCGCGCGTGGTGGAGGACGCCGAGCGTGCCGCGCAGCGCGTCGACGAGCTGCGCTCGCAGACCCACGACTCCGTGGCGGAGCAGGGATTCGCGTCCGCCGCCGAGGCGCGCGCGGCCCGGCTCGACCCGGTCGAGGTCCGACGTCTGACCGACGAGGCCGCGGAGCGCGCGCGGTCCTCCGCTCGCGCGCACGAGGTGCTGGCCGAGACCGAGCCCGACGTCGGCGACCGACCCCGAGGACGAGACCTCGCGCACCTGACGAGCTGCCCGGGCGGAGGCCGACGCCGCGGTCTCGGTCTCGTCACGCCGGGTGCACCTCGCCGAGGCCCGGGCCGAAGCCGTCCACGGCCTGCTGGTCCGGTTGGGCGACGCGATCGAGACCTGGGCGCCGCTGCGCGACCAGTCGTTGCGCGCCGAGGCGATGTCCCAGCTGGTGCGCGGGATGGGGCACGACAACCAGCTCCAGATGCGGCTGTCCGCCTATGTCCTCGCCACCCGCCTCGACCAGGTCGTCGCGGCGGCCAACGAGCGGCTCGGCCACATGCGCGACCAGCGCTACCTCCTCCAGCGCACGGACCGGGCCGCGCGCAAGGGGTCGCAGGCGGGGCTCGGCCTGGAGATCGTCGACCAGTGGACCGGCGACGCCCGGGACCCCGCGACCCTGTCCGGAGGGGAGACGTTCGTGGTCTCCCTCTCCCTGGCCCTCGGCCTCGCAGACGTGGTCACCCAGGAGGCCGGCGGCACCGAGATCGACACGCTCTTCGTCGACGAGGGCTTCGGGACCCTCGACGCCGACACCCTCGACGACGTGATGGACCGGCTCGACGGGCTGCGCGCCGGCGGCCGCACCGTCGGGGTGGTCAGCCACGTCAGCGAGCTGCGCAACCGGATCCCCACGCAGGTGCACGTCGAGAAGGGCCGGTCCGGCTCCTCCCTCAGCGTCACGACGCTGGTCGGCTGACGGTGTCCGAGACACCGATGGTGGCGGTCGTCGACATCGACGGCGTGCTGGCGGACGTGCGGCACCGGCTGCACCACGTGACCGGTCGTCCCAAGGACTGGCGTGCGTTCTTCGCCGGTGCCGGCGACGACGGCCTGCTCGCCGAGGGAGAGCACACCGTGCGTCGTCTCGCCGAGGTCTACGAGGTCGTCTACCTCTCCGGTCGGCCCGAGCGGCTGCGCGCGGTGACCCAGGCCTGGTTGGACCGGCACGACCTGCCGCCCGGTCGGCTGGTGCTCCGGCCGTACGACGACTACCGACCCGTCCAGCGTCTGGAAGGTCGAGCAGCTCGAGTCGCTGGCCGGGACGCGCACGGTCGCCGTCCTCGTCGACGACGACCCGCGGGTGCTCGACGCGGCCCGGCAGGCCGGGTTCGACGTGCTGCCGGCGACCTGGATGGGCGAGCACTCCGCGCTCCGCGAGGCCCAGGAGCGCGACGGACGCACCTGAGCCCGGCTCAGTCCCCGGTCTGGTCGGTCCCGCGCCAGAGCGGGTGGTCGCGCTCGAAGCGCAGCGTCTTCACCATGTGCACCACCGCACCGGCCTGCGGCTCGCTCTGGAAGGCGACGTTGTCGACCAGCGCCCGCATCAGCATCAGCCCCCGTCCGTGCTCCGCATCGACCGGGGGCGGGTCGGGCAGCGTGGTGGCGTCGAAACCGAGGCCCTTGTCGACCACGGTGATCGCGCACCGGTCGGCGGCCAGCTCCACCTTGACCTCGTAGGTGTCGGAGTCCGTCGCGTGCTCCACGACGTTCGCGCAGGCCTCGGTGATCGCGAGCTGCACGTCGTCGATGTCCTCGTCCTCCACCCCGAACGCCCGCAGGGCCTGCGCCGCGAGCCGACGTACGACCGGCACGCTGCCGCTCTCCCGCGGCAGGCTCAGGGACAGGTCGAGGTGGGGCGCCGGGTCGGTCGAGCGCCGTCGCCACGGCGGGCCACCGATGGGTCTGCCCGCGCCTGTCCTCGTCGGCGGGCTCCAGCCGGACGTGCAGGTGGCAGCCCGCGTCGCCCAGCGCCATGGTCTCGTCGAGGACGACCGTGCGCGTGACCGTGCACGCGGGCGCCGATCTGCCCCGCGAGGCCGGCGGTCACGTGGCACAACGAGGGCGTGTCTGCCACGCCGGGCGCGAACGGGCAGGTCGCCACGGACATCTCGATGACGCCGTCGTCGAGGACGTCGCGCCTGCGCGTCGCTGCCGAGGGCGCCGGTGCAGCTCCTGGATCAGGGCGGCGGCGCGCTCCGCCGTGGTCGGCTCGTCGTTGTCGAGGGCGGCCTGGGCGAGGATCGCGGCGGCGAGACCCGCGGACTGGGTGGACGTGACCGTCGGGTGCGCCTCCCGGGCGGCGATGAGCGCCACCGCGACGCTGGCGGCGCCGTCGCGTCGCGGATCGACGTCGACGAGGGGCGTGGGCGGCGGGCCGGAGCTGAAGACCTCCTGCACGCGCCGTTCGACGGGGCAGCTCGGTGGACAGCACGGGCTCACCGACCAGGGCGGCGAGGGCACCTCGCTGCCCCGCCACGACCGGTCCTCCGGACCCGACGCCTGGCGGCAGCTCGGCGTCCTCCACGACGGGCGCCAGCTCCAGCCTCGGGCGTGCGCTCGTCCAGTCCAGGTGCAACCGCCAGGGGCTCTCGTGCGAGGGCGCGGACGCCAGGGAGCCCTTCGACCCGGCTGGCGAGCTGGTCGAGGGCCGGACCGACCGAGCTCGGCTGCGCGGCATGCCGGCCGAGGTGCGCGCCGACGAGCGTCAGGACGTCGGAGGCCGCCGTCGGGTCCGGCGGCGCTGATCAGCCAGTCCATGGTGCTCCTGTCTCGACGTAGGGCAGGAGGGGCTCCGCCGCACCCAGAGTGCCCACCTGACCCCGCCCGAAACAGGGGTCACACGGCGCGGCGCACCGGACCCCGCGCGCGGCACGGGGTCCCCCCGGCATAACCTCGGGCTCATGAGCTCGCCGCACCAGATCGACGCGTCGTTCACCGCGCTGCCCTACCGCCGGATGGCCGAGGCGGCCCTGGCCCGGGCGCAGGACTTCCACGTCAGCCACGCCGACTTCCGGTTCGAGCGGATCCGCTCGCAGGACGTCCGGGTGCGCGACGGGCGGCTCCAGGGCGCCTCCGACGCCGAGGACGTCGGGTTCGCCGTTCGGGTCGTCCTCAACGGCGCCTGGGGATTCGCCTCCGGCGTCGGCCTCGGACAGACCGCCGCCATCAAGGTGGCCGAGACCGCGATCCGCACGGCGCAGGTCGCGGCGGCGATGACGACCGAACCCGTCGAGCTGGCCCCCGAGCCGACGTACGACGACGTCGAGTGGGTGTCCGCCTACGAGATCGACCCGCTGTCGGTGCCGCTCGCCGAGAAGGCCGACCTGCTGGCCCGCATGTCGCAGAACCTCCTCGACGCGGCGGGCGTGCAGCACTCGTCGGGCACCCTGCAGCAGGTCGTGGAGAACAAGTTCTACACCGACCTCGCGGGCAGCACCACGACGCAGCAGCGGGTGCGGTTGCAGCCGATGTTCGAGGCGTTCGGCACCGACGAGAAGACGGGGGCCTTCGACTCGATGCGCACGATCGCTCCGCCGGTGGGCCGCGGGTGGGAGTACCTCGTCGGCGACGGCTACGACTGGGCCGGCGAGCTCGACGAGCTTCCCGAGCTGCTCGCGGAGAAGCTGGTCGCTCCGTCGGTCGAGGCCGGCCGCTACGACCTGGTGATCCACCCCTCGAACCTGTGGCTGACCATCCACGAGTCGATCGGGCACGCCACCGAGCTCGACCGGGCCCTCGGCTACGAGGCCAACTACGCCGGCACGTCGTTCGCCACCCTCGACAAGCTCGAACGAGCTGCGGTACGGCTCCCCCGTCATGAACGTCACCGGCGACCGGACCGTGCAGCACGGCCTGTCGACGGTCGGGTACGACGACGAGGGCGTGCAGACGCAGAGCTGGGACATCATCAAGGACGGCGTGCTGGTCGGCTACCAGCTGGACCGGTCGATGGCCCACATGCACCCGGAGCTGAACGACGGACGCTCCAACGGCTGTGCCTACGCCGACTCCCCCGGCCACATCCCGATCCAGCGGATGGCCAACGTCTCGCTGCAGCCCGCGGACGACGGCCCGAGCACGGACGAGCTCATCTGCCAGGTCGAGCGCGGCATCTACGTCGTCGGCGACAAGTCCTGGTCGATCGACATGCAGCGCTACAACTTCCAGTTCACCGGTCAGCGGTTCTACAAGATCGAGGACGGGAAGCTGGCCGGCCAGCTCCGCGACGTCGCCTACCAGGCGACCACCACCGAGTTCTGGAACTCGATGGAGGCCGTCGGCGGCCCGGACACGTGGGTGCTGGGCGGCGCCTTCAACTGCGGCAAGGCCCAGCCCGGCCAGGTCGCCGCCGTCTCGCACGGCTGCCCCACCTCCCTGTTCCGCGACGTCAACGTCCTCAACACGACCGCCGAGGGTGCGAGCTGACCCAACCCGGTCAGCCACCACCTCGACACCAGGCCCGAGAGGGAAGGACCCACTCATGACGGCAGCCAGCCCGCAGGAGCTCGTCGAGCACGCCCTGAAGACCACGACGTCCGACGGCTGCGCGGTGATCGTGCACGACTCGACGAGCGCCAACCTGCGCTGGGCGAACAACACGCTCACCACCAACGGCGTCATGCACGACGTCTCGGTGACCGTGGTCGCGTTCCACGGCGCCGGGGAGGCCACGGCGGCCGGCTCGGTCTCGTCGACCGCGTCGTCGACCGAGCAGGTCACCCGCATCGTCGAGCAGGCCGACGCCGCCGCGCGGGCCAGCAGCCCGGCCGAGGACGCCAACGAGCTCCCCGAGGGCGACGCCGGGGACGACTGGTTCGACCCCTCGGGCACCACGTCGATCGAGGTCTACTCCGACTTCGCCCCGGCCCTGGGCGAGGCGTTCGGGCGCGCCGCGGCCGAGGACCGCATCCTCTACGGGTTCGTCGACCACGACGTGACGACGACCTACCTCGGGCACCAGCACCGGGATCCGGCTGCGGCACGTGCAGCCCACCGGCCACTACGGCTGCACCGCCAAGCCGACCGACCTCTCCACGAGCGCCTGGGTCGGCGGCGCGACGCCGGACTTCCGGGACGTCGACGCGCACGCGATGGACGCCGAGCTCGTGCAGCGACTCGGCTGGGCCAAGCGTCGCGTCGACCTCGAGGCCGGCCGCTACGACACGATCCTGCCGCCGACCGCGGTCGCGGACCTGATGATCTACGCCTACTGGACCGCCGCGGCCCGCGAGGCCCACGACGGCCAGACCGTCTTCTCCAAGCGCGGCGGCGGCACCCGCATCGGCGAGCGGCTCTCGGACAAGCCGTTCCACATGTACTCCGACCCGGCGTACCCCCGGCTGGAGGCGCAGCCGTTCGTCAGCACCGCGACCAGCAGCGAGATCGAGAGCGTCTTCGACAACGGGCTGCCGCTCTCCCGCACCGACTGGATCAAGAACGGCACACTGACCGCGCTGCTCCAGAACCGCTTCTCGGCGAAGCTGACCGGCCAGCCCGTCACGCCGTACGTCGACAACCTGGTCGTCGAGGTCGACGGCGCCACCGGCAGCACCCAGGACCTGGTCGCCGGCGTCGAGCGGGGGCTGCTCGTCACCTGCCTGTGGTACATCCGCGAGGTCGACCCGCAGACGCTGCTGCTCACCGGCCTGACCCGCGACGGCGTCTACCTGGTCGAGAACGGCGAGGTCACCGGCGCGGTGAACAACTTCCGGTTCAACGAGAGCCCGGTCGACCTGCTCCGCCGCTTCTCGCACGCCTCCGGCACGGCCCCGAGCTTCTCGCGCGAGTGGGGTGACTACTTCCCGCGCACCGCGACCCCGGCCCTCCGCGTCCCCGACTTCAACATGTCCACCGTCTCCCAGGCCAACTGACGCTGACCCGTCAGTTGTGCAGGGGAAAACGCGGCGTGTCGTCGCAGAAGTGACGGGTCAGCCCGGGTGGCCGCCGGGGATCGGCACGGTCGGGTCGTAGGGCTCGCGGGTGTAGAGGAACGTCTCGCACTCGAGGTAGTGCGGCGACCCGTCCTCCCGGCGTACGACGTGCAGCCGCTCGCCGTGGTGGTAGCCGCGCGTGCCCAGGAACGTGCCCCCGTCCTCCGGCACGAAGCGGTGCGACTCGGCGCCCCGCACCGGGTTGCTCACGACCACGAACCGGCCGTCCCAGGCGAACGACAACGCGGTGTTCCCCCAGTGCCAGACGCCCAGGATCTCGAGCACCGCGGCGGGGACGTCCACGCTCGGGGTCCACGGGAGCGGGAGGCTGCCCTCGGTCTCCTCCAGGGTGTCGAGCAGGTCGACCGCGAGCCCCTCGCACCGCAGGCCGACCGTGGCGTTCGCGAACACCACCGCCGCCGTACGTCGCAGCGGGTCGGCGAAGCAACCGGCCAGGAACCCCGGCATCGACCCGGTGTGCCCGACCAGCATGCCCGAGCCCGCACGCGAGAGCGCGATGCCGAGGCCGTGCGCGCTCGCGAGCGCCCCGGCCCGGGACGCGGACTGCGGGGTGCACATCTCGGCGGTCGTGGCAGGCTCCATCACCCGCGCGTCGCCCGTCGCGAGGAACGCCCCGTAGCGACACAGGTCCTCGACCGTGCTCCACAGCTGACCCGCGGGCGCCATCGCCCCGGCGTCGTGCGCGGGCTCGGGCGTCAGCGTGCCGGCGTAGTGGTGCACGCTGAAGCCGGAGGCGTGCGGAGCCTCCGGGAAGTACGTCGTGCGGTGCATGCCGAGCGGCAGCAGGATGCGCTCGCGCGCCACGTCGAACCAGGGGGCGCCGCGGTGCCGGGCGACGACCTCACCGAGCAGCCCGAAGGCCACGTTCGTGTAGTGGAAGGTCGTCCCGGGCGCGAACGGCGCGTCGCCCTCGGACAGTCCGGCCGCGAGCTCGTCGAAGCTGACGCCGGGGCTGCGCTCCCACCACGAGCCCGCCGGCTCGGAGTGCATCCCGGTCGCGTGCGCGAGCAGGTCGCGCAGCGTCCGGTCGCCGTAGGCGATGCCGGGCAGGTGCGTGTCGAGACGGTCGTTGAGGTCCAGCGCGCCCTCGTCGCGCAGCTGCATGACCAGCACCGCGACCATGGTCTTGGTGATGGACCCGATCCGGTACTGCACGTCCGGGCCCGGGACGAACCCGTCGAAGCCGCCGGCCGCACCCGGTCCACACCAGCTCGCCGTCGCGCACGACGCCGCCGACCACGGAGGGCAGCCGGCCGTCGGCCTGCTCCTTGGCCAGCAGCACGTCGAGCCGGCGGGCGGTGAGCTCGGTGACGCGGCCGGTCATCCGTCGAGGTCCGACGCGAACGCCTCCGGCGACGGGCACGAGCAGACCAGGTTGCGGTCGCCGTACGCCTGGTCGATCCGGGCGACCGGCGGCCAGTACTTGTCGGGGTCGTAGCCGGTGGGGAACACCGCGACCTCGCGGGTGTAGGCCCGGTCCCAGTCGCCGGTGAGGGCGCGCATGGTGTGCGGTGCACCGCGCAGCGGCGACGTCTCCGGCGTCCACTCCCCCGACGCGACCTGCTCGATCTCGGCCCGGATCGCGATCATGGCGGCGATGAACCGGTCGATCTCGGCGAGGTCCTCGGACTCCGTCGGCTCGACCATCAGGGTCCCGGCGACCGGGAAGCTCATCGTCGGCGAGTGGAAGCCGTAGTCGACCAGCCGCTTGGCCACGTCGTCGACGGTCACCCCGGTCCGCTTGGTCAGGTCGCGCAGGTCGAGGATGCACTCGTGCGCCACCAGGCCGCCATGTCCCTTGTACAGCACGGGAAAGTGCTCACCGAGCCGCTTGGCGATGTAGTTCGCGGACAGCACGGCGACCGCCGTCGCGTCGGTCAGCCCCGCGCCGCCCATCATCCGCACGTAGGCCCACGAGATCGGCAGGATGCCGGCCGAGCCGTACGGCGCCGCGCTCACCGGGCCGATGCCGTCGCGACGCGCCGGGTCCGGGTGCCCCGGGTGGGAGGGGAGGTACGGCGCGAGGTGGGACCGCACCGCGACGGGCCCGACGCCGGGGCCGCCACCACCGTGCGGGATGCAGAACGTCTTGTGCAGGTTGAGGTGCGAGACGTCGCCGCCGAACTCACCCGGTTTCGCGTAGCCGAGCAGGGCGTTGAGGTTCGCCCCGTCGACGTACACCTGGCCGCCGTGCTCGTGCACGACCCGGCAGAGGTCGCCGATGCCGTCCTCGTAGGCGCCGTGCGTCGAGGGGTAGGTGACCATGATCGCGGCGAGGTCCTCGGAGTGCGTCTCGCACTGCGCCCGCAGGTCGTCCATGTCGACGCGACCGTCGGTGGCGGCCTTCACGACCACGACCCGCATGCCGGCCATCACCGCGGAGGCCGCGTTGGTGCCGTGGGCCGAGGCCGGGATGAGGCAGATGTCGCGGGCCTCGTCGCCGTTCGCGACGTGGAACGCGCGGATCGCGAGCAGCCCCGCGAGCTCGCCCTGCGACCCGGCGTTCGGCTGGATCGACACGCGGTCGTAGCCGGTGACCTCCGCCAGCCAGGACTCGAGCTCCTCGATCAGGTGGGCGTACCCCTGCGCGTCGGTCGCCGGCGCGAACGGGTGGAGGTCGGCGAACCCGGGCAGGCTGACCGGCTCCATCTCCGTGGTCGCGTTGAGCTTCATCGTGCACGAGCCGAGCGGGATCATGCCGCGGTCGAGGGCGTAGTCGCGCGCGGAGAGCCGGCGCAGGTAGCGCAGCATCGACGTCTCGGACCGGTGCGTGTTGAACACCTCGTGGGTCAGGAACTCCGTCTCGCGCAGCAGCGAGGTGGGCAGCTCGTCGCCGGTGCGGGTGTCGACGTCCGTCGACGTCGGCGGTGACCCCGAAGGCCTCCAGGACCGCCGCGACGTGCTCGCGCGAGGTGGTCTCGGACGTCGAGATGCCGACCGTGTCGTCGTCGGCGAGCCGCAGGTGCACGCCGCGCTCGCGGGCGGCGTCCACGACGGCGGCCGCTCCCCCGGGCACGTGCACGGTGACGGTGTCGAAGAACTTCTCGTGGCGCACGTCGGCGCCGCCCTCGCGCAGCGCGGCGGCCAGCACCGCGGCGTAGCGGTGGGTGCGCCGCGCGATCGCCCGCAGCCCCTCGGGACCGTGGTAGACGGCGTACATCGACGCCACCACGGCGAGCAGCACCTGCGCCGTGCAGATGTTGGAGGTGGCCTTGTCGCGACGGATGTGCTGCTCGCGGGTCTGCAGCGCCAGCCGGTACGCCGGGCGGCCCTCCGCGTCCACCGAGACGCCGACCAGGCGACCGGGCAGGTGCCGCTCGAGGCCGGGGCGCACGGACATGAAGCCGGCGTGCGGGCCGCCGTAGAACAGCGGCACGCCGAAGCGCTGGGACGAGCCGACGACCACGTCGGCGCCCATCGCGCCGGGCGACTCGAGCAGGGTCAGGGCGAGCAGGTCGGCCGCGACGACGGCCATCCCGCCGCGCTCGTGCACCGCCTCGACGACCGGGCGGGGGTCGAGGACGTGACCGTCGGCCCCGGGGTACTGCACCAGCACGCCGCACACGTCGCCCTCGGGGAGCCCGTCCGTCGAGGTCGGCGACCACGACGGGGATGCCCATGGCGTGCGCGCGGGTCTGGACGACCGCGATGGTCTGCGGCAGCGCGTTGGCGTCCACCACGAAGGGGCCGGTCGCCTTCTTGTTGCCCCGGCGCACCAGCGTCATCGCCTCGGCGACGGCGGTGGCCTCGTCGAGCAGCGAGGCGTTCGCGGTCGGCAGGCCGGTCAGGTCGCCGACCATCGTCTGGAAGTTGATCAGCGCCTCGAGCCTGCCCTGCGAGATCTCCGGCTGGTACGGCGTGTAGGCGGTGTACCAGCTCGGGTCCTCCAGCACGTTCCGGCGTACGACGGGAGGGGTGATCGTGCCGTGGTAGCCGAGCCCGATCATCGGCTCGCGGGGCGTGTTGCGGGCCGCGACCTCCCGGAGCTCACGGGCTGCCTGCTGCTCGGTCGCGGCGGCGGGGAGGCCGAGCTCGTCGGCGGCGCGGATGCCGCCGGGGACGGCCGCGTCCATCAGGGCGTCGAGGGAGTCGAAGCCGAGGTCGGCCAGCATGGTGGCGCGCTCCTGCTGGCCCGGGCCGATGTGGCGGTCGACGAAGGCGCTCGCCCTGTCGAGGTCGGCGAGGCTGGGATGGTCGGACACAGAGGCTCCTGGGGACGCGAACGGTCAGGTCGCCTCCCCCTCTGTCAGCGCGACGACGGTCGTCCTCCAGAGTTGCCTGTCCCGCACGGTCCTGGCGCCTGAGAGGTTCCGGGGAGGATTTGCCCCTTCGGCGCTCCGACGTGGCCCGGCGTTCGGGAACGGTGTCGAAGACTCTCCCGCGCGGTGTCAGCAGCGGCCCCACCCTACCAAGCGAAAAGCGTGCCCCGGGCACCAGCCCGGGGCACGCCTGTGGTTCGTCGTGGGTCGAGGCTCAGCCCGTGGCGCGGGCCTTGCGTCGTGCGGCGAGCTCGTCGGCCGCGTGGCTGTCGCCGTCGTCGGTGGCCCGCTCGCTGGGCAGCTCGGCGAGGGACCCCTCGATCTCGCGCCAGACGCCGCCGATCGCGATGCCGAAGACGCCCTGGCCGCCCTGGAGCAGGTCGATGACCTCGTCGTTGCTGGTGCACTCGTAGACGCTGGCGCCGTCGCTCATCAGCGTGACGCGGGTCAGGTCGTCGGTGCCGCGCTTGCGCAGGTGCTGCACGGCGGTGCGGATCTGCTGGAGGGAGATGCCGGCGTCGAGCAGCCGCTTGATCACCTTGAGCAGCAGGATGTCGCGGAAGGAGTAGAGCCGCTGCGTGCCGGAGCCGGTGGCGCCGCGCACGGTGGGCTCGACGAGGCCGGTGCGGGCCCAGTAGTCGAGCTGGCGGTAGGTGATGCCGGCCGCGTTGCAGGCCGTGGGCCCGCGGTAGCCGGCGTCGCTCGGCAGGGTGGAGACGTCGTCGTCGAAGAGCAGACCCTGCTGGTCCGCCGCCTCGGCCGCCTCGTGGGCCGCGGACTGGTCGGCCGCGCGCTGCGCCGTCACGTCGTCGTTGCTTGTCACCGTTGACCTCGTCTCGTCTGCTTCGCTCTGCGTGTCGCTCCCTGGGGGAAGCCGTCCGTCCTCGGTCTGGGTCGGCCGCAGGCGGCTGGTCCAAGAGAACAACGGTGGAGTTACAGCGAAGACACTCCCCCAAGGTAAGGCTCGGGTTGAGGGTGGTCAACGACGTGGGCACCTTTCGGCCGGCGTGTCGTAACCCTCAACTAGAGGTTGAGACTTGAGGTCGAGGGTCGGGCCCTCAGGTGGCCTCGAAGTCCTCCGGGGAGACGTGGTCGAGGAACTCGCGGAACTTCTCCACCTCGTCCTCCTGCTCGTCGGGCACCTCGAGGCCGGCCTCGTCGAGGACGTCCTCGGCGCAGACGATCTTGCTGCCGGTGCGCAGGGCCAGGGCGATCGAGTCGCTGGGGCGGGCGCTGACCTCGACGCCGGAGGCGAAGACCAGGAGGGCGTAGAAGATGCCGTCCTTCATCTCGGTGATCCGGACCTCGGTCAGGTCGTTGCCGGTGGCGCTCAGCAGGTCCTTCATCAGGTCGTGCGTGAGCGGCCTCGGCGGCACCACGCCCTGCTGGGCGAAGGCGATGGCGGTCGCCTCCACGGCCCCGATCCAGATGGGCAGGTAGCGGTCCCCCGCGACCTCCCGGAGCAGGACGATGGGTTGGTTGGAGGGCATCTCCACCCGGACACCGATCACGTCGACTTCGCGCACGCGATCACCCTACTCCCGGACGGAAAGGCTCCCGGGTGCCCCGCGTCAGGCCCGCAGACCGGCCTTCACGAGGGTCGCGTGGAGCCGCACGGAGAGCGCCGCGATCTGCGAGATGGCCTCCTCGGCCCGGGCCGACGCGCTGGCGTCGCGGCCCCTCCGCATGGTCGAGACGACCTGCTCGATGAGCCCGACCTCCCGGTCCGCGGCGGTCCGGAACGCGCGCAGGTGGCGTGGCTCGAACCCGAACGCGGCGAGCTCCCCCGCGGTCTTCGCGACGACGAGGGCGTCCCCGTCGTACGGCGCGTTGCCCGGTCGCGGGACGCACCAGCCCGAACGTCTCGAGCTGCTCGAGCAGCTCGTCCTCGATCTCGGCCGTCGTCAGCAGCTCGTTGCGCGACAGCCGCAGCTCGGACGGCGTCCGGGGTGAACGCGTCCGGCGACGGGTAGCCGTCGCCTGCCAGCACCACCCGCGGCACCTGCGGCACCGTCGAGCCGTTCAGCGCCGGCGGCTCGAGGCCGCGGTCGATCGCGTCGAGGTGCTCGCGGATCACCTTGAGCGGGAGGTAGTGCTCGCGCTGGGCGGTGAGCACGTAGCGCAGCCGCTCCACGTCGCGGTGGGAGAACTTGCGGTAGCCGGACGGCGTGCGCTCCGGCTCGATCAGCCCCTCCGCCTCGAGGAACCGGATCTTGGAGATGTTGAGCCCCGGGAAGTCTCCGCGCAGCTGGCCGAGCACCTCCCCGATGCTCAACCGCGCCCGCGACGAGGCGGACTGTCGCATGGCTACTGACCTGCTCCGGTGTGGCCCGCGACGCTGTGACTGGCGAAGAAGACCAGCCGGTACTTCCCGATCTGCACCTCGTCGCCGCCCTGCAGGGCGACCTCGTCGATGCGGTCGCGGTTGACGTAGGTGCCGTTGAGGCTGCCCACGTCGGCGACGGTGAAGCCGTCCGCCGTACGACGGAACTCGGCGTGCCGGCGCGACACCGTCACGTCGTCGAGGAAGATCTCGCTCTCGGGGTGCCGGCCGGCGGCCACCACGTCGGTGTCGAGCAGGAAGCGGCTGCCCGCGCTCGGACCGCGCTGCACGACCAGCAGGGCGCTGCCCGGCGGCAGGGCGTCCACGGCGGCCGCGTCGGCGTCGCCGAGGGTCCGCTCCTCGCGGTGCTCGGCCTCCTTGACCGGACCCCCGAAGGTGATCGTCGCCGTCGACTCGCTGGGAGTCTCCCCCGCGGGCGCCGCGGCACCCGCCGGACCGCTCGGCTCGAGACGGTTCCCGCACTGCGAGCAGAAGCGTGCCCCGTCGGGGTTCTGGTGTCCGCACTGAGTGCAGAACGGCATGTCGGCCTCCCGGTGCCTCACGGCGTGTGCGCGGAACCCTCAACCATCAGTCGAGGTTCATGGTTGCTGGCCCTGAACCTATCAGTGAACGTGAGCCGATCAAGACGAAGCGCGGCGGTCAGGACCCGATGCTGGCCTGGTAGGCCGCCGCGTCCATCAGGCCGTCGACCGCTGCCGGGTCCGACGGCACGAGCTCGAAGAGCCAGCCCTCACCGTACGGGTCGGAGTTGACCAGCTCGGGGGTCCCGTCGAGGGCCTCGTTGCGGGCCGTCACCGAGCCGGCGAGCGGCGCGTAGACGTCGCTGACGGACTTCGTCGACTCGAGCTCGCCGACGGCCGATCCCTCCGCGACGTCGGTGCCGACCTCGGGCAGCGAGACGTAGACGATGTCGCCGAGCGCGTCCTGGGCGTAGTCGGTGATGCCGATCCGCACCGACCCGGGCGCCTCGCCGGGGCTGCGCACCCACTCGTGCTCACTGGTGTACTTGACGTCCTCGGGGTACACGGCGCTCCTTGTGGTCGTGGCGGGTCGGGCTGTGGTGCCGGGACCGCAGGCTATCCGGTCTTGCCCTCGCTGGGCGTACTGCGGTGTCGCCGGCTCGGTGACCGTGGAGACCTCCACGTTCTTCGACTCCACCGTCCGCACCTTGCCCTCCACGCCGGGTCGCTCCACCTCGTCGATGAAGCCGTCCTTGAAGTCTGAGGGCGGTGGCGAGGTCGTGCGGGCTGCCGATGGCCTCGATGATGTACGGCGCCTTCAGCAGCCGGCCGTCGACGATCACGCCCCCGTCGGCGTCCTTGAGCGAGGTCTGGGCGACGACCCGGACCTGGTCGTTCAGCTCGATCGCCTCGGCGCCCGCGTCGCGGAGCTCCTCGAGACCCTCGAGCAGCTGGTTGCTGCCCACGCCGCCCTTGGGGTCGGTCACCGTGACGCTGACGCCCGGCCCCACGACGGGCACCGTGCCGGCCAGGATCCCGAGCGTGTTCGCCTGCTGCTGCGCGCGCTCGACCGCCGTACGGCGCGAGCGGGTGTCGCTGCGCAGGGCGTCCCGGGTCTGCTGCAGCCGGGCGATCTCGTTCTCCGCGCGCTGCGAGGCGAGCGAGAGGTTGTTGATGTACTGGATCAGGTCGCCCTGCCGCGCTCCGACGTACTGGTCGTCGTTGTCGTTGGCCTTGACCTGCGTGACCGCGGCGAAGCCCAGCAGCGCGAGCAGCACGGCCGCCGTCAGCTGGCCGCGGGAACCCGGCCGGCGCAGCGACGCGATGAGGCGGTCGCGGCCGTCGGGCGGCGCGACGGGCTGCTCGGCCGTGTCCGGGTGCTCTGGCGTCTCGGTCATGGGGTGCTCACGCGTGGAAGATGTGCCGGCGGATCGCCGCGACGTTGGAGAAGATCCGGATGCCCAGCACCACGATGACGCCGGTGGAGAGCTGGCCGCCGACGCCGAGCTTGTCGCCGAGGTAGACGATCAGCGCCGCGATCAGCACGTTGGACACGAACGAGACGACGAACACCTTGTCGTCGAAGATGCCGTCGAGGAACGCCCGCAGCGCACCGAAGACGGCGTCGAGGGCGGCGACCACCGCGATCGGGAGGTAGGGCTCGAGCCAGATCGGCACCTCCGGCTGGAGCACCAGCCCGAGGAGGACGCCGAGCAGCAGCCCGACCGCGGCGATCACTTGAGACGCTCCGGCTGGCGGGCGAAGCGCAGGGTGGGTGCCGGGCCGGCGGGCAGGGTCATGGAGTCCTCGGAGTTGACGTCGAACCGGAGCCCGAAGCTGGCCCGCAGGGTCAGCCACGTGCGGCCGCCCTCCGTGTCGAGCAGCCTGGCGCCCATCTGGTTCTTGTTGCCGATCGCCGAGACCGTGTAGGGCCGGCTCAGCGACACGAAGTTCACGGTGATGGCGCTGCCGGCCTCGCGGATCGCGCTCAGGCTCGGTGAGCCGATGCCCGTTGATCGAGATCGCCTCGGCGCCGACCAGCCACAGCCCGTTGACCAGCTGCTGGAGGTCCTGGTCGAGGACCTGCTGCTTGTCGGTCGTCGCGCCGGGTGCGTCGTCGACGACCACGCGGATGCCCTGCCCCGGTGACGGGGACCCGGGCGGCGGCCAGACCCCGAGCCGGTCGAGCCGGGCGCGCAGCGCGCGACCCTCGTTGGTGGCGTCGAGGTTGCTGTTCTGCAGCGCGGCGACCTCGCGGTTGAGGCCGCGCGGCCGTGGCGCGCTGCGCCGCGAGCTGCGCCTTGCGGTCGTTCACCTGGGCCACGAGCGACTCCCGGGAGCTGGCCGACTCGTCCGCGTTGCGGGACGTCTGCACGGCGGCCGTGGCGACCAGCATGCCGAAGACGGCCAGCACCACCAGGCCCACCGTCCCGGGGCTGGCGCGCCGTGCCGGGGCACGTGTCGCCGCGCCGCTCCGAGACGTGGGCGTAGTCCTCGTCCAGCGAGGTCGCGGTGATGTAGTTGAGCAGGCCCATCACCGCCTGCGGCGGGGGCTCGTGCGCGGCGCGTTCCGGGCGCGACTCCTCCGCGACGGGCGGTTCGTCCGTCGTACGGGTGCGGATGTCCTGGTCAGCCGCCATCGAGCGCCGGCGCCCTTCGGTCGTGGTCGGCCATCAGCTTGCGCACCTGCCAGGCGTAGAGCAGCCCGGCCCACCAGTACAGCCCGGTCCCCCAGATCGCGAACGCCCAGCCGAACACCTTCGCCAGCGTCGCCAGCACGCCGGTGCCGTCGCCGAGCAGCAGCAGCGGGAACGCGTAGAGCAGGTTGGCGGTCGCCGCCTTGCCCAGGAAGTGCACCGGCAGCGCGCTGTAGCCACGGGTGCGCAGGAACGGCACCAGGCACCAGAGGAAGGCGTCGCGGGCGGGCAGCAGGATCGCCATCCACCACGGGATGATGTCGCGGATCCCGAGCCCGATGACCGTGGAGAGGATGTAGAGCCGGTCGGCGACCGGGTCGAGGATCGCGCCGAGCTGGGAGGTCTGGTTGAGCTTGCGGGCGAGGTAGCCGTCGAGCCAGTCGGTGAAGCCCGAGACGAAGAGGACGGCCAGCGCCCAGGCGTCGGCCTCCGGCACCAGGATCAGCCAGAGGAACAGCGGGACGCCTGCGAGCCGGATGATCGAGATGATGTTGGGGATCGTGAGGACCCGGTGGCTGACTGCCACCTCGTCGTCCTGCTTCTCCACCAGCTGTCCCTCGCTCGCCGAGCGCTCCGCCCGTTGCACGTCGTCGCCGCGGTGCCCGCGTCGACTGGTCGTCAGTACCTTAGCCCGTCGCCAGGACGGGTCTGCGACGACTCGGCGGGCCGCGCCGGGCGGGCCTCGGACGGGTCAGCTGTGGCTGATCGAGCGACCGCAGCGCGGGCAGTGCGCGCGGACGCAGAGGTCGAGCTGCTGTCCGCAGTGGCAGTCGGTGGAACGGCTGCAGCGGGCGCGTGTCTCGGTCTTGGCCGATCGGGTCACGACGGTGGTCTTGGTCTCAGTGCGGGTCACGAGTCTCATCTCCCAGTGTTCTCGTACACCAAGGAAACTGCCGAGACGCGGCAACATGACGCAGAAACTCCGGGTATAGCCCGAACGGGTCACCGTATTGGGTCCGAAGGGACGACTCGACGGCCCTGGACCCGGTCCTCAGGTGGTCGAGCGGTCCGGGGTGGCGAGCTGTCGAGAGCTCAGAGCTTGGAGAGCTTGGGGAACGGCCGGACCAGCCGGACCTGGCGGTCCCCGAAGTCGACGACCACGGCCTGGTCGGTCTCGACGGACACGACGCGGCCGAGGCCGTACTTGTCGTGGATCACCCGCTCGTCCTGCTCGAACGTCAGGACCTCAGCCGGCTCGGCCGGCTGGAAGGGGCTGCTGGCAAGGTGTCGCCGGGTCCCGGCATGAGGCTTCATCACCTCCAGTATGAGCCTCCGCGGCCGAAAGTGCGCTATCGCGTTCCCCGCGGATGCAAACTGCGGCCTCAGATCCTGATCGCGATCTTGCCGCTGACCCGGCCGGCCTCGAGGTCGCGCATGGCGTCGGGCACCTGCTCCAGCGGACACGAGCGGTCGACGACAGGCGTGAGCTGACCCGATTCGACGTACTCGGTGAGCCGCTCGAGGTCGGCGGCGTTCTCCTTGCAGAGCAGGCCCGTCAACCGCTGGCGCACGACCAGCGACGTCGCCAGGGCTCGCAGCTGGCGGTCCATGCCGCCGGTCAGGTTCCCGCCCTGCTCCCCGCCCACCAGGACGGCCGTCCCCGTCGGCGTGAGCGTGCGCCGCAGACGCGACACGGACGGGTTGCCGGCGATGTCGAGGACCAGGTCGTAGCGGTGCTCACCGTCCGCGTAGTCCTCGCGCGTGTAGTCGACGACGCGCTCGGCGCCCAACGACCGGACCAGGTCGAGCTTCGCGGTGCTGCACACCCCGGTCACCTCGGCACCGGACGCCCGCGCGAGCTGTACGGCGTACGTGCCGACCCCGCCGGAGGCACCGATGACCAGCACCTTCTGGCCGGCCTCGACCCGGCCGGCGTCCCGGAGGGCCTGGAGCGCGGTCAGTCCCGAGATCGGGAGGACCGCGGCCTGCTCGAAGGTGAGGTTGGCCGGCTTGCGGGCGAGCTTGGCCGGGTCGGCGACGGCGTACTCCGCGAAGGCGCCGGGACAGATCCCGAACACCTCGTCGCCCACCGCGAACCGGGTCACCCCCGAACCCACCTCGACGACGGTGCCGGCCACCTCACGACCCAGCACGGGGTTCCGGGGGCGACGCACCCCGAACGCGAGCCGCATCAGGTAGGGGCGGCCGGTCATCAGGTGCCACGCTCCGCGGTCGAGTCCGGCCGCGTGGACCCGCAGGAGCACCTGCCCCTTCCCGGCGACCGGGCGTCGGGACCGGCGCCAGGCGCAGGGTCCCCACCGGTCCGTAGGAGGTGCGCACGACCGCTCGGGTCGTGGTGGCGGCGGCGTCGCGGTGCTGGACATGGTCGGCCTCTCTCGGGTTCCCGTACTAAGTACGTCGACCGTACCGTACTTAGTACGGCGAGTGCTATGAGTCCCTGCACCATGTCTGAACCAGTCGGCGACGCTCCCGCGGAACGCACCCGGCTCACCCGTGAGCGCGTGCTCCTCGGCGCCGTGTCGGTCGCGGACGCCGGCGGCATCGCCTCCCTGACGATCCGCTCGCTCGCCCAGGAGCTCGGCGTCAAGCCGATGTCGGTCTACCACCACGTCGCGAACAAGGACGAGATCCTCGACGGCATCGTCGACATCGTCTTCGGGGAGATCGACCTGCCGCCGGCCGACGGGCAGTGGCGCGCCGCGATGCACCGGCGCGCGGCGTCGGCCCGCCAGGCGCTGCGACGACACCCGTGGGCGATCGGGCTCCTCGAGTCACGCACCACGCCCGGGCCGGCGACCCTGCGCCACCACGACGCGGTGATCGGTGCCCTGCGGGCCGGCGGCTTCTCGGTCCCGATGACCGCTCACGCCTACGCCCTGATCGACAGCTACGTCTACGGTTTCGCGCTGCAGGAGGCCGGCCTGCCGTTCGAGGGTCCCGAGACGGTGGCCGAGGTCGCGGAGCCGATGCTGGCGGCCTTCCCCGACGGCGCCTACCCGCACTTCGTCGAGCTGGCGACCGAGCACGTCCTCCAGCCCGGCTACGACTTCGGCGACGAGTTCGAGTTCGGCCTCGACCTGATCCTCGACGGCCTCGCCCGCAGGCTGGCGGCGAGCGCCTGACCCGCAGCCGGTGACTCAGCCGAGCGTCTTGCCGACCGTCAGCAGGATCACGGAGTCCTCGACCGCCTCGAGGGCGTGCCGGGAGTCCGGCACGGTCAGCAGGTCGCCGGGGGAACCGTTCCACCTGGTTTCACCGGCGACGAGGGTCACTCGACCGTGCAGCACCTGGACGGTCGCCTCGCCAGGGTTCTCGTGCTCGTCCAGGGTGGCAGCCGGCGCGCAGGGCGATCAGGGTCTGTCGCAGGACGTGCTCGTGACCGCCGTAGACCGTGTGTGCGCTGCGGCCACTCGCGGCAGCGCGGGCGGTCTCCAGGTGTTGCCGGGCCAGACGCGGTCAAGGACTCCTTCTGCATGGCTCCCTCCGGGGGTGCGAGCCCGCGGACTCAGCCCACCCGGTCCCAGCCACGACGCGGCCGGTGGCTGCCGAGCTGGGCGTCGTCGCGGCTGCGGTAGACGATGTAGGGGCGGGTCAGGTAGCCCACCGGCGCGCTGAACACGTGCACCAGACGGGTGAAGGGCCACAGCGCGAAGAGCCCGAAGGCGACCAGCGCGTGCAGCTGGAAGCCCAGCGGCGCGTCCGCCATCAGGGACGCGTCGGGCTGGAACGCGAGGAACGAGCGGTACCAGACCGAGACGCCCTCGCGGTAGTTGTACTCACCGCCGATCGTCAGGATCGAGCCGGCGATGGTGTTCCACATGCCCAGCACGATCACCACCGCCAGGAAGGCGTACATCACCTTGTCCATGCACCGTCGTCGCGGAGAAGACCGGGCCGACGGTGCGGCGGCGGTAGATCAGGATCGCCATGCCGACCACCGTCATCACGCCGGCCAGCAGGCCGCCCGCGACGGCCACCACGTGGTAGGTGTGCTCGCTGATCCCGACCGCGTCGGTCCACGACTGCGGCACCAGCAGGCCGATGACGTGGCCGCCGACGACCCCGAGCATCCCGAAGTGGAACAGCGGGCTGCCGATGCGCAGCAGCCGGTTCTCGTAGAGCTGGGAGGACCGGGTGGTCCACCCGAACTTGTCGTAGCGGTAGCGCCACAGGTGCCCGACCACGAAGGTCGTCAGGCAGAGGTAGGGGACGACGACGAAGAGGAACTCGTTCATGCGCGGGCTCCCGGGAACGACGGCATGGGCAGCAGGGTGGTCCCGGGCGCGGCGCCGGTGGCCGCGCCGGGGCTGAACTGCGGGCTGGCGAAGGGCGCCAGCCCCACCTCCTCCTCGGGCGGGCCCTCGGCGGCGAGGCGGCGTACGGCGTCGCGCTCGTCGCCACGCAGCGGCGGCAGGGTGGCGGTGACCGCGTCGACCAGGCCCGCCCACGGCGAGCCCAGGTCGCGCAGCGAGAGCCGCAGCAGCTCCAGCCCGGCGCGGTGGTCGAGCATCAGGTCGCGGCCGAGCTCCTGGTCGACGGTGGCGGCGAACTCGAGGACGACGCAGAGGTGGTCGGGCAGCTCCGCGTCGTCGAGCTCGAACCCGGCCCGCAGGTAGGTCTGCTTGAAGCGCAGCAGCGCCATCCCCCGCTTGCGGGTGTCGCCGTGGGCGAAGTAGGTCAGGAACAGGTTGCAGCGTCGCCGGGTGTCGAAGGTCTCGACGTAGTCGGCCTGGAGCTCCGGCAGCGGCGTGGACTCGAGGTGGTCCAGGAAGGCCCGGATGGAGTCCCCGATCGCGGGCGGCAGGCCGTGCGAGGCCGACCTGAGCAGGTCGGCCCGGGCGAGCAGGTCCTCGTCGGGGTAGTCGAGGAGCAGCGAGACCGACTGCCACACGATCGTGAGCTGGTCCGGGGGCAGGGTCGGTCTCGGTCGTCGGCCGCTCACGAGTCCGAGCCCTTCGGCGGGAACAGCCCGGGCGGTGAGCCCTTGCCGTCCCAGTTGAGCAGGTTGACCCGGCTCCCCTTGTTCTCGGGGCCGGCCAGCGAGTCGGAGGTCTGCCGGTCCTGGAGCATCTGGAAGTTCTCGACCGCGATCGGCGTCGGCGTTCCCGAGCCCTCGCCGAAGAGGTCCGTGCTGCCCGCCGCCGTACTCCGAGACCGAGCACTCGGTGGACAGCTCCTCCAGGGAGTGCGCCTGCTCGGCGTGCGCGGGCGGGATGACGTAGCGCTCGTCGTACTTCGCGATCGCGAGGAGCCGGTACATGTCGTACATCTCCTCCTCGGTCATGCCGACCGCGGCCGGGATCGAGGCGTCCGGCTCGCGGCCCATGTTGATGTCGCGCATGTAGCAGCGCATCGCGGCGAGCTTCTTGAGGACCGCGTCGACCGGTCCGACGTCGCCGGCCGTGAAGAGCTCGGCGAGGTACTCGACCGGGATCCGCAGCGCGTCGATCGCCGCGAACAGGTTGCCCGTGTCCTCGGCGTCCTCCCCGGTGTCGCGCGACGACGTCGACGACGGGCGAGAGCGGCGGGATGTACCAGACCATGGGCATGGTGCGGTACTCCGGGTGCAGCGGCAGCGCGACCTGGTAGGTGTTGATCAGCGCGTAGATCGGCGAGCGCTGGGCGGCGTCGATCCAGTCGCGGGCGATGCCGGCCTTCTCCGCCTCGCGGATCACCTCGGGGTCGAACGGGTCGAGGAAGACGTCGCGCTGGGCCTCGTAGAGCCCCTGGTCGTCCGTGGTCGAGGCGGCCTCGAGCACCTTGTCGGCGTCGTACAGCATGAGGCCGATGTAGCGCAGCCGGCCGACGCAGGTCTCGGCGCAGACGGTGGGCAGGCCGACCTCGATGCGCGGGAAGCAGAAGGTGCACTTCTCGGCCTTGCCGGTGCGGTGGTTGAAGTAGATCTTCTTGTAGGGGCAGCCCGACACGCACTTGCGCCAGCCGCGGCACTTGTCCTGGTCGACGAGGACGATGCCGTCCTCCTCGCGCTTGTAGATCGCGCCGCTGGGGCACGAGGCCGCGCACGACGGGTTGAGGCAGTGCTCGCAGATCCGCGGCAGGTAGAACATGAAGGTCTGCTCGAACTCGAACTTCACCTTGTCGGCGATCTTCTTGAGCATCGGGTCGCGGTGCGCGGTGGCGGTGGAGCCGCCGAGGTCGTCGTCCCAGTTGGCCGACCACTCGATCTTCATGTTCTTGCCGCTGATCAGCGACTTGGGCCGCGCGACCGGGGTGTGCTCCTGGGCGGGTGCGTCGGTGAGCGTGGAGTAGTCGTAGGTCCACGGCTCGTAGTACTCGCCGATCGAGGGCAGCTTGGGGTTGGAGAAGATCGTCATCAGGTTCTTGAGACGCCCGCCGGCCTTGAGCTTCATGCGGCCGCGCTTGTTGAGCTCCCAGCCGCCCTTCCACTTCTCCTGGTCCTCGTAGGTGCGCGGGTAGCCGAGCCCGGGCCGGGTCTCGACGTTGTTGAACCAGATGTACTCGGTGCCCGACCGGTTGGTCCACGCCTGCTTGCAGGTCACCGAGCAGGTGTGGCACCCGATGCACTTGTCGAGGTTCATCACCATCGCCATCTGGGCCATGACCTTCATCAGTACGTCACGTCCTGGCTGCGCTTGCGGATGATGGTGACCTCGTCACGCTGGTTGCCGGTGGGGCCGAGATAGTTGAACGCGAAGGTCAGCTGGGCGTAGCCGCCGATCAGGTGGGACGGCTTCACCAGCAGCCGGGTCAGCGAGTTGTGGATGCCGCCGCGCTTGCCGGAGGTCTCCGCGAGCGGTACGTCGATCAGCCGGTCCTGGGCGTGGTACATGTACACCGTCCCCTCGGGCATCCGGTGCGAGACGATCGCCCGGGCGACCACGACGCCGTTGCGGTTGACCGCCTCGATCCAGTCGTTGTCCTCGATGCCGACCTTGGCGGCGTCCCGGTCGCTCATCCAGATGTTCTGGCCGCCGCGCGAGAGCGAGAGCATGAACAGGTTGTCCTGGTACTCCGAGTGGATCGACCACTTGTTGTGCGGGGTCAGGTAGCGCACCGTCAGCCCCTCGACCTGCCCGGCCGACCCGTCGGAGACGTTGCCGAGGGCGGGCTCGGCGAACAGCGCCGCCATGTTGAGCGGCGGCCGGTAGACCGGCAGGCCCTCGCCGAGCTCGGTCATCCAGTCGTGGTCGAGGTAGAAGTGCATCCGCCCGGTCAGCGTGTGCCACGGCTTCTTGCGCTCCACGTTGATCGTGAACGGTGAGTAGCGCCGCCCGCCGGTCTCGGAGCCCGACCACTCCGGTGAGGTGATCACCGGGACGGGCGGACCCTGGGTGTCGGCGAAGGTGATCTGCTTGCCCTCGTGCTCCTCGGCCAGGTCGGCGAGCCGGACCCCGGTGCGCTTCTCGAGGGTCTTGAAGCCCTGGGTGGCGAGGTGGCCGTTGGTGGTCCCGGACATCGCCAGGATCGCCTCGCAGACGTTGACGTCCCGCTTCAGCGACGGCCGGCCGTCCGCCACTCCCCCACGCACCGCACCGTTCTTGGCCCGCAGGTAGTCGACCTGCGCGCCGAGCTCGAAGGTGACGCCCTTGGTGGTCGCACCGAGCGTGTCCACCAGCGGGCCGAGGGCGTTCATCTTCTCGGCCACGGCGCCGTAGTCACGCTCGACCTCGACGAGCTTGGGCATGGTGACCCCCGGGATCGGCTCGCACTCGCCCTTCTTCCAGTCGCGGACGACGCCGTGCGGGTTGGCCATCGCGTCAGGGGTGTCGTGCGTGAGGGGCACCGCGACGACGTCCGTGCGGACGCCGAGGTGGGTCGCGGCCAGCTCGCTGAACTTCTCCGCGATCGTCTGCCAGGCGTCCCAGTCGGTGCGGGTCTGCCAGGGAGGAGCGATGGCCGGGTTGAACGAGTGCACGAACGGGTGCATGTCGGTGGTGTTGAGGTCGTGCTTCTCGTACCAGGTGGCGGCGGGCAGGACGACGTCGGAGAAGATCGTGGTGCTGGTCTGCCGGAAGTCGATCGTCATCAGCAGGTCGAGCTTGCCCTCGGGCGCCTCGTCGCGCCAGGTCACGTCGACCGGGCGCTGGCCCTCGGGCGTCTCGGTCGCGCGGACCGACGAGTCGGTGCCGAGCAGGTGCTTGAGGAAGTACTCGTTGCCCTTGCCCGAGGAGCCGAGCAGGTTGGCCCGCCAGATCGACAGGATGCGCGGGTAGTTGCCGGGTGCGTCGGGGTCCTCGCCGGCGAAGTCGAGCTCACCAGACTTGAGCTGGTCGACGACGTACTCCCCGACCGGCTTGCCGGCCGCGGCCGCGTCGTCGCTGAGGTCGAGCGGGTTGCGGTCGAACGTGGGGTACGACGGCATCCAGCCCATGCGGGCGCTCTGCGCGATCACGTCGGCGGTGGACTTGCCCGCGAGCTGGCCCTTGCCGGTGGTGGCCGACAGGGTGTCCGCCCCGAACTGGTCGTAGCGGAACTGGTCGGTGTGGAGGTACCAGAACGCCGTCTGGATCATGTTGCGCGGCGGACGGTTCCAGTCCAGCGCGTTCGCGATCTGGGTGTAGCCGGTGATCGGGCGGACCTTCTCCTGGCCGACGTAGTGGGCCCAGCCGCCTCCGTTGACCCCCTGGCAGCCGGTCAGGTTGGTGAGGGTCAGGAACGCGCGGTAGATCGTGTCGGAGTGGAACCAGTGGTTGGTGCCCGCGCCCATCACGATCATCGAGCGACCCTTGGACTCCTCGGCGTTCCGCGCGAACTCGCGTCCGATCCTGGCTGCGGTCGACGCCGGGACGCCCGTGATCGCCTCCTGCCAGGCCGGGGTGTACGGCGACTCCGCGTCGTCGTACGACGTGGGCCACTCGCCCGGGCAGGCCGTCGCGGCCCACGCCGTACTGCGCCAGGAGGAGGTCGAAGACCGTGGTGACCAGGTGACCGTCCAGGCGGCGCACGGGGACGCCGCGCGGCAGGTCGGCAGCAGCACCGTCGGGGGTGTCGAACCGCGGCATCCGGACGGTCACCGACTCGGTGGCGGTGTCCAGCAGCGAGAGCGCCGGGTCGACGTCGCCGAGCTCGAGGTTCCACCTCCCCACGCCCGCCTCGCCGTAGCGATGACCCAAGGAGCCGTTGGGGACCACGGGCTCGCCCGTCAGGGAGTCGATGAGCACGGTCTTGAAGGCGGCGTTCTCGTCGTCCGCGTGCTCGGCGAGGTCGGCGGCGGTCAGGAACTTGCCGGCGGTGTAGGCACCGTCGCCCGCCTCGTCCAACCGGACCAGGTAGGGCAGGTCGGTGTAGGTCTTCACGTACTCGGTGAAGTACGGCGTCTCCCGGTCGACGAAGAACTCCTTGAGCACGACGTGGCCCATCGCCATCGCCAGCGCCGCATCCGTCCCCGGCTTGGCCGGCAGCCACTCGTCGGCGAACTTCACGTTGTCGGCGTAGTCGGGGGCCACCGCGATCACCTTCTGGCCGCGGTAGCGGGCCTCGGTCATCCAGTGCGCGTCGGGTGTGCGGGTGACGGGGAGGTTGGAGCCCCACATGATCAGGTAGCCGGCGTTCCACCAGTCGCCCGACTCCGGGACGTCGGTCTGGTCGCCGAACACCTGCGGGGACGCGACGGGCAGGTCGGCGTACCAGTCGTAGAAGCTCAGCATCGAGCCACCGATGAGGTTCACGAACCGGGCTCCGGAGGCGTGCGAGACCATCGACATCGCCGGAATCGGCGAGAAGCCGGCCACGCGGTCGGGGCCGTACTTCTTGATCGTGTGGACGTGCGCGGCTGCGACGATCTCGCTGGCCTCGTCCCAGGTCGCGCGCACCAGTCCGCCCTTGCCGCGGGCAGCCTTGTAGGCCCTTGCGCGTCGCGGGTTCTCGACGACGTGCTCCCAGGCCCGGACCGGGTCACCGCCGTGCTGGGCCTTGGCCTCGCGGAACATCTGCAGCAGGACCCCGCGCACGTACGGGTAGCGGACCCTCGTCGGGGAGTAGGTGTACCAGGAGAACGCCGCGCCACGGGGGCAGCCGCGAGGCTCGTACTCCGGGGAGTCGGGGCCGACCGACGGGTAGTCGGTCTGCTGGGTCTCCCAGGTGATGATCCCGTCCTTGACGTAGACCTTCCACGAGCACGAACCGGTGCAGTTCACCCCGTGGGTGGAACGGACCACCTTGTCGTGGCTCCAGCGATCTCGGTAGAAGTCGTCGGCCTGCCGGCCTCCCGTCTTGGTCAGTGTGCGCAGGTCGTCGGAGACGGTGCCCTGGGTGAAGTAGCGGCGGCTGCGCACGAGGGCGTCGCTGATCGCCCCGTCCATGCCCGGCGGGGTCGTCACGAAGTGGTCCTCTGGTCGGCGGGGGCGCCCGGGTCCTGGGCTCGTGCGGTGCGGCGGACCACGGTGAGGGTCAGGACCAGGGTCAGGGCCGCGGTGACCGAGAGGAGCCACAGCCCGATCCCGTAGGAGTCGGTCCGTCCGTAGACGTAACCCATGATCAAGGGCGGCACGAAGCCGCCCAGCCCGCCGGCGGCACCGACCAGGCCCGTCACGCCGCCCACCCGTGACGGGTCGGTCACCCGGGCGATGAGCGCGAACGTCGCGCCGCTGCCGGAGCCGAGTGCGGCGGCCATGGCCAGGAAGGCCACGGTGCCGATCCCCTCGAGTGGCGGGGTGCCGGCCGAGATCGCGGCGCCCACCACGACCACGGCGTAGCCACCGGCCAGCACCGGGATGGCGCCGAGCTTGTCAGAGAGCCATCCTCCTACCGGCCGCATGATCACTGCGACCACCACGAAGCCGGCCATCCGGTTCGCAGCATCGGCCGGCGTGAGGCCGTGAGCGGTCTTGAGGTAGGCCGGGAGGTAGACCGAGAACGCGACGTACCCACCGAAGGCGACGGCGTAGAGGATGCAGGCCTGCCAGGTGATCGGGAGCCGAGCGTTGGCCGACAGCCGGGTCATCAACGACGTGGTCGGCGCGCTGCGCCCCGGCGCGTCGCGCAGGATCAGCCACGCGGCGGCGGCGTAGACCGCGAGCACGGCGGCGGTGATCAGGAACGGCGACTGCGCACCGAGGTTCTCGTAGAGCTTCACGGTCGTGAGCGCACTGATCGCGGTCCCACCCATGCCCGCCCCGAAGATGCCGATCGCTAGACCACGCTTCTCGGGCGGGAACCAGGCGTTGACGAACGGCACGCCGACCGCGAACGCCGTGCCGCCGATGCCGAGGAAGAACCCGCCCACGAGGATCAGGGCGTAGGAGTCCAGGGCGAAGAACGCCAGGAACAGGATCGGCAGGATCGTGGCCGCGGACACCAGCGGGAACATCAGCCGGCCACCGAGCTTGTCGGTGAGCGCCCCCACCAGGATCCGGCCGAGGGAGCCCACGATCACGGGCACCGCGACCATGAGCGCGACGTCGGACTCGCTCAGCGTGCCGAGCGTCCCCTCGTCGCGGAAGAGCGGGCCGAGCGGGCTGATCAGCGCCCATGCCCAGAAGTTGACCGCGAAGCCGATGGTGGCCATCGCGAGCATCAGCCATGGGGAACGGTTCACGCTGGTGGCCGCCGCCGAGACGCTCGATGCAGATGTCGTCGTCATGTCAGGCCGCCCTGCGGACGAGGCTGAGGTCGAACATTTCCGTCTCCTGTCCGGTGCACATCCCACACTCGTCGAGCCCGGGCAGGACCAACTACAGCCGAGCTCGCGAACGATGGGGAGGGCCGAAGGTCCCGAGAACGGACCCGATCACCGGGGTGAAGGCCCCGTCACCCCGGTGTTGGATCCGGACGTCGTGCGCGGTCTCGTCTCAGACTGCGCCGGCCGGCGCGATGTTCTGGTTGTGCCGGAACAGGTTGCCGGGGTCGTAGCGGCGCTTGATCTCCGTGAGCCTGTCGTAGTTGCCCTTGTAGTTGGCCCGGATCCGGCCCTGGTCGTCCTCGGCCATGAAGTTGATGTAGCCGCCTTCCTCCGAGTGGGGCGCCGTCGCGTCGTAGTAGTCGCGGACCCAGGCGGTGTTGGCCTCGTCGTCCTTCGCGTCGGGCCACATCCCGGCGATGACGGTCGCGAAGTTGGCATCGCGGTAGGCGAAGGCGGTCGAGTCGGGCTCCACCCTGTGGCAGGCGCCGTTGATCGGGTAGATGTGCATGGTCGACGTCATCTCCGGCACCTTCGAACCGTGCTCGACGTGCGCCCTGATCGCGTCGTCGGTGAGCTCCTTGACGAAGTTCGCCTTCCAGTAGTGCCGCAGCCCGGACGGGTACAACGCATCGAAGGCACTGTTGAGTGCGGGGTACGGCATCGGTCCGACCATCTCCGCCACGACGGGCGCGAGGTCGTGGAACGGCTTCAGCATCTTCTCCCCCTTGTCCAGGTCGCCCGCCCAGCAGGCCACGAAGAGTGCGTGGGTCTTGCCGTGCCGCTCCTCCGGGATGAACGGCAGCGGAGGCGCGATCTGGTAGGCGGGGAACCCGCCGAACGCCTCGGGCGCGTCGGCGATGAAGTCGCGGTAGAACGGTCAAGAGGTCGCCGGCGCCGGTCGAGCTCGAAGAACATCGGTCCGCCGTAGATGTCCTTCACCGGGCTGAGCCGGAACTCGAAGGACGTGACGACGCCGAAGTTGCCACCGCCGCCACGGATCGCCCAGTAGAGGTCGGCGTCGTCCTTCTCGCTGGCGACGTGGAAGGTCCCGTCCCCGGTGACCACGTCGGCGGCTGAGCAGGTTGTCGAGCGCGAGACCGAGCCCGCGGGCGAGGTAGCCGATGCCGCCGCCCAGGGTCAGGCCGCCGACACCGGTGGTCGAGATGATCCCGCCGGTCGTGGCGAGACCGAACGGGTACGTCGCGGCGTTCAGGTCCCCCCAGGTCGCACCACCCGACACCCGAGCGGTGTGGGTCGTCGGGTCGACCCGGACGCTCGCGCATCGCCGCGAGGTCGATCACGACCGCGTCGTCGGCGGTGCCGAAGCCCGGCACGCTGTGTCCGCCGCCCCGCACCGCGACGGTCAGCCCGTTGTCGGCCGCGAATCGGACGGCGGTCATCACGTCCCCGGCGTTGACCGGTTGGACGACCAGCGCCGGCCGCTTGTCGATCATGCCGTTGCGGACCTGGCGAGCCTCGTCGTACCCCGGGTCGTCCGCGGTCGTCACGCTCCCCCTGATCCCCTCGCGCAAGGCAGTGACTGCGGCGTCGTCCATGACGTCTCTCCTCAGGTGGAGTCCCGGGCGTAGGCCGACGAGCAAGCGTCGGTGCGCGGCGTCACGAAGGCGCGGCGATGCGCGCGGGAGGCTGGGTGTTTTCCACGACGCTAGACCTGCTGCACCGCCTTGCCCATGGCCCGATCGGGCCGGGGCTGCTTGACCAGCATGGCCGGGCCAACCGATTCGACGTGCCCTCCAATGTCAGCGGTATTCAGAGACCCTTGACGTTTGAATACCGACGGTATTAGTTTGTGGAGGTGGCGAAAAGGTTGAGCCGGGTGGAACAGGGGGTGCGAAACCGTGGTCTCGTGCTCGACGCCGCGCGCCGGGTGTTCGTGGAACGCGGGTACGCCGGCGCGACGCTCGAGGCCATCGCCGAGGAAGCCGGCTTCTCCAAGGGCGTCGTCTACTCGCAGTTCGCGGGCAAGCCCGACCTGTTCCTGGCGCTGCTCGAGCGACGCATCGCCGAGCGGGCCGAACAGAACATGCGCGTCACCTCCGGCCTGGCAGGGCTGGACGGATTACACGCGCTGCTCCAGGCCAACGCTCGCCTGTCCGAAGCGGGCGGCGACTGGTCCCGGCTGCTCATCGAGTTCCGGGTCATCGCCGCGCGCGACCCCGTCGTGAACGCCCGGTACGCCGCGTTGCACGCCCAGACGCTCGATCACTTCACCCAGGCGATCGCGAGCGTCCTGGCCCGGGCCGGGCTCGCTTCGGCGTACCCTCCGCGCGCGTTTGCCGAGCTGATCCTCGCCATCGATGCAGGCCGGGTCCTCGAGCGGGCCGCCGGCAAGTCGGAGCTCCGGCTCGAGCACCTGATCGACCTGTTGGGTCGTGCGCTGGTGCCAGTCGGGTTCGACGAAGACACCGTTACAGACAGACCCGACCCAGGAGGGCAGGATGCCCACCACAACCACACCGAAGAACTCGTTCCGCGCACTCCGTGACGAGCTGAAGACCCTTCTGCTGGCGAGCTTCCCCGAGCACGTCGCACGGCTCGGCTGGAGCCGCGCACAGATCGCCGCACACCAACAGGACCAGCTGGGCTCCCTGCTTGCCCATGCGGTCGAGCACTCTCCGTTCCACGCGCGCCGTCTCCGTGGCATCGATCCGGCCGGGGTCGACGCGCGGCGACCTCGCGCAGCTGCCGGTCATGACCAAGGCCGAGATGATGTCCGAGCTCGACGACGTGTTCACCGACCGTCGGCTCACCCACTCAGCGGTCGAGCGCGCGCTGGCCGAAGCTGGTCCGGAGCCCGCCACCCTGCTCGGTTCGTATCTTGCCCTCACCTCGGGTGGCAGCTCCGGTCAGCGCGGCGTGTTCGTGCTCGACGAGCCGGCCGCGGTGCAGTTCTTCGGCACGCTGCGCCGGGGGCTGGTCGCGCGTCTCGAGGCGATGGGCGGTCCGCCGCCCGGTGGACTGCCGATCGCGATGGTCGCGGCCGGCTCGCCCGTCCACGCCACCGGGATCGCCGCGCCGCTGTGCCAGGGCGACACGGCATTCCCGTTGAGGTTCCTGAGCGTGCCGGTCACGCAACCGCTGCCCGAGATCGTCGAGCAGCTCAACGCCCTGCAGGCGCCCGCGCTCTACGGCTACCCCTCGATGTTGGCGCGGCTCGCCCGCGAACGGGAGGCCGGCCGGCTGCGGATCTCGCCGATGCTGGTCACGAGCACGAGCGAGACGTGCACCCCCGAGCTGCGTGCGGCCATCTCCACCGGGTTCGGGGTGCCGTTGATCGACAGCTTCGGGTCCACGGAAGGCCTGGTCGGCGCGAGCGCGCCGGACGACGACGTCATCACCTTCGCCGAGGACGGATGCATCGTCGAGCTGGTCGACGAGCATCACCGCCGGTCCCACCCGGCACGCCTTCAGCGGCCGTCCTCGTCACGAACTTGAGCAACCGGCTCCAGCCGCTCATCCGCTACGAGCTGACCGACACCTTCGTTCAGCAGCCGGCCGCGCCGGAGCACGGCTACCTGCGAGCCCGGGTGAGGGCCGCTCCGACGAGGGCTTCCGCTACGGCGAGGTGACCGTCCACCCGCTGGTGATCCGGTCGGTCATGGTCCGGTCGAGCGAGGTGGTGGAGTACCAGGTGCGCCAGACATCGACGGGGATCGACGTCACCGCGGTTGCGGATCACGGGCTCGACCTCGAGGTGCTCCGCGGCGACCTGTCTTCCGCGCTCGGCGGGGCCGGCCTCGCCGATCCCGAGATCTCGGTCTGGTCGGCGCCGAACATCGAGCGTGATGCCGCGACCGGCAAGCTGCGTCGTTTCGTGCCGCTGCCCTGATACGCCCGTCGCTCGGGTGGTCAGGTGTCGATGTTGGCCGAGAGGGCATTCGGGTCGGCCTCGTGCTTCTCGCGCCGATCGTGCAAGCGTTGCTGAGCAGCCGGCAGGAAGGCCATGCACGGCGCGTCGGCCCCTGGGTGCTTCTCGTTCAGGTGAAAGACCCACCGGTCCATCGCCGCCATGAAGCCGTTGTCACCGCCGGGGCGATAGGCCGACCAGTTGAGGTGGCCCCTGACAACGCACGCCGAGCAACTGATCTTGTAGACGAACTGGTTGCGCCCATCAAGATCGATCCTCACCCTCGCTAGAGGCCCGGCCTCTGCGGCGGCCTTCTTCTCACGAGCAGATCGGCTCGCCGTCATGTCGCACCCCTGTTCTGATCTCCAGCTGGAGCCTACTCGCGAGTGACGCCTCGACTTCGCGATCTGACTTCGGCGCCGTGCTACTGCGACCGCCCGTTCAAGCCCCGGATGAGACGATGCCGGGCATGACGGGCACCACCGGCACGCCCGAGGCGAGCGGCCTCCCGCTCAGCGACACCGAAGCCCACATCGAGCTCAACGAGGCCTACGCCGCGCACAACTACCACCCGCTGCGGGTGGTGCTGTCGGCCGGCGAGGGCGCCTGGGTGACCGACGTCGAGGGGCGTCGCTACCTCGACTGCCTGGCCGGCTACAGCGCCCTGAACTTCGGCCACTCGCACCCCCGCCTGGTGGCCCGCGCGCAGGAGCAGCTGGGCCGGCTGACGCTGACCTCGAGGGCGTTCTACAACGACCAGCTCGGCCCGTTCGCCCGCGACCTCGCCGCAGCTGACCGGCAAGGAGATGATCCTGCCGATGAACTCGGGCGCCGAGGCCGTCGAGACCGCGATCAAGGTCGCCCGCAAGTGGGGCTACCTGGTCAAGGGCGTCCCGGAGAACCAGGCGACGATCGTCGCGATGGAGGGCAACTTCCACGGCCGCACCACGACCATCGTGTCGTTCTCGACCGACGCCGTCGCGACCGCCCACTACGCGCCGTACACCCCGGGCTTCCGGCTCGTGCCGTACGGCGACCTCGCCGCCCTCGAGGCCGCCATCGACGAGTCCACGGTCGCCGTGCTGCTCGAGCCCATCCAGGGCGAGGGCGGCGTGATCATCCCGCCGGAGGGCTACCTCCAGCAGGTGCGCACGCTGTGCAACTCCGCCGGCGTCCTGATGATGGCCGACGAGATCCAGTCCGGCCTCGCCCGGACCGGGCGGACCTTCGCCTGCGACCACGAGGAGGTCGTGCCCGACGTCTACATCCTCGGCAAGGCGCTCGGCGGCGGCCTCTACCCGGTGTCGGCGATCGCCGCCGACGGCGACGTGCTCGAGGTGATCACGCCGGGCTCCCACGGCTCGACCTTCGGCGGCAACCCGCTGGCCGCGGCGATCGGCCGCGAGGTGGTCGCGATGCTGCAGACCGGTGAGTTCCAGGAGCGCGCCGCAGACCCTCGGCGACCGGCTGGCCGCCGGCCTCGGCGAGCTCGTCGGCCAGGGCGTCGACGCGGTGCGGGCGCGCGGGCTGTGGGCCGGCGTCGACATCAGCCCCGAGCTGGGCACCGGCCGGCACGTCTGCGAGCAGCTGCTCGACCACGGCATCCTCGCCAAGGAGGCACACGGCCAGACCGTCCGCCTGGCCCCGCCGCTCGTCGCCTCCGAGGAGGACATCGACCTCCTGGTCGCCGCCTTCCGCACCATCTGCTCCGGCTGAGCCGGTCAACAGATCCACGCCGGCGACCCGGCTCCTCCCCAGGCGATCACCGTGAGTTTCACATCTCCAACGCCCGCGATCTCGCTCAAACGGACTACATGCCGTGAGCGGCCCCTGGCCAGGCCATCAGGCAGATCGCCACGTAGAGGGCCATGGTCTGGCCTCCTTGCGGAGCTGCCACCTGTCCTCACTCACGTCCGACGACGTTGCGGCAGATCCGTCTGCCATGGCGCCATCCTCCCGTGGGGGCACCCGGGTACCCATGTCGTCCTGGCGTGCCGGGCATCGTCCAGAGCGGGTGAGGCCGATGCGGTCGCCGAGTGGAAGCATCGGTGCCTCGACCCGCTTCAGCGGGTCCGCTGGACGCGGCCACTCAAGGAGTCGACATGTCAGAAGCCAACACCCCCACCACCCCCACCGCCACGCCGGACGAAGAGTTCGTCGCGGCCGCGACGGACGGCGCCTACACCCTCCTCGTCGCCGACTTCGCAGACACCGCAACCGCCTGGGATGCCTACGAGGGCTTGAAGTCGGTCGAGGACGGACGCACCGTCGCCATCGAGGGCGTCGTCGTGGTCAAGCGCGAGTCCGACGGCAAGCTCGAGATCCAGAAGGCCACCGACCACAGCACCAAGTCCGGACTCAAGTGGGGCATCGTCGGCGGCATCGCCCTGGGGGTCATCTTCCCGCCGTCGGTCATCGGCAGCGCAGCCGCACTGGGCGCGGCCGGCGCCGCCACCGGCAAGATCCGTCAGCTGCACCATCGCAGCGAGCTCGCCGACGAGCTCGAGGACTCGATCGCCCCGGGTCACTCCGGGATCCTCGCCCTGGTCTCCGACCCCGGTGTCGTGGAGGTGCGCAAGGCACTCGCCACCGCCGACGCCATCGTCGAGGGCGCGATCGACGACGTCGCGGCGCGAGACATCAAGGCGGCCGCCAAGGAAGCCGACTCCGAGACGACTTCGTAGGTGCAGAACGAACCGATCGCTCGACGCATCAAGTCGGTCTCCGCGAAGCAGCGCCCGCGTCGCTGATCCGTTCGAGCTTGGTCCAGCCGCGCCAGCCGCGCTCTTCGAGGAGCTCCATGAGCCGTCGGGCGATTGGCATCGAGTCGAGGAAGACTGAGTCGAGGAGCTCCGCGAGCTCGTCGGTCATCTCCTCGTCGTGGCTCTCCCACCCCTCGGCATCGGCGGCCTCCAGAAGGGCGACGAGCCGGTCCCTCACGGCCACCAGTCGCGGGTCATCCGCCTTCCAGGTGATCGCGTCAGCGATATCACGGTAGAGCTCAACCGTCGCCGGGTCGTCGAGCTGCTGCTGCTTCAGCGTCATGTAGAACGGCATCTGCTCCGGCAGCTGTGCAGCCACCAGGATCCAGGCGTCCCGCTCCCCCTCGACCAGCAGCTCCGGCAGCTCGAGCTCGCGCAGCCGGTCGAGGTACGCCACCGCCTCCGGCGGCAGGGCCAGGCTGTCCCCGGCCGCCAGCTGCGCGATCCGCTCGCGGTGTCGCTGCTGCTCCCGGATCTCCGCGCGCAGCCGCCGGTCGATGTCGGCGACGGCGGCGTTGAACTCCTCCTCGCTCGCGCCCAGCAGCTCGCGCACGCGGGCGAGCGGCACGCCGGCGTCGGCGAGGGTACGGATCTTGATGAGCTCGACGACGGCGTGGGCGTCGTAGCGCCGGTAACCGGAGGGGTCGCGCTCCGGCTCCGGCAGGAGACCCTTGACGTGGTAGTGCCGCACCGCGCGCACGGTGACACCGGCGTACGACGCCAGCTGGCCGATCGTGAGCACCGCGTCAGTCTCCTACTTCTCGGGCACGCGCAGGAACAGCCGGCGCGACCAGAGGTAGCCGAGCAGCGAGATCAGGACGCACCAGCCGACCGCGAGCCACAGGTCGGAGCCCGTCGGAGCGCCGGTGAGGAGTGCGCGGAGGGTGTCGATGATGGGTGTGAACGGCTGGTGCTCCGCGAAGTAGCGCAGCCCGGGCGGCATCGCGTCGGTCGGTACGAAGGCGCTGCTGATGAACGGCAGGATCATCAGGAACATCGGGGTGTTGCTGGCCGTCTCGACGCTGTCCGCTGCCAGCCCCATGCCGACGGTCAGCCAGGTGAGCGAGAACGCGGTGAGGATCAGCAGCCCGATCGCACCGAGCCAGCCGAGCAGACCGGCGTCGGAGCGGAACCCCAGCAGGAACACGAACGCCGTCACGATCACCACGGCGAATCCGGTCTTGATGACAGCGCCCAGCACGTGGCCGGTGAGCACCGACACCCTTGCGATGTCCATGGTGCGGAACCGGGCGATGATCCCGGTGGTCATGTCGGTCGCGGTCGAGATGGCGGTGCCCAGGGCGACGCTGGCGACGGTCATGATGAGGATCCCCGGCGCGATGTAGACCAGGTAGTCGCTGCGGTCTCCGACGCCGTCCTGGCCCGGCAGACCGGCGCCCATGGTCCCGCCGAAGACGTACACGAACAGCAGCAGGAACAGGATCGGCTGTGCGACCAGCATGATCGACAACGAGGGGTAGCGGCGGATGTGCAGCAGGTTGCGCCGCAGCATCGTCGCCGAGTCCCTGACAGCGTAGGTAGTGCTCATGCGGGGCTCTCCTCAGAAACGGGCGCCGCGGCGGCGTGGCCGGTGAGCGCGAGGAACACGTCGTCAAGGTCGGCGGACTCGACCGTCAGACCGACAACGCCGTCGTCGTCGAGGCCGTCGAGCACGCGGCGCAGCCCGGCGATGCTGCCGTCGTTGGGCACCTGGAGGGTGACCGTCTCGGCGTCGGTGGTGGCGTCCGGGTGTGCGGCGGCTGCCGCGGCCAGCCTTGCGGCATCGGTGAACTGCACCGACACTTGCCCGCCGGGAACCCGCCGTTTCAGCTCCGCAGCCGTGCCCTCGGCGACCAGCCGGCCGCCGTCGAGGACCCCGATCCGGTCGGCCAGGTGGTCGGCCTCGTCGAGGTACTGCGTGGTCAGCAGCACGGTCACGCCCTCGGCGACCTGCTCGCGCACGATCGCCCACAGCTCGCGACGGCTGCGCGGATCGAGACCGGTCGTCGGCTCGTCGAGGAAGATCAGCCGGGGCCGGACGATGAGCGTCATCGCCAGGTCCAGCCGCCGCTTCATACCCCCCGAGTAGGTCTGCGCCCGCCGGTCGGCCGCGTCGAGGAGGTCGAAGCGGTCCAGCATCGCGGCCACGGTGGTGCTGGCGGTCGCCCGGTCCAGGTGCGCCAGGTCGGCCATCAGCCGCAGGTTCTCGCGGCCGGTGAGCAGCTCGTCGATCGCCGAGAACTGCCCGGTGACACCGATCGTGGCGCGCACCCCGGCGGGCTGGCGCCGTACGTCGAAGCCGGCGACCCGGATCTCGCCGTCACCGGGGGTCAGCAGGGTGGAGAGGATGTTGACGATGGTCGTCTTGCCGGCGCCGTTGGGTCCGAGGAGGGCGTAGACGGTGCCCTCCGGGACGGTCAGGTCGACACCGTTCAGCACGGTGTGGTCGCCGTAGGACTTGGTGAGTCCTGCGACCTCGATCGCGGGGTTGGTAGCGGTCATGCGACCATCCTGGGACCCTGACGCAGGGTCAAGGTCAAGCCAGGTCCATGGGGGGTGAGCCGGTGGACGAGCTACAGACCTGGGCCCGCTTGCAAGACTCATCGCTGTCGGATGCGTCGGTCCTGATCTCGACGCGCGTTGGGCCGTACGATGCGACAGTCCCCAGCTGAGGAGCCGCGCGATGAACATGGAGAAGGTGGTCTTCGGTTTCTTCGTGCTGCTCGCCGCCACCCTCAACTTCGGGTTCTTCATCGGCGACCTGGGCGATCCCAAGATGCACAGCGTCTACGAGCTCTTCGCTGCAGTCGTGGTGAACCTGATTGCAACGGTGCTCAAGTTCGGGGACCGCACGCAGATCGGGGCAGTACATCTCGCGACCAGCCTGGTCGCAAGCCTTCAGCTGATCACGGCCGCGGTGGTGTGGACCTACGCCGCCAACGTGCTCACCGACGGTGCGCTGACCGCGGAACAGACGGCCACCGTCGTGTCTCTTTCCGGCGGAGCGCTGTTCGCCAATGTGGTCTCCGTGGTCCTCCTGGTGGTCGAGACCGTGTCCTTCCACCGCCGCTGAGGAGGTCGCCGTGGCAAGCCCGCCCTTGCCGGACCTGAAGGCCGAGCTTTCTTCCGCCGCGGTCTTCCTGGTGCTGCGCCGCATGCGGATCCCACTCATCGTCCTGATCGTCATCTTCGCGGTCAGCGTGCTGGGACTGTCGCTCATCCCCGGACAGGACGCCCAGGGCCATGCACACCGGATGAGCCTGTTCGAGTCGTTCTACTTCATGAGCTACACCGCCACAACGATCGGGTTCGGGGAGCTGCCACACACCCTCACCGCGGCCCAGCGGATGTGGGTCACCTTGACGATCTTCCTGTCCGTCGTCGGCTGGGCCTACGCGATCGGGTCGCTGCTCGCGCTGATCCGCGATCGCGGGTTCCGCCAAGCGCTGGGCCGCCGAAGCTTCACCCGATCGGTGCGCCTCATCCGGGAACCCTTCCTGCTCCTCGTCGGCTACGGCAACGCCGCAAAGATGCTGGCCCGCTCCCTCGACGACATGGGGCGTCGGTTCGTGGTCATCGACAACCTGGACACCCGCGTCTCCTCGGTGGAGCTCGACTCCTACCGCGCCGACACCCCCGCCCTGCTCGGCGACGCCCGAGATACCGGTCTGCTGATCTTGGCGGGACTCGGCCACAGGACCTGCGAGGGAGTCGTCGCGCTGTCCGGCGACGACGACACGAACCTCGACGTGGTCATCACCACGTCATTGCTCCGACCGGACATGCCGGTCATCGCTCGATCCAGCTCGCGGGACATCGCCGACCGCATGCGCGCGTTTCACGTACATCAGGTGGTCAACCCCCTGGACCGGTTCGGCGACCACCTGCGGATCATGCTCCGCTCCCCTGCCGCCTACCAGCTGATGATCTGGTTGACCAGCTCGCCCGGAACCCCGCTGCCTCCGCGGCACGAGCGGCCGGCCCGTGGGCGATGGGTCATCTGCGGGCATGACCGGTACGGGACGGAACTGAGCTCAGACCTCCGTGCAGAGGGGCTGGAGGTCACCGAGGTCCATGTCGCCGGCGGAAAAGTGCTGAAGGGCGACAAGGACAGCGCGAACGTCGTGGAGTCCGGCCAGGTTGCGGATGCCGTCGCCTTCGTGGCGGCCACCACGGACGACACCACCAACTTGTGGCTGGTCGAGGCGGCCCGCCGAGCGAACCCCGATGCGTTCGTGGTGGCCCTGCAGAACCGACGGGCGAACGGGCCGCTGTACCAAGCGATCGGGGTCGATTTCGGGTTGGTACCGGCCGAAGTCATCGCGCACGAGACGCTGGCCCGGCTGGCGAATCCCGTGCTCATGCGGTTCCTCCCCAAGGTTCCCCAGCAGGGCGACGAATGGGCGTCGCGGCTTCTCGACCGCCTCGTCGACGCGTGTGGCGAGGACGCGCCGGACATGTGGTCGATCAATCTGAGGAGCCACGTGACGTCGGCGGTACAGACACACCTCGAGCGAGGGACGTTGACGCTTGGCGAGCTTATTCGTGACCCCGGCGACCGTGACCGACCCCTCGACGTCGTTCCGCTGATGTTGCTCAGGGAAGACGGGCGGCTGATGGCGCCCGACGATGGAGTTGCCCTCCGCGCGAACGACGAGCTGCTGCTCGCCGGTCGGCTACGCGCGCGGGGCGCACTCGAGCTCACTCTGTCCGACCCGACGACGGCGGCGTACGTGATCGACGGAAGGCGGGTGCCCTCGGGCTGGGTGTGGCGACGCCTTTCGCGCGCGCGACCCGTGGACCGGTGAGTGACCCGCGGGACGCTGGAGCCCCTTCCCCGGCCGGTGGCCAGGGCCGACAATGCATCATGGGGTCTGTGCAGCACGAAGAGGTCGAGCGCAAGCTCGAGGTGGGTGCGGAGACGATCCTGCCCGACCCTGGCCGACCTCGGCGACGTCCGCACGATGGGCCAGCCCGTGGAGCTCCAGCTGGAAGCGGTGTACTTCGACACCGCCGAGCTGGACCTCGCCGTGCCACGGAGTGACGCTGCGCAGGCGGACCGGTGGGGACGACGCCGGGTGGCACCTGAAGCTTCCTCAAGGCACGGACACGCGCACGGAGCTGCGCCGGCCCCTGGGCGGCGCCACCGAGACGGTGCCCACGGAGCTGCTCGAGCCGGTGCGGGCGCTGGTGCGCGACCGCCAGCTCGTGCCGGTCGCCCGGGTGAGCACCCGCCGACTGCAGCACGCGCTGATGGACGAGGACGCCGTCGTGCTCGCCCAGGTCTGCGACGACCAGGTCCACGCCGAGCGGCTGCACGGTCCGGTCGCGGGTCCAGGACTGGCGCGAGTGGGAGGTGGAGCTGGTCGACGGCGACCGGGCGGTGCTCGATGTGGTCGAACGCCGACTGCTCGAGGCCGGCGCCGCGCCGGCGACTTCCGGGTCGAAGCTCGCTCCGGAGCCTCGGCGACGCGGTCCCGCCCGCCCCAGCAGGCCTTCCCGCAAGCAGCTGCTCCCGGGCGAGCGCGGGACAGGTACTGCGGGCCCACCTGGCCGAGCAGGTCGCCGAGCTGCACAGGCAGGACAGAAGACTGCGGGCCGACGACCCCGGCTCGGTCCACAAGCTGCGCATCGCGGCCCGCCGACTGCGTTCTGCGCTCAAGACCTACAAGCCCCTGTTCGAGCCCGGACTCGGCCGACCCGGTCAGGTGACGAGCTGCGCTGGCTGGGCCAGGCGCTGAGCGACGCACGCGACGCCCAGGTGCTGCGCGAACGCCTGCGCCTCCTGGTGGCCGCCGAGCCTCCCGAGCTGGTCCTCGGACCGGTGATGGACCGCATCGACGACGAGCTGCGCGCCGCCTAGCGAGCCGGGCGCGAGCAGGCGGTGCGAGGCGCTGGACAGCGAACGATACTTCCGGCTCCTGGACACCCTCGACGAGTTGGTTCAATCCGCTCCGTTGCTGCCTGAGGCCGACGGGCCGGCACGCGGGGTGCTCCCCCGGCTGCTGCAACGAGACGCCAAGCGACTGCGCCGCGCGGTCAAGGAGATCGCCCGCGCAGAGACCCCACAGCAGCACGACGCGGCACTCCACGAGGCCCGCAAGAAGGCCAAGCGCCTGCGCTACGCCGCCGAGTCGACGGTCGCCGTGCTTCGGTGGACGCGCCAAGACGCTGGCGGCCAAGGCGAAGAGGGTCCAGCAGGGTCTCGGGGAGCACCAGGACGCCGTGATGGCTCGCCAGAGACTTCGCGAGTACGGCGTTCGAGCGCACCTCAACGGGGAGAACGGGTTCACCTTCGGCCGGCTCCACGCCCTCGAGCAGTCGCGGGCCGACCAGGCCGAGCGCGAGTTCGAGACAGCCTGGGACGCTCTCCCCACCAAGCAACTGCGCCGCAGGCTCAGGAAGTAGACCCGAAGCCAGATCACTCCCTGCCGCGACCTAGCCAGCACGCGGTCAGGATGCGGTCAGGTGGCGGCCCAGAGACTCCGGCCGTGACTGACACCGATGTACGGACAAGCCGCAGCCGCCAGATGCTCAACAAGGTCCCGGAAGTCACCTTGTACTTCTGGATCATCAAGATCTTGTGCACCACGGTGGGCGAGAGCTTCGCCGACTACATCAACGAGACCTTGGGCTTCGGCCTCACCAACACGACCCTGGTGTTCTCGTCGGCCCTGGTCGCCGCCCTCGTCATGCAGTTCAGGGCGGACCGCTACGTGCCCGGCGTCTACTGGCTCGCGGTCGTCCTCATCAGCGTGGTCGGCACGCTGCTCACCGACATCCTCACCGATGCGCGAGGGGTTCCCTTGTGGCTGAGCACGACGGTGTTCTCGGTGCTGCTCGCTGGCGTATTCGCGCTCTGGTACGCGAAGGAGCGCACCCTCTCGATCCACACCATCGTCACGACCCCGCGAGAGGCCTTCTACTGGCTGACCGTCCTGGTCACCTTCGCGCTCGGCACTGCTGCTGGGGACTGGACGCTCGAGCTCACCGGCTGGTCCCCCGGCGCCGCCGTCCTCCTCCCGGCCGGCCTGATCCTCGCCGTGCTCGTGGCCTGGAAGCTCGGAGCCGGCCCGGTGCTGTGCTTCTGGGTCGCGTACATCCTCACCCGGCCGCTGGGGGCGAACATCGGCGACTTCCTCGCCTCGCCGCACGCTGACGGCGGTGTAGGCCTGGGCACGTTCGGAACCAGCGCGATCTTCCTGGCCACCATCCTCACGGTGGTGGTCTACCTGACAGTGACCCGCAAGGACCGGACCGAACTGGCAGGTCACCGCGAGTAGTCGGCCCACGATTCGCTCATTGCCCACGAGAGGAGCTCGTCGGATGGAACCGCGAGCGGTACGCGTCTTGGTAGTGACCGACAGGCCCGAGCCCACGCCGGCTCTGATCGACGCCGTGATGCGTCGTGCCGCCTCGGGCCGGGTCCAGTTCCGGGTCGTCGTGCCGAACCCGGCGCGAGCCGAGCTGCACCTGTTGCACCCGGAGCGGCACGACAAGGCCCACGAGGCCGAGCAGGTGATGCGTGCGGCGATTCCCTTGTTGGAGCTCGCCGCAGGTGGTCGTGTCATCGGCTCGGTCTCGGTGCGCAACGACCCGATGGATGCCGTCGAGGAGATCCTGTTCAGCGAACCCGTCGACGAGATCATGCTCTCCGTGGCCCAGCACGGCCTGGCGGCCAGGCTGCACCAGGACCTCCCCCATCGCTTGGCGCATTTCGGTATCCCGGTGACGGTCCTTCCGCACGACGAGGTCGCCGGGCACGCTCCACCGGCAACCTGACTTCCTGTTCCTGCAGACCAGGAACGTCGCGACGTTCGCGCTGCTGTTCGCTGGACATGCGGTCATCAGCGGCGAAGGATCGAGGCGTGCCCAATCGTCGGCTCGCTGTCGGCCTGACGCCCATGGAGACCCGGCGTGAGGTCGTGCTGCACGTCGCGGACCGGGCGCAGGAACTGGGGTACGACGCGTTCTTCCTGGCCGAGGGCTGGGGTCACGACGCGGGGGTGCTGCTGGCCGAGGTCGCGACCCGAACGGACCGGATCACCCTGGGCACCGGCATCGTCAACGTCTGGGGACGCACGCCTGCCGGCATCGCGATGCTGGCCGCCAGCCTTGCCGAGCTGTCAGGTGACCGGTTCGTGCTCGGACTCGGAGCGGGCAGTCCGCCGCTGGCGGAGGGCTTGCACGACGTCGCGTTCACGGCGCCCGTCGAGCGCCTCGACGCGGTGACGCGGCAGGTACGCCGGCTGCTGGCTGGCCAGCGCCTCGAACCGACCGTGGAGCGGGCCACCCGGCCCCTGAAGCTGGCCGTCACGCCACAGACCGCGATCCCCGTCTACCTGGCCGCGCTCGGCCCCAGCGCCGTACGGGTGGCTGGTGAGCTCGCCGACGGGTGGTGCCCGTTCCTGCTGCCGCTGTCCGGACTCGACGCGGGCATCCAGCTGCTCGAGCAGGGTCTGGCGCGCGGTGCGTCCGGCCGCACACTTCCGACCATCGCCCCCTGCATTCCCACAGCCGTCTCGGCCGATCCCAGCAAGGCACTCGAGGTGGCCTCATGGTGGGTGTCGTTCTACCTCGTCAGCATGGGCCCGCTCTACCGCAAGACCCTGCACCGGCTCGGACACGGCCGGGCGGTCGAGGAGGTCCTCGCCGCCAACCCCACCCCGCGCACCTTCGAGGTCCCCGAGTCGGCCCGGGGGCTGCTAGACGAGCTCACCCTGTGGGGCGATACCGAGCACGCGCGGGCGGCGCTCGACCGCTGGTACGCCGCCGGCGCCCAGCTGCCCACCCTGACCCTTCCACCTGGCCGATCCGTCGACGAGCTCGACCACATCCTCGAATCCATGCGTCCCTGACCCCAGCCGGCCCGTCAGCGGATGACGCCTGTCGACCGCCTGGACTTTGCATGGTCAACTGGCAAGGTGAGGTTCGGTGTGCACCTGCCCCTGATGGATTTCGGAGGCCAGCGGTTCGGCGTCGAGCACCTCGTCCAGTACGTCGAGACGGCCACGGCACTCGGTTTCGACGCCGTCGCGGTCAACGACCACATGGTCTTCGAGGTGCCGTGGCTGGACGGCCCGACGGCTCTGGCCGCGGTGGTGTCGTGCTCGGGCGAGGCTCAGTTGTGCACGACCGTGGCGAACCCTGTCGTCCGCGGGCCCGTTGCCCTGGCCAAGGCCCTCGCCGCACTGGACGTGATCTCTGGCGGACGGGTCGTCGCGGGGCTTGGCCCTGGTTCTTCCGAGCGGGACTACGCGAGCGTCGGGCTTGCGTTCGACGAGCGTTGGCCCCGCTTCGATGAGTCGGTGAAGGCGATCCGCGCACTGTTGCGTGGCGAGTCCTTCCGCGGACGGTTCTACGACATCACCGGTCCGCTGGAACCCCTGCCGACGCGACCCGCCGGACCCCCGTTGTGGGTCGGTAGCTGGGGATCGGATGTCGGCCTGCGCCGAGCATTGCGGTTGGGCGACGGGTGGCTGGCGTCGGCCTACAACACCACCGCGGAGCGCTTCGGCGTCAGCTGGAACCGGGTGCAGAGGTCGCTTCAGGACAGCGGCCGCGACCTGACCGGATTCCAGAACGGGCTAGCGACGATGTGGTTCCACATCGACGACCGCCGAGCGAGCAACGTGCTCCAAACGGTGCTGGCGCCGGCAGTGCATCGGCCTGTCGAAGAGCTCCGAGAGCGACTGCCGTTCGGCAGTGCCGCCGCGGTCGCGGCCAAGCTCATGGCGTTCCGTGACGCCGGCGTCCAGCGCGTCTTCCTCTGGCCCGTCACCGACGAGCTCGAACAGCTCAAACGCTTCGCCGGAGAGGTCATCCCTCGGCTGGACGCCTGAGGTGGGAGGTGCTCAACCGCTCGAGTTGCCTCGTGCGTGGGAGGCTGACGCCGTGACAGCCACGCCGACGCTCCACTTGCCCCGTCCCCCTGACGGGTTCGAATCCTGGCTCACGTGGGCCGTTGGTAGTCGCACGCGTACCGCGCCGAGCGCGCGGCAGCGGGCGATCGAAATCATCCCAAGCAGCGGGCAACGAGTTCTGTCTCGACTGAGTGGCCGCAGGTCCGTACGTCCCACCGCTCTATCGCACTCGAGTCGGGAGGCATCTTGAAGCTTCTTCTCACGTCCGCGGGCGTCAAGAACACGAGCATCCACAACGCGCTGGTCGACCTCCTGGGCAAGCCGATCGCCGACTCCAGCGCCCTCTGCATCCCCACCGCGCAGTACGGGCACCCCAACGTCGGTCCAGGAGCGGGGCCCTGGCGGTTCATCAGCGGACAGAGTCCAGGACAATCCCATGTGCGAGCTGGGTTGGAAGTCCGTGGGAGTGCTGGAGCTCACCGCGCTGCCCAGCATCGACGAGGAACGCTGGGTCCCCCTGGTCCGAGAGACAGACGTCCTGCTGGTCGCGGGCGGCGATGCCCTGTATCTGTGCCACTGGATGCGGGAGTCCGGGCTGGCGGATCTCTTGCCGTCGCTGAGCGAGATGGTCTGGGTGGGGCTGAGCGCCGGGAGCATGGTGATGACCCCCCGTATCGGGGAGGACTTCGTCGGGTGGAAGCCACCCACCGGTGGCGACGAGACGCTGGGGGTCGTCGACTTCTCGATCTGTCCGCACGTGAACCCCGAGGGCATGCCGGGCAACTCCATGGCCGAAGCAGAGAGCTGGGCTGCCGGCATCGAGGGTCCGGCGTACGCGATCGACGACGAGACCGCCATCAAGGTGACCGACGGCAACGTCGAGGTCGTCTCCGAGGGGCACTGGAGGCTCTTTCCCGCCTAGCCGCGCCGCGGACGCGCCGTACGCGGACCCCTCCGGGTACGGTCAAGCGCGTGACCAACAGCAGTGACCTCGTCGCCGTGATGGCCGAGCTGCACGCTGCCCTGACGCCGGGCGACCTGGCGCAGACGCTGCGCCGGGTGACCGATGCCGCCGTGGAGCTGCTGCCGGACGTCGACGGAGCAACCATCATCGTCGAGCACTCCGACGGCCGCTTCGAGACGGCCGCGGCGACCGGCTCCGTGGACGCCGGTCCGGAGCCGGACGGAGGCGTGGGCGCGACAGCACCCGAACTGGCCGTGGACACCGTGGCAGGGCTGGACCGCCTGCAGCAGGCGCTCGACGAGGGACCAGCCGTCGACGTGACCGACTCCGCGGCACCGATCAGAGCGTTCCGTGCCGGCACCGAGGATCCGAGAGGACCCTCGGCGGGTGGTACGCCGGGCGCTCCTCGAGCCGGGCCAGGCGCCCACGGTCATGGCCTCCGACCTGTCCCGCGACGATCGCTATCCCGCCTATGGCGCAGTCGCGGTGAGGGCAGGAGTCCGCGCGCAAATGGCCGTCGTGCTGTTCGACGCCGCCCGGGCGCGTGGGGTGCTCAACCTGTACTCGCAACGGTCCGGCGCCTTCGACGACACGGCCGTGCTGACGGACCTGTTCGCGCACCACTCCGCCACAGCGCTGGCGTACGCGGTCGAGTACCACGACCGCGAGACCACCGTGGCCGAGCGGCACGCGGTCGGCCAGGCCCTGGGGATCGTGATGGAGCGCTACAAGCTCTCCGAGGCCAAGGCGTTCGCGCTGCTGCAGCGGACCGCAGAACACCGCACGGTCAGCGTGCGGCTGGTCGCCCAAGAGCTCGTGGCCCGTGCGGACGGGGACAGCTCCTACGAGTGACCGAGGCGAGTGAACCCATCGGGGGCCGCCCGTCCACGCCGGCAGGGTCAGTTGTCCACCGCGACGGCGAAGTAGCTCCCGAGACCCGCGGGGTTCGTGGCGTTTCGGACAAGGACGATGGGGTCGTCGCAGTCGTCGATCGCGGCGATGCGATCGCTGATGCCGCCGTTACCCTCCTGACTCACAGCGAAGGCCTGCGTGGAATCGACGACCATGTCGTCGCAGACGAGGCTGGCGGCCATCATGTCGACAGGGTTGCCCGGCACACGGCCGGGAATGACGAGCTGACTGATGTCGACGGTGATGCGGCCGTCCTCACGTACGCGAACCCGGCTGCCCTCGTCCAGCACCCAGGGCGCCCCGCCCGGGCTGACGCCGGCGATCACCGGGCTGGGGTTGACCGGGTCGGTCAAAGGAAAGATGCCCTCAAGATTCTCGCGGAGGACTGTGTGGCCACTCGCCATGGCGGGGCCCGCAGAGGTCGCGGTGACCACCAGGGCAGCAGTGATGGCGGTGGATCGAGCAAGTACCGACCGGAAATTGCGCATGACGCTTCCTCTCGTGGCGCTGCGGCGGTCCGCCGGGAGGGCGCGCGGACCCATCATGTTGGTACACGTTCGAGGCGCCCGGAGAGTTCACCCGCGTCGTCGTGACCGCGTGAACGTCAGGTGGGTGACGCCGCTGGGAGAGGACACCGCCTCGATGTCGTAGGCGTCCTCGAGGGCCTCGAGGCCGTCCCACACGCGGACGCCGCGGCCGAGCACGACAGGGACCTGGACGAGATGCATGTGGTCGACGAGCCCAGCCGCGAGGAAGTCGCGTACGACGGTGGGGCCACCGCCGATCCGGACGTCCTGGCCATCGGCAGCTTCACGGGCGGTCTCGAGCGCATCGGCCGGGGCGGCGTCGAGGAAATGGAACGTGGTGCCGCCCTCCATCTCGATCGAGGCCCGCGTGCGGTGGGTGAGCACGAACGTCGGCGTGTGGAACGGCGGGTTCGGACCCCACCATCCCTTCCAGTCCGGGTCGTCCTGCCAGCCGGGCGGGCCGAACTTGTGGGCGCCCATGATCTCGGCGCCGATGCCGTAGCTGTGGCGCACTGCAAAGGCGTCGTCGACTCCGGCGGTTCCGCCCGCGTCCCAGAACCGGGTGCCGAACATCCACTCGTGCAGACGCTGGCCCGCATGGCCGAACGGTGCGTCGGCGGACTGCGGCTCGCCGGTGGCGAAGCCGTCGAGGGAGATGGACAAGTTGTGAATTCGTGTGAGTGACATCCGCGGGCTCCTCGATAGTGATCACGCGTCCTGCGACCATCAGGATCGGACACGGGTGACCGGAGATCTCGTCCTCAGACGGGCTCCCAGGTCCAGACGATCGTCGAGCGGTAGATCTCGCCGGGGTGAAGCGCCGCGGACCCGAACTCCGGTCGGTTGGGGGTGTCTGGGAACCGCTGCGGCTCGAGCGCGATGCCCGCCCCCTGTCGGAGCAGTCGACCGTCGGTTCCCCGGGTGCTGCCGTCCAGGAAGTTGCCGGTGTAGACCTGCAGGCCGGGCTGGTCGGTGCTCAGCACCAGCCGGAGCCGGGCGTGTGCGGACTCGAGCGTCGGCTACCGGGCGCAGACCGCTCGCCGTCGAGCACCAGGTTGTGATCGATGCCCCGGGCCGAGACGACCTGCGGGTGCGGCTGCCGGATCGACCTCGCCGAGCACCGTCGGTCGGCGTAGGTCGAACGGCGTTCCGTGGACCGGCGCGTGTCCAGCGATGGGGATCCCGGTGTCGTCGACCGGGGTGTACCGGTCCGCGCGGACCGTGAGGACGTGGTCGTCGACGTTGCCGGTGCCGGCCAGGTCGAAGTAGGCGTGGCTGGTCAGGTTGACCAGGGTGGCGGCGTCGGCGGTGGCCTCCAGGTCTAGCCGCACCGCCTCGCCCGTCACCCCGAATCGCGCGCTGACGCGCATCCTGCCCGGGTAGCCCTGGTCGCCGTCGGGACTCTCCAGCTCCAGTCGCACATGATCGTCCCCCACGTCGACGATCTCCCAGACCCGGCGGTCGAAGCCCTCCGGTCCGCCGTGCAGATGGTTGCCCCGGTCGTGGGTGCCGAGCTGGTGCTCGACCCCGTCGAGAGTGAACCGCCCGCCGGCGATGCGGTTTGCGTAACGGCCGATGGTGGCACCGATGTAGGCGGTCGAGTCGAGGTACTCCTGCGGGGTGGGATGACCGAGCAGCACGTTGCGACGAACGCCGTCCCCACAGGTGACCTCGAGCGTGTGCATGGTGGCGCCGAGGTCGAGAACCTGGAGCTCGGGGCCGGGCGCCCGCCCGATCCTGATCCGACGCACCGGGCCCATCGCGCACTCACCCATACCCGTGATCTGCGTGCCTCCAGTCACCATCAGGGCAACCTAACAGGGCTCCGCGGCCGGCTAGCCGACTCCGTCCAAGGCGTCGCCGCGACCAGCAGCCCTGAACACCACCCGACCACCCGCGACAATGAGGGCATGGTGCACGGTTCCGAGGAAACCGTCGCGTTCCGGCTCTGGCCGCCGGTCGCGATCGGCGCGCCCCTGCTCGTCGGCTGGCTGGCCACGCTGCTCTGGGGTGACCCGGTCGTCCTCGGCGGGTGGCGGGGTCCGCTCGGCTGGGCCCTGGTGCTGTTCTTCGTCGGGTGGAACGGCTGGTCGCTGTGGCTGTTCCGCCGGCACGAGACCGGGCTGCTGCCGGGGCAGGCGACGCACGCGATGATCGAGGAGGGGCCCTACCGCCTCTCCCGCAACCCGTTGTACGTCGGTCTGCTCGCGCTCTACCTCGGGCTCGCGTTGCTGGCACCCACGTTCTGGGGGCTCGTGCTGTTCCCGGCCGCGGTGCTGCTCGTCCTCTGGGGCGCGATCCGCCCCGAGGAGCGGTTCCTGCACGAGCGGTTCGGTGCGCCGTACGACGACTACACGCGGCGGGTGCGGCGCTGGCTGTGAGCACTGACCTGCTGGCGACGGGAACTGGCCGGAAGCCGTTGCGAATCCGTCGCGTTTCGCATGCCGAGACGAAGCGGTGCCTCGCCTGGTCCCGAGGTTTACGCCTCCGGATAATGGGCCATGAGTGTGGAGTCAGTCCACCGTCGCCCTGGACCCCGGCGACATCTAGGTCCCGAGGGTCTTGGTGATGTCTTCGCAAGTAGCGGATGAAGGTCAAGTCGCGGTCGGATCCGGCTGGACCGTGCCTGCTGACCGTCCCTCTCGCGCGTCCCGGGTGAACCCCTGTCCTCGGGACGCCAGTAACCAACGACGTCGATGAGGCACCCCTGAGAAGGTGCCGGAAAGTACGTAGGCCCGAGACGACCCACTTCGTCTCGGGCCTACGGCGTCCCCCGGACGTCCGACCATGTGCGATGGCGGCCGTGTCCGGATGCGACCGATACCCTCGCGTCCATGGACGACAGGGCTGGCACGTCCAGGCCGGAGGAGATGCTTGGGCGGTCACTCGAGGCCGGGGGACGTCGGTTCACCGTGGACCGCGCGACCGAATCTGACGTGTCGGACCTGGTGACACTTCTGGCAGACGACGTCCTGGGGGCCGGTCGGGAAGTGCACGGGCTGGATCCATATCTTGCTGCGTTCCGGGAGATCGCCCGTGATCCGCATCAGTACCTCGCAGCGGTGCGTGACCTTGACGGCGGCCTCGTCGGCACCATGCAGCTGACTCTGATACCTGGACTGGCACGCGGAGGGGCCAAGAGGCTGCAGATCGAGGCGGTGCGCCTCGCCTCCGGCACGCGAGGAACCGGACTCGGGACCGCGCTGTTCGAGTGGGCTCATGCCTTCGGCAGGCTGCACGGCGCGACCCTCGCCCAGCTGACTTCGGACAAGACGCGGATCGACGCCCATCGCTTGTACGACCGGCTCGGGTACGAGGCCAGCCACGAGGGCTTCAAGCGCCCCCTCTAGCTGAGCCGGAACGTCTCGGTCAGGGCACTTTCGCAGGTGGCCGTATCTTCGATCTCAGACAGGCAGACGGAGGGAGATCGACGTGCTGCGGCTCCTGTGCAAGAGAGGGTGGATACCGCATCGCTGGGGCGAGCGCCAGGAGAACGATGACGGTGAAGGATTCAGGCTTTGCCGCCGCTGTGGCTGCCACCGGAGCGGGCGACCGATAGCCCCACCGCCCGATGCTCCTCACCGTGCCTGACGGCACGTAGGCCACAGGCGGCGCTCCGGGTGCCGAGGGCGAGGCGCGTGGGGTGCGGTCAAGCGTTGTCGTCCAGCCACAGCTCGATCAGCCCGCGGAAGTGCGCCAGGAACTCGTCGTGCTCGTGCGGCGGGTACGTCGCCGCGACGGTGTCGCGCAGCATCCGGTCGAAGTCGTCGGAGGCCACCCACTCGTGGACGCGCTCCTCGAGGTGGCCGAGGTGCTCGCCGCACCACTCCCAGTAGCGCTCGGTCTCGAAGTACTCGTCGGCCAGCGCGAGGTAGGCGGCCAGCTTCTCGTCGTACGACATGTCGGGGTCGTCGGCGATCGCGAAGTAGCCGCGGGTCTGCAGGTCCACGTTGGGCTTGCGGCCGGTGACCACGCAGTACGTCGACCAGCGGACCAGCGCCGTGATCGCCCACGGGAAGTAGTAGTGCAGCGAGGTGACCGCCACGTCCGGGCAGGCGTTCGCGTAGTCGATCGGGTAGACCTCGTCGCCCCTCACGAGCATCTCGGCGGAGTTGAACTCCCAGGAGAAGAACGCGTTCACGACCCGGCTGATCGCCACCGTCTGCGACCCGGCGGACTCGGAGAGGAACCCGTGCGAGACCGCGTAGCGGTTGTGCATCGGCTGGTCGGGGCGGAAGTCCATGACCATCGTCTCGGGGCCGATGGACAGCGCCCGGGCGAAGTGCTCGTAGTCGATCGTCGCCTGCAGGTGCATGAGCATCTCGCCGGACTCGTCGTACGCACGGTGCAGGTCGCCGCGGTCGTTGATCCGCGAGACGCCGCGCCAGCCGCCGCCGTCGAACGGCTTCATGTACAGCGGGTAGCCGAGCTCCTCGGCGAGCGCGTCAAGGTCGAAGGACTGGTTGTAGCGCTCGGCGGTGTAGGCCCACCGCACGTTGTCGATGGGGTTCTTGTACGGCACCAGGGTCGTCGGCGGCACCTTGAGCCCCAGCCTGACCATCGCGCAGTAGGCGCTGTGCTTCTCCATCGACTGGAAGGTGAACGGGCTGTTGAGCAGGTAGGTGCCGTTGACCAGCGACGCCTTCTTCAGCCACTCGCGCGGGTGGTAGTACCAGTGCGCCAGCCGGTCGATCACCAGCGGGGTGCGCACCGGGTCGTCGAGCTGGAAGGGCTCGATCGTCAGCCGCTCGCTGGAGAGCGTCGTGCGTGTCGCCGCCGTGGTCGATCGGCCCGACCATGCGCAAGCATCGCCTCGAACGCCTGCGGCCAGTCCTCCTCGGCACCGAGGAGCAGGCCGATCAGATGATGAGTCACGGGCACGAATCTATGAGAAGCGGCCGGATTGGGCCATGCTCGGAGGCAATCAGTCGTAGCGAGTGCGGAGGTGCGGTTGCATGAAGGCGACCGAGCGGTGGTTGTCGGACCGGATGCAGCAGCCGATCAGCCTGGCGCGATGGGGCCACTTCGGCACACCGGTGCTGGTCTTCCCGACGGCCGGCGGTGACGCGGAGGAGATCGAGCGCAACCACCTCGTGGGCGCGTGCGGAGACCTCGTCGAGAGCGGGCGGGTGAAGCTCTACTCCTGCGACAGCGTCGCCGGGCGTGCACTCGCCACGTTCGCCGGCACCCCGGCGTACCGCATGTGGCTGCTCAACCAGTTCCACCAGGCGGTGGTCAACGAGGTCCTCCCGGCCATCTACGCCGACCTGGGCGGCCAACGTCCGCGCGTCGTCACCGCCGGAGCCTCGATCGGCGCGTTCAACGCGGTGGCCGTGCTCTGCCGCTACCCCGACGTGTTCGAGGCCGCGATCGGGATGAGCGGTACCTACCGGCTGCAGCGGTTCCTCGACGAGCAGTTCAGCGACGACCTCTACTTCGCCTCGCCGCTGGACTTCCTGCCCGGCCTCGAGGGGCCGCAGCTGGACACGCTGCGGCAGCGGAGGGTGATCCTGGCGTCCGGCGAGGGCGCGTGGGAGGACATCGGCGAGTCCTGGGCGATGGCCGACGCGCTCGGCAGCAAGGGTGTCCCGAACCGTGTGGACTCGTGGGGCCCCGAGTTCGAGCACGACTGGGCGACCTGGTGGCGGATGCTGCCGCAGTACCTGGACGAGGTCTGCTAGGTCGAGCTGGCCGAGCCGGTGCAGCAGCAGCGCCTCGGCGAGGCACGCCCGCTCGAACTCTGCGAGGTGGAGGCTCTCGTCCGGCGCGTGGGCGCGGGTGTCCGGGTCCTCGACGCCGGTGATGAGCACCTCGGCGTCCGGGAACGCCTCGGCGAACGGCGCGAGGAAACCGATGGATCCGCCGACACCGATCTCGACCGGCGGCACGCCCCAGGCGGTCGCGAACGCCTCCCGGGCCGCGGCGTACGCCGGCCCGATGGTGCGGGCGGAGTACGGCGCGACCGGCCGACCGGCCGTCACTCGCACGTGCGCCCCCCACGGGGCATGGGTCTCCAGGTGCCGGACCAGGGCGTCGCGGGCCGCTCCGGCGTCGTCGCCGGGGGCGATCCGCAACGCCAGCCGGGCCCGGGCCGAGGGCACCAGCACCATGCCGGCCTCGTCGACGCGAGGCGCGTCGATGCCGACCACCGAGAGCGCCGGGCCCCGCCACAGCCGTGACGTCAACGACCCGGAGCCGATGAGCCGCACCCCGTCGAGGACCCCGGCGTCCTCGCGCAGCCGGTCCTCGGTGAGGTCGAGCGGGTCGGCGGTACCCCGTGCCAGCCCTCGCACCGCGACGTCGCCACGCTCGTCGTGCAAGGTCGCCAGCAGCCGGGCCAGGGCGGTGAGCGCGTCGGGCACGGGCCCGCCGTACACGCCGTTGTGCACGGCGTGGCGCAGCGTGGCCACCTCGACGACCACGCTGACGCCACCGCGTAGCGAGGTCGTCAGCGCGGGCACGCCGACGCGCCAGTTCATCGAGTCGGCGAGCACGAGCACGTCTGCGGCGAGCCGGTCGCGATGGGTGGCCAGCAGCGTCGGCAGCGTGGGTGACCCGATCTCCTCCTCGCCCTCGACGAGCACCGTGACGCCGACCCCGAGGTCGTCCCCGAGCGCCCTGATCGCCGCGTGGTGCACCGCGATGCCGGCCTTGTCGTCCGCAGCGCCGCGGCCGTAGAGACGGCCGTCCCGCTCCACCGGCTCGAACGGCTCGCTGCGCCAGGCAGTCCGGTCCCCGACCGGTTGCACGTCGTGGTGGGCGTAGAGCAGCACCACCGGGGCGCCGGGAGGTCCCGGTCGTCGGGCGAGGACCGCCGGCAGGCCGCCCTCGGCACGCACCACCTCGACCTCCGGCAGGCCGGCTGCCTCGAGCTGGCCCGCGACCTCGGCCGCCGAGGCCTCCACGTGGGCGTGCGCGGACGGGTCGGCCGACACCGAGGGAATGCGCACCAGCCGTTCCAGACCGGCACGGGCCACGGGCAGGGCGGCCTGCCAGTGCCGCGCGGACGTCGGCGTCGGTGCGCATCACGCGGCGTACAGCCGCAGGTCCGACGCGAACCGCTCGGTCATCTCGATCACCCGTTGCAGCTCGTGGTGCCGCACGATCACGATCCCGTCCCCGATGGTGCTGGCCCGCCAGTCCCGGCGCGGCGCCCCGACGGGAAGCAGGTCGACCACCACCACGTCCTTGCCGTACTCCGCGAGCAGCTCGTTGATGCCCTGCACCGACGTGATCCGTCCGGACCCCTGCGCCCTCTTGCAGATGAGGCCGACGTTGTACCTGTGCTCCAGCTGCCGCATCCGGCCGTGGACCACGGCCTCGGCCCAGCCGACGTACACGTCGCCGTCGGTGTTGAAGTTCATCTGGTCCACGACACGTACCCCGGGCGGCCGGGCGCCGATCTCGCCGAAGACCACCTCGCCGTCGGGCTTGCGGTACCACTCCATGTGCGTGAACCCGGTCTCGAACCCGAGCGCCGCCAGAACCTGCTCCCCCATCTGCCGACCGCCCTCCAGGTACGGGACGTCGAGGTCACGCAGCGAGATCGCCACCGGGCTCACCCACTCGTGCATGCTCATCTGCAACGGGCGAGGGCGGTAGAGCAGCATGTGCTCGAACAGCACCCGGCCGCCGGCGCAGACCGTGTCGTAGGTGAGCTCCTCGGCGTCGACGAACTCCTCCACGCTGACCTCGGGGACGTGTCGCAGCAGTGGCAGGACCTCGGAGAGCTCGGCGGCGGAGTCGACCCGGTAGGTGTCCGCCGAGCCGGCCCCGGCGATGGGCTTCACGATCAGCGGGTAGCCGACGCGCTCGGAGGCCTCCCAGATCCCGGCCACGGTTGTGGCGCTCGCGTGCCACGGGGTGCGGATCCCGGCGGCGTCGAGCGTCTGCTTCATCAGCTCCTTGTCGCGGAACGGCAGCGTCTGCTGGACGGTCATGCCGGGCAGCCCGAACACCTCGCGCAGTCGAGCGGCGAGGAGCATGTACGGCTCCCACAGGCACTCGACCTGGTCGATCCGGACATGTCGGGCGAGCCCGCGCAGCGCCGCGACCACCGCTCCCTCGTCGGCCAGCGAGACGTGCTCGTAGTGCGCCAGGGCCTCGCGCGCCGGGCCCGGGAGCGCGTCGGGCGGCTGGTCGCCGACCCCGATGACCGTGGCCCCGACGGAGGCCAGCCCGCGGGTGAAGTAGGCCATCTCCTGCGGGTAGCCAGGCGAGATCATCACGACGTTCGTCACAGCGCCTCCACGAGCTCGACGCGGATCTCGTTGATGATCCGGTGCATGGCGTCGCGCACCACGTCCGTGTCAGGGTCACGCACCATCACGTACCCCTGCCCCGTGTAGTCCGTGCCGGCCTCCTCACCCTGCCGCGGGAGCCGCGACTCCACGACGAGGTGGCCGATCTGCCGGTTGAGCTCGTCCACCCCGTGCACCGCGCGGACCCGCCCGCGCCCCATGCCGCGCAGGTACGCCGTACCCGCGGCGAACCGTCGTTCGGGCACGTCGAACGAGCCGAGCACGACGAGCCTGGCCCAGCTGCTGTACATGTCGAAGTCGTGGGCGTAGCCGTGCATCGACGTCAGCTGCGCGCCGGGCGGCCGGGCCGCGACCTCGGAGATCGCGACCGACCCGTCGGGTCGCCGGAACCACTCCATGTGGGTGAGCGCGTCGGTCACCCCGAGCGCACGGAGCGCCGCCGGGCCGACCTCGTGGATGCCGGCGTACTCCGGTCCGGAGGTGTCGCGCGGCAGCACCACCGTCCACTGGATCCACGGGTTGCGCAGCACCTCCAGAGGCGGGGGGTGGTAGTCGGCGATGGACGACCACACCGTCGTACCGCCCAACGTCACGCTGTCGAAGGTGTGCTCCTCGCCGACGAGGAACTCCTCGAGAAGCGCCGGGGCGTCGCTGCTCGGCGGTACGGCGCCCAACCAACCGTCGAGCGTGGCGTCGTCGTCGAGCCGGTAGGTGGCCTGCGATCCCGCGCCTGCGGGAGGCTTCGCGACCAGCGGAAAGCCGACCTCGGCGGCGAAGCGCTTCGCCTGCGTCGCGTCATGCACCAGCGCGTGCCTGGCGCACGGCACGCCCGCGGCCCGCAGCACCTCCTTCATCCGCGGCTTTTCGCGCACGTTCACGGCCGTGGTGACGTCCATCCCCTCGATCCCCATCGCCTCGCGCACCTGGGCGAGCGGCACCTGCAGCTGCTCGAGCGCGCCCACGAGCCGGTCGACCCGGCCCATCTGTTGGCGCAGTCCGGCCACGCCTTCAGCGATCTGTCTCGGGTCCAGCGCGTTGTCGACCCGCCAGTGCCCGGCCAGCCGGTTGCGAAGCTCAGGGGCGATCCGCTCGAGCGGGTCGCTGGTGACCAGTCCGAGCTGCACGTCCGGCAGGGAGGCCGCACACGTGACGAATCGCGCGGTGGCTTCCAGGAGGTACGGCGCGACGAAGGCGGCGGCGACCATGCCACGGACGTTACCGGCATGTCGGGCCTCGGAACAGATGGTCGAGGGTGAACCCGGCTCGCACCGGCCACTGTCGACCCGTGCGGGGCTAGCATGCCGGGATGCGAGTGATCTTCGTCGAGCCGAACTTCCCTCAGAACCAGCGCCAGTTCGTGCGTGCGCTCGCGGAGGTCGGCGCCGAGGTGATCGGCATCGGCGAGTCTCCGCAGGAGTACCTCGACGACGAGCTGAAGAGCTGGATGGTGCACTACCAGCAGGTCGGGAACGTGGTCGACGTCGACACGATGACCGACGCGGTCCGCTGGCTGCAGGACAAGCTCTGGATCGACCGCCTGGAGGCGACGATCGAGGCGCACACGCTCACGGCCGCCGAGGTGCGGGAGCGCTGCACACATCCCCGGGACCTCCATGCGCACGGCGTGGCTGTGCCGCGACAAGCCGGCGATGAAGGAAGCGCTGCGAGCTGCCGGCGTACCGACCGCGGCGTCGACGGCGGCGGACAGCTCCGAGCAGGTGCACGAGTTCGTCAATGCCGTGGGCTTCCCGATCATCCTCAAGCCGCGCACCGGCGCCGGCGCGCTGGACACCACCCGCGTGGACAACCGTGAGCAGCTCGACGCGGCCCTTTCCATGTTCGGCGGGAAGGGCGTCACGTCGATCGCGGTCGAGGAGTACGTCGAGGGCCACGAGGGGTTCTACGACACGCTGGCGGTCGACGGGAACGCGGAGCTCGACTTCGTGTCGCACTACTACCCCAACGTGCTGGAGGCGATGAGGACCCGGTGGATCTCGCCGCAGTTCATCTCGACCAACCGGGTGGACACCGTCTCGGACTACGCCCAGCTCCGCGAGCTCGGCCACCGGGTGGTCGAGGCGCTCGGCATCGGCACCAGTGCCACCCACATGGAGTGGTTCTTCGGGCCCAAGGGGCTCAGGTTCTCCGAGATCGGTTGCCGGCCACCGGGGGTCGGCGCGTGGGACCTCTACTCGGCCGGCAACGACCTCGACCTGTACCGCGAGTGGGCCAACGCCGTCGCGCACGGACACGTCGCGACCCGCCCGTCCCGACGCTACGCAAGTGGGATCATCGCGCTGCGTCCCGAGCGGGACGGCAACATCTCCGGGTACTCCGGCGTCGATGAGATGCAAGCCAAGTACGGCGAGTGGGTGCTCGACGCCCACCTGCCGAACCCGGGCACGCCGACGCAGCCGGTCGAAGCGGGCTACATGGCCAACGCGTACGTCCGCATGCGTCACGCCGACTACGACGTCCTCCGCGGGATGCTGGACGATGTCGGGCGCACCGTCCAGGTGCACGTGGCGTGAACCGCACCGTCACCCTGCTCGGGCCGCAACGACGGCCGAGCGTCCAACATGTCGCCCGCGACCTGGACCCGAACGCGCCCGTGGCCATGGTGACGGCCGGCTGGCAGGAGCGTGAGCCCGACGACGCCGAGCTCCACGAGCTCCTCGGTGGACGCGCGATGAATCTCGGGCTGCACGGCCGCTGGCTCGACGTGCACGAACGCGACCGGGAGTACGCCCATGCCGAGCGCGACCACGACGCCGCCCTCGCCGAGCTGCGCAGCCTGTACCTCAGCCAGCTGGACCACGCGCTGCTCGCGGCGTACGCCGTCGGCCACGCGAAGGAAACCCGCCCACGGCTCGGCGCGGCAGCGTTCAACGACGCCATCGACGTCATCCGGCTCGTCGACCACCAGCACCTCACCCGGGTCCGCGAC